>CAWGYF010000020.1:0-124843 GCA_963826705.1 uncultured Actinomycetota bacterium
GGCGCGGTTCCGCGGAACCGCTCCGTTCACTCGACCCGCAGGACCAGCTCCTCGCCCTGGGCGGTGATCTGCACGCGCTGCCCGGGCGTCACGTCGCCCGCCAGCAGCATCCGCGCCAGGCGGCGCTCGACCTCCCGGCCGATCGTGCGCCGCAGGGGGCGCGCGCCCAGCTCCGGCCGCTGCCCCCGTCCGGCGAGCAGGTCGACGGCCGCGTCGTCCAGCGTCAGCTCGACCCCCCGCGCGCCCAGCCGCCCTCGGGTCTCCTCCAGCAGCAGCGTGACGATCCGGCGCAGCTCCTCGCGGGTGAGGCGGGAGAACAACACCACCTCGTCGACCCGGCCGACCAACTCGGGCCGAAGCCGGGTTCTGGCCTCGGCGAGTACGGCCTCGCGGACGTCGTCGATCTCCTCGGCGGCCAGAATCCGGTCGGCGCCCACGTTGCTCGTCATGATCACGATGGCGTGCCGGAAGTCGACGACCCTTCCGTGCGCGTCGGTGAGCCGCCCGGCGTCCAGCACCTGCAACAGGAGCGCGGCGACTTCCGGGTGGGCCTTCTCCAGCTCGTCGAGCAGCAGGACGGTGTAGGGGTCGCGGCGCACGGCCTCGGTGAGCTGCCCCGCGTCGTCGTAGCCGACGTGCCCGGGCGGAGCGCCGATCATGCGGGTGACCGCTGAGCGGTCGGTGTACTCGGACAGGTCCAGCCGGACGAGCTTGTCCGGCGAGCCGAACAGCGCCTCGGCCAGCGCCCGGCCCAGCTCGGTCTTGCCCACACCCGTCGGGCCGAGGAACAGGAACGACCCGACCGGCCGCCCCGGGTGCCCCAGCCCCGCCCGGCCGCTGCGCACGGCGTCGGCGACGGCCTCCACGGCCTCGTCCTGCCCGACGATGCGCCGGTGCAGCAGCTCCTCGAGGCGCAGCAGGCGGTCGCGCTCGACCGCGCCCAGCTCGGCGACGGGGATGCCGGTGCGCCGCGCGACGATCTGCGCGACGTCGTCCGCCGTGATCTGCGGCTTCTTGTCCAGCGAGGGACCGGCGCCCGCGGCACGGCCCGCCAGCCGCTCCAGCTCGCGGGTGAGCACCATGGCGCGCTCGTAGTCCTCGGCGTCGACGGCCACGTCGCGGGCCCGCGTGAGCTGCTCGACCTCCTTGGACGCCGCGCTGCTCGGCGACCGCATGCCCGCGCGGGCCGCGGCGCGGTCGATGAGGTCGATGGCCTTGTCGGGCAGGAAGCGGTCGCGGACGTAGCGGTCCGACAGCTCGGCGGCCGCCTGCAACGCCGCGTCCGAAATCGTGACGCCGTGGTGCTCCTCGTAGCGGCCGCGCAGGCCGCGCAGGATCTCCACCGTCTGCTCGACCGTCGGCTCCGGGACCGTGACCGGCTCGAACCGGCGCTCCAGCGCGGCGTCCTTCTCGATGTGGCGGCGGTACTCCTCCTGCGTGGTGGCGCCGATCAGCCGCAGCTCGCCGCGGGCGAGCGCGGGCTTGAGGATGGTGCCCGCGTCCATCGGGGCGCCCTCGGCCGATCCTGCGCCGACCACCTGGTGCAGCTCGTCGACGAACACGACCAGCGACGGCCCGGCCGCGGTGACCTCCCGGATCAGGCTCGTGAGCCGCTCCTCGAACTCGCCGCGGTACTTGGTGCCCGCGACCATGCCCGCGAGGTCCAGCGCCACCAGCCGGACCTCGCGCAGGCCCGCCGGGACGTCGCCGTCGGCGATGCGGCGCGCGATCCCCTCGACGATCGCGGTCTTGCCGACGCCGGGGTCGCCCAGCAGCACCGGGTTGTTCTTGGTGCGCCGGGCGAGCACCTCCAGCACCTGGTCGATCTCATCGTCGCGGCCGATGACCGGATCGAGCAGGCCCGCGCGGGCGTCGGCCGTGAGGTCGCGGCCGAACCGGTCCAAGCCGCGGGTGCCGCGGGTGCCGGGCGGAGGGCGCAGGTCGCCGAGCGACCCGAGGTCGCCCAACGACCCGAGATCGCCGAGTATCCGACCGACGAGTGGACCCAGCGGGCCGAACGCGTCACCAAAGGGGTCATCGGGCATAACCCCATGGTGCCTGTTGTGCGCGCGCTGTGCCGGACGTCAGCTAGAGCGCACCTCGAGCACCTTGAGACCGCAGCCGCGACAGGCTGTCGCGGGCGAGCGTGACCGCCTCGGCGGCGCCCAGCGCGGCCCCGCGCCGCGCCCCGGCGGCGAACCGCGGGCCGTCTGGCCCGTCCAGCAGCCGGGCGGCCCGCTCCGGGTCCAGCGACGACGGCTTGCCCGCCGCGAGCAGACAGTGGTGCAGCACCGCGGCGTCCTGCTCGGCGCCCAGCCGCACGAGCAGCCGGACCACGTAGCGCAGGTTGAGCCATTGCTGGGTCCAGTCGCCGACCCGGTCCCAGACGTCGAGCACCGCGACGAGCGCGCCCGCGGCCTCCACGGCGTCGCCGTGCACCGCACGGGTGGCCGCGGCCTCCATCAGCGCGATGCCCTCCCACCAGAAGTTGTGCACCGACGCCGCCAGGGCGACGGCCTCGTCGAGGAGCACCAGCGCGCGGTCGGGTTCGGCCTTCTTGAGCACGAGCCCGAGCGCGTAGCGCGCCATCGAGAGGGCGGTCGGGTTGCCGGTTGCCGTAGCCACCTCGAGGCTTTCCCGCGCCGCGGCGACCCCGCGCTCGGGGTTGCGCCGCACCGCGTGGCAGATCGCGACGTAGTACAGCGTCCACACCAGCCTGATCCGATCGCCTTCGCGGCGCGCGCGGACGACCTGCTCCGCGTAGTGCGCCTCGGCGGCGTCGACGTCGCCGCGGTAGAGCGCGACGTCCGCGGCCACGTCGGCGGGGTGCCCCGACCGCGCGGTGCCCGGCCCGAGTACCGCCCCTGCGGCCTGGGCGGCGAGGCGGTTTGCTCTGACGAAGTCGCCGACGCACCACGCGCCGCGGGCCACCGCCCCCACCGCGGCCGCGAACAGGGGGTGGCCAGGACTCGCCAGACCGAGGATGCGCTCCGTCAGCGTCGAAGTCTCGAAGCCCCGCCGGACCTGCAGCACCTCGGGCAGGGCCACGGTCAGGCGCAGCCCGAGGTCGACGTCCCGTTCGGCGTAGGTGAACTCCAGCGCCGCGCGCAGGTTGTCCGCGTCGGGCAACGTCGCCGCGACCCATGCCTGCTCATCGACGCCCTGCACGCCGTGGGCGGCGACTTCGGCGAGGGCGACGAAGTGCTCGGCGTGCCGCCTGGCGATCGACTCGACCGCGAAGAGCCGCTCCCGGCCGTACGCCCGCAACGTCTCCAGGACACGGTAGCGGGTGGTGCCCCCGTCTCCGGCTGCCCCGACCATCGACTTGTCGACGAGCGCGGCAACCAGGTCGAGCGTCTCGATCTCCGTGGTCCCCGGCTCGGCGCAGACGGCGTGCACCGCGGCGAGGTCCGCTCCGCCCGCGAACACCGACATCCGGGCGAACAGCTGCTGCTCCGGCTTCTCCAGCAGCCGGTAGGACCATTCGATCGCCGCGGCGAGGCTCTGGTGACGGGGCTGGGCCGTGCGCGGCCCGTGGGCGAGCAGGTTGACGTCGTCGAGCCTGCTCGCGATCTCGGCGGCGCTCATCGCCCGCGTGCGCGCCGCGGCCAGCTCGATCCCCAGCGGCAGGCCGTCGACCCGCAGGCAGATCTCCGCCACCGCGCCCGCGTGCTCCCGTTCGGGATCGAAGTCCGGGCGGGTGGCCCGCGCCCGCTGCACGAACAGCGTGGTGGCCTCCGGGAGCGGCAGCGGCGGGACCGGCCAGATCTGCTCGCCCGCGACACCGAGGGGTTCCCGGCTCGTGGCCAGCACAACGACGTCGGGGCAGTGCGCGACCACCCCCGCCGCCAGCCGCGCCGCGGCGTCCAACACGTGCTCGCAGTTGTCCAGCACGAGCAACAGCGACCGGTGGGCGAGGTAGTCGACGACCGTCTGTTCGATCGTCGCGCCGTGCCGCTGCTGCACGCGGAGCGCGGCGGCGACCGCGTGCGCCACCGAACCGCCGTCGCCGAGCGGGGCCAGCTCGCAGAGCCACGCGCCGTCGGCGAACCGGTCTCGTTCCCCGGCGGCGACCTCGATGGCCAGCCGCGTCTTGCCGACCCCGCCCACCCCCGTCAACGACACCAGAGGCGCCGCCCGCAGCGCGCTCGCGACGGCGGCGACCGCGCCTTCCCGTCCGACGAGCGCCGCGCCGCGTCGCGGCAGGTTGCCTGCCGGTGCGCGACCGGCCGGGGTCAGGGCGGGGTCTTGCTCCAGCATCTGCCGGTGCACTTCGCGGGTGGCGTCGGACGGTTCGACGCCGAGCTCGTCGACGAGCCGCTGCCGCAACGACCGGTAGACGCCGAGCGCGTCGGCCTGGCGGCCACTCGCGTACAGCGCCCGCATGAGCAGGGCGAACAGGGCCTCGCGGTGCGGGTGCAGGCCGGTCAACACCTCCAGCTCGGCCACGACCTCCCGGCCGCGGCCCGTGAGGAGCATCGCTTCGGCCCGTTCCGCCGCGGCGGACAACCGCAGGTCGGCGAGTCGGCCCAGGTGCCCGTCGGCGTCGATGTCAGCCGCGTCAAACTCGACGAGCGCGTCCCCCCGCCACAGCGCCAGCGCGGCGTCGAGCAGCTCCACCGCCCGGTCGTAGTCGGCGGCCGCGGCGTGTTCACGGCCCAGCCCGAGCAGCCGCGTGAACTCGGCGGCGTCGAGCTCCCCTTCGGCGACGTCGAGGAGGTAACCGGGAGCCCGCCAGCGCAGCCGCGCCCCCGGCATTACCGTCCGCAGCCGGGAGACGTAGGCGCGCAGCGCGCCGATCGCGTCCCGCGGCGGGGCGGCGCCCCACACCGCGGTCACCAGCCGGTCGGTCGAGAGGACCGATCCCGGGCGGAGCAGGAGCGCGGCGAGCAGGGCGCGTGGCTTCGGACCGCCGACCGCGACGGGCACTCCGCCGTCGACGACCTCAAGCGGTCCCAGAATCCGGAACTCCACGCGTCTCCGATACCGGTGCAACTCGAATGCAAGCCCTCCAAACGAGAGTAGTGCGCAACGGACAGGAGGGGCACAAATGCGTATTCCTGCGCGGACGGCGACGGGACGGCGCGACATCGCCGACATCGCCTACGGCTTCATCGCGTCCAAAGCGCTCTTCGCCGCACTCGAGATCGACCTGTTCACCGCGCTCGCCGACGGACCGCGCACGTCCGCTGAGCTGAGCGCCGCACTGACCGTGGCGCCGCACCGGATCACCACGCTGCTGCGTTCGCTCGCCGCGCTCGGCCTCGTCGTCGGGGACGGGGACGGGTACGCCAACGCCCCGGCCGCCCATCGCTACTTGGTACGGGGCGCGGCGGGCGACATCGGCGACTACTACCGGCTGCAGATCGGCCGCCAGATCTACCCCGCGCTGCTGCACCTCGACGCCGGGATCGGGGGCAAGGGCTCGGCCTTCGACGGGTTCGGCGAGCTGATGTCGACACCGGAGGAGGCGACGACGTTCACCGTCGCCCAGCACGCCGGTTCGCTCGCGGCCGCGCGGGCGCTGGCCGACCGGCTTCCGCTGCCCGGCGCGCGCAGGCTGTTGGACGTCGGGGGCGGCAGCGGCGCGTTCGCGATCGCGTTCTGCGCCGCCAATCCCGACCTGCAGGCCACACTGCTCGACTTCCCCGAAGTGCTCGACGTCGCCCGCGGGTACCGCGACGCCGAGGGCCTCGACGCGCGCATCGACCTGCGCAGCGGCGACGCCACCCGACAACGCTGGCCAGACGAGCAAGACGTGGTGCTGATGTCCTACCTGGTCAGCGCCTTGGCCGAGATCGAGATCGACGACGTGCTCGCCGCGGCACACGGGAGCCTCGCCGCGGGAGGCCTGCTCGTGGTGCACGACTTCATGCTCGACGACGACCAGCCCGGGCCCGCCGCCGCTGCACTCTGGTTCCTGCAGTACCTGGCCTGGCGGCCGGACGCGCATTCGTTCACCACGGCCGAGTTGGCAGGCAGGCTGCGGCGCGCCGGGTTCGCGCCCACGCAGGCCACGGTGCTCATCCCGGAGACGACGAGGGTCATGCTGGCCAGGAAGGTGGAATCGGAATGATGCAGATGCGCCCGTTGGGGGTCGGCATCACGCCGTTGGAGACCCGCCGCGACGTGGTGCTCCGCGTGGCCGTCCTGGCCGAGGAGCTGGGCTACAGCGCCTTCTCCGTCGCCGAGGGCTGGGGGTACGACGCGGCCGTGCTGCTCACCGAGATCGCGACCCGCACGACGCGGATCGAGCTCGGCACCGGCGTGCTCAACGTCTGGGGCCGCAGCCCGGCGAGCATTGCGATGCTGGCGGCCGGGCTCGCGGAGGTGTCCGGCGGGCGGTTCGCGCTCGGACTCGGCGCGGGCAGCCCCCAGCTGGCCGAGGGCCTGCACGACGTGCCGTTCCGCGCTCCTGTCGCGCGGCTGGCCGCGGTCGCGCGCCAGGTTCGGGGACTCCTCGACGGCGGGCGCATGATCGGCTCGACGGGTGGCAAGGGGCTGCGGCTGGCCGTGCCGCCCCGGTCCCGGGTGCCGCTGCAGCTGGCCGCGCTCGGGCCGCTGGCTATCGGGTTGTGCGGCGAGCTCGCCGACGCCTGGCTGCCGTTCCTGCTGCCGGTGAGTGGGCTCAAGGAAGGGACGCGCCTGCTGGACGATGGCGCCGCCCGTGGGGGACAGGCGCGGCCGCAGATCCGTCCCGGTATCCCGGTGGCGCTGCTGCCCGATCCCGATGTGGGCCGCGACGTGGCCGCGTGGTGGGTGGCGTTCTACCTGACCAGCATGGGCCCGCTCTACGCCGCGACCCTGCGGGAGCGGGGCTTTGGCGACGCCGTCGACGCGGTGGTCGCGGCCAACCCCCGCGGCGCGCCTCCCACGGTGCCCGCCGCGGCGCAGGTTCTCGTCGACGAGCTCACGATCAGCGGTGACGCCGAGGCGGCCAAGGCCACGCTGGACCGCTGGTACGCGGCGGGAGCCGACATGCCGACGCTGGTCCTGCCGCCGAACCGGAGAGTGGAGGAGCTGGAGCACATCCTGCGCACGCTGCGCCCATGAAGCCACGTCATGTTCATCTACTGCCAGTGGCCTCGTCCGTGGCGGCGGCGGCGTAGCGGTAGATGGCGCAAGGCCAGCGGTAATGACCTGAGGACGCGCCGGACGAACAAACCCGGCATCGCCCGCGGCCGTCATCGGCGTGCTCGGCCATCAGCCGCGCGGCCATGCCCGGCTCCGACCGGATCAGCGTGACCATCGGGTGCATCAGGTGCTCCCCAGCTCCTCTCCCGAAGTGGACGAGAGCTTCATGTATCGATATGAGTCAGTTAAGAGTCACTGTGACTCATCACACGGCAGGGGCGCAACCCCGCCCGTTGACCAGTCGGGGAAGGATGTCCGACTATGGGGCGGTTCGGTCTGCATCACTCTGGATCTGGAGGGTCCAATGAGCCTGCGCCTGCTGGCCAGCGGCTGCGATGGCGGGGACTGCCCGTCGATTCACCTCGACGAGGACACCCGCGAGATCATCGTTCGCGGCCCAGACGCGGCGGATCCGAGCATCGAGCGGGACCTGCGCTACTCGGCCGAGACGTGGCGGGCCCTGCTCGCGCAGCTGTGATCGACCTGGACGCCTCCTCGTTCGACGCCCTGTTCGACCGTTTCCACTCCACTGTCGTCCGACTGGAGACCCTGGCTGCCTACGCGGTTGGCGGAACGGAGGGTCGGCGCCTCGAAGCGAGGAGCCGGGGTCTGGCCCGCCCAGAGCGGTCAGTGCGCACTGACCCGTGGCTAGCCCGCATCGCCACCTCCACCGTCCTGGGTGGGAAGTCGTGGCGCCGGGTACGGGTGTTCGACGACCCGCCCACCGACTACCAGCGCTACCAGCTCGACGGCTACCGCGAGTCGCAGGCGGTCGGGGACCAGGTGGTGATCGCGTCCCGTGGCGATGTCGGACGTCGAGACTTCCTGGACGTGTGGGTGTTCGACGAGTCCCGGACCGACGCCCACGCCGTGGTGATGCACTACCGCCTTGACGGGTCGGTGGATCGTCGCGAGCTCGTCACCGACCCGTCCAGGGTTGCCGAGCTGGCCGCAGAGGTGAGGCGGGTTGCCTCGTATGCGGTGCCACTGAACGAGTGGCTTGCACGCGCGGACGTCACCCCCTGTGCCTGACTCGCAACGCGACCGGCTGCGCGCCGAGCTGATGCGCCTGCGGCTGCAGGCCGGGCTTGGAGGGCGGCCCCTGGCCACGAAGATCGGCAAGACCACGCAGGCTACGGTGTCGCGGATCGAGCGCGGCCAAACCCTGCCATCCCTGCCCGTGGTGCGGGCGTGGCTGGAAGCGTGTCAGGCCGACGAGGAGACCGCAGCCAAGGTGCTCGCTCTGGCCGAGGCACTCCACGCCCGCACCCGCGGCTGGGACGCGCTCCTCGACGAACAAGGCCACGCCCAGCGCGAGTTCCGGGCGCGGGAAGCAGCGTCGAGGAGGGTGCGGAACTTCCAGCCCACCATCATCCCCGGCCTCCTGCAGACCCCGGAGTATGCGCGGGCCGTATTGGCCTTGGGCCGCACGCGCGATGTCGAAGCAGCGGTGGCCGAACGCATCGAGCGCCAGAGGATCCTGTACGAGGAGGGACGCCGGTTCTCCTTCCTCATTGCCGAGCAGGTGCTCCACAATCCGGTCGGCGGCGAAGAGGTGCTCGCGGCGCAGCGGGACCGGCTCGTGTCGCTCACGCGGCTGCCGACCGTGGAGTTAGCCGTCCTGCCGACATCGCCGGTCGTCATGGCGCTGTGGTCCAACTTCGTCATCTGGGAACCGGAGGTAGACCCGCCCTACGGTGGATCGGAGACGTTCGTCGGCGAGTGGAAGGTCGAGGATCCCGGCGATGTCGCGCTCCTCGACCAAGTGTGGTCCACCCTGTGGTCCGCTGCGGCTGAAGGAGAGGCAGCACTGGAGTTGATTCGCGGCTGATGCCCGGCGGGTGATGGGGTAGGTCGGATCGCAGCTCGCTGTGGTGAGCGCAAGGCGGTGTGCCGTGCTGCTGCGACGCGGGCGGGGCCCGGCAAAGTGGCGGCGTGGCCGCCGGTGGGTGTTCGCCCCCGACTGCTGAGCCAGTGATCGCCGGGAGTGGTGCATGGCGAGCATCCGCGCACCACTGGCACCACTCCTGCCGATCATGGGCCGCTGCGGCCCTGGCCCCGCTCCCCCCGGGGTCCGAGGACGGCGTGCTCCCAATAAATGTGTGGGCCGATGAGTTCGGGCGCCGGTCGCGGTCTCACCCACGACGGACCACCAAGCCCGGGAGATTTGATGCCCCACGTCACCTCAGCCGACGGCACGCCGATCGCCTACGAACTCACCGGCAGCGGGCAGGCCGTTGTGCTGGTCGACGGCGCGAACTGTCACCGCGCATTCCACGGTGGGCGTCCGCTCGCGGAGCTGCTGGCCGACCGGTACACGGTCTTCATCTATGACCGTCGGGGCCGCGGGGAGAGCGGTGACACCCCGCCGTTCGCCGTCGAGCGGGAGATCGAGGACCTCGCCGCCGTGATCGACGCCACCGGGGGGTCGGCGTCGGTGTACGGCACCTCGTCGGGGGCCGCGCTCGTCCTCCGCGCCGCGGCGGCGGGGTTGCCGATCGACCGGATTGACGGTTGGCCCGCATGATCGGCGAGAGTGGTGCCACGGGAGTGTTGGTGCACCAGTGGCACCGCTGCTGGCGATCACGGGCCCAGCCGATGGGGTGACGAGCCTCGCCTCGGGCACCGCGTCGGGGCTGGGCGGCCAGTCCGCATCGCAGCAGGGTGGCCCTGCTCCGACCCAGTCGCAGCAGGGTGGCCCTGCTGCACACTCGGCCCGCTGCTGCCCTTCGCCCCGCCGGGCGACGCCGCGCCCGCCGGGCCGCCGGGCCGACGGGCCGACGGGCCGACGGGCCGACGGGCCGACGGCGCCCACCACCGGCGTCCTCACCGACCACCCCGCCCCACGTCGCACCCCGCAACGGCACCTCACACTCCGCGCGCGAGGTGCGAGGTACCCCCGCCGGGGTGCGCGGTCGTCCGGGGCGGGGCCACCTCCCCCTGCGGCGTGCGCAGTCGACCGGGGAGTGACCTCACCCCGCGGCGTGCGCAGTCGGCCAGGGGGGCCACATCACCCCGCGGCGTGCGCAGTCGGCCAGGGGGGCCACATCACCCCGCGGCGTGCGCAGTCGGCCGGGGGCTGCACACTCAGCCCGCGGCGTGCGCAGTCGGCCGGGCCGGGCGCGACCTCGCCCCCCGAGGGGAGATGACCTCGCCCCCCGGGGGGAGATGACCTCGCCCCCGCCTCGGCCGGGCTGTTCGGCGCCATCCGCACACCGCCACCTGTCCAGCCCACCCCAGCGCGGCGCGGCGATCTCGGCGCGGGCCGCGGCCTCCACCAAACCCCGGGGACGTCCGCTCCGCCCCACCCGCGCCACTTCGCAGACTGCACACGCACTTCGCAGGGTCCACAGACCCTGCGAAGCGCCGGCGGACCCTGCGAGGAACTGTCACGCCATGTGCCTCATGTGCCGGGCGCTCTTAGCTCGTGTTGATCAAGGTGCCGGCGCGGGGTGCGGTGGTGGAGATCGTGCGGCGCGGGGTGCGGTGGGGGAGATCGTGCTGGGCCAGGGCCCGACCAAACCCCGCTCACCGTCGTCTCGCCGCAGTCACCACACTCCGCAGCACTCCACCACCGTCGCCTGAACGATGCTCTGCCCGTCGAGGTCGACACCAGCGGGATTTCGCCGCGACACAACCCCCGCCACGTCGACCTCGACCGTTACCGACGGCCTCACGACCTCTACCGCCACGGGCCACGACAGCCGCCGCGCCGAGGCAATGACTCGGCCATTGCCGCCCCGCCCGCCCGCCACCGGCACGAGAGCACCAACCACGCTCCCCGCAGCCCGACCTCGCAGGCCGTCGGCGAGGTGCGAGGTCGCAGGCCGGGGTGCGAGGTCGTCCGCCAGGCCGCGGGTTCGGGCGATCTCTGCGCGGGTCGGGGCAGTTTGTTCACCCCGCCGCACTACCCAGCCGCATGTTGGTGACCTCGAGGCGGTGTCGCGTGTTGGTCGCGAGGACCTCGGCTTGGTCGGGCGTGAGCACGTCGACGAGGCGATCCCAGTGCACCGCCACGGCGTCGCCGAGCGCCACGCCGTCGCCAGTGACGGGTCCGAGGGTCGGCTCGTCCACGCCCAGCCGCGCCCCGTCCCAGGTCAGGCGGGGTGACGACACCGTCAACGGGTCGAGGCCCACCACCGTCCCCCAGCGGATGCGGCAGCTGTCCAGCACTTCCAGCGGCTGCGGGCCCGCCGCGAGCAGCCGCGACCACGGGTAGACCCCGAACACGTGGAACCCGTGGTCGGGCGCGGCCTCGGCGAGCAGGTCGGCGCTCAGGTGCGTCCAGTACGCCCCGGCCCGTGGTCCGAGCAGGGCGAGCAGCTCGCGGCCGAACGCTCCTGTGTCGACGCCCAGGTCGCGGCCCAGCCAGTACGCCTCGACCAGACGGGCGTCGAGCGGGTCCGGCGTTCCTGTCAGCCTGGCGAGCACCTGAAGGTAGGGCCACACGCCGGAGAACCGCCGCGCTGACGCCCTGACCTCGGCTTCTGTCGTGCCGATCCCTTCGGGTGGCCCGCAGTAGCCCAACGCGTTGGGGGCGTCGGCGTAGCGAGCGAAGAGCGCGGCTCCCTCAGTGAGGCCGCCCTTAGTGCTTCTGTCCGACAAGCTGCGCTGCCTCCCGGTGCATCCGGCCGAAGTTGTAGTAGGCGGCGCACGCGCCCTCCGGCGACACCATGCAGGTGCCGATCGGCGTCTCCGGGGTGCACGCGGTGCCGAAGACCTTGCACTCCCACGGCTTGAGCACCCCCTTGAGCACCTCGCCGCACTGGCATGCCTTCGGGTCGGCTACCCGCACGCCCGGCATCGCCCACCGCAGCTCGGCGTCGAACTCGGCGTAGGCGTCCGACAGCCGCAGCGCGCTCTGCGCGATGAACCCCAGCCCGCGCCACTCGAAGTGCGGCCGCAGCGCGAAGACCTGCGCCATCAACGCCAACGCCGCCGGGTTGCCCTCCTCGGCGACCACCCGCGAGTACTGGTTCTCCACCTCGCAGCGGCCCTCGCGCAGCTGGGTGAGCAGCATCGCGACCGACGCGAGGATGTCCAGCGGCTCGAACCCCGCCACCACGAGCGGCTTGTTGTACACCTCGGGCACGAACCGGTAGGGCCGGTTGCCCACCACCGTCGAGACGTGCCCAGGGCCGAGGAAGCCGTCGAGGCGCAGGTCGGGCGACTCCAGGATGGCCTTGATCGGCGGCACGATCGTGACGTGGTTGCAGAACACGCTGAAGTTGGCCAACCCCAGCTCGCGGGCCCTGGCCAGCGTGACAGCCGTGGACGGCGCGGTGGTCTCGAAGCCCAGCGCGAAGAACACCACCTGCTTCTCGGGGTGGTTCACGGCGAGCTTCAGCGCGTCCAGCGGCGAGTACACGAACCGGACGTCCGCGCCGCGCGCCTTCGCGTCCAGCAGCGACCCGTTCGAGCCGGGCACGCGCATCATGTCCCCGAAGCACGTGAAGATCACGTCAGGTTGCTCGGCGAGCCACATCGCGTCATCGACGCGGCCCATCGGGATCACACATACCGGACAGCCGGGCCCGTGCACGAGCTCCACATTGGACGGCAGCAGGTGCTCGATGCCGTGCCGGTAGATGGTGTGCGTGTGGCCGCCGCACACCTCCATGAACTTGTAGTGCCGGTCGGGGTCGCCCACGCGCCTGATCGCGCCGAGCAGGGCGCGGGCGGCGGCGGGGTCACGGAACTCGTCCACGAACTTCATGCTGTCCCCCGGAAGGCGTCAATCTCGTCGGTGTAGGCGGTGCCGAGCTTCTGCACGGCGGCCAGGGTGAACAACGCCTCCTTCTCGTCGATCCTCGCCATCGCGAAGCCGACGTGGACGAGCACCCACTCGTCGGGCTCTGGCAGCTCGCATTCCAGCAGCTTGACGCTGATCGTCCGCTGGACGCCGCTGATGTCCACCTTCGCCAGGCAGTTGGCGCGGTCGGTGATCTCCACGATCCGTCCCGGAATCCCCAGGCACATGGCGTTCTCCTCAGCAGATTCGGGGCAGCGGGTCGCCCACGAGCATGTCTACGATCCGGGTGCCACCGAACGCCGTGCACAGCACGACCGTCGCCGCGGGCTCGGCGCCGATCTCCCCGATGTCGACGGCGGCCGCGCCGAGCGGATGCGCCCGCAGGGCGGCGAGCCCGGCTTCTGCTTCCTCGGGGGCGACGACGGCGAGCACCTTGCCCTCGTTCGCGACGTAGAGCGGGTCGATGCCGAGCATCTCGCAGGCGCCGTTGACGGTCGGCGTGACCGGCAGCGACTCCTCGTCCAGCACGACGGCGAGGCCGGTGGCCTGCGCGAGCTCGTTGCAGACCGTGCCGACCCCGCCGCGGGTGGGGTCGCGCAGGAACCGCAGCGACGGAGCGGCGGCCCAGAGCGCCTCGACCATGTCGCCGACCGCGGCGGTGTCGGAGGCGATGTCCGCCTCGATGTCCAGGTCGCCCCTGGCGAGCATCACCGCCATGCCATGGTCGCCCATGGTGCCCGACAGCAGCACCCGGTCACCGGGCTGGGCGCGCGTGAACTCCCGCCCAGCCGGGACGACGCCGACTCCGGCCGTGGTGATGAACAGCCCGTCGGCGGCGCCGCGGGGCACGACCTTCGTGTCGCCGGTGACGATCCGCACGCCCGCAGCGGCGGCGGCCGTGGCCATGTCGGCGACGATCGCGCGCAGTTCCGCGATGGAGAAGCCCTCCTCGAGCACAAAGGCCGCCGACAGCCACCGGGGCACCGCACCGGCCATCGCGAGGTCGTTGACGGTGCCGTGTACGGCGAGGTGTCCGATCGAGCCGCCGGGGAAGCGCAGCGGCTGGACGACGAACGAGTCCGTGGACATCGCCACCCGGCCGCCAGGCACGGTGAGGATCGCGCCGTCGCCCAGCTCGTTGCCGAACGCCTCGACGAACACGGCGTCCACGAGCGCGGCCGACGACTTGCCGCCCGCCCCGTGTGCGAGCGTGATGATCTCGTCCTTCAGCCGCGGTCGGCGGCGGCGGAACGACTCGATGCGCTCGATGACCTCGCCCTCGGAGAAGCGGGGCCCAGCGTGGGTCATGACCAGTGCTCCTCGACCGATGGGGCGGCTGGGAGGTGGGGGGTGGTGTTGGTTGGCAATGTCACTGCTCCAGCTGTTCGTGGACGGCGGCCCAGAGGGTGTAGCCCACCAACGCCTGTGCCTCCTGGATGCGGTGGACGCTCTGGCTGCGCACGACGAAGCAGACATCCACGTCCGGCGACGCCGCGAACTCGCCTCCGTCATAGCCCGCGAACCCCACGGTGTACAGGCCGCGGGCGCGGGCCTCGCGGAACCCGGCGGTGAGATCGCGGGAGCTGCCGCTCGTGGACATGGCGACCGCGATGTCGCCTGGCCCGGCCCGCGCGATGAGCTGACGGGCGAAAACGAGATCGAAGCCGACGTCGTTGCCGAGGGCGGTGAGGATCGCCTGGTCGGCGGCCAGCGACCAGGCAGGCAGCGGGCGAGGGCCCCGCACCTCTTCCGGCGGAGGCGCCGTCGTGACCGGGGGCCGCGCGAACAGGGCGACGAGCGTCGCCGCGTCGGTGGAGCTGCCGCCGTTGCCGAACGCGAACAGCCGCCCGCCCGCGGTGAACCGGCGGGCCATCTCGGCGGCGGCGGTGGCGATGAGGTCGGCGCTGGCCGCGACGGTCGACGCGCGCAGCGAGGCGCTCTCCGTGGCCTTGGCCGCGGCCGACGCGGCCAGGTCGCGCAGCAGGGTGTCCTGGTCGCGCTCCTCGGCGTCGAGGAAGGGATAGAGGAAGCCGGTCACAATGCCGCCTCCGCGGGAGGAAGTGCGTCGGCGGTCACCCCGTGCGGGGCTGGCCATGATCCCGCGGGAGGAGTGCGTCGGCGGTCACCATGCCGCCTCCGCGGGAGGAAGTGCGTCGGCGGTCACCATGCCGCCTCCGCGGGAGGAAGTGCGTCGGCGGTCATGGCGTGACCCGGCTGATTGCCGTGCCCGCGTGGACGAGCAGGAGGTCGCCGGGGGTCACCGGGTCGACCAGCAGGGTCGCCACGTCCTCGATCCCGGTCGCGGTGCGCACCCGCCCCGGCCCGACGACCTCGCCGAGGCGTCCTTCGTCGGAGCAGGTGACGCAGACCTGGTCGGTGCAGTCGGCGGGCTCGGTCAGCAGGCCGGGGTGCTCGAAGCAGACGTGCGTCAGCTCCCACAGCAGGTGGTAGAGCAGCACGAAGCGGCCGGTGGCAGGCAGGAGCGGGTCGTCGTCGTCGATCCAGAGCACGTGGTCGGCCGCCCCCGCTGCAGGCCGCCCGCCGCTGCCGATCCAGACCGAGGTGGCGCCCCACGCCGGGGCCCTGCGCATGATCGAGGCGACGGCGGGCTCGGCCGCCGACGCGACCGCGACGACCAGGTCGCCGGGGCGGACGGAGATCCGGGTGGTGGCCACGAGATCGGGCCCGGTCAACGCGACGGCGGGCAGCGCGCGCTTGCCGACGATCACCGGGTGCACGAACTCGACCGCGATGTGCTGCGCATGCGGCTCCCACGACGGCGCGAGGCACCACATCGTGGCGCCTGCCGCGAAGCGGCGAGCGAGGGCGAGCGCCGTGGTTGCCAGGTCGGCGGGCAGCCCGGGCGGCAGTCCCGCGACGTCCTCACCCTGACCGTCAACCACGACCTGAGCCCTCCTCGTCGAGTGCGCGCAAGACCGCCACCGCGGCCTGGCCGAGAGCCAGCCCCCCATCGTTGGGCGCCACGGTGCGGTGGGTCAACACCGTGAAGCCCTGACTGGTGAGTTGCTCCCGGGTGAGGCGCAGGAGCAGCACGTTCTGGAACACGCCGCCGGTGAGCCCGGCGAGCCGGACAGGCCCGGCGACCCGCGCCACGACCTCGGCGACGGCGTCGGCCACAGCGACATGGAACGCGGCGGCGAGCGCACCGGGTTCGACCCCCGCGCGCAGGCCGTGGACGAGCGCGGCGAGCAGGGGTGCGGGGTCGAGCACCCCGCCGGGGCTGAGCTGGAATGCAGCAGGGTGGCCCTGCTCCAACCCAATCGCAGCAGGGTGGCCCTGCTCCAACCCAATCGCAGCAGGGTGGCCCTGCTCCAACCCAATCGCAGCAGGGTCGCCCTGCTCCAACCCAATCGCAGCAGGGTGGCCCTGCTCCAACCCAATCGCAGCAGGGTGCGCCCCTGCTCCCAACCCCGCCGTGCGCTCCGCCGCCGCGCGCTCCCCGACCCCACGCTCCGCCGCCGCGCGCTCCCCGACCCCACGCTCCCCCGTCGCGGCCGCGTACTCCAGGGCTGCGTACTCCAGGGACATGGCGGCCTCGGCCTCGTAGCGGGACTCGTGGCGGATGCCCACCAGGCTGGCGACGGCGTCGAAGAGGCGGCCCATGCTGGTCGTCGGCACGCAGGCCGTGCCGCTGGACAGCTGGGAGCCGAGCAGGCGCAGTTCCGCCGCGGTGCAGGCGGCGACGGGCGGCAGGTCCGCGTCCCATGCGATCCCCGCCGCCCGCAGGTGCGCCAGCGCCATCCGCCGGGGGTGGCGCACGGCGGCGTCGCCCCCGGGCAGCGACACCGGCGCCAGGTGCGCGGCTCGCGTGAAGCGGTGGCTGTCGCGCCCGAGTACGAGGATCTCGCCGCCCCAGATCGTCCCATCTCCGGTCGTCCCATCCCCGGCCGTAGGAGCCCCTGTTGTCGGATCCCATGTTGTCGGGGCACAACCGTAGCCCGTGCCGTCGAACGCGACGCCGACGATCGGCTCCCCCAGCCGTCCGTGCTCGGCCAACAGGGAAACGACGTGCGCGTGGTGGTGCTGCACGAGATCCAGCGGGCGGTCACCGGCGTTGCGCTCGGCCCACGCCCGGGTGAGGTAGCCCGGGTGCAGGTCGGCGGCGAGCCGGGTCGGGGTGCCCCGTAGCGCGGTGAGCTGGCCGACCGCTCGCTCGAACGCCCGCAGCGTCTCCAGCGTGCCCATGTCCCCGACGTGCGCCGAGCAGTGCGCCAGCGTGCCGTCGGTGAGGCAGAAGGTGTTCTTCAGCTCCCCGCCGACCGCGAGCACCGACGGGCCGGGGCGGCCGAGGTCGATCGGCAGGGGCGCGTAGCCGCGGGAACGACGGATCGGCAGCTCGCGTCCGTCCACGACGCGCACGACGGAGTCGTCGCACGGCACGTGGATGGGGCGGTTGTGGTCGAGCACGGCGTCGGCGAGGGCGGGGAGGCGGGCCGCGGCGTCGTCCTCGGTGAAGCAGATGGGCTCGTCAGAGCGGTTGGCGCTGGTCATGACGAGCGTGCCGCCATCTCCCAGCAGCAGGTGGTGCACCGGGGTGTAGGGCAGCACGACGCCCAGCCACGGGTTGTCCGGTGCGACCCCGTCGGCGATCGCCGCGCACGGGCGGCGGCGCAGCAGCACGACGGGCCGGGCGGGCGAGGTGAGCACCGCGGCCTCGGCGTCGTCGATCTCGGCGAGTGCCCGCGCGGCGGCGAGGTCGCGGACCATCACGGCGAACGGCTTGCCGCCGCGGGCCTTCCGCGCCCGCACCGTGCCGACGGCCGGTTCGGACGTGGCGTCGCACGCGAGGTGGTAGCCACCGATCCCCTTGACCGCGACGACCAGTCCGGCATCCAGCGCCGCCCGTGCCGCCGCAACGGGATCAGCCGGTGGTGCGACGGTCGAACCTGCGCGAAAGGTCAGGGTCGGGCCACAGTCGGGGCAGCACACCGGCTGCGCGTGGAATCGGCGGTCGGTCGGGTCGGCGTACTCGGCCGCGCAGGCGGCACACATCGGGAAGTCCGCCATGGTCGTGGCAGGCCGGTCGTAGGGCAGTCCGGTGATGATCGTGAACCGCGGGCCGCAGTTCGTGCACGTGATGAACGGATGGCGGTGACGGCGGTCGGCGGGGTCGAAGAGCTCACGGAGGCAGTCGGCGCAGAGCGCGACATCGGGCGGGATCGGCGTGACGCCACCGCCGCCGTCCGTACTGGGCACGATCGTGAAGCCCGCGGACCACTCCACCGACTGTGTCTCCTCGGCGACCGCGGCGATCCGCGCCAACGGCGGAGGGTGGGTCACCAGCCGCCGCGCGAACTCCGCTACGGCGTCCCGCTCCCCCTGGACCTCGACGAACACCGCGCCCGCCGCGTTGCCAACGAACCCGGTGAGCTGGAGCTCGGTGGCGATGCGGTGCACGAAGGGGCGAAACCCGACCCCCTGCACCACGCCGGTCACGGTGTAGCGGCGGCGGATGGCCCCGGTCTGCTTTCGCGCCAGCCGCGTGACCATCCACTCACCTCCAGGAGGTCCGTGATCGGCGCCACACTAGGCCGAACGTCTTCATCGTGCACCTACGTGAATTGCGCTCTTTCAGCGTCCCTGCTTGTTGTGTGCGACAGAGCCCCGCCCGGTAGGTGTTGGGCCCACTTACTCCACCCAGCCCAGCAGGGTCAGAGTGACCGCCACCACAGCGATCTCCACCACCCCGAGCGGAAGGGCGTCGTCGCAGGGTCGGCGTCCTGAGGAGCTGGCGCCATGTCTGCACCGACAGATGATCCCGTCGTCCACATCCTGTGGATCAACGCGGGGCTGAGCTGCGACGGCGACTCGGTCGCCCTGACCGCGGCCACGCAGCCCAGCATCGAGGAGATCGCCCTGGGCGCGCTCCCCGGGTTGCCGAAGGTCGCCGTGCACTGGCCGTTGATCGATTTCGACAACGGGCCCGTCGGCAGCCGCAACGACTTCATCGAGTACTTCTTCCAGGCCGAGCGGGGCGAGCTGGAGCCCTTCGTGCTGGTGGTCGAGGGCTCGATCCCCAACGAGAAGATCAAGCCGGAGGGGTACTGGAGCGGCTTCGGGAACAACCCGGAGACCGGCCAGCCGATGACGACCAGCGAGTGGCTCGACCGGCTCGCTCCCAAGGCCTTGGCGATCCTGGCCGTCGGCACCTGCGCGACCTACGGCGGCATCCACGCCATGGCGGGCAACCCGACCGGCGCGATGGGTGTGCCGGACTACCTGGGCTGGGACTGGAAGTCGAAGGCGGACATCCCGATCGTCTGCGTGCCGGGCTGTCCGACTCACCCCGACAACCTCTCCGAGACCATCCTCTACCTGCTCTACCAGGCCGCGGGTACCGCGCCGATGATCCCGCTGGACGACGCGCTGCGCCCCAAGTGGCTCTTCGGCGCCACCGTCCACGAGGGCTGCGACCGCGGCGGCTACTACGAGCAGGGCGAGTTCGCCACCGAGTACGGCTCCCCGACGTGCCTGGTGAAGCTGGGCTGCTGGGGTCCGGTCGTCAAGTGCAACGTGCCCAAGCGCGGCTGGATCAACGGCGTCGGCGGCTGTCCCAACGTCGGCGGGATCTGTATCGGCTGCACGATGCCCGGCTTCCCCGACAAGTTCCAACCTTTCATGGACGCTCCTCCCGGCTCGCTGGTCTCCAGCACGTCGAACAAGGCCCTGGGCGCCGTCGTCCGCCGTCTGCGGAAGATCACCGAACGGAAGCTCGACAAGGAACCGCAGTGGCGCAAGCGCGGCACCGAGCTGACCACCGGCTACGACAAGGTCTGGTGAGGCGATCATGACTACCACCCAGCCCAAGCCCGCGGACGTCGCGGCCGACAAGTCCGGCCTCACCGAGATGGCGTGGGACCCGATCACCCGCATCGTCGGGAGCCTCGGGATCTACACCAAGATCGACTTTCCACAGAAGAAGGTCGTGGAGTGCCACTCGACGTCGTCGATCTTCCGCGGCTACTCGATCTTCATGAAGGGCAAGGACCCCCGCGACGCGCACTTCATCACGAGCCGGATCTGCGGGATCTGTGGCGACAACCACGCCACCTGCTCGGTCTACAACCAGAACATGGCCTACGGGGTGCGCCCGCCGCACCTCGCCGAGTGGATCATCAACCTCGGCGAGGCCGCCGAGTACATGTTCGACCACAACATCTTCCAGGAGAACCTGGTCGGGGTGGACTACTGCGAGAAGATGATCGCGGAGACCAACCCCGGCGTGTTGGAGAAGGCCAACCGCACGGAGGCCCCGCACGGCGGCGAGCACGGCTTCAAGACCATCGGCGACATCATGCGGGCGCTCAACCCGTTCACGGGCGAGTTCTACCGCGAGGCGCTGCAGGTCAGCCGCTACACCCGCGAGATGTTCTGCCTGATGGAGGGGCGCCACGTGCACCCGTCCACGCTGTACCCGGGCGGTGTCGGCACGGTCGCGACGATCCAGCTGTTCACCGACTACTACACCCGGCTCATGCGCTACGTGGAGTTCATGAAGCGCTGCCTGCCGATGCACGACGACCTCTGGGACTTCATGTATGAGGCCCTCCCCGGCTACGAGGAGGTCGGCCGCCGCCGGGTGCTGCTGGGCTGTTGGGGCGCCTTCAACGACCCCGACCACTGCGACTTCAACTACCGCACGATGACCGGCTGGGGCCGGAAGATGTTCGTGACGCCCGGCGTGGTCGTCGACGGCAAGCTCGTCACCAACGACCTCGTCGAGATCAACCTCGGCCTGCGCATCCTGCTCGGCAGCTCGTTCTACCGGGACTGGGAAGACCAGGAGATGTTCGCCCACACCGACCCCCTTGGCAACAAGGTCGACCGGCGCCACCCGTGGAACCAGCACACGATCCCGGCGCCGCAGAAGCGCGACTTCGACGACAAGTACAGCTGGACGATGTCGCCACGCTGGTTCGACGGCAAGGACCACCTCGCCCTCGACACCGGCGGCGGCCCGCTCGCCCGGCTCTGGGCCACGGCGCTGGCCGGGCTCGTCGACATCGGCTTCATCAAGGCCACCGGCACATCGGTGCAGATCAACCTGCCGCGGACGATCCTGAAGCCCGAGGCCAGCTACGAGTGGAAGTGCCCGGTCGACAAGAAGGGCGTGCCGCTCTCGAACGCGATCGAGCGCAACCGCGCACGGACCTACTTCCAGGCCTACGCAGCGGCCTGTGCGCTGCACTTCATCGAGAAGGCGCTCGCCGAGGTGCGGGCGGGCAACTCGAAGACGTGGGAGAAGTTCACAGTGCCCGACGAGTCCATCAGCGTCGGGTTCACCGAGGCCGTGCGCGGCGTCCTGTCCCACCACATGGTCATCCGCGGCGGCAAGATCGCGAACTACCACCCGTACCCGCCGACGCCGTGGAACGGGAGCGTGCGCGACTCCTTCGGCACGCCGGGCCCCTACGAGGACGCTGTGCAGAACACGCCGATCTTCGAGGAGAGCCGCGACGAGAACTTCAAGGGCATCGACATCATGCGCGCGGTGCGCAGCTTCGACCCGTGTCTGCCCTGCGGCGTGCACATCTACAAGGGCGACGGCAAACCGCTGCACATGATCACGTCGCCCGGCATGCTCAACACGATCTGAAGTGGGCGATCAACTGGACGGCCATTCGCCAACGGTGCTCGCGGCGCCAGGCGGGAGACACTGAAGTGGGAAATCAACTGGACGGCCATTCGCCAACGGTGCTCGCGGCTTGGCCAGGCGGGAAACACTGACATGGCGAGCACGGATCTGGATGCGGCAGGCCTCGCCAACCGCATCGAAGAGCTCCTCGACGGGATCGCGGCGAGCGGCGGCCCCGCCGTCGCGCACTCGGCCGAGGAGCTCGTGCGGGTGCTGATGCGGTTCTACGGGGCCGGGCTCGAGCAGGTGGTCGCGGTGACCAGGGCGGCGGCAGGCGACGCCGTTGTCCACCGGCTGGCGGCCGATCCGCTGGTCGCGGGCCTGCTGGCGCTGCACGACCTGCACCCCGTGCCGGTCGTAGAGCGGCTGGGTCACGCCCTGACCACCGCCCGTCGACGCCTTGGCTCGCACGGCTCGGGGATCACCCTCGGCGAGATCGACGCCGACGGCGCGGTGCACGTCATGGTCTCCGGGGGCGGCTGCGGCTCCGACACGATCAAGGACGTCGTCGCGACGGCCATCGGCGAGATCGCGCCGGAGGTCGACGGGGTCGTCTTCGACACGGCTCCCGCGGGCCCCGCGCTCCTGCAGATCGGCCTGCGACCGCCGGAAAGGGCTACTACGTGACGTCCCTCTCGCCGTTGCGCCGCTTCCTGCGGGACCCCGGTCCCCGGGAGGAGCAGCAGGAGGTGTGCGAGCTGTGCGCCACGCCGGTGCCGCCGCGGCATCCGCACCTCGTGCAGGTCGCCGAGCGCCGGATGCTGTGCGCCTGCGGGCCCTGCGGGTTCCTGTTCGACAACCCCGGCGCGGGCGGCGGCGGGTACCGCAGGGTGCCCGACCGTTACCTCGTCGACGCTGCGTTCACCGTGACCGACGGCCAGTGGGAAGAGCTGGCGATCCCCGTCGGCATGGCCTTCTTCCTGCACAACTCCAGCCAGGACCGGATCATCGCGTGCTACCCCAGCCCGGCGGGGGCCACGGAGAGCGAGCTGGAGCTGACGGCGTGGCGCACCGGGATCGGCGCCGCGCGCCTGGCCGCCGAGCTGCAGCCCGACGTCGAGGCGCTGCTGGTGCGGCGGGGACATCCGTGCCTGCTCGTGCCGATCGACGCGTGCTACCGGCTGGTCGGGCTGGTGCGGCTGCACTGGCGCGGCTTCGACGGCGGCGGCGAGGCCTGGGCGGCGATCGACGAGTTCTTCGCGGCGCTGGCGGCAGAGGCTCGACCGTTGCAAGGGTCGTGAGACGTGCTGCGCTTCGCCTGTACCGGCGCACGCCCGGAGCCGTTCGCCGCCGGGCCGTCGCTGGTGTTCGACCTGCGCATCACCGAGGAGACCGGGCGCCGCGTGCACTCGGTCGCGCTGCGCACCCAGATCCGGATCGAGCCCCGCAGGCGCAAGTACGCGCCGGAGGAGGCCGCGCGCCTCGTCGATCTGTTCGGCGAGCCCGCCCGGTGGGGCGAGACGCTCAACCCGCTGCAGCTGACCACGGTCGGGTCCACGATCGGCGGGTTCACCGGCGAGATCACCGCGCCGATCACCGTGCCGCTGACCTACGACCTGGACATCGCCGCCACCAAGTTCTGCCATGGTGTCGCCGAGGGCGAGATCCCGCTGCTGCTGCTCTTCGCAGGCACCATCTACTACCAGGGCCCGAGCGGGGTGCAGGTCGGCCAAGTGCCGTGGAGTGAGGAAGCCTCTTATCCGCTGCCGGTGGCGACGTGGCGGGCGGCGATGGACGACCACTACCCCGGCTCCTCCTTCGTCCGGCTGTCCACGCGTACCCTCGACGCGCTGGCGGCCTACCGTTCTCAGCACGTGATCCCGACATGGGACGAGACGTTCGAGCGGCTGCTGAAGGAGGCCGAATCATGATCACCGTCGTCCGCACACACCGTCGGTGGCCGACACACACGTCCCGCACTGTGTGCGGACCCGACTCGGTGTGTGCGGGGCTGCGGGGAGCGTCCCGGTGACCCCGCCTTCCCGCCCCCACCCCTTCGACGAGGTGGCAGCCGTCGCCGACGCGGTGCTCTTCGAGGGCTACCTGCTCTACCCGTACCGGGCGTCGGCGCAGAAGAACCGGCTGCGCTGGCAGTTCGGTGTGCTCACCCCCGAGTCGGACGGCACGGAGCCCACGCGCAACCGCACCGAGACGCTGCTGGAGCCCAAGCCGGGCTGCGTGCTGCGGGTCCGGCTGCGCTTCCTGCAGCTTCAGGCCCGCACTCCGCTCGTCGACGGGTCGCCGGTCGACGAGGTGGTCATCGACGGTGTGCGGCACCTGCGGTTCGAGGAGGGCGTGCCGCGCCAGATCGACGCGACGGTGGCCGTCGAGGACCTGCTGGCCGGTGAGCAGGTGATCCCGGTCGAGCTGGCGGCCTCGCGCGAGGTGGACGGGCCCGTCCTGCGCGAGTGCTGGCCGGTGAGCGGGCGGGTGCTCGTGTCGGCCGTCGACCTTCCCGGGCCCTACCTGGTTCACCGGCTGCGCCTGGACGTCGTCAACGACGGGGTGTGCGCGCCGGAGGCAGCGCGTGAAGAGGTGCTGCGCACGTCGCTGATCGCGGCGCACACGGTGCTCGCGGCCGAGTCCGGCAGCTTCCTTTCGATGACCGACCCGCCCCGATGGGCGAAGCCCTTCGTCGACGACTGTCGCAGTGAGCACACCTGGCCCGTGCTCGCGGGGCCGCCGGAGCGCTCCGACCTGCTGCTGTCGTCGCCGATCATCCTGCACGACCATCCGCAGCTCGCCCAGGAGAGCACGATCAACCTCTTCGACGGGCTGGAGAACGACGAGATCCTGACCCTGCGCACGCTCACCCTCACCGACGAGGAGAAGGCGGAGGCGCGCGCCACGGACCCCCGGGCCGCCGACATCATCGACGCGGTCGACGCGATGCCGCCGGAGATCCTGGAGCGGCTGCACGGCGCGATCCGCACCCTGCGTCCGATGGGCGCCGACAGCCCGACCGAGCGTCCGCTCGAGCGGCTGCCGTGGTGGGACCCCGGCCAGGACGACACCGTCGACCCGGACACCGACTCGGTGCTGGTCGGCGCCACCCAGGTCGCCAAGGGCAGCCGGGTCGTGCTGCGGCCCGGCCGCGGCGGCGACGTGCAGGACCAGTTCCTCGAAGGCGCCTCCGCGACGGTGCACGCCGTGGTGCACGACGTCGACGGGGGTGTGCACGTCGCGGTGTCCATGGACGGCGACCCCGCCGCGGAGATGCAGATCGCCCACGGGCGGTTCCGCTACTTCCGGCCCGACGAGCTGGAGGCGCTCCCGTGACCCGTGCGCGGAAACCGTCGCCAGAGCAACCTTTTCCGCGCACGAGGGTGCTGGTGGCCGGGATCGGGAACACGTTCCTGTCCGACGACGGGTTCGGCGTCGAGGTCATCGCCCGGCTGCGCGACCACCGACTGCCCGCAGGCGTCGAGGTGGTCGACACCGGCATCCGCGGCATGCACCTGGCCTACCAGCTCCTGGACGGCTACGACGCGCTCGTGCTCGTCGACGCCGTCGCCCGCGGCAGCGACCCGGGCACGCTGTACATCCTGGAGCACGACCTCGACGCCCCCCGCGCCACCGGCGCCGCGCTCGACGCCCACGGCATGGACCCGGCAGCCGTGCTGGACCTGCTGGACGGTCTGGCCACGGCGGTGGGTCTGACCCGGCCGGTCGGACGCGTGTTGGTGGTCGGCTGTGAACCCGAGAGTCTCGAGGAGGGGATGGGGTTGAGCCCGGCCGTCGCGGCTGCGGTCGCGCCAGCCGTCGATACCGTGATCGAGCTCGTCGCGCAGTTGCCAAGTAGAGAAGGAGCACGAGGATGAAGACGACCCTGCTGGTGCTGGCGGTGTTCGCCGCGGCCGTTGCGGCCGTCGCGGGGGTGATGACCATGCGCTCGCGCGACGAGATCGAGCGCTTCCGCGCGCTCAGCCGGATGTAGCGCCGTGTGCCTTGGCATCCCCGGTGAGATCATCCGGCTGGGCGAGCACGAGGACCTGGCCGTCGTCGACGTCGAGGGCGTCCCGCGAATGATCAACATCGGGCTGCTCGCGGACGAGGGGCTGAGACCCGGCGACTGGATACTGGTGCACCTGGGGTTCGCCCTCGAACGGGTCGAGGAGAACACGGCCCGGTCGTCGCTGGACTTCGTCACCGGGCGCGACGGCGCGTTCGGGGAGCACTAATGCACGAGCTGTCGATCACCCAGAGCGTTGTGGAGGTCGTGACCAGCCGGATGGGCGAGGCACGGATCCGCCGCGTGCGGCTGGAGGTCGGCATGCTCTCGGGGCTCGTACCGGACTCGGTGCGGTTCTGCTTCGAGCTGGTGGCGGCGGGCACCACGTGCGAGGGCGCGCTCGTGGAGATCGACGAGCCGTGCGGGAAAGCCCGGTGCCGGACGTGCGGGCTGGCGTTCGAGACCGGCGAGATTCTGCCGCTCTGTGAATGCGGCAGCGCCGACGTGGCCGTCGAGGGGGGCCGGGAGCTGCGGATCCGAGAGGTGGAGACGGTCTGAGGGGGACGACGCCGGACAGGATGTCCCTTCGTCGACGTGCCAGAGGTTTGGCCAGGTGGGAGAGACATGTGTGGGACCTGCGGCTGCGGTGAGGCGGGTGTGCGGGTGACCGAGGTCAGCCCCGGACGCCAGGGCGGGCACGGCCATGCGCACGACCACGAGCACGGCCGGGTCGTCGCTCTCGCGCAGGACATCCTCGGGGCCAACGACGCGCTCGCCGCCGCCAACCGACGCGCGCTCGCCGAGCAGGGCGTGCTCGCCGTCAACCTCATGAGCTCCCCCGGGTCGGGCAAGACGACGCTGCTGGTGCAGACGCTGACCGATGTGGGCGCCGAGCTGTCGATCTCGGTCGTCGAGGGCGACCAGGAGACGCTGCTCGACGCGGAGCGGATCGGCGCGACCGGCACGCGGGTGGTGCAGGTCAACACGGGCGCGGGCTGCCACCTCGACGCGACGATGCTGGAGCGCGCGCTGGCCGCGCTCACACCGGGGCCGGGCTCGGTGGTGGTTGTGGAGAACGTCGGCAACCTCGTCTGCCCCGCGCTGTTCGACCTCGGCGAGGCCGCGCGGGTGGTCGTCATGTCGGTCACCGAAGGCGCGGACAAGCCGTTGAAGTACCCGCACATGTTCCGCACCGCGGACCTCGTGCTGGTCAACAAGATCGACCTGCTGCCCTATGTCGACTTCGACGTGGCGCGCTGTGTCGACGCCGCGCGGCGGGCGCGCCCGGGCGTCGAAGTGATCGAGGTGTCGGCGACCCGTGGCGACGGCATGGATGCCTGGTACGACTGGCTGCGTCGCGCCCGCGCCTGAGCGGCGGCGGGTCGGGAGCGGCGGGGTCAGGAGCGCCGTGCGGGGACGTGGAGGGCAGACGCCCGGCGGGCCGGGAAGACGTCGTGGCGCGGCGCGGCCAGGCCGACGTAGCGCTCCAGGAATGTGTGCAGCACATCGTGCACGTGCTCGAGGTTGCTGACCTGGGCAGCCAGCACCGCCCCGCCTGCCGGAGTGATGTGGTAGGTGCGGCGGGCGGGCCCGACGTCGGACGTGCGCCACTCGGAGCGGACCAAACCCTGTTTCTCCAGGCCGCGGAGGGCGCGGTAGACCCCGCCGGAGTCGCCGTCGCCGTCGTGCAGCGGACGCAGCCGCGCGGCGAGCTCGTAGCCGTGGTCGGCCCGTTCGGCGAGCAGCAGCAGCAGGCAGGGCTGGAGGAAGTTCCGCGGCTCGAGATCGGCCATCGTGGAGTGCCCCCCTCGTTACGGACGGTTGATCGTCTCATCGTGTGACGGGCGACACAAGCGCCGAGCGACGGCGTGCTCGGCCATCACCAGATCGTGCGCGAAGGTGATCTTGAAGTTGCGCTCCTCCCCGGGCACCCACCGCACGGGCAGGGCACTGAAGTGCTGCATGCAGGACGCCGTGTCGGTGCCCACGAAGCCCTGCTGGAACGCCTGTTCGTAGGCGGCGAGCAGCGGAGCCGCCCGGAAGCCCTGCGGGGTCTGCACGGTGACCAGCCCAGCCGCGGCGGCGGCCCACTGCAAGCCGGTCCCGTCCGGCGTGGCGGTGGCCAGGTCGTCGCGGCGCAGGCCGGGTACGGCCCCACCGTCAGCCCGCGCGGCCCGCAGTACCGCGGAGATCAGCTCGGCACTCACCAGCGGGCGCGCGCCGTCGTGGATGAGCACCGTCTCGATCTCCTCCGCGGCGATGCGCGCCGCCAAGTGCCGCAGCCCGGCCAGCTCGGACCCCTGTCGCGTCGCACCGCCGGTCACGATCTCGACGTCGAGCGTGTCGCCGCACGCCCCGAGGGCCGCCAACTCGAGCTCGGCCAGCGCCTCGTCCTCCGCGCGGGCCACGAGGACGACGGGTCCGATCGCCGGGTGCCCGGCGAACGCCCGCAGCGACCATCCGAGCACTGTTCGGCCGCCTAGCGGGAGATACACCTTGTTGCGCCCGCTCCCGACCCTCGTCCCGCTACCCCCGGCCAACACAAGGGCCGCCGCGCTCCGCACGGGCGCCAGTGCAGCGGTTACCCCGCTAGGCGTCAACCGGCAGGCCCGCCGAGCGCCTCTGCGCAAGGACCCAGGAGCGCTCGCAGGGTCTGCGAGGTGCTTGATCGGGGGCACGATGAGGTGATCTCCCGAGGAGGTGGGATGTCACAGCGTTGGGGTGTCGAGCTGGCCGTGCTGACGGTCATCGTCGCCGCCGCCATCGTGGTCGCGGTGCTCGCCCGTACGCCCCATGGAGCACACGCCCGGCGCCCGCGACGGCCCCGCGCACTGATGATGTCCGGGATGGTTGTGCTCGCCGCCGCGGCGTTCGCCGGTGGATGGGCCGCCACGAACGCCTCCAACACGCGGACCGGCCCGGCTGCGGGCGACTCGCCGGAGGGCTCGCCCGCCTCGCCCGCCTCGCCCGCCGCGCCCGCCGCGCCCGCCTCGCCCGCCGCACCTGCCGCGCCCGCCTCGCCCGCCTCGCCCGCCTCGCCCGCCGCACCTGCCGCGCCCGCCGCGCCCGCCTCGCCCGCTGCACCTGCCTCGCCCGCCGCGCCGCCCGCGCCCGGCGCGCCCGCAGCACCTGCCTCGCCCGCCTCGCCCGCCTCGCCCGCCGCACCTGCCTCGCCCGGCGCGCCCGCCTTGCCCGGCGCGCCCGCCTCGCCTCCCGTGCCCGCCGCGCCTCCCGCGCCTCCCGCGCCCGCCTCGCCCGCGGACGGGTCGGGGCCACCGCCTTCCGCGCCCCGCCAGCTGGCCCAGATCAGCGGTGGCCGAACCGGCGGGCAGGCCCGTCAGGTGGTGGCTGAAGCCACCTCCGGCGCGGCAGGCGCGGGCACGGTGACAGAGCCCGGGGTCAGCACAACAACCGACACCGGCGCCGCAGCGGTCGAGGCCGACTCCGCTACGGCAACCGCCAACTCCGACGCGGGGACCGAGGACATCGCAAAGGCCACCACCGACACGGCGCGCACCACCACCACGACCACCCGCACCACCACGCGGACGCCACCCACGACGACGACGCCACCCACGACGACGACACCGCCGACGACCACCTCCGTGGCGGCGCAACCCACGCCGCCCACCTCGACCACGCCGACTACCCCGCCCACCCCGACCACCCCGACCACCCCGAGCAGCCCGACCACCCCGACCACGCCGACCACGCCGCCCACCCCGCCCACCCCGAGCGCGCCGACCACCCCGAGCGCGACCCACGAGACCTCCAGCGAGACGGCGCCCACCCCGCCGCCCACTCCGTCCACTCCGTCCACTCCGTCCACATCGACCAGTCGGCCCACGAGTCGGCCGGACACGACCACCAAGACCAAGTCGACGACCACTCATGCGAGCAAGGACGCACCGAGGACCGCCGACTCCAATGCCGACGACGCCGACACCGACAGCTCCGGCACCGACAGCTCCGGCACCGACAGCTCCGGCACCGACAGCTCCGGCACCGACAGCGACACCGGACACGCTCACCGTTCGAGCCACTGACCGGCGATGGCTCGCGGCGTCCTGCGCCTCGCCCTGCTCGACCAGCCCGGTCCTACCCCGACTTCACACACCTCCCGGCGTCCTCACAGGTGCTGGGCCACCTGCGAGGACACCACACCCCCTGCGAAGTCAGCCCGCCGCGACGCGGGTGGTGCACCGTCGGGCGGTGCGCCGTCGGGGGCGTCGGGCGGTGCGCCGTCGGGGGGTGCGCGGTCGGGGGGTGCGCGGTCGGGGGGTGCGCCGTCGGGGGGTGCGCCGTCGGGGGGTGCGCCGTCGGGGGGTGCGCGGTCGGGGGGTGCGCCGTCGGGCGGCCCGGCCACGCCCCCCGGCACACCGAGCGTTGATCGCCGGTTATGGGACATGAGGGCCATATATGGCCTTCATGTCCCAACCTTGGCGATCACCGTCCGTCGGGAGACCCGCAGAGGCTCGCAACCGGGCCATGATCGTCGAGAGTGGTGTCGGCGGCGCACCGGCGCGCTCTTGGCACCACGTGCGGCGATCACCATGGCGACCGGGTCGAGCGTGCGGTCCTTGCGGGGCTCAGGCACTGTGCGCACTGCGCCGGTGCACCCTTCAGTCAGCGATCATCACAGCTCGGGTGCTGTCTGGTCCGGGCAACCATCAGCTGCCGGACGTCCTCCGTAAGTAACCGGCATTGCGCCCGGCCACCTGCGACGACACCACACCCCCTGCGAAGTCGGCCATCGCAACACCCGGTGTGCGGTCGGGCCGGACCGGTAGCGTGCGCCTGCACGAACCGGACGATCCGTCCCGGATCGTCGAACCCCGCAGCCGTTTGTATCGTCTTCTCCATGAGGCCGTCCCGCGACACCGAGGCGCGCCCGTGCTGACGAGGCACGACGCGGCGAAGCGGGGCAGTACTCTCGGTGCGGTCTCATCGTCGAGTCTGAATCGGCCGACGGGACGAGGAGGCGACGGGTGAGGCCCGTGGACGACGAACGCGTACCGCGGCAGGCGGCTGACGCCGTCGTGCCGCCGATGCGTTCGCCGATCGAGCACAACCACCACCCCCGCGCGCCACTCGGTCATGAGCCCCTTCCCGAGCAACAGAGCATCCACGACTCCACGGGCAGCCGCGTTCCGCTCCGGCCGAGTCCGTCGGTGCGCGTGCCCGATCCTGCCGGGCTCCCCGACCGCGTCCCGCAACCGCACCCCGGCCGCAACAGCGACGTCCCCCGAGCCCAGGACAGCCGCAGGCACGCCCACAGGGGACAGGCGTCGGATCCCGGCGAGCCCACGGAGTCCGCGCAGCCGGGCGACGACGCGGTGCGCGCCGACGCGCATGCCTGGACAGGCCCGGGCCACACCGGCTCGGGACGGCAGGTGCGGTGGGCCGAGCCTGGCAGGCGCGGCGAGACCATGCCCCCGCCGCTGCGCACCTCGTCGGTCGAGCGGGTCTCCCGTCCCCGCCCGACCGACGTGGACGGCCCGCCGACCGATGTCTACGACGCGGCCGACGGCCCCGGCCCCGCCGACGGCCCCGACCGACACCTCCCGGTTGGCGACCGAGCCGCCGTAGCCCCGCGCGGCAAGTCCGGCCGCGTCCATCAGTCGCCGCCCGGGCCCGCGGCGGCAGCCCGGACTCCCCAGTCACCGCCCGGCCCCTCCCCAGCGGACCGGATCCCCCAGTCGCCACCCGGCCCAGCGGCGGCAGCCCGGACCCCCCAGTCACCGCCCGGCCCCTCCCCAGCGGACCGGATCCCCCAGTCGCCACCCGGCCCAGCGGCCGCAGCCCGGACCCCCCAGTCACCGCCCGGCCCCAACCCAGCGGACCGGATCCCCCAGTCGCCACCCGGCCCAGCGGCCGCAGCCCGGACCCCCCAGTCACCGCCCGGCCCCAACCCAGAAGACCGGATCCCCCAGTCGCCACCCGGCCCCCGCGCAGCAGCCCGGACCCGGCAGACACCGACCAGCCCCAATCCAGCGGACCGGACCCATCAGTCGCCACCCGGCCCCCGCGCGGCAGCCCGGACCCGGCAGTCACCGCCCGGACCCAATCCAGCGGACCAGACCCCCCAGTCGCCACCCGGCCCCCGCGCGGCAGCCCGGACCCGGCAGACACCCGGCTCCACCACAGCGGACCGGAACCGTCCCCGGGCCGCTGCGGCAGGCCGTGCCGCAACGGATACGGCGGGCCGACGGCCGCCGTCGCGCACGACCTCCGCAGAGCGTCCCCCAGGCGTCTCGCCCGCGCCCCGGCGCAGCCCGACCCGTCACGGTGGCGGTCACAGAAGTCCGACCGTCACCCGCCACGGGCCCCGCTCGCTCGGCAGCGCACTCGTCGCCACCCTCGCGTCCACCGTGATCCCGGGCACCGGTCTGCTGATGATCCGCCGCGGGCGGGCAGGCGGGCTCGTGCTCGGCGTGTTCGCGCTGGCCGTCGTCGCCCTGCTGACCATCGGCCTGACCTCCCGTCGGGCTTCGCTCGTCCAGAACCTGCTGTCCAGCCGCGTCCTGCTCGTCGTGATGATCGGGCTCGTCCTCGCGGGCCTGGCCTGGATCACCCAGATCGTGCGCACCTACGCGCTCGCCCGCCCCCGCGGTCTCGACACGAGCCGCCGCGTGACCGGTGTGGTCGTCGTCGCGGCGCTGTGTCTGCTCGTCGCGACGCCGTTCGGGTTCGCGGCGAACCTGGTGAACTCCCAGCGGACACTGCTGAACAACCTGTTCGTCGGAGGCGGGGGCACCACCGTCGCGGACGCGATCAGCAAGCCGCGGCTGAACATCCTGCTCGTCGGCAGCGACGCAGGCCCGGACCGCACCGGCGCCCGCACCGACACGATGATGATGGCCAGCATCGACACGACCACAGCTCGCACCACGCTGTTCGCGCTGCCCCGCAACATCGGCTACGCCCAGTTCCCGCCGGGCACCCCCATGGAGGAACAGTTCCCCAAGGGCTTCCACGACGCCGCCGACCCGCTGTCGGGCAACTACCTGCTCAACGCCGTCTACGCGTGGGGTCTCGACCACCCCCAGATGGCGCCGACCGTCCCGACGTCCAACCCCGGGCTCAACCTGCTCCACCAGACCGTCTCCTGGATGATGGGGATCGACATCGACTACTACGTCGAGGTCAACATGGCGGGCTTCGCGTCGATCATCGACGCGGTCGGCGGGGTCACCGTGGACGTCGGCCCGGTGCCGCTGCCCATCGGCGGGGTGTTGCCCGACGGGCGCCACGTCAAGCCCAGCGGCTACGTCCCGGCGGGCGTCCAGCACCTTGACGGCAACGACGCGCTCTGGTTCGCCCGTTCCCGCCGCGACTCCAACGACTACAACCGCATGGGCCGCCAGCGCTGCCTGCTGCAGAGCCTCCTGCAGCAGAAGAGCCCCACCGACGTCATCACGCACTTCCAAGGCATCGCAGCGGCCACCACGAACAGCGTCACGACGAACATCCCGCAGGAGGTGCTCGGCGCGCTCGTGTCGCTGTCGGGCGAGAAGCCGCCGTCGTTGCAGAGCGTCTCCTTCGACCCGAGCCTGCCCGACCCGAACGCGTCCGATGGCCACTTCAACACCAGCCACGTCGACGTCGCCTACATGAGGCAGGTGGTGCAGAACGCGTTCGTCGCGCCCGCGCCCGCACCGGCGCCGACGACAACCGCGGCCGCACCCACGACGACGTCCCCCCGCGGCACCACCACGACGACGCCCGTGCCGACGGCCACTCCGGAGTCGCTGGCCTGCGGCACCTAGGAGGGTCCTGACTGCGGGCGGTACTCCAACTGAGGCCGTCCGGTGCCACCGTAGCGGGGTTCCCGCGCGGCCAGCCCGGCCTCGACCAGGTACTCGAGGTAGCGCCGGGCGGTCACCCTGGACGTGCCCAGCTCCGCGGCGACCTCACCGGCCGTGCGCCCCGCGTCCTGCCCTGCGCACCGCAGCGCGGCGACGACGGCGTCGAGCGTCTCCCGACTGATCGCCTTGGGCAGCGCGTCGAGCCCCACTGGAGCGCGGAGGGCGTCGAACAGGCCGTCGACGTCGGTCTGGGCGATCGGCGTGCCGACCGCGAGCCGCTCCCGGAAGGCCAGGTAGCCCTCCAGCTTGGCGCGCACCGCGCCGGACGTGAACGGCTTCACGAGGTACTGGGTGGCCCCGAACGCGATCGCGGCGCGGACGACGGACAGGTCCCGCGCCTGCGTCACCATGATCACGTCGGCGGTGTGGCCCGCGGCGCGCATCCGGCGCAGCACCTCCAGTCCGCTGGTGTCGGGCAGATGCACGTCCAGCAGCACGAGGTCGACGCCGCTGCGCGCCAGTGCCCGCAGCGCGTCGGCGCCGGTGGCGGCCATCGCGACGACCTCGAAGCCCCGCACCCGGCCCACGTACTGCGCGTGGGCGGCGGCGGCCACCGGATCGTCCTCGACGACGAGAGTGCGGATCACACGCGCTCCTGAACCGGCAGCCGCACCATGAACACCGCGCCGGGCTCGCCCCGCTCGACGCCGACCGAGCCCCCGACGCGGTGCACCGCCCGCCCGACGAGCGCGAGCCCGAGCCCGCGCGGCCGCCCGTCGGGTGACGGCTTGGTGCTCCAGCCGCGGGTGAACGCCCGCTCGGCGGCGTCGCGGTCGAGCCCCGGCCCGCTGTCGGCGACGCGCAGGACCGCTTCGGCGCCCTCCACGTACCCGCCGAGCGACACCCAGCGCGGTGCGGGCGCCGACCGGGCGGCGTCCACCGCGTTGTCGATCAGGTTGCCCACGATCGTGATCAGGTCACGCGGGTCGGTGAGCCCGTCGGGCACGTGGGTGCCGCGCTCCAGCCGCAGGTCGACCCCCTGCTCGGCCGCCTCGGCGACCTTCGCGACGACGAGGGCCGCCAGCTCCGGGACCGCGATCGCGGCGAGCACGGCGTCGGTGAGGTGCTGGGCGACGGTGAGCTCGGCCGTCGCGAACTCCAGCGCCTCCTCCGCCCGGCCCAGCTCGATCAGCGAGATCACGGTGTGCAGCTGGTTGGCGGCCTCGTGCGCCTGCGCGTTGAGCGACTCGGCGAACCCGCGCACGGAGGCCAGCTCGCTGACCAGGGAACGCAGCTCGGTGTGGTCGCGCAGGGTCACCACGGTGCCCAGGCGCCGCCCCGCCCAGCGCGCCTGCTGCTGGTTGACGACGACGATGCGGTCGGCAGTCAGGTGGATCTCGTCGGTGCGGACCGCGCCTGCGGCCAGGGCGTCACCGAGAGGGACGGGGAGCCCGAGCGCGTCGATGCGGACGCCGAGCACGTCGTCTGGCAGCGCCAACAGCCGCCGAGCCTCGTCGTTGACCAGCTGCACCAGCCCGTCCCGGTCCAGCAGGAGCATCCCTTCGCGGACGGCGTGCAGCACGGCGTCGTAGTACTCGTTGCGCCGCGCGAGCTCAGCGGGCCCCAGGTCGTGGGTTGTGCGCCGCAGCCAGCGGCTGACCAGGTAGGACCCGGCCGCGGCCAGCACAAGGGCCAGCGCGACCGCACCCAGCACGACCGGCAGCTGACGGGTGAAGTCGCGCGACACGGCCGTGATCGTCCGACCCACGGCGACCAGCGCGACGACGCGGCCGCCGTCCAGCACGGGCACGACCGCGCGCACGGACGGGCCGAGCGTGCCCGTGTACGTCTCGGTGATCGACTCCCCGCGGGCGGCGGGCGCGATCGTGCCGAGGAAGTGCCCGCCGATCTGGGTGGGGTCGGGATGGGTGAACCGGATGCCGTCGACGGTCATCACGACGACGAAGTCGGTGGCGGTGTCGCGCCGCACTCGCTCGGCGAGCGGCTGCAGCACCGCGCTGGGATCGGCGGCGGCGAGCGCGGGCCGGAGGTCGGGCGCGGCGGCGAGCGTGTGGGCGACACCGAGCATCTCCTCGGCGGTGGTGTCGCGCTGGCGCTGCTCGAGCTGCAGGTACGCGGCCACGCCGACGCCCATGAGCACGACCGCCACCACCAGCGCCTGCAGCACGAACAACTGCCGTGCGAGGCTCCACGCGCGCACGCTGGTCACCCTACGAAATGTACGAAACCGCGACCACCACCACACAGGGGCGCATCCTTCGTCGATGCCAACGCTGTCGAGCTCACCCGCCACCCGGCCCGCGAAGCGGGACCGCACCCATTACCTCTACCTGGCCGTGATCGCCGCCGTTGTGCTCGGCGTCGTCGTCGGACTGGTCGCGCCCGACGTCGGCAAGGCGGCGAAGCCGCTGGGCACGGCGTTCATCGCGTTGATCAAGATGATGATCTCGCCGATCATCTTCTGCACGATCGTGCTGGGCATCGGCTCGATCCGCAAAGCGGCCACGGTCGGCCGCGTGGGCGCCATCGCGCTCGGCTACTTCCTTGTGATGTCCACGGTCGCGCTGGCGATCGGGCTGCTGGTCGGCAACATCATCCAGCCGGGTACGGGCCTGCACGTCGCCGGGCTGGCTCCTTACCAGGCACCCGCGGCGGAGGGCGGCACGGACTTCCTGCTCAACATCATCCCGACCACGCTGTTCTCCCCGCTGGTGGGCGCCAACGTGCTGTCGACGCTCTTCGTCGCGCTGCTCATCGGCTTCGCGCTGCAGGCGATGGGCCCGGCGGGCGAGCCGGTCCTGCGCGGCGTCGGGCACGCGCAGCGGCTCGTGTTCCGGGCGCTGACCATGGTCATGTGGGTGGCGCCGATCGGCGCGTTCGGCGCGATCGCGGCCGTCGTCGGCGTGGCGGGCTGGGCCGCGCTCGGCGCGTTGCTCTCGGTGATGGTCGGCTTCTACATCACGTGTGCGCTGTTCGTGATCGTGGTGCTCGGGCTGATCCTGCGCGTCTTCACCGGCCTCAACATCCTGCGGGTGCTGCGCTATCTCGGCCGGGAGTTCCTGCTGATCGTCGCGACCTCCTCTTCGGAGTCCGCGCTGCCGCGGCTGATCGCGAAGATGGAGCACGTGGGGGTCTCGCGGCCGGTCGTCGGGATCACCGTGCCCACCGGATACTCGTTCAACCTCGACGGCACAGCGATCTACCTGACGATGGCGGCCCTGTTCGTCGCCGACGCGCTGGGCAAGCCGCTTGCGATCGGCGAGCAGATCTCGCTGCTCGTTTTCATGATCATCGCTTCGAAGGGTGCGGCTGGGGTGAGCGGCGCGGGCCTCGCGACGCTGGCGGGGGGCCTCGCCTCGCACCGGCCGGACCTGGTCGACGGCGTCGGCCTGATCGTCGGGATCGACCGCTTCATGTCGGAGGCGCGAGCGGTCACCAACTTCGCGGGCAACGCCGTGGCCACGCTGCTCATCGGGCACTGGGTCGGCGAGCTCGACCGGGCGCAGGCCGACCGCGTCCTGGCGGGCGAGCTGCCCTTCGACGAGACGACGATGCTCGACGACCACGACGCGGCCGAGCCCCGGCCGGAGTCCGAGTACGAGTACCCGCCTGCCGCGCGGGAGCCGGAGCCCGTCCGCGCCTGAGTGGGTGACCGCCGGGAGCGGTGTCAGCCGTGCACATCTGCACGGCAGGCACCACTCTTGGCGATCAGGACATAGCCTCGGACAGGTGACACCGGGCATCCAGGAGCTGATGCGCGACGTCGAGCGGGTGCGCGACGCGTTCCGCCGCGACGTGCTGGCGGGCGACGTGGACGCCGCACTCGCCGCATGCGCCGGGGACGTCACACTGCGTCAGGTGCCCGCGGGCACCGGGGCGACCGGTGTCGACGCCCTGCGCGCCCACCTCGCGGCCGACGTCGTCGGTCACCTGCCCGCCGACCTGACCCACACCAGGGTCTCGCGCACGGTCGACCGGTTCCGCGTGGTGGACGAGGAGCGGGTCGCGTTCACCCACGATCGCGAGCTGCCGTGGCTGCTACCCGGCTTGCCCCCGACCGGCCTGCGCGCCGAGGTGCTCGCGATCACCGTGGTCACCGTCCGACAGGCCCGCATCGTCGCGCTCAGGGCGCTCTGGGACCACGCGGGCCTCCTGGCCCAGCTCGGCGCCGCCCCGGACGCGGTCCCCATCGGCGCCCCCGGCGAGACGAGAGCCGGGCCCGCGAGCTGGTGGTGACCCATGCTCATCCACGGCGTTCCACGGCCGTCAGACGAGCGGAACCGACCCCGAATCCACCGTCGCGCGGCGCTCCCGGCGGACTTAAGCCGGGGGGCGCCCGCGTGTTGTCGGTGCTGTCTGCGACGCTTGGGCAGGAAGATGACCTGGCGAACACCCGTGCACGGAGAGGAGAACCACCATGGCACTGCCTACGCTCACCCCCGAGCAGCGGGCCGAGGCTCTCAAGAAGGCCGCCGCCGCCCGCACCGCCCGCAAGGAGCTGCGCGACGCGATCGCGGCGGGCAAGGAGACGATTCCCGCGGTGCTCAGTCGGGCCAAGTCCGACCAGATCGTCGGGAAGACCAAGGTCGCCGACCTGCTCAAGAGCCTCCCCGGCTACGGCCCGGCCAAGGTCAGCGCCCTGCTGGCGCAAACCGGCATCGACGCATCCCGCCGCGCTGCCGGTCTTGGCGACCGTCAGCGTCAGGCGCTGCTCGACGCGCTGAAGTAAGAGGGCCGCCCACCTTCCGCCCGCGCGGAGCCCGGTGCGTCCGGGCTCCGGCGGGCGGGGTGGCAAGCTGTGCGCGTGCCAAGAATGGTCCGCGCCGCTCCAGGGCTGCTGCTGTGGGCCGAGTTGCTGGCGGGACCGTCGACGGAACCGTTGCTCTTGGTCGCCGACGCAGGCGCGTCCGGGATCATGTGGCCGGAGGGCCTCCTCGCTTTGCTTGCAGAGCGCCATCCGGTGATCCGCTACGACCACCGGGATACCGGCCGGTCCAGTACGACGCCGGAGGACGCCTCCTACGGGGTGGCGGAGCTGGCCGACGACGCCGTGGCTGTGCTCAACGCGTTCGAGGTCGAGCGCGCGCACGTCCTCGGTTGGGGTGTCGGCGGGCTCGTCGCCCAAGTGCTGATGCTCGACCACGGCGCCCGGCTCGCCTCGGCCACGCTGCTGAGCACCGGACCGCTCCCCATTTCGCGTGGGCAGGCCGTGCCGAAGCCGCCCACCGCGCTGCGGCGGCTCTTGGCGGAGCTGGACGATCCCCGCGACCACGAGGGCGAGCTGGCCTGGCGGCTCGCCCACGACCAGCTGCTGCACGGCACGGAGCTGCCCTTCGACGCGATGGAGTTCCGCGCCCGCCACGAGCGCGCGATGGCGTACGCGGGCACGGACGAGCCGGTCCTCGCGCACGTCCACCTCGACGTGCCCGCGCGGGGCGCCGAGCTCCGCGCGGTCGGCGTCCCCACCCTTGTCGTGGAGGCGCCTGCCGACCCGGTGTTCCCGCCGCCGAGCGCGGCCATTCTGGCTGGCATGCTCGGGCGCGCACGGCTGGATCGGGTTCCCGGGCTGGGTCACACCCTCGGCGAGGCGACGGCCCGACAGCTTGCTGAACTCGTCGGCAGCCACACGTTGTCTATCCCCACATCAGCCTGATCACGTTCGTCCGAACAGCTCGCGATCATCGGCCGAATGGCCGTGCGCTGGCGAGGCTCCGGCGCGGAAGCAAACGGCGCGAGAACGGGCTGACCAGCGAGGACGGGAACAGGCGACCTCTTCGTCGCCTCCGAACATGGCTATGGCAGGGTTTCACTCCGCTGGGGCGTGGGAAAGGAGCAGGATGAAGGTCGTCGCGATCATCAACCACAAGGGTGGAGTCGGCAAGACGACCCTCACCGCCAACCTTGGCGCCGGTCTGGCCGCACGCGGCCAAAAGGTGCTTCTCGTCGACCTCGATGCGCAAGCGAGCCTGACGGTCTCGTTCTTCACCCAGAACGAGTGGGCCGACGAGCTGCTGCCGACCAGGACGATCAAGCACTGGTACGACGGCCTCAGCACCGGCGACGCCATGGAGGACCCCGCCGAGCTGCTCTCCTCCCCGCCACGGGTGCTCGGCAAGCTCCGCCGAGGCGCAGGCCATCTCGACCTCATCGCCGCGCACCGCGACCTCGCCGACGTCGAGACCGCGCTCGCCGTGCAGCTCATCGCCGAGCCCGATCATTTCGCCATCCTGCACAGCAGGCTGCGCAGCGCGCTCGCGCACAAGACGCTCGCCGAGTACGACGTCGTGCTGATCGACTGCGCGCCGAACTTCGGCCTGATCGCCAAGAACGCCGTCGCGGCCGCCGACATGCTGCTGATCCCGACGAAGCCGGACTACCTCTCCACGAACGGCATCGACTCACTCGGCCTGAAGATCCGCGACTTCACCGACGAGTACAACGACCACGGCGACGGCCAGATCGCCCGGCCGCCTGCCGCTGTGGTGTTCACGATGGTGCAAAGCCACGACGGCGAGCCGATCGAGGCGCAGCGCAGCGTGATCAGTCGCATCGAGGCCCGCCGGGTGCCGACGTTCTCGACGACGATCCGCGACAACAAGTCGGTCTACGGACCCGCGCCGGAGCACGGCGTGCCGGTGATCCTCGGCGGCACGGGCCGGGCCGCCACCCGCGAGCTGCGTGACCTGGTGTCCGAGCTGTCGGACCGACTGGAGGTCATCGCGGCATGACGGAGTTCACGACCACGCCGTCGCCGGAGAACGCCAAGCTCGCCGGTGTTGCGCTGCGCCGTGTGCTGGCCACGCTGTCCTCCGACGACCTGAAGGCGGTGGCGGCAGGCGCGGCCCGACTGGAGCTTCGCGACGTCGAGGCCCATCCCGACCCCGCTCAGCTCAAGCTGTACCCCGAGCCGACGTCCACGGTGAGCCCAGCCGCTCGTCCCCGCCGCAACCCCGCCACGCCCGTGCCCGACCGCGCTCACGGGTTCGACGTCGACATCGACGCCGCCGTCGCCCGGATCAACAAGCTGCCGACCCCCTCGGCCGTCGAGGAGTACCTGCGCGACCCGTGCTTCACCGCGGCGGTGCTCAAGCAGATCGCGCGGGCGCTGGGCCCCACGGTGCTGGCGACCGGACGCACCAAGGCCGAGGTGCGGCGCGACATCGTCGCAGGCACAGTCGGCTTCCGCTCCCGCTCGGCCGCCATGTCCGGCGGCGCCTGGACCTGACGGCTCAGTCAGGGCGAGTGGGTAGCCGCTCGCCCGCCTCGATGGCCACCGTCAACGTGTTTCCGGCGGGCGGCAACGGGCACGTGGCGTAGTCGGTGAAGGCGCACGGCAGGTTCACCGTGCGGTTGAGGTCCACCGTGAGGTCGCCGTAGGGAGTCGGCTCGCCCGTGCGCAGGATGCGCCCGCCCGAATAGGTGCTCACCCCCGACGTCGCGTCGCGGAAGTGCAGCGACAGACCCCCGTCCTTGCCCTGCAGGGCGACGAGACGCTGCTGCTGCCCATCCACCGTGAACGCGACGTCGCCGACGGCCGTCGGGAAATGCGACAGACCATCAACCACCGCGCCAACCACGATCGTGCGCGGCTCGACGTAGGGCTGAAACGTCGCGTCGAGCACCCAGCGCTCGTCGAAGGGGAACGTCGGGACGCCGGTGAACGCCGTCCGCGTGACCGCCTGCGGATCGCGGACCCGCAGAACGTGGGACTCGGTTCGCCTGGCCACCTCGATCACCCGGTCGCCGTGCTCGATCAGGGTGCCGGGCTTGCCGTCGACCGGGTGCAGGGTGACGCTGCCGTCGACCGGGCGCGGCTCACGGACCGACCGCACGACCAGACCGTCGGCAGCACGCGCGGTGAGGACCACTCCGTCCGGCGTGGCGCTCCACAGCCCCGGCAGACCGTCCACCGGCGAGGGTTGCGGCGTGAGCCACTGCAGCAAGGTGAGCGACAGCCAGCCGTGCGGCGTGGCCAGCTCCACCTCGCGCTCGGCGTGCCAAGCGTCCCATTCCGTCTGCAGATCGGTGAGCGTCCGCGTCATGTGGTCCTCAACAGAGCGGAACGCCTTTTCCATCCCGGTGGACGCGACGATTCCCGGGGATGGTAAAGCGCGCCGGTGCGCCGTACGGGTCCGCCTCGAGTCCATGACGCCCGTCCCCGGCGCAGCCGGTCTCGTGGCCGACGAGGGGCTGCGCCGCGACACCACCGCCGACACGCTCGCCAAGCTCAAACCGTCCTTCCGCGCGGACGGGGTGATCCACGCGGGCAACGCGTCGCAGACCTCCGACGGGGCCTCCGCTGTGCTCATCGCGACGCCGGAGCGGGCGGCCGAGCTTGGTTTCACCCCGATCGCGCGCTACCACACCGCTGGGGGCGTCAGGCACGATCTGATGACGCGCCTCGTGCATCACATGCGGGCCCACGACATCCGCTACGGCTTGCCGACGATGTGTGAGGGCGGCGGCACGGCCAACGCCACGATCGTGGAGCTCCTGCGCTAGAAGCGACGCCCCCGGTGGCGAAGGACGGCGGCAAGCGGGATCCTGCACGGGAAGGCCGGGCACGCGTGCGGCGGGCGGGGGGCGCGCGTACCCGGCCGTTGCCCCTATTGACCCAGCATTGATCGACCCACACCACATCTGAGCCGCCTTGGTGAGAGGGTCCGGCGAATGAGGGCCGGGGCCCTCGTCGGCCGGGCGCTCCTAATCCCAGCCGAACGCGAACGGATTCCCAGGGTGTCCTCAGGCGGCGCCCAGAATTAGCGGGCATGGTTAAGGACATGAGCGACGAGCAGAGGGAGCACGGCCGGGACGAGGGCCCCGACGCCTCCCGTACCGACCAGCACCCCGTTCCGTCCTACGCCGGGGCGAACGCCTCCGACGCGGAGCAGCAGGCCGCGCCTGCCCAGCCCGTGCCGCCGCGCGCGCCCTACACGGGTGGCGCGCCGTGGCCGCCGTACGGCACGCCCGGCTTTCCGACCACGAGCCAGAACCCCTACTTCCCGCCGCCCGGCAACGGCACCGCGTTGCTCGAGAAGCCCGGCAAGCCGCGTGGGCGCAGCGGGATCGTCGTCGCCGCCCTGATCGCGGGCCTCATCGGCGGCGGCGCGGCGGGCGCGGGCACGTTCGCCCTGCTCGACCGGCAGGGCGGTGCGCCGCTGCTCAGCCAGTCCGCGCCCGCGTCGGGCACCTCGGCCAGAGCGTTCGGCACGATCGCCGCCGCAGCGGCCAAGGCCATGCCCAGCACCGTCGACATCCAGGTGAACCTGGCCCAGGGCAGCGGCGAGGGCAGCGGCGTGATCCTCACAGCCGACGGCGACGTGCTCACCAACAACCACGTCGTCGCGGGCTCCACCGGCACGATCACGGTCACGCTCGCCGACGGCAGCGAGCACCCGGCCACCGTCGTCGGCACGTCGCCGAGCTACGACCTCGCGGTGATCAAGATCCAGCGCGTGTCCGGCCTGACGCCTGCCACGCTCGGCAAGAGCGCAAGCCTGCAGGTCGGCCAGCAGGTCGTCGCGATCGGATCGCCGCAGGGCCTCACCGGCACCGTCACCAACGGGATCGTCAGCGCGTTCAACCGCACGGTCACCGTGCCGAGCGAGGACGGTTCCACGGTCGTCTACAACGGCCTGCAGACCGACGCGCCGATCAACCCCGGCAACTCCGGCGGCCCGCTGGTGAACCTCGACGGGCAGGTCGTCGGCGTCAACTCGGCCATCGCCACCGCCAGCTCCAGCCAGGGGCAGGGCGGCAGCATCGGCCTGGGCTTCGCGATCCCGGTCGACCAGGCCACCCGCGTGGCTCAGGAGATCATGCAGAACGGCAGCGCGACGAAGCCGGTGCTCGGCGTCACGGGCAGTGTGCGGCAGTCCACCGCCAGCGGCGCGCAGATCGGCACCGTGCAGGCGGGCTCGCCAGCCGAGAAGGCCGGGCTGGTCGCGGGCGACGTCGTCACGAAGGTCGGCGACGCCAAGGTCGAGGACTTCACGGACCTCATCGCGCGGATCGGCTCCTACGCGCCGGGCTCGCAGGTCACGCTGTCGGTGCAGAGCGGAAACACGCCGAAGACCGTCCAGGTCACGCTCGGTACCCAGAAGGACAACGCCGCCACCACCGGCACGGGCGGGGAGAGCCCGAACCCGTTCGGCGGGCGCAACGGTCAGTCACCCTTCGGCGGCACCAGCCCGTTCGGCAACTGAGCTGACGTGACGCGAGGCCCCGGGGACACGTTCCCCGGGGCCTTTCGCGCTCCTACGATGCGCCCGATCCTCGTGGAGCAGGGGCGGCAGGCTGACGCGGCGGGCCGGGCGGGCTGGCGGCGGGCCGGGCTGGGCGCCGGGCCGGGCCCCGGGCCGGCGGCGGGCCGCCGCGCGAGCGGGGCCGGGCTGGCGGCGGGCCGGGCCCAAGGGCGGCGAGCGGGGCCGGGCTGGCGGCGGGCCGGGCCCAAGGGCGGCGAGCGGGCCGCCGCGCGAGCGGGGCCGGGCTGGCGGCGGGCCGGGCGGCGGGCGGGCCGGGCCGGGCTGGGCGGCAGACCGGGCCGGGCGGGGCGGCGGGCCGGGCGGGGCGGCAGGCCGGGCCGGGCGGCGGGCCGGGCGGGGCGGCAGGCCGGGCCGGGCGGCAGGCCGGGCGGGGCGGCGGGCCGGGCGGGGCGGCGGGCGCGGGCCGACGCCAGGCGCAGGCTCGCGGCGGGCGCCGGGCGCGGGCCCACGGGGTACCGAGCGGGGCCGAGCCCCCGGGCGGCGGCCGGGCCGAGGGCCCCCGGGCACGGGGCCGCCGCCAACCGCAGGCTCGCGGCGGGGGACGGGCGCCGGGCGCGGGCCCACGGGGTGTACCGAGCGGGGCCGACCAAGCGGGTGCCGTACGACAATTGCGTCGCGGCCGAGCGCAACACCTGCGGGGTTTGCGCGCGGGCGGAAGCCCCTGGTGTTCACTTCGACCGCGCCGAGACGGGCCGATGTGCAGGCCGACCCAACGGGGCCGACGACCCCGCCGCCTGCACCGTCCTCACACAGGTGGGCGACCTCACACCCCGCCCGCGGCAACGCCGGTTACTCAAGGGCAGGCCCGGCGCGTCTGATGGCTGCCGAGCGTTGATCGCCGGTTGTGTGACATGAGGGCCACATATGGCCGTTATGTCACGATTTTGGCGATCTCCGTCCGCCGGGAGGCCCGACGCCGGGCCGCAGCCGGGCCATGATCGTCGAGAGTGGTGTCGGCGGCACACCGCCGCACTCTGGGCACCACATGCGGCGATCACCGTGGCGACCGGGTCGAGCGTGCGGTCCTTGCGGGGCCCGCTCACTGTGCGCACGTCGCCGGTGTGCACCCCTCCAGTCAACGATCATCACAGCCCGGGTGGCGGGCACGCCGACGTCGCGGCGGCGACGGCCAGCCCGCTGCTCGGGGGTGAGCGTAGGCAGCCGCGGGTGAACGCCCGCTCGGCGGCGTTGCGCCCGAGCATGCCAGCCAGAATGGCCGCGCTCGGCGGCGCGAGCACGGTGGGCAGGAACGGCCCCGGCGCGACCTCCCCCGCGGGCACCGGCCTGATCTACGTCGGCACCTCGGCGCGGCTGTCCTACGCACTGGGGCACGCAGGATTCGTCCCCAAGGGCATCAGCAAGATCTCAGCGCGCGGCGTGCCGTGGACCTCGGTGATCCTCGCTTTCGTCGTCGGGCTGATCTGCTTCCTGCCGTTCCCGAGCTGGCAGGGCCTCGTCGGGCTCGTGACATCGGCGACAGTGATCATGTACGGCTTCGCGCCGATCACGCTCATCGCATTGCGCCGGTCCGACCCGGACCGCGAGCGGCCCTACAAGCTCCCTGCGGGCGAGGTCATGGCGCCGCTGGCGTTCATCGCCGCCAACCTGATCATCTACTGGACCGACTGGGAGGCGGTCGGCAAGCTGCTGCTCGGCGTCGTCGTCGGATTCATCATCTTCGGGATCTCGTACTCGGTGAAGCGGCCGGTGGAGAAGCCGCCGCTCGACCCGATCGCGCTCGCCTGGATGCTGCCCTGGCTCGGCGGCCTCGGCCTGATCTCCTTCCTCGGGCAGTACGGCGGAATCGGGGTCATCCCGGAGTGGATCGACCTGCTGACCGTCGCGGTGTTCAGTATCGTGATCTTCTACATCGGCGTGCGGCTGGCACTGCCGAAGGCCCGAGTGCAGGAGGCCTTCCGGGAGGAGGAGGCCGAGGTGGCGAACGACCCGATCCTGGCCGAGGGCTGAGCCCCCGCCGGATCACGGGGTGGTGTCAGTGCGTCACCGATGACGCACTGACACCACTCGTGGCTGTGTCTTCCGCGGGCGACGGGTGCCCCAGTTGGGTCAGCCACCCGCGGAAGACGCGGTGTAGCGCTTCAGCCCCCACGACTTCGTCCGAAACGCGCAGTTCGGCGGGGTGCAGCAGGAAGCCGCGGGACTGCGGGCCACCCAGCCCGCCGTGCGACCCGACATGCACCTCGAACGGCGACGCCTCGTCGGTCGCCGCGTCGTAGCGGCTGTTGACCATGATGTCGGGGCAGTGCGGGAAGCCGTCGACGCGGCGCACCAGGTCGGCGGCGTGCGGGCCGTACGGAACGAGCGGGTCATCGCCGAGCACCTCGCCGGTCGCGAGACGGTGCACGCCGTCGCGGCCGAAGACGACGGGGCCGTGTTCGGCGGTGCGCACGAGCGCGAACCCGATGCCGGGGTGGTCGACCAGCGCGGGCAGCAGATCAGGGAACTCCCGCTCGATCGTCTCCAGCTCGACCCGGCCCTCGTGCTCGACGAACGACACCATCGCCACGTGCCCAGACGACACCGCCACGACACCGGGCGCCACCCGCGTCACGGCGCCGGGCTCGCCGGTCGCGGTGCGCGGGTGATCCCGGCGGGTGCGCTCCACCCGCGCCTGCAGCCGCCTGGCGACCGGTCCGGCGCCCGAGGACGCCTCCGCGAACACGGCTCCGACCTGCCAGGTCTCGGTGGGGCGCCGCGCCGCGCGCTTTGTCGAACGGTCCGGTGGGGCGCCCCCACACAGCCGCCCGACGAGCTGTTCCACCGACTCCCCGAAGCGGTTGCTGAAGGCGTGGCCCTGGGTCTGCCCGTGGTCGGAAAGGGCGAGGAGCAGGTAACGGCGCGGCGCGAGCTCTGTGGCCCGGTAGAGGCGGCCGATCTGCTGGTCGATCTCGCGCAGCACGGCGAGCGCGTCGAAGCGTTCGATGCCGGAGTGGTGGGCGACCTCGTCGTAGCCGAGGAAGTCGGCGTAGACGCACGCCCGGCCCGCGAGCATGTCTTCGATGATCGCCGAGACGACGACGTCACGGGCGATCACGTTGGTTCCCGCGCGGGCGAAGGGGTAGAGGCCGCCGCGGTCGATGCGCGGCCGGACCCCAGCGCGGCGCTGCCGGGTCGACGCGCTCACCTCGCGCGCGATGTCGGCGATCGCGCTGCCCAGGGTGCGGACGGCGTTGTAGGGGTTGGCGAAGTACGCGTAGTAGCCCGCGCCGATCCCGTCACGGCGCAGGCCGCGTCGCCCTTTGCCCGCCAGCAGCGGCACCGCGCTCATGGTCAGGCTGATGTGCGGCGCGTCGCCGGTGAACAGGTTGCCGCGCCCGGCGCCGTCGACCGCCAGCAGTCCGCGCCCGTCGGAGTGGCGGCGCTCGATCTCCGCGGCGTCCTCGGGGTGGGCGCAGGCCATGAGGTGGTCGCGGTCCTTCTCGTACCACCGGAAGCCGAGGATGTCGTCGTTGCGGCCGTGCAGGATGCCGCACACGCTCGCGCCGGTCTGGGAGCTCCAGTCGCAGTGCCACGAAGTGAGCATGTGGCTGCCCGCGGCGAGCCAGTGCGCGAACGTGGGCATGTCGCCGTCGCGGACGGCCCGCCGCACCGTCTCGAAACCCAGGCCGTCCACCTGCAGGAACAGCACCCCCGGCGGACGGTCGTCCGGTGCGCCGTCGGGGCTGCGGCGAGCCGTGCGGCGGTAGAACAGCTCGTCTTCGTCCAGTCCCAGCAGGCTGCTGACCAGCGCCGCGACCGCCGACATCGCCACGACCACCACGACCGCCGTGCCGAGATTGGTGATGACGACACCGGGGATCACGAACGAGAGCGCGAGCAGCGCCGCGCCGAGGAGCAGGAACGACCCGATGCCGAGCGTGTAGAGCGCCACCGGCAACGCCACGCGCACGATCAGCGGCCACAGCACGGCCGAGAGCAGGCCGAACCCCAGCGCGATGACCGTCGGCTGCCAGAACGCGGACATTGAGAAGCCGACCAGCCACACGTCCAGCAGGCGCAGGGCCAGTACCGACACGCCCCAGACGACCAGCACCCGCGCGACGACGCGGCCCCCGCGCACCAACCGGCCCCTCACCTGCGCTCCTTCCGATGGCGGCTGACCAGCGCCGAGATCGCGGCGACGACGAGCACGAGGACCGTGGCCAGCAGCGTGGCGACGAGCGGGTCGTCGAAGATGCCGCCGCTCACGACACCGAGCAGGGCGTACGCGACCGCCCAGAGCAGGCAGCCGAGCACGGCGGCGGGCAGGAACCTGCGCCACGGGTAGTCGAGGGCGGCCGCGCCGAGCAGCACCGGGATCCGGCCCGCCGGGATCAGCCGTCCGACCACGACCAGCCTGCCGCCATGCGCCGCGAACCGCTCGCGCATGGCCACGAGGCGCTCCGGGGTCTGCCCGCGCGAGACCAGCCGCAGCGCAACCCCGCTTCCCGCGCGACCCGCGGCGAAGGTGACGAGGTCGCCTGCCAACGCCGCGGCCGTGGCCAGCAGGATCACCCACGGCAGGTAGAGCCGGTCGGTGGTGATGGCGATCGCCGCTGCCGCGCCGACGACGGCCCCGGTCGGCACGATGGGCACGATCGACCCGACGAGCACTCCCGCGCCCAGCGCCGGATAGCCGATCGTCGCCGGGTCGGTCCAGTCGATCGCGAGCAGACTCATCGTGGCCCAGTCACTGGGGCCTACTCACTGGGGCCTACTCACTGGGCCCACTCACCGGGGCCTACTCACCGGGGCCCACTCACCGGGGCCCACTCACCGGGGCCCACTCACTGGGGCCCACTCACTGGGGCACCGGCAGCCGCACCCGCTCGCCCGGCTCCGTCACCGCGACATGGGCGCCTGAGCGGCCCGCGGCGACCGTGGCGGCGAACACCCGGGGCGGATGCACCAGCAGGCGGCGCATGCGGGCGCCCGGTCCACCGGGCACGCTGGACAGGCCAGGAAGGGCCAGCGACCCCCAGTGCACCGGGACGACCACGCGCGGCCGCAGGCGGTCGACCGCCACCGCGGCGCGCGCGGGGTCGAGGTGGCCGGGCCCGAGCGTCGGCCCCCATCCCCACACCGGCAGCAGCGCGACGTCCAACGGCCCGAGCGCAGTCATGCCGTCGAACAGGTCGGTGTCGCCCGACGCGTACACGCGCACTCCACCCCCCTCCAGGACGTGGCCCATCGCGCGCGCCTGCGGGCCTCGGCTGGAGCGCGGGCCCCACCGGTGGCCGCTGTGGGCCGCGGGCACCCCGAGCACCCGCAGGTCGCCGTCGACGAGCTCCTCCCCCGGGCTCAGCTCGTCGACGCGGCGCACGCCTTTTGCGCGCAGCCACGCGCCCGCGCCCCGCGGGACGACCACGCGCGCGCCGGAGGGCAGCAGGCGCAGCGACGGAGGGTGCAGATGGTCGCCGTGGAGATGGGAGATGAGGACGAGGTCGGCGTCGGCGTAGTCCGACGGCGCCGGACCCGGTCCGGTCCGACACAACGGCCCTACACGGTCGGTGAGCACCGGGTCGGTGAGCACGACGCGCCCACCCAGTTCGATGCGCACCGTCGAGTGGCCGATGAACCTCAGGGCGAGATCGCGCACGTCGGGAAGTATCACCCCGGTACGGTCGGTCGGTGCTGATGGGCTGGCTGCTCCTGCTCGGCGCGATCGCAGCGGAGGTGACCGGCACCATGGCGCTGCGCACGCTCTCGGCGGGCTGGCGGCTGGGGCCGGCGGTGGTCGTCACGGTGGGCTACGTCGTCTCCTTCGTCCTGCTGGCGCTCGCGCTGCGGACGGTCGCGGTCTCCACGGCCTACGCGGTGTGGTCGGGCGTCGGGACGGTCGGCGTGGCCGTCCTCGCCGTGCTGATCTACGGCGAGAAGATCACGCCCGTCGGTGCCACGGGCATAGCGCTGGTCATCGCGGGCTGTGTGCTGCTCAACGTGGGCGGGGCCGCGCATTCCTAGTGCTGCGGTAGCGCGGGGGTTTGCAGCAGGCCTAGTGCTGCGGCAGCGCGGGGGTTTGCAGCAGGGTGACACTGCTGCAACCCAGTCGGAGCGGTGCCACCCTGCTGCGATGCGGGCTCTCGACACCGGGGTCAGCCGCGACACATCAGACATCGACGATCGGCACAGCGGAGCCCCCGAGCAGCCGCTCGATGCCGCGCCGGCGTCGGCGAAGTGGCCGTCGACGCGCCGCCGCAGGTAAGGCCGCGGGGATTGTCTCGGTTGGCGCTCCGGGGTGACAGCTCACTCCGGGAGGCAGCCGCAACGCCGAGGCGAGGCCTCTTGACTGTTACAGCATGCCCCGGCTGATTGCTGATCGCTAGCGCCTTGTCCGGGAAGGTTGGTGATTGCGACGGCGGACACTAGAGGGCCCCCAGCACCTGGCGCACTGTGATCTCGATGACCACGCGCTCCGGGTTGACCCGGGGCTGCCGGTAGCGCAATGCGTAACGGGCCACGGCGTCGGCGACGGCGGCCGGGTCGGTGCGCACCACGGCGTCGCCCTCCAACGTCGACCATCGCCTGCCATCGACCTGGGACACCACAGCAACCCCTCGCTCGGCGGCGTTGCGCGCCTTCTGGGTGCCCCCGGTGCAGATCACCCTGGCCAGACCGGCGTCGACGTCGAGGGTGACGCCGACCGGGACCACGTGCGGGCTGCCGTCGCGGCGCAGCGTGACCAGGGTGGCGAGGCGGCGTTCGGTCCAGAAGGTCCGGAACTCGGCGGACGCGGGCACGAGGGGGCGGGCCACACGGTTGATCTTAGAGCGCCCGGCACATGAGGCACAGGCGTGGCGGGACAGGGTCTTCGCAGGGTCCGTTGTCGCTTCGCAGGGTCCGTGGACCCTGCGACGTGCATGCGCGGCCTGCGAAGTGGACCGGGTTGGCGGCGATCAGCCCGGGCAGGCGGGGGTGAGGGTCAGGTCCCGCCGGGTGCGGTCGCACCCCGTGGACACCGACTGCGCACCCCTGGGATGTCGCGCACCCCGTGGACACCGACTGCGCACCCCTGGGATGTCGCGCACCCCGCGGACACCGACTGCGCACCCCTGGGATGTCGCGCACCCCGCGGACACCGACTGCACCCATGGGTGTCGCGCGCCCCGTGCGCGGCGTGCGGGGTGTCGTTGCGGGGTGCGCAGTGGGCTGACAGCGACCCGACGTGGCGAACGTGGCGAACGTGGCGGACATGGCGGACGTGGCCGGGGGACGGTCGTGGCGTGATCGCGGGAGGCTCGTCACGTCTGTTGAGCCGGTGATCGCCTGCAGTGGTGCCAGAGGTGCACCAGTGCCCTTGCGGCACCACTTTCGCCGATCATGCGCGGCCAACCGTCAATTGCCGGGCGCTCTAACGTTTGGCTGAGCCGTGTCGCGCGGATCACGGCCGATGGCTTCGTGAACCAGACGGCTCCTGGCAAGGCGGAGGGCGGCTCTCGTACCGGGGTACTCGAGACGGCCGGGTGCTCGAGACGGCCGACAACGCAGCCAGGGGCCGTCTGGGCGCGAAGACCGCGGTCGCTGATCCGCAGGACATGGCCTAGCCTGCCGCGATGCGGGTGCTGATCGCGAGCTGGGAGTACCCGCCCGTCGTCGTCGGCGGCCTCGGACGGCACGTGCACGCGCTGGCAATGGCGCTCGCGGCGGCCGGGCACGAGGTCGTGGTGCTGGCGCGGCGCCCTTCCGGCACCGACGCGGCGAGCCACCCCACGCTGGACGGGATCGTCGACGGCGTGCGCGTGCTGGCCGTCGCCGAAGACCCGGCGCACCTGGAGTTCGAGCGCGACATGGTGGCGTGGACCCTCGCCATGGGCCACGGCCTGCTGCGCGCCGCGCTGACCCGGCTGAGCGGTTGGCGCCCAGACGTGGTGCACGCCCACGACTGGCTGGTCGCTCATGCGGCGATCGGCCTAGCAGACGCGCTGGGCGTTCCGCTCGTGGCGACGTTCCACGCCACCGAGGCGGGCCGCTACGGCGGCTGGCTGTCGGCGCCGATCAGCAGGCAGGTGCACTCGATCGAGTGGTGGCTGGCCAACCGGGCGGACGCGCTGATCACCTGCTCGGCGGCGATGCGGGCCGAGGTGGCCGAGCTGTTCGACCGCGACCCTGTCGGGATCACGGTGGCGCACAACGGGATCGCGCCGCGCGAGTGGCATGTCGGACGGGCGCGGGTGGCGGCGGCCCGCCAGCGGCACGCACCCCGCGGGCCGATGCTCTTCTACTTCGGACGGCTGGAGTACGAGAAGGGCGTCCAGGATCTCGTCGCGGCGCTCCCCCGGATCCGCAGGGCACATCCGGGCACGCGGCTGCTGGTCGCGGGCACGGGCACGGCGGCGGACCTGCTCGTCGACGCGGCACGCACCTACCGTGTGGTGCGCAGCGTGAGCTTCCTGGGCTATTTGCCCGACGACGAGCTGGCCGCGACCCTCGCCGCCGCCGACGCGGTGGTGCTGCCCAGCCGGTACGAGCCGTTCGGGATCGTCGCGCTGGAGTCGGCCGCTGCGGGAGCCCCGCTCGTAGCTTCGACGGCAGGCGGACTGGCGGAGCTCGTCGTGGACGGGGAGACCGGGGTGTCGTTCACTCCGGGCGACGTGGCAGGGCTCGCCGCGGCTGTCGGCCGGGTCCTGGTCGACCCGCGGGGGGCGGCGGGGCGGGCGCAGGCCGCGCGGGCGCGGCTGGCAACGGACTTCGACTGGTCGCAGATCGCCGCCGAGACCGCCGCCGTATACACGGGCGCGACCTGCGGCGGGCCCGTCGAGCTGGGCAGGCCGAGGATCCCGGCGGGCAACGTGTTCACGCCCTGAGGCGACCGGCGGTGATCATCCGGTTGGGGCGGCGGCGCGGGGTTCGCAGCAGGGTGACACTGCTGCGAACCAGTCGGAGCGGTGTCACCCTGCTGCGATGCGGGCGGCCCTCTGGGTTCGCAGCAGGGCGACACTGCTGCGAACCAGTCGAAGGTGTGACCCTGCTGCGATGCGGGCGGGCCTCGGCACAGCGGCGGCGCGTGCCGACCAGCGGGTGCTCGCCAACCGGTGATCGCCACCGGTGGTGCCACCGGTGCACCAGCGCTCCTACGGCACCACTTCCGCCGATCACGGCCGCGCCGCCGGGCTCCCGGCCCGGCGATGATCAGCGAGGGTGGGGCGTGACAGCCAACTTGGCGCGCATGACCCCGATCCCGGCGATCAACGCCGCCTGCGGCCGCTGCCGGTCGAGCCAGCCGTCAACTGCCGGGCGGCCGAAGGCGCTGGAACGCAGAAGGGGGACCTGCGCGTGGTGCGCACGTCCCCCTCGGGCGTCAAGATCAAGCGGCGGCGGCGGCCTCCATGATCTCGGCCGCGTGGTCGGGGTACTCGGCAGCAAGGTCCTGCACGAGGTCGTCGCGGCCTTCGCCGATGGCGGCGTTCACCGCAGCGGTGTACTCCTCGTCGAGCGCCTGCAGGCGGCGGACAGTCGCGTCAGTCATGGTGAACCCCTCTCGGTTTGATCGTCTTCTACACTGGTTAGAACGTCGCGGACCTCAAGATTGTTATCTGAGTTGATGCAGCTCACATCGATTCAGAAGATCGCAACCTCGCCTGTACCGCCGCCGCCGTCTTCCGGGCGATGTCCGCCAGCGCCGCACGTTGCGCCGCGGCGGCCTCGTAGTCGGCCATGCGGTTGCGCACCAGCCGGGCCGGAGCGCCGACCGCGATCGAGTAGGCGGGGATGTCCCCCTTCGCCACCGCGTGGGCGCCGAGCACCGATCCGTGCCCTACCCGCGTGCCGCGCAGCACCGAGGCCTTGGTGCCGATCCAGCAGTCCGGCCCGATGCGCACCGGCGTCTTGACGATGCCTTGATCCTTGATCGGCACGTGGACATCCTCGATGCGGTGGTCGAAGTCGGTGACGTACACCCAGTCGGCCACGATGGTGGCGGCCCCGATCTCGATGTCGAGGTAGCAGTTGACGGTGTTGTCCTTGCCGAACACGACCTTGTCGCCGATCCGCAGCGATCCCTCGTGGCACCGGATCGAGTTGCCGTCGCCGATGTGCACCCACCGGCCGATCTCCAGCCGCCCGTAGCCCGGCCGCGCATGCAGCTCCACCCGCTTGCCGAGGAACACCATGCCACGAAGGACGACGTGCGGGTTGGCCAGGCGAAACCGCAGCAGGCGGGCGTAGCGGACCAGGTACCACGGCGTCCACGCCCGGTGGCGGATCACCCACCGCAGGGAGGCGATGGTGAGGAAACGCGCTTGCCGGGGGTCGCGCCCACCCCGCCACCGATCGCGCAGCGGGGAACCCCACATGCTGGTCATGGCGGCACGGTAGCTGCCCCACTATGTTGCGCGAGTGGCCCAGCCCGCCCCGCACATCGTCGTCGTGGGAAGCGTCAACCTCGACCTCGTGGCCCGTGTCCACCGACTGCCGTCGGCCGGGGAGACGCTGGCCGCGCACGAGCTGCGGCGTGTCCCCGGCGGCAAGGGGGCCAACCAGGCGCTGGCCGCGCGCAGGCTGGGAGCGCACGTCGCGCTCGTCGCGGCCGTCGGCGCCGACCCGGCCGCGACCGAGGCGTTGGCGCTGCTTCGCGCCGACGGCGTCGACCTCAGCGGCGTGATCGAGCATCCCGACCTCCCCACCGGGCACGCACTCGTGACCGTCGACGACGACGGCGAGACCACGATCGTCGTCGCCGCGGGGGCCAACGACGCTGTCGTAGCAGGCGACCTGGGGCAGGCCGACGCCGTGCTGACCGTCCTGGAGGTGCCCGACGCCACCGTCGCCGCCGCGGCCGCGCACGACGGCGGCCTCTTTGTGCTCAACGCCGCCCCGGCCCGGGCGGTGGCGCCGGAGGTGCTGCGGCGGGCCGACCTCGTGGTCGTCAACCGGGCGGAGTACGCCGAGCTGGACGGTCTCGACACGGCGGGGGCGGTAGCCGTCACGCTCGGCGGAGAAGGCGCGCAGCTGCGGCGCGGCGGCCGGGTCGTGGCCCGCGCGGAGCCGCCGCCCACCACGGTCGTCGACGGCACCGGGGCGGGCGACTGCTTCACCGCCGCGCTCACCGTCGCGCTACTGACCGGCCGCTCCGACGCCGAGGCGCTGCGCTACGCCTGCGCCGCGGGCGCGCTGGCCGTCTCCCGCACCGGCGCACAGCCAGGGCTCCCCACCGCGGCCGAGCTGGAGTGAGGCGCTCCGCTTAGACTTGGTCGTCGGCGAGGCCATGGCTGATCGCGTACCGCACGAGCTGGGTGCGGTTGTGCAGCTGCAGCTTGTGCAGGGTGTTCTGGACGTGGGTCTCCACCGTCCGGTGCGACAGGCTCAACCGCGCAGCGATCTGCTTGGCCGTCATGCCCTTGGCCACGAGGCGCAGCACCTCGGTCTCCCGGTCGGTGAGCGCGGGCGCGGCGGGCCCTGCCGGCTCGGCGGCCAGGCGTCGGTATTCCCCCAGCACCAGCCCGGCGAGCCCCGGCGTGAACACCGGGAAGCCGTCCGCGATGCGCAGCACCGCCGCGAGCAGCTCGTCCGCGCCCGCCGACTTCACCAGGTAGCCGCTGGCGCCCGCCTTGACGGCGGCCAGGACGTCGGTGTGCTCCCCGCTGGCCGAGAGCACGAGGATCCGCGTCTCGGGATGCCGCTCGAGGATGCCCGCGATGGCCGTGACGCCCGATGTCGAACCCAGGTTGAGGTCCATGAGCACCACCTGCGGACGGGCGGCGTGGGCGATGCGGACCGCCGCGTCGGCGTCGGGCGCGGTGGCGACGACGCGCAGGCCGCGCTCGGTGAGGTCGCGGGCCACGCCTTCGCGCCAGATCGGATGGTCGTCGACGACCATCACCGTGACCGGGGTATCCGTCATGCCCGCTCCAACCTGATGATCCATTCAGTGCCCCGGTCGTGGCCGGTGTCGCACACGATCGTCGCACCGAGGTCGGCCACGCGACCCAGCATGGACCGCGCCACCCCCAACCTGCCCTGTGCGGCGGCCTCGGCCAGCCGTCCGTCGGCGATGCCGGGGCCCTCGTCGCGGACGCTGATCTCGATGACGCCCCCGACGTCCTCCAGCAGCACCCAGGCCGGCGCCTGCGCCCCAACGTGCACCTCGACGTTCGCGAGGGCGGCCCGGACCACGGCGACGAGCTCGTCCACGGCGTGCGCGGGCAGGTCGACGGCGTGCGCGGGCGTCGCCACCGACACCTGCGACGTCGCGAGCACCCGCAGGGCGGCCGCCAGGTCGCGATTGCCCTGCCCGTCGACCGGCGCGGACCCGGTCGTGAGCAGGGCGCGCAAGGCGAACTCCTGCTCCCCGGCGAGGCCTGCCAGCTCCCCGGCGGGCCCACCCAGCTCGGCGCCGCGGCGGCGGACGTAGCCCAGCACCTGCAGCACACCGTCGTGCACCACGCGCGCCAGCCGCTCACGCTCACGCATCGCCGCCTCGGACGCGATCGCCAGCCGCGTGCGCTCCGCCGAGCGGCGCACCACCGTCGACGCGAAGCCGACGGTCAGGCTGACCAGCAGGATCAGCTCGATGTCGTTCAGCTCGGTCTCCAGCCGCGCGGACACCGCGAGATCGGCCGCGGAGAGCACGGCGCCGCCGATCAGGCCACCACGGACGCCGAACACGAGCGCGCAGGCCACCGCGGCGCCCGGCGTCCAGATAGAGCCCATGACGGGCGCGTCCGCGGCGATCTGCGCGGGTGACTGGACCAGTGGGGTGGTCGCCACGACCGCCACGGTGACCAGGAGATCGAGCACCGCGACGAGGCGGCGGGCGGGCACGACCAGATAGAGGTAGGCGGTGGCGCCCGTCCAGAGCACCATCACGGCGAGGATGGCGACGGCGCCGATCGGATGCGCGTACCCGCCGAGGTGGAACAGTGCCACGGCGACGGAGCTGACGAGCGTCAGGCCGCGGTAGACCAGCAGGCCGCGCCACAGCGGCTCCAGCGGGCGGTCCACCGCGCCGATCCATGCGTCGCTCACCCGGCCATCCTCGCCCGACGGGTTGGCCTTCGGATCGGTAGGACTACGCGGGCCGGGTGCCGGTGATGACCGCGTTGTAGAACCACTCCCGCGGCACGACCCGGGCCAGGACGTGCGCGTCGAGCCAGGACAGCCGAAGCCAGCTCCGGTAGGCGAACATGGCCCAGCCCATGCCGAGCTTTCCTGGCGGCACGGCGGATTCGAACGTCCGCACCGGCCAGCCCAACATCGCAGCGGTGAGCTCTTCGGTGACCACCCGCGCATCGGGGGCGCCCGCACCTCGGGCAATCGCCTCCAAAGCAGCCGGATCGAAGGTGTGGATATCGACGAGCGCCTCCAACGCGGCGGCCTGTGACGACTCGTCGAGATCGGCTTGGGGGCGGCGCCACAACGCCAATAAAGGCAGCCGCGTGAGCGTCGTGGTGGCCTTCCAGGTGAGACCGCCCAACCACCGTGCGTAACGGTCGCCGATGCGCGTCGGCTCCCCCGCGAAGACGAACCGGCCTCCCGGCTTCAGCACCCGCAGGACCTCACGGAACGCCGTGTCGAGGTCGGGGATGTGGTGCAACACAGCGTGGCCGACGACGACATCGAACGTGGCGTCGTCGTAAGGGATCTGCTCGGCGTCGGCCACCCGCCCGTCGACGTCGAGGCCGAGATGCTCGGCGTTGCGCAGGGCGGCCGTGACCATCCCCGGCGAGAGATCGGTGGCGCTGCCCTGTGTGGCCAGGCCCGCCTGCATGAGGTTGAGCAGGAAGAACCCGGTGCCGCAGCCCAGCTCCAGCGCGCGCCCGTAAGGCCAGTCACCATCCCCCGCGGCGTGCCGGAAGCGATCGGCGGCGTAGGTGATGCAGCGCTCGTCGTAGGAGATGGACCACTTGTCGTCGTAGCTGCCCGCCTCCCAGTCGTGGTAGAGGACGTTCGCCAGCTTGCGGTCGTGCCGGGCGGCCTCGACCTGCTCGGCGCTCGCGTGCGGGTTGGGCTGCGGGTCCGTACTCACGGGTAGGAATCCTAGGACGGGGAGGACAGCTGCGGCGCCGCGCCTCGACAACTGTCACGGTGGGTAACTACCCGGGCGGCCGGTCGCACGATGCGGTGTGTCTGTTGCATGTGGACAGCAGGTGACGCACGATGAGCATGTCATGACCGCAATTCGAAGCACGAAAAGCGTGAGGCGATAACCGGATGTTCGAGTCAGGAAATTGCGGACAGGCTTCGACGTATATCCCGACGGTAAGCGTCACCTGCTCGCTCGACAGCCGGGCCCACGCCGTGCACGACACCCAGCTGTCCGCGGGCCCGGAGACGGGCCGGTTCAACGCGCTCTGCGGCCACCTGGTCTCCGCCGCGGCGATGGCCGAGCCCGACGGCCAGCCCTGTCTGCCGTGCGAGGAGCTGCGCGACCCGCCCGGCGGCCGAGCCCGGCACCGCGGCCTGCGCTGGCGGTAGGGCCTGGGTCTGCAGCAGGGTGACACTGCTGCAACCCAGTCGGAGCAGTGCCACCCTGCTGCGATGCGGACGTCGCCCAGCCGCTTACTTCTCCCGCGCCGCGGCCGCCCGCTCGCCGAGCGCCGCCAGCACGGCCGCGTCGTAGCCCATGGGTTCGAACTCGACGAGCCCGCGGATGCTGTCGTCGCGGACGACGACCTCGTTGCTCATCGAGTCGATCAGCGAACGGCCCGTCTGCACGTCGACGTCGGTGACCAGTGACAACCATCGCGATGACAGACGCGGGCTCAACAGCGGCACGGGCACGATCAGCGTCTTGCGGCCCTCGATCGTCGCCACGCGCCGCAGCATGTCGACATAGGCCAGGACCTCGGGCCCGCCGATGTCGAAGGCGCGGCCCGTCGTGGCCTCGACGTCGAGCACGCCGACGAGGTAGCGCACGACGTCGGCGATCGCGATGGGCTGGGTTCTGGTCCGGACCCAGCGCGGGCAGATCATCGCAGGCAGGTGTTCCACGAGCTGACGGGTCATCTCCCAGGAGATCCCGCCGAGACCGACGATGATCCCCGCGCGCAGCGTCGTGACCGGCACACCGGTCTCCCCGAGGAGCCGTTCGACCTGCCTGCGGCTGCGCAGGTGCGCCGACAGGTCGTCGGCATCGTCGCCGAGGCCGCCGAGGTAGACGATCCGGCTCACCCCGGCCTCGGCTGCGGCCTTGGCGAAGGTACTGGCCGCTTCGGCGTCGCGCCCCTCGAAGTCGGCGTCGCCCAGCGAGTGCACGAGGTAGTAGGCGGCGTCGCAGCCGGTCAGCGCGGCGAGGAGGGAGTCGCTGTCGTGCACGTCGCCGCGCACGGGCTCACCAGCGCCGCGGTAGGTCTCCGGGTGGCGCGTCATCGCCTGGACGGTGTGGCCCGCCTCGACCAGTGCCGGAGACAGCCGACGACCCACGAAACCGGACGAGCCTGCAACAAGGACCTTCACCGCAGCTGGATACCCGGTCTCGACCCCGGCCATGTCAAGCTGTGAGCAATCCCCCTCATGAGACCTAGAGCGCTCGGCACATGAGGCACGCGGCGTGGCGAGACGGGGTCCTCGCAGGGTCCGCTGTCGCTTCGCAGGGTCTGTGGACCCTGCGACGTGCATGCGCGGTCTGCGAAGTGGCTCGGGTGGGGTGGAGCTGACGTTTTCCGGCGGTGGGTGGTCGCAGCCCCGCGCCGAGATCGCCGCGCGCCGCGCTGGGGTGGGCTGGGCAGGGTGGCGGTGTGCGCATGGCGCAGATCAGCTCGGGCAGGCGGGGGCGCGGTCAGCTCCCCCAGGGTGAGGTCGTGCGCGGGCCGGCCGACTGCGCACGCCGCGGGGCGAGGTGGCCGGCCCCGGCCGACTGCGCACGCCGCGGGGTGAGGTCGGCCGGCCCCGGCCGACTGCGCACGCCGCCGGGTGAGGTGGCCCGGCCCCGGCCGACTGCGCACGCCGCGGGGTGAGGTGGCCCGGCCCCGGCCGACTGCGCACGCCGCGGGGTGAGGTGGCCCTGCCCCGGCCGACTGCGCGCGCCGCCGGGTGAGGTCGTGCCCGGCCCCGGCCACCCCATCGGTTGAGCCCATGATCGCCAGCAGTGGTGCCACTGTGGCACCAGCGCCCCTGTGGCACCACTCTCGCCGATCATGCGAGCCAACCGTCAACTGCTGGGCCTTCTTAGCGGCCGGTGAACTCGGCCTTCCCGGGGCCGTTGGCGACGAACGACTCCATGCCGATGCGCTTGTCATCGGTGGCGAAGAGCGCCGCGAAGACCTCGGACTCCAGGTCGAGGCCGGTGCGCAGGTCGGTGTCCAGCCCACCGTCGATGACCTTCTTCACCGCGGCGTAGGCGGCGGAGGGGCCCTTGGCGAACTGCCCGGCGTACTCCAGCGAGCGGCTGAACACGGCGTCGGCGGGCACCACCTCGTCGACCAGTCCGATGGCGAGCGCTTCCTCGGCCGCGACCATCCGCCCGGTCAGGATGAGGTCCTTCGCCCGCGACGGGCCGATCAGCCGCGCCAGCCGCTGGGTGCCCCCGCCACCCGGGATGATGCCGAGGAGGATCTCGGGCTGGCCCAGCTTGGCGTTGTCGCCCGCGATGCGCCGGTCGCAGCCCAGCGCCACCTCCAGGCCGCCGCCCAGCGCGTAGCCGGTGATCGCGGCGACCGTCGGCTTCGGGATCGCCGCCAACGCCCCGAGCCCGGACGAGACCCCTCGCGCGACCAGCGACATGTCAGCGTAGGTCATGGCCGCCATCTCTTTGACGTCGGCGCCCGCTGCCAGCACCCGCTCCCCGCCGTAGAGGACGACGGCGCGGACGTCGGCGCGCTGCGCGGCTTCGGCGCTGACCGCGAGCAGCTCCTGCTGCATCTGCCTGTTGATCGCGTTCATCGGCGGCCGGTCCAGCCGGATGACCCCGATCCCACCGTCGACCTCAAGCCGAACGAACTCTGTCATGGGTCGACCCTACGACACGGGGTCAGCGCGACCACGCGGTGTAGCGGCCTCGGCGCTTCTGCACCGAAAGGGGCAGGCCGAAGGTCTCGGTCAGCGCCTCGTTGGTGAGCACGTCGTCGAGGAGCCCGGAGGCGACCACGCGGCCCTCGCGCAGCAGCATCCCGTGGGTGTAGCCGACGGGGATCTCCTCGACGTGGTGGGTGACGAGGACCGACGCCGGGGCGTCCGGATCGAGCGCGAACGCCGAAAGCCGTCCGACCAGCTCCTCCCGGCCGCCCAGGTCGAGGCCCGCGGCGGGCTCGTCGAGCAGTAGCAGCTCGGGATCGGTCATGAGCGCCCTGGCGATCAGCGTGCGCTTGCGCTCACCCTCCGACAGCGTGCCGTAGGTGCGCGTCGTGAGCCCGTGCATGCCCATCACGTCGAGGAGCCGGCTGGCGCGGTCGATGTCGGGGGCCTCGTAGCGCTCCCGCCAGCGGCCCAGCACCCCGTATCCCGCGCTGACGACGACGTCGGCCACCGTCTCATCACCGGGAACCCGGAGGCCGAGCGCCGCGGAGGACAGCCCGATGCGGGTGCGCAGCTCCGCGAGGTTCACCCGGCCGATCCGCTCCCCGAGCACGTCGACCGTGCCTTCCGTGGGGTGAAGCTCACCCCCGGCGAGTCGCAGAAGGGTAGTTTTTCCAGCGCCGTTCGGACCCAGGACCACCCACCGTTCGTCCAGCTCGACGGCCCAGTCGACACCGGTCAACAGCGTTGTGGCGCCGCGCCGGACCCCGACTCCTGCCATGCGAATGACGATGTCGGTCAGGTCGGGGCGAGCATCAGGAGCGGCCACGCCCTCTATCCTGGCCGATCGTGTCGGTCTTCCCGCTGGGTGCCCATGTCGAAGACGGAGGAGTCCGGTTCGCGGTCGCCTCCAACAGCGCTGACGCCGTCGAGGTCTGCCTTGTCGACGACGACGACGGCAAGCTCGTCGAGCGGCGCATCGCGCTGACCGAGCAGACATTCGGGGTCTGGCATGGGCACGTTCCCGATGTCCACCCCGGTCAGCGCTACGGGTATCGCGTACACGGGCGCTACCAGCCGTGGGCGGGCGTCCGCGCCAACCCGGCCAAGATCCTCGTCGACCCCTACGCCCGGCAGATCACCGGGCGCGTCACCAACCTGGAGGCGGCCCGCGGCTGGGTGGGTGACCCGATGATCGGCGTCGACAGCACCGTGGACTCGCTCGGTCACGTGCCGCTCTCGATGGTCACCGCGCCCGACGTGCCCTTCTCCGAAGCGGGGCCGGACGTGCCGTGGTCGGAGACGGTGATCGTCGAGGCGCACGTGCGCGGATGGACGATGCTGCATCCCGAGGTGCCGCCCGAGCACCGCGGCACCTACCTCGGGATGGCCCACCCCGCCGTCACCGGGCACCTGCGGCGCATCGGCGCGACGACCGTCGAGCTGCTGCCGGTGACCTCGATCGCGGACGAGCCGCCGCTGCTCGCGCGCGGGATCAGCAACTACTGGGGATACGCCACGCTGGGCTTCCTGGCCCCGAACGCCGGATACGCCAGCGTGCCGGGCGCGGAGATGGCCGAGTTCGTCGCGATGGTGAGCGCCATGCACGCGGCGGGCCTGGAAGTGATCCTCGACCTGGTGCCCAACCACACCGCGGAAGGCAGCGTCGGCGGCACCACGCTGTGCTACCGAGGCCTCGACGCGCCCGCCTACTACTCGCTGGGCGGCAACGGCCACGACGCCGACATCACCGGCACCGGCAACACGCTCGACTCGGGCTCCCCGACGGTGATCCGGCTGGTCTGCGACGCCCTGCGGCACTGGGTGACGGTGTACGGCGTCGACGGGTTCCGCATCGACCTCGCGAGCGTCCTGGGCAGGCCGCACTCCGGCTCGTTCGACCCCAGCGCCTCGATGCTCACCGCGATCGCCGTCGACCCGGTGCTCAGCCGGGTCAAGCTGATCGCCGAGCCGTGGGACGCGACCGGCGAGGGCTACCGGGTCGGCGGGTTCGGCGTCGCATGGTCGGAGTGGAACGGGCGCTTTCGCGACGCCGTACGCGACTTCTGGCGCGGGCACGGCGGGATCGGCGAGATCGCCTCGCGGCTCACCGGCAGCTCCGACCTCTACGCCCTATCCGGGCGGCGGCCGTGGGCTTCGGTCAACTTCGTGACCGCCCACGACGGGTTCACGCTGCGCGACCTGGTCTCCTACCGGCGCAAACACAACAAGGCCAACGGCGAGAACAACCGCGACGGCACCGACGACAACCGCTCGCAGAACTTCGGCGTCGAGGGCGAGACGTCCTCGCCCGCGGTCGTGGCGGCTCGGCTCAGGACGGCCCGCGCGCTGCTGGGCACCCTGCTGCTCTCCACGGGAACGCCGATGCTGCTAGGTGGCGACGAGCGTTGGCGCACCCAGGGAGGCAACAACAACGCCTACTGCAAGGACGACGACACATCCTGGGTGGACTGGACGGAACGGCCAGAGGCGGAGTCGCTGACGGCCTTCGTCGCGCGGGTGACCGAGATCCGGCGGTCCTCGCCCGCCCTCCACCGCGACCGGTTCTACAAGGAGGGCGAGGTGCTGTGGTGGCACCCGACCGGGCGCCGGATGGGCGGGCACGACTGGCACGACGGCGGCCTGCGCACGCTGGGGCTGTTGCGGGGTGACTGGCTGCTGCTGCTGCACGCGGGCCCCGGCCCCGTGACGTGCGTGCTCCCGCCCGACGGCCCGTTCTGCCCCGAGGTGGACAGCACCCGCGACGACGGCGTCCCGCTCGACCGCGAGCCCTACCAGGGTGGCACGACGATCATCCTCCCGACGCGCTCGCTGCTGCTCCTGCGCATCCCCTGAGGTGAGTCGACCGCGCGCCCACGGCGAGTTGGGCATCCGCGCACGGTGAGTCGACCGCCCGCCCACGGCGAGTTGGCCGCTGGCGCACGGTGAGTCGGGTGTCCGGGGTACGGTGAGCGGGTGCCGCGCTACGACTTCCGCTGCCGCGAGTGTGCGGAGACCTTCGAGGTCAGCCGCCCCATGAGCGCGTCCGGTGACGCCGCGACGTGCCCGGCGGGGCACACCGACACGGTCAAGCTGCTCCCCACCGTCGCCGTGGCCGTCGGTGGGCGCCGAGGTGCGCCCGTTCCGGCCGGACGCGGTGGCGGTGGCGGCGGCTGCTGCGGTGGCGCCTGCGGCTGCGGCTGACCCCACAGCTGCGGCCCCCGGTCGAGGTCGCACCGCGTCGCGCATATCCTCCGGAGCGCCGGAGCGGCCAGGCCGAAACGTGGCCCGGTGAGCCTCCGGGGAACTTCTTGAGGGGATGAACATGAGCGACACGCTCCACGTCGGCGAGAACCTCCAGGGGGACGCGCGGATCACTTCCGCGAACGGCGAGTTCACGTTCGGCGTGATGTCTGATGGCAACCTTGCGGTGGGCGCTACGCACGGCGCCGCGTGGGACGCGGACATCCACGACGCGCCCGGCGCGCGCCTCGACGTGCAGGCCGACGGCAACCTGGTGCTCTACACCACCGACGGCAAGCCGCGCTGGGCCAGCAACACCTCCGGCCAGAACGCCCACCTGACGATCCAGGACGATCGCAACATCGTGCTCTACAACGGCGACGGCGCCGTCCTCTGGTCGCCGAACAGCTACACCGCCTGATCCCCTGACCGTGTCGTGCGCGGATCAACGTCGCTCCAGCGGCGTTCTCCGCGCACGGGCTAGGCCAACACGACCTTGCCCAGCTCCGCGGTCGAGGCCAGCAGCGGGTGGTTGGGCAGCACCCGCACGGTGTAGCCGGTGAGCCCCGCGAACGGCAGTGGGACGACCGCCTCGAACCTTTCCTCCCCAGGCCCGTCGGCATGCCCGACGTGCTGCATCGAGATGGCGCGCGTGTGACGCATCTCGTCGGCGTCGTCCACCTGCCCGATCACGGCCTGCACCGCGACGTCGGACGGGTCGAGCCCGGCGAGGCGCACCGCGGCCCGCACCGTCATCAGCGCCCCGACGACCGGCGTGTCCGGCAGCCCCGAGGCGTCGACGCCGGTCACCGCCACCCGCGTCCAAGCCGCCCCGAGCCGCGCCCGGAAGTCGGCGATCTCCTTCGCGCCCGCGTAGGCGTCGGCCGCCACCGCAGCCGCGGCGCGCGCCGCGGGCACGTAGAGGCAGTCGGCGTACTCGCGCACCATCCGGGTGGCCTGCACCGCGGGACGCAGTGTGGCCAGCGTGTGGCGCACCAGCGCCACCCACCGCTGCGGCACCCGGTCAGCCCGGTCGTAGAACGTGGGCGCCACTTGGGTGCCGAGCAGCTCGTAGAGCGCGTTGGCTTCGAGGTCATCGCGCCGGTGCGGGTCGGCGATGCCGTCGGCGGTCGGGATGGCCCAGCCGTTGCGGCCGTCGTAGAGCTCGTCCCACCAGCCGTCGCGGATCGACAGGTTGAGCCCGCCGTTGAGCGACGACTTCATCCCCGACGTCCCGCATGCCTCCAGCGGCCGCAGCGGGTTGTTCAGCCAGACGTCGCAGCCCCAGTACAGGTAGCGGGCCATCGACATGTCGTAGTCGGGAAGGAACACGATGCGGTGGCGCACGGCGGGGTCGTCGGCGAAGCGGACGATCTCCTGGATCAGCGCCTTGCCGCCGTCGTCGGCCGGGTGCGACTTCCCGGCGACGACGAGCTGCACAGGCCGCTGCTCGTCCAGCAGCAGGTCCCGCAGCCTGCCCTTGTCGCGGAGCATGAGCGTGAGCCGCTTGTAGGTCGGGACGCGGCGGGCGAAGCCGACGGTCAGCACACCGGGGTCGAAGACGTGGTCGGTCCAGCCCAGCTCCGGGAGCGACGCGCCGCGCTGCAGCCACGCCTCCCGCACGCGTCGGCGCACCTCATCCACCAGACGGGCGCGCAGGGCATTGCGCAGGTCCCACAACTGCTCGTCGGACACCTCCTCCGGCCGCGGGTGGCCCGGCTCGCCCATCAGTCCGGAGACCTCGCGCGCCTCCCAGGTGCTGCCGTGCACCCCGTTGGTGACCGAGCCGATCGGCACCTCGTCGGTGTCGAAGCCTTCCCAGAGGCCGCCGAACATCCCTCGCGACACCGCGCCGTGCAGCTTCGACACCCCGTTGGCGCGCTGGGCCAGGCGCAAGCCCATGTGCGCCATGTTGAACATGTTGGGGTTGTCCTCCGCGCCGAGCGCGAGGATGCGGTCGAGGGGGACGCCGGGCAACAGGTTGGGATGGAAGTAGTGCCTGACCATGTCGACCGGGAAGCGGTCGATGCCCGCGGGCACCGGGGTGTGCGTGGTGAACACCGTGCCGGCGCGGACGGTGGCCAGCGCCTCGTCGAACGAAAGCCCCGGCGTCGCCGCCAGCTCCCGGATGCGCTCCAGACCCAGGTAGCCCGCGTGTCCCTCGTTCGTGTGGAAGATCTCGGGCTGCGGGTGCCCGGTGATCGCGCAGTAGGCGCGAACGGCCCGTACGCCACCGATGCCGACGAGGATCTCCTGCCGGATGCGCTGGTCCTGGTCGCCGCCGTAGAGCCGGTCGGTCACCCCGCGCAGGTCGGGCTCGTTGTCCTCGATGTCGGAGTCGAGCATCAGCAGTGGCACCCTTCCGACCGCGGCCTGCCAGATGCGCGCCTTGAGCGACTTGTGTCCCGGCATCGCGATCTCGACGAGCACCTGCTCGCCCCTGGCATCCACGAGCAGCTGCAGCGGCAGGCCCTGCGGGTCGAGCATCGGGTAGGTCTCCAGCTGCCAGCCGTCCAGCGACAGCGACTGGCGGAAGTAGCCCGACCGGTACAGCAGCCCGACGCCGATCAGCGGCAGCCCGAGATCCGACGACGCCTTGAGGTGGTCACCGGCCAGCACCCCGAGGCCGCCCGAGTAGTTGGGCAGCACCTCCGAGACGCCGAACTCCATCGAGAAGTAGCCGATTGCCGCGGGCAGCGTCGCGTCGTCCTCCCGCTCGCCCTGGTACCAGCGCGGCTCGACGAGGTAGTCTGCCAAGTCGTCGGCCAGCTCACGGATGGTCACCACGGTCTCCGCGTCGGCAGCCAGCTCGACGAGCTTTGCGCTGGGGATCTCGCCGAGCAACCGGACGGGATCCTGGCCCGCGCGCTCCCACGCCTCGGGGTCGAGCGTGGCGAACAGGTCGTGGGTCGGCGGATGCCAGCTCCACCGCAGATTCGTGGCCAGGGTCTGCAAGGGCGCGAGCGCGGACGGCAGCTGGGCCCGGACGGTGAAACGGCGAAGAGCTCTCACGGACAAGAAGAGTAGATGAATCGATGGCGTGATCGGTCAAGAACGGCGCGTCGGGGTGGACTGACCGGAGCCCGGCGGGCAGGCTTGACGGGGCTCGTAACCGGGCTCGATCCCGGGCGCGATCTGCGACGACCCGTTCCGGTCGGGCGCGGATCGGGTAGGTAGGTTTGTGACTCGCGCGACGGATGTGTCAGACGGGGGTGCGCCGATGACCGGTCGGCTGGGTATCGACGACGTCACTCCGACCGTGGGTGACGGCCGCCATCCGGCCAAGGCCGTCATCGGTGAAGTCATCCCGATCGGCGCGACAGTCTGGCGCGAAGGACACGACGCGGTCGCCGCCAACGTGGTGTGGCGCAAGGTCGGCAGCCGGGGCGCGGCCCACCACGTGCGCATGGAGCCTGGCGGGGTGGGCACCGACCGTTTCGAGGCGGTCGTCGCGGCCGACGAGCCGGGCCTCTGGTCGTTCCGGGTCGATGCGTGGAGCGACCCGTGGGCCACGTGGCGCAACGCCGTCACCAAGAAGCTCGACGCGGGGCAGACACCCGACGAGCTGGCCAACGACTTGGAGACCGGTGCGCGACTGCTGTCGCGGGTCGGTCGACGCCCGGCCGAGCGCCCCCACCGCGACCTGCTCTTCGGCGCGGCCAACGCCCTGCGCGACACCGCCCTTCCGCTGCACGCCCGGGTCGCCCCCGCGATGTTCCCCGCCGTCCACTCGATCATGACGGAACGGCCGGTCCGGGAGCTGATCACCCGCGGCCGGTCGCTGCAGGTCTACGTCGACCGCGTGCGCGCGCTGTACGGCTCCTGGTACGAGTTCTTCCCGCGCTCCACCGGCGGCCGAGACGAGACCGGCCGTGCGGTGCACGGCTCGTTCGTCACCGCGGCCAAGGAGCTGGACCGGATCGCGGCCATGGGCTTCGACGTCGTCTACCTGCCGCCGATCCACCCCATCGGCACGATGCACCGCAAGGGCCGCAACAACAGCGTGAACGCGGGTCCCAGCGACGTCGGCTCGCCGTGGGCGATCGGCTCCGCAGAGGGCGGGCACGACGCGATCGATCCCGAGCTGGGCACGATGGAGGACTTCGACGCGTTCGTGCAGCGCACGAACGACCTGGGAATGGAGGTCGCACTCGACTTCGCGTTGCAGTGCGCACCCGACCACCCGTGGGTGAAGGCGCACCCCGAATGGTTCACCGTGCGCCCCGACGGCTCGATCGCCTACGCGGAGAACCCGCCGAAGCGCTACCAGGACATCTACCCGGTCAACTTCGACAACGATCCCGAAGGCATCTACGCGGAGTCACTGCGGGTGGTGCTGCTGTGGGCCGAGCACGGCGTGCGGATCTTCCGGGTGGACAACCCGCACACCAAGCCGCCGAACTTCTGGCACTGGCTGATCTGGCAGGTCAAGGCCCGCTACCCCGACGCGCTGTTCCTCGCGGAGGCGTTCACGCGCCCCGCGCGCCTGTTCGGGCTCGCTCGATTGGGCTTCACGCAGAGCTACACCTACTTCACGTGGCGCACCAGGAAGCTGGAGCTCACCGAGTTCGCGCTCATGCACGCCGAGCGCTGCTACGAGGCCCGGCCCAACCTCTTCGTCAACACCCCCGACATCCTCCACGAGTCGCTGCAGCACGGCGGGCGCGCCATGTTCGCCATCCGGGCGGCGCTGGCCGCGACGATGTCGCCGACGTGGGGCGTCTACTCCGGGTTCGAGCTGTTCGAAGCCGAGGCCGTCAAGCCGGGATCCGAGGAGTACCTGAACTCGGAGAAGTACGAGCTGCGCCCCCGGGACTTCGCCGCCGCGGCCGCCACCGGCAACTCGCTCGAGCCCTTCCTCACCCGGCTCAACGAGATCCGCCGCGCCCATCCGGCCCTGCAGCAGCTGCGCGACATCGCGTTCCACCACTGCGACAACGAGCAGATCATCGTCTATTCCAAGACCGATCCGGCGTCCGGCGACACCGTGCTCGTAGTGGTCAACCTCGACCCCTGGAACGCGCAGGACGGCAACACCGCCCTCGACCTGCCCGCGCTGGGCGTCAACTGGGGCGACCCGTTCACCGTGCACGACGAGATCACCGGCGGTACGTGGCAGTGGCGCCAGTTCAACTTCGTGCGCCTCGAGCCCTGGAACCACGTGGCGCACATCTTTCGGGTGGAGCGCTAACCCAGGAGCCGAGATTCACCCGCGAGAGGCCGGGCGGCAAACGCGCCCCGAAGCCTTATCGATCAAGTTCGCGGGGCGGACGCCCGGCGTCGACCGATCGTGACCCATGTCGCTCCACCACCGCGCCATTCATGATCACGTAGTCACCGGACACGCCCGGCGCGCTCCGCGTCCATGATCGACAGATGTGCCCTCCGAAATGCGCATCCGCGCCTGTCACACCCCATTTAGTGATCATCGCGGGCCCGCGGGCGGAGCCCACCCCGAGTGGGCAACGTCACGATCGCGTCCTACCCTTCTGCCGTCCCCTACTGCAGGTCCTGCGCCCGCGCGAAAAGCAAGGTAGGACTGGTGGGGTGCGCCCGCCGTCCGTCCCCCTTGCCCGGTAGGAACGCGATCCCCTCATGTCGATTGACACCACTGCGGGAACTCCCGCGTCCAGCCATGAAGACCCCGTCGAAGAGGTCAGCGCCGACGACTTCACCCACGCGCGGACCTTGGACATCGATCGCGACTGGTTCAAGCGCGCGGTGTTCTACGAGGTACTCGTCAGGGCGTTCTCGGACTCCAACCGGGATGGCACGGGGGACCTTCGCGGGCTGACGTCAAAGCTGGACTATCTGCAGTGGTTGGGCGTCGACTGCCTGTGGCTTCCGCCGTTCTACGACTCGCCACTGCGCGACGGTGGCTACGACATCCGGGACTTCCGCACGGTCCTGCCGGAGTTCGGGACGGTCGAGGACTTCGTCACCCTGCTCGACGAGGCCCACCAGCGCGGCATCCGGGTGGTCACCGACCTCGTCATGAACCATACCTCCGACACCCACCCGTGGTTCGAGGAGTCCCGCCGCCACCGCGACGGCCCCTACGGCGACTTCTACATGTGGGAGGACGACGACTCGCGCTACCCGGAGGCGCGGATCATCTTCGTCGACACCGAGCAGTCCAACTGGACCTACGACCCGGTGCGCGGCCAGTTCTACTGGCACCGCTTCTTCTCCCATCAGCCCGACCTCAACTACGACTGCCCGGCCGTTCAGGAGGCGATGCTCGACGTCCTGCGATTCTGGCTGGACCTGGGCATCGACGGGTTCCGGCTGGACGCGGTGCCCTACCTCTACGCCCGCGACGGCACGAACTGCGAGAACCTGCCCGAGACCCACGCGTTCCTCAAGCGCTGTCGGAAGGTTATGGAGGACGAGTTTCCTGGGCGGGTGCTGCTCGCCGAGGCCAACCAGTGGCCGTCTGACGTTGTGGAGTACTTCGGCGACCCCGAGATCGGCGGCGACGAGTGCCAGATGGCCTTCCACTTCCCGCTGATGCCGCGCATCTTCATGGCGGTGCGGCGGGAGAACCGCTTCCCGATCTCGGAGATCCTGGCGCAGACGCCCGCGATCCCGTCCGGCGCGCAATGGGGCATCTTCCTGCGCAACCACGACGAGCTGACCCTCGAGATGGTCACCGACGAGGAACGCGACTACATGTACGCGGAGTACGCCAAGGACCCGCGCATGAAGGCCAACATCGGTATCCGCCGCCGCCTCGCGCCGTTACTGGAGAACGACCGCAACCAGCTGGAGCTGTTCACGGCGCTGCTGCTGTCGCTGCCCGGCTCGCCCGTCCTGTACTACGGCGACGAGATCGGCATGGGCGACAACATCTGGCTGGGCGACCGCGACGCCGTCAGGAGCCCGATGCAGTGGACGCCCGACCGCAACGCGGGCTTCTCCTCCAGCGACCCCGGTCGCATCTACCTGCCGCCGATCATGGATCCGCTCTACGGCTACCAGGCGGTGAACGTCGAAGCGCAGCTGAACTCCACCACGTCGTTGCTGCACTGGAACCGGCACATGATCGAGATCCGCAAGCGGCACGCGGCGTTCGGGCTCGGCAGCTACAACGAGCTGGGTGGCACCAACCCGTCCGTGCTGGCCTTCATCCGCAGCCACCGATCGGGCGAAGGTGCCTCCAGCACCGTACTGTGCGTGAACAACATGTCGCGCTTCCCGCAGCCCGTTGAGCTGGACCTGTCGGCGTGGCGGAGATGCGCACCGCACGAGCTGACGGGCGGCGTGCCGTTCCCGCGGATCGGCGAGCTCCCGTACCTCTTGACCTTGCCGGGACATGGCTTCTACTGGTTCTCGATCTCTCCCACGGAGGACAATTCGTGAGTCGACTGGTCGAGGAGCTTCCCCCACTGCTGCCGGAGTGGCTGACTCGGCAGCGCTGGTTCGCCGCGAAAGGCAGACCGGTCCGCTCGGTCACGATGGCGGCCGTCACCCAGCTCGTCACCGACGGCGACCCGCTCCTCGACCACGTCCTCCTGCGGGTCGGCTTCGACACAGGCGTGCAGCACTACCAGCTGTTCGTCGGCCGCAGCTCTATGCCGCGCGTCGAGCTGGAGCACGTCACCTTCGGCGCGGTCGGCGGGCTGATCGCCTACGACGGCCTGTGGGACCTGCGCGTCACGGAATGGCTGCTGGACGCGATTCGGAACGGCCGCGTGGTCGGTGACCTGCGGTTCGTCCCCGAGCTCGACGCGAAGATCGCCGATGGCGTGGCGGGGCGGGTGCTGGGCGTCGAACAGTCCAACACCTCGGTGTCGTGGGGGGAACGCTCGATCCTCAAGGTGTTCCGGCGGGTGCTGCCGGGCCTCAACCCGGACCTGGAGCTGCACCGCGCACTGCGGTCGGTCGACAGCCGCGAGGTCGCCGCGTTGCAGGGCGCGATCGAAGGGATGCTCGACGGCGAGCCGCTCACCTTGGGGATGCTGCAGGACTTCGCCGCCAACTCAGCTGACGGGTGGTCGATGGCCCTGGCCAGCGTGCGCGACCTGCTGGCCGAGGCCGACCTGCGGGCCGACGAGGTCGGCGGCGACTTCGCGGGCGAGGCGTCGCGGCTGGGCGAGACCGTCGCCGTCGTCCACGAGGAGCTGCGTCGCGCGCTGGGCGAGACCGAGCGAGACGCCCGCGAGCTCGCCGCCGTTTGGCATCAGCGGCTCGGCAAGACGAGGGCCGAGGTTCCCGCGCTGGCCCCGCACGTCGACGCGATCCGCGCTATCTACGACGCCGTGGCCGGGCTCGGCGGCCCCCTGCCCACCCAGCGGGTGCACGGCGACCTGCACCTCGGCCAGACCCTGCGCACCCCCCGCGGCTGGCTGCTGATCGACTTCGAGGGCGAGCCCGCCGCGCCGCTTGCCGAGCGGGTGCGGCCCGACTCGGTGCTGCGCGACGTCGCGGGCATGCTCCGCTCGTTCGACTACGCGGCGTTCCACCAGATCCTGCAGCGCGAGCCGTCGGCCGTCGACGAGCTGGCCCAAGACTCGCAGCTCACCTGGCGTGCGAACGAGTGGGCCGCGCGCAACCGGGCGGCGTTCTGCGAGGGCTACGCGCTGCGGGCGGGCAGTGACCCGCGCGACCAGCGCGCTGTGCTGAAGGCGTTCGAGCTGGACAAGGCCGTGTACGAGCTGATGTACGAGACCCGCAGCCGCCCGGCGTGGGCCCCGATCCCGCTGGCCTCGATCGCCCGGCTCACCCGCGGCAAGGGCGTCGGGGTCAGCTGAGCCCGACCGGACCCATCGTCATCCCTCCACCCACCCACCGCCCGCAACCGTTACCGGCATCAGCAACGAATACTGACTGAGAGCGCCCGGCACATGAGGCACGTGGCGTGGCGGGACAGGGGTCTTCGCAGGGTCCGCTGTCGCTTCGCAGGGTCCGTGGACCCTGCGAAGTGCGTACGCGGTCTGCGAAGTGGCCCTGTTTGGCGGCGATCAGCCCGGGCAGGCGGGGTGAGGGTCAGGTCCCGCCGGGTGCGGTCGCACCCCGTGGACACCGACTGCGCACCCCTGGGTGTCGCGCGCCCGTGCGCGGCGTGCGGGGTGTCGTTGCGGGGTGCGCAGTGGGCTGACGGCGACCCGACGTGGCGGACGTGGCCGGGGGGCGGTCGTGGCGTGATCGCGGGTGGCTCGTCACGTCTGTTGAGCTGGTGATCGTCTGCAGTGGTGCCGGAGGTGCGCCAGTGCCCTTGCGGCACCACTTTCGCCGATCATGCGCGGCCAACCGTCAACTGCCGGGCGCTCTTACGTCCTCCACCGGTACCGGGGCGTGGAAGCCCGCGAGCGACGGGTCGCGGACCCAATCCACTTCGACGCTGCAGCCGTCGGGGTCGGTGAACCAGAAGCTGAGCTTCGGACCGAGGTCGGTGACGACGCCGTCGCTGATGCCATGCTCGATGACCCGTCGGCGAAGCTCGTCGAAGGCTTCGCCCGAGGCCACGTTCAAGGCGAAGTGGTCGAGGTGCCCGCGATCGAGCATGGCCGACGAGGCGTGGCCGTGGGCGTTGCCCGCGACCTCGACGGGGTGCAGCACACCGTCCCCCCCGACCGACAGGATGGCGTGGCGGAACGCAGGGGTCGTTCGCGCTGCGCCTCGCCGCCGCCCACCCGGAGCGGATCGCGAGCGTGGCGGCGGTGAACCCCTACGCCCGCGCCTCGGTCGCCGCCGATTATCCCTACGGCGAGCCGCCGTCAGTCGACGCGGTGCTGCGGGAGATCCGCACCCCCGACGCCCGCCCGTCGGTCGACGTCCTGACCTGGATCGCCCCCTCCGTGGCCGCCGACGCACGGTTCCGCGCCTGGTGGGACGCGGTCGGTCGGCGGGCGGCCAGCCCGCGCACGGCCGGGCTGGTCCACGAGGCGATCATCGGCGGTGACGTGCGCGAGCTGCTGCCCCTGATCAGCGCGCCGGTGCTCCTGCTCTCGCGCCTCGACTGCCCGTCGCACGATCCCGGGCACGCCCGCTACCTCGCCGCCCGTCTGCGGCGGGCGACGCTGGCCGAGCACCCTGACCCCAACGGCGTGTGGTTCCTGGGCGATGTCACCTGGGCGCTCGACCAGTTCGCCGCCTTTGTCGCAGGCGCGGCGCTTGGGGAAGAGGGGCGGTCGAGGTGAACAGGGCCAGGGTTTCCGGCGATCAAACCCCGCTGGTGTCGCGCTCGGGCCGCCGTCGGCTGACACACCGCCACCCGATCGCTACGTGGAGCGCTTTCGGGTCGAGCCACCGTCAGTTGTCGGGCGCTCATGAGGGTCCGGCGAATGAGGGTTCCGCGCGCGGGCCGGGGCCCTCATTCGCCGGGCGCTCTAGGCTTCCGGGCGTGACGCCCCACGACCTCGCTCGACGTGTCGCTGACCTGCCGTCGGCGGCGGGCGTGACGCTGGCGTTGCTGCACGGCTCTCGGGCCCGAGGCGACGCGCGGCCGGACTCGGACTGGGACATCGGCGTGCTCGCGGGCGAGTCGCCGGACCTCCTCGGACTTGCCGCCGACATTGCTGCGATCGTCGGGACAGACGCAATCGACGTCGTCGACCTGCGCACCGCGACCGCCCTCCTCCGCTTCCGGGCTGCCCGGGACGGCGTCGCGCTGGTTGAGCGGCCTGCGGGTGCGTTCGAGGCATTCCAGCTAGCCGCGGCGCAGTTCTGGTGCGACGCCGGGCCCGTGATCCGGGCCGCACAAGAGGATGTGCTGGCGGCTCTCGGATGAACGGGATCGATCGCGAGCTTCTGGCCGAGCGGACGGGCGCTGTCCTACGCCATCTCGACCGGGTCGCGACTCATCTGCCCGCCGAGCCAGCCGATCTGACGCCGCAGAGCGGCTCTACTGACACGGTCGTGCTACACCTCTGGCAGGCCGTGCAGCTGGTGATCGACCTCGCGGTTTCGACGTGCGTCCGGCTCGGGTTGGGGAGTCCGCCGACGTACGGCGATGCGTTTCGCAAGCTGGCGGGCGCCGACGTGCTCGATGCTGACCTCGCCGCTCGGCTCGCGGCCGCGGCGGGTTTTCGCAACCTGATCGTCCACGCTTATGCCGATCTCGACTTGAGGCGTGTGCACGCCGTCGCAACCTCGGGCCCGAACGACCTGCGAGCGTTCCTGGCGGCCCTGCGCGATCACGCGTCCTGAGAGCGGCCCGGCACCTGACGCACGTGTCGGGGCGCGTGACGGACCTCGCAGAGTCCGCTGTCGCTTCGCAGGGTCCGTGGACTCTGCGAAGTGCGTACGCGGTCTGCGAGGTGACCCTGGTTGGACGGGTTGCAGCAGGGTGGCCCTGCCGCGACTCAGTCGGAGCAGTGTCACCCTGCTGCGATGCGGACGTGGCCCAGCGATGACCCCGACCCCGCCGGCGCCGAGGGCGCGTCCAGGCCGGAGGGCACCGGCTGGGGCACGGCGTCACACCTCTTGTCCGAACGGCTGCCCGCCAGCCGCTTGGGGAGGGCGCCGGTGGCCAGGTAGGCCGCGATCGTGTTGTCGGTGCACGCCACCCCGGACAGCGAGCCCGCGTGCGTCGTGCCGCCGACGCCCTCGACGAGCACGGAGCCGGGGAACACCCGTCGGGCCTCCAGCGCGCCCGCGTACGGCGTGGCGGCGTCGAGCGTCTCGTTGATCAGCAGGATGGGCGGCGCGCCGTGGCCGCTGATCTGCACCGGCGTCTGGGCGGGCGCCTTCCAGAACGAGCAGGGCGCGTTGTACCAGGCGTTGCCCCACGTCTCGAACGGCGACGTGCGCGCGACGCGCGTGTTGTCGGCGAGGATCTGCTGGATGCTCTGCGGCCACTGCGTGTCCGTGCACTGGACGGCGAGGTAGATCGCGTAGCCGTTGTCGTCGCTCACGGAAGCCGAGTTGTCGGTGTACTCGGCCTTCAGCGCGGCGGCGTCGCGGTTGTGCACCCACCTGGAGAACACCGTGGCGATCCGCGTCCAGCCGGACACGTAGTAGCCCGCCTGCAGGAAGATGTCGGTCCACTCCGACGGGCCGATCACGCCGCCCGCGGGGTGGGCGCGCAGCTTGTCCTTCTCGGAGTAGTACAGCTTCTCGACGGCCTCGCCGGTGTTGCCCAGGTGGTAGATCGAGTCGTGCTTGGCGATCCAGTCGAAGTAGATCCCGATGGTCTTCTGGAACGCCACGTCCTGGTCGAGGTTGTCCTGGTACCAGACCCCGCGATGGTCGACGACGCCGTCGAACACCGCGCGCCGCAGGTTCTGCGGGAAGAGCGTGGCGTAGACCTGCCCGAGGTAGGTGCCGTAGGAGAAGCCGTAGAAGCTGATCTGTTTGGCCCCAAGGGCTTTGCGGATGCTGTCCATGTCCTTGACGGCGTCGGCGGTCGTCAGGTGGTTCAGCAGCTTGCCGCCCTTGGTCGCGCAGGCCGCCGCATAGCCTTTGGCCTTCGCGAGCCAGGTGGTGACGACGCCGGGCGCCTTGGCCGGGTCGTACTCGGGACGGTCGTAGCCGCCGTAGTCGGAGATGCACGAGAGCGCGGGCGAGCTGGCGCCGACACCGCGGGGATCGAAGCCGATCCAGTCGTAGGCGTTGCCCGCGCCGTGGGGCACGTTCTGACCGAGAGCCGAGAGGGCGAGGCCGGACCCTCCTGGGCCGCCGGGGTTGACCAGCATCGGACCCTGCGCCTGCGCGTCGGGCACCGTGTGCTTGACCCGCGACACCGCGAGCTTGATCTTCTGCCCGCCGGGCTTGGCGTAGTCAAGCGGAACCGTGACGAAGCCACACTGGGCGCCGGGGGCCTGCAGGTGGACGTTGTCGCACTTGCCCCACACGATGGCGGGCGGCTGGTAGTCGGGCGCGGACCCCGGCACGGTCGCGGCTTGGGCCGCCGGGGCGCCGAGCAGCGCGGCCCCAACGGCGACGGCGGCCGCGAGCGCGGTCATGGCGGTTCTTCGCACGTGTCTACTCCACTCCCCTGGTGTGCAGGCGCGGCGCGCGAAGTTGATCACGAGGCAGCCCGACCGGATGAGCGTGTCAGTCGTGCGAGCACGTGACAACAACCGCGCCGAGCACGTCGCCGATCGGGCCGGAACCTTGCCCCCGGGCCGCGGCACGGGAGAGGGTGACGCCGTGGACCTGCTCCCCGGCGTGCGCTCCGCCCTCGTCGACACCGACCGCATCCGGATGCGCGTGCTCCTGTCGGGCCCCGATGACGGTGTGCCGGTCGTGTTCCTGCACGGCAACCTGTCGACCTCGCGCTTCTTCGAACACCTCTTGCCGGAGCTGCCTTCCCGCTACCGGGTGATCGCGCCGGACATGCGCGGGTTCGGCGACTCCGCGCCCGCCCCGCTCGACGCCACCCGTGGGCTCGCCGACTGGGCCGATGATACGGCCGCACTCCTGCGGGCGCTGGGCGTCACGGCGCCACCGCACCTCATCGGCTGGTCGACCGGCGGCGCGGCGATCGCCCGCTACGCGCTGGACCGCCCCGTCGCCTCGCTGACCTTTCTCGATCCGGTCTCGCCCTACGGCTACGGCGGCACCCATCCCGACGGCACACCCTGCTTCCCCGACGGCGCCGGGTCCGGCGGGCGCAGCATCAACCCGGAGGTCGTCGCGCGGCTGCGGGCGGGCGACACGTCCGACGAGAGCCCGTTCTCCGCACGGAACGTCTTCCGCGCGTTCTACGTCGCGCCCGGCTACCGGGAGCCGCGGGAGGACCTGCTGGTGGCGGAGATCCTCAAGACCGTCGTCGGTGACACCAACTATCCGGGGGACGCGACGACGTCGGACAACTGGCCGGGCTTCGCACCGGGCAGCTCCGGCATCCTCAACGCGCTCTCGCCGCGGTACTGCAACTGGGCGGGGATCGTCGCGCTCGACCCCAAGCCGCCGGTGCTGTGGACGCACGGCGGCGCGGACCTCGTGGTCGCCGACGGGTCGGTGCTGGAAGTGGGCACCCTCGGGGCGTCCGGCGCGGTGCCCGGCTGGCCCGGCATGGAGGTCTTCCCGCCGCAGCCGATGGTCACCCAGATCCGCGAGGTGCTGGAGCGCTACGCCGCGGCGGGCGGGTCGGTGCGCACCGAGATCCTCGACGGCGCGGGGCACGGCCCGCATCTCGACTCGCGGGAGAAGTGGCTCGCGGTCTTCCGGGAGTTCTTGACGGCAAACGGGTGAACCACCGTCGGAGCTGGCCGCCTGCGGGCGATGGAGGGATGTGCACGCCAGCGGGAAGGTCCGGCCTGACCCGGGCGCCGCGCTGCTCGAGCTCTACGACGCGGCGCTACCCCAGGTCTACGGCTACGGTGAGTCGGCCCGCGGCGACCACAAGATCGTGGCGAGCCGCACGGGGTGGCGGTCACGGGAGCGCTGGAGTGCGGTTCGCGGCGATCTGCTTCGCTGTAGCGTCGCCCGGGTGATCGACGACGGGGCGGGGGCGCTCGCGCGGGTGGAGCGCGGCGATGTGGTGGAGGCCGTCCACGCCGGACACGCGGTCGCGCTCGCCGTCGACGGGTCGGAACGGGTCCGGGTCGGCGATCCGGACGTCGCGTACCTTCCGCGCTCGTCGCTGAAGCCGCTGCAGGCCGTCGCGCTGCTGCGGGCCGGGTTGGACCTCGACGGGCCCCTCCTCGCGCTGGCCTGCGCGAGCCACGCGGGCGAGGAACGCCATGTGGCGGGCGTCGAGGCGATCCTCGCCGCGGCCGGGCTCACAGCCGCCGACCTGCAGACTCCGCCCGCGCTCCCCAACGACCCCGACGCCGCCTTCGCCTGGCGCGCGACGGGCCTGGGCCGACAGCCCCGCGCGCACATGTGCTCGGGCAAGCACGCGGCCATGCTCGCGACCTGCGTGACCCGAGGCTGGGACACCGCGACCTACTGCAACCCCGCCCACCCGCTGCAGCAGCTCATCGCGACGACGATCGCGGAGCTGACCGCCGCCCGTCCGCTCCCCCTCGTCGTCGACGGCTGCGGCGCACCTGCGTTCTCGGCCACGGTGACCGGAATCGCCCGCGCGTACGCCCGGATCGCGACGGCGCGGCGCGCCACTGAGGAGCACCGCGTCGCGACGGCGATGCGGGAGCATCCGTGGTTCGTCGGAGGCACCGCCGAACTGGTGACCCACCTCATGCTGGCCGTACCAGGGCTGATCGCCAAGAACGGCGCGGAAGGTGGCTTCGCCGCGGCGATGCCCGACGGGCGGGCGCTGGCGGTCAAGGTCCTCGACGGCTCGTGGCGCGCCGTGCCCGCGGTGGTGGCTGCTCTGCTGCGGGCCGTGGACGTCGACTCGCCGCCGCCGGATCCCGTGCTCGGCGGCGGCAAACCGGTCGGGGCGGTTGTGCCCTTCTTCTGATTCGCCTATCCCACGGCGACCGGGGTGTCCCACTCGATGTGGTGGCCGTGCATCCAGGTGAGCGACGACCCGGCGTCCTTCTCCGCCCGGCGGAAGACGATCGGCAGGATCGCGTCGCGGATCACGCGGCCTACCGGCCCGGCGGCCTTCGAGTTGCTCGACCGCGCTCCCGCCTTGACCACCCGCTCGACCCGCGCCCGCCGCAGGCCCTCGAACGTCGCGAACGCGTGTTGCGTGCCCTCGACGTCGCGCAGGCACTGGGCGAGCACCACGGCGTCCTCCAACGCCATCGCCGCGCCTTGACCGGCGGCGGGTGAGGTCGCGTGGGCCGCGTCCCCGATCACGACCATGTTGTCCCGGTGCCACCGGCGCACCCTGGGCATGTCGTAGGTCGCCCATCCCCGCAGCGGACCGGGCGCGGCGGCGATCAGCTCCCGCATCGGCCCATGGTCGGTGCCCAGCAGTTCCAGCAGCCAGGTCCGCCAGTCCGCGTCGGTCATCGCCTCCAGCTCCCCGGGGGCGGGCTCGGCGGCGTGGGGCGGGTTGGCGAACCAGCCCGCGCTGCCGTCGGGCGTCGCCGTCCAGCCGAAGAAGCAGCGCGTGCCGAACATCATCTGGAACTCGTCGGGCGGCGTGTCCAGCGGGAAGTCGGGGATGTACCCGCCGATGTTGAGCACCGGGACGTAGCGCACCGGCGCCGCGTCCGGATCGATGATCTCCCGCACCCGCGACCGGATGCCGTCGCAGCCGATGAGCAGGTCGCCCTCGGCGCTAGTGCCGTCGGCGAAGGACACCTGGACCCGGCCGCCGTCGAGCTGGGCCCCGACCAACCGCTTGCCGTAGTGGACGGCCGCGCCGCGGGCCACCGCCTCGTCCCGCAAGCCGACATAGAGATCGCTGCGGCGCACCATCTGGCTGCCGGTGCCGTCGGGCAACACCGGTCCGTTGCTCATCCGGCCGAGCACCTTCCCCTTGCCGTTGACGAAGCGGATCGTCCGCGTGGGGTAGCCCATCGCGGCGACGACGCGGTGCGCGTCCACCGCCCGCAGCGCGTCGATCCCGTTGGCCTGGAACGTGAGCCACGCCCCGACCTCGTCCGCGCCCGTCGGGTGGGCCTCGAACACCTCCGCGTGGATCCCCGCCCGCTGCAACGCCATGGCCACCACCGGCCCCGCCACGCCCGCTCCGATCACCACTGCCGTGGTCATGTCTCCTCCGTTAAGCTCACTCGTCACGACAACTATCTCGCAGATACGAGTATCTCGGTAAGACGAGATACCGTCAAGGAGGTTCGGTGGACGACGAGGCGCTGCGCGCAGAGGTGACCGCCCGGCTCCTGCGGTTCATCGCCGGGGTTGTGCTGCACAGCGGCGAGGTGTCGCGCCGGATCGGGCTCGGACCGAGCGACTCCCAGTTCCTCGGCCTGCTCACCATGGACGGCCCGCTCACCCCCGGCCAGCTCGCGACCATGACGGGGATGACGACCGGCACGGTGACCGGCGTGATCGACCGACTGGAGCGCGGCGGCTTCGTGCGCCGCGAGCGGGACGCGGGCGACCGCCGCAAGGTGATCGTGACGCCGGTGCCTGCGGCCGTCGCCCGCGTGGCCGCGCACTACGCCGAACATGGGGCACACACCGACGCGGTGCTCGCCCGCCGCGACACCGCCCAGCTGCAGGTGATCGCCGACTTCCTCGGCGAGCTGAACGAATCCCCCGGCGGGATGGTCCGTAGCGAGAGGGTCAGCGGCGAGCCGACCTGACCGGAGCCTCGACGGGTGCGCGCTGGACCGGGATCACGACCTCCGGCACGGTAGGCAGCGCCAACTGGCCGTTCTCAGGACGATCGGGCGTGCGGCGATGCGAGCGCACCCACCCGAGTGCCCGCCAGTGGCCGCGCACGAACGACATGCATCCATGAAAGCACGGCACACCGACAGTCCGGTTAGGGTCGGGTTAGGGTCCGCGGGTGGTTCGTGGGCGTACAGAGGTGCTCTTCCGCATAGCGATGGCGGTCAAAGGCATCGACGGGGCGGTTGAGCTGGTCGGCGGCGTACTGCTGCTGCTCGTGTCCCAGAGCGAGGTCCAGAAGGTGATCGCCGCCGTCGTCACCCACGACCTGCTCGGGCCGCCCGACGGCTCGCTCTCCCGCCACTTCGTCACGGGCACCGCCGAGTTCGCCTCCGGCGACCGCACCTTCGCCGTGGCCTACCTGCTTCTCCACGGCGTGATCAAGGTGGCGCTCGTCATAGCGCTGCTGCGGCACTGGCTGCCCGCCTACCCGGTTGCCGTCGTCGTGCTCGGTGCTTTCGTCGTCTACGAGATCTACCGCGCGACGCAGACCGGATCGGTGCTGCTGCCGCTGCTGGCCGTGTTGGACATCCTCGTGATCGCTCTGGTGATCCGCGAGTACCGGGCGCTGCGGCGGGAGCGCAACCTCGCCTGAGGCAAGCCGGTGGCAAAGGGAGGTGCACGATTGGGTGAATCGAGGACCGCGCGCCTAGCCTCGTCACCGTGGTACCGACGCTCGACGACACGCAGCCCACGCGGGCCGACGGCGGGCCACACCGGCGTCGCATGGTGTTACGGGCCGTGGCCATCGTGGTGGTCGTATTGCTCGGCACGATGTCCATCGCCGTTGGCGACGCGCTGAGCGCACCCGGCAACGACCCCGCCGCCGCGAAGCTCGCGGAATGGGGCCGCGACCACGGCTTCAGCGATCTCGTCACCTGGCTGGAACAGATCACCTACGCCGCCGACCCACCCGCTGTCGGCGGCACGCCCCCAGGTGGGATCCCGACCGCGAGCGGCATCGTCACCGCTCCGGGACGGGCGCTCGACAGCACCGTCACGCCGCTGGCCCCGGTCTCCGGCGGTGCCCCGCTGCCGGGCGAAGGCCGGTGGCAGACCGTCGTCACGGCACACGGCCGACCCGCCGTCCAGGTGGCCGCGCTGCGGCCGGACGGCCAGCACACCTCGTTCGTCGTGGGCGTCCTGCGCATGGACCCAACGCTGGTGCGCGGCACCCTGCACCCCGGCACCCGCGATCCGGGCGGCACGTGGCAGGCGTCGTCCGGCCTCACCCTGGCCGAACAGCGGACCGTCGCGGTGGCCTTCAACAGCGGCTTCCGGCTGAACGACCCCAGCCATAACGGTTACTACAGCGAGGGCCGCACGGTCGCGCCGCTGCGCACGAACGCGGCCAGCCTCGTCCTGCGTACCGACGGCACCGCCGACGTCGGAGCGTGGAACCGCGAGGTCCGGATGGGCCCCACCATCGCCAGCGTGCGACAGAACCTGCGGATGCTCGTCGACGGCGGCCAGGTCAACCCCACCTGCGCCACCGGCGGCACCAAGGAGTGGGGAAGCACCGTCGGCCAGGCCGCCTACATCCACCGCTCCGGCTTCGGCGTGACCGCGGACGGCACCGAGGTCTACGTGGGCGGGCCTGCTCTGTCGGTGTGCACGCTGGGTCGGATACTGGCCGACGCCGGGGTCGTGCGCGGGATGGAGCTGGACATCAACCCGGAGTGGGTCACCGGCGCCTACTTCCACGACCATCCGGTCGGCGCACCCACCGCGTTTGCGCTCTTCCCGGCCGAGAAGATCAGCCCGCAGCACTACCTCGGCCCGTCCAGCCGCGACTGGTACGGCTGGCTGCTGCGCTGAGCTGCGCTCAGATCGGAGTCGCCTCGACCACGAGCGCCGTCATCGACTCGGTCACCGGCCCCTCCCCCAGCAACGCCGTCATCTCCCGTGCGACGGCCTCGGTGGTGACGGCGAGGTCGACGCGGGCGGCGATCTCGGCGCGCAGGGGCGTGCCAGCGCAGTAGCCCGCGGCGAGGTCGGCAGCCGATGCGGCGTGCCCCTCGAGCGTGACGGACTCGACCGCCACGCAGCGCAACCCACCCGCGAGCAGGTCAGTGGCCAGCTCGTCGACGTCGGAGTAGCCGTGCGGCACCGCGACCATGAACGTGGGGGGATCCGCGGGGAACACCCGCCCCAATGCATCCACGAGCGCGGCCTGGAAGGCGTGGCTGTCGAGCTTGCCCCACGTGTTCATCACCAGTCTGCCGCCGGGGGTGAGCACCCGACGGGTCTCGGCGAACGCCCCAGGCTTGTCGGGGAAGAACATCACCCCGAACTGGCAGGCGACCAGGTCGAACTCGCCCTTGGCGAAGGGAAGCCGGGTCGCGTCGGCCTGCCGCCAGCGCGCAGCACGGACCTCGCGGCCGCCCAGCTCGACCATGGCGGCGTTCAGGTCGGTCGCTGTCACCGACCCCGCGACGGCGAGCAGCTCACTGGTGAGCACCCCCGTGCCCGCGGCCAGCTCGAGCACGTGCCGGGGGGTGTGCGCGGCCACCCGTCGGGCCAGGTCGACGGCAAAGGGACGGAAGACCGCGGGCACCAGCCACCGGTCGTAGGCGGCGGGCATCGTGTCCACCCACGCCCGGTCGGCCGCACCCGCCATGGGCGGAACCGTAGTGCCCCTCAGCGGAAGTCGGCGCTCCGCCCAGTGGGAAGCGGGCGAGGGCACATCACCCGCGCTGCGCGGGAGGCAGACCGGGTGAGACAGTGACCCGGGTTGGAAACCGATGTGACAGAGCAAGTCGGCTGCGCCACGGTGGCCGTCGACAGGAGTTGGAGGGCTCGATGGCGAGTGACGATCAGCCAGGCATGCCGCAGGACCTGCTCACCCAGCTCAGGGTGACCCTCGAACGCCTCGGTGCCCTCGCGGGGCAGATGCCGGGGATCGGGATGGCGCGCACAACGGCACAGAGCCTCGGGCTGCCGGTGCCGCCGATGCCGGGCGGGCTGGCCGCCGGACAGGTCGCCGCGATCGTGGGCGCCATCCGCGCGCAGCGCAGCTCGGTGACCACGATGCGCACCAGCCTCGACGCCTACGAGCAACAGCTTGTCGTCCTGGAGCAGCTGCTGGAGCCGCTGGAGACGATGACGAATTCCTGGGCGCAGGCCGAGCGGGGGATCACGGGCTGCTGATGCGGGCCAATGCCCTGAGCATCAGTTCAGAGTCTGCTCCAGCCGTCGCGACAGCACCGCCACGAACGCCGCGGGTTCGGCCAGCTCTCCCCCTTCGGCCAGTAGCGCCATGCCGTACAGCAGCTGGGCGGTGTCGCGGAGCCCGGCGTCGTCGTCGGGCTGCTGCCCTTGGGCGTCGCGCAGGCCGGTGACCAGCGCGTGGCGGGGGTTCAGCTCCAGGATCCGCTTGACCTTCGGCGGCTCCTGGCCCATCGCCCGGTACATCTTCTCCAGCGTCGGGGTGAGGTCGCCGGGGTCGCCGACGAGGCAGGCCGCGGAGTCGGTGAGCCGGTGAGACAGGCGCACCTCCTTGACGTCGTCGGCCAGCGCGGTGCCCATCCACGAGAGCAGGTCGGCGAAGCCCGCCTTCGCGTCGTCGTCGACTTCCTCACCGCCGAGGTCGACCTCGCCCTTGGCGATCGAGACGAAGGGCTTCTCCTCGAACGGAGGCACCGACTCGACCCACACCTCGTCCACCGGGTCGGTCAGCAGAAGCACCTCGTAGCCCTTGGCGCGGAACGCCTCCATGTGCGGAGAGTTCTCCAGCGCCGACCGCGACGGCCCGGTCGCGTAGTAGATCGAGTCCTGGCCCTCCGGCATGCGGGCGAGGTAGTCGCGGACGGTCGTCGGCTGGTCGGCACCGTATGTCGAGGCGAAGGAACAGATCTCGAGAATGGCTTCGCGGTTGTCGTAGTCGGAGATCAGGCCTTCCTTGACCGCACGCCCGAACTCCGACCAGAAGGTGGCGTACTTCTCCGGCTCGTCGGTGAGCATCGTCTTCACCGTCGAAAGCACCTTCTTGACCAGGCGCTTGCGGATCAGCTGGATCTGCCGGTCCTGTTGGAGGATCTCCCGCGAGACGTTGAGCGAAAGGTCAGCCGCGTCGACAACACCCTTGACGAAACGGAGGTACTCGGGGACAAGCGCTTCACAGTCGTCCATGATGAAGACGCGCTTCACATACAGCTGAACGCCGCGCTTGCCGTCGCGCAGGAACAGGTCCATCGGCGCGTGGCTGGGCAGGAACAGCAGGGCCTGGTACTCGAAGGTGCCTTCGGCGGAGAGCCGGATGGTCTCCAGCGGCTCGCGCCAGTCGTGGCTCACGTGCCGGTAGAACTCGGCGTACTCCTCTTCCGACACGTCCTTCTGGGCGCGCGCCCAGAGCGCCTTGCGGGAGTTGACGACCTCCGGCCCCTCGTCCCCCGGCATCCGGATCGGCCAGGTGATGAAGTCGGAGTAGCGCTTGACGATGCCGCGGACCGTGGCGGGGTTGGCGTAGTCGTGCAGCGCGTCGTCGGTGTCTTCCGGCTTGAGGTGCAGCGTGACCGCGGTGCCCTGCGGCGCGTCGGGTGCGTCGGTGACGGTGTAGGTGGCGGCGCCCGTGGACGCCCAGTGCACGCCGGTGTCGCTTCCGGCCCTGCGGGTAACCAGCTCGACCCGGTCGGCGACCATGAAGCTGGAGTAGAAGCCGACGCCGAACTGGCCGATCAGCTCAGCCGCCTGCTCCGACCCGGCCCCGGACTCGCGGGCCTGCCGCAGCTTCGTGAGCAGCTCTGCGGTGCCGGACTTCGCGATGGTGCCGATCAGGTCGACCACCTCGTCCCTGCTCATCCCGATGCCGTTGTCACGGACGGTCAGGGTGCGCTCCACCGGGTCGGTCTCCAGCGCGATGTGCAGATCGGACGTGTCGACCGCGAGATCCTTGTCCCGATAGGCGTCCAGACGCAGCTTGTCCAGCGCGTCGGAGGCATTGGAGATCAGCTCCCGCAGGAAGACGTCCTTGGTCGAGTAGATCGAGTGAATCATCAGCTGCAGCAGCTGACGAGCCTCTGCTTGAAACTCGATCGTCTCGGTCGACATCGCGTACGGCGCTCCTTCGGATCGGAGTGGATAACTGTCCGTGCAACAGTATTCCAACCCGATCGTGGGTACGCGGCAGGTATCAACGGGCCCGGGAGGAGCCTCTTGGATTTGTACCGCTCCCGAGAGTTCCACTGGAGGAACCCATGTTCTGTCCGGCCCACAGCTCGCTCGCCTGCTTCGTGCCCCCTGACCTGCTGCACGAGCTGGCCCGCAGCGGCAACGAGGCGACCCGTCGTTCGGCGCTGGACGCACTGGCCATCGACGCCACCATCCGCACGCGGCGCGCCGAGAGCGCCGCACGCACGCTCGCGCCGCCCATGCGGGCCAACGCAGGCAGCGGCGTGCCGCAGCGCTACATCCACGACCAGAAGAACAGCGGGGACATGACCCCCGGACCCGTCGTCCGGTCCGAGGGGCAGGACCCGGTCGAGGACGCGACGGTCAACCAGGCCTACGACGGCTTCGGCGACACCTACAAGTTCTACTGGGAGGTGCTGCACCGCGACTCGATCGACGACCAGGGCATGCCGATCCACGGCATGGTGCATTTCGACACCGCGTACAACAACGCGTTCTGGGACGGCGAGGGCCACATGTGGTTCGGCGACGGCGACGGCAAGCTGTTCTTCGACTTCACCAAGAGCCTCGACGTGATCGGGCACGAGCTCACCCACGGCGTCACGCAGTACACGGCCAACCTCGCCTACAGCGGGCAGTCCGGAGCGCTGAACGAGTCGCTGTCGGACGTGTTCGGATCGCTGGTCAAGCAGTACGCGCTCAACCAGACCGCCGACCAGGCCGACTGGCTGATCGGGCCCGACGTCGTCGGGCCGGAGCTCGCGCCCGCGCTGCGCTCGATGAAGGCGCCGGGCACGGCGAACAAGTACGACACGCAGCCTGCCGACATGAACGGCTACGTCACGACCACCCGCGACAACGGCGGCGTCCACACCAACTCCGGCATCCCGAACCGGGCCTTCTTCCTCACGGCCAGCGCGCTCGGCGGCCATGCGTGGGAAGAGGCGGGGCGCATCTGGTACGCCGCGATGAACGATGTCAGACTGCGGCAGAACTCGCGATTCTCGGCGTTCGCCCAAGCCACAGTCCGGGCGGCGACGACGATCTCGGGGCCCGACGGCGACGCGACGAAGGCAGTGACAGCCGCATGGCACACGGTGAAGGTGCTCTGAGCCCGTCGGACTTCGCGGTCGGGCTGGTGCAGTCGGGCGGCATCGCCGGGCTCGACATGTCGGCCACGGTGCATGTGGCAGATCTGTCCGCGGCCGAGGCCGACCGCACCCGGGGGCTGGTGGAGCAGGTTTTGGCCGAGCAGCCGAAACCTGCTCCAGCCCGGGGCCCGGTGTTCGACGGCATGGAGTACGAGCTGACCGTGTCGCAGAAGGGCGCACCCGACCGGCGGATCGTCACCCACGACGGCTCCCTCACCCCGGCGCAGAGGGAGCTGATCGGGGTGCTGCGGCCCCACCTCACCCCGGGCTGATCTGATAACGACTGGGTGGCATTCGTCGAGTAGTTCAGACGAGCGCGACATAGTTGTGCCCATGGCCCGAACCCGGAAGGTGGACCTATGAGAACGGCCTACCGTGTGCTCGCCTTCATCATCGCGGCCGAGGTCGCGATCCAGGCAGCCGCCATCGCCTACGCCCTCTTCGGCCTCGGGCTCTGGATCGAAGGCGGCGGCGTCATGGACAAGGCGACGATGGAGAGTGAGTCCTCCACGTTCGCCGGTGACGGCGGGTTCCCGCTGCACGGCATCAACGGCGAGATGGTCATCCCGGTCCTGGTTATCGTGCTGCTCGTCCTGTCGTTCTTCGCGAAGGTCCCCCGCGGCGTCATGTGGGCCGGGATCACCCTCGGCCTGGTCGTCCTGCAGGTGCTGCTGGGTTTCCTCGGCGAGGTCGTGCCGTTCCTCGGCGCTCTGCACGGCATCAACGCCCTACTGATCTTCGGTGTCGCGGTGATGGCCGCGATGGCCGCACGGGGTGCGACAGCGGGTCAACGCACGGTCGAAACCTCCGCGGCAAGCTAGGCCGTGTCCCGCGGGACACGGCCTAGTGCGGTGTCCAGGAACGTTGCCGGGGTGATCGCGGGATCCAGGCGGCGTCTCGCAAGGCGCCGCCCGAAGCTCATACCGGGCGTCTTCGCGAGGGCGGCAACGCTGCGAGGCGTCGTCTGGGCCCGCGAGGACCCGGTGAACGTTTCTGGACACCGCACTAGCGGCGTGGGCCGCCGGTCGCGCCACCGGACGCTCATCGCGGTCTTCGCTGCGGTGGTGGTTCTCGGGGCACCGGCGTGGCTGTGGTGGTCGAGCCTGCTGCCGTCGAGCTACTCGATCACGGGAAGGCCAGCTCGTCGACGTCAGGCTGGTCAACGAGTCCGTGCCCGACGGCGTTGTGCTGCTCCTTCGACGTCGCGTTCGTCGCCGACAACCCCGGCATCTGGATAGACCACTGCCACCAGCTGTCCCACGCCGCCCAGGGCCTTGTCGCCCATCTGGCCTATTTGGGGATCGACGAGCCCTTCCTGATCGGCGGCAACGCGGGCAACGACCCGGAGTGAACCGCCCCCTCGCCCTCCGCGCAGCGGGCATGTGTGACTGGAGCATGGGTGAACGCGGCCTCTGTGGGGAACAGGTCTGATGTGGGTCATGAGACACCGCCGGACGGCGGAGCGATCGCGGACCGCTACACCCTCGGCCGAGTGATCGGCGCCGGGGCGACCGCGACGGTGTACGCGGGCCGTGACCTGGTCGCCGACCGGCCCGTCGCGGTGAAGGTCTACCGACTCGGCGGGGAGATGCACCCTCGCATCCAGCAGATCCGTGAGCTCGCGGCGTTGACGATGCTGCGCCACCCCGGCCTGGTCACCCTTTACGACGGCGGCACCGAGCGCGGCCGCGATGGCCGCACCTACCTGGTCACCGACCTGGTCAGGGGGCCGACGCTGGCCGAACGCCTTCGCGAAGGCCCACTGGATGTCCCTTTGGTCCGGGACCTCGCCGCGGGCCTCGCCGCGGCGCTGGCCCACGTCCACGCCCACGGCTTCGTCCACCGCGACGTCAAACCGGCGAACATCCTGCTCGAGAGCGGCCGCGAGCCCCGACTGGCCGACTTCGGGATCGCCAAGGCGCTCGATGGCACCGTCGCCACCGCGACCGGCTCCGTCGCGGGCACCGCCGCCTACCTCGCGCCCGAGCAGGTCCGGGGCGAGGCGGTCGGTCCCGCCGCCGACGTCTATGCCCTCGGGCTCGTCCTTCTCGAGGCACTGACGGGGCGGCGTGAGTACCCGGGAACGATGGTCGAGTCCGCCACCGCGCGGCTCTACCGCAGGCCCGCTGTGCCCACCGGGCTGCCGTGGAACCTCACCGCGCTGCTGGAGTCCATGACCGAGCCGGACCCTGCCGGGCGCCCCACGGCCGAAGCCGTCGCCGCCGCCGCACCCAACCCTGCGCCCGCGGGAAGAGCCACCCGGGCACGGCACGCGATCCGCCGCCCCGCGCGCGGCAACGTGTCCACGCTGGTCGCGGCCGCATTGCTGCTCATGTGCCTGATCGGCAGCGCTTCCCTGGTCTTCGCCAGTGCGGGATCGGTGGAGTCGTCCCCCTCCGCACCGGCGTCCCCGACGTCGTCGCTCGCGACTCCCTCGGCCACACCGCTGTCTCCGGTGCCCGTGGCGCAGCGCCCCGCCATCGAAGTCGCGCAGGGCAAAGGCAAAGGCAAGGGCAAAGGCAACGACGACGAGAAGGGCGGCGAGCCGAACAGCGGCCTGAGCAGCGGGCGCGGCAACGGATCCGAGAAACACGACACGTGACGTCGGAAGCGCGTCGGGTGGGGGTGGGGGTGAATGTGCCCGTGATCGGCGACGGGCCGGGCCGCCCGCGCTGAGCCAGTCACCCCCGAGATTGCCACCAACGGGATTCCCTTCGACCAAGACCCCGCTCACCGTCATCTCGACGCTGCCACCACGCCGCAGCGCCCGACCATCGTCTGAGACGCGGCGGCCCGTGCGGATGATCGGCGGAAGTGGTGCTAGAGGTGCACATCTGCACGTGTACCACCACTTCCGCCGATCTTGTCCAGCCGGACCGGGAGGGCGCCGGTGGGAATGTTGAGTGCCTCGGTGTCGTCGCCGGTGGCGAACGGGTCCAGTCGGGATTCGGGCGACGGTGGTCAGCGGCGTGGCGACGCTGTCGTCAGGCTCCGGTAGCGCGGGGCGAGCGCGAGCACACCGATGACCAGCATCCAGAGGTTGCCGGGATAGCCCGCGAGGCGCTCGCTGCCCCCCACCCCGAGGCCGAGGTAGAGCGCCGAGGAGTACTGGCCCGCCGTCAAGAGAATCGTTCCGACCAGTCCCAGCACCGCGAGCAGAACGCCGCCTGCGGCCAGTGCCGCGGAGGTGCGGGGGATGGCGATGCTCAGCAACAGGATGGCGACGCTGCCGATCGGGATGTTGAACGCGCCGAGCAGGTGCAGCGCGGCGCTGGTGTTCTCGGGCACCAGCCCGACGACGATCTTGCCGAGGCCCGCGACGACCCACAGCACAACGCCCGTGGTCGCGAGCTTGCCCGGCGGCCAGAACGGGCGCAGCGCGACGGCGCCGATGACCGTCAGGATGCCGGCGGTCACGAACGACGCGTTCATCACGGCGTGCTCGGGCGAGCAGACCTCGATCGGCATGCCGTGCGGCACCGCGAACGGGCCGCAGACCGTGTTGCCCAGGTCGCTGATGTAGTTGTTGTGCAGGCTGTAGGAGATCGGCCACGCGCTGGCAACGACGATCTGGCAGATCAGGTACTGGAGCGTGCCCACCACCCAGGCGAGCCCGCCGACGAGCACCGACGTGTTCCCGCCACGCGCAGGCATCACCGTCTCCCGTCGCCGTCGGACCTCAGGGCCAATTCTTCAACATCTCCTCCCGCACCGTCACCTCCCTAGTGCGGTGTCCAGGAACGTTGCCGGGGTGATCGCGGGATCCAGGCGGCGTCTCGCAAGGCGCCGCCCGAAGCTCATACCGGGCGTCTTCGCGAGGGCGGCAACGCCGCGAGGCGTCGTCTGGGCCCGCGAGGACCCGGTGAACGTTTCTGGACACCGCACTAGCGATCAATTCCAAGGGGAGGTGTCGGTCCGTCGTAGCCCCCGGTGGGTGTGGTTGGGGGTGCCCAAGATCAGCGTTGTCGAGAGGTTGCGCGGCTTGATCACGTGGTGGTCGCGACCCGGCGTAGCGAACACGGATCAGGCACGCTCGGCCCAGCGACGCCTCGGGATGTCGGCCGAGCGCGACGTGAGCGGGGTCCACTCAAGATCGAACCCCGCTGGTGTGTATCTCGCGCGCTGATCGGCCTCAGGCGCGCCGCGGCCGGTGGATCCCCCACACCGTCATGATCGCCGAGACCGGCGGTTTCCGTGTGCAGGCGCACGGAAACCGCCGCGGTCGGCGATCACCAGGTGAGGTTCGGTGGCAACACTCCTCCACCGGTCAGCTAGCGGCGAGAAGGTCGAGGAAGGCGCGGGCGCTGGGCGCCGACGGCGCGGGGGCGCGGTGGACCAGCGCGATCGGATGGCGCGCCGCCGCGTCGGCGAGCGGCAGCACGTCGAGGCCGTCGACGGTGGCCGAGCGGGGGACGGCGGCCGAGCGGGGGACGATGGCCGGGCCGAACCCGAGGCCGACGAACCGGACAACCGCATCCGATGTGGACAGCTCGAAGGCGACGCGCCGCTCGGCACCGGCCCTGGCGAAGGCGGCGTCGACCTGGCGGCGCAGTCCGGACTCCGCCCGCATCTCGACGAAGGCGTGCTCGGCGGCGAGGGCGGCGCGGTCACCCCGCTGATGGCGCTGCGTGGAGAGAACGCGGCGGTGCCCATGGTGGCCGTCGTCGCCGGTGGCGCACTGGCCGCGCTGCTCGCGACCGCACTGCTCACCCGGCGGCGCGATCCTTCTACCCTTCACGGCGACACCCGGGCGTGACGCGCCGGACGAGCGAGTGGGATGGAGACGAGGATGGGCGACCGGCTGATCTTTCAGCTCGGCACCAACAACTGGCAGCGGGGCGGGGAGTTCGCGCCGGGATCGGGGATCCTGCACGAGGCGCATCACCACGCCTACAACGCCCTAGAGGGACTGCGCTGCTACTCGATGTACCCCTCGCGGCGGCAGCGGTTCCGCGAGGAGGACGTGCGCGTGTTCGCGCTCGAGCACGACATCCCGATCTGCGAGTCGATCTCGCCGACCAGCAACTACCGCTGGCACAGCATGAGCGAGGCGGAGGTCGCCGCCTACCGGGCGCGGCTGACCAACGAGGTGGCCGACTGGATCGACGAGATCGAGGCAGGCACCGACGACCGGTTCGGGCTCGCCATCGCCCATCACGGCTTCATGAACACCGTCGTGATGCGCGATGTGATCCGCCGCAGGGCCGCCGCGGGCCGCGGCACGATGCCGCTGCTCTGCTTCGCCCACGGCACCGAGCTGAAGATGTACGCCAACGAGAAGCGCGGCGACCGGCCCGACGAGTTCCCGCTGCGCTTCCTGCCGTACATGCGACAAGAGAAGATCTTCGACTACGCCGATCCCGAACACGGCGTCGACGTGGTCGCGTCGATCTCCGGGGAGCAGATCGACGCGCTGGGCACCGTGTTCCCCGAGTTCCCGCGCGAGCGCGTCATCCTGTCGCACAACGGCTACAACCAGCAGGTCTTCCGGCGGCTGACCGAGCCGACCGACGTCTACGCCGAGCGCGCCAAGGTGCTGGCGGGCTACCTGACCCAGGTGCCGGAGGGCAGCAGCAAGGCCCCCAAGCCGGTGTCGCCGCCGGAGGGCTTCGATGCTGTGGTGGCGTTCTGCGGCAAGTTCGCCGACTGGAAGCGCCTGGACGCTCTGCTGCGCGCCGCGGCGATCTACGAGCAGGGGGAGCGGAAGATCCTCACGCTGGTTATCGGCTCCGGGCCGCACGAGGCGCAGGTCCAGATGAACGACCTCGCCGACGAGCTGGGCCTGCGCCGCACCTACTTCATGGGACCGCGCGGGCAGGACGAGCTGACGGAGCTGTTCAACTGCGCCGACGTCGGCTGCTTCCCGTCCTACCGGGAGCCGTTCGGACTGGTCTTCATCGAATGCATGGCCTGCGGCACACCGGTGATCGGCGCCGACTCGGGCGGCCCGCGCGACTTCGTGACGCCCGAGGTTGGTGTGCTGGTGCCCGAGACCAACGACCGCGCGGAGCTCGCGGCCTCACTCGCCGCCGCCGTCGGCACGGCGCTCGACGAGGACTGGAAGCACACCAAGGGTCCGGTCGCCGAGGCCTATGTGCAGGCCAACTTCAGCGTGGTCGGTCAGGTCTCGAAGCTGCTCGCCGAAGTGGACCGGTTGACCGGGGCCTGAGACACCGCCCGTGCGCGGAGATGGTGGTTCGAGCAACCGTTTCCGCGCACGAGGGTTACTGACCGGCGACCGACCGGCGACCGGGATCGAGCGCGGGGGCGGGGGCCTTGCGGCGCTGCGGCTGCGCGTCGTCGGACGCCGGGACGGCGGTGTTCAGCCCGTTGCGGACGGCGTCGAGCACCGCCATGCCCTGACCGGCCAGTGACGCGACGACGCCGGACAGGCCTTCGGCGCCGTCGAGGACGGTCAGGTTCGCGCCCTTCAAGCCGTCGGCGGCCGCGCGCAGCATGTCGGGCAGCTGCTCGATGACCTTCTGGTCGAGCGCGATCCGGCCCTGCACCGCGGCGGCCTCCGCCGACATCTTGACCGCGTCGGCCCGGGCCCGCGCGAGGGTGCGCACGGCCTCGGCCTCCGCCTCGGCGGGCTTGACCACCTCGGCGATCAGCTGGGCCTGGCGGAGCTCGCCGTTGCGCTGCGCCACCCGGGCCTGCTCGACCAGCACCTCCTGCTGGGCCTGGGCGGCCGCCAGCGGGCCCGCCTGGGCCGCGCGCTGCTCGGCCTGGTCGATCTCGGCCTGGTACTGGGCGCGGGCGATGGCCGTCTGGCGGGCGTACTCGGCCTGGTTGCGGGCGCTCAGCTGCTGGGCCTGCGCGCTGGCCTGGTCGGCTTCGGCCTGGGCGATCTTCGCCGCCCGGTTCACCGCGGCCTGGTACGGCGCGGCCAGCGCGGCGACGTAGCCGACGCCGCGATCGTCAATGCTGCTGATCTGCAGGGAGTCCACGGCGAGGCCGATCCGCGCCATCTCCTGTTTGCTGGCGTCGACGATCGCGTCGGCGAGCGTCTGCTGCTCCCGGATGATCGCCTCGACGGTCATGCTGCCGATGATGCTGCGCAGGTGCCCGGAGAAGATCCGGCCGACCAGCGTCGGCATCTGCATCTGGTCACCCTGGAACCGGCGCGCGGCCGCGGCGATCGACTCGTGGTCGTCGCCGACCTTGAAGGCGATCACCGCCTCGACCGCGAGGGTGAGGCCCTGTTGGGTGAAGCAGTCCTCCACCACCTCGGCCTCCTGCATGGCCAGACTCAGCCGGGAGGCCTTCGACGCGATCGGCATCACGAACACGCCATGCCCGGTCACGATCTTGAACTGCAGGCTGTCCTCGCCCCGCTGCTTGCGTCCGCTGATCAGAATTGCCTCGTTGGGCGCGGGCACGTGGTATCCGAACATCGCTACATCCCTTCCATCGGGCCGGCAGCGTCGTTGGCTGGTAGAGCCCATCGTGCCCACGGTTCGACGTCGACCTGCCGCGCCCCTCGCGCGCCGACGACCAGCACTTTCGTCCCCACCGGCAGCGCCTCGGGACAGAAGGCGATGTAGTGGTGCGGCAGCCCGGCGACGACCACCCGGACCTCTCCTGGCAGGTCGCCGCCGCGCACGCGGGTGCTCACCGACCCGATCTTGCCGATCAGCCCTTGGCCTGGCATCGCGCCCCCGCCCGCACCCCCGCTGTCAGCCTGGCAGGGTACGCCGAAACGGCCGCGGGCATCTGCGACCGCATCGTGGGAGGAAACGTGGGCGTCGACGCGCAGGAGGCGGCAGCGGCCGGGTTGACGTCCGCGGAAGCGGCGACCCGTCGCAAGCGGGGTGAGGCGAACACCGCGGTCACCGGGACCTCGCGCACCTACACCACGATCCTGCGCACCAACGTCTTCTCCTTCTTCAACGTCGTGCTGTTCGTCATCGGCATCGCGCTCCTCGCGTTGGGGCGCTACAGCGACGCCCTGGTCAGCGTCGGACTCGGGTTGATCAACGCGCTGATCAGCGCGGTGCAGGAGATCCGGGCCAAGCGCAAGCTCGATCACCTCCAGCTCCTGGACCGGGCACCGGTGCAGGTCATGCGCGACGGCAGGGAGGTCGAGCTCGCGCCGGACCAGGTGGTGCGTGACGACGTGCTGCGGATCCGCCCCGGCGGTCAGATCGTGGTGGACGGACCGCTCTTGGACGGGCAGGTCGAGGCGGACGAGTCGCTGCTCACCGGCGAGTCCGGACCCGTCGCCAAGGAGCCGGACGACGAGCTGCGCTCCGGCACCCTGTGCGTGTCGGGCGGCGGCCACCAGCTCGCCCGCGACGTCGGCCCGGCCAGCTATGCGGGCCGCCTCACCGCCCAGGCGCGCCGCGCCAGCACCGACGCCACCCCGCTGCAGCGGCGCATCGCGTTCGTCGTCCGGCTCGTGATCGCCCTTGTGGTGCTGATGAGCGGCGCGATACTGGCCCAGGCGGCACTGGAGGGCTTCACCCTGCTGCGGGTCGTGCAGACCACTGCCGTGCTCTCCGGGCTGGTGCCCTACGGCCTGTTTTTCCTCATCGCCGTCGCCTACACGGCGGGCGCGGCCACGATCGCGCGCCGCGGCGCGCTCGTTCAGCAGGTCAACGCTGTGGAGTCGGTGAGCAACGTCGACATGGTCTGCACCGACAAGACGGGCACCCTGACCACGGGCGCGCTCACCTTGGAGGAGGTCGTGCCGCTCGGCGGCCGCGACGCCGCCGAGGTGCGGACCGCGCTCGGGGCCTTCGCCCGCACCCTGACGATCCCGAACCTGACCACCCTCGCGCTGGCCGCGGGACTGACGGAGAACGCCAGTTGGGCGGTGCGCGACGAGGTGGCGTTCAACGCGTCGTCGCGCTGGTCGGGCCTCGTCACCGACCAGGGCGCTTGGGTGCTCGGCGCGCCGGACGCGCTGGCCCCGCACCTGCGCACGCCGCTGCCCCCCGACGCGGTCGCCGAGCGCACGGGCCGGGGCCTGCGCGTGCTGGTGCTGGCCTGGGCCGCCGACGGGCTGCGCGACGGAGCGGACCGACCGGCACTGCCCACGCTGGACCCCGTCGCCGTCGTCGCGCTCGCCGACCAGCTGCGCCCCGAGGTCGCCGAGAGCATCGACCGTTTCCGCATCGAGGGCGTCGCGCTCAAGGTGCTCTCCGGGGACGACCCTGCCACGGTGGCCGCCCTCGCGGTCCGCGCCGGGTTGGACGTGGGCGTGCCGGTCGCGGGCCGCGACCTGGATGAGCTTGACGACCCCGCGTTCGACCGGCTCGTGGCCGCCACCACCGTGTTCGGCCGCGTCGCACCCGAGCAGAAGGAACGGATCGTCGCGTCGCTGCGCCGCCAGGGCCGCTACGTCGCCATGATCGGGGACGGGGTCAACGACGCCCGCGCGCTCAAAGGCGCGCAGGTCGGGGTGGCCATGCGCAGCGGCAGCGCGGTCACCCGCGACGTCGCCGACATCGTGCTCGTCGACGACTCCTTCGCCGCTCTGCTCCCCGCCCAGCGCGAGGGCCGCCGCATCATCAACGGCATCGCGGTGTCGATGCATGTCTTCCTCGCCCGCGTCGCCACCCAGGGCCTGGTCATCCTGGCGGTGACCATGCTCGGGCTCGGCTTCCCCTACTCCCCCACCCAGGTCGGGCTGACCCTGCTCACCGTCGGCGTGCCGACCCTGTTCCTCACCTTCTGGGCCCGGCCCGCGCCGCCCGACCAGCATCTGCTGGGCAACCTCGCCCGGTTCGTCATCCCGGTGGCGCTGGTCACGGCCACCTTCGGGACCGCGGTCTACACCGACCTCTACAGCAGAGTGCAGAACGGCCTCAGCTCCGGCCGCACCCCCGCGCAGGTGGTCAGCGCGTTCGAGAGCTACACCGGCCTCACCTACACCGACGCCGACTTCACCACCGCGGCCGCCACCATCGCCGCGCAGACGGGGCTCTCGACGTTCGTCTGCATGGCCTCGTTCCTGCTGATCCTGTTCCTCTTCCCGCCTGCGCTGTTCTTCGCCGCCTGGACCCGGCCCACCGACGACCGACGACCGACCCTGCTGGTCATCGGCCTCTTCATCGTCTTTGCCGCGGTGCTGTTCATCCCGGCGCTCTCGGAGTACTTCGGGCTGACCGGGCCCGCCCTGCCGGTGTTCACCGCGGTGCTCATCGCCCTCGCGCTGTGGTTCGTGGTGCTGACCCTCGCGCTGCGGCTCCGGCTGCTCGAGCGCGTTCTCGGGCTCGACGACCTCCCCTGATCGGGACACCGCCGACGCGTGACGTCAGCCGGTGAGCGCCCTCGGGTCGAACGTCACCCGGATCCGGGTGATCTTCCCGTCCTCGATGTGCTGCCAGTTCGCGGTGGGCGCGGGCGGGGCCACGGTGGTGTGCAGGTCGAACCAGGTCAGCACGTCCTGGCCGTCGACGAACACGCGCTGCACCACGATGTCGTCAAGGATCTGTGCCATGCCTTGAAGGCCTTTGACGCAGGAGTCGGCGTCGTCGGCGGTGCCCAGGGGGCCGCGGAAGGTCGCGTCGTCGGCGAGGATCGCACGCAGCGTCGGGAAGTCGCGCTGCTTCCACGCGCGGAAGTAGGTCTCGGCCACAGTTCCGGACCTCGACGGCCGACAGAGAATCGACCGCAAGAAGCCCGCCTGCATCCTGATCCTGCTGGACCGCTCGGCTTCGATGGAGCGACCGTGGGGCCGCTCGGGCCTGACGCTGGCACACGGCGCGGCGCGGGCGATCAACAAGGTTCTGCTCGAGCTCGGGGTGAAGTCCACGAAGAAGCCGGGCGAGCCGATGTTGCACTACTTCGACATCGGCGTCTTCGGCTACGGCCTGTGCCCCGCGACGAACACCGAGGGCGTCGAGTCCGCGCTCGCCCGCCTCAACGGCATCGGTGACCGCGGGATCGTGCCGCTCCCCGAAGTCGCCCGGAGCCCGATCGCGGTCCGCGAAGAGCCTTCGCTCGACCTCGGCGCGCCGCCGTCCCGCGTGCCGGTGTGGGTGGAGCCCGCATTTGGCTACCGCACCCCGATGTGTGAGGCCATCGCGGTCGCCGGGGCGCACGTCTACGACTGGGTCAACAAGAACCCCGACTCGTTCCCCCCGATCGTCATCAACATCACCGACGGGCTGGTCACCGACAGCCCGTACGAAGGGGCGCCGCTGCCCGAGTGGGCGAACCGCCTCTCCACCATCGCCACGTCCGACGGGCCCGCGCTGCTGCTCAACATCTTCCTCTCACCAGAGCAAGGCGCGGAGCGGTGGTTCCCGTCCGGACCCGACGGGTTACCCGATCCCGGGCCTCAGCTGTTCGGCATCAGCAGCCCGATGCCGGACCCGATGATCCGCAACGCGCAGGCCGCCGGATTCAACATCACGCCCGGTGCGCGCGGTTTTGTCTTCGGGGCCGGGCTGGAGGCGCTCGTGAAGTTCCTGGACATCGGCACCCGCCTCGACATCAGGGAATAGGAGCGCGCAGTGGCGCAGGCGCAGATGGTCGGCTTCCAGCTGGTCAAAGGAGGTGGCAACCTGCTGGATTGGGAGGACTACTTCGGTTACATCGTCGGAGATCCCCGAGGGGAATCGGTCCGATGTGTGGTTCTCGACGGGGCGACCGAAGCGTTCGACTCCCAGCGCTGGGTGAAGCAGCTCGCCAAGGGATTCCTCGGGATGCGAGAACCGACTCCCAGCCATCTCGCGAGCGCCGAGGTCCTTGCGTGGATCGAAAAGATGCAGCAGTGCTGGCTGGACGACAGCGGGTCGGGTGAGCTCAACCCCTTCGAGGAGATCAAGGCCCGCGATGGCTCGCTCGCCACGTTCCTCGGCTGCCAGATCGACGGCCTGAACCGGGCTGAGCCGACGTGGAAGGCCATTGCGCTCGGCGACGTCGTCCTGTTCCACGTGCGCAAGGGGAAGGCGATCGCGACATTCCCGGACCTCGGCTGCGGCGATTTCGGCATCGATCCGGTCGGCGTGTTCACCCTGCCCCAGAAGCGCGCACAGATGGAGCGCGGCATCGCCGAATGCCAAGATCGCCCGCTCAAGATCGGCGACATCCTCTACCTCGCCTCCGACGCCTTCGCCGAGTGGCTCGTGTGCAGCAGGCCCAACGAGCCGTGGGACTTTCTCGCCGATCTCGACGACACGCAGGTCTTCGAGCATTTCGTGACCGGCCTGCGTGCGGCGAAAGAGCTCAAGAACGACGACGTCACCCTGCTGCGGGTGGAGATCACCGCCGGTGATCCCGAGTATTTCGTGGTGGGCCGATGATGACCTACCCCAGCGCGGAGGACTACATCCGCGCGGTGCAGAATCCGGACGTCGCGTTCTCCGCGCCCCGCCTTCAGGCGGCCCAGTTCGCGACGGATCCGATCCTCGGCATCCCGATGCCCGCCTCCGGGAACGCGGCGGTCGTGTTCCGGGCCGAGGTCGACGGCGGGGATCGGGCGCTGCGGTTCTACACGCGTGACGAGGACCCAGACACCCGCAAGCGTTACGCGATGCTGGGGCAGACCCTTTCTGAGGCGAGCCTCGGACCCCACGTCGCGACGGCCTCCTGGCTCGATAAAGCGATCACCGTGCGGCAGCAGTCCTGGCCGATGGTCGAGATGCAGTGGGTGGACGGCCGCACGCTGGACGCGTACGTGAACTACCTCGCGGGAGACGGTCACGCGGACGCGCTCGGTGTGCTCGCCCGGGAGTGGCGCAGCCTGATCGGCACCCTGCAAGGCGCACATTTCGCCCACGGCGACCTGCAGCACGGCAACGTGCTGATCGACTCGAAGACCAAGTTCCGCCTCGTCGACTTCGACGGCTCGTGGATCGAGCACTTCCACGGCATGCGACCGCCCTCCGAGACCGGACACCCGAACTACCAGCGCAGAGACCGCCCGTGGGGGCGCTGGATGGACACCTTCCCCGGTCTCGTGGTGTACACCGCGCTGCTCGGCCTGTCCCGCAACCCCGATCGCTGGTCGACGGACTTGACCGAGGACAAGATCCTCTTTGCCCAGGAGGACTTCGCCGCTCCGTTCCGCACCCGCACGTGGGCGCGGCTCGACGCGATCAACGATGCGGAGGTCACCCACGCGGCCGCGGTGCTGAAACGGTGCTGCGACCCGAGCTGGATGGCGACCGGAACTCTGGAGGACCTCCTCTCGGAGAAGATCATCGTCCCGTTCCGGCCCAGTCGACGCCTCGACATATCCGACGACGAACCGTGGTGGGTGAAGACCGGAGCCGTGCCACCGAAGACCGTCACCCTCCCGCCTCCGCCGGCAGCCGTGACGCCGCCTGCGGCGCAGCCCGGCCCGTCGCAGGGTGGCGAGCCGAGGACCGGCACAACACCGATTCCCGGTTGGTACAAGACCGGCCCGACCGCAGTGCCGCCGTCGCCTTACAAGATCCCTCCGGCTGCGACCCGGGGCCCAAGGCGAAAGTCGGATCGGGCCCCGGCGATCGCCGGAGCCATACTGTTGGGGATCGCGTTCGGCGTACTGACCGCGGTTCTCGGCGCACAAACCAGCCTGGGCTCGAGCGCGCCGACCGCAGGCGTCGTCGCGGGCCTCATCTTCGGGCTGCTGATGCTCATGATCCTCCGGCGCAAAACATGACGCCCGGGTCCGAACTGCCGGGCCTGCGCCCACGCAGGCGGCTCCCCATCTGGGTGAGCGCGATCGGCGCGGCGGTGATCGCGATCGGCATTGGCATACCGGTCGCGCTGCTCGCGGGGCCCGGCGCGGGCCACCCCGACGGGGGCGGCGGCAGCAGTAGCGGGAGCGGAGGGTCAGACGGCACCGCGCAGGTCAGCACGCCGAGCCCTGTGCCGCCGCCGATCCCCGCTCCGACTGCCCCACCTACGACCGGACCACCGAGCGGGCTCAGCGCGGGCGAGGCCGATCTGTGGTCGTCGCTCGGCACGGACGGCGTGGACCTGCAGAGCTGCACGAGCTATCCGGACGGTGAGAACCTGCCCGGCGTCACGGCGTCGATCCAGTGCGACATCCAGGACAGCTCGATCAGCCAGCCGATCTACTTCCACCGGTTCACCGACGCCACGGCGATGGACAGCTACATGACCCTGCGGGCGTCGGAAATCGTGGCCGCCCGAGTGGGCAACTGCAGGTCGGGCGACGAGTCCGACACAACGTGGAACAGACGCATCGGTGATCCACGCCAGGGGCGCATGGTCTGCGTGGACAACACGAAGAACGGCACGACGTACTTCAAGATCGTGTGGGCGTCGGACGCGAAGGACACCGCCGCGATCATCCAGGACGAACAACCCTCCGACACCTGGAACTGGTGGAACGCGCACGCGGCAGGCCAGTTCGGTGGTGGCTGACGTGGCGGACACGTTCGGCCCGTACCGCCTTCTCGAACGGCTGCCGTCGGAGGGATCGGGCACCCTCCACCGGGCCCAGGACCGCTTACGCAATCGAGAGGTCGCGCTGCGGATCTTCGAACCCGGCGCCGAGACCCCGGAGTGGCGCCGCCGCACATGGGAAGCGCTGCGGACCGTACCCGATCCTGGTTGGGCGCCGGTGCACTCGCACGACAGGCTCGCCGGGCAGAGCTACGTCGACGCCGCGTGGCTGCCCAGCCGCACCCTGGCCGACGCGCTGGCCGACGGCACGCTGGCGCTCGACGCGGCCGTCGTGGCCATGGAGCGGATCGCCGCCACGCTCGACCGGGCGCACGCGCTGGGCGCCGTCCACGGCTGCCTCGTTCCCTGCCATGTCCGCCTGACCGTCGACGGAGCCGTCTTGACCGACTTCGCGGTGGGGAATGCCGCGCCCGATCGGGACAGCGATCTCGCCGCACTCGCGGAGCTCTACGCGGCATGCACCGGGAACGCAGTGGCCGCCACGGTGCCTGGGCAACGTGATTCGGCGGCGGCCCTCGTCGAGGCGCTGCGGTCGCGGGCGGCGGGGTCGCCGAGCCCGCCGTCGGCGCCGCCCTCCGGTCGGCCGACGAGCTGGTGGGCCCCCGCCGCCGCGCCGACCCCGCCGAACCCGTTGCCCCCGACCACGCCGGCCTCGTCGAGTCCGACCCCCACGCCCTGGATCCCGCAGCAACGCGGCGGCCACGGCTCCACACCGGGCGCGGCGGCTCAGGGCACCGGAACGTGGTGGCACCGCGGCCCGACCGGCCAGCACGGCATCGGGAACCGCCCGCTCACCATCGGCCGCGAGCCCACGTGCGATGTCGTCATCGACGACCTGCTCGTCTCCCGCCGCCACGCCGAGCTGCGCCGCGAGGGCGACCAGTGGCGCATCGTGAACTCCAGCTGGAACGGCACCTTCGTCAACGGGCGGCGCGTCACCGACGCCGTCATCGGGCCGCACGACGTCATCGGCATCGGCCACACCCTGCTGATGCTGGTCGGAGACCAGCTCGAGGAGTACCAGGACTCGGGCGACGTGCGGTTCCGGGCCGACCAGCTCGTCGTCACGGCCAAGGACCGCAGGTTGCTCGACGGCATCAGCTTCGAGCTCGAAGAGCGGTGCCTGCTGGCCGTGGTCGGCCCGAGTGGCGCGGGGAAGTCGACCCTGCTCGGGGCGCTCACCGGGTTCCGACCCGCCGACGGCGGAACGGTCGAGTACGAGGGACGCGACCTGTACGACGGCTACGACGAGCTGCGCCAGCGGATCGGCTTCGTCCCGCAGGACGACATCCTGCACACCCAGCTGACGGTTCGGACAGCACTGGGCTACGCAGCGGAGCTGCGCTTCCCGGCTGAGGCGAGCTCCGCCGAGCGGGAACGGCGGGTCGACGAGGTCCTCGGCCAGCTCGGTCTGTCCGGGCCGGTCGGCGACCAGCGCATCTCGACCTTGTCGGGCGGCCAGCGCAAACGCACGAGCGTGGCGTTGGAGCTGCTCACCCGGCCGTCACTGCTCTTCCTGGATGAACCGACCACCGGGCTGGACCCCGGCAACGCCCGGGAGGTGATGCGCGCGCTGCGCGGGTTGGCCGACGAGGGCCGCACTGTCGTCGTCGTCACGCACGACGAGCGCAGCCTGGAGGTGTGCGATCGGCTGCTCGTCCTCGCGAGGGGCGGACGGCTCGCCTACTTCGGCCCGCCGAAGGAGGCGATGAGCTACTTCGGAACGGCCGACCTGGCCGACCTGTTCCTGCTATTGGACCGCGACGAGACCACCGACTTCGCAGGCCGCTTCGCCGCGTCACCGGAGGCAGCGCGCTACGCGCCTGCCGCGTCGGCCCATCCACCCGCCCCGCGGCAGGCCTCGGCCCCCGCACCGCCGCAGTCCCTGCCGCGCCAACAGCCGGTGGGGGCCCAGTTCCGGGTGCTCTGCCGTCGCTATCTCGCCGTCATCGCCGCCGACCGCTTCTACGCGTTGTTCCTGCTGGCGCTGCCGGTGGCATTGAGCGCCTTGGTGCGCATCCTGCCGGGCGACTACGGGCTCTCGGTCAGCGCTCACGGAGCGGCGTTCATCGACCCGCACCACATCCCGCCAGGGAGCCCGCAGCAGCTGCTGCTCGTCCTGATCGTCGCGGGCGCGTTCGCCGGATTCACCGGAGCCTTCCGTGAGCTGGTGAAGGAGCGAGCCATCTATCGGCGGGAGGCCGCGGTCGGGCTGTCCCGTTCGGCCTATCTCGGTTCGAAGATCGCCGTGCTGGGGGCCGTCGCCGTGCTGCAGGCCGTTGTGATCGCGGAGCTGGGCCTGGCCGGTCAACGAGCCGCGGATGCCCCACTGCTGGTCACAGGCTCGGCCAGCGTCGTGTTCGCGGTGATCGCCGTGACAGTCGTGATGACGACCCTGGGTCTGCTGATCTCCGGGCTGATCCACAACGAGAGCCGCGGCATGCCCATTCTGGTCGTCGTGCTGATGCTGCAGCTGGTGCTGTGCGGCCAGCTCTTCCCCCTGCACGGCCACGCCGGGCTGGAACAGGCTTCGTGGCTGGTGCCCGCACGCTGGGCGTACGCGATGGGTGCCGCGACAACCGACGTCGCCTCTGAAGGTGGCGATCAAGATCCGCTGTGGTCCCACCGGACCGGGACCTACCTCTTCGACCTTCTCGTTCTTCTGGCGCTCGGGGTCGCATTTGTGGCCGCGACGTCCGCGGTACTGCGCCGCGGGGAACCGCGACGTCCGACATGACGGTGGTGAATGACGTGTCGATAACAACCCGTATTGCCGACGCATTGTCGAGCGGCATTCGCAGCGTGAGTCGTGCGGCGGTTGGGCGAGGTGCGGGGGGCGCTGGCCGAGCCCTCGACGGCATCGGCGAGGCGCTCGTGGCCGCAGACACCGCGCTGCGGAACGTCAGCCCGACAACCGAGGTCCGGCAGCGGATCGGCAACTCCCTGGAGCTGCTCCTGCCCCCGCAGGCGGGACTCCGACCCCGGTCGGGGAGATGTGGCGGCGGGTCGGTGAGAATCGGTCGGGCCACCGAGGCGGTCAGCGCGAGGGTCCGTCCCGGGAATCGGTGGCCAACCTCGGCGTCGTCGGCGTGACCCGGTCGGGCAAGAGCACGCTGTTGCGCAGCATCACCGGGCTCGACCAGCGCGTGGTGCCGTCGTCGGACTTACAACCCCACGACGGCGGCGCCCCAGCCGGATCTACCACGGATCCGGGCCCCTTCAGGGCCGTGGTGAACCTGCACGACTGGACGTCGTTCCGCGACTCCTACCTGGTGCGCCTGCACCGGTCGGCCAACCTCGGGCCCGCCCCTCTGCGCACTCTCGCCGATTTCGGAAACCGCAGCTACGACACCATCCAAGCCGACATCGGCGCCCAGCCCTTTGTGGAGAAGCTGCGCATCGCCCGCAGAACGCTGCCCAGCTATCGAAACCTGCTCGGCAGCCGGGAGACCCTGACGCTGACCGAGAACGAGCTGAAACCCTACGTCGCCTATCCGAGCGGCGGTGACGACGAGTCCAACCGGCCCTATCACGCCGTGCGCAGCGTGGACATCTACTGCCCCTTCCCCAACGTGTCGGTGACCCGCCTTGGCTTGGTCGACATGCCGGGTGAGGGCGAGTCCGGGCTGAACGTGGAAGAGCTGTTCATCCAGCGTATGCGGACCGAGGTCGATCTGCTGCTGCTGCTCAAACGGCCGACCGAGCGGACTCCTTCTTCACCACCCAGGACGAGAGCGCCCTGAAGTCCGTCGGTGCCGCTCGGGGTGGGGTCGATCTGCGCGACGCGTTCCGCATCGTCATCAACCCCGATCTCGTCAACGGCCTGGCCGGCTTTCTGGCCAACGCACTTGACAAGATCAGCGAGCGGGTCCGGGACCGCGGCATCCAGATCTTCCAGGCCGACGTGAGCACGCCGGACGCCGTCGCTCAGCACGTGCTCGGCCCGGCGTTGGAGCACCTCGCGGACCGGTTGGTCGAGATGGACCGGGCCGCGGTCAGTGCGGTCTTGCAGGACGTCGAAGGGCTGGCGGCAGACCTCGCGGCGTTCGCAGAGGACCTGGGGACCCGCGTGAAGGACTGGCGCGCCGGGATGCCCAACGTGGAGACCCAGCTGGCTAGGCTGGCGCGGGGTCTGCGCGACCAGGTCAGCCGCAACCTCTACGACCTGATGCGCGACTACGACAAGCTGGTGAGCGACGGGACGGTCGACCAGGATCTCGGTGCTGCGATCACCACCGCCGCTGGCAAGGCGCGCGAGCAGTTGGAGAGCGGATTCGGCAAGGGCCGCGACCGCTGGATCGAGGAGTTCTACTACGCCATCCCCGGCCGGGGTCTCGCGGCGGGCGAGCTGGCCTTCATCGACGCCCGCGGTCACGTCGCCGACATCTTCGATGACATCGACGCGTCGCTGGAGCGGGCGGTGCACCGCCTGTGGTCCGAGGTCGCAGGAACCCTCCATGCGCGCCTGACCGACGAGCTCGTCCCCGGCCCTGACGACGGGGCCGCGGCCCTGCGCGCGCTCCGGGACGTCGCCCTCGCCAGGGAGGCAGAGCACCTTCCCGCCGCGATCGACGATCTGCTCGAGCTCAAGGACGACTACGGCAGCCTTGTGTTGCGCGTCACCCGCCCGATCCTGCGCAACATATCCCCCAAACCGCCGCCACAGCCCGCCGCTGCACACGCGGCCGGACTCGGGATGGCGGTCACCGGCGCGGTCGCCGACGCCGCGGTGAACGCCGTCGGCATACCCGTGCCGGTGTCACCGGTCATCGTCACCGCCAAGAGCTGGTGGACAGGCCGCAAGCCCCTGCAGGCCCCACCGTGGCGACCTCGGGATCGTCCGCAGCGGACGATCGCGAGGCCGCCCAGTTCTTCGCCGGACTCAGCCAGGTCGTGCTGACCTGCATCAAGGACCTCGAACAGGCCCTGCTCGACGAGGCCCGACTGACGCCGCGAGCCCTCGCGGCCGCGATCGACCGTTTCTGGGACGCCGCCTGCGTCGCCGACTTCACCGAAATGGACTTCGAAAGGATCTGTGGACCGATCCGCAACCACATCTGGCCCGCGGAGTTCGACGGCAACGCGGCCATCGTCGCCACTGAGCTCGCCAAGGTCGCCGACCAGGCCCGCGCGCTGCTCCGCGACGTAGACAGCGTGCGATCACTCCAGGCGGGTCTGCGACTACACGCGCCGGAGCCCGGCCGGGACTGAGAGTTCGTCTCAGGTTCATCTCAGCGCAGCCATCACCGGCCGCAGCCCTCGAGAGTCAGGGATCCGCACCGCACGCGACAGATCGACGACTCTCGCGGGCCGTGCCACGTTTCCTCCCGTGGTGGCGATCCGGTGGCTGTCGTCGATCTGGCGGCTCGAGGAGGTGTGCGCCGCACCCGGCGGGGCGAGCCCGACCTTGGTCCGCGAGATCGATGGCCTGGTTGCAGGCGGCGGTGGGGATGGTCGGACGGTTCGCCGGCTCGTGACGGCGTTGGTGTCCTATCTCCGGCGCTGGCAGGACCGTCCCACACCGTTCGGTCTGTTCGCCGGGATCGGCAGGGCTGGGATCGGGGTCGGGCCACGGCGCGGTGGGGCCGCGAGCAACGCGTCACGGCACGACCCGACGCGGACTGGCTGGGCGACGTCGTGGCCCGTCTGCACCAGTGCCTCCGACTTGGAGACCGGCTTTCGGTGGTCATCAACGACGCCGGGCACACGCGCGGGGACCGGTTCGTGACGCTGGCCGGACACCGGGCGGGTCCCCGCACGGGTTGGCCGCCGTCGAGGTGTCGGTACGCCACAGCCAGCCAGTCCAAGCCGTGCTCAGCGCCGTCCGCGACCCGATGCCGTTCGGTCGACTCCGCGATCTGCTCGTCGAGCAGTTCCCGGCCGCGGGCATGTCGCGCATCGAAGGGATGCTCGACGACCTCGTGCCGACGACTCGCGGCCAGCTGGTGCACCTGCCGGACCGGGTCGAGGTGGCCGTGGAGATCCATTGCGCGTCGGTTCAGGAGCTGACGCGCGGACGCTTCACCCTGGCGGTCACCGGGACCGAAATGCTCAGAACGGTGGCGGGTCAGCGGGGTCGGCGGGTACCGCGGGTCGGTCGAACGGTGAACCGGAGGACGCTCGCCGGCTACTCGAGCGGCCTCTTGTTGCGCCGCCTGGTCGTGGGCGGCTTGGTCGAGGGCGGCGATGACGGCGACCAGGTCGGGTTCGGGTCGGTAGTCGAACGGCCGGCTGCTGTAGCGGTGCCCGGTGGGGGTGGTCCAGGTCAGGCGCCCGTCGCGGTGTTGGGTCACGCTCCAGCCGGGGGCGTCTTTCATCCGGTGATGACACAGACAAGCGTGATAGAGATTGTGCTCGTCGGTGGTGCCGTTGTCGGTGTGATAGCCCACGGTGTGGTCGAGTTGGGAGTCCAGGGCGCGGCGACGGCAGATCGGGACGCGGCAGTGGCGGTCGCGGGCGCGGAGGAAATCGGCCAGGGCGGCGGGTGGTCGGTAGGTGTGGCGGCCGTGGTCGAGCAGGGCCCCGGACAGGGGGTCGGTGATCAGGCGTTTCCACACCCCGTCGGCGGCGACGGCGCGCGCCATGGCCGGGGGTAGGGTCCGTAGCCGGTCAGTTCGACGGGGCTGTCATCGGCGCCGGTCAGGGTGCTGAGCGGGATAACGAGATGCACCAGGGGCTTGGTGGGAGCGACCGGGGTGGGCAGGTCAGCCCCCCGGACTAACGGCGGCGCCACGCCAGTCGCAGCGTCCCCGCCGGTCGCGGCGGTCGCGGCGGAGGATTCGGCAGCGGCGTCGGCAACACCGTCCTCACCGGCACGATCCTCGCGGGCACGATCCTCGCGGGCGCGGTCCTGGCGGGCGCAGTCCTGGCGGGCGCAGTCCTGGCGGGGGCAGTCCTCGCGGGGGCAGTCCTCGCGGGCGCAGTCCTCGCGGGCGCAGTCCTCGCGGGCGCAGTCCTCGCGGGCGCAGTCCTCGCGGGCGCAGTCCTGGCGGGCGCAGTCCTCGCGGGCGCAGTCCTGGCGGGCGCAGTCCTCGCGGGCGCAGTCCTGACGGGCGCAGTCCTGGCGGGCGCGGTCCTCGCGGGCGCGGTCCTCGCGGGCGCGGTCCTGGCGGGTGGAGTCGGATCGGGCGGCGTCCTCACCGCCAGCGTCTTCACCAGTGATGTCCTCGCCGGGGCGCGGTGTGTCAGTGATGGGTGAGTCGGTGGCGGGTGGGTCGGTGTCGGCTGGGTCGGTGTCGGGGGTGGGGCGCAGGAGCAGGTTGCCGGTGAGCAGGGCGACCAGCAGATCGGCCCGGCGAGCGTCAATGCTGCGCGGGTCGGCCGCGGGCAGACCCCGAGCCAGCGCGGTGAGCCAGCCATAGCAGCTCAACGCGTCGGGGGCGGACAGCAACGCCCACAGCGAGGCCATGCCGTCGCGTTCGGGGTTGAGCGCCACCCGCCGTTGGCGGTGGGCTTTGCGGTGCCGCGCGTCGGCCCCTTTGGGGTCGGTGGCGATGACCGCCCGCTCCAGCGCGGCCCGCAACTGGGCGAGGGTCTGGACGGGTGCTTGGGGGAGGACCCGGTCTTGCACCGCCTGCGCGGCGGTGTCAGACAGCGCCAGGGTGGCGTCGTGGATGGCACAGACTTTGGCCTGATCGATCCGCCCCGCATCCCACGCGGCCAGGGTGGCGGGCAGGACCTGCGCCAAACGCAGTGACCGCTCCAGCCGGGCGGCGGCGGTGCCGCGGGACAGGGTCAGGGCCAACCCGATCTCATCAGGCGCCCACACGGAGATCGGACCGCCGGTGACCCGGTCCACGACGTCGGTGCGGTCGGGTGGGCGGCGGTGGGCGAACTCGGCCAGCATCCGGGCTTGGCGGGCCGCGGCCCAGGACGCGACGTGGTCGTAGCCGCGGATGGCCTCGATCACCTCGGCGTCGGTGAGCTCGGTGGGGTGGCGGGTGGCCGACTGCAGCTCCAACGCGGCGTAGCCATCGGGGCGTACCGCGGAGTCGGGCCGGTTCCAGGGCTCGGGCAGGGGCTCTGGTGGCAGTAGCTCGGGCGGCAGGGGTTCAGGTGGCAGGGGTTCAGGTGGCAGGGGCTCGGGCGGCGGGATGTGATCCGCGTCGCCGACTTCGTCACCCTTGTCGAACATAGGTTCGATTATATGCCTCTTTGGTGGGCCGTTCAAGAAACAGTTTGCATCTGCAAATCTCGCCTCGGATGGACCCTCCGACCCAATCCGTGGGCAAGATTGATCTTTTTCGGGCGCGGTCCGCCTGCCTGTGAATGCGTCGGGTTAGGCGGCGGGGTCAGGGATCGGCCCGAAGGGTCGACCGCGCAGCGGCCGTAGGTCCTTGACGCCGCCGCTGCCCGGCGCACGCTTTCGGGGGCGGAGAGAGATCGGGGGGATGGGCTGGGCTCGCGGCGGTGACGGGGCTGGGCCCCGCCGGGTCAGGAGGAGGTGGTGGCGCGGCCGGGTAGGGGTGGACGGATCCCGCCGAGAGCGAGCATGGCCAAAGCGATCAACGCCTCGGCGGAGGCGAACCCGAACGCCATCCGCTGCAGCAGTCGGATCTTGGTGTTGGTGGACTCGATCAACGCGTTGGACAAGTCGTGGGTGAGCGCGGCGTCGATCGCCGCGCGGTGGCGGCGGATCTTGCGGCCGAGTTCGACGAAGACCGGGATGCGGCAGCGCGCGGTCCACGACAGCCACCGATCCAAGGCCGCGATACCGGCGTCGCCCTTGACCGCGAACACGTAACGCAGGCCCTCTTTGAGCAGGTAGGCGCGGTGCAGGCGGGGGTCGGTCGTGGCGATCCAGGCCAGCTTGTCGGCCTGGCGGTCGGTGAGATGGTCGGGGTTTTTCCACAATGCGTAGCGGGCATGGCGCAGCCCGCGAGCTCGGTCATGCCCGGGGCGGGGCGGGGCATCGGGACCGGGTCGTCCCCGCCCGCGGGCCGGTTCGGTGCGGGCCAGCGCGCGGGCCTGGTTCCAGGCCTGGATCCGGACCCGATCCAGGGCGTCGGTGGCCCAGGCCACGACGTGGAAGGCGTCCGCGCAGCGCACCGCGTTCGGGCACCGCCCGGCGACCACGTCGGCGATCCAGTCCGCCGCATCCGCCGACACATGGGTGATCAGGGCGGCCCGCTCGGCGCCGAGCTGGTCGAAAAACCGGCGCAGAGTGCGCATATCACGCCCGGGCGCAGCCCACACCAACCGCCGGCTGTCATGATCGACCACCACGGTCAGGTAACGCTGCCCCTTCCGGTAGCTGATCTCATCGATCCCGATCCGACGCAACCCCGCCAGCGGGTCGAACCCGGCCCGTGCCTCGGCCGCGACCCGGGTCACGATCGCGCCCACCGTGCGCCACGCCACCCGCATCAACGTCATCACCGCTGTTTTCGAACACGCCACCGCCAACCAGGCCACCTGATCATCAAAGAACCGGGTATGCCCGGCGCCATGCCGCGCCCAGGGCACCGCCGCGACGACCACCCCATGCTCGGGACACCGCACCCGCGGCGCGTCGGCCTCCACCACCGCCGCCACCGTGCCCACATCCAACGCCCGCCAACGGCGTCGACCTTCCCCCTGGTCATAGCCCGGGCACCGCCGCCCACACACCCCACACCGGCGCTGCTGGCCCCGCACCGGACGCACATGAGCAACCAACAACGTCTGCTCTTCGTCGAACTCGACCCGCTCGACAACGGTCTTCTCGACCCCCAGCAACCCAGCCCATACCCTTCCGTTGCGCACGCCGATCCCCGCCTCTGATCGATCCCAGCTGTGGTAACTGGAACCGTAGGCAGGGACCGGCGTGTCGCCTACTGACGCTCACCCACCCACGGATGCGTCAGGAGAGCCCTCGGATGCCCATCGTTCCGCGCGTTGGCCGATGGGATCTTCGAACATCCGCGCCTGGTCGCGCAGCCCGGTCCGGCGAAGATCTCCAAGTGGGGCTGGTCGGGCCAAGCTCACGCTGACGGCGGCGTCGTCGGCCACCGCGTAGCCCTGGCGAGCACCGTGCCCAGCTCCCGCACCGCGGCGTCCACCTCCTCGGACATCTCCTCGACCGTCACCGGCGCGCGCAGCGTTGCGATGGCGGCGATGAACTGGACGACCAGCTCCACCGACTCCGCCGTCAGCCTGACCGTGCACGCTGCCTGCCCGCGGGGCTCGATCTCGCCCGGGATCGTCGCGAAGACCCCAGCCCGCACCGCGTCGGGCGGGAGGTCGACGGCCAGCCGTGCGGTGTGGCGATAGGTCGCGCTCGCGAAGGACCGGACGAGGTAGGTCGCCGCGTCGGGTGCGGGCAGCTCACGCGGCACGAACGGCCTGTGGGTCGGCCGGAGGTCGGCCATCCGGTCGACCCGGAACGTGCGCCAGTCAGCGCGCTCGGGGTCGAAGGCGACCAGGTACCACCGGCCCGCGTTCGCGACGAGGTGGTGCGGCTCGACCCGACGCGTCGCCACCGCACCCGCCCGGTCGCCGTAGTCGAAGGTGATCATCTCGGTGTCGCGGCAGCACGCGGCGAGCACCGCCAGCACGTCGGGATCGGTCTGCGGGGCACCACGGGGTGTGACCGCGGCGGTGGTGCCCGCCAGCGCGCTCAGCCGGGGCCGCAAGCGGGCGGGCAGCACCTGCTGCAGTTTGGTCAAGGCTCGGAGTGCGCTCTCCTGGATGCCCGCGACCCCGCCGCCCGCCGCCGTGGCCAGCGCGATCGCCATCGCCATGGCCTCGTCGTCGTCGAGCAGCAGGGGAGGCAGGTTGCGGCCGGAGGTGAGGCGGTAGCCGCCCGCGGTGCCGGTGGTGGCGTGCACCGGGTAGTCGAGGGAGCGCAGCCGGTCGACGTCGCGGCGCAGGGTGCGGTCGGTGACGCCGAGTCGGCTGGCGAGTTCAGCTCCCGACCAGGTGCGCCGGGTCTGCAGCAACGACAGCAGCCGCAACAGCCGCACCGGCATGTCCGTCCCCACGCGCTCAGATTGCCTGCTCTTCCGGACATCTGCTGTCCGGAAGGGGACCTACGGTGCAGATATGGAGACACCTGAGCCCCGTACCGTGGCCGAGACCTACTTCCGCGCGTGGAAGGAGCGCGACTTCCCGACGCTGCGTGCGATCCTCGCCGACGACGCGACCTTCCGCGGCCCCCTGGGCACCGCCGACGACGCCGACTCGTGCGTCAAAGGCCTTCAAGGCATGGCGCAGATCCTTGACGACATCGTGGTGCAGCGCGTGTTCGTCGACGGCCAGGACGTGCTGACCTGGTTCGACCTGCACACCACCGTGGCCCCGCCCGCGCCCACCGCGAACTGGCAGCACATCGAGGACGGGAAGATCACCCGGATCCGGGTGACGTTCGACCCGAGGGCGCTCACCGGCGGCAGCTGACGCCGACGCTCACTCACGCTCGACGGTGATGCCCGCGCTGAGATGAACCTGGTGGGGGTTGCGCTCGGGGTGGAGCCCCACCAGGTTCATCTCACCCGTCAGAGGCGGGCATCGGAGACCGCCGTGACCACAGCGGCCGAGCGCGCGGCTGTGTGGTCGACGGGGGCCTCGTCGTCGAGCCGGTCGTGCAGGCTCGGCGGGAGCACCCGGTCGCGTTGGTGCAGCGCGAGGCTGCGGGCGTAGCGGCGGGCGATGTCGGGGACGACGTCGTCGCCGCCGGAGACGCCGAAGACGGTGCCCGGGTAGTCCAGCGGTCCGATCAGGTCGCGGATGCGCTCCCACTCGCCTGGTGCGACCAGCTGAGCCGGGTCGCCACCGGCGAACCAGCCCATGGGTACCGCCATGCCTGCGGGGACGACCGTGTTGACGAAGACGACCGCGTGGAACTCCACCTGCGCCCCGACCTCGACCCTGGCGCCGTTGAAGACCACGGCGCCGGTGGCGACGCGGGTGTCGCCCTCGATCACGCAGCCGGTCAACGAGGCGTGCGGGCCGACCAGCACGTGGTCCCCGAGCCGCGTGGGAAACTGCGGCACTCCGCGCACCACGGCGTTCTCCATGATCACGCAGTTGGCGCCGATCTCCACCGGGCCGCCTTCCGCGGTGACCACCGCGCCGAACAGCACCCGGCTGTGCGGCCCGATGCGAACGTCCCCGCACAGGACCGCGTTCGGCGCGACATAGGCCGACTCCGCCACCTGCGGGCTCTTGTGCCGGTGGCGCACGAACACGGCATCACGACCGACCGTCCGGGGCGGAGCCGGGTACTCCTCGGTGGTCATGCTCGGCTCCCATCGTCAGTGATGAGACAGCGTCAGTGACAAGACAGCGTCAGTTGATCGGCGCTCCGAGGGTACGCCCGCGGCCGCACGCCGACAACGCCCTGAAGTTTGTCCACGTCGGATAATGAATTCCCCATTCGTCATCTCCGAACGGGAAGCCCTCGGCGTTGGCGGACGCCTACCGTCGACGAATCGACGACGAGGGGTGGAGCCGATGGACATCCGCAACCAGCACCTGAACCTCGGCGAGTGGAACGAGCTGATCGACCGCTGCCTCGCCGACCCCGACTCAGAGCCGCTGTTCAACCTGGAGGGCGACGAGGAACCCGTCTATGACGCGATCTTCGTCGGTGGCGGCGCGGGCGGACGGTTCGGTTCGTCCTACATGAAGGCCATGGGCGGCCGCCCTCTGATCATCGACGCGTGGCCGTTCCTCGGCGGGTCCTGCCCGCACCAGGCCTGCGTGCCCCACCACCTGTTCTCCGAGGCCGCGGAGGAGCTCGACCGGATGCGGTGGTTCTCCGACGAGCTCTTCTTCCCCAAGTTCGACCCGTCGCGCGCGAGCATCCTGGAGCTGGTGAAGCTGTTCCTGGCAGGCCGCGGCAGCGCACACGCGTTCATGAACTGGCAGACCAAGGAACAGCTCGACGTCGAGTACGTCCTCAACGCGCACGCCACGATCATCGACAAGAACACCGTCGAGGCAGCAGGCCGCACGTTCCGCGCGCACAACCTCGTGCTGGGCATGGGCGCCCGGCCCGTCAACCCCGACATCCCGGGCCTCGACCTGCGTGGCGTCTACGACTTCGTCAGCATGGTCGAGGAGCTCGACTACGAGCCCAGCCGCTGTGTGATCATCGGCGGCAGCAAGGTCGCCATGGAGTACGGGTCGTTCTTCCACGCCACGGGCTGCCAGACGACGATCGTGTCGCGCTCGAAGCTCATGCACACCAAGGCGCTGCACCACGTCGACGAGGATCTGCGCACCTACGTCGTGGAGGGCATGCGCACCCGCGGCATGACGATCCTCGAGCAAGCGGTCCCGATCTCGGTCAACGGATCGGGTGGTGCCGTGCGCAGCGTCACCGTTCGGCTCGCGGACGGCGAGGAGATCGAGCTCGACACCGACTTCGTCTTCCTCGGCACCGGCGAGCGCCCGACCGTCGCGCAGGCGCAGGCCGCGCTCGGCATCGAGGTCGGCCCGGCAGGCCGGGTCGTGGTCAACAAGCGGATGCAGACGTCGGTGCCGGGCGTCTACGCGATCGGCGACATGATCGACGGGCCGATGGAGATGTTCAAGGCCCGCAAGTCCGGGGTGTGCGCGGCCCGCAACATCATGGGCGAGGACCTCGAGTTCGACTACACCGAGTTCCCGGACTTCCTGCACACCACCTACGAGGTCACCTGGGTCGGGCTGACCGAGGACGAGGCGCGCGAGCGGTACGGCGACGACGTGATCATCATCCAGATGCCCCCCTACGTCGAGGGACTCGACACACCCAACCTGCCGCTGCCGTGCGCGGAAGGCACGATGCTCTACGCGTTCAGCAAGCCCGAGCTCTCCGGCTTCCAGAAGCTGGTGATCGACGGCGGGACCCGCAAGGTCGTCGGCGCGCACCACGTCGGGTACGGGGCCAAGGACGCCTTCCAGTACCTGGACTACCTCATCCACCGCCCCGAAGGCCTGACGATCGACACGCTGGGCTGGATGAACGAGCTCTTCCTCAACCCGGAGCATTTCGTGCAGCTCTCCCGACTGCGTGCGGGCAACAAGCGGCTGCGCCACATGTAGAACGGGTCTTCTGTCGCGCAGCAGAATGGCCCGGTGCCCACCGACGAGCCAGCACCGGCCGAATGGGCCGATGCGTGCCAGCGGATTCTGGACGCCGCCGCCGACGGGGCGGAGAGGGTGCACGCGGTACTGGCGAGCGCCGCGCGCAGGCTCGCAGGCGCGGAGGGGGCCACGGTCGTCGTCTGGCGGGTCGACGGTCCCCAGCCGCTCGCGGTCAGCGGAGGCGCGCTGCCGTTGCCCGCGCAACGGCTGGCCGACGGCGTCTCGCGGCAGGGAGCGGCGACGGCGGCGGCGTTCGACGTGCACGGCGAGGTCGACCTCGTCGTCTGGTGGCAGACCGGCGATCCCGGGAGCGATGTGCTGGAGCAGCTCCGACTGCTCGCCCGGCTGGCCGCCACCACGCACCGACCGGGTGCCGCGGTGGCGTCGCTCTACGGCGTGGCGCGTCGCCTGCTGGCGTCGCGGGACCGGGAGCAGGTGCTGCTCGGGCTCGCGACAGCCACCGCCGACGTGCTCCGCGCGGAGATCGCCGGGGTGTTCCTCGTCGAGCCGGACCGGACCCATCTCGTCGCCAGAGCGGTGGTCGGACACCGCACCGTCGAAACTGCGCGGCTCCGGGTGGCCCGAGGCGACAGCATGGTGGGCCACGTCTACACCACCGGCGAGGTCTACCGCTCCGACGACTGGACGACCGACCCCGTGATCAGCAAAGAGCTCCTCCCGGTCGCCAGCGTCGAGGGGACCAAGGCGTGCATCGGGGCGCCGATGCGGGTCGACGGCGAGGTCGTCGGGGTGCTGGCGGCGTGGCGGCGACGGCGGTCGGCCTTCACCGACGAGGACGTCGCGCTGATCGCCGCACTCGGCGACCTCGCCGCGCTCGGTGTCCAGCGGGCCGTCGACGACGACCGGCTGCGCGATCTGTCCGAGCAGCTCATGGCGGCCAACACCGAGCTCTCCCAGCGCTACGAGGAGACCCGCCAGACCGTCGAGATCCACCGCAGGCTCATGCGGATCGTCGCCGAGGGCACAGAGCTCGGCTCCGTCGTCGCGGCCCTGCACAGCATCACCGGCCAGGAGGTCACGTTCGTCGGGCCGGACGCGCAGCGGTCGGGAGGGTGGCTCGAGGAGCTGCTGTGCACGGCCGACGGCGGCTCCGAGCTCGGCGAGGAGGCCGTTCTGCTGGGGCCCGACGCGCAGGGACGGCACGCGATCGCGGTCACCGCAGGCTCGCTCGGTCAGCGATGGGGCAGGCTCGCGGTCGCGACAGGGGTGCCGGTGGCGACACGGGACCTGGTCGCCACCGAGCAGGCCGCCGTCGCCTGCGCGGTGCTGCTGTCGCGGCAGGACGCCGTGGCGGGTGCGGTGCGGAGGCTGGAGTCGGAGTTCGTGTGGGATCTGATCGACGGCCGGATCCTCGACGAGGACGACGCGATCGTGCGCTCCCGCCAGCTCGCCAGGGAGCTGCCGAAAGTCGCCCGCGTCGTGCTGCTGTCGGCCGAGCGGAGTGCCCGACGGCGCCGCCGGGCGACGAACACCCCGGAGCGCATCGAGTCGTCCCGGGCGGAGCTCGCCAGGGGCTGTGTGGAGGTGCTCGCCGCACACGGCATGCACGCCCAGTTCGGCGGACGCGACGAGATGCTCGTGCTGATCGTTCCCGACCGCCCGCCCGCGGTCGTGCGCCTGCTGGGCCACGAGCTCAGCGCCCTCGGCGCAGGACTGTCGGTCGGGGTGAGCGCGCCCGTGCGCAGCATCGGCCAGTATCCGGCCGCGGGCCGCCAGGCGGCCTACGCGCGCGCCGCCACCCGGCTGCCCGACGCGGCGGTCGCGGTGTTCGAGGACCTCGGCGCCGTCCAGTTCCTCCTCGAACCCGCCCACGGCGCCGACCTGGACCGCTACGCCGAGCAGCAACTGGGCGCCCTGCTGCGCTACGACCGCGACCACGGCGCCGACCTGGTGGAGACGCTGCGGGCCTACCTGCAGTGCGACGGCCAGGTGCAGCGGGCCGCGGAGGCGCTGGGCGTCCACCCGAAGACCATGAGCTACCGCCTCGGCCGGATCGAGACGATCACCGGAATGGTGGTGGCCCGGCAGGAGGACCGCTTCAACGCCCAACTCGCGCTGAAGATCCTCGCCATCCGCTCGGCGGGCGGCGAGCCGGGCTGAGGATCATCACCAGCGATCGACACCCCGCAACGCTTCACCATCCCACGGGATGGTGTTAAGCTGGTTTCCAGATGGAGGAAAGATGGCTGAGGTCGAGAAGAGCGAGAAGATCACCATCAACATCGGGCTGGTCGACTTGGGGCAGATCGACCTCCTCGTCAACGAGGGCTTCTACGCCAACCGCACCGACTTCATCCGCACGGCCATCCGGCGCCAGCTCGACAGCCGCGAAACCGCAGTCAACGACACCGTCCAACGTCGGGCGCTCACCCTCGGCACCCGGCACCTGAGCCGTCACGACCTCGAGGCACTACGGGCAACGGGACAGCGGATCGAGCTCCGCGTCCTTGGCCTGGCCACCATCGCCGACGACGTCAGCCCTGAGCTGGCCATGGCCACGATCGACGCGGTCGAGGTCCTGGGGGCCTTCCGGGCGCCGCGCGCGGTGAAAGCGGCGCTGGCCGACCGCACCATCTGAACCACCCCGCACTCTCGTAGGCCCGCACGACCGCAGCGGCGCGACCGACCGGTCGACGCCGGGATTCCACCTGCCCGGAAGAGGCCCACCGTGGACGACAACCGAACGGCCGTCATGGCCGAAGCGCTCCGTCTTGTCCGGGCCGGGCGGCTGAACGAGGCGACCGCGCTCCTGCAGCGCAACCTCGGCATGGACCCATCCTCCTTGATGACCGGGGCGAGCGGCGTCCGTTGGCTGCGCCGCAGAGCGAGCGGTTGGTCCGGCCTGCTGGGCGGTCTCACCGCCGCGTCGACCCGCGGACACTCCGACGAAGCGGCGAGAGCGGCCGCGGCCCCGGGCGGGGAGATCCGCCACCTCGACCACACGGAGGCGGCGGGCACCCGGCGCTACCTCCTGTACGTCCCGACGGGATACGCGAAGCAGCCCGTACCGCTGGTCGTCATGCTCCACGGGGGCAGCCAGACCGCCATCGACTTCGCCGCGGGAAGCCGCATGAACGAGCTCGCGGAGCAGCACACCTTCCTGGTCGCCTATCCGGAGCAGTCCCGCGCAGCCAACCTGGGCGGCTACTGGAACTGGTTCAACCCGGCTGACCAGCATGCGGGCGCGGGCGAACCCTCGATCATCGCGGGCATCACGCGTCGGGTCATGGTCGATCACCGGGTCGACCCCGACCGCGTCTACGTCGCCGGGCTCTCCGCAGGGGGCGCGATGGCAGCGATCATGACCGCGACCCATCCGCGGCTCTACGCGGGCGTCGGAGTGCATTCCGGGATCGCCTACGGCGCCGCGCACGACGTCGGATCGGCCTTCGCCGCCATGCGGTCGGGGGGCTCACCCGGACCCGGCGGCCCGGCTCCACTGATCATCTTCCACGGCGACGCCGATCCCATTGTCGCGCCGGTGAACGCCGAGCGACTCTGCGCCGCCCGCCTGGACAGCAGTGACATCTCCCTGTCGACCACCGCCCAGCACACCGAGCCCGGGACCCGCCCCGCCACCCGCACGATCCACACCGATCCCGACGGCGCCGTCCTCGTCGAATCCTGGATCGTGCGCGGTGGCGGGCACGCGTGGTACGGCGGCAACGCCGTCGGGTCCTACACCGACCCGACGGGACCGGACGCGTCCGCGGAGATGGTCCGCTTCTTCCGTGCCCACGGCCGCCGGTGCTGACTCCTACGTGGCAGCGGTGCGGCGGAGGCGTTTCTGCTCGTACATCGCCCTGTCGGCTTCCTGAAGGGCGCCGGGGAACCCGGTGACCACGCTGTAGGGGGCGTGGCCGATCGATCCGGACACCCCCGCATCGAGCAGCGCCTTCTGCAGCCGCACGATCATGTCCTCGGCTTGGGAGGTGCCCGCGCCGACGGCGATGATGCCGAACTCGTCACCCCCCAGCCGGGCCAGCACGTCACCCGGCCGCACCACCGCGGACATCACCTGCGCCGCCTGGCGGATGTACCGGTCCCCTGCGTCGTGGCCGTGGGTGTCGTTGACGATCTTCAGGTGGTCCAGGTCGAGGACCACGACACACGCGGAGTCGCCGAAGCGACGGAAGCGGTCCTCCTCGTGTTCCAAGTAGCGATCCCATCCGCGGCGGTTCAACAGACCCGTCAGCGCGTCGGTGTCGGCCTCGTGACGGGCAGCCTCCAGCGCCCGCGCCGTGGTCGTGGCGGCCGTGTCGGCGGCCAGGACCGCAGAAAGCATGCTCGACAGCAGATCCAGCAGCGGCTGGTGCTTCACCAGCGTTCTGGGCTGGCGCGCGGGGTCCAAGCCGCACAACGTGCCGAACAACGACCCGTCGGAATGGACGATCGGCGTGCCGAGGTAGGCGTTCACCGGGATCGGCGCCAATGCGGCGGCGTCGGCGTACTCGGGCACCTCGCCGACGTCGGGCGCGATCTGCGGCGCGGCGCCCGCCACCATGGAGCGGCACAGCGAGTTGGCGTAGGGGACCTCCACGCCCGCGACGATCCCCGCGTAGCCGGGCGCCTCGACCGTCAGCAGGATCTGCCGTCCGTCCACAACGCGGGTGACCGCCCACATCCCGAGGGGCACGGTCCGGTCCAGGTGGCGGACCACCAGAGCGGAGGCGGTGTCGAACGCCCGCGCCGGGCGGAGATGACGGGCGACCCCGAGGTGCATCGACCATGGTGGGCATCCTGGATTCTGCGGGCGCGGCCTTCGCGGTGATCATCTACCCAGTGCGGGTGACCGTCTACACAGTAGGGATCCCCATAGCGCCACACGAGCGACGATCGGCCGATATCACCAGAGGTGACCGTGCCATCACCGGTGCCGTGGGCTTCGGGGCAACCAATTATCGCCGTGCGTCTACGTGGCCCATGATGGCGGCAGGCGAGAGGTGCGTCGAATCGGGGAATGGTGAGCGGCGAGCGGGTGCAGCGGATCGGTGTCGAGGCCGCCGACCGCGTCGCCGCGGTGCGCGACAGCCGACTGCTGGAGACTGGTCCGGAGGAGGCGTTCAACCGGCTCACCCGGCTGGCCTCGACCATCCTCGACACCCCGATGGTCGCCCTCACCATCGTCGACGACGTGCGGACCTTCTTGAAGGGCACCCCGGACCCGTCGCTGCTCGTCGGGCCGGACGGCACCTTCGAGGCGCCGGTGAAGGAGGCCGCCTGCCAGGTCGTGATCGACACCGGGGAGGTCATCTGCGCGCCCGACGTCCGCGACGACCCTCGGCTGCGCGACCTGCCCCAGATCCACGACTTCGGCGCGGCCTCCTGGGTGGGCGTGCCCGTGCGCGACCCGGCCGGCCGGGTGCTGGGCAACCTCTGCGCGATGGACGGTGTCGTCCGGCACTGGACCCCGCTCCACATCGAGACGCTCCAGACCCTGGCCCTCGCGGCGGGCGGCGAGATCGCGCTGCGCATCGCCCTGCGCGAAGCCGACCACCAGGCCTCCAACGCCGAACGCCACGCCCGCGACGCCGACCAGCTCGCCGCCGACGCCGCGGAGCTGGCCGAAACCCTGCAGCAGAGCCTGATCCCCGCGCACCCCCCTCGGCTTCCCGGGGTCGACATCGCCACGCGGTTCCAGCCCGGGGGGACCGGCGTCGAGGTCATGGGCGACTTCTACGACGTCGTCCCGATCCAGGGCGGTCTCGGTGTCGTCATCGGCGACGTCTGCGGGAAGGGCGCCGCCGCGGCCCGCACCACCGCCATGGCCCGATCCGCCGTCCGCACTGCCGCGCACTCCGAAAGCGACCCGGCTGTGGTCCTGCGCACCGTGCACGAAGTGCTGACCGTCTGGTTCGACGGCCGGTGCAGCTTCGTCACGGCGCTCTACGCCACCCTCGAGCGGCCCTGGGACCCGGCCGTCGGGCCGTGGCGGGTGACGTTGGCCAGCGCAGGCCACCCGCCTGCCTTCGTCCGTCGTGCAGGCGGCGCCATCGAGCAGCTCGAAGGCGGCGGCCGCGTCCTCGGCCTCACCGCGGAGTCGGTCATCGCCACGCAGACCACCTCGCTCTGGCCCGGCGACAGCCTCGTGCTCTACACCGACGGCATCACCGAAGCCCACCGCGTCGGGGACGCGCGCCAACTCGACGAGGCCGGGGTGGCCGCCACCCTCGCCCGCAGCGCACCCGCCGCCGACGCGCTGGCCCGAGCACTGATCGACGCGGCCATCCACCAGGCCGGACACACGCCGATGGACGACGCGGGCGTCGTCGTCATCCGGATCGACTCAGCTCGAGTGCCCCTCGCCGAAGAGAACACAGGTCGTTGGCGAGTAGAACGTGCCCATGACGGAGTTCGAAGCGGATCGCGGGATGCCTGCAGGTGCCGATGCGGTATTCGCGGTGGTGTCAGACCTCGACCGCTTGTCCGAGTGGCTGCCGGAGCCCGTGGATGTCCGCTCCACCGGCGACGGGGAGGTGCACGCCGAGGTCGCGGAGCGCGGTGTCGACGCGAACGGGACGGTGGAGGTCCGCCCGCAGCAGCTGCGGGTCGAATGGGGGCACGCCCCCGAGTACGCGGGTTGGCTGCAGGTCGAGCACGCCGCGCCGGGACGGTCTTCGGTGGTTCTGCACCTGTCGTTCCTTGGCCACCAGACAGAGACCCGCAGGCACGGCACCGCAGGCCCGCAGGTGGAGGCCTGGATGGAGGACTGCCTGACGAGACTGGAAGGACTTGTCGGGCACTGACACCTTTGCTTCGAGCGCCCGGCGGTCGGCTGTTGCCGGCATGATCGGCGAAAGTGGTGTCAACAGGGGCCCTGGTGCACTTCTCGCACCACTGCTGGCGATCACCGGCCCAACCGACGGTGAAGAGCTCACTGCGGCCACACCACTTCCGTGCCCCGGGCCACGTCCGCTGCAAACTCGGGTTCAGCCCACTTCGCACCCCGCACCGGCACCCCACACGCCGCGCACGGGGCGCGACGTCACCCCGCGGCCGTGCGCAGTCGGCCTCCGCGGGAGGCGAGGTCACCCCGCAGGGACCCGACCTCACCCACCCGCCCGGGCTGATCGGCGCCATCCGCACCCCAGCAACCCGCAACCGCTCACCCCCGGTGCGGCGCGCGGCGATCTATCTCAGCACCGCGGCCCCGCGACCTCCATCCCCACGGCAGCAGCGCGTGTCGACCAGCTCGCGCCGACCAGGGCCACTTCGCAGACCGCGCACGCACGTCGCAGGGTCCGCGGACCCTGCGAAGCGACAGCCGGCCCTGCGAAGACCCTGTCCCGCCACGCCCGTGCCGCATGCGCCGGTCGCTCTTAGGTCGAGGTCGGTCCGCTGAACCGCGCGAGCTGCTTGGTGTACTGGTAGTCCGGCTGCGCGGTCCCGCTGCAGTCGGGCTGCGCCGCCACCAGTCGCGCACACGTGCCCCGGTCACGGGCGAGTGACCAGATCGCGAGCCTGCCGACGCCGTGGGTCTGGGCGAACTTCAGCACCGTCTGGGCGTCGCGGGGCTGGGTGATCACGCCGTTGTCGTTGCGTCCGATCATGATCGTGATGCCGAGCATGCGGTTCTGCTCGGCCGCGCTCGCGGTCGGGTAGACCCGCCGCAGTTGGCTGAGCATCGCCTGCGCGGCCGCGACCATGGCGTTGCCCCAGTCACCGGCGGCGTGGAAGTCCATGTCCATGACGTTGACCGTGACGGCGAGGTTCGTGGCCGCCGCCCGCTTCACCAGACCCAGCTGGCCGGGGCCGAGACCCGCGAGATCGACGGGGAGGGTCAGCGTGATGTCCGTGCCGCGCGCCCGCTGCACCCGTCCCAGTGCGTCGATCACCTTGTTGATCTGCACGTCGTGTTCGAGGTCGATGTCGAGCAGGTTCGTACCGGTGGCGTCCAAGATCTTCGTGTAGGCCGCCGCGAGTGCGGTGGAGTCGGGGCAGGTGTTCTCGATGTAGGTGCCGTCGGCTCCGCCGGTCGAGATCGAGGCGGACCCGCCCGCGGCCTGGAACGCGGCGATCGGAGCCTTCAGCGAACCGAGCGGGTCGGTGCCGCCCCACGCCGGGTCGCAGGCGTTGCCTCGCGCCAGAACGAAGGCGAGCACAACGTGCTTGAGCCCGGTCTGTTGGGCGAGGGCGGCGAAGTCCGGGATCGACACCGACGTGTCCACGTAGGCCCCGAACGCGGGCCGGGCGCCCGAGCCGGATGCTCTGGGGGTCGTCGTAAGGCCGGGCGTCCCCGAGCCGGATGACGCGGGCCCTGATGTCCCGGGGCCGGGAGCGCCCGGCACGGTGGCCGAGCATGCGGCCAGAGCGAGCAGCAGGGCGATCCCGGCCGCCAAGTAGGTCACCGGCCTCAAACGGGCCACCTCCCAATTGCGCGATGGCGCAGATGGCTGCAGCTAGAGGCATGGGAGCGTAATGGGCGCCCCCTCACCAACCCGCAGCCGGCCCTGCCTAGCGCTCACTCAGGGGATCACCCGATACCCCGGCCGGGACCGCTGCACGGCCAACGCCTTCTCGACCTCGCGCGACACCCACTCCGAGTTCAGCGTGGCCGGGCTGATCACCACGACGACGTGCGCCGCCTCGGTGATCGCCTGCTCGATCTCCGCGGTGAGCCCGTCCCCGCCCCGTAGGGCGCGCGAGTCCACCCACACCGCCACACCCTGCGCCCCCAGTGGAGGTGCTTGCCGCTTGGAGCGCCCGGCACATGAGGCACATGGCGTGGCGGGACAGGGTCTTCGCAGGGTCCGCTGTCGCTTCGCAGGGTCCGTGGACCCTGCGACGTGCATGCGCGGTCTGCGAAGTGGCCCTGGTTGGCGGCGATCAGCCCGGGCAGGCGGGGGTGAGGGTCAGGTCCCGCCCCGCCGGGTGCGGTCGCATCCCGTGGACACCGACTGCGCACCCATGGGATGTCGCGCACCCCGTGGACACCGACTGCGCACCCATGGGATGTCGCGCACCCCGTGGACACCGACTGCGCACCCCGTGCGGTGACGCGCACGCCGTGCGCGGCGTGCGGGGTGCCGTTGCGGGGTGGCGCAGTGGGCTGACAGCGACCCGACGTGGCGGACGTGGCCGGGGGACGGTCGTGGCGTGATCGCGGGGGGCTCGTCACGTCTGTTGAGCCGGTGATCGCCTGCAGTGCCAGAGGTGCACCAGTGCCCTTGCGGCACCACTTTCGCCGATCATGCGCGGCCAACCGTCAACTGCCGGGCGCTCTTACTGG
>CAWGYF010000021.1:0-112265 GCA_963826705.1 uncultured Actinomycetota bacterium
GATATGGCCGTTATGTCACAAACCTGGCGATCACCGTCCGCCGGGAGGTCCCCAGCCGGGCCGCAGCCGGGCCACGATCGTCAAGAATGGTGTGGGCGGTGCACCGCTGCACTCTTGGCACCACGTGCGGCGATCACCGTGGCGACCGGGTCGAGCGTGCGGTTCTTGCGGGGGCCCGCTCAATCTGCGCACTGCGCTGGCGCAACCCTTCTGTCAGTGATCATCACAGCTCGGGTGCTGACGGGTTCGGGCAGCCATCAGCTGCCGGACGTCCCACCTCTAAGTAACCGCATTGCCGCAGGCAACCTGGGCAGTCCGCCTGCGGGATGCGAAGTCGCCCGGCGTGGCGCCGTCGTGGGTCACGCGGCCGCCTTGGCCCATCTCTCGGCGCCCATTCCTCGGCGCCCATTCCTCGGCGCCCCACCGTCGGCGACCTAGCCCGCGCCACCCTCGGCGACCCGGCCCGTTGGGTGCCTCAGCCAGGTGGGCGCCCACCCCCCGGCAGTGCGCGCCCAACCCCGGCGGTGGGCGCCCACGCCCGGCAGTGCGCGCATCCCAACCCCCGGCAGTGCGCGCCCACCCCGGCAGTGCGCACGCACCCACGCCCGGCAGTCGCGCGCCCACCCCGGCAGTGCGCGCCCACCCCCCGGCAGTGCGCGCCCACCCCCGGCGGTGGGCGCCCACGCCCGGCTGGGTCATCCCAGCCCTCCGGCGCCCCCTCGACACCCAGCCGTCGGCGCCTCGGCCCCGGGTGGGCGCCCACCCCCCGGCGGTGGGCGCCCGAGTCCGGGTCGTCAGGCAGGAACAATGGCCCGCGTCACCAACACGTCGCCGCTGCCGGTGCGCGCGCGCACATGCAGCGCCACCGCGTCGCCTGGTGGGGTGGATTCGACGGGGAGTTCGCTGCGCGCGCGCCCCGAACCGGTGCTGAGGTCCAGCTCCGCGCGCACCCCGGGGTGTACCGCGACGCGCAGTTCACCGGAGCCGGTGGTCAGGTCGAACCGTCCGGCGCGCGCGTCGTCGACGCGCACCTCTCCGGAGCCGGTGCGCACACCGAGATCGCCCGACACACTGCCGAGAGCAACATCGCCGCTGCTCGCCTTGATCTCGGTGGCTCCGCCTGCCGAGGTGAGCCGGACCGCGCCCGATCCGGTGCGCAGCCTGGCCCGGCCCGCCACTTCACCCAGCACGAGGTCGCCGGACCCGGTTGTGACGTCGGCGTCGCCGTCGACGGCGGCCATGTCCACTTCGCCGGATCCGGTGCGTACCGCAGCCCAGCCCGCACGACCGGTCACCTCGACGTCGCCCGCTCCCGTGCGTGCGGCCAACCGTGAGCCCGCGGGCGCGGTCACCGTCACGACCAGTGGCACCAATCGCAGCGGCAGCTCGGACGACGAGCGCACGATCAGCCGACGGCCCGGCTCTGACCAGGTGATCTCGGCCGCGTCAACAGCCTCGGCGGTGAGGTCCTCCGGTGTGGCGCCCGGCCCGCCGGTCGCCTGGCCGATCCAGTTGATCACTCCGCTGATGCCCTGTGCCCACATGCCACCCACAGCCGGGTCGTGGCGTACCTCGACGCGCACCTCGGGCTCGTCGGCGCGGTCCAGGTGCACCTCGATGCGCCCGACGTCCACGGACAGCTCCAGCTCGGCGATGCCTTCCACCGGCCAGCTTTCGCGCCGGACGAGGTTGTCGCCGAGCGGCTCGTCCGCTTTCATAAAGTCGATCGAGTCGCTCATCCCTGCACCCAGCCCTTCACGCGCTTGCCGCCCTTGCGGTCCGCCTTCTGGGACCTCCCGTGCTGGTGGCCCGCCAGTGCGCCCTGCACCGCCTGCGCTACCCAGGAGTTGAGCGACACGCCCTCGTTCGCCGCGGCCTGCTCCGCCTGACTCTTGATCTGCTCGACGAGGCGCAGCGTGACCCGGGAGATGTCGCCCGCGTCTCCGCCGAACCCGCCGAACCCGCCGAAGCCGCGATGTCCGAAGCCGGGGAAACCGCTGGAGGGCGAGTCGGCCTGCTCGGGGTCCGACTCCTCGGCCGAGGGGTCAGAGCTCACCGCGACGCGCACGTCGCGGCCGTCGAGGCGAACCTCGACCACGCGGTCTCCGAGCGCGGCGGTGACCTCCGCCGCGAGATCGGACAGCGCGTTCATCATCGCCAGACGGGCGGCGGGCTCGATGGCCGCGCCGAGCAGCGCACCCGTGCGCTGCGTTTGCTCGTCGCCCGCGGCAGCGGCGGCCGCGAGGTCCTCCCGCAGTTGGGCGACGTACTTGCTGAGATCCATGACGCCATAGTGGCGTCAGATGTGACGTCAGTCAAGGAGAAGGTGATGTCAGGTTACGCTCGCGCCATGGCGACCATCGTCCCTCTGCGGGTCCAGCTCGTGGCCAAGACCGAGTTCGTCGCGCCGGACGACGTGCCGTGGACCACCGACGCCGACGGCGGCCAGGCGCTGGCCGAGTTCGCGGGTCGAGCCTGCTACCAGTCGTGGAGCAAGCCGAACCCGCGCACGGCGACGAACGCGGGCTATCTGCGCCACATCCTGGAGGTCGGGCACCTGTCCGTGCTGGAGCACGGCACGGTGAGCTTCTACCTCACCGGTGTGTCCCGCTCGCTGACCCACGAGCTGATCCGTCATCGCCATTTCTCCTACAGCCAGCTCTCGCAGCGCTACGTCCCCGAGCGGAACGCCGCCATGGTCGAACCCGACGTCATCGCGGACGACCCGGAGCTGCACGCCCTGTTCGCCGAGGCCACCGAGGCGTCGGTCAAGGCGTATGAGGGTTTGCTGGAGGGGCTGGAGAAGCGCTTCGCGGACGTGCCGAACGCAACCCAGCGCCGTAAGCAGGCCCGCCAGGCGGCCAGGGCGATCCTGCCCAACGCCACCGAGACGCGCATCGTGGTCACCGGCAACTACCGGGCGTGGCGGCACTTCATCGCGATGCGCGCCACCGAGCACGCCGACGTCGAGATCCGTGAGCTGGCCATCGAGTGCCTGCGCCTGCTGCAGCGGGAGGTGACCAACGTGTTCGCCGATTTCGAGATCGCCACGCTGGACGACGGCACCGAGATCGCGTCCAGCCCGTTCGTCACCGAGGGGTAGCTGTCGCGGGCCGAGGTGGCGCCGCCCTGGGCCGACTTCGCAGACCTTCGTGGCCCTGGCGGGCTGCCCGTGGAGGGATGAAACTCGGCACGATCGGGCGAGAGTCACCGATCTGTCGTCCGCGGTGCGGATCCCTGACTCTCGAGGCTGCGGCCGGTGTTGCCTGCGCCTGAGGTGAACCTGGTGGGGGTCTCGCTCGCGCTGTAGCCCCCTGGTGTTCATCTCAGCGGTTGTGCCCGAGACGGGCGGGCTTTCACCACCTGCGGAGACCGCAAGAGGTGCGAAGTCGGAGGTTCAGGCGCGCGGGCAGGCGTGCTGCGCGGTTACTGTCGGGTCATGAGCCTCGCGTCCGCCGAGCGGGCGGCCATCTGCGACACCCTTGATGCAGTCGGGCCGGACCGCCCCACCTTGTGTGAAGGCTGGACCACCGCCGACCTGCTCGCCCACCTGCTCGTCCGGGAACGGCAGCCGCTCGCCGCAGCCGGGATCGTCATCTCCCCGATGGCGTCGCTCACCGAGAAGGCCATGCGCGGCTACGCCACGACGCCCTGGGCCGACCGCGTGAATCTGCTCCGCCGCGGCGCGCCGGTCTGGTCGCCGTTCCGGGTCCCCGCCTTCGACCGGCTGGGCAACGGCGGCGAGCTGTTCGTCCACCACGAGGACATCCGGCGCGGGGAGCCGGGCTGGGCGCCGAGGCCCGCCGATGCCGACCGCGACGAGGAGCTGTGGTCGCTGCTCACGCGGATGGGCCGGATGCTGTACAAGGGCAGCCCGGTCGGCGTCATCCTGGCTCGGCCGTCGGGGGAGCGGATCGCCGCCAAGACCGGCGAGCGCTCAGTGACGATCACGGGCGAACCGGCTGAGCTGGTGCTGCACGGGTTCGGGCGCTCGGCGGTGCAGGTCGATGTCGAGGGCGACCCGGCGGACGTCGCCGCGCTCGGGTCGGCGCCTCGTGGAGTATGAGCTGACCGTGCCCGATCTTGTCATGGGCGAGCGGTAACGTTTGCGGCATGACCCCCGTCCCCGGCCGCCCCTTCGGGCGCGTGCTCACCGCGATGGTCACGCCGTTCGACGCCGAGGGCGCGCTGGATCTGAAGCGCACGGAGGAGCTCGCGGCGCACTTGGTCGAGCTGGGCAACGACGGGCTGGTCGTCAACGGCACCACCGGCGAGGGCCCCACCACGACCGACGAGGAGAAGGCCGAGGTCGTGCGTGCCGTGGTGGCCGCGGTCGGCGATCGCGCCACGGTCGTGGCGGGGGCAGGCACCTACGACACCGCACACAGCGTGCGCCTCGCGCGCGCGGCCGAGCAGGCGGGCGCGCACGGGCTGCTCGTGGTCACCCCTTACTACTCCCGCCCGCCGCAGGAGGGCCTGCTGCGGCACTTCACGACCGTCGCCGACGCCACTGAGCTGCCCGTGATGCTCTACGACATCCCGCCGCGCAGCGTCGTCCCGATCGCGCTGGCGACGCTGCAGCGCCTCGCCGAGCACCCGCGGATTGTCGCGGTCAAGGACGCGAGGGGCGATCTGCACCACGGGGTCCGGGTGCTCGCCTCCACCCCGCTCGCCTACTACTGCGGGGACGACCCGCTGAACCTGCCGTGGCTGGCTGTCGGCGCTTCGGGCTTCGTCAGCGTCACCGGGCACGTCGTCGCCGATCGCCTCCGCGCCATGCTGGCCGCGTTCGAAGCGGGCAAGCACGAGCAGGCGCGCGCGATCAACACGTCGATGGTCCCGGTCGTGCGCGCCATGGAGCGCGTCGGCGGGGTCCTGTTCGCCAAGACGGCCTTGCGCCTCTGCGGCATCGACGCAGGCGATCCGCGTCTCCCGCTACCCCCTGCCGACGACGCGCAGGTGCGCGCGATCGCCGCCGACCTGGCCTCCGCAGGCCTATCCATCGCACTTCCGAACTGAAGGACCGTCCTTGTCTCGTCCCGATCGTCGTCCCCGCCGCCGTGAGCAGCCGCGGCCCAGCTCCGCGCCGCCGGAGGAGGTGAACCGCTCCGAGCTGCCCGCCGCGCCCCCGCCGCGGCTGCCCGAGGGCGGCCTGCGCGTGGTGGCGCTGGGCGGGATCGGTGAGATCGGCCGCAACATGACGGTCTTCGAGCACGATGGACGGCTGCTCGTCGTCGACTGCGGGGTGCTGTTCCCCTCGGAGGACTCCCCAGGCGTCGACCTGATCCTCCCGGACTTCCGCGCCATCGAGGACCGCCTCGACGACATCGACGCGCTGGTGCTCACCCACGGCCACGAGGACCACATCGGTGCCGTCCCGTTCCTCCTGCGGCAACGGCCCGAGCTGCTCGTCGTGGGCTCGCGGTTCACGCTGGCGCTGGTCGCCGCCAAGTGCAAGGAGCACCGCCTCACGCCCCACCTGCTGGAGGTGAAGGAGGGCACGCGCCTGCGACACGGCGAGTGGGACTGCGAGTACTTCGCGGTCAACCACTCCATCCCCGACGCGCTGGCGGTCGCGATCCGGACACCCGCGGGTCTGGTGCTGCACACCGGCGACATCAAGCTCGACCAGCTGCCTCTCGACGGTCGGCTCACCGACCTCGCGGGGTTCTCCCGGCTGGGTGATGAGGGGGTCGATCTGTTCCTCGTCGATTCCACGAACGCCGACGTGCCCGGTTTCGTCATCTCCGAGCGCGAGATCGGCCCGGTCCTCGACGGCATGTTCCACGGGGCGGACGCGCGGATCATCGTGGCCTGCTTTGCCAGCCACGTGCACCGTGTGCAGCAGGTGCTCGACGCCGCGGCGGCGCACGGGCGGCGGGTGTGCCTCGTCGGCCGGTCCATGGTGCGCAACATGGGCCTTGCCGCCGAGATGGGCTACCTCACCGTGCCGAAGGGCCTGCTTGTCGAGCTCGACGACGCGGCGTCGCTGCCGGATGACCGCATCGTCTACGTCTCCACGGGATCCCAGGGCGAGCCGCTCTCGGCGCTGGCCCGGATGGCGCGCGGTGACCACCGCTCGGTGCGGATCAAGCCAGAGGACACCGTGATCCTCGCGAGCTCGCTCATCCCGGGCAACGAGACGGCGGTGTTCGCCGTGATCAACGGGCTCACCCGGCTCGGCGCGCGCGTCGTCCACCAGGGCACCGCGCGCGTGCACGTCTCGGGCCACTCCCCGGCAGGCGAGCTGCTGTTCCTCTACAACGCCGTGCGTCCGTCCAACGTGATGCCCGTGCACGGCGAATGGCGCCACCTCCGAGCCAACGCCGCGCTCGCCGTGAAGACGGGGGTTCCGGCGGAGTCGGTGGTGCTCGCGGAGGACGGCGTCGTCGTCGACCTCATCGACGGCAAGGCCGCGATCAGCGGGCGGGTCGAGGTGGGGCGGGTGTACGTGGACGGACTGGCCGTCGGCGACATCGGCGAGTCCACCCTCGGGGACCGGCTCGTCCTCGGCGAGGGGGGGTTCATCTCGATCACGGTGGCGGTGGATGCCACCACCGGTCGGCCGGTGTCGCGCCCGACCGTGTCCGGGCGTGGGTTCTCCGACGACCCGAAGGCGCTCGACGCCGTGCTGCCGATCGTCGAGGACGAGCTGTCGCGCAGCGAGGCCGACGGCATCACCGACACGCACCGCATCGCCCAGGCGGTGCGCAGGGTCGTGGGCAAGTGGGTCGGGGAGACCTACCGTCGGCGTCCCATGATCGTCCCGACGGTCATCGCGGTATAACTGCGCATTGCACCAGATGGCCGCTTGCCTGTCGGGCCGCATCGGATTGAATTCCTCTGTGCTCGCCAGCCTGCTGCCCGGCCTTCGACAGGTGCGCGCGCCGATTGCTGCAGGCTTCGTGTGGCTGGTCACCGCGTGGCTCGCCTTGGCGGATTTCGTCCCCCACTCTTCCGAGGGGGCGACGGGTGTTTTCCGCGACATCTACGCCATCGCAGGCGTAGCGGGCGAGGCGGGGATCTCGGCGTCGGCGGGGTTTATCGCTTACCTGCTCGGTATTCTCTCCGTGCAGGTCAGTAGTGCCCTCTTCGCGGTGCCCACGAACATCCGAGCCCGCCGCGGCGGGCGGGTGGCTTCTCTGCAAGCGCTCCCGCCGCCGTCGGACCAGGGACGGCGGGCCTTGGCCGAGACGGTGGTGCGCGAGCTGGTGGAGCGCTCGTCGCGGGATGACGACTTGATGGAGATGCTCAAGCAGACCGGCATCGAGTGCGGCGCGCGCAGCCTGAAGGATGCGAACGTTCTGGCCTCGATGGTTTGGGTGCGGCTCAACATCGACCGCTATGTCGACAAGATCGTCGCTGACCTGCCGCACCTCCCACTCCGACTCATCGATGACAGTGGGAGGAAGGAGCTGTTCGGCGAGTTCGATCGACGGCGTGCCGAGGCCGAGTTTCGCGCCGCCGTCGCGCTTCCCCTGGTGGGGTTGAGCGTTGTGCTCGCGGTTCGCGTATCGCCATGGTTCGCGTTTGGCCTGGTGGTACCGGCGATTCTCGCCGTTCAGGCCCATTTGAGCGCGGTGTCGGCAGCCGATGTGCTCGCTGCGGCGATGAGGGCCCAAGAGCCTGCTCCGGCGTCACCTGCCCTCGACGAAGTGCGCGCCGGGCCTCCGCTCGAGCGCGACGACTGGTTGAAATACGCCGTGAAACTACATTATCCGGTCGCGGCCGAAGTTGAACGGAAACAGGACGCAGATGCGGCCGAGCCGTACTACCGCGAACAGGCGGAGGGAGGCGACGGAGCCGCAATGATGTGGCTCGCCGGGCGCTTGCACCGCCGCAGCGAACCGGGGGCGGACGGGTGGTACTACCGGGCGGCGCGGGCCGGGAACAACGACGCTTTGGCCGTCGAAGCGCTGGATGGAACGCGACAGGTTTCCCGGGACGAGCTGAACGCCGTCAAATCGGCCTTCGCGAAGGACCGGAGCGAAATGAGGGTCGCCGCGAACGTGCTGATGCATACCGCCCCGAACCCGTCGGGCGCGTCGCCCGATACTGTTCCGAACCGGCGGCAGCAAGCGATCGAGTGGTACCGGACAGCGTGGAAAGAAGGCGACATAGCTGCCGGGGAGAAGCTGGCGGAGATTTTCGACGCAGCGGGGGATCCGCATAGCGGCGCCCGCTACCGCCGACCTTTCCGGCGTCCCGCGCCGGACATCGAGGCGAACGGGTCGGCGTCGGATCGCAACGGCGACGCAGCCCTCGGAGAGGGGTAGACGATGTCGATCTTCATCGGACGCGGTGAAGAGATGGATTGGGCGCTCGATGTCCTCCTCGGCATGGTGGGCGTCGATCCAGGCGCCGATGCCGGAGAAAACGGCGTGGTCTGGGACCTTTCGGGGATGCATGGCATCGGCAAGTCGGTGCTTTTGGAGAAGTTGCGCCGTTCTGCCGAAGGACAGGACGTCCTCGTCATCGAGGAGAAGATGGGCGAGTACGCCGAAAACATCCTCAGGGCGGGCGACTGCGGTGTCGACGCCAGCGCCGAGGCGCTGCGTTCGGCCTTCTCACGCTCGTGCAAGGTGATGCGGCACGTGGCCAAGGAGAGGGGCAACGAGGCGGAGTTCACGGTCTTCGAGCAGGTACGCAAGCGTGAATTGGCCAACGTCGGTCAGTTCGATCTCGACAACGACGTCCGGGCAGTCGAGCGCCCCGCTGCCCGACTTGACGGCGACAGCGTCCGTTCCCAGCTCAAGGACTTCCAACGGAAGGTCGATCAAGCCTTCATCGAGGCGTGGACCTATCTGCGCCGGCGTGCGGTGCTCTTGATCCTCGATCCCTTCGATGACTTCGTCGAGGACGAACTCGGGCATTGGTTGATCCGCTCCTGCCTTCGCCTCCCCGACACACTGACCGTTGTGGCCCGTCTGCCCGGTGACCAGCTTCTCGACGATCCCCGGATCGTGCATCGACCGCTGCCGCCTTTCACGTTGGAAGAGGTCCGCGCGTTCCTCCTTGAGCGCCGCAAGGGCGTCAGGCTCGAGGACGAGGTTGACGTCATTGTGCACGACTACACCGACGGTCATCCGGGTGGGTTGGACCTGGTCGCAACCCTGATCAACGCGATGCCGCAGCCGGTGAGTGCCGTCGATCTGCGGAAGGTTCTCGATCGTCCTCCGAACGATCCGGACGTCGGCGTGGCGAGAACCATCAACGCCATCCTCGACTACATCCCGAAGAGCGGTGTGCTGCGCCGTGCCGTCCAGGCGGCGGCGGTGGTCCATACGTTCGACACGCCGCTGCTTCGGCACCTGCTCAAGTCGGGAGCATCAGGGCCTGACGACGAGGAGGACCAGCAGGATGGAGGCGCCGGGAAGGCCCTGAGAGCGCTGGATCAATATGGGCTGGCTCAGGTCGCGGGTAGTCCGACTCCCGGTGAGCCTGGTCGAGCGGGGATCGGCGAGGGCTACCGGCTCCCGGAGTTCATTCGGTTCGCGGTGACCAACGATCTGATCAAGAACGATGATGAATGGTGGAAGGAGCTGCACGCGCGGGCCGCTTCGTACTACCGCGCACAACTGGAGCAAAACCCGGCCGAGGTCGAGATCCCCGACTACGGCCAATGGCGGCGGTACGAGAAGCCCCAATGGCAGTCCGACAAGCGCGAGTGGCTCTACCACGCGAGCCAGTTGGAGGACAACCGCAGCCTGACCAGGGCGCACTTCGCGCTCGTGTTTCTGGAGGCCTTCTACTGGTGGGGGTGTTATCACGAGTTCGCCTTCATATGGCGCCTTATTGAAGACTGGAATCGGGCCGCCCGATCCTGGATCGGAAACGACCCGGACGAGCGCGAGAACGACCAGAAAATGGCCACGGCACTGCGTACGATCCTGGAAAAGTACCCGGTGGGGCACCGCAAGCCTGCGACGGCTGCGGCGTGGGACTCGATTCTCGAGCAGCTCGAGCTTATTCAGGAGCTCTGCGGGCTGAACTGCGAGCCCGAGCCAGAGGAGGAGCGTCGGGCGGAGCGGACGTACGCGCTGGTGCAGATCTTCCTGGCGCACAGCAGGCGCTACCGGGATCCCACGGATCGCGAGGCCCTCGACTTCTACGAGGACGCCCTCTTTACCCTAAAAGAGCTCGGCGACGAGTGGCTGCGGTGCTGGATCGTTTTCGAGATCGGTGACCTGCACGTCGAAGCGGGGAGGCTCGAGGAAGCATCGGCCTCGTTGGAGGAAGCGGCGGAGCTCCTGTTGAACCAGGTGGCGGACGAAGACGACCAGTCTGCGGACAAGGTCCGCTACCGGCGCTCGACCCGCCAGCGAATCGACAAGTGGGACCACGAGCTCGCGGCCAACCTCTACCGGGCGACCGCCGACGTGAGCTGGCTGCGGGGTGATCCTCTCGGCGCGGCAGTCAACTACGGGCGGGCGCTCGAGCACGCCTACTGGTTCCAGAACGACCCGCAACCGCCGGACCCGTACACCGTCCAGTTCTACGCGGAGATCGTCAGCCGGATCGAGGAGCGGATGGCCGAGCTCGGCTCTCGCGGGCAGAGCGACGTCGTTCCCACCTTCCTGGACGACGTGGTGAGCAATGTGCAACTGCGCAGCACGCCTGGGGGCAGCTGGGAGCGGCTCTCACGCGCGCCGGACGCCGATGATCGTCACCGGAAGGAGTCCACGTTCTTGGCCGAATGGCGCAGGAACTGGAACCGACCGTCGGACTTCGCCGGGCGGCTGCGCTCGCTCCTCGCCGCGGAATCGCCAGCAGAGGTCGGTTCAGCCGGGCAGGCCTAGCGTTGCGCTCAGCCAGCTCGCCTGCCATCGCCGCTCGGCGTCGTACCCGCCGCCGGTGCTGCGTTGCCCCGCGGTGCGGGCAGCAACATAGGCGAGCGTCGCCACCGGCCATTCGTCGATCCCCTCAGCCGCGTCGGCGGTGTAGAGGCACAGCCTGGCCGCCCTGCGGCGCGCGGCAACCGCCGGCTGCGCGGCGACGTCCCTGGCCGTCTGAGCCAACGACCGCAGGACCCGGTCGCCGAGCCGGGCGGCGGGCTCGACGATGCCGCCCGCCGTCAGCTCGGCAGCGGCATGATCGGCAGTCCGGTGGACGCAGGCTTCGGCGAGTCGCCCGGCGGTTTCTGCCGTCCATCCCGCGACCCGCTCGACGAGCCTGCCCGCGGTGGCGGCCACCTTATGGTCGGCGTCTTCGACCGGGTCGAGCAGCTCGACCGCCCACAGCTCGTCGGACAGCCAGTAGGGGAGGTCGGCGGGTCGGCAGGCGTGCACGCCGGACCGGCACGGCCGGGCGAAGGCGGTGCCGCTCTCCACCCACGATCCGTCCGTCGGCCAGGGGTGGCGGGTGAAGGGACCGACCGATCCGGCACGGAGAAACTTCCAGTACATGTCACGTCCGGGATTCCTGCAGGAGGACGCCAAGGTCCTCGACGAGCCGGTCGGGCGGCGCCGCGGTTGCCACGCTGTGTAGGGCGGCCAGCCCGAGCGCCGCCTTGTCGTTCTGCTGCAAGCACGGTGGGCAGCAGAGCAGGTGCTGCTCGAAACCCGAGCGGTCCACGTCGTCCATGGTGCCCGCGTGCCAGCGGCCGATCAGGGCCGACACGACGTCGCAGCGGTCATTGACCAGGCTCATGGCTGCTCAGCTCCCGATCCAGTTCGATGAGGTAGGCGTCCCGCGCACGTTGCAGCAGCTCCGGCTGGTCGAGATGGTCGTTGTCCAGCGCGGCGGCGGAGTCCTCCGGGCTGAGCCCCCCCACGTCCCGCAACACCAGCACGGCGCGCAACTGGAGCGGCAGGCGGCCCAACGCGGCGGCGACCTGCTCGGGCTGCGGGGTGAAGCCCTCGGGCCACGGCGGTGGTTCCTTGTCCCACCAGCCCTCCCAGCGATCGCCCGGCGGAGCGAACGTGCCCAGTACCGCGGATTCGGTCTGCTCGGGCTCCTCCGCGTCGCGTGCCTCCCAGATGGTGCGAAGGAGACCACGGCGAAGGCCTTCCCGAAGTGAGCCGCTCGCGACGTCCCGGATGTGCCCGCGCCAGGCCGCCTCCAGTGCGGCCGAGCTGTCCCGTGAGGTGAGGTTCGCCAGGAGAGCCGAGACCGCATAGTCCCGTTCGACCAGCGTCTTCACGGCCGCAGCCTTCCCTTGCCTCAGTTCGGCGACGATCCGTGGATCTTCGCCGGGCCGCGGATCGACGGTGGTCGGCACCTCGGGCACGGCGCCATGGTGCTCGGGCGGCCTGCGCATGTCCAGTCAGCGATATTCGCCCATATCGACCAGCTCCATCGTCGGACCTGATCGTGTCACGGACGCCAGCATCGACGCGTACTCGAGGTCCTCCTCACTCAGCTGTCCTTCGCAGAGCGTCACGTAGTCCTCGAGGAAGGTGAGCAGCTTCGCCGCGTCCAGGGTGCGCTGCTCACGCACCAGCGAGAGCAGCAACATCCCGGTGACGCGCGGCGATCCCGGCCTGAGGCTCGGCTGAAAATAGCTGATCGGAACAATCCGCGCTCCAGCCCGCGCGTAGAAACGTCGTCGGGCCAGCGGGTCACCGTGGCCCACGTCCTTGTGATGAAGCGGGTCCTCGACTTCCGCGAGAATCGCCGCGGTGCCCGGTAGCGACCACGCCTGCGTGGCCCGTGAGAGGAGCCGCTCGCCGATGCGCAGACCGCGCTGGTCTGCCACAACCGCAAGATAGCTCAGCAGGACGATGCCGGTCGGCAGATGCCGCTCCCCGAACGCGCCCCCCACCGGCAGGCCGTCACGCATCGCCACGATCCCCGGGAACCACTCGCTGGCCTCCGCATGACAGGCGCGGAAGGTCTTCTGGTCGGTGAGCTCATCGGGCGGGAAATTAGGCGCCAACACCCGGGCGTAGACGTCGTCGATGCCACCAGGGCCGAGCCCGTCGGCGCTCACAAGCTCGATGCCGTCGAGCGCAGGCGACGGCGCGTCAGCCGTCATCTCAAACCTGCGCTTGCGCTGTCTCGGAGCGCGCCCAGTTGTACTGTCGAGAGACGGTCGCGACCGTGATCTCGTAGCTGTTGTAGAACTCCTCGCGCCCACGTCGCTGGGTCTCGACGTGATCGGGATGGTCGCGCCACTGCGCCACCGCCTCAGGTGTCTCAAAGCGGACCAGCGCCAGCTCGGTGCCGTCCTCGCCTGCGAAGCCCGAGATGTCGATGAAGCCCGGCACTTCCTGGACCTTCACCAGCATCTGCTCGAAGAGGCGGCCGTACTCGGCCGCGTCGTGGTCGGAGCGGGTCTGCGCACGAAACAGCACGATCTCCATCGAACCTCCTGGCCACGGCGACGCGACGTCATCGATTATTGAGGGCCGCCCGTTCGCTGTCGGGCGGCCCGGTCAGCCCAGGCGGAAGTCCAGGTCCGCAGGGAGGTCCGGGGTGTCCATCTGGGCCTTCTGCAGCTGCCCCGCGTAGTCCCAGTTGAGGCTCTGCCAGCGGGTGAACTGGTCGAGCACCCACACGCCGGACTGGCGCGACCCGTTGCCGGAGCGGCCGTTGCCACCGAACGGCAGGTGCGCCTCGGCGCCCGATGTGGAGTTGTTGACGCTGACCATCCCCGCGCTCACCCGTTCGCGGAACCGGAAAGCGTGCGCCGGGTCGGTGGTGTAGATCGCCGCCGAGAGGCCGTAGCCGTGTCCGTTGGCCAGATCCACCGCCTCGTCGAACGTGGCGAACGTGGCCACCCCGACGATGGGGCCGAACGTCTCTGTGCGGTAGAGCGCGTCCTCGCGGCGCACCCCGTCGACGATCGTCGGGTGCGCGTAGAGGCCCGCGAGATCGCCCGCGAAGCCCGCGCGCGGGTTCTCGGCGGTGATCCGGCCGGTGCCGGTCGAGCCGCACACGGTGTGGTGGGGCTCGACGAGCGCGAGGTGCTTCTCGAAGCCCTCCAGGAACCGCGCGGAGATCATCGGTCCGTAGAGCACGTCTCCGGTGGGGTCGCCGATCGTCGCCGCGCGGGTCGCCGCATTGAAGCGGGCGAGGAACGCGTCGTGGACGGCCTCGTGGACGATCACCGTGCCGAGCGATGTGCAGCGCTGACCCGCGGTGCCGAAACCCGAGAAGAGCGCACCCTCGACCGCCAGGTCGAGATCGGCGTCGGGCATCACGACCAGCGGGTTCTTGCCGCCCAGCTCCAGACACGGGTTCTGTAGGTGACGCCCGGCCAGCTCGCCGATGCGCACCCCGACGGCCGACGAGCCGGTGAAGCCGATCTTCTGGACGAGGCCGTCATCCAGCGCGGCGGCCAGGCCGTCGTAGGTCACGGGCCCGTCGGCGAGCACGGTGTTCAGCACGCCGTCGGGCAGGCCGCCCGCCACGAAGAGCTCGGTGAACGCGCGGGCGATCGCGGGGGTGTACTCGGCGGGCTTCCACACCACCGCGTTCCCGCACAGCAGGGCGGGCACCAGGTACCAGGACGGCACCGCGACCGGGAAGTTGCCCGCCGTGACGATCGCGGCCACCCCGACCGGCACCCGGAAGGTGAAGAGCTGCTTGTCGCGCATCTCGCTCGGCACGGTCTGGCCGTAGAGGCGGCGACCTTCGCCCGCGAAGAACGAGCAGGTGTCGATCACCTCCTGCACCTCGCCGCGCGACTCGGCGAGCGGCTTGCCGATCTCCCGCGTGACCAGCGCGGCGAGCGCCTCCTTGTTGGCCTCGACGATCCGGCCGATGCGCTCGACCACCCGCCCGCGCACCGGCGCCGGTGTGGCGGCCCATGCGCGCTGGGCGTCGCGGGCGGTGGCGCAGGCGGCAACGAACGTCGCGGCGTCGGCCAGCAGCGCCTCGGCGACGGGTGCGCTGGTGGCGGGGTCGACGGAGGTCAGCCGCCCGCCCGGCGCGCCGTCCCGCCAGGTGCCGCCGAGGTAGGTCCCCACCGTGCTCACTGCCATCACAGCAGGGTGACACTCCTCCAACTGAGTCGCAGCGGTGTCACCCTGCTGCAGTCCCTGACCGAGCTCGCTCACGCCGCCACCGCCTTCGCGATCGCGGATACGGCGAGTGTCAGGTCGTCCTCTTCGATGGTCAGGGCCGGTCGCAGGCGGATCGACTGCTCGCCGCCCCCGAGGACGAGGACGCGGGCGGCGTGCAGGCGCTTGAGCACGGCGGCGCGTCGCTCCGGCGTGGGCAGGTCGAAGGCGACGAACAGGCCGCGGCCGCGGACGTTGTCGATGCCGGGAACCGCGCGCAGGTCGTCGAGCAGGCGCTTGCCGAGCACGGCAGCGCGGTCGATCAGCCCCTCTTCGGCGATCACCTCGAGCTGCCGCCGCGACCGGACCATGTCGGTGAGATTGCCGCCCCACGTCGAGTTGATCCGGCTGGGCACCCGGAAGACGTTGTCGGGCACCTCGTCCACGCGCCCACCCGCCATGATCCCGCAGACCTGCACCTTCTTGCCGAACGCCACGATGTCGGGTCGGAGGCCGAGCTGCTGGTAGGCCCACGGTGTGCCGGTCATCCCGCAGCCGGTCTGCACCTCGTCGAGCACGAACAGGGCGTCATGGGAGTGGCACAGCTCCTGCATGGCCTGGAGGAACTCCGCGCGCATGTGGTTGTCGCCGCCCTCACCCTGGATCGGCTCGGCGATGAAGCAGGCGATGTCGTGCGGGTGCGCGGCGAACGCGGCCCGGGCCTGGGCCAGCGCGCGCTCCTCGGCCGCGACGACGGCGGCCAGGTCCATCGGGAAACGGATCGCCGGGACGTCGATGCGCGGCCAGTCGAAGGTCGGGAAGAGCGCCGTCTTCACCGGGTCGGTGTTGGTCAGCGACAGCGTGTAGCCACTGCGCCCGTGGAACGCTTTGCGCAGGTGCAGCACCTGGGTGCCCAGCTGCGATGGCCTGCCGTGCGCTGCGTTGTGACGGCGCTTCCAGTCGAACGCGGTCTTCAGCGCGTTCTCGACGGCAAGCGCGCCGCCCTCGACGAAGAACAAGTGCGGCAGCGCCGGATCGCCGAGCACCGTCGCGAAGGTCTCGACGAACTCCGCGAGGTAGGTGGTGGCGATGTCGGAGTTCGACGGCTTGTTCACCGCCACCTCGACGAGCTCGGTCACGAAGTCGGGGTCGTCGACCAGCGCCGGATGGTTCATCCCCAGCGGCGCCGAGGCGAAGAAGCTGAACAGGTCGAGATGGCGGGTGCCGTCGCGCGCGTCGACGAGCCAGGACCCGCGGCTGGAGTGGGTGTCCAGCACGAGATCGAAACCGTCGACGAGCAGGTGACGGCGGAGCGTCTCGTGGACACGGTCCGGAGTCATGGTCATGGCCCAAGTGTCCGGTCGGCAGAAGCGCTGGTCACGATGCCCGACGTCGGAGTTGGCCGACGAAGTGCCACCATGTCGCCCGTGGCACCGACGGATCGTCAGCTCGATGGGCTCGACCACCGATTGCTCGAGCTCCTCGCCGCCGACGGCCGCGCCACGATGACCGATCTCGGGCGGCGCGTCGGCCTGTCGCGGACCGCCGTGCTCGCCCGCGTCCAGCGCCTGGAGCGGGACGCCGTGATCCGCGGCTACCGGGCCGACGTCGCGTTGCCCGGCCCATCGCCCGCCGCCCATCGCGCCCGGGTCGGCCTGGTCATCCAGACCGCCGACGTCGCCGCGTACGTCCGGCGGCTCATCGCTCTCCCCGGTGTCGGCGAGATCGAGACGGTGACCGGGGAGTTCGACTTGATGCTGCTGGTCACGGCCCCGAGCGCGGCCGAGCTCGACACGGTGCTGGACACCGTGTCGAGCTGGCGTGAGACGCGGCGGACGACGACCTGGGTGGTGCTCAAGCGCTACAGCTGATGTGATGCGTATCACGTTTAGGCGAGCAGTGGGGATGTCCGTTGCGCGGGGGGTGCGTCGGTGCCCGAGTTGATCAACGTTCCCGGCTACCGTGGATAGGTGGCAGGACGAACGACCGCGGGCAGCGGCACCAGGAGCACCGCGACGCGGGCGGCCCAGCCAGGTGTGCGGGGTGGGCGCAAGCCGCCGCCTCGGCGTCCCTCCACGACCCGGCGCAGGCCGCCGCCGCGCAAGAAGAAGGGGCCCGGCCGCATCGAACGCGCCGTGGACGCGGCAGGCCGCGGCGTCGCACGGCTGGGCAAGGCCGTAGGCCGTGCGCTCGGCCGCACCCGGGAGATCGACCCCGCCCATCGCCGCGACGGCGTCGGCATCGCGCTGGTCGTGCTTGCGGTGGTCAGCGCGGCCGGGATCTGGTTCGGCGCCGGTGGGCCGGTGGGCCGTGGCGTCTCTGCGGGCATCGGCTACGTGGTGGGCCGCGGCGCGGTCGTCCTCCCGGTGCTGTTGGCGGTTGTCGGTGCTGTGCTGATGGCGACCCAGGCCCGCCCCGACACCCGACCACGGGTGGCGGTCGGCGGTTTCCTGCTGGCGCTGGGCTCGCTGGGGCTGGTGCACCTGATCGCCCACCGGCCCGACGAGCCCGCGCTCTGGCCCACCGGTGGCGGCGCGATCGGCTACCTCGCCGCCACACCTCTGGCCACCGGCCTCACCCCGTGGATCGCGGCGGCGGTGCTGGTGCTGCTCTCCGGCTACGCGCTGCTGCTGCTGACGGCCACGCCCGTGCGCGAGGTGCCCGACCGTGTACGAAGGCTGTTCGGGCGCGCGGGCGACCGGCGAGGAGGCAGCTGAGACGACCGAGGCGCCCGCGACCGACGAGGTCACCGAGGCCGCACCGGCCGCGCTGCGTCGCCCGTCGCGGCGCCGCCAGGCTTCCCGCGTCGCCGACGTCTACCGCACGGACGGCGCCGAGCCGGAGCCCGTGCCCGAGGTGGCGGCCGCAGTGGCGGCCGCGCCCCCGAAGCCGCGGATCCCCCCGGCCGCTGTGCCTGCCACCCCGCCTGCGGAACCGGAGCCGGAAGGGGCCGTGGGGGAGCAGCTGCGGCTGACGGTCCAGCCCGCGGCCGACGGCACCGTGTACCAGCTGCCGCCGAGCGACCTGCTGCCCACCGGACCGGTCGCGAAGAAGCGCAGCGGCGCGAACGACGCGATGATCGAGGCCATCACGGCCGTGCTGGACCAGTTCTCCGTCGACGCCCAGGTCACCGGCTTCACCCGAGGCCCGACGGTCACGCGCTACGAGATCGAGCTCGGTCCGGCCGTGAAGGTCGAGAAGATCACCCAGCTCACCAAGAACATCTCCTACGCCGTCGCCACGGACAACGTGCGGATCCTGGCGCCGATCCCGGGCAAGTCGGCGGTGGGCATCGAGGTGCCCAACACCGACCGGGAGATGGTCCGCCTCGGCGACGTGCTGCGCAGCGGCACCGCGCGGGCCGAGCAGCACCCCATGGTGATCGGGCTGGGCAAGGACATCGAGGGCCACTTCCTGTGCGCCAACCTGGCCAAGATGCCCCACCTGCTGGTCGCGGGCTCCACCGGATCGGGCAAGTCGAGCTTCGTCAACTCGATGCTGGTGTCCCTGCTGTCCCGGGCCACGCCCGACGAGGTCCGGATGATCCTCATCGACCCGAAGATGGTGGAGCTCACGCCCTACGAGGGCATCCCGCACCTCATCACGCCCATCATCACCCAGCCGAAGAAGGCCGCGGCCGCGCTGACCTGGCTGGTCGAGGAGATGGAGCAGCGCTACCAGGACATGCAGGCCAACAAGGTCCGCCACGTCGACGACTTCAACCGGAAGGTCCGCTCCGGCGAGATCGTTGCGCCGCCGGGCAGCGAGCGGGAGTACCGGCCCTACCCCTACATCCTGTGCATCGTCGACGAGCTGGCCGACCTCATGATGACCGCGCCGCGCGACGTCGAGGACGCCGTCGTCCGCATCACCCAGAAGGCCAGGGCGGCGGGCATCCACCTGGTGCTGGCCACGCAGCGGCCGTCGGTCGACGTCGTCACCGGCCTGATCAAGACCAACGTGCCGTCCCGGTTGGCGTTCGCCACGTCCTCGCTCACCGACTCGCGCGTCATCCTCGACCAGCCCGGCGCCGAGAAGCTGATCGGTATGGGCGACGGGCTGTACCTGCCGATGGGGGCGGGCAAGCCGGTACGCATGCAGGGCGCGTTCGTCGACGACGACGAGATCTCATCGACCGTCGCGTTCACCAAGAACCAGGCCGAGCCCGTCTACACCGAAGGGGTGACGGCGCAGAAGGCGAGTGAGGCCAAGGAGGTCGACCCGGAGATCGGGGACGACCTCGAGCTGCTGTGCCAGGCCGCGGAGCTGATCGTCACCTCGCAGTTCGGGTCGACGTCGATGCTGCAGCGCAAGCTGCGGGTCGGGTTCGCGAAGGCCGGACGCCTGATGGACCTGTTGGAGACCCGGGGCGTCGTCGGGCCATCGGAGGGCTCGAAGGCCCGCGATGTCCTGATCAAGCCCGACGAGCTGGCCGGGGTGCTCTGGCTCATGCGGGGCGGCGGCGGCGCGGAACCCGACGAAGAGGAGTAACCCGTCTGTCGTAGCGTCGATCACGCTGCGCAGCGAGCTTGGTCCACCTGTGGTAGGCGTGGGCATCATGTTCGGAAACAGACGTCGTCGGGCCCTTGCCAACGGCGGCAGGCAGGCCCTGATGCCCATCCCGCTCACGGGCGGCCTGCTGTCGGGCGAGGTGCGCGACGTCGTCGGCAAGCCGATCACGGGCGCCGGGGTGACCGTGTTCGACCGGGCGAGCAAGCGCGTCGCCCACACCGACACCGACGTGTACGGCTTCTTCGCCGCCGCGGTGCAGCCGGGCGCCTACCGCATCCAGGCCGAGGCGGGCGGTTATCGCACGGTCTACGAGCACGCCGACGTGGAGTGGGGTACGCACCGCCCGCTCGGCCAGATCACCCTCGCGCTCGACGAGACGTTGACCGCGCCCACCCCGGGCGCCTACCTGATCGACCCCGTGCACTCGTCGGTGCGGTTCGTGGCCCGCCATATCGCGATGTCGCGTGTGTACGGCCAGTTCCGGGAGTTCAGTGGGCAGATCCGGATCGAGCCGCGGTTCGAGGAGTCGCACGCCGACGTGCTCATCGAGGCGGCCAGCGTCTACTCGAACAACCCTGAGCGCGACGCGCACCTGCGCTCGCCCGACTTCCTCGACGTCGAGCGCTTCCCCCATCTGCAGTTCACCAGCCACCGCTTCTCCCGCCCCGGCGGCAACCGCTGGCTGGTCGACGGGCAGCTGAGCCTGCATGGCATGACCGGCGACGTCCAGCTCGACACGACCTACCTGGGCATGCAGGAGTGGAACGGCGTGCGGGCGGGCTGTCGCGCCACCACCGAGCTGCATCGCGAGCACTTCACGGTGAACTGGCAGCAGATGCTCTCCCGCGGCGTGCCGGTCGTCGGCTCCACGATCGCGATCACGCTGGACGTGCAGGCGGTTCTGCAGCAATGAGCGGGCCCGGGGGATGGAAGCTTGCGGAGCCTGCCTGCTGGGAAGATGGAGCCTGCGAATCATCGACACAGAGGAACACCGCGTCGATCTCGACGGCGAAGCCGCGGGGGAGCGCGGCTACCCCGATCGCGGTGCGGGCGTGCGCGCCGCGCTCCCCGAAAACGGCGGCGAGCAGGTCCGATGCCCCGTCGATGACCTCGGGCTGAGCGGTGAAGTCGCTCGTGCAGACGACGTAGCCGCGCACCTGCACGACCTGCTCGACGGCGGAGAGGGTGCCCAACGCGTCCACGGCCTGCGCGAGCAGGTTGAGCGCGCACGCACGGGCTGCCGCGTAGCCCTGGATCACGGTCAGATCGGCACCCAGGCGACCCGTGTGGCCGTCCGCGCCCTGTCCGGAGAGGTACAGGAGATCACCGGCGCGGACCCAGCCGCGGTAGTTCCCGGCCGGGCGACGCAGCGCGGGCAGCGTGAGCCCGCGCTCAGCGAGCCGTTCTTCGGGCGTCATGAGGACAGGACCCTACGCGCGGGAAGATCAGAACGGCACCGCTTGGGCCAGCAGTCCGGTGCCTGTCCTCCGGCCGGACAGGACCCGGCAGGACTCGACGGCGTCGCAGTTCAGGCCACTTCGCACCCCCGCAACGGCATCTCGCACGCCGCGCACGGGGTGCTACGTCACCCCGCGGGTGGGCAGTTGGCCTCCTTGGGGTGCGACCTCACCCGGCGGGACCTGCCCTCCGCCCTGCCCTGCCCGGGCTGATCGCCGCCAACCAGGGCCACTTCGCAGACCGCGCACGCACGTCGCAGGGTCCACAGACCCTGCGAAGCGACGGCTGACTCTGCGAGGACCCTGTCGCGCCACGCCCCTCGTGCCTCATGTGCCGGGCGCTCGTAGGCCCCACCCATTGGCCGTCTCGCCCCGATCAGCTCGGGGCACAGCAGCGTCGGCCCGGACCGGAGCGTGGTGGGGCCGCCGCTTCCGCCGTCGATTCGGTCGCCAACCATCGCGGCTGACGGTAAGGCTGGACGGGGCGCAAGGCACTAGAGCCGGAGCAGCATCCGCACGTTGCCCAGGGTGTTCGGCTTGACGTGCGCGAGGTCCAGGAACTCCGCCACGCCCGCGTCGTAGCTGCGCAGCATGGCGGCGAACACGTCCGGCTCGACAGGTGTCCCGTCGATCTCGGCGAACCCATGGCGGGAGAAGAACTGCTTCTCGAACGTCAGCACGAACAGCCGCTCCAGGCCCAGCTCGCGGGCGTTCTCGATGAGCGCGGCCACGATCGCGTGGCCGACGCCGTGCCCGACGACCACCGGGTGCACCGCCACCGTGCGAATCTCCCCGAGATCGGCCCACAGCACGTGCAGCGCCCCGCAGCCGACGACCTCGCCCGCGAGTTCCGCGACCAGGAACTCCTGCACCGACTCGTAGAGAGTGACGATCTCCTTCGCCAGCAGCACGCGCCCGGCGTACGCGTCGACGAGGGATTTGATTGTCATCACGTCGGCGGTTCTGGCTCGCCGCACGGCCACCTCAGCCACGGCTCCGAGTAGATCACAACGGCCGGTTACCCTGGTGAGCGTGCCGGAGCCTCGTAGTGCCGATAACCGCTCCGCTGTCGCTCCACGACGAGCTGCCTTGTTGACGCTGGGGTGCGCGCGCAACGAGGTCGACTCCGAGGAGCTGGCGGGGCGCCTCGCCGGGTCGGGCTGGGAGCTGGTCGACACCGACGAGCGTCCGGACGTGATCGTCGTCAACACGTGCGGGTTCGTCGAACAGGCCAAGAAGGACTCGATCGACACGCTGCTCGCGGCCTCCGACGTCGCGGGTGCGAAGGTCGTCGCCGTCGGGTGCCTGGCCGAGCGCTACGGCAAGGAGCTGGCCGAGAGCCTCCCGGAGGCCGACGCGGTGCTCGGCTTCGACGCCTACCCCGAGCTCGGCGAGCGGCTCGCGGACGTCATCGGCGGCCGCGCGCCCGCCGCGCACACGCCGGTCGACCGGCGCACGCTGCTGCCGATCAGCCCCGTCGAGCGACCCGCCGCCGACGTCCACGTGCCCGGGCACGCCTGGATCCCGCGGATGCGGCTGTCGGAGGGACCGGTCGCGAACCTCAAACTCGCGTCGGGCTGCGACCGGCGCTGCACGTTCTGCGCGATCCCCTCGTTTCGGGGGTCGTTTCTCTCGCGCCCGCCGGACGACATCGTCGCCGAGGCCGCCTGGCTGGGCACGCAGGGCGTGTGTGAGCTGGTGCTGGTCAGCGAGAACTCCACGTCCTACGGCAAAGACCTTCCCGGCGGCACCCGGGCGCTGGTGCGGCTGCTCCCTCGGTTGACCCACGTGCCGGGCATCGACCGCGTCCGCGTGTCCTACCTGCAGCCCGCCGAGATGCGCCCCGACCTGATCGAGGTCATCGCGACCACGCCGGGCGTCGCCCCCTACTTCGACCTCTCGTTCCAGCACGCCAGCCCGGCGGTGCTGCGCCGCATGCGCCGCTTCGGTTCGCGAGCCGACTTCCTCGACCTCTGCGCCCGGATCAGGGCGCTGGCACCCGAGGCGGGCATCCGGAGCAACGTGATCGTCGGGTTCCCGGGGGAGACCGAGGACGACGTCGCCGAGCTGGAGGCGTTCCTCGAGGGCGCCCGGCTGGACGCGGTGGGCGTCTTCGGCTACTCAGACGAGGACGGCACCGAGGCCGCAGGCTACGACGGCAAGCTTCCCGCCGAGGAGATCGCCGCGCGCGTGGAGCGGATCACCGCGTTGATCCAGGAGCTGATGGCCCAGCGCGCGGAGGACCGCGTCGGCACCGAGGTCACCGTGCTCGTCGAAGCCCGAGAGGACGAGGACTTCGAGTGCACCGGCCGGGCCGCGCACCAAGCACCCGAGGTCGACGGCGAATGCGTGCTGGAGCGCGGCTCGGGCCTGGCGGTGGGGGATCTGGTGCGCGCCGTCGTCGTCGGCACCGAGGGCGCGGACCTGCACGTCGCTCCCCGCGAGGCCGTGGCCCGCAGCACGCTCGTCGGATCGGTGGGGGGCGTCGGGTGAGGGCAGGATGAGTGGCGTGCCCCCCGGCCCGCCACCTCTGCTGAACGTCGCGAATGTGCTCACCGGGGTGCGGCTCCTGCTGGTCCCGGTGTTTCTGTGGGCCCTCTACACGGAGGCGGGGCAGAGCGTCGGCTGGCGGTACACAGCCACGGCCGTGTTCGCCATCGCCGCGATCACCGACCGTTTCGACGGCGAGCTCGCCCGTTCGCGGGGGCTGGTCACGGCGTTCGGCACGCTCGCGGACCCCATCGCCGATAAGGCGCTCACCGGCGCCGCGCTCGTCGGGCTGTCGACGCTGCACCTGCTTCCGTGGTGGGTCACGATCGTGATCATGGTCCGTGAGCTGGGCATCACGGTGCTGCGGCTGCTGGTGCTCCGCCACGGGATCATCCCGGCCAGCCGTGGCGGCAAGGCGAAGACGCTGGTGCAGGCCGTCGCCATCGGGCTCTACCTCCTGCCGCTCGACGGGGTCTCCACCGCGGTGGACGGGTTCCGGTGGGCGGTCATGGCGGTGGCGGTCGCGCTGACCGTCGTCACCGGCTTCGACTACCTGTTCCGCGCGGTGCGGCTGCGCTCCACCACGGTCTGACGCCGCCTCTCGTCTGCTCCATCGGGTGCGTTCGCCGTGGGCGGACAGGGCTTGCGGCGACGCCGGGGTGGCTGAGTCGGTACGGTGAAGCCCACCGGCTGAATCTGAATCGGTGGCCTGGGCACGAGGAGGGTCGCATGGCGGTGCTGATGCGAGAGGCGATCGGCGGAAGCCTGCGCCGCGCGCGCACAGAAGGCCGCCGCACGTTGCGGGATGTGTCGCGACGGGCCCGGGTGAGCCTCGGGTACCTGTCGGAAGTGGAGCGCGGGCGCAAGGAGGCGTCAAGCGAGCTGCTCGCGGCGATCTGTGATGCGCTCGAGGTCACACTGCCTGACGTGCTGAGCGAGGCCGCGGAGGCCATCGCCCGCTCGCTCGCGGCTGACGGGGCCGAGGTCCTGGGCAACCACGTGCGTCGGCCCATCGGGCTGCGGCACATGGACCTGCGGCTGGCGGGCGCCGAGACCGCCCCGACCACCCTCCCGCTGGCGCCGATGCCGGTGGGCCGGGTTCGCGCCGCTGCCTGAGTTCCCTGCGCGGGAACCTCCGGGTCCGCCCCGACATCGGCCTCCGGATGATCCCCGATATCGTCGCACTCGGGTGGAAGTCCGGACCGCACCGGTGCCACGATGGGGTTCGCAGCAGGTGACGCACTCGGAGGGCGGAGCAGATGGCCAACGGTTTCACGAAGGCCTGGAAGTACCTGATGGCGCTGTTCTCGTCGAAGGTCGACGAATACGCCGACCCGAAGGTACAGATCCAGCAGGCCATCGAGGACGCACAACGCCAGCACCAGGCGCTCTCGCAGCAGGCCGCGGCCGTCATCGGCAACCAGCGTCAGCTCGAGATGAAGCTCAACCGCCAGCTCGGCGAGATCGAGAAGCTGCAGGCGTCGGCCCGGCAGGCACTTGTGCTCGCCGACCAGGCCCGCGCGTCCGGTGACGAGGTCAAGGCGGGCCAGTACGAGCAGTCGGCGCAGGCGTTCGCTACGCAGCTGGTCACGGCCGAGCAGTCGGTCGAAGACCTCAAGACGCTGCACGACCAGTCGATCCAGGCCGCGGGGCAGGCCAAGCAGGCCGTCGAGCGCAACTCGATGATGCTCCAGCAGAAGATCGCCGAGCGTACCAAGCTGCTCTCGCAGCTGGAGCAGGCGAAGATGCAGGAGCAGGCCGCCGCGTCGCTGCGGCAGATGAGCGAGCTCGCCGCGCCCGGCAACACCCCGTCGTTGGAGGAGGTCCGCGACAAGATCGAGCGTCGTTACGCCAACGCCATCGGTTCGGCCGAGCTCGCGCAGAACTCTGTGCAGGGTCGAATGATGGAGGTCCAGGCCAGCGCGATCGACATGGCGGGCTCCAGCAGGCTGGAGCAGATCCGCGCCTCGCTGCACGGCACACCGGTCGCGGGTGAGGTCACGGCAGGCAACTCGGCCCCCAACCCCGCCACCCAGCGGATCGACACCAAGAAGCAGGCAGGCACCACCTGAGGCGAGTCGACTGCCGCAGCCCGGTGAGTCGACCGCTGGTGCCCGGTGAGTCGGCTGCCGCGGCCCGGTGAGTCGACTGCTGCGGCCCGGTGAGTCGACCGCTGCGGCCCGGTGAGTCGACCGCTGGTGCCCGGTGAGTCGACCGCAGATGCACGCCGAGTCTGCCGATTGCGCACGGTGAGCCGACCGCCGGGTGCTCGTGGAGTCTGCCGTTCCACCACGGAATCGGGCGTCATGCACGGCGGAGGCGTGCAGTCCGGGATGGACGATGCCCGTCCGTCCCGGTCTGATCGCGTCGAGGCTGACCTTTCCGGGGTCGGATCACCGAATACGTCACTCTCGCGCGGATCATGCTCTGGGGCTACCTCACTCGTGGTGCAAGACGGTCGACTCACCGTGTGCGGACGCGGGACTCACCGTGCGTGGACGCGGGACTCACCGTGCGTGGACGCCGGACTCACCGTGCGTGGACGCCGGACTCACCGTGCGTGGACGCTGGACTCACCGTGTGCGGACGCTGGACTCACCGTGCGTGGACGCTGGACTCACCGTGCGTGGACGCCGGACTCACCGTGTGCGGACGTCGGACTCACCGTGTGGACGTGGCCGGATTCCCCCACTCGCCGTGGCGAAACGGCGGACTCGCCGTGGTGGAGTGGCGGACTCGGCGGGGTGGGGTGGGCGACTCACCGCGGGGCGGGGCCGGGTTGGCAGGTCTGGCACCAGTAGGCCAGGCGTGCGTACACGCCGTCGCCTTGCTCCGCCGTGCGGATGCGGGTGCCGCAGCGCCGACACCGCTGCCCGCCGCGCTCGAACACCCAATGCTGGCGGCCGCGACCCAGCTCGCCGGTGGTCGACTGCTCCGGCCGATCGGCGTTGCGCAGCAGCAGCTTCCGGGCCAGCGCGATCATGCTTGGCAGGTTCGGCACATCCCGGGTGATGGTCCACGGGGAGACGCCCCACAGGAAGCACACCTCGGTCTTGTAGAGGTTGCCCACCCCGGCCATCACCCGCTGCTCCAGCAACACCAACCCGATCTCGGACGACCCGCGTGCGGTGAGCCGCCGCAGCGCCTCTGCGGCGTGCTCGTCCGACCAGGTCGGATCGAGCAGGTCAGGCCCGAGGTGTCCGACGAGCCGATGCTCCTCCGCGGTCGGCAGCAGCTCCAGGTCGTGCAGCGCGAACCCGACCGCGACGCGCTCGTCGGTCGCCAGCACGGCCCGCGCCTCGTGCGCCGGACGCTGCCACGCCATCCCCGGCCGGTACAGATGCCATGAGCCGTCCATGCGGAAGTGGCTGTGCAGGCTGCGGCCGTCGTCGAAGCGGGTGAACAGATGCTTGCCGACCGAGACGACATCGTTCACCGTCCGCCCGGCAAGGTCGTGCTCGACCAGCCGGGGATGGCGCAGCTCGCCCCGGACGAGCCGCTGCCCGGCGAGCGCGGCGCGCAGCCGCTTGCCCGCCAGATACACCGTGTCGCCCTCAGGCACGGCCCGACGTTAGCGCGCGAGGCCAGGGCCGCGCCTGCCCAACCACGTCAGCGGCGCGGTTGCACCGCGTACTCCGCCCAGTCGACGTGGCGGGTCATCGTCCAGTAGTCGACGATCCGCCACGGCAGCGCACAGACGACCCGGCCTGCGGCGTTGCGGTACCAGTTGCGCATCCCGGGATGGGTCCAGATCATCGCGGCGTGGGCGGCGTCGTGGCGGGCCGCGTAGTCGGCGTGCACCTCGGGCAACACCTCCACCGCGCCGAGCCGACGGTCGATCATCCCGGTCAGTGCCTCGACGATGTAGCGAACCTGACATTCGGCGATGGTGATGTAGCTGCCGCCGTGGCCGAGCACGGTGCCCGGACCGCACGTCAGGAACAGGTTGGGGAATCCCGACGCCGTGATGCCCAGGTGCGCGTCGGCGTCGGCGGGGCCCCAGGCGTCGGCGATCGTGCGCCCATCGCGGCCGCGGATCGACAGCGGCCACAGCAGCTTGTGCGTCTCGAAACCCGTGCACAGCACCACCACGTCGGCGTCGACCTCGATGCCGCCGACCGCCCGCACACCGGTCGGGGTGACGGCCTCGACCGCCCCCGTGACGAGGTCGACGTCGTCGCGACGGATCGCTGCGTACCAGCCGTTGTCCAGCAACATCCGCTTGCCGAACGGCGGGTAGTCCGGCAGCGCGCTCTCGAGGAGATCGTCGCGCCCGGCCAGCTCCTGCTCGACGTAGCGGGTGAACACCCGACGGTGGGCGTCGTTCAGGGCGTTGACCGAGCGGTCCGGGTGCTCCCACTCGGGGTCGACCTGCAGCGATGCGTGCACGCGGTCGCCGGTGTTCCACGACAGCCGGGTGCGGTACCAGCGACGGTAGAACGGCACGTGCTCCATCAACAGCGAGGCGGCGTCGTCGATGGGGGAGAAGTAGACCGCGTTGGGGGCCGCCCATTGCGGCGAGCGCTGGAAGACCGTCACGTGCGCGGCCTGCTCGGCGATCGCGGGCACGATCTGCATCGCGCTCGCTCCGGTCCCGACGATCGCCACCCGCTTCCCGGCGACGTCCAGGTCCGACGGCCAGCGGGCGGAGTGGAACAGCGGCCCGCGGAACGTGTCCATGCCGGGCAACGCGGGGATCTTGGGCCGGTTGAGCTGTCCGACGGCGGTGATCACGGCGTCGGCTTCGAGCGTCTCACCTGCGGTTGTCGTGACCGTCCAGCGCTGGTCGTGGTAGACCGCGCTCGCCACCTCGGTGCCGAACCTGATGACCTTGCGCAGGTCGTGGGCCTCTGCCACGTCGCGCAGGTAGGTGAGCACCTCGTCGCGCTTGCCGAAATGGGTCGACCAGCGCCGCGGCGCGAACGAGTAGGAGTAGAGGTGGCTCGGGGTGTCGACGCCCGCGCCGGGGTAGGCGTTCTCCAGCCACGTGCCGCCGACGTCGTCGTTCTTCTCCAGCACGACGTGCTCGATGCCTGCCTCGGCGAACTGGATCGCGGCGAGCATCCCCGAGACGCCAGCGCCGATGACGACCACCCGGAAGTCCGACGGCGACGCCGCAGGCGTCGGAGCCGGGCGGAAGCCCATATCCTCGGCCGCCATCGCCTCGTACTCGGGCGGCACCGGCTCGCCGACGGCCAGGTCGATCAGCTCCAGCAGCACGTCGCCGGTCGGTGCGGCGATGGCAGGCGGTCGCCCGGCCGCCCAGTCCAGCACGGCCTCGACGGCGGATCTCGGCCTGTACGGCGGGTGGGAACCCCCCGGAGTCGTTGTCCTCCATGCCCCGGCTGCGGGTGGGCCGGAACGGCGGCGCGAGCCAGCGGCGGTCACCGGTGAGCTGATGCACCACCGCGACGAGCGTCGGCAGGTTGGCGTGCTCCATCGCGTCGGTGAGCACGGCCCGATCGGGGACGGCGTCAGGTCGCGGCTCCGCCATGCTGTCCATCCGTCCGAGGCTAACCGTGGTTAGGGGCTGACGAAAGGCGCGGCCTTGACCTCCGCCACGTCCGCCACCATGCTGCGGGCCATCCCCTAACCGCGGACCGGGAGGCAGCGATGGAGCTGACCGAGGCCGAGCACCTCGCCTCGGTGCCCGCGATCGTCGTGGCCTGCGCCGAGTCGGCCGGGCTGCACGCCACCGACACGGAGCTGGGGCGGCTGTCGGTCGTCGGTGGCGGGTCGATCTACCCGACGGTGCAGAACCTCTGCCTCGCGCTGCGCGAGCAGTGCGTCGGCACGGCGTTGACGACGCTGCTGTGCGGCGAGGAGCCGAAGGTGCGCGAGCTGCTCGCGATCCCGGACGGGTTCATCACCGCCTGCCACATCGCGGTCGGCTACCCGGAGAAGCCGTTCCCGACGGCGTTGACACGCGCCCCGGTCACCGAGATCGTGTTCGCCGAGTCGTTCAACAAGCCGCTCTTCGCGTGAGCGGCTCCGCCGCGCGTGCGCGGAAACTGTCGCCAGGGCAACCTTTTCCGCGCACGGTTGCCTGGCACCACCGCGCGCCGATCGGCCGCGCCACGATCGGCGACCAGCTGCGCCGCCACGCCCGTACCCAGCCGGACAAGGTCGCGTTCGTGACCTACACGCTGGACCGCGCGGAGCTCACCTACGGCGAGCTGGACGCCCTCGCCAACCGCTACGCGCACCTGTGGCTGTTCGTGATGCCGTTCCACACGATCGCGGGCCTCGGCTCGATGACGACGCTCATGGGCGCCACGCTCGTCCTCCCGGCCACCGCCGATCCCGCCGCGACGCTGCCGATGCTCGCTCGCGATGCCGTCACGGTCATCGCGCAGACCCCGACCTTCTACCTCGCGCTGGCCGCCCAGCCCGGCTTCGGCGCCGACACCGTCGGGTCGGTCCGCCGGTGCATGACCTACGGCGGTCAAGTGGCGCCCGCCGCGGTCGAGGCGTGGGCGGCTGCGGCGCCGGGCGCGCGCTGGGGCACCTATTGGGGGGCAGTCCGAGCTGTCGCAGCTGGGCACGGTCGGCTGGTTCAGCAAGCTGGAGGACATCCCGGGCGGCGGCGACCCCTCGTGGATCGGCAAGCCCGTCAGCCACCTGGAGGTGCGGGTCGTCGACGAGGACGGCGACGACGCCGAGCTCGGCGAGCTGATCTGCCGCACGCCGTCGGTGATGCTCGGCTACCACCGTGATCCCGATGCCACGTTGGCCGCACTCGGGTCGGGCTGGCTGCACACCGGCGACATCGTGCGGGTCGACGCCGAGGGCAACCTGTTCATCCACGACCGGCTCACCGACGTCATCAAGTCCGGCGGCATGAACGTGTCGTCCCAGGAGGTCGAGCGCGTGCTGCACGGACATCCCGACGTGCTGCGCGCCGCGGTCGTCGGCCGACCTGACCCGTACTGGTCAGAGGCCGTCACCGCGTACGTCATCCCACGGCCGGACGCGAGCCCCGACCCGGGCGGTGTGATCGCGTTCTGCCGGGATCGGCTGGCGGGCTTCAAGGTGCCCAAGGCCGTGCATGTCGTGGCGGAGCTGCCGGTCGACGCCCAGGGCAAGATCCTCAAGCGGGAGCTGCGCGGGTCGTGAGCACCGCCGCTGACGCCCCCCGCCCCCGGTCGACGGCCAGGCGGGACTCGATCGTCGCGGCGGCCGCCCGGATCTTCGCCGACCGGGGGTACGCCGCCGTCGGCATGCGCGATGTCGCCGAGGCCGTCGGCGTCCGGGGGGCCAGCCTGTATCACCACTTCGCCTCGAAGGAAGAGATCCTCTACGCGATCTGCTTGACGGTCACCGAGGAACCCAACGAGCTGAACCTGCCGCTGCTCGACGCGCCCGGCACCCCTGCGCAGCGACTGGCCGCGCTGGTCCGCGGCCATCTCCAGCACCTGCACCGCCGCCGTACGGAGCACGTCGTCGGCCTGCACGAGATGGCCGCGCTCACCCCCGAGCACCGGGCGGTCGTGGACGCGCACCGCCGCTACTACCAGCGACGCGTGCGGGAAGTGATCACGGCGGGGGTGGTGGCCGGTGAGCTGACCGTGCCCGATCCACGCCTCGCCGCCCTCGCCGTCTGCGACATGCTCAACGGTCTGAGCAACTGGTTCCGCCCGGACGGCGAGCTCTCGCTCGACGACGTGGTCGAGGGCTACGTCGACCTCATCGTCGGCCGGATGCTCAGCTGATCCCGCACGCCCGGATCCGCCTCGCCGCTGCGGCCATGCCCCGCCGCGCGCGGCTTGGACAGGTCCACCGCCACCCCCTGATCGAATTCCGGGGGCAGCCAACCGTGCGCTCCGCACGTCAGCCAACGTCGACGGCCGCACCGGGCGGCGCCGACCGGAGCCCGGCCCGGTGGCGGAGCCGGTCGTCGGCGACGCATCCCAGGTACACCCCGATCGACACGCCGACGGCGTACCCCAGCACGTTCAGCGGCCGCTCGAGGTTGGTGAGCACCTGGCCCAGCGCGGCCACCGAGATCACGGCGTTGACGGCGCCGAGCAGCGTCGCCCCCGTGCGACGACCCCGCGCCGCCAGCGCCACGCGCACGTGGAACACCCCGACCTCGACGATCACGAGCAACGCGATGACGACGGGCTGGACCAGCTCCGGCATCACGGTGGCGGAATGTTGCGGTTGAACCGGAAGACGTTGGCCGGGTCGTAGCGGCCTTTGAGGCCGACCAGCCGTGCCCAGTCGTCGGCCGAGTAGGCGGCGCGTACCCGCTGCGGCGTGGCCCCGTCGAGGTCCATGAAGTTGAGATACGTCGCGCCCGTTGAGTGCGGCCGCACGGTCTCGGCGACGTGCGACAGGTAGGCGCGGATCTCGCGGACCGCGCCCGGTGTCGGCGTCAGCCCGATCGCGTTGAGGCTGAAGGGGGCGTCGGTGTGGGCCATCGGGCTCAGCGCCGTCGCGGGGCGGGTGAGGGCTCCGCCGAGTTGACGCAGCTCCATCATGGTGAGCGGGCCGTCCGAGCCGAGCGCCAGCAGCGTGTCGATCGTGGCGCTGGAGAGGTCACGCAGCAGCTCGGAGTGCGAATGGGCGGCGAGCGGGTCGACCGGGTCCATGCTGACGGCGTCCAAGCCCGCGGCGGGCATAGCCGCCCAGGTGTCGACCGCTGGCGCGCCGAGGGCCGCGCGGGCCGTCGTGACCAGCCGCGCGCCCTCGTCGAGATCCCCGCCGCACCAGCAACCGCGGAGGCTGACGAACCTGCCGCCGCGCAACGGCGCCGGGACGGTCGGGAACGGGGGGAAGCGAACGAACGCCACGGCCGAGGTCATCTCGTCCGGCAGCGCCGCCGTCCAACCCGACCAGAAGTCGAGCACTTCGCGCCCGCGGCCGACGGGGTAGAAGAGGTCGCCCGCGTAGACCTGCGTGACGGGATGGAGGGCGAACTCCAGCGACGTGACGATGCCGAGGTTGCCACCGCTGCCTGCCAGCCCCCAGGAGAGGTCGGGGTTCTCGGCCGCGTTCGCGGTGACGAGCCCGCCGTCGGCCGTCACGACCTCTGCCGACCGCACCGAGCCGCTCGCCAGGCCGTACCGCCGTCCCAGCCAGCCGAAGCCGCCGCCCATCGTGAAGCCGACGACGCCCACGTGCGAACTGGATCCGGGCAGGCCCACGAGGCCGTGGGCCGCCGCCTTCGGGATCACGTCGGCCCACCGGGCCCCGGCGGCGACGCGCGCCGTGCGGGCCACAGGATCGACGGCGACGGCCCGCATCAACGAGGTGTTGACGAGTACTCCTCCGTCGCATGGCGCTGGCCGTGCCGTGTCCGGTCGCCATCACCCCGACACCCCTGCCCTCGGCGCGGGCGAGCCGCACAGCGGCCAGGACGTCCTGGGTGTTCTCGGCCATGACGACCGCGGCGGGGTTCTGGCGAGCGTTGCGGTTCCATGCCGCGCGCCCCTCGTCGTATCCGGCCTCGCCCGGCCGCAGCGGGCGCGCGCCGAGCCGGATGGTCATCGCGACACCTCCGTGAAGGCGTCCGCGTGGTCGCGCACGAACTCGGCGAGTGACCGGGGCGCACGTCCGAGGACGGCCTGCACGGTGTCGCCCGCTGAGGCCTGTGTGCCCTGGCGGAGGAGGCCGAACTGGTTGACCAGGTTGGTCGCGAACCACTCCGGAGCGCCCGCGGCGACCAGCTGCGCCGTCGCGGCGTCGTCGGGCACCGCAACGTTGCCGATCCGACGGCCCGTCACGGCGCTGAGCTGCTGGGCCACGTCGTCGAACGTGACCGCGGCCGGACCGGTCAGCTCCAGCTCCGCCGCGACGGCACCGGTCAGGGCGACGGCCGCGACCTCGGCGATGTCCCGCGGGTCGATCATCGCGATCTTGGCGCCCGCGCCCGGGACGAAGAGCGCGCCTGCCTGCCGCACGGCCTTCCGCGGCGGCCAGCAGGTTCGTCATCATGAAGGCGGGCTTGAGCAGGACGTGATCGACGTTGCGCGCCCGGAGGTGCTGCTCGATCCGGCCGTGCGCGTCGGTGAACGCGACGGGCGACCCGATCTCGGCGTCGATGGCGGACAGCTTGACGATGCGCCGCACGCCCGCGGTGACCGCGGCGTCGATCAACGCGATCTCCCAGGCGACCTGCTGAGGATGGTTCGCGCAGGCCAGGTACACCGCGTCGACGCCGTCGACGGCCGCGGCCAGCGAGGCCGGATCGGCGAGGTCGCCGACGGCCAGGTCGACGTCGGGGCCGAGCAGGTCCGCCGCACGGTCGCGGTCGCGGACCAGCGCCCGGACCGCCACGCCGCGCAGGCGGAGCTGGGGGACGAGGTGGCGGCCGACGGTGCCGGTCGCGCCGGTGAGGAGGATGGTCATGTGAAAGGTGCTCCTGTCGTGGGGTCGGACGGTGCTCGTCCGATGGCCCAGACCGTGCCCGGCGCACCGTTCCCGGCGCGTTCCTCAGCTTTCGGTGCCCCGGAACGCCATGGCGACGCGCCGGGCCTGCGGCGCCCACACCTCGGCGGCGCCGCCCATCCTCAGGAGCCTGTCGGCCGCGTCGAGCGCCTGTGCGGGGTCGCCGGTGATCACGGCCGCCGCGAGCCGGATCCGCGCCAGCATCGCCGGAACGCCGGGCGCCGGGCTGTGGTGGGCGGCGCCGTCGATGGCCTCGTCGATGGCCATGACGCCGTCCTCGGGCGCGCCGTCGAGCGCCGTGATGAAGCCGCGCAGGGCGGCGGTGGTCAGCTGGAACGGGGGTGCCGTCGGACCGATCGCCTCGAGATCGCCCGTGTGCGCGCGCAACGCGGGTTCGTCCTCCATGTCGACGGCCAGGAGCGCGGCGAACAGCAGCGCGATGCACGTGCTGAACGGCTGCGCGATCCGCCGCGCCCAGGCGAGCGCGTCGTCGCGAGCGCGCAGCGCCGCTTCCGGGAGACCCAGGAACCACAGGGTGTTGCCGAGCCTGCTGAGGCAGGCCGTCTTCGGGTCCTGGCCGTAGCGCACGAGATGGGTCCACAGGTCCGCGGCCCGATAGCGCTCGACGGCGGTCTCGAGATGGGTGCGGGCCGCGGCGAAGTCCGTCTGCCAGAACGCCGACATCCCCAGTAGGTAGGCGCCTTCGACGACGAGGACGTCGTCGGCGCTGCGTTCGCCCGCGGCTTTCAGCTGCTGTCCGATGCGCATCGTCGTCGCGAAGTCCTCGCCGGTCAGCGAGCTCATGCCGAGCGAGCGCAGCAGCGGCGGCGCAGGGGGGACGGCCAGGGCGCGCGTCAGGCGCGTGGCCTCCCGCTGGTGGGCCTCGATCGCCGGGGAGACGTAGCCGACCACCGAGGCGAGCGGCCCCAGCACCGCATGCCGCAGGGCAAGCTCCGCCGCGTCGCGGTCGGTCGATGCGGGGAGGGAGGGGACAAGCTGCAGGGCCTTCTCCAGCAGGTCGACGGCCGACCCGCTCGCGTGGAGCTCCTGCGCGGCCTCCGCCGCCCGGCGGTACCAGGCGATGGCCTGATCGGCGGCGCCGCCGAGGGCGTAGTGCGTCGCGATCTGCGCGCTGAACGGCCCGGGACCGGATGCGTGGGCGCGCGCGAGCGCGGGCGCGATCCGCAGATGCAGCAGGCGCCTGCGGGGCGGGCTGACCCCCAGCGATGCGACCTCGCGGATCTTGTCGTGGCTGAACCGGTAGACCGCCGCGCTGTGCTCGCCGAGGATCCGCCGCCGCCAGAGCTCGTCGAGGCTCTCCAGCAGCGACTCCTCGTCGTCGCCCCCGGCCGCGGCGAGGACGTCGACGCGGAACTCGCGCCCGATCGTGGCGGCCACCTCAGCGAGCGCCCTCGCCTTGTCGCTCAGCTGGGCGAGCCGGGCCTCGATGACGGTCTGCACGCGCCTGCTGACCGCAGCGTCGGGACTCCAGCCGACCCGCAGGGCCTCGACGACGAACAGGGGGTTGCCCTCCGTCTCGGCGAACAGGCGTCGGGTGTCGAGCGGCGTGCCCGTCAGCCGCTGAGCCAGCAGGTTGGTCTCCATGCGGTCCAGGCGCCCGAGCTCGATCTCGACACACCGGTCCAGCGCGTGTAAACCGGCGAGCAGCTCCCGCAGAGGGTGATCGCGGTCGATCTCCTCAGGCCGGCCCGTCGCCGCGACGACGAGCCGGGCCTGGGGCTCCCGGCGCAACAGGAAATGCAGGAGCCTGCAGGTCTCCTGATCGACGTGCTGCACGTCGTCGAGGAGCAGCAGACAGGGTGCGCGCCCGGTGAGGACGACGGCGGCGACCGCGTCGAGCAACCGGCGGCGCTGCTCGTCGGCGGAGAGCGGTTCGGGATGGGGTGTGTCGGGTGTCTCGATGAGCAGCTCGGGCAGGAGGCGCGCGATCTCCGACCGCCGCGAGCGGTCCAGCAGCGCCAGCCGCGGCCGCAGTGCGCTCGACCGGAGCCAGGTCGTCACCGGCCCGTAGATCAGCGGCCCTTCGGCGGCGTGACAGCGGGCCTCCGCGACGACCGCGCCTTGACGGGCACACCAGGTCCGGAAGTCCTCGGCCAAGCGGGTCTTTCCGATGCCCGCTTCGCCCGTGAGCAGGACGAACTGGGGTTGGCCCGCGACGCAGGCCCGCCAGATGTCCACCAGCTGCCGCCGCTGCGCGGTTCGACCGACCAGCGGTGCCGGACCGGCGAGCGACTCCCTCTGGTCGTCTGGCTCGCGGGACAGCAGCGCCGCGTAAGCGGCCCGGGTCGCCTCCGACGGGGCAACGCCCAGCTCGCCTTCCAGCACGGTGCTGCACTCGTGGTAGATGCCGAGCGCCCGCGCCGGGTCGCCACGCGCGGCGTGCAGACGCATCAGCCTGCGGTAGCTCTGCTCCCGCAGCGGATCGCCGCGGAGCAGCCGCTCGGCATGCGCGACGGCCTCGTCGAGCTCGCCGCTGTATTCGCAGAGGTCGGCCAGCTCGCCCAGCGCGTCGAGGTAGCGCCCGCGCAGCCGCAGCCGATCTGGTTGCAGCCAGGGGTCGTCGCGCTCGTCGAGCAGGTCACCGCGGTAGAGCGCGATGGCGCGCCGCAGCGCCGTCAGCCGGGCGGCGTCGGATCCGGCGCGGTCGGGCCTGCCGTGACCGGGCCTCCGATCCGGCGTTGTCAGCTGTTCGAACTCCTCGACGTCGATCCGGGTGGCCGTCTCGGCCCGCCAGCACACGTTGCGTGGAGTGATCTCGAGGTACTGGTCGATGGCGGGCAACCTGGCCCGCAGGGTGTGCAGAAGCTTGCGGAGATTGGTCTGCGCCTGGGCCTCGCCCGAGTCGGGCCAGAGCGCAAACGCCAGACGTCGGCGGGGCTGGGTGTCGCGGTGCAGGAGCAGGTAGGCCACGAGTAGGTCGGCGCGCGCCACGTCGAGCCGCGCCTCGGCGTTTGTCGAGGCGCAGCTCGAACCGTCCGAGCAGACGGACGGTCGCCTCCGGTGGCACGGGACCCAGTGTTGTGCCCGATCGCGTGGCGGTCACGTGGCGCACGCCGCCGATTGTGCGCCGCGCGAGGTTGCCGCCGATCGGCAGCGGCTACCGATCTTTGACCGTTGCCGGTTTGCCCTCGGCCGGGCGATGTTCAGGCGCGCAGGCGTAGTCCCTTCGGGGTGACCCGGAACCCGGCCTCCGTGAGCACCTCGGCCAGCTCGGACCCCAGCGAGCCCACCCCGTCGGCGCGCTCGACCGCCAGGGTGCCCAGCCAGCCTTCGTGCACGGCCCCCGCCAGGGCTTGCGCGGCCGCGACCAGCTCGTTGTGTTCGGTGGTGAACGAGAGCAGGGACCGTCCTCCCCGCTCGACGTACAGCGCGGGGGCGCCGTCGACGAGGACGACCAACGCACCCGCTTTGCGCCCTGGCCGATGTCGGGTGTCGCCGATCGTGGCGGGCCACGTCAGCGCCGCCCCGTAGGGCTGGGCCGGGTCAGCGGCGGCCAGGACGACCCGCGCGAGTCCGGACTGCCGCCCGTCCGGCTGGCCGTCGGCGGCGTTCGGCGAGACGAAGCCGCCATCGGGACGGGAGAGGGCGCGCAGCCGGTCGATCGCACCCGGCACGGCGAACTGGGCCGCCCCGAGGCCTTCCACGACGTAGCCACGCCGAGCGCGGCCGGAGTCCTCCATCGCCCGCAGCACCCGGTACACCGCCGCGAACCCGCCGCTGACCCGCTCGGTGCCCAGCGCTCCTCTGGTGAGGACGCCGTGCCGCTCGAGGAAGGCTTCGGCCCGCGCGTGCGCCCGGCGGGTGGGGTCGGGCTCGCGCGCGGGTGCGAGGGCCCATCGTCCGCCGACCGACGGCGGTCCGCCTCGGCTCGGCATGGCCGGACGGCCCGCGCGGAGCTGGGCGTATCGGCCGCGACCCGCGGTGCGGCGGGTGCGGTGAGCGGGGCCGCCGCGGGCTCCGCCGCCGAGGCGAGCGCGCAGCGGGGCGAGTGTGTCGCCCGCGAGCAGCCCGGCCCAGACGAGGTCCCAGATCGCGGCCACCACCGCGTCGTCGGCAGGCGCTGCCTCTCCGGCGCTGATCAGGGATCCCGCGGCGGCGTCGACCAGTTGCCGGAAGAACAGGGCCCCGCCGCCGTCGAGAGCGTCGAGCAGGGCTCGGTGCAGCGGGGTCTCGACCGTGTCGGGCTCCGGTTCGGGCAGCAGGAGATCGGCGACGTCGGTGGGGGCGAGCGCGAGCCAGCCGTCGGATCCGGCGAGCGGGCCGCAGCCGGTCCAGCTGACCTCGCCTGCTGCTGTCAGCTCGTCGAGCAGCGCGGGGGTGTACCCGGGCAGCCGGGCGGGCAGGATCAGCGACTCCAGCGCACTGGCGGGCAGTGGCGAACCGGCGAGCTGCTCGACGACTCCCAACACGTCCTCGGCGCCTGGCGCCCGCCGCATCCGGCCCCGACGATCGCCTGCGGCGGCGGTCTGCACGCCCTGCCATGCCGGGAGGAACCGGCCGAGCGCCCGCTGCTCGACGGGCTCCACCTCGGCGCGCAGCCGCGCCAGCGAGGCCCGCCGCAGCCTGCGCAGCACTTCGGCGTCGCAGTAGTCGATGAGATCGCTGCTGAGCGCGGAATGTGGGCTGGCGGGCCCGGCGAGCAGGCCGGGTGGCCGCAGCTCCCCGCGCACCAGCCGCCCGACGCCGACCAGCCGGTCGAGCACCCCGGTCACCACGGCGACGCCCAGCCCGTAGCGCGCCGCTGCGAACGACGCCGGGAACGGGCCATGGGTGCGGGCGTAGCGGACGAGGAGGTCGCCGAGCGGATCGGCCACCGGCTCGGTGAACGTCTCGGGCACCCCGACGGGCAGCGCCACGCCCAACGCGTCGCGCACCCGTCCGGCGTCCTCTATCGGCAGGAAGCGCTCCTCGCCGCCGATGCGCACACGGATGGCGCGGCGGGCCCGTTCCAGCTCGGCGAGCCATTCGGGTTTGACGCCGCGGTCGGCGGCCTCGGCCACCGTGAGATCGCCGAGGAAGCGGAGCAGATCCGCCGCGCCCTCGACGTCGCGGGCGTGGCGGTCGGGCGCGAGCCGCTGCAGTGCGGCCTCGACCTCGGCCAGCACCTCAGGGTCGAGCAGCTCGCGGATCGCCTCGGAGCCCAGCAGCTCGGCCAGCAGCGTGGAGTCCAGCGACAGTGCCGCGGCCCGACGTTCGGCCAACGGCGCGTCGGCCTCGTAGAGGAACATGCCGATGTAGCCGAACAGCAGGCTCCGCGCGAAGGGCGACGGGGACGGGGTGGCCACCTCCACCACCCGCACCTTCCGGCTCTGCACCTCGCTCATCAGCGCCCGCAGGCCCGGCAGGTCGTACACGTCCTGGACGCACTCGCGCATCGCCTCGAGCGTCACCGGGAACTGCTCATAGCGCCCGGCCACCGCCAGCAGCTGGGACGCGCGCTGGCGCTGCTGCCACAGCGGGGTGCGCCGCCGCGGGTCGCGGCGGGGGAGCAGCAGCGCGCGCGCCGCGCACTCGCGGAACCGGGACGCGTATAGCGACGACCCGCCCAGCTCGGCGACCACCACCTGCTCCACCTCGGCTGGGTCGAGCAACACGTCCTCCGCGGTGGGCATGACCTCGGCCCCGGCGTCGTCCACGGCGTCGGGCAGGCGTAGCACGATGCCGTCGTCGGCGGCCGAAGCGTGGCATTCCACCCCCCGCCGCTCGCGCATGCGCGCGGCGATCGCGAGGGCCCATGGCCCGTTGACCTTCGAACCGAACGGCGAGTGCACCACCAGTCGCCAATCGCCCAGCTCGTCGCGGAAGCGCTCGACGAGAATGGTGCGGTCGCTCGGCACGTGTCGGGTGGCCTCGCGCTGTTCGCGCAGGTAGGCGAGCAGGTTGTCGACGGCCCACGCGTCGAGCCCCGCGCGTGCGGCGCGCTCGCGGGCGTCCTCGTCGGACAGGGCCGACATCTCCCGCACGAACGCCCCGACCGCCCGGCCCAGCTCGAGGGGACGCCCGATCTGCTCGCCCTTCCAGAACGGCAGCCGTGCGGGCACCCCCGGCGCGGGGATGACGATCACGCGGTCGTGGGTGATGTCCTCGACCCGCCAGCTCGACGTGCCGAGCATGATGGCGTCGCCCACGCGGGACTCGTACACCATCTCCTCGTCCAGCTCGCCGACCCGCGAGCCCGCTCCGTCGGCCCCGCCCGGCGTCATCACCGTGAACAGCCCGCGATCGGGGATGGTGCCGCCCGAGGTGACAGCCAGCCGCTGCGCGCCCGGGCGGCCCGCGAGCTGATCGGTGACGCGGTCCCAGGTGATGCGCGCCCGCAGCTCGCCGAACTCCTCAGACGGGTACCGCCCGGCCAGCATGTCCAGCACCGCCTGCAGGGCCGACTCCGGCAGCGCGGCGAACGGCGCCGCCCGCCGCACGACGCGCGCGAGGTCCTCGAGCGACCACGGCTCCAGCGCGACCATGGCGACGATCTGCTGGGCGAGCACGTCGAGTGGATTGCGCGGGTAACGGAAGGACTCGATCGCGCCCGTCGTCATCCTCTCGGCCACGACCGCGCACGCGACGAGATCGCCCCGATACTTCGGGAACACCACCCCCGTCGACACCGCGCCCACCTGGTGACCCGCGCGACCCACCCGCTGCAGCCCCGAGGCGACACTCGGCGGTGCCTCGACCTGGATGACGAGATCGACCGCGCCCATGTCGATGCCCAGCTCCAGGCTGGACGTGGCCACCACACAGGGCAGCACCCCGCCTTTGAGCTCTTCCTCCACCAGGGTGCGCTGCTCCCGCGACATCGACCCGTGGTGGGCCTTCGCCACGGCGGCGGGAGCACCCCCGCCGATGCCGGACTGCCCGATCGCCTCAGCGGGGAACGCCGCGTCGGGGGCGTCGAGGTCCTGCACGTTCTCCAGCTCTTCGGCGGCCAGTTCGTTGAGCCGCGACGTGAGCCGCTCGGCGAGCCGACGGGAGTTGGCGAACACGATCGTGGACCGGTGGGCGCGCACGAGCTCCAGCAGGCGACGCTCGACCGCGGGCCAGATCGAGGGCCGCTGCGCGGTGCCCGCGGCCGAGCCGATGACCTCCTCGTCGGAGCTGCCCGGCGCGGGCCGCTCGTCGAGTGCGGCGAGATCGGGCACCGGCACCTGGACCGACACCTCGATGGTCTTCGGGGTGCGCGGCTGCACCACCTCCACCGGACGTGCGCCCGCGAGGAAGGTGGAGACCTCGTCGATGGGGCGGACGGTGGCCGACAGCCCGATCCGCTGGGCGGGGCGCTCGAGCAGCTCGTCGAGCCGCTCGAGGGACAACGCCAGATGCGCGCCGCGTTTGGTGCCCGCGACGGCGTGCACCTCGTCGAGGATCACAGTGGTGACGCCGCGCAGCGACTCCCGCGCCGCGGAGGTGAGCAGCAGGAACAGCGACTCCGGTGTGGTGACCAGCACGTCGGGCGGGGTGCGGGCGAACTGGCGCCGCTCGTCGGCGGGCGTATCGCCGGTGCGCATGCCCACGGTGATGTCGGGGACGGGCAGCCCCAGCCGCTGCGCCGACTGGCGGATGCCTGCGAGCGGGGAGCGGAGGTTGCGCTGAACGTCGACGGCCAGCGCCTTGAGGGGCGAAACATACAAGACGCGGCAACGGTGCTGGGGCGACTCCGGGGGCGGACCGGCGGCCAGCAGATCGAGCGCCCAAAGGAACGCCGAGAGCGTCTTGCCGGAACCGGTCGGCGCCACGACAAGCGCGTGTTTCCCGCGCTGGGCGGCGTTCCATGCACCCTCCTGCGCGGCCGTCGGCGCGGCGAATGCGCCCGCGAACCAGTCGCGGGTGGCGGGGGAGAAGGCCTCCAGTGCGGTCACAGGTCCATCATGCGCCGGGGGTCCGACAGTTTTTGGCGGCGCTGGGCGGAGATCGCGGCGAGCCGGGACACGAGGCCTGTCGTGTACGCCTCACGACGATCATGGCGGTTCAGGCCCGGCAGAACCACCGTCGTCGCTGCACACCGGCTCGCCGTCCGGTGCGGGGAAGGGGTTGCCGAAGGTGAAGGCGTACGGCGTCGGGCCGTGGATGCGCAGATGCTCCAGCCGAGCCTTGGCCTCTTCGACCGCTGTCGGGGCCCCGGTCCACCACAACACCTGGTAGGCCTCGCGAATCGGCACGTCGAACTCCCGCCTGCGCACCATGACCGCCAGGTGCGGGCCGGAGCAGACGAAGGCGGCGAGCGCCTCCACGGAGGTCCAGGCGCGCATGGTGACCAGGAGCCGCTCGTCGTCGAACGGCCGGATCATCAGGCTCGACATGATCGGCGGCAGTGGTACCCCGAGTGCGGAGGTGGACTCCTGACACCACAACCGGCGATCACCTCGCCGCCAGCCGGGCAAGATCGGCGGAAGTGGTGCCGAGCATTCGGGCATAACCGCAGGTCGAGGCGCTACCGGCGGCGGTTGGTCCAAAACCAGCGCAGCACCACGATCAACGACGTGAGCAGCGCCAGGCCGACGATGAGTTGCCCGAGCGGCGAGGAGAAGCCGGTGGGGTCGTTCACGCCCAGGCCGGAGCCGCGGCGCCGTAGTCAGGAGCGGGATCGGGCCAGGCGAGGGGCACTCCGTCGACGGTGCCGGGGGGCGCGGCCAACGTGTACCGGCCCTTCTCGACGAGGAACGGGGCGGCGTCGACGTCGATGGTGTCCTGTGGTGTGCGCGGGAGGCTCTGCAACCACGCCGCCGTGCCCGCGAGCGAGACGCGCACGTGCTGCGTTCCGCCGTCGCGCCGCTGCCGCCGCACCGCGAGGAGCGCGCCCGCAGCGGCGAGGTAGCCCGTGGCGTGGTCGAGCAGCTGTGCGGGAAGGGCGCCGGGGGCGTCGGGCTTCCCTTCCTCGACGGCGATGCCGCACGCGGCCTGCACGATGCTGTCGAAGCCCCGCCGCGCGCTCCATGGGCCTTGGTGATCCCACGCCGACAGCGTGACGACGACGAGGCCCGGATGGCGGTCGGCGAGCGCCTCCGGGGTGAGGCCGAACCGGTCCAATGCGCCGGGCCGGTAGCCGGTGACGACGACGTCCGCCCCAGCCAGCAGCGCCTCCCTGGTTGCGGCGTCGCCGAGGTCGAGCAGCGCGCTCCGCTTGCCCGGCAACATGTCCCAGGTCTGCAGTGGGATCTCGGGCAGATGCGGGGCGTCGAGGCGCAGGACGTCAGCTCCGTGTACGGCGAGCGTGCGGGTGGCGACCGGTCCGGCGATCACCCTGGTCAGGTCCAGCACGCGCAGTCGCCCCGCAGGCCGGGGATCCGCCGCGCCGAGATCGCGGTGCTCGACCAGCGGAGGCGGCGGCCCGGCCGCTGCTCGCCACTGCGCTTCGGTGCGCACGGCTGCGCCGATCCCGCCTGCCGCATGCAGCGCCGTCTCCAGCTCGAGCGCTTTCCGTTCGGCGATCGCCGCCCGGGCGTCCTCGACCCCGCAGCCGAGCACCTCCAGCGCGGCCTTCCGATGCCAGTCGTAGTTGGCGTGCAGCCGGATCCAACCGTCGGACGTCTGGTGGAAGGCCGAGAGCGGGTCGAACGGGCTGCCCCCCGGCTGTCCGTCCCGACGCACGTACCGCTCGCTGCGCAGGGCCACGGCGAGCTGGCGCGTATCGACGGCCACCCGCGCGCGGGAGCCGAGCGTGGCGGCCAGCAGGCTCGACCCGACGGCGGCGACGCCGACATCGGTGACGGGGAACGTCGACGCCAGCGTGGTGGCGGGCCCGGTGACCTCCAGGCGCGCGAGCTCATCGGGATCTCCACCGAGAGCGGCCCATACAGAAGCGAGCACGATGCGACGCTACCGTGACCAGGGTGCGACTGACCTACTTTCGCGAGCTGATGGAGGGCGAGTTCGGCGCGATCCGGGCCGCATCGCTCTCTCGTGACCACGTGTTCGCACAGCTCGGCGGCCGCACCGTGGAGCAGGCCCTCGAGGCGGGCGTCGAGCCGCGCGAGGTGTGGCTGGCCGTCTGCGAGGAGTATGACGTGCCGGTCGCGCGCCGCTGAGCGACGCAGGGTACGCGTCCGGCGTGTCGGCGTGATGATCGAACGGACGTTCGCTACGCTTTTGTCCACAGCACGGGGTGGCCGTCCACAGATCGCGGTCGTCCTTCCCGAACTGTCGGTGGTGGGTCCTATCGTCGACGGCAGTCCCAGGACGCCAGCGCAGCCCGAGACCCGAACAGCCCGAGACTCAGACAGCTCAAGACCCAGCAGCAAGCCTGACCCAGCACGATCTGACGCAGCACGATGTGGAGACACGGCGATGACCGCACCCGACCGCGAGAAGGCATTGCAGCTCGCCCTCGCCCAGATCGAGAAGAACCATGGCAAGGGCTCGGTGATGCGCCTGGGCGATGACACGCGCCCACCGATCGGCGTCATCCCCACCGGCTCTATCGCGCTCGATGTCGCACTCGGGGTGGGTGGCCTTCCGCGCGGCCGCATCGTGGAGGTGTACGGCCCGGAGAGCAGCGGGAAGACCACGGTCGCGCTGCACGCCGTGGCGAGCGCCCAGGCGGCAGGCGGGATCGCCGCGTTCATCGACGCCGAGCACGCGCTCGATCCCGAGTACGCCAAGGCGTTGGGGGTCGACACCGACGCGCTGCTGGTCTCCCAGCCCGACACCGGAGAGCAGGCACTGGAGATCGCCGACATGCTCATCCGATCGGGCGCGCTGGATATTATCGTGATCGACTCGGTGGCCGCGCTCGTTCCCCGGGCCGAGATCGAGGGTGAGATGGGCGACAGCCACGTCGGCCTGCAGGCTCGCCTGATGAGCCAGGCGCTGCGCAAGATCACCGGTGCGCTGAGCAATTCCGGCACCACCGCGGTCTTCATCAACCAGCTCCGGGAGAAGATCGGAGTGATGTTCGGATCCCCTGAGACCACCACGGGTGGGAAGGCCCTGAAGTTCTACGCCTCGGTGCGCCTGGACGTCCGCCGGATCGAGACGCTGAAGGACGGGGCCGACATGGTCGGCAACCGCACCCGCGTCAAGGTGGTCAAGAACAAGGTCGCGCCGCCGTTCAAGCAGGCCGAGTTCGACATCATCTACGGCGTCGGCATCAGCCGCGAGGGCTCGCTCATCGATGTCGGTGTCGAGCAGGCGATCATCCGTAAGTCCGGCGCCTGGTACACCTACGAGGGCGACCAGATGGGGCAGGGCAAGGAGAACGCGCGCAAGTTCCTGCGCGAGAACCCCGATGTCGCCGCCGAGGTCGAGAAGCGGATCAAGGAGAAGCTGGGCATCGGGGCTGTGCTCGACGCTGATGTCGAGCCCCTGCCTGCCCCGGTCGACTTCTGACGGTGACCCACCGCGAGGACGACGACCGGGCCGATCAGCCCGGCCCCGCCGAGGTCGACGGCCAGCGGGTCGCCCGCCTCGCGGATATGGGTCAGGCGGGTCCGGTCGCGGCCGTGCTGTCGCTGCGGAACATCGACGCCGAGAGCGAGCAAGCGGCGGTGGTGAACCTGCGCGCGTGGCGCCGAGACGGCACGCAGGCCGCGTCGGTGGTCCCGCTCGACCGTTCCGAGCCGGCCCTTCCGCAGGCCAGGGTCGTCCAGATCCGTGCAGGCGGACAGTCACGACCCACCGTCCGGACCGCCGGGTCGACGCAGGAGAGCACCACCGGCAAGAAGGGCAGTCCGGCCGCCAATCGGCCTTCCCGCGGCCGGGGAGATCGTCAGGCACGCAACGCGGCCGGGCCGTCCACAGGTGAGGGCGCCTCGGCGTCGTCCAGGGCGCCGGCGACGGGCGACAGGCCAGGTTTGCCCGACGCCCCCTTCGACGAGGTCGGTTCACCCGGCGCTGCGAGCGACGGGCCCGGCGCCCCGGCCGACGAGCCCGGCGCCCCGGCCGACAAGCCCGGCGCCGCGCGGGCTCGGGGCGGCGAGCCGGGGGCTGGCGGCCGAGCGCCGGGTTTTGGTCGAACCGGTGGCTCCGCACGGCAACGAGCGACCCGGCCCGGCGGCGGGCGCGGGTCGGCCGCCTCCGAGTTCGAGGCCGATGCCGATGCCGATCCCGTTGTGGTCGCCCGGGAGATCTGCCTGCGTCTGCTCACCGAACGCGCCCGCACGCGACAGGAGCTCGCGCAGGCGCTGTGCAAGCGCGGAGTGCCTGACGAGGCGGCAACCGTTGTGCTGGAGCGGTTCGACGAGGTCGGGCTGATCGACGACGCCGCCTTCGCCGGACAGTGGGTGCGTTCGCGACACGCCCGCCGCGGTCTTGCCCGGCGCGCCATCGCCATGGAACTGCGCCAGAAGGGCGTGGCGGACGAGGTGGCGCAGGAGGCGCTCGCCGAGGTCGACACCACCTCGGAGGAGCGGCGCGCGCGGGAGTTGGTCGACCGCAAGCTGCGCACGGTCCCCGCGGACACCCCTGAGCAGCGCACCACCGCCGCCCGCAGACTGGTCGGCATGCTCGCGCGTAGGGGCTACTCCGGCGGCATCTCCTACCGTGTGGTCCGCGAGGCGCTCGCCGCCCACGGGGCCGGGGCCGACGAGCTCGGCATCGGGCCGGACGACTGACCGGACGCGGCTATCGGGGTTCCCTCGGCCCGGCGGTGCCGCGGTGGCACGGCCCCGGTAGGCCCGGCCGTCGCACGGTCGGGTGGGCCCGGAGGTCCAACGGCGCCCTCGGTCGCCTCGCCTGCACCCGTCCGCCGGTGATCGCCGCGAGACCGACCTCCGGGATCACCGAGTCCCGCGAAGCAACACGCAGGCACCGGGTGATCCAGCCGGTGATCCCCGCGGCGGTGGTCACGTCCAGAACGACGCAAGGACGCGTCGTGTTCGACACCCCCGCGAGGACGCCACACGTCCGGGTGGGTACCCAGGCGCCCACTTCCGCCGATCTTGCCTGGTGTGGGCAGGGGGTGATCGCTGGTAGTGGTGTCGGCGGCGCACCTTTGCACGTGTGGCACCACTTCCGCCGATCTTGCCCGGTGTGGGCAGGGAGGACTTTCCCATGGCCATGGACAGATCGCTGGTTGTGGTGGCAGCGGTGCGGATCCGCATGGGTGGCGCCACTTCCGCCGATCTTGTCCAGCCGGGCCCGCAGCGGGGTGGTGTCCCGGCGGGTTTTCTCGGCCGGTGGGCCCAGGCCGGGTTGGCGGCGTTGTTCCCGGCGCTGGGCCCCTCGCTCGAGGCATCAAGCCTGCAGTCGATAACCGGCGCGTCCTTCGCGGGCTTTGATCACCGACAACGTCCGTCTCGGAACGATTACTGCAACACGGAGTGCACTAATGCTCAGTTCGCCGTGCGCGGACAACCGACTCGCCGTGCGCGGACAGCCGACTCGCCGTGTGCGGACACCCGACTCGCCGTGCGCGGACGACCGACTCACCGTGTGCGGACCCCCGACTCGCCGTGCGGGGATGCCCGACTCGCCGTGCGCGAACCCCCGACTCGCCGTGCGCGAACCCCCGACTCGCCGTGCGCGGACCCCCGACTCGCCGTGCGGGGATCCCCGACTCGCCGTGCGCGAACCCCCGACTCGCCGTGCGGGGATGCCCGGACTCGCCGTGCGCGAACCCCCGACTCACCGTGCGGGGATGCCCGACTCACCGTGCGCGGACAGGCGACTCACCCGGCCAGTGTCGACCGGACCGCGCGCCGCCACCCGCGTTCCGGGGCGCCCGACATCAGCCCGGAGTCACACCGGGTCGGGGCGGCGCAGCACCTGGACGTCGCCGATGAAGCCGCCCGCCGCCGACAGGTCGGCGAGGAACGTGAGCAGCGTCGCCCGGAAGGCCAGCGCGGCCTGGCTGGGGCGCAGGTCCGCCCGTGAGGCGAGCGCGACCGTCCGGTACAGCGCGGGCGTGAGCACGGTCCGGCGCAGCCTGGGTCGCCCGGCGAACACCAGATCCGGTACCACCGCCACACCGGTGCCCGCCTCGACCATCCGCAGAACGGCGTCCATCTCCCCGCCCTGTACCGCGAACCGCGGCGTGAGGCCCGCGTCCGCGAACGCCCGCAACGTCGACTCCCGCAGGTCATAGCCTTCGCGGGGCACCACGAGCGAGCGACGGGCAAGCTCCAGCACTCCCATGGAGCTGCGCGCCGACGGCGGCCGCGCCGACGCGGGGGAGGCCACCGACAGCCGCTCACGCAGCAGCGGGATCGTGTGCAGGGCCGGATCGACACCGCCCGTGGGCACGATCACCAGCGCGATGTCCAGCTCGCCGCGCACCAGCGAGCGCACCAACGGCTGCGAGCCGCTTTCCGCCAGCTGCAGCTCGATCGACGGGTGCTGCTCGTGGAACACCCGCAGCACATCGGCCAACACCCCACTGCACAGCGACGGCGTGGCGCCCACCCGCACGCGTCCGCGCGCCAGCCCCACGATCTCCGCGACGGCGACCCGCGCCCCGTCGGCGTCGGTCAGCATCCGCCGCGCGAAGGGCAGCACGGCGTGGCCTGCGGCGGTGAGCACGGGGCCGTCGCGGGCTCCGCGGTCCACCAGCGGCGCGCCCAGCTCGTCCTCCAGGGCCTTGAGCTGCCGCGACAACGTGGGTTGCGCCACCCCGACGAGCTTCGCGGCGCGAGTGAAACTGCGCACTTCTGCCACGGCCAGGAAGTACCTGAGCTGCTGCAACGTCACCGCCATAGCCTACGTGCATGCGAATGCGTCATCCGATTGATTGCGCCAAACGGTTGCATGGCGCTGCCGCGTCGTAACATCCCGCCATCTATCCCGACCGGCGACGTCGCCTTCTTTGCGCATCGAGCCGGCACCGCAGAAGCGAGGTTGCTCAAGTGGAAGTCGAGCCGGACGGCCATTCGTCGCGGGAGAAGTCAGCGCGACGCGGCGGGAGGGACTGACATGTCGTCCGCCGTAGACGCATCCGGAGGCCGCGCCCAGATCACGGCCAGGACGCTCCGCACGGACCGGTGGTGGCTGCCGCCGCTGCTCAACGTCGTAGGCCTGGCGGCGTGGGTCATCTACGCGACCGTGCGCGCGTTTCTGCAGAGGGACTACTTCGTCGCCGACTACAATTACCTCACGCCGTTCTATTCGCCGTGCGTCTCGCTCGGTTGCACGCCAGAAGCCGCGCATTTCGGCCGTTTCCTGCCCGACGTGTGGTTCCTGCCGTACGCGAGCCTGACGCTTCCGTTCCTGCTGCTCTTCCGGCTCACCTGCTACTACTACCGCAAGGCCTACTACCGGGCGTTCTGGCTCTCGCCGCCCGCCTGCGCCGTGGCCGAGCCGCACCGCCGCTACACCGGTGAGACGCGGTTCCCGCTACTGGGCCAGAACCTGCACCGCTACTTCTTCTACATCGCCGCAATCATCTCGGTGATCAACACTTACGACGCGATCAGGGCGTTCATCAAGGCGGATGGCAGCTTCGGTCTCGGCCTCGGCAGCATCATCCTGGTGGCCAACGTCGTCCTCCTGTGGGCGTACACGCTGTCGTGCCACTCGTGCCGCAGCATCGTGGGCGGGCGGCTGAACCATTTCTCCAAGCATCCGATGCGCTACAAGCTGTGGGGCTATGTCTCCCAGCTGAACGGCAAGCACATGCAACTGGCCTGGACGACGCTCGCGTCGCTGGCCATCACCGACTTCTACATCATGGCCGTCTCGGCCGGATGGTTCTCCGACCTGCGGATCGTGGGGTGATCACGGCATGACCGAGAACGCTGAGAACGCTGAGAACATCGAGACTTACGAGTACGACGTCGTCGTCATCGGCGCGGGTGGTGCCGGTCTGCGGGCCGCCATCGAAGCCCGCCAGCAGGGCAAGCGGACGGCGATCATCTCGAAGTCGCTGTTCGGCAAGGCCCACACGGTGATGGCCGAGGGCGGCTGCGCGGCGTCGATGGGGAACGTGAACCCCAACGACAACTGGATGGTCCACTACCGCGACACCATGCGCGGCGGGAAGTTCCTCAACAACTGGCGCATGGCAGAGCTTCACGCCAAGGAGGCGCCCGACCGCGTCTGGGAGCTGGAAACCTACGGCGCGCTGTTCGACCGCACGCCCGACGGCAAGATCAGCCAACGCAACTTCGGCGGCCACACCTACCCGCGGCTGGCGCACGTCGGCGACCGCACCGGCCTCGAGCTCATCCGGACGCTGCAGCAGAAGATCGTCTCGCTGCAGCAGGATGACTACAAGGAGACCGGCGACTACGAGTCCAACATCCGCGTCTTCCACGAGACGACGATCACCGACCTGTTCAAGACGGACGGGAAGATCGCGGGCTGCTTCGGCTACTACCGCAGCACCGGCGCCTTCGTCCGCTTCGACGCCCCCGCGATCGTTCTGGCGACCGGTGGGGTCGGCAAGAGCTACCAGGTGACGTCGAACTCCTGGGAGTACACCGGCGACGGCCACGCGCTCGCTCTCCGCGCGGGCGCCACGCTGATCAACATGGAGTTCCTGCAGTTCCACCCGACGGGCATGGTGTGGCCGCCGTCGGTGAAGGGGATCCTCGTCACCGAGTCCGTCCGAGGCGACGGGGGCATCCTCAAGAACTCCGAGGGCAAGCGCTTCATGTTCGATTACGTCCCGGACGTGTTCAAGGACCAGTACGCCACCACGCCCGAGGAGGGCGACCGCTGGTACACCGACGCCGACAAGAACCGGCGCCCGCCTGAGCTGCTGCCCCGCGATGAGGTCGCGCGCGCCATCAACGCCGAGGTCAAGGCAGGCCGCGGCAGTCCGCACGGCGGCGTGTTCCTCGACATCGCCTCGCGGCGGTCTTCCGAGGAGATCCTCAAGAAGCTGCCGTCGATGTATCACCAGTTCAAGGAGCTGGCCGACGTCGACATCACCAAGGAGGCGATGGAGGTCGGCCCCACCTGTCACTACGTGATGGGCGGGGTGGAGGTCGACCCGGACACGACGATGTCGATCGTCCCAGGGCTGTTCGCGGCCGGGGAGGTCGCGGGCGGTATGCACGGCTCCAACCGGTTGGGCGGCAACTCGCTGTCGGACCTGCTGGTGTTCGGCCGCCGGGCAGGTCTTGGCGCTGCCGAGTACGTCGACGGGCTGGGCGGCGTGCGCCCCGCGGTGTTGCTGGGGGATCTCGACGCGGCGCAGCGGCGCGCGCTGCTGCCGTTCTCCGGCGCGACCGAGGGCGGGGAGAACCCGTTCAAGGTGCACCTGGAGCTGCAGAAGACGATGCACGAGCTCGTCGGGATCATCCGCAGTGAGGACGAGATGCGTCTCGCGCTCAAGAAGCTCGAGGACATCGCGACACGGACGCGCACGGTCTCCGTGACCGGACACCGGGAGTTCAACCCCGGCTGGCACCTGGCGCTGGACCTGCGCAACATGCTGCTGGTGTCGCTGTGCGTCGGCAAGGCGGCTCTGGAGCGGCAGGAGAGCCGCGGGGGGCACACCCGCAACGACTTCCCGGTGATGGACTCCGACTGGCGCCACATCCTGCTCGTGCTGCGCGCCCTCGGCGAGGACGACGTGGAGCTCGTCCGGCAGGAGCAGATCGCCATGCGGCCCGAACTGCTCGACCTGTTCGAGCTCGACGAGCTGAAGAAGTACTACACCGGCGAAGAGCTCGGCGGCCACCGCGTTGAGCAGGGAGAGAAGGCATGAGCTACGACGCCCATTTCCGCGTGTGGCGGGGCGATTCCGAAGCGGGGGAGCTGGTCGACTATCCGGTGGCGGTGAACGAGGGCGAGGTCGTCCTGGACATCATCCATCGGCTGCAGCAAACCGAGGCCAACGACCTGGCTGTCCGCTGGAACTGCAAGGCGGGCAAGTGCGGGTCGTGCAGCGCCGAGATCAACGGACGGCCGCGGCTGATGTGCATGACGCGGATGTCGACGTTCGACGAGCGCGAGGTCATCACGGTGACCCCGCTGCGGACGTTCCCGGTGATCCGCGACCTGGTCACCGACGTCTCGTTCAACTACACGAAGGCACGGGAGATCCCCTCGTTCGCGCCGCCGCCCGACGTGGCGCCCGGCGAGTACCGGATGGCGCAGATCGACGTCGAGCGGAGCCAGGAGTTCCGCAAGTGCATCGAGTGCTACCTCTGTCAGAACACCTGTCACGTGGTGCGCGACCACGAGGAGAACAAGGCGGCCTTCGCGGGCCCCCGCTATCTCATGCGGATCGCGGAGCTCGACATGCACCCCCTCGACGTCGCCGACCGCAAGGATGCGGCGCAGGAGGAGCACGGCTTGGGCTTCTGCAACATCACGAAGTGCTGCACCGAGGTCTGCCCCGAGCACATCAAGATCACCGACAACGCGCTGATCCCGATGAAGGAGCGCGTGGTCGACCGCAAGTACGACCCGTTGGTCTGGTTGGGCAGCAAGCTGTTCAAGCGCTGAGGACTCGGGGGGCGTGCGCGGATTTGGTCGCTCGGGCGACCAAATCCGCGCACGCGCTACCTCTTCAGCGAGCGGCGGATCTCCGCCAGCTTGGCCGCCGCCGCCTCCTTCCGCTTCGCCTCCAGCTCGGCGAGGGACCGGCCCTGGTCGGTCTCGGCCGCCAGTTCCTCCATGCCGAGTGCCGTGGCGTAGCGGCCCTCGATCTTGTCGCGGACGTAGTCGAGAGTCGGGACGCCGCCGTCGGTGTAGTCCGCGGGCACACGGGCGGCGGAGACCGCTCCCTCCGGGACGATCTCGGCGTCGATCGGCTCGTTCGGCGTATCGGCCATGCCGTCACGCTACGCCGAGGCTGCCCCTGCGCATCGTCGAAGTGGCCGTCGTCGACGACCTGACGTTCACGGCGTGATCGGCCATTGCGGGCGCTTTTCGGCACCCCCAGCGACTAGCGTGCCTACCGTGACGACCGCGCCCTACGGATCTTGGCCGACCCCGTTCACCTCTGAGCTCGTGGTGGCCGACGCAGTGCGGCTGGGCGAGCTCGCCGTCGACGGCGACGCGGTCGTGTGGGCCGAGGGCAGGCCCGCGGAAGGTGGGCGCACCCAGCTTGTCCGCCGGGATGCCGACGGCGTCTGCGTCGACCTGCTGCCCGACGGGTTCAACGCACGCACCGCCGTCCACGAGTACGGGGGCGGCGCGTGGTGGGTGCGCGATGGCGTCGTCTGGTTCGCGAACTGGGCCGACCAGCGGCTGTACCGGCTCGACAAGGGCGCCGACCCGCAGCCGCTCACCCCGGAGCCCGCGACGCCGCGCGCCGACCGGTTCGCCGACGGTGACCTCGCCCCCGACGGCAGGTCGATCGTCTGCGTGCGGGAACGCCACCACGGCCGCTCCGCCACCGAGGTCGTCAACGAGATCGTCCGCCTCGACGCGCACACGATGGGTGAGCAGGAGGTGCTGGTCACCGGACCGGACTTCGTCGCGGCTCCCCGTCTCAGCCCGGACGGCACCACGCTGGCCTGGCTCCGCTGGAACCACCCGTCGATGCCGTGGGACGCGACCGAGCTCGTCGTCCGCGACCTGGCCGACGGTGAGGAGACGGTGGTCGCGGGCGGGCCCGGTGAGTCGGTGATCGAGCCGCGCTGGCACCCGGACGGCTCACTGTGGTTCCTCTCCGACCGCAGCGACTGGTGGAACCTCTACCGGTTCACCCCGGGCGCCGACATCGCGACGGTCGCGGGAATGGACGCGGAGATCGGCGTCGCGCCGTGGGTGTTCGGACAGGCGCGCTACGCCGTGCTGACCGACGGGTCCGTGGTGTTCGCCCGCAGACGCGGGGGGTTCGACGGGCTCGTGCGCCGCACACCCGACGGGACGCTGACCGACGTGGACGTCCCGTTCAGCCGGGTGGCCACCGTGCGGGCGGCCGCGGATGGCGCGGTCGTCGTCGTCGCGGGCTCGCCCCACCACGAGCCGGGTGTGCACCGCATCGACCAGGAGACGGGGGTGGTGACGACCCTGCGGTCACCGCGCGACCTGGGCGTCGAGGGCGGCTTCGTGTCCGTCCCCGAGCACGTCGCGTTCCCCTCCGCCGACGGCCGCACGGCCTACGCCCTCTTCTATCCGCCCGCGCACCCCCACCTGACCGGGCCGGAGGGTGAGCTGCCGCCGTTGATCGTGGAGATCCACGGCGGCCCCACGTCGGCTGCCGAGCCCGTGTTCTCGACGGCGGTGCAGTACTGGACGAGCCGCGGGTTCGCCCTCGTCGACGTGAACTACGGCGGCTCCACCGGCTACGGGCGCGCCTACCGCGAGGAGTTGCTGGGCCAGTGGGGTGTGGTCGACGTCGCCGACTGCCTGGCCGCCGCGCGGCATCTCGCCCGCACCGGCCGGGTCGACGGGCGGCGGCTCACGATCCGCGGCGGTTCGGCAGGGGGGTTCACCACGCTCGCGGCGCTGGCGCGGGTCGATACGCCGTTCGCCGCAGGCGCGGATCTCTTCGGTGTGGCGGACCTGGAGGCGTTGGCCCGTGACACGCACAAGTTCGAGAGCCGCTACCTCGACCGTCTCGTCGGGCCCTACCCGGCGGCGCGTGACGTGTACGTCGAGCGCTCGCCGATCCACCACGTCGACCGGTTGACCCGCCCGCTCATCGTGCTGCAGGGCAGCGAGGACGTGATCGTGCCGCCCGCGCAGAGCGAGTCCATCGTCGACGCGCTGCGGGACCGGAAGGTGCCCGTCGCCTACCTGCTCTTCGAGGGCGAGCAGCACGGCTTCCGGCGCGCGGAGAACATCCGCAGGGCGCTGGACGCCGAGCTGAGCTTCTACGCCCAGGTGCTGGGCTTCCCGCTGCCCGAGGACGAGGGCATCGACCCGGTGCCGGTCGAGAACCTCTGACGGCGCACGGGAGTTTCACACGCCCACCTCCGCCGCCGTGAGCGCCTCCGGGATCGGCGCCGCCCCCGAGCGGCCTGTGCGGGCGAGGCGCCGCTGCACCAGCTCGGCCAGCTTGCCGAGGCCGTAGTTGATCAAGATGAAGACCAGCGCCACGGCGACGTACATCTGCAGCGGCAGGTTGACGCCCAGCTGGCCGCCGAAGAACTGGATCACGGTGTTGGCGGTGCGCACGAACTCGGAGAACCCGAAGATCACGAAGCCGAGCGAGGTGTCCTTCACGATCACGACGAGCTGGCTGATCAGCGCGGGCAGCATGATCCGGAACGCTTGGGGAAGCAGGATCAGGCGCAGGGTCTGCAGGTGGCTGAGTCCGACGGCCAGTGCGGCTTCGGTCTGGCCCTGCGGCAGCGCGGCCACGCCTGCCCTGAGGATCTCGGCGATGATCACGCAGTTGTAGGCCGTGAGCCCGATGACCAGGTACCAGAGCGGGGCAAGCGAGATCCCGATCTCGGGCAGCACGCGCGAGGCGAAGTAGATCGTGACGACCACGGGCAGGCCGCGCAGCAGCTCGATCACCGACACGACCAGCCATCGGTATGCCCGCGTGCTCGACAGGCGGGCCACCGCCAGCAGCGTGCCGATGCTCAGCGCGAGCACCAGCGTGAGCGCCGCGGCTATCAGCGTGTTGGCCAGGCCGCCGCCCAACGCCGCCCACACGGCCAGGAAATAGGGGTTGGCCGGGTTGAACAGCGGGCCCCACTTGGCCCCGTCCAACTGCTCGTTGGCGCCGAGTTGGAAGAGCACGAGCCCGACCAGCCCGACCAGCGCCAGCCCCGCGACGGCCGTGGCGATCGCGGTGCGGCGGCGGGTGACCGGGCCGGGGACGTCATAGAGCACGGTCACCGTTTGACCTCGATCCGGCGCTCGATGGCGCCGAGCGCGAGCCCGGCGGGGATGGTGATCACCAGGTAGGCGATGGCGACGCCGGTGAGGCTGGACAGGGCGGAGTAGCCCAGTGCGGTGTTGCCCGCGTCGACCGAGAACAGCTCGCCGGTGACGCCGAACGCGCCGACGATCGCCGAGTTCTTGATCATCGCGATGATGACGCTGCCCAGCGGTGGCACGACGGTGCGCAGCGCCTGCGGGAGTAGGACAGTGCCCAGGGTCTGCTGAAACGTCAGGCCGAGCGCGCGGGCCGCCTCCGCCTGGCCAGGCGGCACCGAGTTGATGCCGGAGCGCACGGCCTCGCAGACGAATGCCGCCGTGTAGCAGGACAGTGCCGTGACACCGGGCCAGAAGAAGGCGTTGCCGCCCAGCGTCGGGAATCTCACGCCTGCCTGCGGCAACGCGAAGGCGAACACGAACAGCATCACCGCGAGCGGCGAGTTGCGGAACACCGTGACCCACGCGGTGCCGATCCAGCGCAACGGCGGCAACGGCGAGACCCGGAACGCGGCCAGCAGCGTGCCGAGGACGAGGGCGCCGACGGCCGCGATCACGCTGATCCGCAGGGTGCCGAAGAAGCCTTCGACGAAGCGAGGGAACTCGGCGACCAGAGCGTCCACGACAGACCTCCGAGCAGAAGGAACCGGGCGGGCCGCCCCCCGACGGCCCGCCCGGTGAGGGAGAGGTCAGCTGCAGGCGTCGGCGCTCGGCAGCGCGGGCACGTCGGGCTGCACCGCGCCGACTGTGGCCTTCCACGCCGCCGCGTAGGTGCCGTCGGCGACCGAGCCCTTCAGCGTGTCGTCGATGAACTGGCAGAACGCCGTGTCGCCCTTGGCGATGCCGATGCCGTAGGGCTCCTTGGTGAAGGTCTTGCCGACCAGCTTGAACGCGCCCTGGCTCGTGCTCACCAGCCCGGAGAGGATCACGTTGTCGGTGGTGACGGCCTCGACCTGGCCGTTGCGCAACGCGTCGGCGCACTTGGAGTAGACGTCGAACAAGACGATGTTGCCCGGGTCGACGTAGGTGGCGATGTTCTTCGCGGGCGTGGACCCGCTGACCGAGCAGACGCGGGCGTTTGCGGCCTTGAGCGTGTCGGGGCCGGTGATCGTGGTGTTGTCGGCCTTCACCATCAGGTCCTGGCCCGCCACGTAGTACGGCCCGGCGAAGGAGACCTTCTGCTTGCGGGCGTCGTTGATCGTGTAGGTGGCGACGACCATGTCGACCTGCTTGTTGACGATGACGTCCTCGCGGATCTTGGAGGGCGTCTCGGTGTAGGTGATCTTGTCGGCCGGGATGCCGAGCTTGGCGGCGACGATCTTGGCGATCTCGACGTCGAAGCCGACCGGCTTGCCGTCGAGGCCTTTGAGCCCGAACAGTGGCTGGTCGAACTTGGTGCCGACGCGCAGGGTGCCTGACGAGGCCAGCTTGGCCATCGTCGAGTCGGCAGGGAAGTTGGCGCCGGTGGCCACGGCAGGCGCGCTGGCGCCCGAGGAGCCCAGGGGTGCCTGCTGGCCGCACGCGGCGAGCACGAGGCCGCCTGCCAGTAGCGCGGCGGTGAACTTGCGGAGCTGCATCAGGGGTCCTCCCTAGTGCGAGAGGATCTTCCCGAGGAAGTCCTTCGCGCGGTCTGAGCGGGGCTGGGTAAAGAAAGAGTCAGGCGGCGCATCTTCCACGATTTCGCCATCGGCCATAAAAACCACTCGATGGGCGGCCCGACGCGCGAAGCCCATCTCGTGGGTCACCACGAGCATGGTCATGCCCTCTTTGGCCAGCGTGGTCATCACGTCGAGAACCTCGTTGACCATCTCCGGGTCGAGGGCGGAGGTGGGCTCATCGAACAGCATGACCTTGGGCTTCATCGCCAGTGCGCGGGCGATCGCCGCCCGTTGCTGCTGTCCGCCCGACAGCTGTGCCGGGTACTTGTCGCGTTGGTCGGCAATGCCCACGCGTTCCAGCAGCGCCATGCCCTCGCGCTCCGCGTCCGCCCTTCCTGCCTTGCGGACCTTGAGCGGAGCGAGCGTGACGTTCTGCAGGATCGTCTTGTGCGCGAACAGGTTGAAGCTCTGGAACACCATGCCGACGTCGGCGCGCAGCCCTGCGAGCGCCTTGCCCTCCGCGGGCAGTGGCTGCCCGTCGACCTCGATGGTGCCCGAGTCGACCGGCTCCAACCGGTTGATCGTGCGGCAGAGCGTGGACTTCCCTGACCCCGACGGCCCCAGCACCACGACCACCTGACCGGTCGTCACCTCGAGGTGGATGTCACGTAGGACATGCAGCTCGCCGAAGTGCTTTTCGACGGCCACCATCCGGATCATGGGCGCGTCGGTCATTTCGGGCCTCCGGACATCTGGCGGACGGTAGGACTTATCGGATACGGCGTCCAGGGACTTGACCTACCCATAGGGTTGCGCTCCGGTAACGAAGCAGACGAGGGGTCGGCGTGCACATCCTGCTTGTGGAGGACGACGACCGCATCGCGGCGGCGCTGCGGCCTGCGCTGCATCGCCACGGCATCACCACCACCCGGCTGGCCAACGGCCGCGGCGCCGTCGAACACCTGGGCGGCGTCGATGTCGTGCTGCTCGACCTCGGCCTGCCCGACATCGACGGCGTGGACGTCTGCCGGGCGATCCGGGAGGTCAGCGAGGTGCCGGTGATCGTCGTCTCCGCGCGGGGGGAGGTCGACGACCGGATACTGGGGCTGCACTCCGGCGCCGACGACTACCTCGTCAAGCCCTACGATATCGGCGAGCTGCTGGCCCGGGTGCACGCGGTATACCGGCGGCGGCGGCCGGGACCGGGCTCGGCGACGGGCGACGTCGTGGTGGTCGACGACGTCGCGGTCGACCTCGAGCGCCACACCGTCACCGTCGGGGGCAAGCCCGTCACCCTCACCCGCAAGGAGTTCCAGGTGCTCGGCATGCTCGCCACCTCACGGGGCGCGGTGTGCACGCGCAGCCGGATCGTCGCCGAGGTCTGGGGACGCACCTGGGCCGGGGCGAACCGCACGCTCGACGTGCACGTCGCCACCCTGCGCACCAAGCTGGGCCGCCCCGAGCTCGTGCAGACCGTGCGCGGCGTCGGCTACCGGCTGGATCTGCCCGACGCGGGCGCCGGGGACGAGTGACCCATGCGCACCCGGCTGCTGGTGATCGTGCTGGTCCTGGTGGGTCTGCTGGCGATCGGGCTGGGCGTTCCGCTGGCGCTGACGACCTCGCAGGCGCGGCAGTCACAGCTGTTCACCCAGCAGCTCTCCGACACGATCTTCTACGCCTCGCTCGCCGAGCGTCCGGTCACCCAGGCCGACACGTCGGGGTTGACCGCAGATCTGCAGCGCTTCGACGAGGTCTACGGCGTGGCGGCGATGGTGGTCGACCGCTACGGCACGCAGGTCGCCACCTCGCGCACCTACCCTCCGACCCTCGACGCGGCTGGCCGGGAACGGGTGGCGCTCGCGCTGGCCAACCGCCGCTCGGAGGTCTACCCGCTGCGGTGGCCCTGGGACGACCGGCCCTTCGTCATCGCCGAACCCGTGCTGGTCGACACCGAGGTGCGCGGCGCGGCCGTCACCGTGGCGCCGACCGACGACCTGCGCGCCTACGAGCTGCGGGTCTGGCTGATCGTCCTGGCGGCGGTGCTGCTCGCGCTCACGTTGGCGGTGCTCGTCGCGCTCCCGATCGTGCGCTGGATCCTGCGTCCTGTCCGGCGGCTCGACGAGGGCACGGGCCGGGTCGCGTCGGCGGTGCTGGCAGGCGGCGCACCTGATCCCGTCGCCGACGGCACCGGGCCCCCTGAGCTGCGGCGGCTGTCCGCGTCGTTCGACCGGATGGCCGAGACGGTCGCGCAGGCCTACGGCGCGCAGCGCGCGTTCGTCGCCGACGCCAGCCACCAGCTGCGCAACCCGCTCACCGCGCTCCGACTGCGGCTGTCCAACCTCGACGGGCACGTCGACGCCGTGGCCGAGGAGGACCACGTCGCGGCGCTGGAGGAGGCCGAGCGGCTCTCCACCTTGCTCGACGGCCTGCTTGCGCTGGCCAGGGCCGAGCGCACCGCCCCCCTCGTCCCGCTCGACGTGGACGCGGGCGTCGACGACCGGATCGAGGCGTGGCGCCCGTTGGCCGAGCATTCCGGGCTGCGGCTGCGCCGGGAGGGCCCGCACGGGCTGGCCGTGACGGCGACGGCGGGGGCGATCGAGACGCTGCTGGACGCCGTGCTGGACAACGCCGTCAAGTTCACTCCGCGCGGCGGCGCGGTCACCGTGACGCTCGACGCGACCGACCACGACGTCGAGATCTCGGTGCGCGACACCGGCCCCGGCATCCCGCCCGACGAGCTGGATCGCGCGACCGACCGGTTCTGGCGCAGCCCCGCGCAGAGCAGCGTCGACGGTTCGGGGCTGGGCCTGGCGATCGCCGCGCGCACCGTCGAGCTCGCGGGCGGCCAGCTGCGGCTGTCGTCCCCGCGCGGCGGCGGCCTGCGCGTTGCGGCGCGGCTACCCCGCCGGTGGCCGGACAGGGATGGGCACCAGCAGGTTGCCCAGGAAGCCCAGCGGTGAGAGCAGGGTCATGAGGTGGCCAGGTGGCGGCGCAGTGGCGCCACCACGCCTGCTGCCGTGCCGAGCACGATCACCGCGAGCCCGACGATCGTCAGCGCGTCCGGTGCGAGCAGCGGTTGGCCCCGCAGCGCCTGCCAGGTCAGCAGCAGCACCAGGCCGAGGTAGCCCGCGGCCACCGACACCACTGCGCGGACCCTGCCCGCCTCAGAAAGGCCCGCTCGGGCAACGAGCGCGGCCAGCAGAGGCAGCACCTGAAGGGCGTGGAGGCCGACGAAGTGGCTCACGCGCAGGTCGCCACCGGCCGTGCTCCAGCCGACGAAAGGCAGGCCGGGACCGCCGTCGGGCACCCCGACCGCGTGCGACCCGACCGCCGTCATGACGAACCCGACCGCCATCCCGACCAGCGAGACCAGCAGGCCCAGCCGAATGGCGAGCGCCATCGCGCGGTCGCGGCCCGGCTCGCGCAGGAACCGCAGCGCGATGGCCAGGGTCGCGAGCCAGACCAGCGTGATCGTCACGCCCATGACGGCGAAGAGGATGACGTCGAACGTGGTGTCGCCGTTGAAGTGGGATCGCACGCCGCGGGCCGCCTGCCCGACGATGATCACCATCTCCAGGGTCACCCCGGCGACGATCAGCCAGCCGGTGCGGCGCAGCGCCCGCTCGCGCAGCTGGCCCAGCATCCAGGCCAGCGCGAACGCGTAGAGGGTCAGCGAGATGGCGAACTTCATCGGCTTGAACCAGAGCGGCACGCCGAGCAGCGTCCGGTGGTCCGCGGCGGCGAGGCCGATCGTGACGAGGGTGAGCGCCGCCATCGCGGCGGCGAACCAGAAGAGGCCGGGGTGGCCCCGGCGGGCGTCGGACAGAAGCGTGGCCATCGGGACTCCCCCTGACAGTGTTAGTCTTCACGAGCAGCGTCAGTATTGCGACGAGTACCTAACACTGTCAAGGAGAACTGTCGATGTTAGCTGGAGGTTCCGTGCGCGAACGGCGGCGCGCCGAGACCGTCGCCGAGATCAAGGCCGCGGCGCTGGAGCAGTTGGCGACGGCAGGCACCGGCGGGCTGTCACTGCGCGCGGTGGCGAGGGCCGTCGGCATGACCGTCCAGTCGCTCTACCACTACTTCGACAGCCGCGACGCCCTGCTCAACGCGCTGGTCACGGAGTCACACCACGCGCTGGCCGACGCCGTCGACGCCGCAGCCGCAGCGTCGCGCGGGCGGCGACCGGTGGAGCGCCGGATCGCTGCGACGTCCGCGTTCCGGAACTGGGCGCTCGCGAACACCTCCGCGTTCCTGCTGCTCTACGGCACTCCGGTGCCCGGGTTCGATCCCGGCCCCGCATCGGAGAGCGGGAGTGCGGCCCTGCGTCTGGCTGCCCCGTTCATCGACGTCGTATACGACGGCTGGACACCCGAAGAGCTCGTGGCGATCCCGCTCCCACCTGGCGGCGAGGCGCTCGCCGAGCTGACCGACGCCGACATTCCGCTGCCCATGGGCGCGCTCACCTACCTCATTGAGCAGCGCGCACGGATGCACGGGTTGGTGATGTTGGAGTTGCTGGGCCAGCTCCACCCGCTCGGCCAGATGGCCGACACGTTCTTCGTCGCGGCGATGAGCCGGATGTCCGACGAGATCGACGGGGTCCGAGCGATGATCGCCAGTTCAGTGACATGAGGGCCACATGTGGCCGCTATGTCACGTCCGTGCTGATCAACGTTCAGCCTCGCGGAACCAGCGTTCGGCGCCGGGGTGCAGGGGGATCGGCTCGGTGCCGATGGCGGCGCGCATGTCGATGGTGAGGGCGTTGGGGCTGGACTGGGCGATCTGCTCCTGCCGCGTGAACAGCGCCGCCACCAGCCCGTGCGCGATCTCGTCCGGCATCTCCGCGCGCACCAGAAGGACGTTGTGCACCAGCAGCGTCGTCACCGGCTGGGTGAGGCGGTAGGTGCCGACGGGGACGGTGCCCGGCGCGTACTCGGGGTAGGCAGCATGGATGGGTGCGAGGTCCTCCTGCAGGTTGATCAGCCGGATCGGCGTACGCATCGCAAGATCGGTCACAGCGGGCGTCGGCAGGCCGCCGGACCAGAAGAACGCGTCGATGGTGCCCTTGGCCAGCGCCGCGACCGACTCGTCGAGTCCAAGGTGGACGGCGTGCAGGTCCCTCTCGGGGGACAGCCCCAGCGCCTGGAGCACCCGCTGGGCCATGAACAGCACACCGGAACCGGGGCTCCCGAGCGCGACCCGCAGCCCGCGCAGCGCGGCGAGCGACGTCGCCGGTGTGTCCGCCCGCACCACGACGTGCACGAAGTCGTCGTAGATGCGGGCGAGCGCACGGAGGCTGCGCGGATCGGCGGGCGCGGTGTGCGCGAGCCGGTCGGCGGCGGTGTCGATCTGGTTGAACGCGACGTCGGCCTTGCGGTCGGCCAGCAGCTGCAGGTTGTTGATCGAACCGTCGGTGGAGGTGACGACAGGCAGCTCGCGCATGCCCAGCGCGTCACGCCACGCCGCCGCCAGCGCCCCGCCCAGGGTGTAGTAGACCCCAGAGCGGGGACCGGTCGCCACGCTCAGATGGAGGTCGGCGTAGGACGACGAGCACGCGGGGAGCGCGGCGAGCAGCCCGAGGCCACCCAGACCGCCTACGACGGCGCGACGGGTCACGCGGCGCTCAACCATTGACGCATCGTGCCCTGCCCGCGCGGCGCGGTCGAGCCGATGGCGCCTACCCTCGTGAGGTGGCCCGCAGTTACACCGTCCGCACCTACGGGTGCCAGATGAACGTGCACGACTCCGAGCGGATGGCCGGGCTTCTGGAGGCCGCAGGATACGTGCCCGCCGGGGACGGCGAGGCCGACGTCGTCGTGCTCAACACCTGCGCGGTGCGGGAGAACGCCGACAACCGGCTCTACGGCAACCTGGGCCACCTGCGTCCGGCGAAGGACGCCAGGCCGGGCATGCAGATCGCGGTCGGCGGCTGCCTCGCCCAGAAAGACCGTGCCGAGATCGTCCGCAGGGCGCCGTGGGTGGACGTCGTCTTCGGCACCCACAACGTGCACGCGCTGCCGGTGCTGCTGGAGCGTGCGCGACACAACGCCGCCGCGCAGGTGGAGATCGCCGAGGCGCTCGAGGTCTTCCCGTCCACGCTGCCTGCGCGGCGCGAGTCGGCCTACTCCGGCTGGGTGTCGGTCTCGGTGGGTTGCAACAACACCTGCACCTTCTGCATCGTCCCTGCCCTGCGCGGCACCGAGCGCGACCGGCGGCCCGGCGACGTGCTGGCCGAGGTGGCGGCGCTCGCCGCCGACGGGGTGCTCGAGGTGACGCTGCTCGGCCAGAACGTCAACGCCTACGGGGTGGAGTTCGGCGACCGCGGCGCGTTCGCGAAGCTCCTGCGCGCCTGCGGCGACATCGATGGTCTCGAGCGCGTGCGCTTCACCTCGCCGCACCCGCGCGACTTCACCTCCGACGTCATCGCCGCGATGGCCGACACTCCGAACGTCTGCCCCCAGCTGCACATGCCCCTGCAGTCCGGGTCGGACGACGTGCTGCGCCGGATGCGGCGCTCGTACCGGTCGGCGCGCTACCTCGCCATCATCGACGAGGTGCGCGCGGCGCTGCCCGATGCGGCGATCACCACGGACATCATCGTCGGATTCCCCGGCGAGACCGAGGCCGACTTCACCGCCACGCTCGATGTCGTGCGCGCCGCGCGGTTCGCGAGCGCGTTCACCTTCCAGTACTCGCCGCGGCCCGGCACCCCCGCGGCGACGCTGCCCGACCAGGTGCCGAAGGCCGTTGTGCAGGAGCGCTACGAGCGGCTCGTCGCCCTGCAGGAGGAGATCTCCTGGGCGGGCAACCGGGCGTGGGAGGGCCGCGTCGTCGAAGTGCTGGTGTCCACGGGGGAGGGCCGCAAGGACGGCGCGACCCGGCGGTTGTCGGGGCGGGCCCGCGACGGTCGCCTCGTGCACTTCGCTCCCGGCGACGCGGCGATCCGACCAGGGGACGTCGTGGCGACCGTCGTGACCTACGGGGCGCCCCACCACCTCGTCGCGGACGGCCCACTGCTCGCACACCGCCGCACACCGGCGGGCGACGCGGCGGGGCGACCACGCGGCACGGGGCTGGGCCTGCCGGGGTTCGGCGCGCCCGCCCGGTTGCCGAAGCCTGCTTCCGCCTGTGGGATTGCGGGGTGAGGGGCGCATGACGGCCGGGGGAGAAGGAGCGAACAGGGTGGAGCGCGAGGTGCCCAAGGAGCTGAGAGAGCTCAACAGCCAGCTGGCGGGAATGGAGCGCCACGTCGAGCTGCGCATCGATCCAGGCGGCTACTCGATGGGCGTCACCGCCGCGACGCTCGTGTTGATGCTGTCGTTGGTGCTCCCGTGGACCGGCGACGCGCTGGGCTGGGAGATCCTGGCGGGCACGCGCACGTTCGGGGCGCTGCCGCAGCTGTTCACCTACACGTCGCTGGGCTTCGGCCTGGTCGCGTCCTCGCTCGCGATGGCGCTCCGGTGGTGGCCGCTGGCGTTGCTCACCGCCGTCGGCTGCGGGATCTCGATCATCAATGGCCTGTGGGCGATCTGGTCGCGGCAGACGGGAGTGCTCACCGGCGGCACCGGTCCGGGGATCGGGATGGTGCTCGCCGTGGCCGCGGTGATCGTGCTGACGGCCTGCTGGGTGCGCATCGCAGGCAAGCGGGGCTGATCCCTGGCGCACACCCCGTGCCGGGCTCGCACACATCGTGCCGGGCTCGCACACACTGTGGGACGTGTGTGTGAGCCCCACGGGGTGTGTGTCAGCGGGCTGTGTCGGCGGTCGGCCGGGCGCGTCAGCGGTGCTGGACGGCTTGCTCCGCGGTGTCGAGCCACTCCCGCCACTGCGCGGCCTGGGCGTCGGCCGCAGCGGCGCGCTTGGCGTCGCCCGCGGCGCGGGCCTTCGCGGCCTGGGCCTCGAAGTGGGCGATGCGCTCACGGAACTGGGCGACCCTGGCCTCGGCTTCGGGGTCGGCGCGATGCCACTGGCGGTCGGCGGCGTCGCGCACCCGCTCCTCGACCGCCCGCAGCCGGGCCTCTAGCGGGCGGATGTCGTCGCGGGGGACCTTGCCGATCTCCTCCCAGCGTTCCTGGATGGCACGCAGCGCCGCGCGCGCGCCTGCCGCGTCCGAGGTGGCGATCCGCTCGGCCTCGGTGAGCAGCGCCTTCTTGGCCTCGGCGTTGGCGCTGAACTCGGCGTCGCGGTCGGCGAACGACTGCGACCTGCGCGCGAAGAAGGCGTCCTGTGCGGTGCGGAACCGCTGCCAGAGTGCGTCGTCGGCGTCCTTGTGGGCGCGGCCCGCGCCCTTCCACTCGGTCATGAGGTCGCGGAACCGGGCCGCGGTGGGGCCCCAGTCGTCGGAGTCGGCCAGCTTCTCGGCCTCTTCGGCCAGCTCCTCCTTCCGGTGGCGGGCCCCTGCGCGTTGCCGGTCGAGATCGGCGAAGTGTGATCCCCGGCGCCGGTTGAAGGCCTCGCGGGCGCGGGAGAAGCGCTTCCAGAGCTGCTCGTCGGTCTTGCGTTCGATGCCGCGGATCGTGCGCCACTCGTCGAGGATCGCCTTGAAGCGATCGCCCGCCTGCTTCCACTGGGTAGCTTCCGCGGCGAGCGCCTCCGCCTCCGCGGCTAGCTCCTCCTTGCGCGTGACGGCGGCGGCGCGCTCGGCGTCGCGGGCGGCCCTGGCTGCCGCGACGGCCGCTTCGGCGTGCCCGACCAGCTCGTCGATGCGGGCCCGCAGCCCCGCGAGGTCACCGACGGCTGCGGCGTCGGCGAGGCTGTCGCGGATCGTGCGAGCCGACCCGAGGGCGTGCTTGGGGTCGCCGCCCGCGGTGAGGCGGTGGAACAGGAGTTCGACCTCAGTGGCCATGTCGTCGAAACGGCGGGCGAAGTGGGCGAGCCCCTCGTCGGGCGCCCCCGCCTGCCACGACCCGACCATGCGCTCGCCGTCCTCGGCGACGACGTAGATCACGCCCTCGGCGTCGATCCGTCCCCACCGCGTCGGGTTCGCACTGGCCGACGCGACCGGCGACGGCGCCACGGCCTGAGCCTCCACGGCCGCCGGGCGGGGACCCGGGCCCGCAGGGCGCTGGGAGCGGGGGCCGTTGCCCCGGGGCGGAGTGGGACGCGGCAGGGTGCCGGGCCGCGCAGGCCGGGGCGAACCGCCCGCAGGCGGCGCGGGATGAGGGGCGCCCGCCGGGGAGGGCCGGGGCGCGTCGGTCGCCGGGGCCGGTTCGGCCACAGCAGGCTCGGCCGAGGGCTCGGCCGACTCGGCGGGCTCGGGTGGGGCGTCCAGGGTGGTGGGTTCGGGCGTGGCGGGTGTGGCCGCGGGCTCGGCCGCGGGTTCTGCTGCCTGGGGGGGCTCGGGCGGGGTGTCCACGGAGGTAGGTTCGGGCGCGTCGGCGGCTGCCGCCTCCGGCTCGGGCGTGGGTTCTACCTGCCGAGCGGGCTCGGGAGCGGTGTCCACGGCGGTGGGTTCGGGCGCGGCGGGTGTGGCCGCGGGCTCCGCTGCCTGGCGGGCTCGGGCGGGTGTCTCGGCGTGGGTTCGGGCGCGTCGGCGGTTGCCGCTGCGGCTGGGCGTGGGTCTCCTGCGAGAGGCTGGGAGGGTGTCCAGGGCGGTGGGTTCGGGCGCGGCGGGTGTGGCCGCGGGCTCGGCCGCGGGTTCTACTGCTGAGCGGGCTCGGGCGTGGTGTCCACGGCGGTGGGTTCGGGCGCGGCGGGTGCCGCCGCGGGCTTGGGCGTGGGTTCTACCTGCCGAGCGGGCTCGGGCGGCGTGTCCACGGAGGTGGGTTCGGCCGCGGCGGGTGTCGCCACGGGCTCGGGCGCGGGTTCCACCTGCTGAGCGGGCTCGGGCGGGGTGTCCGTCGCGGTGGGCTGGGGCGTGGCGGGTGTGGCCGCGGGCTCGGCCGCGGCGGGTGTCGCGACGGGCTCGGCCGCGGGTTCCACTGCCTGGGCGGGTTCGGGGGTGGTGTCCACGGAGGTGGCCTCGGGCGCGGCGGGTGTCGCCACGGGCTCGGGCGCGGGTTCCACCTGCTGAGCGGGCTCGGGAGCGGCGTCGGCCGGTGGGCCCGGTTCCGGGGTGGCGTCAGTGGGTTGACCGGGCTGGGCGACGTCCGTGGGGGAAGCGGCCTGCGGGGGCGAGGCGGCGATGCCGTCGACGCGCTGTCCGCTGCCTGACTCAGCGGGGCCCGGGCTGGCTCCGGCACTGCTCGCCGCCGCGTGGTCGACGGCTGCGTCAAGGTCGGCCGGGGCGGGGTTCTCGGGGTCGGGAGTCTGGGCGTCGGGAGTCTGGGCGTCGGAGGTGCCGGTGTCGGAGGTCTCGGCGTTGGAGGTGTCGGTGCCGGACGTAGTGGGGGTGGTCCGCTGAGCCAGCGCTTCGAGATCTGCCGGGTGAGCGCCCGTGTTCTCGGTGACGTCCGCTGTGTCCTCGGCCGTGTAGCTCCGTTGCTCCTGATCCGACACCTGGTCCTCCTCGCGATCCGGCCAGCCCCGTGGGCGGGCGCCCCGCCCGGAGGCGGAGCCGTGCACAACGGTCATCTCGATGAGATCGGCCGTGCGGCGATTCAAACAGGTCCGGCCGCGCAGCGGAACGCCCCGACTGGGCTGCGCGGCCCAGCGGCCCGCGCTGGTCGCCGAGCCGCACGTCGCAGGCCGACGATCAGTGAAGGCGGGACAACCAGCGGTGCACGCTTGAAACCATTCGCGGTGATCATGGCCCATGTGATCCACAGAAGTGGTACCAACGGGTGTGGCGGTGCACGTCTGACACCACAGGCGGTGATCTCGGCGTCGGCGTCGGCGTCGGCGTCGGCGGCGAGGCGGGGCGAGGCGAGGCGGGGCGAGGCGGGACGAGGCGGGGCGACGCGAGGCGGGGCGGGCCGCAGGGCCCGCGCGTCGGTGGCGGGTGATCTCAGCCACGGCCGACCCGACCATTGATCCTCAGAAGTGGTGTCTCAGCTGCACCATGGCCTCCGTGATCGTCATAAGTGGCGGCACGGGTGCGGCGGTGCACGCCCCACACCATTCCTGGCGATCATGGCGTCGGCGTCGTCCGCTGCGCGTCGGTGGCGGGTGATCCCAGCCACGCCGACCCGACCACTGATCCTCAGAAGTGGTGTCTCAGCTGCACCGGTGCAACCATAGGCACCACTTGTGGTGATCATGGCCTCCGTGATTGTCAGAAGTGGTGGCACGGGTGCGGCGGTGCTCGCCTGACACCATTCCTGGCGATCATGGCGTCCGCGTCCGCGTCCGCGTCCGCGTCCGCATCCGCATCCGCATCCGCGCCGCGTCCGCGCCGCGTCCGCGCCGCGTCGGCCGCGTCTGCGGTGTCGGCGGCGGCGAGAGGCGGGAGATCGGGGCGGGTCGGCCGCAGGGCCCGCGTCCACGGCCGGTAGTGCCCAGCCCCCCGGCTGCGCTGTCGGGCGTCTCGAGTACGCCGTCTGGACCACTAAGCCCGTCGCTCATGGTCCGCGGGACGCGGCCTAGCCTTCGGCCGTGCTGTCGATGGTCGTGGTGCTGCCCGAGCCGCCGCTGCTCGTCACCGAGCTGGCCACCGGTGCGGCCGCCGAAACCGCGGCGTTGCGCGCGGCCTGTCGGGAGGCCGCTGGGCGGCTGGGTGCCGCAGCGCACGCGTGGATCGCGGTCGGCGCGGACGTCGGCGGCAGGCGGACGGTGTCTTCGGACGCGCGGGGGAGCTTCGTCGGGTTCGGTGCCGACGTTGTGGTCGGACTGGCGCCCGACGCGGCCGGGCCGGTCGATCCCGAGCTGCCGCTTGCGCTGCTGGTGGCAGGCTGGGCGCGCGACGGACTGGACGTGACGGTCAGGGGCGAGCTCGTTGCTCCCGACTGCTCCCCCGACGACTGTGCCGCCCTCGGCGCCGCGCTGGCCGAGGAACGGGCCGGGCTGCTGGTCGTCGGCGACGGCTCGGCGAAGCACACCGAGAAGGCGCCCGGCTATTTCGACGAGCGCGCGGGGCCGTTCGACGACGCCGTCGCCGCCGCACTGCGCGACGCGGATCCCGACGCCCTCGCCGCCCTCGACCCGGACCTCGCCGTGCGGCTGTGGGCCTCCGGGCGTGCGCCGTGGCAGGTGTTGGCTGCTGCGGCGCGTGGTGGGTCGTGGCGGGGCGAGCTGCTGCACTCGTCCATGCCGTTCGGCGTCGCGTACCACGTGGCGGTGTGGGAGCGATGCGGCTGATCGCCGTCGTCGGCCCGACGGCCACCGGCAAGTCCGACCTGGGTGTCGCGCTCGCCCACGCCTACGACGGCGAGGTGGTCAACGCCGACGCGATGCAGCTCTACCGCGGGCTGGACGTGGGCACAGCCAAGCCGACGCCCGCCGAGCGCGCGGAGGTGCCGCATCACCTGCTGGACGTCCTCGACGTCGCCGAGACCGCGTCGGTCGCCGCCTACCAGCGCGCTGCCCGCGCGGCCGTCGAGATGGTCTTGGCAGCAGGCCGGACCCCGGTGCTGGTGGGCGGCTCCGGTCTCTACGTGCAGGCCGTCATCGACGAGCTCGAGTTCCCCGGCACCGACCCCGCCCTGCGCGCCGAGCTCGCGGCCGAGCTCGACCGGCACGGCCCGTCGGCGTTGCACACCCGGCTGGCCGCCGCCGACCCGGCCGCGGCCGCCGCCATCCTTCCCACCAACGGACGGCGGATCGTGCGCGCGCTGGAGGTCATCGCGCTGACCGGCCGCCCGTTCACCGCGCGCCTGCCCGCAGCCGCCGCCCCGCGCTATGACGCCGTGCTGCTCGGGGTCGACCGCTCCACAGAGGAGCTTGACGTGCGCGTTGCGCGTCGGGTGGCGCGAATGTTCGCGTCGGGACTCGTCGCGGAGACCCGGGGGCTGCTGCCCGGACTGCGGGAGGGCCCGACGGCGTCCCGCGCGCTGGGCTACCAACAGGTGCTCGCCGCGTTGGACGGCATGGGCGACCAGTCGAGCGCCGCGGCGGACACCGTTGCGGCGACCCGCCGGTTCGTGCGCAGGCAGCGGTCGTGGTTTCGCCGCGACAAGCGAATCGTGTGGTTGGACGCCGGATGCTCCGATGTGCTCGGCCGCGCCCGTCGCGCGATCAGCGCCTCGGTACCCTGAGGTCCGTGCAGTTCAGCAAGGGCCACGGCACCGAAAACGACTTCATCCTCCTGCCCGATCCCGACGGGAATCTCGACCTGACCCCGAGCCGGGTCGCCGCATTGTGTGACCGACGCCGCGGCCTCGGCGCCGACGGGGTGCTCCGCGTCGTGCGTTGGGACGCGCTCGCCGAAGGACCGATGCCCGCGGACGGCGTCGAGTGGTTCATGGACTACCGCAACGCCGATGGCAGCGTCGCCGAGATGTGCGGCAACGGCGTTCGCGTCTTCGCCCGCTACCTCGCCTACCGGGGGTGGTTGCCAGAGGGTGAGCTGCTGCTGGGCACCCGGGGTGGGGTGCGCAGCGTTCACGTCAAGGACGACGAGGTCTCGGTCGACATGGGTCCGGTGCGGATCGGCGGCGATGCCACCGCGAGCGTCGACGGCCGCCCGTTCCCCGGCATTGCGGTCAACGTCGGCAACCCGCATCTCGCGTGCGTCACCGACGTCCCAGTCGGGTCGCTGGATCTGACCCGACCGCCGGGGCACGATCCGGCGCAGTTCCCGCACGGGGTGAACGTCGAGTTCGTGTCGCCGATTGTGCGCGACCGCATCGCCATGCGCGTCCACGAACGCGGGGTCGGGGAGACCCGCTCGTGCGGCACGGGCACTGTGGCCGCGGTCGTCGCCGCGCTGCGGCACGCGGGTCGGGCGGCAGGCACGGTCGTGGTCGACACGCCGGGCGGTGGGTTGCGCGTCACGGTCGACGAGACCACCACGACCCTGCACGGGCCCGCGGTGCTCGTCGCGCACGGCGAGCTGGCTCCCTTGTGGTGGGAAGGCATGGTCTGACCCGAGCGTTCACCGCGTCGATCTGGTAGCAAGGGCGAGTGAGCAGCGAGGTGTTGTCCGCCACGGTCCACCGGGCGTGGGCGGCTGATCTCGACACCCGCACGCTGTATGAGCTGCTGCGGTTGCGGGTCGACGTGTTTGTCGTCGAGCAGGCCTGCCCGTACGGCGAGCTGGACGGTCGAGATCTCGAGGACGGCGCTCGGCACTACTGGCTTTCCGGTGACGGGTGGGGCGCGCCGATGCTCGGTTGCCTGCGCCTGCTCGCCGAGCAGGGCGGGGAGTACCGGATCGGTCGGGTGTGCACGGCGCGCTCGGTCCGCGGGCGCGGTCTGGGGAAGCAGCTGATGGAGGCTGCGTTGGCCGAGGTCGGCGACGACCCCGCCGTCCTGGACGCTCAGGAGCACCTGACCGGCCTCTACCGTGGCTACGGCTTCGTCCCGGCCGGGCCCGCCTACGACTGGGACGGTGTGGCCCACATGCCGATGCGCCGAGACCGCGCCTGATCGACCACCCGGACGCCGGTGCGGGATACTCCGGGCAGCAGGGGCGCAACACGGGCAAGGGGACGTTTGATGAGCGAGGATCCGACGAGGGCGCTGCCCATGCCGGGGCCGCCACAGGCCAGGGAGACCCCCGCGTACGGCCGTGTCGGGCCCGCCGATCCGCACGCCGACCCGGCCACCCACCCCAAGCTGCGGCCCGCGGACGTCGACGGGCCTGCCACCGACCCCGGCCTGCCCGTGGTCCAGGCCCGCCCCGAGGCGCCGACCGTGCCGACCGCACAGCCGGTGCCTGCCCCGCCGGTCGTGGGCCGCAGCCGCACGGGCGGCCTGTGGACGGGGTTGGTGTTCTCGTCGGTCGTGCTGATCTTCCTGCTCGTGTTCATCCTGCAGAACCCCGAGCCGGTGCGAATCGCCTTCCTGGGTTTCGGCGGCTCGTTGCCGATCGGCGTCGCGCTGCTGCTTGCTGCCATTGCCGGGCTGCTGCTGGTGGCCGTGCCCGCGGGTGTGCGCATGATCCAGCTGCGTCGGGCGGCGCGCCGGGCGGCGAGACGGTGATGCTGCAGGTCGGCGGGAGGCCGCTGCCGGTCGTCGGACGGGCGCGGGTGTACGTCTGCGGGATCACCCCCTACGACACGACCCATCTCGGGCACGCCGCCACGTTCGTCTGGGCCGACGTCGCCGTGCGGGTGCTGCGCCACCTGGGCGTCGAGGTGGAGGTGTGCCGGAACGTCACCGATGTCGACGACGTCCTGGACGCGGCGGCGGCCCGTTCCGGCTCCCGGGCGGACAGCTTCGCCGCGGTGCAGCAGTTCCGGTTCGACCGCGACATGGCCGCGCTCGGCGTCCGCAGGCCCACGCACGAGCCGCGGGCCCGCTCGCACGTCGCCCAAGTCGTCACGCTCGCGGCGGCGCTGCTCGCGGTGGGCGCGGCCTACGAGCTCAACGGCACGGTCTGGTTCCGCGGCGGCGAGCTGGCCGCGCGTGCGGGCCTGGACGACGCCGCCGCGGCCGCGCTGGCCGCCGAGTTCGGGCAGTATCCCGACCCGCACGCAGAGCACCCTGCCGACGTCCCCGTGTGGCGCCGCGCGAACGCGGGCGAGGTGGCGTGGCCGAGCCCCTGGGGCGACGGACGGCCCGGCTGGCACGCCGAGTGCGCGGCGATGGCGTTGACGACGCTCGGACCCGCGCTCGACCTGCACGTCGGCGGCGCCGACCTGCGGTACCCGCACCACACATACGAGGCGGCGATGGCCGAGGCCGTCACCGGTGTCACGCCGTTCGCGCGCACCTGGCTGCATGTCGGCACCGTGCAGCTCGACGGCGCGAAGATGGCCAAGAGCACCGGAAACCTCGTGCTGGTGTCCGACCTGCTGGCCAAGCACCCGGCCGCCGCGGTGCGGCTGATGCTGGTCGAGCGGCCGTGGGCGCAGCCGTGGCAGTACGACCCTGCGGCGCTCGACGCCGCGACGGCCCGGCTGGAGCGGCTCTACGGCGCAGCCGCGCGGGGGGCGCTCGACACGAACACCCCTGCCGCAGGCGATGTCACGGCCGCACTGCTCGACGACCTCGACGTGCCGCGTGCACTCGCCGTCGCGGAAGAGGCGGGCGGTGAGGCGGCCCGGGTCGCCTTGTCCGTGCTCGGGCTCGCATAAGAGCGCCCGGCACATGAGGCACGTGTGGCGTGACTGGGTTCTCGCAGAGTCCGCTGTCGCTTCGCAGGGTCTGTGGAGTCTGCGAGGTGTGGGTGCGGTCTGACCGGAAAGCAACGTCGGGACGGGCGAACGGGACCGGCGGCGCGGCTGGGCGTAACTGCGGCGTCGGGGGACGGGCTGACCGGGCACACCGGCCGCAGTCCTCGAGAGTCAGGGATCCCCAGTTTCATCCCTCCACGGGCGGCCGCCAGGGCCATGAAGGTCTGCGAAGTGGCTCGGGTGGGGTGGAGCTGACGTTTCGGGTTTCGGTGGGTGGTCGCGGCCCGCGCCGAGATCGCCGCGCGCCGCGCTGGGGTGGGCTGGGCAGGGTGGCGGTGTGCGGATGGCGCAGATCAGCCCGGGCAGGCGGGGCCGAGGTCAGCTCCCCCGGGGGTGAGGTCGCGCCCGGACGAGACTCCGTCCGGCGCCCGGCCCGGTCGACTGCGCACGCCGCGGGGTGACGTCGCACCCCGCCCAGGTCGACTTCGCACACCGCTGGCTGAGGTGGCCCCGCCCCGGCCGACTGCGCACGCCGCGGGGTGACGTCGCACCCCGCCCAGGTCGACTTCGCACACCGCCGGGATGTCTCGCACCCCGCGCGCGGCCTGCGCGCGGCCTGCTCCCATTAGGTGCCGTTGCGGGGTGCGACTGGGCCGGGGTGGTCGGTGAGGCCGCGGGCAGGTGGGCGCGGTGGGCCCCGGCGGGCGCGGCGGCTCCCGCGGGGCGAGGCCGGCAGCGGCGCGGGTGCGCAGCAGGGTGGCCCTGCTGCGACTGGGTCGGAGCAGTGTCACCCTGCTGCGATGCGGACGTGGCCCGGCCACGGCGGCGTGACGGAGGCGAGGCTGATCACCCCATCGGTTGAGCCCGTGATCGCCAGCAGTGGTGCCACTGGCACACCAGCGCCCCTGTGGCACCACTCTCGCCGATCATGCGAGCCAACCGTCAACTGCCGGACCCTCTAAGCCCACGGCCAGGAGCGCCTGCGCGCGGAAAGGTCGCCAGGGCGACCTTTTCCGCGCACAGGGCTGGTTCACCTCCGCGCACGAGGCTGGGTCACGGGGCCAGGATCTCGGCCCGCAGCTCCTTGAGCAGCGTCTCGGGATCGCCGACCTCGGGCGGCAGCCCCCGCGCGGTGAACCACTCGCCGACGCGGCGCACGTCGCGGGCGAGGAACTCCGGCCCGTTCGGGTTGCCGACGACGTCGACGACCTGCGGCAGGTCGATCACCACCAGCCTGCCGTCGTGGACGAGCAGGTTGTAGGCCGAGAGGTCGCCGTGCGCCAGCCCGTGGCGCGCCAGCCCGACCAGTGCGTCGACGAGCTGTTGCCAGAGATCGCACAGCTGATCGACGCTCGGGCGGAGCTGGGCCAGGCGCGGCGCGGCCACCCCGTCGTCGCTGCCGACGTACTCGATCAGCAGCTCGGTGCCCAACCGCTGCACCGGGTAGGGCACTGGGACCCCGGACCGCCAGAGCAGCGTGAGGGCCGCGAACTCCGCAGCCGCCCACTGCCCGGAGAGGAGGTCGCGCCCGAAGGCCGTGCGGGTGGCCATCGCGCGCATCTCCCGGGAACGCCGCACCCGACGGCCCTCGAGGTAGCCCGCGTCACGGTGGAACATGCGGTGCTCGGCGGTGCGGTAGCGCTTGGCGGCCATCAACGCGGCGCGGCCGGTGCCCGGGACGGCGCGTACGACGAGGTGGACGTCGGCCTCCTTGCCCGTCTTGAGCACGCCGAGGTCGGTGTCCACCGCCGCATGCTCGGTGATCACCCAGGCGGGTCGGGGGTGGGGGCCGTGGTCGGCGCCGACCCACGTGGACCAGCGGTCGCCCTCGGGCGGCCCGTCCTCCTCGACGCCTTCGCGCTCGTCGAGCACGGCAAGGTCGAACGAGGGATGGGGCCGGGTCGGCTGTTCGTCTTCGTCATCGTCGAAACGGCGGCGGCGCCTGCGGATGGGTTCGGGAAAAGAATCGTGCTTGCGCAACGCGGGGTCTCCTGGAGGTGGGCCCCGCGGCAGGGTCAGGTGCGCGGGGCTGGGTTGGGACGGGAACCGTCCAGAACAGCGATGGACATTCCGCACACCTCCCCGATCCGCGGGAACTCCCGGCTCGACTCGGCCACCTTGCCCGCGCCGCGATGGGCTCGCAACCGAATTCCCGCCCCGCCCCGGTGAGTCGCCCACCCCGCCCCGGTGAGTCGCCCACCCCGCCCCGGTGAGTCGCCCACCCCGCCCCGGTGAGTCGCCCACCCCACCCCGGTGAGTCCGCCGTTTCACCACGCCCCGACCGCCCCCTCATCACGGTCGACGCGCCGCTGATCAACTGAGTGGGGCGGCGACCAGGCCGAGCCCGTCATGTCGGGGGGAGGACGATCTCCAGCGCGGTCCCATGACGCTCGACGCGCATGCCCGCTCGCCGCGCGATGGCGGCCACCGCCGCGGCGTCGGACGGCTCGGCCCGGCTGCTCGCGAGCAAGCGGGCGAGCACGCCCTTGTGCGCCTTGTTGAAGTGGCTGACGACGTTGCGCTGGGCCGTCACGACGGTGACGGTCACCGCGGCGGGCGCGCGGCCAAGCGCCGCGTACGAGCCCGAACGCAGATCGACCACCAGCTCACGCTCGGCGATCGCGGTCAGTGCAGGAGCCAGGAGAGGCCGCCACGTCGCGGCGAGTGTGCCGCGTCCGGGCAGCTGCGAACCAGCCGACAGTCGGTAGGCGGGCACGGGGTCGTCCGCCATGAGCAGCCCGAACAATGCCGAGCCCACGGCCAGGCGGTTTCGCGCCCGTATGGCGTCCGCTCGGCGCAGCGAGCCGACGTCCAATGCGTCGTAGAGGACGCCGGTGTAGCGCCGCAGCGCAGGTGCCGTCGGTGAGCTCCACAGCTGGGCGTTGCGCGTGATCTCCTCGTCCTGGTGCGCGGAAAGCCCGAGCGCAGCCCGAGCCGCCGCGACGTCGCCGGAGAGCTTCACCAGCTCGTCCACCAGCTGCGCCCGCACGGGGGTCAGCTCGGGGTGGGCGAGGGCGTCGAGTCGCAACGGCGGCGAGCCGCCTCCGTGGAGCTTCGTCTCCGACGGGGGGAGGAGCACCAACACCCCGGCACCGTAGCTGCACGCCCTCCGCTCGATCGGCGCCCGGGTCGTGCCCGGCACGGGGGTTTGCCCGCGTGGCGAATCGGCCAACTCGCCGTGGGCGACGGGCGACTCGCCGTGGGCGACGGGCGACTCGCCGTGGGCGGACGGGCGACTCACCGTGTCAGGGCGGGCGACTCACCGTGTCAGGTCGGGCGACTCACCGTGTCAGGACGGGCGACTCGCCGTGGGCGGGCGGGCGACTCACCGCGTTGTGCCCACGTTCCGGCCGGATTACGGTCTCGCACGTGATCTCGACGCCGGGTTCCGCGCGGCCAGGGGCGCATGAGGACACAGGGTCGAGCTCGCCGCGATGACGGTGATCGGAACGGCACTCTCTCCCGCCACGGGCGCGTGGCGGGAGGGCGACCCGCCGGGTCGACGGCAGTGGGTGAGCGTCGGAGGGACGCTGAAGCTGGAGCTGGGCGGTGAGCTGCCCGCGGCCGCAATCGCCTATGAGACGTGGGGCACGCTGAACGCGGACGCGTCCAACGCCGTCCTCGTCCTGCATGCGCTGACCGGCGACAGCCACGTCGCAGGTCCGATCCAGGAGGGGCATCCGACCCCGGGTTGGTGGAACGCGGTCGTCGGGGCAGGCCGTGCGCTGGATCCGGCGCGCTGGTTCGTCGTCGTCCCGAATGTGATCGGCGGTTGTCAGGGCAGCACCGGGCCCGCGTCCACCGCGCCGGACGGTCGTACATGGGGCAGCCGTTTCCCCCTGGTCTCGATCCGCGACTCGGTGCGGGCGGAGACCGCTCTCGCCGACGCGCTGGGCGTAGCCCGGTGGGCGTGCGTCGTCGGCGGGTCGATGGGCGGAATGCGCGCGCTCGAGTGGGCGGCCACCGAGCCAGGACGGGTCGAACGGCTGTTCCTGCTCGCGAGCCCGGCGGCGACCTCGGCAGACCAGATCGGCTGGTGCGCGCCGCAGCTGGCGGCGATCAGGGCCGATCCGCACTGGCGCGGCGGCGACTACCACGACGCCCCACCCGGCCAGGGGCCCCACCTCGGTCTCGGCATCGCGCGGCGGATGGCGCACCTGAGCTACCGCAGCCCGTTCGAGCTGGCGCAGCGGTTCGGCCGCGCCGCACAGGTCGGCGAGGACCTCGCGACCGGCGGGCGCTACGCCGTCGAGTCCTATCTCGACCACCACGCCACCAAGCTCATCCGCCGTTTCGACGCGGGTTCCTACGTGCGGCTGACCGAGATGATGAACGCGCACGACGTCGGCAGGGGCCGCGGTGGTGTCGCCGCCGGGCTGGCCAGGGTCACGGCCAGGACGCTCGTCGCCGGAGTCTCGTCCGACCGGCTGTACCCGCTGGAGCAGCAGGAGGAGCTGGTCGGGGGCATTCCGGGGGCCGACGACCTCAAGGTGATCGACTCGCCATATGGACACGACGGCTTCCTGATCGAGGCCGATACGGTGTCGACATTGTTGGCCGGTCTGCTGAGCGACTGAGGGCCGCTATCCTGGGTGTGGCCCTTCCGGGCGGGTGGCGGTCGTCACTTGTTCGTGACGAGTCAACCGTATCGCCGTGGCGGTCGTGAAACTCCCATAGGCGTGCGAGCGATATCTAAGGCGAACGATGCTGTCTGCTGGAGTCCGGTTGGATTACCGTTCCGCGCGAAGGGGGGTGTGATGACGGCGTTCCTCGAGGTGTGGCGTCCGGCAGGCGCCGACCTGGTGCCGCTCGGCGGTGACCGCATCACGGTCGGACGAGCTGAGGGCAACGACATTGTGCTGGGTGACGACGGTCAGGTCTCCCGCGTGCACGCCGTGCTCGAGAGGCTCGGCGGCGGATGGAGCATCCGTGACGTCAGCTCGCGCAACGGCACCTTCGTCAACGGCAACCGGGTCTCGGGCGAGGCCAGGGTCGGCGCAGGCGACGAGCTGCGCATCGGCCGTACCCGCATCGTCCTGCGGGCCGACCGCACGGCCGACGACCCGGGGATGACCGAAGCCCAGGCGCCGCCCCCGCAGCTCACGCCGCGGGAACGCGATGTTCTCATCGCGCTGTTCACGCCGATGACCGGGCCGGAGATGTTCACCGAGCCCGCGTCCACCCGGCAGATCGCGCAGGCGCTGTGGGTCAGCGAGGCGGCCGTCAAACAGCACCTCCTGCGGCTCTACGACAAGTTCGGCGTGTCGGGCGACGGCGAACGGCGCCGCACCAAGCTCGCCAACGAGGCGTTGCGGCGCGGGGCGATCACGCTGGCCGAGGTGCGCGCGGCCGCGCCGAAAGACAGCTGATTGCCGTGACCGATCCGGGTGTCACCGCGGGCGGGCGGCCCGCCATCGTCATCGACCTCGCGCGCGCCGGGTTCACCGACGCCGTCGAGGTCGGTCGCGGCGGCTTCGGGGTCGTGTTCCGGTGCACCCAGGAGGCGCTCAACCGGACGGTCGCGGTCAAGCTGCTCCACACCGACCTCGACACGGTCAGCCGCGAGCGGTTCTTCCGCGAGGGCCGCGCGATGGGCGGTCTGTCCGGGCACCCCAACGTCGTCGACGTACTGCAGGTGGGCGTCACCCACAGCGGCAGGCCCTACATCGTGATGCCGTTCCAGTCGCTGGACTCGCTCGCCGTCCGCGTGCGCCGCGAGGGGCCGCTCCCGTGGGAGGAGGCCACGCGGCTGGGCGTGCGGCTGGCGGGGGCGCTGGAGAGCGCGCACCGCGTCGGCACACTGCACCGCGACGTCAAGCCCGCGAACATCCTGTTGTCGGACTACGGCGAAGCCCAGATCACCGACTTCGGCATCGCCCGCATCGAGGGCGGCTTCGAGACGGCGACGGGCGCGTTCACCGGCTCGCTGTCCTACAGCGCCCCCGAGGTGCTCAACGGGCGCCCGCCCACCCCGCAGTCGGACATCTACGGGCTCGCCGCGGCACTGTTCTCGGTGATTGCGGGCCGCGCGGCGTTCGAGCGGCGTGAGGGCGAGGAGATCATCGCGCAATTCTTGCGGATCACCGGCCAGCCCATCCCCGACCTGCGCGGGCACGGTGTTCCCGACGAGCTGTGCGCGGTGCTCGAGCACGCCATGGCCAAGGATCCCGCTGATCGCCCGGTCAGCGCTGAGGCGTTCGGGCGCCAGCTGCAGCGCGTGCAGCACGAGGCGGGGCTGCCGGTCGCCGAGATGGCGCTGCCCGTGGCCCGGCGACAGTCCGACCACGACCTCAGCCGCACCGGCCACAGCGGGATGGACGACCGCTCTCCGCGCCGCACGTCGAACCCCTTGCCGCTTGTGGAACGGCCGTGGGCGGGCACATCGGGCGTGGGCGCGCCCGGCGCGCACCCGGTGCCGAAGGGTGGGCCCCAAAGTGGTGTGCCGCACTCGCCATCGGGTGATCACCCGCGGATCGGCGTCAGCAACACCGCTGCCACCTCGGCGTTGTCCGGCGCGCCTCCCGACGGGGCCACCGTCGTCGTCGGGACGGGCGGCAGGCAGGGACCGCCATCCACCAGTTGGCCGCCGCAGCGGTCGGGTCAGACGGGCGGCCCGGCCAACACCGGCCACACGAGCAGCTCGGCGCCGACCGTCATGCAGGGGGGCTACCCAAGCCCTCCCCGCGCCGATGGCCACTCGGGCGGCCACACCGGCCCGCCGGGTGAGGGCCCGCCGTTCGGACCTACGCCGCCTGCGAAGCCGCGCCGTCGCCGCTTCCTGCTCATCGCCGCGGTCGTCACCGTCGTCGTGCTGCTGGCGTCGCTCGCGGTGGTCGGCGTGCTGGTCACGCGCAACTCCGTTTCCACAGCGGGCCCGCCGCCGGTCACGCCGGTCGTTCCGGCGAGCGCGTGGCGCGGGCTCCACGCCGATCCCACCCCACGCCAGCAGGTCGGCTCCACCGTGGCCGACGGCACGGTCTGGGTGATCGGCGGGATCACCAACGGCGCCGCCACACCGCTGGTCGAGGGCTACGACCCCGCGATCGACACCTGGAAGACCGGTATTCCGCTGCCGGTCCCGCTTTCGCACGAGATGGTCGTGACCTACCGGGGCGAGATCTTGGTTCTCGGCGGATGGCAGGCCGAGGGATCCAACCTCACCGCGGTGAGCTCGAACAAGGTGTACGCGCAGCGCGGCGGAGGCTGGGTCGAGCTGCCGCCGATGCTCTCCCCACACGTCGCGGGGGGCGCGGTCGTCATCGGCGACCAGATCGTCGTGAGCGGCGGTCAGGCCAACGGCCAGCTCGTCCCCACCACCGAGGTCTACGACGGCACGGCATGGCACAAGGTCTCCGATCTGCCCACCCCGCGTGAGCACCTGGGCATGGCCACCGACGGCCAGTACGCGTACGTCGTCGGCGGTCGCGCCCTGGCCTCGGACAAGAACAGCGCCGCGCTGGAGCGCTACGACCCGAAGACCGACATCTGGACCGCTCTCGCGCCGATGCCCGCCGCCCGCGGTGGAATCGGAGCGACCGTGTCCGACGGGCGGCTGGTCGTGGCAGGCGGCGAGGAGCCGACCGCGGTCGACGCCAGCGTCTACGCCTACGACATCGCGTCGAACACATGGTCGGAGCTCCCCGGCCTGCCGGAGGGGCGACACGGGCTCGCCCTCGTCGCGGTCGACCGCACGGTCTTCGCGGTCGGCGGCGCACTGCAGCCCAGCCACACGGCGTCCACCGGGGTCGGCGAGGCGCTACAGATGCCCCCGCGCAGGCTGGCCCCCGCCCCCGTGTGGCGGGAGTTGAAGCCCGCGCCGATCGCACGGCAGTTCGCCGGAGCGACGGTGGCGGGCGGCAAGCTGTGGATCGCGGGCGGGCTCACCCGGGACGCGGCCACGACCGCGGTTTACGGCTACGACCCGGTGATCGACCAGTGGACACGCGGTCCGGATCTACCGCTGCCGCTGCACCATCTCGCGGCGGTGACCTACCACGATGAGGTCGTGGTGATCGGCGGGTGGAGTCCGGCCAACGGCAACCTGTCCGGGCTGGTGTCGGGCAGGGTCTTCGCGCTGCGCAACGGGGCGTGGGTCGAGCTGGCGCCGTTGAACCATCCGCGGGTGGCCCACGCCGCGGCCGTCGTCGGCGACAAGATCGTCGTTGTGGGCGGCCAGGCGAACGACCAGCTCATCCCCACCACCGAGGTGTTCGACGGCACCCGCTGGACCGATGGGGCCCCGATTCCCACGCCCCGCGAGCACATGTCCGCGACTACCGACGGCACCTACGTCTACGCCGTCGGGGGGCGCAACCTCTCGTCGGACAAGAACAGCGCGGCGTTCGAGCGGTTCGACCCGGCCACGGGGGCGTGGCAGACGATGCCGAACATGCCCACGCCCCGCGGCGGTGTGGCCGCCACGTGCATCGACGGCCGGATCGTTGCGGCGGGCGGCGAGGAGCCGACGCGCGTGCTCAACACCGTGGAGGCCTACGACATCGACACCGGCACCTGGTCGACGCTGCCGCCGCTGCCGGTGGCCCGACACGGGATGGCGTTGGCCACGGTCGGCAACTCGGTGTTCGCGGTCGGCGGCGCTCAGCGGCCCACGCATCAGCAGTCCGCCGCTACCGTCGAGGCGCTCGACTTCTCCTAGCGACGGCCTGCAGGCCTGCCCCTACCCCTGCGCGGAGGGGCGGAGGGGCGGGAGCGGCGCGGGGTTTGCAGCGGGGTGACACTGCTGCGACTTGGAGCGCCCGGCACATGAGGCACGTGGCGTGGCGGGACAGGGTCTTCGCAGGGTCTGCTGTCGCTTCGCAGGGTCTGTGGACCCTGCGAGGTGCATGCGCGGTCTGCGAAGTGGCCCTGGTTGGCGGCGATCAGCCCGGGCGGGCGGGGGTGAGGGTCAGGTCCCGCGGGGTGTCGCGCACCCCGGGGACACCGACTGCGCACCCCGCGGGGTGTCGCGCACCCCGTGGACACCGACTGCGCACCCCGGCGCGGTGACCTCGCGCCCCGTGGACACCGACTGCGCACCCCTGGGTGTCTCGCGCCCCGTGCGCGGCGTGCGGGGTGTCGTTGCGGGGGGCGAAGTGGGCTGACCGCGACCGGACGTGGCGGACGTGGCCGGGGGACGGTCGTGGTGTGATCGCGGGGGGCTCGTCACGTCTGTTGAGCCGGTGATCGCCTGCAGTGGTGCCAGAGGTGCACCAGTGCCCTTGCGGCACCACTTTCGCCGATCGTGCGCGGCCAACGGTCAACTGCCGGGCGCTCTAGTTGGAGGAGTGTCACCCTCTGCAATGCGGGGCCAGCCCCCGCAGCCGTCTCCGAGAGGTCAGTTCTGGGAGGGCGAGGGTGCTGCCTCGGCGTCGGCCCTGGCGGCCGCGGCGCGGCGGCGGCCCATCAGCACCACGAAGGCACCGGGGAGGCTCGCGATCAGCGTGAGCACTCCGTAGGCGACGGCCACGGTCACGCCCAGCGGAGCCCCGAGGCCCGCCATCCAGAACGACACGGCAGCGACGCCCTCGCGAGGGCCCCAGCCGCCGACGCTGATCGGCAGTCCCATCGCCATGAGGGCCAGCAGCAGCAACGGCAGAAGGGCCCACACGGACGCATGCGCGCCCGCTGCGTACGCCGCAACGAGGAACAGTCCGAGGTAGCCCGCCAGCGCACCGGCCGACAGCAGCAGGACCGACGGCCACGCGCCGCGGGCCAGCACCCCGGAGCGCAGGTCGGTCATCGCCTTGCCCACGGCCTGCCGCCACCGTTCGTGCGCGCCCGTGCGGCGGGCGCGCAGCAACACCACAGTGAGGGCGGCCAGCACACCGAGGCCGACGCCGATCAACACGATCGGCACGGTCTTCACCCCGCCGAGCAGCGACGGCAACAGCGCGGGATGCGTGGGCAACACCAGGAGCGCCGCCGCGATGAGCACGACCTGACCCGCCGTGCGCTCGAGCACGACGACCCGCGTCGACCGTCCGACGTCGCCCGCCTCGCGCCCGTGCCGCCGTGCCCTGTCGACGTCGCCGAGCACGCCGCCCGGCAACACCGAGTTGAGGAAGACGGCCCGGTAGCTCTCTGCCACGGCCTCGGCCACGTCCAGCCGGAGTCCGACCCGCCGGGCGATCAGCCGCCACCGGAGCGCGGTGAACACGGTGGTCATCAGCCCGATCACGAGCGCGGCCGCCGCCGACCACGGCCCGACGACCCGCAGCCCCGCCGCGAACGCGCCGGTGCCCAGTGCCGAGGCGAGCGCGACGAGCATCGCGACCCCTCCGATGATGCGCAGCCACGGCAGCCGTCGACCGGGCGCGGAGTGCCGGGTGGGGACCATGGGGACGCCGACGATGTGCCGTGGCGCGGCGTGCGTCATGGACGGACTCCGATCGGGATGGCGAGCAGGTCGATATGATGAATCACGGCGTGGAGCGACGCGCCGTTCAGCCTACGGGTCAAAGCCTTCTGCGCCGATTCAGCCAAGCGGGGCTGATGCTCGACGGCCGCGGCCACCCGTTCCCGCAGCCATCGGCCGGTGAGCGCGGCGTCCGCGCTCCGCAGCTGCCACGGGCTCGCCGCGGTGCGCACGGCCATGCCGTGCCGTCGGAAGGCGCTCGCCGTCGCATCGGCCGCCGTCGGGCCCAGCAGCCTGCGCCCGGCGACCTCGCGCCGTTGGTGCGCGTCGAACGCGGCGGCGACCTCGTCGTCGACAAGATCGGACGGGTCGATCTCCACCTCACCGGTGACGGTCAGGGTCAGCAGGGCAGGGACTCCCGCGGCGGCGCACGTCGCTGCCAGTTGGTCGATCTCCTCGGCCGTGAGCAGGTCGGTGAGCGCGGACCCGGTGACCGCGCTCGTCCCGGCGAGATCCGCCGCGGTCAACGTGGCGATGTCGGCATGGCGGGTAGTGATCGTCACCGGTGATCCGTCGGCGTCCGCCACGCCTTTCGTCCGGTCCGGGACGAGCGCGAGCAACGCGGGGTCGCGGTCGAGCAGCACCCAGCTCTGCGGGCCCCGCAGGAGCGGGGCGAGCCAGCGGGTGGTGGAGCCCGTGCCGGATCCGATGTCGAGAATGCGGACCGGCCCAGGGGCGAGCACGGCGGCCAGCTGCCGCGCGAGCTCGGCGCTGCGGGCGCGGCGGTCGGCGGGCTCACGCAGGTCGAGCCAGCCGGGCTCGGCCACGGGGAGGACTGCGGACGGGGCTTCGGGTGGGGCTGTGGGTGGGGCTGTCGGTGGGGCTGTCGGTAGGGCTGTCGGTAGGGCCGTGGGTGGGGCTGTGGGTGGGGCCGAGGGTGGGGCTGTGGCGGGGCGGCCGGAGGGCAGGTCGGCGGTCACGGCGCACCGCTCCCGTCCTGCAGCAGGGTGGCACTCCTGCGACTGGGTCGCAGCAGGGTGACACTGCTGCAATCGCCCGGCCCCCCGCCCGGCCCGCCTGGCCCCCCGACCAGCGCCGCGGACAGGGCGGCGGCTGTCGCGCCCCAGCCCGGCAGCGTGGCGCCGCGGTCGGCCGCCGCGGCCCGGAGGCGGGTCCGCAGCGCAGGCTCGTCGAACCATCGGCGCAGGGCGGCGGCGAACGCCGCGGGATCACCGGGCGGGACGAGCAGACCGGGGCGGGTGCCGTCGCGGGCGCGGCCGACGGTGTCGGGCAGAGCGCCACCCGTGGTTGCGACCACGGGGATCCCCCGCGCCAGTGCCTCGGCGGCGGCCATCCCGTAGGTCTCGGTGGACGAGGCCAGCACCGCGAGGTCCGCTGCGGCGTACGCGGCGTCGAGCGCCGGACCCGCGAGCGGGCCGACCAGGCGCACCCGGTCTCCGAGCCCGGCCTGCTCGATGCGCTCCCGGAGAACGGCGACGTGACCGGGCGCGCGGTCGAGCGGGCCCGCGCAGACGCAGGTCCACGTCCGGTCCGCCACGGCGGCCAACGCGTCGACGAGCACCTCGTGGGCCTTGACCGGCGTCACCGCCGCGACGCACAGCAGGGCCGACGCCCCGTCGGTGCCCGGAGCGCGCGGCGCCACATCGGTGCCGGGTTCGGCGACGTGGACCTCGGCGAGCCCGTGGCCGCCCAGTCGCTCCGCCGCAGCCGCGCTGGTGACGACGACCGCGCTCGCCGCCCGCAGCGTCGCCCGCTCCCGCGCGTCGAGATCGGCCGCCACCGTGGCGGGGAGGCCCGCTTCGTCGGCCAACGGCAGGTGCACGAGCACCACGAGCCGCAGCCGGGCCGCGTGGGGCGCGACGACCTGCGGCACCCCGCACGCCACCAGCCCGTCGAGCAGCGCCGTTGCGCCGTCGGGCATCGCGGCCAGCGCCGCGGCCAGGGCCGCCTCGGCCGCCGGGTCGGGGCGCGGCCATCGACCAGGGACGAGCCGTCTGTTGACCGTCCACCCGATGGCGGCCAGCTCCTGCGCGACGCGCCGTCCGTAGGTGTTGCCCCCGCTGGGCGACCGCGGGTCGTCGACGTCGGCAGGCAGCACCAGCTCGACTGCGGGCCGGGTCACAGGCTGCGCTCGTAGCCCGCCGACGCGACGTGCGACTCGTGCAGTGTGACCTCGATGCCGTCGATCCCGCGCGCCGCCTCGCCGAGGGCGCCCGCGTGGATCCGGTCGGCCAGCCGGTCGGCGATCAGCCGGGCGAGGAACTCGGTGGTCGTGTTGGTACCGGCGAGGTCGGGGTGCTCGTCGAGGTTGCGGTAGTTGAGGTCGGCGAGGGAGCGGCCCAGCTCCTCGGTGGCCAGGCCGATGTCGACGACGATGTTGTCGGAGTCCAGCTCCGTGCGCCGGAAGGTGGCGTCGACGACGAACGTGGCGCCGTGCAGAGCCTGAGCGGGACCGAAGACCGCGCCGTGGAAGCTGTGGGCGACCATGACGTGGTCGCGGACCGTCACCCGATACACGTCATCCATCGTGGTCATAGACGACGCGATGGCACAGTGCAGATCGGCTGCCGTCCGCCAGTTCGGCGAGAACGGTCGGTAGGTGGTCGAACGGGCTCTCTCCGGAGATCAACGCGTCGAACGCCGGGTCGGCCAGCAGGTCAAGGGCCAGCGCCAGCCGGTCGGCGTGGGTGCGCCTTGCCCGTCGCCGCGGCGAGACGGCCCCCACCTGGCTGGCCCGCACGGTCAGGCGGCGGGAGTGGAAGGCCTCGCCGAGCGGGACGGGCACCGGCCGGTCGCCGTACCAGCTCAGCTCTATCACCTCGCCTTCGTCGCCGAGGAGCGACAGCGCGAGGGCCAAGCCGTCGGGCTGGCCGGTGGCGTGCACGACGAGGTCGCACTCGTCGGCCGCGTCGCCCGGTGCCCGGAACGCGACGCCGAGGGCCGCGGCGACAGAGGCCCGCGCCGGGTCGGCGTCCACCAGCTCCACCCGCGCGCCGGGCAGCGCCGTCAGTAGCCGGGCGACGCTGCAGCCGACCATCCCGCCGCCGACGACCGCGATCCGGTCCCCGACCAGCGGCGCGGCGTCCCACAGCGCATTGACGGCGGTCTCGACCGTGCCCGCCAGCACCGCGCGCCCCGGGGGCACCGAGTCCGGGATCGCGGTCACGGCGGCCGCGGGCACGACGTAGCGGTCCTGGTGGGGGTACAGACAGAACACCGTCCGGCCGACGAGCGGTTCAGGCCCCTGCTCGACGACGCCGACCGACAAGTAGCCGTACTTGACGGGCGCGGGGAACTCCCCGGCCTGGAAAGGGGCGCGCATCAGCGCATGCTGGCTCGGCGGCACCGCGCCCTTGAAGACCAGCGTCTCGGTGCCCTTGCTGATCCCCGAGTAGCGGGCGCGCACGAGCACCTCGTCGGGTCCGGGCGCGCGCAGCGGCTCGGTGCGGATCTCGCCCACGCCGGGGGAGCGGAGCCAGAACGCGCGGGACACGCGGGACTTGTCGGCGACGGGCATGCGGCCGATCCTGGCACCCCCCGCAGCACCGCCCGACGGCGCAGGACCACCATGGGGGGTGAACCGGATGCGCGCCGAAACCGTGAGGAGAGCATGGCCATCGAGACGTGCACAACGAGTGCGGGCTTCGACCGCGAGCTCACCGGGGCGGCTGTCGGGCAGCTCGTCGTGCTCGGAGGGGTCGCGGCCTGCGTTGGGCTCACCCCGCTCGGTTGGACGGCCGGGCTGGCGTTTGCGCTGGTCGTGGGCCTGCTTCTGGCCAGGCACGACGCCGAGGGCCGGGCGCGCGCGGCAGGGGCGGCCAACCAGGTCACGCTTGCGAGGGCGACCCTCGTCGGCGGGGTGACCGCGCTCGTCGCCGACGGCGCCACCGGCGCCCAGATCGCGATCCTGGTGACGATCGGCACCGTCGCGCTGGCCCTCGACGGGCTGGACGGGTACCTCGCCCGGCGCAACAACACCGTCTCGGCGCTGGGGGCGCGGTTCGACATGGAGGTCGACGCGTTCCTCATCCTCGTCCTGAGCGTGCTGGTCTGCCGCTCGCTCGGGGTGTGGGTGCTCGCGATCGGGCTCATGCGTTACGCGTTCGTCGCGGCGGCGGCCGTGGAGCCGCGGCTGCGGGCGCAGCTGCCGTTCAGCCGCGCGCGCAAGGTCGTCGCGGCGATGCAGGGCGGGCTGCTGGTCATCGCAGCCGCGCCGTTCGTGCCTCGGCCGGTTGCGGTCGTGCTCGTGGCGGTGGCGCTGGTGGCGCTGGTGTGGTCCTTCGGCCGTGACGTGCGGTGGCTGCTCGCTCGCTCAACCTGATCACACCGGTGGATGTCCCGCGGGGCCACGGAGGACACTGGAGAGGTGAACGACCGTGTGCCGATGCTGGAGGCAATCGCTCTGGCTCGGCACACGCTGCCCTCGGCGTACGCGTTCTCGGTCGGCGCCCTGATCGTCGACGGCCATGGGTGCACGATGGCCTCGGGCTACACCCACCAGCACGACCCGCGTGACCACGCCGAGGAAGTGGCACTCGCCTCGCTCGGGCCGGGTTGGCGCGCACCGGTGGGCGCGACGCTCTACAGCTCGTTGGAGCCCTGCAGCGTCCGCGCGTCGCGCCCCCGCAGCTGCACGGAGCTGATCCTGGCTGCCGGGATCAACCGTGTGGTGTTCGCCTGGCGCGAGCCCGAGCTGTTCGTGCACGGCGAAGGCGCCGAGCAGCTGCGGGCGGCGGGCGTCGAGGTCGTGGAGCTGACCGACCTCGCCGACGCCGCCCGCGGGCCGAACCTGCATCTGCTCGTCTGAGCGGAGCTTGCGGAGCGAGCATCGGCGCTGAGCGGAGCTTGCGGAGCGAGCATCGGCGCTGAGCGGAGCTTGCGGAGCGAGCATCGGCGCTGAGCGGAGCTTGCGGAGCGAGCATCGGCGCTGAGCGGAGCTTGCGGAGCGAGCATCGGCGCTGAGCGGAGCTGCATATCCCAGCCGTTGCGGAGCGAACATCGGCTCCCAGGCACCGAACCGCCGCGACGCCTGCCAATGGGCGTCGCTACGCTTCTCGGGGTGTTGACCCGGATGTCGTCGCTGTTCCTGCGTACCTTGCGTGAGGACCCGGCCGAGGCGGAGGTACCGAGCCACAAGCTGCTCGTCCGCGCAGGCTACGTCCGTCGCGCCGCTCCGGGGATCTACTCCTGGCTGCCGCTGGGCCTGCGAGTGCTCCGCCGCATCGAGGGGATCGTGCGGGAGGAGATGGACGCCATCGGCGCCCAGGAGATCCACCTGCCCGCGCTGCTGCCCCGCGAGCCCTACGAGGCCACCGGCCGCTGGACCGAGTACGGCCCCAACATCTTCCGGCTCAAGGACCGCAAGGGCGCCGACTACCTGCTCGGGCCCACCCACGAGGAGCTGTTCACCCAGGTCGTCAAGGGGGAGTACGCCTCCTACAAGGACTACCCGGTGATGCTCTACCAGATCCAGACCAAATACCGCGACGAGGCGCGGCCGCGCGCGGGCATCCTGCGCGGCCGCGAGTTCCTGATGAAGGACTCCTACTCGTTCGACCTCACCGACTCCGGCCTCGCCGAGTCCTACCGGCTGCACCGCGGCGCCTACGTCCGGATCTTCGACCGGCTCGGGCTTCAGTACGTGATCGTCGCCGCGACGTCGGGGGCGATGGGCGGGTCGGCGTCGGAGGAGTTCCTCGCCATCGCCGATACCGGCGAGGACACGTTCGTGCGCAGCCCAGGCGGCTACGCGGCCAACGTGGAGGCCGTGACCACGCCCGCGCCGCCCGCCCGCTCCCTCGAGGGCCTGCCCGACGCCCAGGCCCACCACACACCGAACACGCCCACGATCGAGTCGCTGGTCGCGTTCCTCAACACCGCCGGTCTCGGTCGGACCTTCACCGCCGCGGACACCCTCAAGAACGTGCTGCTCAAGACCCGCACGCCCGGGGCGGCGGAGTGGATGCTGCTGGGCGTGGGCGTCCCCGGTGACCGCGAGGTGGACATGAAGCGCCTCGAGGCCGCCCTCGACCCCGCCGAGGTCGCGCTGCTCGACGAGGCCGACTTCGCGAAGAACCCGTTCCTCGTCAAGGGCTACATCGGACCGGCGTCACTGGCCGCCAACGGGGTGCGCTACCTCGTCGACCCCCGCGTCGTCACCGGCACGGCGTGGGTCACCGGGGCCGACAAGCCCGACCACCACGTCGTCGACCTCGTTGCGGGCCGCGACTTCACGCCCGACGGCACGATCGAGGCCGCCGAGGTCCGGGCGGGCGACCCAGCGCCCGACGGGTCCGGTCCGCTGGAGGCCGCCCGCGGCATCGAGATCGGGCACGTGTTCCAGCTCGGCCGCAAGTACGCCGACGCGCTCGGCCTCGACGCGCTCGGCCCCGACTCCAAGCCGATCCGGATCACGATGGGCTCGTACGGCGTCGGCGTGTCGCGGCTGGTCGCGGCGATCGCCGAGCAGAGCTTCGACGACGACGGACTGGTCTGGCCGCGCTCGGTCGCCCCGTTCGACGTGCACGTGGTGATCGCGGGCAAGAGCGAAGAGATCGTCGGGGGTGCCGAGGACCTCGCCGCCGCGCTCGCCGCCGTGGGCGTTCGCGTGCTGCTGGACGACCGCAAGGCGTCGCCCGGGGTCAAGTTCGCCGACGCCGAGCTCATCGGCGTGCCGACGATCGTCATCGTCGGACGCGGCATGGCCGAAGGAAAGATCGAGGTCAAGGACCGTCGCAGTGGGCAGCGCGAGGAGATCCCGCTCGTCGGCGCCATCGAGCATCTGACAGGCCTCGTGCGCGGCTGATCGACAGCCAGCCGTAGTTGCACGAGCCCGACAACCGGGGCCCGGCCGACGATGTCGCCACGCCCTCGCAGACCCCAGGAACTCTGACCGGAAACATGGTGCCGGTGTGGCCGGTGGTACTCGCTAGGGTGGGCCCAGCGCGAGTCGGATCGTTGGGGTGGGCCCAGCGCGAGCGGATCGTCGAGGGACTGGGCTGCGCCCGCGCCTGACCGGAAAATAGGCGATCCGGCGGGCACACCACAACTTGCCGGTCCGCACAGACCCGCCCGGCGCCTATTTTCACGCCCGCGCGGCGTCCTCACAAGGACATGGGGACTGATCCGAAAATAAGGTGCCCGTGAGGCTGGTGGTGCTGATGTCCGATTTTCTGCCCTGAAAGCCCGCCCGTCTCGGGCGCAACCGCTGAGATGAACTCCAGGGGGCTACAGCGCGAGCGGAACCCCCACCAGGTTCATCTCAGGCGCAGGCATCACCGGCCGCGGCCCTCGAGAGTCAGGGATCCGCACCGCGGACGACAGATCGGTGAGTCTCGCCCGATCGTGCCGAGTTTCGTCCCTCCACGGGCGGCCCGCCAGGGCCATGAAGGTCTGCGAAGTGCCTGCCCGGCCTGCGAAGCCACGGCCCGGCGCCCAGACGGACGACCTCGCACCCTGGCGGAAGGCCTCGCGTCACGCGGACGACCTCACACCCCGTGTGGCGACCTCGCACCTCGGCGGAAGGCCTCGTGCCAGGCGGACGACCTCGCACCCCGTGTAGCGACCTCGCACCTCGGCGGAAGGCCTCGCGCCAGGCGGACGACCTCGCACCCCATATCGTGACCTCACACCCGGCCCGCAGTGTGCGAGGTCGGGCTACGGGGTGCGAAGTGAACTGGCCGTCGCTCTTGCCGTACCGGTTAGCGCCTGACAGGCGTCACTTGAGTTACGGTGTGCGACCTCGACGGCAAACTGGCCAGCATGCGAGTGACGACGAGCCTCACGGATCACACCGTGAGCTTCGACGGGCTGCGGGCAGTAGTCGGCGCAGGCGAGGGTGTCGTGGGCCGATTCCCCGGCATCGTGTGCGTAGTGCGCTGTTCCGATCCGGCACCGCTGCGCGAGTTCCTCGGGCTGTGCGCGGCGGTCGGCGGCCCTGACCCCGGCAGAGCACTGGCCCGGAGACTGGCCACCTGGATGAGCGGGTCCGCCGCGCCCGGGCCCGAGCTGCGGTTCGGCACGATCGCGGCAGCAGGGGACCAGCTGGCGCTCTTTCTCGTCGGTGCGGTCGAAGCGCGGGTCGATGCTGTCGGCGGACTGGTCTTGTCTGGAGCGCACGCGGCCATCGGCACCGACCGTCTGCTTCCCCACCCGCGCACGCCCATCGTGCTCAGCCTGGACGGCGGTCCGGTGCGTGGCGACCCGGCCGACGTGCACAACCTCCGCGCCGGTGTTGTGCCGGGCGCAAGCGTTGTGCTACACCCCGCGGCCTTGGACTCCGACGGGTCGGACGGGCCGGACGTGGAGGAGGGCGCGGAGGAGGGTACGGCCCCCGCGAGCCATGAGTGGTTCGACACCGGCGATCTGGCCGCCGATCCGCTCAGCCGCCCGTCGTGGTCGCCGGGCGTGCCCGCACAGCGGACGGGCGGGCGCAACGGGGCGGCCCGGGGGGCGGCGCCTGGCTGTGCGGACGACGAGGTCGACGGGCCGGTCGACACATCGATCGCCGACGGCTACGAGCGCGCCCCCCGGTTTGACAATGCGCTCGGCAATGGTGGGGAAAACGGCCTGCTGATCGGTGACTCGCGGGGCGGTGACCCGTTGGGCGGTGTTTCGCGCGGCGGTGACCCGCTGAACGGCGACCAGCTGGCTGATGACCCACTGAACGGGAACCACACGGGCCGCCACGCCCTCCTCGCCTCCGCGGACCCCGCGTTTCAGGACCCGAGGAGCAGGCTCCGCTTGGCGATGACGTGACCACTGTGTCTGGGCCTGCCACGCACGCCTCGGCGTCGAGCGAGGCCGCTGGGACGCGGGCATCCGGCTCTGCGCCTGCCGATACCTCGTCTGCCGACCTCGACCTGGCCGAGTCTGCGCTCGCAGATCCGACGGCCGCCGACTCGGGGACGGACCCGCCTTGGGCCGGTCCGTCGGGGGCCGATCCGAGGTGGGCCATCCGGCAGCATGCCGACCCCGCGCGCGGCGATCTCATGCGGGCCGACGCCAGGCCGTCGGACCGTTCCCGGGCCGACGCCAGGCCGTCGGACCGTTCGCGGGCCGACGCCAGGCCGTCGGACCGTTCGCGGGCCGACGCCACGCCGTCGGACCGTTCGCGGGCCGACGCCACGCCGTCCGACCGTACCCGGGCCACCGCCACCGCCGCTGACGCCGTCTCAGCTGACGCCGTCAAAGCTGAAGCCGTCCTGGTCGACCCCGCTGCAGCAGGCCCCGCCTCGGTCAACTCTGTCCTGGTCGACCCCGCTGGAGCAGGCCCCGCCTCGGCCAACGCCGGATCCGCCGCCCCCGCCCTCGCTGCCACCCCCGTCCCCGCCGACCTGTCCGCCAGTACCGCAGGCCAACACCGGCCTGCCGCGACGCACACCGACCAGCCGAAAGTCGCTGACCCGTCCGCCCGGGCTGCGCGTTCGGGCCGAGGCGCTCGTCTGCCTGCTTCTCGACCTCCCGCCGATCAGGCTCAGCGGGCCGACGTCGGTGCCGACCTGTCGGCGGCCGATCCGACCGACCACACGACCCGTGGTGCGCGCGCTGCCAATCCGTGGGCCGACTGCGACGCGGGCGATCGCCTCACTGCCGCCCCTGGCCTGCCCTCCGTGGACCGAGGGGCTGACCTCTTCGGGGACGCGACGGACCGCGATCGGTCGTCGTCGGATCTCGTCGACCTCTTTGGGGCACGCCCGCGCACCGAGGCAGGCGCGGGCCCCCCGCCTGAGGCGTCCACGCCCGCGCCCACAGCCGATCCGGCGTCGAGCGCACCGCCGTCCGAAACCACGCCGCCGTCCGAAACAACGCGTCGGTCACCCGAGTCCGGCGGCCGGGCACTCCGTCGTCCCGCGGAGGCCGGACACTCCGAGACGGCAGCCAACGGTCACGTCCCGCGAGGTCGGTCGGCGGCCGAAGCGACGAGCACGATGCCCGGACTGCTCTTCCGGACCAGGAGCGACACGGTAGCGGCCATCCCGGTGCCCGCGGAGCCCGAGGTTGGCCCGACCGCGGTCGACACGGCGTCCGACACAGCCTTCGACACGGCAACGACCGACCGGGCCCGTGGCGGCGTCCGGATCCGCGGGTACCGGTGCGAGAACGGCCACCTCAACGATCCACGCTCACCGTCCTGCCGTACCTGTGGCGCGACGATCGACGAGCGGGCAGGGGGGCTGGTCGCAGGCCAGCGGCCCGCGCTGGGGCGGCTGGTGTTCGACGACGGGATGGCGCACCTCGTCGACGGGGGCTACCTGATCGGCAGGATGCCCGAGGTCGACGTCCGCGTCCGCTCCGGCGAGCTGCGCCCCATCGCCGTCGAGGATCGGGCGGGCTCGGTATCGCGGGTGCACGCCGAGGTCCGGGTGAGCGGCTGGGACGTCATCGTCGTCGACCTCGGATCCCGCAACGGCACGTACCTCTGCGGGCCGGACGAGGACACGTGGACGGCACTTCATCCGCGGCGCAGCAGGCGCCTGCTCCCGGGGACCCGGGTCCGGCTGGGCGCACGGATGTGCATGTTCGAGTCGTCCTAGGCACGCGGGTCGGTGATCCCGTCGAGAGCGCGGTAATCGGGGTTGGATCACCGGAAACGTCGCACTCGACGCGATCACGGCCTCAACCCGGCAGGAACGACAGACGGACCGAGCGCACCGGGTTGTCCCGGTTCGTGTCGACCAGGCACACCGACTGCCACGTGCCCAGCGCGAGTCGGCCGCCGAGCACCGGGACCGACAGCGACGGCGAGATGAGCGCGGGCAGCACGTGGTCACGACCGTGGCCGGGGCTCCCGTGACGGTGCCGCCAGCGGTCGTCGGCGGGCAGCAGCTCGCGCAGTGCGGCCAGGAGGTCGGTGTCGCTCCCCGCGCCCGTCTCGATGACGGCCATTCCTGCGGTCGCGTGCGGCACCCAGACGTTCAGGAGCCCCTCGTCCGCGTCCGCGGCGCGCAGGAACTGTGCGATCTCCGAGCGCAGGTCGACGACGGCCTCACGGCTTCCGGTGCGTATTTCGATCAGCTCACTGTGCACAGCGCCTACTGTCTCAGGCGTGCGCATGGCGTTCGGCTGCGAGTTCGACGTCCCCGACGGCTACCTCAACACCGCGAGCGTCGGTGTGCCGCCCACACCCGTCGCCGATGCGGTGGATGCCGCCGTCCACGGTTGGCGCACTGGCGCGGGGCGGCCCCCGGAATTCGACGAGCCGGTCGCGCGGGCCCGCGAAGGTTTCGCCCGGCTCGTGGGGGTGTCGGCGGACCGGGTGGCGATCGGCGCAGCGGTGTCGTCGCTGGTCGGGCTGCTGGCCGCGAGCGTGCCCGACGGCGCCCGCGTTCTGGTCGCCGCCGGGGAGTTCACCAGCGTGAGCTGGCCCTTCGCCGCGCAGGCCGCCCGCGGCGTGACCGTCGTCGCGACCGAGCTGGAGGCGGTGGGGGAGTGCGCCGCCGGGTTCGACGTGGTGGCGGTGAGCGTCGTGCAGTCCGCCGACGGGCGGATCGTCGACCTCGCCGCGCTGCGCTCCGCCCAGGCCGCAGGCACCCGGGTCGTCCTGGATGCCACCCAGGCCCTGGGATGGCTCGACGTCGACCTCGGCTGGGCCGACGCCGTCGTCGCGGGCGGCTACAAGTGGCTGCTCAGCCCGCGGGGGACGGCCTGGCTCGCCATCCGCCCCGACTGGCGGCCCGTCGCCCACCACGCGGGCTGGTACGCCGGGGCCGACGTCTGGGACAGCGTCTACGGGCTGCCGCTGCGCCTGGCCACCGACGCGAGGGCGCTCGACACGTCGCCTGCCTGGTACTGCCATGTCGGTGCGTCCGTGGCGTTGCCGTGGCTCGCGGGCGTGGACCGGGCGGCCGTGCACACCCACTGCGTCGGGCTGGCCGACGCCTTCTGCGCCGGGATGGGCCTGCCGCCCGCCGGTTCGGCGATCGTGGCGCTCCGGCGACCTGACGCGATGGCCCGGCTCGCCGCGGCAGGCGTGACGGCCAGCGCGCGGGCGGGCGCGGCCCGGCTCGCGTTTCACCTCTACAACACCGAAGCCGACGTCGAGCTCGCAGTCGCCGCCCTCACCCGCTGACGCCGGACCCTCCGAGGCGCTAGGAGCGCCCTGAAAAACTCGGGCCTACTGCGCGACGCCCAGGCAGCCACCTCGCCGCGTTGTCGTCGGGCCCGATACAACAGCGGTATCGGCCCCTCCTCCGCCTTGCGATGCGGCTACCTGGCCGCCGCTCGCTACGGCCGGAGTTCTTCAGGACCCTCCTACGGACGGCCCGGGAACGGCGGGACCGTCGGCGTGCTGCCCACGACGGCGCGCCAGTTCGCGCAGCGCAGGGTGGTGTCGGTGAGGGCGCTCAGCGCCGCTTGCCGCAGACCCTGGTCGGTGGTCTGCTCCAGCACCGCCCGCCAGCCCGTGAGGCAGTCGGTCTCGGCGACAACGGCGAGCGCCGCGGCCGAAGCGGCGTCGGTGACGGGCCGGGGGGTGGCGTAGGCGGGCTGGGCCGATTCGGGACGCTGGCCGATCTGCGTGAGCGTCTGCTCGATCCGACTGCGCAGCCTGCGGTGCACGTCGCCGTCGCGGCGGGCCTGGGTCAGCTGTGGTTCGACAAGGAACGCGACGGCGAGTGAGTAGCACCACACCGCGGCGTGCTCCGCGCCCAGGGCGGTCTGCAGGGCCTGCGTCGCCTGCTCGTCGATCGCGGTGACACCGCTGGTCATCGACTCACCCCAACACTGCCGCGTAGGTCGTGCAACAGGCGGCGACGGAGGCCACCAGCCCGACCCGGTGCGCGTCCGCGGCCATCGCGACCTTCGCTGCCGCCTCTCCGGCGGCGGCCACCGCGGTGCGCAACGCGGCCAGCGTGGCGGGGGAAGGGGCCGGACTCCCAACCGGTGTGGGCGCCGCCGTCGCCGTTGTGCCCGCCTGGCGCGACACTTCGGTCTCCAGCGCCACGGCGTGCTCGGTGCGGGCGTCGCGCAGCGGCTCGACGCGTCCCGCGAGGCTCGGCGTCGCGGCGATGACGGCCGCAGCGAGCGCGGCGTTCGCGCGGGCGGCGGTGGCCAGCGCGATGAGCGGGTCGGGCGCGTCGCCCTGCGCTGGCCGGGCAGGCGCGCAGGCGACCAGCGCCGGTGGCGCGAGCAACATCGCGGTGAGCAGCCTTCGCCGCGTCATCCCCCTCGTCATCGCCTGCCTCCTGACCCCTTCCGGGGTCCCCCATCCTGCCAGTGCCCCAGCGGAGCGCGATTGGCGGAGCGCGAGCGGCGGAGCCGAACGTCGGGCGCGATACCCTGTCGGACCCACCCCTCCCTCGTCCGGCAGGAGCCACGCGCATGCCCCCTTCCCGCCCTGTGCGGCCGTCACCAGGGCCGCTGCCGGGGCAGCTGCACGGCGTCCTCGAACCGATCGTCGCGGGCGCAGGCTTCGAGATCGACGAGCTGGACGTGCGCGCCGTCGGCCGCCGCCACACGGTCAAGGTCGTCGTCGACTCGGACGCGGGCGTCGGTCTGGATGACATCGCGCGGCTCTCGCGCGCCGCGGCCGCGGAACTCGATCAGCACGAGCACCTCATCGGCGGCTCGTACACCCTCGAGGTCACCTCGCCCGGCGTCGACCGACCGCTCACGGCGCCGCGCCACTGGCGCCGGGCCCGGCTGCGCCTGGTCACCGTGCGGCCCCGCGAGGGCAAGCCGTTCACCGGCCGGGTCGGTGCGGCAGGCGAGGACGCGGTCACGATGTTGGTCGACGGCGCGCTGCGGCGCGTCCGCTACGCCGATGTCGAGCGCGCCGCGGTCGAGGTGGAGTTCAAGCCCGCCCCGGAGTCCGAGCTGGCGCTGCTATCGGAGGACCCCGAGTGAACGTCGACATCGCCGCTCTACGCGCCATCGAGCGCGACAAGGAGATCCCCTTCGAAACCGTGTTGGAGGCGATCGAGACCGCGTTGCTCACCGCCTACCGCCACACCGAAGGGCACGAGCCGCACGCCCGCATCGACATCGACCGCAAGTCCGGCCTGGTGCGCGTCATGGCGCAGGAGCTGGCCGAGGACGGGGACCTCGTACGAGAGTGGGACGACACGCCGGAGGGCTTCGGACGCATCGCCGCCACCACCGCGCGGCAGGTCATCGTGCAGCGGCTGCGTGACGCCGAGCACGAGCGCACGTTCGGCGAGTTCTCGGCCAAGGAAGGCGAGATCGTGTCGGGCGTCGTCCAGCGCGACGCGCGCGCCAATGCCCGGGGTGTCGTCGTCGTCGCGCTGCAGGGCCAGATCGAGGGCGTATTGCCCCAGGCCGAGCAGGTGCCGGGCGAGACCTACCTCCACGGCGAACGGATCCGTTGTTACGTCGTCGGCGTCACCCGCGGAATGCGCGGTACGCAGATCACGTTGAGCCGTACGCATCCCGGGCTCGTGCGCAAGCTGTTCGCGCTCGAGGTGCCCGAGCTCGTCGACGGCTCGGTCGAGATCGTCGCCGTCGCCCGCGAGTCGGGCCACCGATCCAAGATCGCGGTCCGGTCCACGGTGCCGGGCGTCAACCCGAAGGGCGCGTGCATCGGCCCGATGGGCGCCCGCGTGCGCGGCGTCATGAGCGAGCTGAACGGCGAGAAGATCGACATCATCGACTGGTCGGACGATCCGGCGACATTCGTCGGCAACGCCCTCTCGCCGTCGAAAGTGGTGTCGGTCACGGTTCTGGATGCCCGCACCCGCACGGCGCGCGTCGTCGTCCCCGACTTCCAGCTCTCGCTGGCGATCGGCAAGGAAGGGCAGAACGCCCGGCTGGCGGCCAGATTGACCGGCTGGCGCATCGACATCCGCAGCGACGCCGATCCCCGCTCGGCGTCGGGCGCGCCAGAGTCGGAGTCGGTCGGCTGAACACCGGTTTCCGGGTAGGGGCCAGTGTGGCTGCGCACAACGCGGGCACAGATCGTCGCAACGCTGCGCTACACTCGTCTCCGGCCCACGACTTGGGCGCGGCTCCTGTTCGTCTGGCTCCTGTCAGAACGTGCGTGGGGTGCCGCACACGGTCGGCGGCCGACGATCTGCTGCGGGTCGTCGCGGTGAACGGGTTAGTCACCCCGGATCCGCGGCGGCGGCTTCCCGGACGAGGTGCGTGGTTGCACCCCGCTCCGGAATGCCTTCACCGCGCCGAGCGACGCTCGGCGTTCCCGCGGGCGCTGCGCGTCTCGGGAACGCTGGACACCGCACTGGTGCGGCAGCACCTGGTCGTCGCAAGTGGGGTCGGGGAAACGCCCAGGCCCACAGAGGAAGAGAGCAAGGTCGACCCGTCATGAGCCAGTCGTGAAGATCGCACCATGAACGTGCTTCGACACTAGGTTCGAGGTCGAGCGGACCCGCCGCCGGCCTCCGAGTAACAAGGAGTGCAGTGGCAGGCAAGGCCCGCGTGCACGAGCTCGCCAAAGAGCTCGGCATCTCTAGCAAGCAGGTCCTCAGCAAGCTGCAGGATCTCGGGGAGTACGTGAAGTCTCCCTCTTCCACCGTCGAGGCCCCGGTCGTCCGCAAGCTGCGGGAAGCCGTGGCAGGCGGTGCCGACAACGGTTCCGCCCGCCGTCCCGGCGCCAACCGTCCACGCCCGGCAAGCGGGCCCGCGCCCACCGCGGCTCCCGGCCAGCGCCCCCAGACAGGCGGGGCCCAGACAGGCGGGGCTCAGACAGGCGGGGGGCGGCCTACGCCGCCCGCGGCCCGTCCGGATGTCGCCGCCGAGCGTCCGCAGGTCGCTGCGGCCGCGGCCGCGAGTGCCCCGATCACCGAGCGCACCGACGCCCCGCGCGCGGTCCCAGCTGGCCCGCGCCCCGGTCCCCGGCCCGGTCCGGCGGCCCGCCCGCAGGCGGCTCCGACAGCTCCGGCGGAGCAGGCGGCTCCGACAGCTCCGTCAGCTCCGTCGGCTCCGTCAGCTCCGGCGGCTCCGCAGCCCTCTGTGCAGGATGCTCCGGCAGCCTCGGCCCCGGCGGCCCAGGCTCCGCCCGCGCAGAGCCCCGCCGCGCCCAGCCCGACGCGCAACAGCCCGTTCAGCTCGCCTCGCCCGAGTGCGCGTCCGTCCGCCCCTGCCCGTCAGCAGCCGGTTGCGGCCCAGCCCGCTGCCGCTGACCCGGGCACGGCCACCGTCCCGCCGCGCACACAGGCCCCCAAGCCGGGCCCGCGCACACCGCGGGTCGGCAACAACCCGTTTGGTGTCGGCTCCGGCGCCCCGCCGCGTCCGGTCACTCCGCGTCCGGGCCCGCCCGCGCAGGGTGGCCCGGCCCAAGGCGGTGCGCAGGCGCCCGCAGCACAGAGCGGTGGCCCGCGGCCCGGCGGCCCCCGGCCTGCCGCGCCGCGTCCCGGCCCCGGTCAGGGCGGTCCCCGTCCGCCGTCGCCCGGCAACATGCCTCCGCGCCCGAACCCGGGGATGATGCCCACGCGTCCTGCCGCGGGTGGTCGTCCCGGCCCTGGTGGCGGCGGTGGACGTGGTGCCCCCGGCGCCCGTCCCAGTGGACCCGGCGGACGTCCCGGCGGCCCCGGCGGCCCCGGTGGTCGTCCCGGCGGCGGTGGCGGTGGCGGTGGGTTCCGTCCCGGTGGCGGTGGCCCCGGTGGTGGCGGCGCTCCCGCGGGCGGCGGCTTCCGCGGCAGTCCCGGTGGCGGTGGCGGTGGTCGTCCCGGCGCAGGTGGCGGCGCGGGCCGTGGTCGCGGCGGTGCCGCGGGCGCGTTCGGCCGCCCCGGCGGTCCTGCGCGCAAGGGTCGCAAGTCGAAGCGGCAGAAGCGCCAGGAGTACGACGCCATGCAGGCGCCTTCGGTCGGCGGCGTCCGCCTGCCGAAGGGCTCGGGCGAGACGATCAAGCTCGCCCGCGGCGCATCGCTCACCGACTTCGCCGACAAGATCAACGCCAACCCGGCGTCGCTGGTGCAGGTGCTCTTCCACCTCGGCGAGATGGTCACCTCCACCCAGTCGGTCTCCGACGAGGTGCTCGAGCTGCTCGGCAGCGAGATGAACTACGTCGTCCAGGTCGTCAGCCCGGAGGAGGAGGACCGCGAGCTGCTCGACAGCTTCGACATCTCCTACGGCGAGAACGCGGGCGACGATGACGACCTCGAGTTCCGGCCTCCGGTCGTCACGATCATGGGTCACGTCGACCACGGCAAGACGCGCTTGTTGGACACGATCCGCAAGGCCAACGTCCGCGAGGGCGAGGCAGGCGGCATCACCCAGCACATCGGCGCCTACCAGGTCCTCACCGAGCTGGAGGGCGAAGAGCGTCCGATCACCTTCATCGACACCCCGGGTCACGAGGCGTTCACCGCCATGCGTGCCCGCGGCGCGAAGTCCACGGACATCGCGGTGATCGTGGTGGCCGCTGACGACGGCGTGATGCCCCAGACGGTGGAGGCGATCAACCACGCCCAGGCGGCCGACGTGCCGATCGTGGTCGCGGTCAACAAGATCGACGTCGAGGGCGCCAACCCGGCGAAGATCCGCCAGCAGCTCACCGAGTACAACCTGGTGGCCGAGGAGTACGGCGGCGACACGATGTTCGTCGACATCTCGGCGAAGCAGGGCACCAACATCGACCAGCTGCTCGAGGCCATCCTCCTCACCGCAGACGCATCGCTTGACCTGCGGGCCAACCCCAACATGGAGGCCCAGGGCGTCGCGATCGAGGCCCATCTCGACCGCGGCCGCGGTCCGGTGGCCACGGTGCTGGTGCAGCGCGGCACGCTGCACGTCGGCGACTCGATCGTCGCGGGCGACGCCTCAGGGCGCGTCCGGCGGATGCTCGACGAGCACGGCGGCGACGTCACCGAGGCCTTCCCGTCGCGTCCGGTGCAGGTCATCGGCTTCACCTCCGTGCCAGGCGCAGGCGACACGTTCCTCGTCGTCGACGAGGACCGCGTGGCCCGGCAGATCGCCGACCGGCGCCGCGCCCGCGAGCGCAACGCCGAGCTGGCGAGCCGTCGCAAGCGGGTGTCGCTGGAGGACCTCGACGCCGCGCTGAAGGAGACCAACCAGCTCAACCTGATCATCAAGGGCGACAACTCGGGCACCGTGGAGGCGCTGGAGGACGCGCTGTTGAAGATCGAGGTCGGGGACGACGTCGAGCTGCGGGTGATCCACCGCGGCGTCGGTGGCATCACCGAGGGCGACATCAACCTCGCCATCGCCGACAACGTCATCGTGCTGGGCTTCAACGTCCGCGCCGAGGGCAAGGCCACCGAGCTCGCCAACCGCGAAGGCGTGGAGATCCGGTACTACACCGTGATCTACCAGGCCATCGAGGAGATCGAGGCGGCGCTCAAGGGCATGCTCAAGCCGGAGTTCGAGGAGGTCGGGCTGGGTCGGGCCGAGGTCCGCCAGGTCTTCCGGTCCTCGCGCTTCGGGTCGATCGCAGGCTGCCTGGTGATGGGCGGGGTGATCCGGCGCAACGCGAAGGCGCGCCTGATCCGCGACAGCGTTGTGGTGGCGGAGAACCTCACCATCAACTCGCTGCGGCGGGAAAAGGACGACGTCGTCGAGGTCCGCGAGGGCTTCGAGTGTGGTCTCACGCTCGGCAACTTCAACGACATCAAGGACGGCGACGTCATCGAGACCTTCGAGATGCGCGAGAAGTCGAGAGGGTAATGCCCGTGCGCGGATAGCGTTGTTCCCGATGACGTTGTCCGCGCGCGAGCGACGGAGTCGCATGTACGTCGGAGCGCTGGAGATGGACGTCCTCTTGGGGGACGTCCACTCCCTGAAGGAGAAACGGTCGCTCGTGCGACCGGTCGTGGCCGAGCTGCGGCGCAGGTTCGAGGTTGCGGTCGCCGAGGCGGGTCATCTCGACCTGCACCGGCGGTCGCTGATCGGCGTCAGCTGCGTCGCCGCCGACCACGCCCACGCCGTGGACGTGCTGGACCGCTGCGAGCGGTTCGTCGCCGCGCGGCCCGAGCTGGAGCTGCTCTCGGCCCGACAGCGGATGTTGGGCCCCGACGACTGACGAGATGAACCCATCGGGACGGCCACTGGGCGCGGTCGGCGATGGTCTGGCTGGGCAAGAAGGGGAGGAGACACGCCATGGTTGACCAGGCGCGCGCGCGGCGGCTGGCCAAGCGGATCACGAAGATCGTGGCCGACGCGCTCGAACACGAGGTGAAGGATCCCCGCCTGGCGATGGTGACGATCACCGACACGCGGCTCACGGGCGATCTGCGGGAGGCCACGGTCTACTACACGGTGCTGGGAGAGACGGTCGACGCCGAGCCCGACACCGCAGGCGTGGCCGCGGCGCTTTCCAGCGCCACGGGTGTGCTCCGGTCGAAGGTCGGGGCGGGCACGGGCGTCCGGCACACACCGTCGCTGGCGTTCGTCGCCGACGTCGTGCCCGACGAGGCGCGGCGCATGGAGGAGCTGCTGGCCCGCACCCACGAGTCCGACGCCGAGGTGGCGCGGCTCGCGGCAGGCGCACGACACGCGGGGGACGCCGATCCCTACCGCGTCCCGCCAGAGGACGACGAGGACGACGACTGAGCCCGGGGGATGGCAGCCTGCGGGGTGGTGAGTGCGGCGAGGTTCACCCCATTCCGCCTTTGTCGACGGGGTCGGACGGCTACGCTCCGTCGGACTTGTCGAATCCTTCCCGAGGAGCGTCCTTGGTCGTCGACGCCATACGGACAGCCGCCGACGCGCTCGCCGACGCCGCCGACGTCACGCTGCTGGCTCACGTCCAGCCCGACGCCGACTCCCTCGGCAGCGCACTCGCGCTGGGCATCGCCCTGCACCGGCGAGGGGTGGCCGTCCGGGTCGCGTTCGCCACACCGGACGAGATGCCCGACACGTTGGCGCCGTTGGATGTGCTCGGACTCGTCGTTCCGGCCTCGGCCGTGCCCGCCGCGCCGGACGTGCTCGTCGCCTGTGATGCTGCCGAGCCCGCGCGCCTGGGCGAGCTGGCGTCCACCCTCGCCGCGGCCCGCGTCTCGATCATGATCGACCACCACGTGTCCAACCCCGGGTTCGGCGACGTCCAGGTGCTCGATCCGAGCGCGGAGGCGACGGTCGTGCTCGTGCACCGGGTGCTGGTGGCGCTCGGTGCGCCGGTGGACGTCGACATCGCCCGCTGCCTCTACGCCGGGCTCGTCACCGACACCGTGGGTTTCCGCACGGCGGGCGAGGCGGCCCACCTCCTGGCCGCCGAGCTGGTGGCGGCGGGGGTCGAGCCCGAGTCGCTGGTGCGGCCGCTGCTGTACACCCATCCCTTCACCTGGTTCGCCGCACTCTCCCGCGCCCTCGCCGGATGCGTGCTCGAGCCGGAGGCCGCGGGCGGGCTCGGACTCGTCCACACTGTGCTCCGCGCCGCGGACGTCGCCCGCTTCCGCTCGGCCGATCTGGACAGCGTCATCGACACGGTCCGCACCGCGGCGGAGGCCGAGGTCGCGCTCGTGCTGAAACAGGTGGGGGAGCGGCGCTGGTCGGCGTCGCTGCGCTCCAAAGGCGCGGTCGACGTCTCCTGTGTGGCGGCCCGGCTCGGTGGGGGTGGGCACCGCGCGGCCGCCGGGTTCACCCGCGACGGCACGGTCGGGCAGGTGCTCTCCGACGTGCGCTCCGCGTTGGCGGTGCCCGCGCATCCGCTCGCGTCCTGAGCCCGTGGGCTTGCCGCTAACGTGATCGTCGTGAGCGCCGATTCCCCCATGCCGACCGACGCCGACCCACGCAGGGCCTTCCTCGCCGCATTCGTCCGGCGGCCGTGGAGGATGGGTGCGGTCGCGCCCAGCTCGGCGCGGCTCTCGTCCGTGCTCACCTCCATCGTGCCGACGGTCGGCTGCCCCGTGGTCGTCGAGCTCGGCCCCGGCACGGGCGCGGTGAGCGCCGCGATCGACCAGCGCTTGCCCGCAGGCGCACGACACCTCGCCGTGGAGCTGGACGCCGCCATGGTCGACTACCTCGGCCGCACCCGTCCGGGCATGGAGGTCGTTCACGGCGACGCGCGGGACCTCGGGAAGCTCTTGGCGCAGCGGGGCGTCGCCCACGTCGACGCCGTGGTATGCGGCCTGCCGTGGGCGTTGTTCGACGAGCCGACGCAGCATTCGGTGCTCACCGAGGTCGGTGACGCGATCGGGACGACCGGGGCGTTCTCCACGTTCGCCTACGTGTCGGGCATGGCGTTGCCTGCTGCCCGGCGTTTCCGGCGCACGCTGCGGGCGCGGTTCGAGGAAGTGATCGTGAGTGCGACGGTATGGCGCAACGTGCCGCCCGCGTTCGTCTACGTGTGCCGCAGGCCGACGGGGTGAGCTCGGCTCACGTCCCGTTGCGCGAGATCGTGGCGCTGGCGGGACCGGCCCTCCCGGTGCTGGCCGCCGAGCCGCTCTACCTGCTCGTCGACACGGCCGTCGTCGGGCGGCTCGGCGCGGTGCCGCTGGCGGGGCTGGCGGTCGCCGCCGTCCTGTTCGCGCAGGTCACCAGCCAGCTCAACTTCCTGTCCTACGGCACGACGGCGCGCACGGCGCGGCTGTACGGGTCCGGGCGGCGCTCCGCGGCCGTCGCGGAAGGGGTGCAGGCCACCTGGCTCGCGCTTGGCGTCGGCACGGTGGTGCTCGTCATCGGGCAGCTGCTGGCGCGGCCGGTGGGCGACGTGTTGGGCAACGGCGGCGCGATCTCCGCCGCCGCGGTGGCCTGGCTGCGGGTCGCGCTGATCGGTGCCCCGCTGCTGCTCGTGACGCTGGCGGGCAACGGATGGATGCGTGGTGTGCAGGACACCGCCCGGCCGTTGCGGTTCGTCCTGTCGGGCAACGGTGTCTCCGCGATCGCCTGCCTGGTGTTGGTGCACGGGATCGGCGGCTGGGGCGGGCTGGGGCTGGTCGGGTCGGCGTGGGCCAACGTCGCGGGCCAGTGCGTCGGGGCGGGGCTGTTCCTCGGCGCGCTCGTGCGGGAGGCGGACGGGTCGTGGCGACCCCGACCGGCCGTGCTGCGCGCCCAGCTCGTGATGGGCCGCGACCTGGTCGCCCGGAGCCTCGCCTTCCAGGCCTGCTTCCTGTCGGCCGCCGCGGTCGCCGCCCGGTTCGGCGCGCCCGCGGTCGCGGCGCACCAGATCGTGCTGCAGCTCTGGACGTTCATGGCGATGGTGCTCGACGCCGTGGCGATCGCGGCGCAGTCTCTGGTCGGCGCGGCACTCGGGGGCGGCCAGGTCGAGCGGGCCAGAGCCCTCGCGAGCCAGATCACCCGCTACGGCCTGCTGATGGGCATCGGCTTCGGCGTGCTGTTCGCGGCGCTGTCTCGGGTGCTGCCGCCCGCGTTCACACCCGATGCCGCGGTGCTCGCCGCCGTGCCCGTCCCGTGGTGGTTCTTCGCCGCGCTGCAGCCCGTCGCGGGTGTGGTGTTCGCGATCGACGGCGTGCTGCTCGGCGCGGGTGATGCGGCCTTTCTGCGCACCTCGACCCTGGCCGCCGCGGTCGTCGGCTTCCTGCCGCTCATCTGGGCGTCGTTGGCCTACGGGTGGGGGCTGGCAGGCATCTGGTCGGGGCTCGCGGCGTTCATGCTGATCCGGCTGGTGGCGGTCGGCCTGCGGGTGCGGGGCGGAGGCTGGGCGCGGGCGGGTGCGGTGGCCTAGGTCCTGCTGCCACACCGGGTTTTCGCTGCGCCCCGCGGACGCGTTGCACGGCGTGCAGATGCAACGCCAGTACCGTCCCGATGACGACGGCGAGCCCGGCCAGCACCGGCACCATCCCCATCGAGGCGGCGGCCGAGGTCGGGTCGGCCCGTGAGCCGAACCACTGGTCCGTCGCGACCCCGACGCCCTCCAGGGAGAGCATCACCAGGGCGGCCCCTGTGACGAGGTAGCCCCACGGTCGGCGTCGCAGGCACGCGATCCCGGCGACGGTGAAGAGCGGCAGCCAGATCGCCAGATCCTGGACATAGACGGGGTTGGTGAGCAACCCGGTGTCCTTGAGCAGCGAAGCGGGATCCGCGGCGAGCAGCGCCGGGACGATCGCTGTGAGCCAGACCACGGTGTTGCCCGCGGTGATCACGAGCGTGAAGGCCGCAATGGACCGGAACGGCGCCCCCGGCAGGAGCCGTGCGGCGAAAGCCTGCCGGTCGATCGCCGAGACGAGCGCCACGATGCTCCATACCCCGAGCCCGAGGTAGGCGACGTAGGCCAGGAACAGCGCGTTGATCGGGGTCGCAAAGCAGAACAGAACGGCCTGGTAAAGGAGATAACCGAGCGTGCCAAGCCACGCGATCGGCCAGCGCGCCGAGCCGCGGGAGGTGCGGAGCATCGCGATGACCAGCACCGGCACGCCGAGCACCAGCACGATCAGCGCGGTGCCCCGCAAGTTCCCGTTGCCGACCGCGGCGCCGGTGAGCACGGACGGCACGAGAAGGCTGACCGCCGCGGACACCGTCGCGGTCACGGCCAGAGCGCCGGACAGGGCGTAGGGCTGCCAGCTGCAGCGGACGGTCGTCGCGGGCGGGAGTGGTGGTCGAGCGGTCGGGATCCCGGATTCGGTCGAGGGGGTGGAGACCGTCATCGGGTGCCGGTGGTCGCGGCCAGGTCGACCGCCACCTCGTGGGCCCAAGCGCGGATCGCGTCGTGGTCGCGGAAGTCGCCCGCGGGGGCGTGGACGGCGCGCACCGCGAGGCGTTCGGTCCAGCGCAGCTCGCTGAGGTCGAGCATGCCGGAGAAGACCTGGTGGCCTTGGGCTCCCGCGGCGGCGGCCAGCGTGGTCACTCCGGCCAGATCGTCGACGGGCACGGGCGGTTCGCCCAGCGGCCCGCTGGAGAACATCCACAGTGGGACGGTCGGGAGTGTCGCCCGGAGGCTCTCGACCAGGTGCCGCGCCGCGGGTAGCCACCGCCCCACGTAGATGGCGCTGCCGACCAGCACCGCGTCGAAACGACTTATCTCGCCCGGGTCGGCGGCATCGCGCACCTCGACCTCGGACCCCGACAGCTCACGGCGAAGCACATCGGCGATCTCCCGGGCGATGGCGGCCGTTGCACCGTGCTTGCTGGCCACGGCGACGAGGACCCTGGTAGCGCAGGCGCTGTCGTTGATCATCTCGCCTCTCGTTCGCAGGGCGCATTCGCGTCCTTCGTGCACTCTCGCCGTTGTCGGCAGCGATCCTCAGTGCCGCGTGGCCGTTTCGGGCGGGACGAAAGGCCTTCGCCGAGCACGTGACGCGCCGGCTGGCGGGCGGACGCGGCCTGGGCACGGTCGTGGGAGTCGGGATTGGGAGAATCGCCCGATGGAAGCCGGACTCGTGGTCGTCGACAAGCCCGCTGGGATGACCAGCCATGACGTGATCGCGCGGCTGCGGCCGATCCTGCGCACGCGCAAGGTCGGCCACGCGGGCACGCTCGACCCGATGGCCACGGGCGTGCTCGTCTGCGGTGTGGAGCGCGGGACGAAGCTGCTGGGCCACCTCGCCCTCGACACCAAGGCTTACCTCGCGACGATCCGGCTCGGCGCCTCCACGACGACCGACGACGCCGAGGGCAAGGTGATCGGCACCGCCGACCCTTCTGCGGTCACCGACGCGGCGATCGCGACCGGAATCGCCGCGCTGACCGGTCCGATCGACCAGGTGCCCAGCTCGGTGAGTGCGATCAAGATCGATGGGCAGCGCGCGTACGCCCGGGTGCGCGCGGGGGAGCAGGTCGTGTTGGCGGCACGGCCGGTCACCGTGTCGGCGTTCGACATCTTGGCGCGGCGGGGCGCCGACCTCGACGTGGCCGTCACGTGCTCGTCGGGGACGTATGTGCGGGCGTTGGCGCGCGACCTCGGTGTCGCGCTCGGCGTCGGAGGACACCTCACGGCGCTGCGCCGAACCCGAGTCGGCCCGTTCACGCTCCCGCTCGCCCGCACGCTGGAGCAGCTGGAGCTCGACCCCGGCCTGTCGCTCACGTTGAACGAGGCGGTCGCGGTGGCCTTCCCGCGCCGCGACGTCGACCCGTCCGAGGCGACCGACCTCGCGCACGGCCGCCCGCTGCCCGCGGCGGGCGTCGAGGGCGTCCAGGGTGTCTTCGCGCCGGACGGGCACGTGTTGGCACTGGTGCGCGACCGTGACGGCTACGCGCGCCCCGTCGTCGTCCTCGCCCCCGCCGGGTGAGTCGACCCCCCGGCCACGCCGAATCGGCGGTTTCGGCTCGCCGAGTCGACCATTTCGCCACACCGGGTCGGCGTGACGGATCGGCCAACTCGGCGGGGTGTACCGGGCGACTCACCGGGTTGGGGTGTGGCGGATCGGCCAACTCGGCGGGGTGTACCGGGCGACTCACCGGGTTGGGGTGTGGCGGATCGGCCAACTCGGCGGGGTGTACCGGGCGACTCACCGGGTTGGGGTGTGGCGGATCGGCCAACTCGGCGGGGTGTACCGGGCGACTCACCGGGGGCGGGGGGGTGGCGGTGGACTCAGTCTTTGGGGATGGTGGCGATCTCGTCCAGCCAGATGCGCGCTGACAGGTCGGAGGGGGCGCGCCAGTCGCCGCGGGGGGACAGCGACCCTCCGGAGGACACCTTCGGGCCGTTGGGCATCGCCGAGCGTTTGAACTGGCTGAACTGGAAGAATCGGCGGGCGAACACCTCAAGCCACCCCCGGATCTCTGCGAGGTCGTAGGCGCGCCGCTGGTCGAAGGGGAACCCCGACGGCCAGTCGCCGCGCTCGGCGTCGGCCCAGGCGTGCTCGGCCAGGAACGCGATCTTCGAAGGGCGGAAGCCGTAGCGCAGGATGTGGAAGAGCGTGAAGTCCTGCAGCGGGTACGGCCCGACGGTCGCCTCGCTGCGCTGCACCGCGCCCGCGTCGTCGCCCGGCACCAGCTCGGGCGTGATCTCGGTGTTCAGGACGTCGGTGAGCACGTCCCCGACCTCCGGCGCGAACTGCTCCGAGGACACCACCCAGCGGATCAGGTGCTGGATCAGCGTCTTCGGGACGCCCGCGTTGATGTTGTAGTGCGCCATCTGGTCGCCGACGCCGTAGGTGCACCAGCCCAGCGCCAGCTCCGACAGGTCGCCGGTGCCCAGCACGATCCCGCCGCGCTGGTTGGCCGCGCGGAAGAGGTAGTCGGTGCGCAGGCCCGCCTGCACGTTCTCGAACGTCACGTCGTAGACCGGCTCGCCTGCCGAGAAGGGATGGCCCAGCTCGGAGAGCATCAGTCGCGCGGTGTCGGTGATGTCGATCTCGGTGAGGGTCACCCCGAGCGACGTGGCAAGCCGGATCGCGTTGCCCTTCGTCCGCTCGCCGGTCGCGAAGCCGGGCAGGGTGAACGCGAGGATGTCCGAGCGCGGCCGCCGCTCCCTGTCCATCGCCCGCGCCGCGACGATCAGCGCGTGCGTCGAGTCGAGGCCGCCCGACACGCCGATCACGACCTTCGGGTGCGCCAGCGCGCGCAGCCGCTGCTCAAGCCCCGCGACCTGGATGCTGTAGGCCTCGAAGCAGTCCTGTTCCAGCCGGGCTGGGTCGGCGGGCACGAAGGGGAAGCGCTCCACCTCCCGGCGCAGCCCGATGTCGCCTGACGGCGGGTGCAGCCGGAACGCGATCCGCCGATGGTCGGCCAGCAGCGCCGCGTGGTGGCGCCGGTTGTCGTCGAAGGTGCCCATGCGCAGCCGTTCGGACCGCAGCAGGTCGAGATCGACATCGGCCACGCTGCGCCGCTCGCCCTTGGGGAAGCGCTCCGACTCGGCGAGCAGCACGCCGTTCTCCCAGATCATCGTCTGGCCGTCCCATGCGAGGTCGGTCGAGGACTCGCCCTCGCCCGCCGCCGCGTACACGTAGGCGGCGAGGCACCGCGACGACGCCGACCGGGCCAGCAGCGCCCGGTCCTCGGCCCGGCCGATCGTCACCGGGCTGCCCGAGAGGTTGGCCAGCACGGTCGCCCCGGCCAGCGCCGCCTCGGCCGAGGGGGGCAGCGGCACCCACATGTCCTCGCAGACCTCGACGTGCAGCACGAAGCCCGCGACGTCGTCGGCCGCGAACAGGAGGTCCGGTCCGATGGGCACTTCGGCGCCCGCGACCCGGATCGTCCCGCGCACGTCGTCGCCTGCCGCGACCTGGCGGCGCTCGTAGAACTCCCGGTAGGTCGGCAGATAGGACTTCGGCGCGAGCCCGAGCAGACGACCCCGGTGCACGACGGCCGCGACGTTGAGGATCCGGTGGCGATGCCGGATCGGGAGCCCGACGACGAGCACCGGGAGCAGGTCGGCCGATCCGGCGACGACGGTAGCGAGCGCGCGCTCGACGGCGTCGAGCAGCGTGTCCTGCAGGAGGATGTCCTCGATCGAGTACCCGGAGAGCGCGAGCTCGGGGAAGATCGCCAGCCCGACGCCCTCGCCTGCGCAGTCGCGTGCCGCACGAAGCACCGATTCGGCGTTCGCGGGCGGGTCGCCGATCGCTGTGCGCAGCGTGCAGGCGGCCACCCGCAGGAAGCCGTGGCGATAGGCCGACCGAAAGGCTCCTCGTGCGTCACCCCTTGCTGTCACGTCCCTTGCTGTCACGTCCCGGCCGTCCACGAGCGCAGTCTGCCTGATCGCCGCGCACCCGGTCGGTGTCGTCCGCGTCACGCCGGCATGCTGTGGAGATGTTCGCCCGACCGCGTCTGGTCGCTGTGCTGTGCGCCGCGGTCGTCCTGCTCGCCGCCTGCAGCCAGTCGCTGTCGGGCACCGCGGGCGCCCCGGGCGCGGCGCCGCCCGACCAGCTGCAGCGCTTCTACACCCAGACGCTGTCATGGGGCCCCTGCGGGCCGTTCGCCACCAACCCCGACGACGCTGTGGCGTTCGCCGCCAAGACGTTGGAGTGCGCGCGCCTCACGGTGCCGTTGGACTACGCCAAGCCCGACGGGACGACGGCGAGCATCGCCGTGCTGCGCCAGAAGGCGACCGGGCGGAAAATCGGCTCGCTGCTGTTCAACCCCGGCGGGCCTGGCGAGCCGGGGACGGGCCTCGTCGCCTCGCTCACGACGGAGCTGCGGAACAGCCCGCTGACGCAGCGCTTCGACCTCGTGGGCTTCGACCCCCGCGGCACCGGCGCGAGCACACCGGCGATCGACTGCCTCACCGATGCCGAGTGGGCGGTCGAACGCGCCGATCTGGACGTGGACCCCTCACCCGCGGGCGTCGCGCAGACCGAGGCCGAGAACAAGCAGTACGCGCAGCGGTGCGAACAGCGCTCGGGCGGCGACGAGGTGCTGGCCAACGTCGGCACGCGTGACGCGGCCAGGGACATGGACATCCTGCGTGCGGCGCTCGGCGACGCCAAGCTGACCTTCCTCGGCTACTCCTACGGCACCTTCCTCGGCACCGTCTACGCCGAGGAGTTCCCCCACAACGTCCGGGCGATGGTGCTCGACGGCGCGGTGGACCCGACGAAGAACGCCGTCGACAGCAACGTCGAGCAGTACGCGGGTTTCCAGCAGGCGTTCCAGGCCTACGCCACCGACTGCGCCACCCACCCCGGCTGCCCCCTCGGTCCGGACCCCGCGCGGGCGACGACGGTCTACCAGGGCCTCGTCCGGCCGCTCATCGCGAAGCCGCGCAGCGTCGGGTCCCGCACGTTGTCCTACAACGACGCCATCACCGGCACCCTCCAGGCGCTCTACCTTCAGGAGCTGTGGCCCGCGCTGAGCAGGGCGCTGACCGGCCTCCGGGAAGGCGACGGGGGCGTGCTGCTGTCCCTGGCCGACTTCTACGACCAGCTCGGCGAAGACGGGCACTACACCAACACCCAGGAAGCGTTCAACGCCATCCTGTGCCAGGACCAGTCGCGGATCACCGATCG
>CAWGYF010000022.1:0-261224 GCA_963826705.1 uncultured Actinomycetota bacterium
TTCGCCGATCATGCGCGGCCAACCGCCAATTGCCGGGCGCTCCTACGGTAATGGCACAACTGTGGGCTGCCCGGTGGACGGTGATCGCCAGCAAGCTCACCGGCGGCGGCGACCGTCCGAAGCGCAGCCACCACCGACAACCCCGCTACGACCGGCCCCCGTTCGGCCCTCTGCGACAACCACAAGCCCTGCGAGGTGGGGCCGCACGGGCTTACTTGTGACCCGTTGCTTCGGAATGGTTGGGGCCCGTCGGGACCGGGCACCCCGTTGTCGTCCGCAAGCGAAAGGGAGAGTGCCGTGGGCCTCGACGACAAGATCGACAACAAGGGCGAAGAGCTCAAGGGCAAGGCCAAGGAAGGCGCCGGTCGCGCGACTGGCGACGAGGGCCTCGAGGCCGAGGGCCGCGCCGACCAGGCGTCCGGCTCGGTCAAGCAGGCAGGCGAAAAGGCCAAGGACGCCGCCAAGTCGGTGTTCGGCAAGAAGTAGCCGTCTTGTCGCGGCGGTGGCGGCCCATCTCGGGCCCGCCGCCGCGACAAGGACATCCGCACCGCCAGCCCGCGCCGCAGATCGCCGCCGTGATCGCGTCGATAGCGCTGTTTCAGGGGTTTGATCACGGGAAACAACGCTCTCGTGGCGATCATGGTCAGCCCCGCACGGCGTGCAGCCAACCCGGTGAACATAGGGAAGCACGCGCCCGCGCCGCGCTACCGCCGCCCGCGCCGCCCTACCGCCGCCCGCGCCGCTGCTGGCCCGCGCCGCCACCCGCCACCCGCCAGGCCGCTGGCCCGCGCTGGCGCAGCGAAGCCCGCGCCCGCGCCGCCCTACCGCCGCCCGCGCCCGCGCCGCCCTACCGCCGCCCGCGCCCGCGCCGCCCTACCGCCGCCCGCGCCCGCGCCGCCCTACCGCCGCCCGCGCCCGCGCCGCCCTACCGCCGCCCGCGCCGCCCTACCGCCGCCCGCGCCGCCCTACCGCCGCCCGCGCCGCGCTGCCAGCCGCAGCCGCCCGCCACCCCCGCAGCTGGCCGCCGGCCGCCCGCGCCACCACACCAGCCTGAACCCCGACCTCACAGGTCCTGCGGTGGCCGGCGCGGGCGCGTACATCGGCGAAGTCGGCCCAGACCTGCGCAGTCGCGTCGGCGTCACACGCCGGTCCCCGCTCAGTACATCATCCGCGGGTCGGCGTAGTACTTGAACTCCAACAAGTTGTTCGAGGGGTCGCGCAGCACGAACGACTCGTGCTCCTCCACCTGCCCGGCGAAGCGGTGGAAGGGCTCCTCGAAGAACGGCAGCTCCCGCACCCTGGCCAGGTGCAGCAGCCGCGCCCAGTCGTCGCGGTGGCGGAAGGTCACCCCGAAATGCCGCGGGTAGAGGCTCGGGTCGACGACGGCGTCGCCGGAGAGATGGCAGACCACCTGGTCGCCGAAGAAGTCGAGGGTGATGCGGTCGCCGTAACGACGGGCCAGCTTGCACCCCAGGCCTGCGACGTAGAACTCCTGCGTCACGTCGAGATCAGCCGCCGGGATGGCGAGGTGGAACGCGTCGTCCTGGGTCCGCATCCCTACCGGCCCACGTGCAGGACATCCGCCACCACGTCCGGGTGCCTTTCCGAGCGCATGGTGTCCGACCGGAGCCCCAGCCGGAGCGTCTCCAGCGACAGAACGTCCGGGGCATGCACGTTGCCCAGGTTCACCCCGGCCCCGAGCCGCTTCACGAACCAGGTCTGCAGCTCCTTCGTCGGCGCCTCGAAGATCAGCTTCTCGACGTCGGCCCCTGAGGTCAGCACGTCTTCGACGATGTCGCCGCGCAGCTGCCCGTCGGGGCGGCAGAGCCCGCTGCGCCCGCTCTCCCGCGCTTCGGTGGTGACCAGGTGCGCGCCCGCGGCCAGGTCCTGGCCGATCGCGTCGACCCACTCCGCAGACGACATGTCGCCCGCTCGGCCCGGGTCCTTGAACCCCACCTCGCTGATCACCGTGAACTCGTCCGCCAGCGCCGCGACCCACCGGGCCTTTTCGGCGTTGCTCATCGCGATCGTCCCGTTCGACACCTCGACATGGGTGGCGCCCAGCCCGGCGCACACGTCGCGGAACTCGCCGACCATGCCGTCGAGGGCGAACCGTTCGAACAGGGTTCCGCCGAAGTAGAAGACGATGCCCGCCTCCCGCAGTACATCGATCTTGCGTTTGATGTCGCGGGTGACGAGCCCGGTACACCATCCGAACTTCACCATGTCGACGTACTCGCCGACGCTTTCGACGGCGTCGACGAACTGCCCGGTGAACAGTCCTGTGTCGATCACCATCGTCAGCCCGGTGCGTCGGGGCGCCGACTCGCGAAGGGGCAGGTCGAGCCTTGTGTCGATCATGTTGTTCTCCTGTCGCTCGGTTTACCGGTGAGAGGCATGCGCAGCGGGGTGGACCGGAACTGCTCGACGAGGGCGAGCGAGCCCAGTACGGCGACGACGTAGACGATGACGGTGGACGCTGTTGCGGGCAGCGCTGCGGTCGGCGAGGAGGTCCCCCCGACGGTCATCACCCAGAGGACCACCGGGTGCACGAGGAACACGCCGAAGGACCGTTCGGACGCCCACGCGACCCAGCGCGGGGCGGCTCCGGCGCGCGACCGCGCCCAGCGCAGGCCCAGCAGCGCGAACCCGGCCACCACAGCGACCGCCCATGGGATCATCACGGGCTGGAAGACGTCGCTCGCGAACTGGGCGTTCGTGCCCGTCGCGACCGCCCACAAGTACCGGCCCTCCGCCGCGGCGCCGGTGGCCGCGACCGCCGCGACCACCAGCACGGGGTGGCGGAGCAGCGCGTCGAGGACGCGCTCGCGGTGCATCGCGGCGACGCCGCCGAGGACCAGGAAGAACACGTAGGACCCGACGAAAGATCCGGTGTAGGGCAACAGCTGCGCCTTCAGCCCGGTCGGTGCCGGGTCGTGGATCCACAGGTCGATGAGCACCTGCAGGACGAGCGAGCCCAGCAGCAGCCACCGGTGCCTGCCCGAGGTACCCACGAGCAGCCGCTGGAACAGCGGGAACAGCAGGTAGAACTGCATCGAGACCAGCAGGAAGTACAGGTGGTACCAGGCGGTGCCGGTGACGAGCGACCACGCGAAGGCCTGCAGCGCCGCCGGGGCGGGCAGGGGGGCCGTCGCGAGCTGGAGGCCGGTGTAGATCGCCGTCCAGACGACGTAGGGCGCGCCGACGAGCAGGAACCGCCGCCTCCAGAACGGGCCTGGCCGCGGCGGGCTGGTGCCGTAGCGGTGCATCAGCACGAACGCGGTGAGCACGAAGAACGCCTCACGCGTGAAGTGCAGCAGCATGACCACCGCGTCGGCCTGCGGGTCGTCGAGCGGATGCGTCGTCGAGAGGGCGTGCACGCCGATCACGCAGGCGAACGTCAGCACCCGCACGACGTCGGCCGATGCGACTTGCCGCCGCCGCGCCCGAGCGGGTGTCGCCTCCGCGGTGCGCGGACCGACAGCGGGCTCGACGGCGGTCACGACACCGCCACCCCCGCGGCGGCCAGAGCGGCGGCGTCTGCCGTCTCGCCGGTCAGCTCGGCCGCTAGCTCCGCCCGCACCGCGGCGCGGCGGACCTTGCCGGTGGGCCCGACCGGGAACCGTTCGACGACGCGGATCTCCACCGGCCGCTTGAACGCCGCCAGCTCACCGACGCAACGCTCCCCCAGCCGCTCGACCAGATCACCGGCACCGGCGGGGGTCGCGCGGACCAGCGCTACCGGGACCGCGCCGAGCACATCGTGCGGGCGGCCCGCGACCACGGCTTCGACGACGGCGGGATCGCGCAGCAGCACCTCCTCGACCTCCCGCGGATGCACCATCTCACCGCCGCGGTTGATGACGTCGTCCGCGCGCCCGCGCAGGTACAGGTGGCCGTCGGCGGAGAGCGACCCGAGGTCGGCCGTGTCGAGCCATCCCGCCTGGTCGAAGCGGTCGGCCGCCGCGTCGCCGACGTAGCCGCGGATCACCCCGGCACCGCGGATCCGCACACGCCCGACGACGCCGGGCGGGCACGGTCGCCCGTCCTCATCGACCACGCGCACCTCGACGTCGACGGGCCGACCGACCGATCCGGCCCGATGCGGCTCGTCCAGTGCGGTGGCCGTGATCTGGCTGGCCGCCTCCGTCATCCCGTAGCTCTCGACCACGGGCAGACCGGTGCGCGCGAGGAAGAGCTCACGCACCGGAGGGGGCAGCGCGGCGGACGCCGAGCGCACGAACCGCAGCCGCGGCCCCACGACGGGCTCGACGGGGTCTCTGGCGAGGATCGTCAGGATCGCTGGCGCGGCGTTCACCCAGGTGACGTCCCGCTCGACCAGCAGGTGCCAGAAGCCGGTGCGCCGGAACCGCCGGTCGAGCACGAGCTCCCCACCCGCGACGAGGGTGGCCAGCAGGCCGACGACCTGCGCGTTCACATGGAACAACGGCAGCGGGCAGAACCCGCGGTCGGCGCTGGTCAGCCGGTGGTGGGCCGCGACCGCCCGAGCGACGTGCAGGCACTGTTCCTCGCTCAGCGCGACGGCCTTCGGCGTGCCCGTCGAGCCCGAGGTCAGCAGCAGGACCGAGCCGGTTCCGCCGTCGGTCCCGCTCGGCGCGCCCACCGGCGCGGCGGGCAGCCCGTCCGGCGTGACGGGCACGCCGGACCCGTCGGGCCGGTCGGTGAGCACCAGCGCAGGCGCCACGACACGGCGGGTACGCACGGCCTCGGTGGCCGGCGCCGCCGGGTCAACCGGCGCCGAGCAGCGGCCCGCCGCCACGACCGCCAGATGGGCGACGGCGAAGGCGAGCGGATCGTCGATGTCGAGCAGGACCCTGCCCCCGGCGGGCACCGCCCGCGCGGTGAGCTCTCCTGCCCAGGCGTCGACCGCGGCGGTCAGAGCCGCGTAGTCGATCGAGCGCGCCGTGCGCGCGTCGGACACGAACGGCTTCGCTGCTGTCCGTCCGGCGATCAGCGGACGCAAGCGGGGAGCCATGTGTACCGACGATGTCCGCCGAACCTGTGTGTCTCCTGTGCGGGGGATGTGATGCTCCTCAGATCGTGATGCACGGGTTGATCAGTGGCGCGTGACGGCCCGCACGGATTGGGCGCATACTCGCCACGTGGCGCGCGGACGGCGGACAACGATGGTCGCCTGCGGGGTGTTTGCCCTGTTCACAGCGGTGACAGTGAGCTTGTCCGGATTGGCGGGAGCCACCGGCGCCGCCGTGCCCGTTGCCGCCGCACCGGCGCCCGCGACTCCGCCGGACCTCGCCGGGACGCTCGTCACCGAGCACACCCTCACCGTCGGGGGCATCGCGCGAACCTATCGGTCGGTCACCGCGGCCGCTGCGTCGGCTCAGCCCCTGCCCCTCCTGGTCGTGCTGCACGGCCGGGGGCAGCGGCCGTGGACGGCCGTGCGGGCCACCGGGTTCCTCCCCTTCGCCCGTCGGGACCAGGCCGTGTTGGTCTATCCCGACGGCCTCTCCCGGTCGTGGAACGCCGGGTCGGGCTGCTGCGGAGTCGCAGGCAACCGCAACACGCCCGACACCGCCTTCGTGACGGCCGTGGTCGCGGACGCGACGCGCGACCTGCCCGTCGACCCCGACCGGATCTACCTCGTGGGTTACAGCAACGGCGGCAAGCTCGCCTGGTTGCTCACCTGCAAGCACCCCGCCCTCTTCGCGGCGGTGGCCACGTACGGCGCGGCACCGCTCGCGCCGTGCCCGGCCGCCAAGGCCTTGCCGTCGCTGATGGCCGTCGGGGTGCACGACCCCGTCCTGCCGATCGGCGGCGATCAGGGGACCCGTCCGGCGCTGCCGTCGGCGCGGGTCGCGGCGGGCTGGCTCGTGCGGCGCGACCGGTGCACCGGAGGCCCGACGACGACCACCGTCGGAAGTGCGGTGCTCCAGCGCTGGACGCGGTGCGCGACAGGCACCGAAGTTGACCTCGCCGTCTATCCCGACGCCGACCACATGTGGCCGCCCGCTGTCACCGGGCTGATGTGGACGTTTCTCGGGGCGCACCCGTCGACTGCTCAGCCGACGCCAGCCCTGGCGGCGCCGATTCCAGCGCACGGGTGATCGCGCCCACCAGCGCGAGCGCCGCCTCCTGCGTGAGCTCGACCGCCACCCGCGCCGAGGGCCCGAGCTCCGGCGCCAAGAAATCGATGTTGACGGTGTGCCCGTAGGGCGCGTGGACCGGGTGGTCGACATAGGCGGTGGCGTGGGTCAGGGCGAACCAGCCCTGGGCGCCCTTGCCGCTGCCCTCGATCGCGACCTTCTCGGTGACGTAGGTACACATGTCGCTAGTGCGGTGTCCTAGGAACTTGCCGGGGTGATCGCGGGATCCAGGCGGCGTCTCGCAAGGCGCCGCCCGAAGCTGATACCGGGCGTCTTCGCGAGGGCGGCAACACCGCGAGGCGTCGTCTGGGCCCGCGAGGACCCGGTGAACGTTACTGGACACCGCAGACGCCGGACAGAACTCGGTGGTCAACTTCGACCACCTGGCCCGGTCGGGGCTGGCGTTCGTGGGCTCGGTCCCGCCGTCGGACTGCGCCGATCTGCTCGCCCAGCCAGCCGATGCTCGGGTGGTGGTGGACGCCGACCGGTTCGGCGGGCTGACCGCGCTACAGACCCGCCGCGAGGTCTACGGCACCCAGCGGCGCACCGTGCTCACCCACTCGCCCACCCTGCACCAGGCCCAGTCCCGCGGCTTCGACCAGACCCTGGCCAAGGCCGGTGCGAAACTGTCCGAGCTGGCCGACACCCTGGCCCGCGGCCGCACCCGCCGCCCCCGTAGCAAAGTCACCGCCGCGATCGAGCAGATCCTCCACGACCCCTGGGTACGTCGCGTCATCGCCTGGCAGCTGACCGGCGACACCCCACCCGAACACCGGCTCACCTGGCGCATCGACCACACCGCGCGCCGCGATCTGGAAGACGAGGTGTTCGGCAAGCGCGTGCTGATCACCGGCCAGGACGACTGGCCCATCGCCGAGGTGGTCGCCGCCTACCGGTCCCAGTCCGAGGCCGAGTTCGCCTTCCGCCAGCTCAAAGACCCGCACCTGGTCTCGTTCTCCCCGATGCACCACTGGACCGACCACAACATCCACGTGCACGTCTTCACCTGCGTGCTCGCCCTGCAGATCGCCCACCTGATGCGCCGCCACGCCGCCCAGGCCGGGCTGACCCTCTCCGTCCGCGAGCTGCTCGACCAGCTCGCCAGCATCCAGGAGACCGTGCTGATCTACCCCTCCACCGGCGGGCGCCCCAAGGCCCGGCGCATGCTCACCGAGACCACCCCCGCCCAGGACCAGCTCGTCGAGTTCTTCGACCTGAACCGCTGGGCCCCACGCACTTAGGTCATACACCCCAAGAGATCACAACCGACCCCTGACCAGCGGAAACAGACTGAAGATCAAACTAGCCCGGAAACTGGGGCTAGACCCCCACGTGGGTGCCGAGAAACGCGAAGATCTTCGCCCAGCCGTCGACGGCCGCCTCCGGCCGGTAGGCGGGCCGGTCGACGGAGAAGAACGCGTGGCCCGCGCCGTCGTAGGTGTGGAACTCGTGGGGCTTGCCCAGCCGGTCGAGCTCCGCTGCGAGCTTGGCGGTCTCCTCGGGCCCTGGGAACGTGTCGTCCGCGCCGAACAGGCCCAGCAGCGGGCACGACAGCTTCGGCGCCAGACCGAGAATCGGCCTGACGGCCAGCGGGAACCCCGACGGCGGCTCGTTGACGACGAAGGCGCCGTAGCAGTCCACCGCGGCGGAAAGCTCGAGGGAGCAGGCCGCGAGGAACGTCTGGCGACCGCCTGAGCAGTACCCGATCACCCCGACCTTCCCGGTGGCGCCGGGCAGCCCGCGCAGGTGCCGGGCGGCGCCGTCGACGTCGCCCACCAGCCGCTCGTCGGGCACCCCGCCGTGCGCACGCACGAAAGCCGCGGCGTCGTCCGGGCTCGCGCCGAGGGCCTCCCGGGAGTACAGGTTCGGGCACAGCGCGGCGTACCCGTTGGCGGCGAACCGCCGCACGATCTCCAATGTCGCGGCGTCATAGCCGGGCATGTGGTGGATCACCACCATGCCGCCGTAGGCCTGCCCGCTGGTCGGGCGGGCCAGGTAGGCCTCGATGTCGTCGCCGCCGTGTCCGGGAATCGTGATCGTCCCGGCTTCCATAGCATCGCTCACCATCCACTTCTACGCCCTCCCCGCGAGCAGCGCCGCGTAGCGGTCGAGATCGACGTTGCCGCCGCTGACCAGGACGCCGACCCGCTGCCCCGCGACGTCGCCCGCCGCGCGCGCGGCGGCGAGACCGAGGCACCCCGTCGGCTCCACGACCAGCTTCATCGTGGCGGCGAAGACCCGCATGGCCTCGACGAGCTGGGCGTCAGAGGCCGTCCTGATCTCCGTGACGGCGCGCCTGATGATCGGGAACGTGTGCTCGCCCAGGTGCGTCGTCTGCGCCCCGTCCGCGATCGTCGCGGGCACGTCGATGCGCACGACCCGCCCCGCGGCGACGGACTGCCGCCCGTCGTCCCCGGCCTCCGGCTCGACCCCGTACACCCGGCAGCGCGGGGCGAGCGCCTCGGCCGCCAGAAGCGTGCCGGACAGGAGCCCGCCGCCACCCAGCGGCACGAAGAGCACATCCAGCGCGCCGACCTCGGCGAACAGCTCCATCGCCGCGGTCCCCTGGCCCGCGAGGACGTCGGGGTGGTCATAGGGCGGCACCAGCGTCAGTCCGTGGCCGGCCGCGAGCTCCCGACCGATCGCCTCCCGGTCCTCGGTGAACCGGTCGTAGCCGATCACCTCGGCCCCGTACCCCAGGGTGGCCGCCACCTTCGCGGCAGGCGCGTCGTGCGGCATCACGATCTTCGCGGGGATCTCCAGGATGCGGGCGGCCAGCGCGACGGCCTGGGCGTGGTTGCCCGACGAGTACGCCACGACCCCCGCCCGCCGCTGCGCGGGCGCGAACCGCGACAGCGCGTTGAGCGCGCCCCGGAACTTGAACGCCCCGACGCGCTGCAGGTTCTCGCACTTGAACACCAGATGGGCGCCCACCTCGGCGTCGATGCGCGACGAGCGCAGCACCGGAGTGCGGTGGGCGTGTCCGGCGATACGGGCGGCCGCCGCGCGGACGTCCTCGAAGGAGGGCCCTGCGGGGTCGGTCACTTGCCCGCGCTGGTCCAGATCGTCACCGTGGCGCCGGTCGCGAGGTTGCCCTGTGGGCTCTGGCCGACCACCTGACCCGGCGGCAGCGGGGACTTGACCGACTGCGTCGACGGCGTGTAGCCGGCCGCGGTGAGGGCCTGCGCGGCCGCCGTGCCACCTTGCCCGACGACGTAGGGGACGATCGGCAGGCGGGCGCCGTCGTTCTGGTAGGCGGGGTCGGGACCCGCGACCGGCACGTCGGGGTGGCCTGCCAATAGTTGGTTCATCGCGGCGAAGTAGGGCGGTGCCGCGACCGTGCCGCCGAACGCCCCGTGCCCGCAGTTGCCCAAGTGCACGGGACTGCCGGGGCAGATCTCCTGCGGGTGGGCGCTGTCGGCGTACACCATCGACGCCGCGGCGTAGCCGTCCACGCCGCCGATGAACGCGACGGACTCGCTTTGGTTGGTCGTGCCGGTCTTGCCGATGTCCGGGCGGTGCCAGCCCGCCGCGGAGGCGGCCGCCGCCGAGGTGCCCTCCGTGGTGTCCTTGGACAGGCCGGCAGCGAGGGTGTTGGCCAGGCCCGGGTTGACGACCTGTTCGCAGGGCTGCTGGTCCACCGCCACCGGATGCCCGTTCCGGTCGGTGACCGACTGGATCGGGTTCGGCGGGCACCACACACCGCCGGACATGATCGTGGCCGACACGTTGGCCATCTCCAGCGGGCTGACCGGGCTCACGCCGAGGGTGAACGACAGCAGCCCCTGGAAGTACTTCGACTGCGGCTCGTTGTATTGCGGGTTCTTCGACAGCGGATCGGCCGGGTCGGTGACCACGGTGCCGCCTGCGTCATTGGTGGTCAACGTGGTGCGCAGGCCCAACCGCTGTGCCATCTGAAGGACGGCAGGCATGCCGGTTCGCGCCTCCAGGCCGACGAACGCCACGTTCGGTGAGGTGGCCAGGGCGTCGGGCAGGCTGATCGGGTCGGCGTAGTTGCCGTCGTTCGAGACGGGGTAGCAGTGGGTGTAGCGGTTGTTGTTGGGCGGGGTGAAGCAGTCCGAGCCGGGGTTGGGCAGGTCGGAGTCGAACCCGACCGTGCCCTGCTCCAGCGCCGCCGCCGTCGTGAAGATCTTGAAGGAGGAGCCTGCCCCGAAGACGTTGCTCGCCTCGGCGACGATGTTGGTCGAGCGCTGCCCTTGGGCGGCGTCGGTGCCGAGGTTGCGGTTGGCCACCATGGCGAGCACGTCGTGTCCCGCGGTCCCCGGACTCACCAGCGCGAACGTGTTGGCGACCCCGTCCTGGTTCGTCGGCACGTTGCGGTCGACCGCGTCCTTGATCACCTGGCTGGCGGTGGGGTCCATCGTGGTCTTGATCGTGTAGCCGCCCGTGTAGAGCTGGTCCTCGGTGAACCCGGCCTGCTCGAGGTAGCTCACGACGTAGTCGCAGAAGAAACCCGCGTCCGGGGCCGCGGCGAGGCAGGTGCTCCCCGGCGCCGCCGGTCCGCCCGGCACGACGACGAGCGGGGCCTGCTTGGCCGCGCCCGCCACTTGGGGGGTGATCGAGCCCGTGGAGGCCATCGTGTCGATCACGGTGTTGCGCCGCGCGACGGCCTGATCCGGGTGGGTGTAGGGGTTGTAGAGGTTCGGGTTGTTCACCATCCCGGCCAGCAAAGCGGCTTGCGGCACCGTGAGCTTGTCGGCTGTGGTGCCGAAGTAGGCCTGCGCCGCCGCGGCGACCCCGTAGACGTTCCCGGAGAACTCGACGACGTTGAGGTAGTTGGTGAGGATCTCCTGCTTGGGCATGTTGTGGCCCAGTTGCAGCGCGAGCTCGGCCTCGCGGAGCTTGCGGGAGATCGTGTCGGCGCGGTCTTGCCGCTGCGCTGTCGGGTTGGTCCGGTCGATCACGTTGATCAGGAGGTTCTTGACGTACTGCTGGGTGATCGTCGACGCGCCCTGGGTGCTTCCGCCCGACGAGTTGTTCACCGCGGCCCGCAGCACCGCACGCGGGTCGATGCCGGACTCGCTGAGGAAACGGCGGTCCTCGATGGCGATGATCGCCGCCCGCATCGACGTCGCGATCCCGTCGTAGGTGACGGGCAGCCGGTACTGGTCGAACAGGCTGGCGATCGGCGCGCCGTTGCGGTCGAGCACGGTCGTCACCAGCGGCACCTGCGCCGTGGTGAGCGCGCCGTCGTTCGTGGTCGACGCGATCTTCCCCACCGAGTCGTTGACCTGGTTGGAGAGCACCCCCAGACCCACGCCGACCGGCGCGAACACCGCCGCCGTCAGGATCCCGGCCGCGAGGCACCACGCGGCGAGCCGCCCGATCGAGCGCAACTCCTGCCGACCCCGACCCATCCGCGGCCCCCTTTCGTCGCTACCAAGCTACCGGCGACGCGGCCGGACCGGCGTCAGGCCGTGCGAGGGCCGAAGCGGCGCAGCAGAAGCACCCCGGCGGCCACGACGGACTGGCCGCCCACCAGAGCGACGCCGACCCCGGTGAGCCCCCAGCGCGGCATGAGCAGCCACACCGCCGGGATCACGATCACCGCGAGGGCCAGCGTGACCGCGAACTGCCCGACGCGGTACTGGCGCACCCGTGCCTCGGCGACGGCGGCGAGGTTCACGCACGCGGGCACCGCCGACAGCGCGCCGAGCCCGAGGAGAACACTCCCGGTGGAGGCGTAGTGCTCACCGAACACCATCAGGATCAGCCACGACCCGGCGGCGAGGACGAGCACAGCCGGCACGACCAACGTCAGCGACTTGACGAGCATCTGCCGGTGCGCGGCGCCCAGCTCGGAGGGGTCGGCGGCCGCGTGGGCCACCAACGACTGCCCCATCCCGGTCGGCACCAGGTACAGCGCGTAGGCGAGCTGCCAGGTGACGCCGAAGGTGGCCGCCGCGTCCGCGCCGAGCCGGGAGAAGACGAGCAGCGGAAGGCCGAAGTTCACCACCGTGAGGCACATGCTGCCCACCCAGTCGGCCGCGATGAACCCCGACATCGAACGCAGGGTGACCGGAGAGGGCTGGGGGAGCCGATGGGCCTTCGGCTCGCGCGCGGGCAGCACGCGCAGGAGATAGATGCCGATCGCCACGACCGTCACCGCGGTGCCCAACGCCCAGGAGCCCGCGATGGCGCCGTACAGGCCCATGAGCCCGCCGATCACCAACAGGATGATCTTCAGCAGCGCGAAGCCGAGGTTCTCGAACGGCACGACGGTGGCGCGCTTGAGCCCGGTGAGCAGATAGTCCTGCATGTTGAACACGGTCCAGAACGGCGTCGACAGCGCGAAGTAGGCGACGAGCGCGCCCGCGCCGACCGCGGACTGCAGCGCTGGCGCCCACCAGTGCGCACCGAGCGCGAACACCGTGCCGATCACGACGGCCGCACCGATCCCGGCGGCGTAGCAGGCGGCCACGAACGCCCGTGCGCCGCTCCCGACCACCGGGACGAACCGCAGCATCGCACTGCCCAGGTTGAACTGGGCGATGATGCCCAACAGGCTCAGCGTCGACACCACGGTCGAGTTCACACCGACGACCTGCGGGCTGAACATCCGCGCCGCGACCACCCAGTAGAGGAGCCCGACCGCCGAGGAGACCGCCGAGCTGAGGACGAGCGCCATGCCGTCGCGGTTCTGCGGGTTGCGCCATCCCGTCGCGAGCGCCTTTACCCTGGTCAGGGCGGAGGGAGTGGCCGACGGCTCGGTGCCGGACACGGGGGTGGGTGCTACGGGGATGGGCGCGGCTGCGTCGCGAGCATCCGAGGGGACCACGCGGTCATTCTGCCGCGCGCGCCTCTTCACTCCGTCGGCAGGCTGATCCCGGCCAGGACGCCCCGGTGGTCGCTGCCCGCGAGCGGCAGGATCTCGAACCTCGTCGTCGTCGATCCCGCAGGCATGAGCACGTGGTCGATCTGGATGCCGCACCACGACGGGAGTCCCGCGGGGAACGTGCCGACCAGACCGCGGCCGGTGCCGTCGGCCGCGCTGGGGCAGTACTGCAGCGCGGCCCGGAACAGGGCGTTGTCGGCGGTGGCGTTGAAGTCGCCCGCGACGATCGGGCGTGGCCACTCCTGACACCATCGGGTGATGTGCGCGAGGTCCTCGCACCACCGCACCGTCCTGATCGGGCTCATCGGAGCCTCGGGATGGACGGCGTAGAACCGTCGGGCGCCCAGCACGCCTCCGGTGGCTCGCAGGTAGCGGTGCCGAAGCTCGGGCCCGGTGGTCACGGTCACCTCGCCCATCCGCTCGGCCACGAGCAGCACGACGCCCTCACCGTCGGAGGTGCCGGGTGCCGTGGACGCCCACGCCCGGTAGCCCAGCCCGGCGACCAGGGGTAACAGCTTGTCGCGGAAGTCGGGACCGCCTTCTGGCAGGGACACGAGATCGGGCTGCTCGCGCTCGAGAAGCGTGGCCAGTGCCCCGGTGTCGGCCGCGCCGACCAGCACGTTCGCGGCCAGGACGGTCAGCTCCAAAGCTGGCGCCCTCGTCGCGGTCGTCGGGGCTGTCGGCCGTCTGCTGGCGCGGCCGAGCAGGGACGCCGCCCCCGCGAGCGCGGCGGACGCGATGCCCGCGGCCAGCGGCCTGCTCCGGCGTGGGACAGCCAGAACAGCCGCTGCGACGAAGGCCGAAGCGGCGACGTGCGGTCGCAGCGCCGCGAGGTCCACGGCCGGGAAGCGGTGCCCGATCCCGATCCGGTCGGGCACCAGCGCGGCGGCGGTTGCGGCGGCGCCTGCGGCCATGCGGAAGGGAGCGCCTGCGGGGCCCCGGCGAATCCGGCCCCGGCGAATCTGACTGCCGCGGATCCGACGCACTTGATCGAGGTCCATGCGGCCCACAACGGACCGGGCGCCTCTGAGGTTCCACGGCGCCACCAGCGAGGTGACACAACGGCGATCGCGGACAAACGCCCTGCGGGCGGGGCTCGTTCGCGCGTCAAGCCGTCATAGGTGACAATCGACGGATCGGGAGTGGGTCGACGCTGCCCACTGGCCGATCAGCCGACCGGATGGAGAGTGACCGAAGAGATGGCACCGCTTCGCGGCCTGCGCGGGCTGCCTGCCGTCCTCGGCGTGCTGGTGCTCCTGGTCCTCGGTGGCGGCCTCGCCGTGGCCACTACCGCGCCGCACGGCGTTCTCGTCGGCCCTGGCGGCATCACCGGGTCCCCGACCACCCCCGCGCCGAAGCCGATGCCAGTGGTGTCGATCACACCGTCGGCGCAGAGCGTGAGCCCGGCCGATCCCATCGTCGTGCACATCGCGCAGGGCACTGCGACGAAGGTCACGGTCACGAACAAGGCGAGCGGCGCGTCGGTCGCCGGGACGCTCGCACCGGATGGCGCCAGCTGGACCTCGACCGAGCCCTTGGCCTACGCCGCCACCTACGCCGTGGGCGTCGACGCGAAGGGCCCTGACGGTGCGGCGAGCCACCAGGATCTCGCGGTGTCCACGCTCACCCCGACGGCGCAGGCCTACCCCTCGTTCATCCCGCCGCCCGCCCAGGCCACGGTCGGCGTCGGCCAGCCGATCGTGATCAAGTTCAACCACGCCGTGCACGACCGGGCCGCCGCGCAGCGTGCGCTGACGGTCACGGCGACGCCTGCGCAGGCAGGCGGGTGGTACTGGTTCTCCGACACCGAGGTGCACTACCGGCCGCAGACCTACTGGACCGCCGGGTCGACGATCACGCTCAAGGCCACCATGTACGGCGTCGACCTCGGGGGCGGCGTGTTCGGTGAGACCGACCGCACCGAGACGATCCACGTGCACGACGCGTGGGTGGCCAAGGCCAACGGCGCCACCGAGCAGATGCAGATCTTCGACAACGGCGCGCTGGTCAAGACGATGCCGATCAGTCTCGGCTCGCCGGGCTTCCCGTCGCACATCGGCCCGCATGTCATCTCCGACAAGCAACCCAGCGTGATCATGGACTCCTGCACCTACGGCGTGTGTCAGGGCCAGCCCGGCTACTACAAGGAGAAGGTCAACCTCGACGAGCGGATCTCCGACGACGGCGAGTTCGTGCACTCGGCGCCGTGGTCGGTGGGTTCACAAGGCGGGGCGAACGTCTCCCATGGCTGCGTGAACCTCAGCCCGGCCAACGCCCAGTGGTTCTTCGACCACTTCGACATCGGCGACGTCGTGGAGGTCACCAACTCCGGCGGCCAGCAGTTGCCCCTCAGCGACACCTACGGCGACTGGGAGCTCTCCTGGCCGCAGTGGTTGAAGGGGAGCGCCGCCTGAGCGGCCTCGGCTGGTGTGCCCCACTTCGCAGGACACGCGGTGTCGTCGCAGAAGGTCGACCACAACGCCACGCGGCGCGGGGACACCACTTCCGCTGATCTTGTGCGGTTCCGCGCAGAGGTGATCGGCAGAAGTGGTGCCCGGGGTGCACTTGCGCACTCGTGACACCACTTGTACCGATCTTGCCCGGCCGGGCCGGGTGATCACCGGTTTGTGGTGGCCGGGGTGCACCTGCGCGCTCGTGACACCACTGGTGCCGATCTTGCCCGGCCGGGCCGGGTGATCGCCGGTTGTGGTGGCCGGGGTGCACCTGCGCACTCGTGGCACCACTTGTGCCGATCTTCCCCCGGCCGGGCCGGACCGGACCCCACGCGCGCTGCGGCACCGAGCCGCACCGCCGCAACGTGCGCGAAGTCGGTCAGCGGTCGGGGGTGTGGCCCCAGCTCACACCGGCTCACTCAGCAGCACCAGCACGTGCTCCAGCAGCACAAGCAGCACGTCCTTGCACGACTCCCGCTCCCGGACATCGCACAACAACACCGGCGTGGCGTCCGGGACGTGCAGTGCGTGGCGGACGTCGTCGACGTCGTAGGCCTGCACACCGTCGAAGCAGTTCACGCCGACGACGAACGGGATACCCCTGCGCTCGAAGAAGTCGATCGACGCGAAGGACCGGTCGAGCCTGCGGGTGTCGGCGAGGACGACCGCCCCGAGGGCGCCGGTGGCGAGCTCATCCCAGATGAACCAGAACCGCTCCTGCCCCGGCGTGCCGAACAGGTAGAGGATCACCTCCGGGTTGATCGTGATCCGCCCGAAGTCCATCGCGACCGTCGTCGTGCTCTTGTCCTCGACATAGGTGAGGTCGTCGACGCCGTCGGAGAGCTCGCTGAGCATCTCCTCCGTGCGGAGCGGGGCGATCTCGCTGACCGCGCCGACCAGCGTCGTCTTCCCGACCCCGAAACCCCCTGCCACCAGGAGCTTCACTGCCGAGTACGGCCGGTCCAGCTCGGTCTCAGAGCCGGCGTACGCCATCGATCACCGTCCGTATGAGCTCGCGGTCGAAGCCGGGATCGTCACTCTTCAGCGGGGTCTTGAAGACCACTCCGCCGAGCTCGACCAGGTCACTGATGAGGACCTTGGCGGCGACCAGGGGAAGGTTCAGGGTTGAGGCGATCTCAGCGACAGAGCGCGGAGCCGCGCACAATTGCAGAATCGCCCGATGTTCGGGGCTAGGTGGTACGACGTTGGGCGACACGGTCATCACGAGCGTGACCATGTCGAGGTAGCGGGAGGGTCTGGTGCGGCCGCTCGTCACCGCGAACGCCCGCACGAGCGGACCGGCGTCGTCGTCGAACAACAGCCAGTCGTCTTCGGTCATGTGACCTCCCGCCTGGACCCGATGGACGGTCCGCGCGAACGCGGCGACACCCCGAGGTGGTCACCGACGCGCCGCACGAGCAGCTGCATTTCGTAGACGATCATGCCGAGGTCGGGATCCTGGCCGGTCAGAACGGCCACGGCGGTGCCTTGACCTGCCGTCGCCACCAGCAGGTAGCCGCCCTCCATCTCGATCGCCGTCTGGAGCACGGAGCCCCGCCGGAACTGTCGCCCCGCGCTGCGCGCGAGGCCGGTCAGCGCGGAGGCGGTGGCCGAGAGGTGCTCAGCGGGCTCGATCCCCATGCCGGAGGACCGCGACAGCAGCAGGCCGTCCGCCGACAGGAGCACGGCCAAGTCGATGCCGATAACCCGCTCGATGAGCTGGTCCAGCAGCCACCGCAGGTCCAGCCCGTCGCGGTGGCCCGATGCGGCCCTGGTCACGGATGGCCCCCGTCGTCGGTGGAGTCCTTGCGGCTGCTGCGCACGCCGCGCTGCATGGCCGACATCGCGCTCGACGTCCGCCCCGCGGCGGGCTCGACGGGCGCAGCGCCACCCGGGACCAGGTCGGCAGGCAGGCGACCCCGCAGGCCCTTCGCCAGGTGACCCTGCGGCCTGCGCTCGGGCAGCGGAGGCGGCGCGTCGTCGGTGCCCGCGGGCCCGTCGGCCGCGTCGGCACCGGGTTGGGCGCCGTCGGGTTGGGCGCCGTCGGGTTGGGCGCCGTCGGGTTGGGCGCCGTCGGGTTGGGCGCCGTCGCGTTGGGCGCCGTCGCGTTGGGCGCTGTCGGGTTGGGCACTCGGGACATCGGTTGCAGCGACCTCGGCGGCGGGGAGATCAACCGCAACGACGTCATCGACGACTGCGTCGGGAGTGGCTGCCGCGGCTGAGGTGCGCTCGGGAAGCGCGGGTTTGCCGCCCGCGGCAGGGCCTGCGGGCGGTGCAGGCGTGCTCGGCCGTCGCGACGGCAGCGCCGCGGCGTCCCCCCGCCTGCGCGCCGATCCCGGTTCCGCGAAGTTTCGGTCCGGGCCCGGTCCGTCGACGGGGTAAGCCTCTCTATGCGGGCCACTCCCATTCCGGCCGTTGCGCCCGCTGCTCCCGTTGCTGTGCGGGTGCCGGCCGTTTGTCCCCCGCCCGAACGGCACGCCGCTGCCCGTCGAGCCCACAGACGGCCGACGCTGCGGCTCGGGCTCGGACTGCGGCTCGTCGTCACCGGGAGGGGCCACCAGCAAGGTGTTGGGCACCAGGACGAGCGCCTGCACGCCCCCGTAGGTCGACTCCAACAGCGTCACCCGCATGCCGTGTCGCTGCGCGAGGCGGGACACGACGAACATGCCCAGCCGCGCGTCCTCAGACAGCGTGAGCAGGCCGAAGTCGGGCGGATCTGCCAGCATCTCGTTGAGCCGGTCCCGCGGCTCGGGCTCGATGCCCAGTCCGCGGTCCTCGATCTCGACGGCCACCCCCCTGCCCACAACGCTCGCGCTGATGTCGATCGGGCACTGGGGCGGGGAGAACGAGGTGGCGTTGTCCACCAGCTCGGCCAGGAGATGGATCAGGTCACCGACGGCCGCGCCGTCGACGTGTCGGTCCGGGACCTCGCCCAGCGTGATCCGCGTGTACTGCTCGCTCTCGGACACCGCGCTGCGGATGATCTCGGCGAGCAGCACCGGCCTGCGCCAGCGCCGCCGGGGCTGCTGGCCACCCATGATGATCAGGTTCTCGGCGTTGCGGCGCTCGCGGGTCGACAGGTGGTCCAGCTGGAACAGCCTGGCCAACTGGTCGGAGTTGTCCTCTGCGCGCTCGGCCTCGTCGAGCACCTGCAGCTGGCGGTGCACGATGGCCTGGCTGCGATGGGCGATGTTGAGGAACACCGCGTTGGCGCCCGCGCGGGTGCGGGCCTCTTCTGCCGCCGCGGCGGCCGCGGAGCGCTGTGCGATGTCGACGGCGGCGCCTACCTCGCCGATCTCGTCGACGCCGTGGTCGACGGCGGGGAACTCGGCCTCGACGTCGACCGGCTCACCACGCCGGATCCGCTCCAGCACCGCGGGCAGCCGCGCCGACGTGCCGTGCGTCGTGGCCCGGAGCGCGGCCATGCGCCTGCCCAGCCGGTTGCCCGTCCGCATGGCGACGAGCATGGCGGCGACGACGATCGCCACCGCGCCCAGCACAAGACCGACGATCACGTTGAGCTCCGTGTTCGTCCGATCGACGGCCGTCGCGACGGCGTCGCGCGCTGCGCCGAAGGCGAGGTCCGAGGCGCTCGCTGCCACCGCGTCGCCCGCAGCGGTGAGGTCACCGACGACCCCGACGGTGCGGTCGACCGGGACGCGGACGGGGTTGAGCTGCCCGTCGGGCCGCTGGTCGCCGGATGCGGGCGCTGTGACGTGCGGTCCGGCCGCGAGGAGCAGTTCCGTGTCGGCGGTGAACGTGCGCCACTCCGGCGAGTCGAGCAGGGCCGCGCCCGCGTCCCTCCGGTTCGCGGGAAGAGCGGCGACCGCGTTCTGCATCGCCTCGCCGATCTGGCCCGCCTCCGCGTTGAGCTCGCGGTAGGCCGGTATGTCCAGGCCGCGTGGCCCGTCAGTCGCGACGACGAGGTCGGCGCTGCGGAGCGACTCCGCAACGGCCAACAGGTGGCCTGCCGCGCCCAGCCCCGCGATGACGTCCAGGTCGGACGGCCCGGCGGTGGAGAAGCCGATGACCGTGGTCAGGGGCTCGATCACCGGCTCGTACGCCTCATACGCGTCGGTGCCCCTCGCGCCTGCGTCGACGACCCGGCGCGCCCGGATGAGCGCTTCTGCCGCGCTGCTCAGGCGTGCGAAGGAATCCCGGACCGTCGACGGCGCGGTGGCAGGAATCCTGCTCATGAACGAGCGGACCCCGGCGATCGCAGCGTCGGTCCCCCGGCGTGCGGCCGAGACGTCGCCCGTGCCCTCGACGGTGGTCCGTCGCTCGTCCTGTGCGGACGTGCTGAGTGCCACCGTGGCGTCGATCCCCTGACCGACGAGCACCGCGGTCGCGCGGTCGCTAAGCGCCGCGCCCGACTGGTACCAGCCCACGCCGACAACCGCGCATACGAAGATCAACGACGGGATCACGGCGATGGCCACCACCCGGAACCGAAAAGAGGCGAAGACACCAGACCTCGGCGCGGCCGGACGCATGCTCATGCGGGTCTCCCTCTTCCACCCTGAACGGTCCGAGCGGCCGGCATGGGGAGCAAGCCTGCTCGGAGGTGGCAGAACGTTAGCGCCATCGTCGTTCCATCTGGCCATCAGGGTGGTCATGGCTCCAGTTTGCTCCCCCGTTCGGCCTATTCAGCTACCCCTCGTGACGATCTCCGAGCCCGCCGCCTACACTCCTGCACTCGAATGGATCAACGCCGACGCAGCATCAGGGACTCACATGGCCTGTTCACATTCCACCGGCTGCCCGCTCTTCCCGAAGCTGAACGCGAGTCTGCGCAGCTGGCGCGACGCCTACTGCGACAGCGACACCGGCTGGCAGAGCTGCGCCAGGTTCACGCAGTCGCTGACCGGCCAGTCGGTGCCGATCACGCTGTTGCCCAACGGGAAGTACGCCCACGCGGTGGCGCGGGCGACCAACCTCGTGGACGCCCCCCAGCGGTCGAGGTTCGAGTCGGTCCCCCCCACGGGCGCCGCCGCCCCCGGCTCCCCCTTCGAAGCGGCTCCCCCACAGGCCCCGGCCCGCGTCGCACCCTCCATTTGGGATGATCCGGCGTCTGCGCCGCGGTCCGCCCGGCTGCCGACGCTGCCGCGCGCAGCCGCCGTGGAGTCGCCTGTACTCGTCCGCCCGGCGAAGCCGGTGCGCCAACCCCCACCTCCGCCGACCCCGGCCCGTGCAGGCTGGTGGACCCGGCTCGTCGACTGGATGCGAGGTCCGGCATGAGTGCCTACTGGGCATGGTGGGCGGGAGCCATCGGGCTCGCCGCCGTCACGATCTTCTACACCGTCTTGACCGGCCGTTCGCTTGGTCTCTCCACGGCGTGGGACCGAGTGCTGCACTGGCGGGAGGAGCGCGAGCTGGAACGGCTCGACGAGGCCTTCGCCGACGATGACGTGTTCGCCGAGGCGTTGGCGATGGCCACAGCGGAGGAGTTCGGCACACCGCAGAGCCCCTCACCGGTGGCGACGGCGCCTGCACCGCTTCCCGAACAGAAGCCGCAGGCCGACACCCCTCGCGGGCCCGTTCCGCTGGCCAGCCACGCCGCGCTGCTCATCTCGGTCTTCATCGGCGGTCTGATCGCCGCACTGGTCAGCGGCCGCTTCGACCTCCGGTTCGACATGGGCGACGCCTTCCGCGCCATCGTGACCGACAACCCCATCGCCATGATCGTCACCCTGTTCTTCGGGGGTGTCCTCGTCGGCTTCGGCACACGGCTCGCGGGCGGCTGCAGCTCGGGCCACGGCCTGTCCGGGTGTGGCCGGATGCGTCCGGTCAGCCTCGTGGCCACAGCGGTGTTCTTCGGCACGGCGGTCGCGGTGTCGTTCCTGCTTTGGAAGGTGATCTGATGCTGCACACCCGCGGCGGGATCCTGCTGGCTACCGTGATCGGCGGTCTCGCGCTCGGTTTCACGGTTGCCCGCATCGGGTTCGCCGACTTCGGCGAGCTCAACAAGATGTTCACTTTCCAGGACCTGCGGATGCTGCTGTCGTTCGCGGGCGGCGTCGCGATCATCGCGGTCGTGTTCATGATCTTGCGGGTGAAGCGCACAGCCGGGCGGATCCATCCCGGCGTCGTGCCGGGAGCGGTGCTGTTCGGCACCGGCTGGGCGATCTCGGGCGGCTGCCCCGCGATCCCACTCGTCCAGGTCGCGACAGGTTACGTGCCTGCGATCTTCACTATCGCGGGCATCGTCGTCGGCGTCCGGCTGTGCCGCTGGGCCAACTGCCGCTACCTGCACCTCGACCGCGGATCCTGCGGCCTGTGAGCGTCACGCCGATCGCCGCAACCCGCACCCAGGGCGCCGCGAAACAACCGAGACGTGCGGCTCGCCGCGATCACCTGCGCGCCTCGTAAGCGGCGAGGACCTCACCTGACGTGTCGTAGAAGCCGTCCGAGCCGATCAGGTCCGCGATCCCGTAGCGCTCCAGCTCGTCGCGGACCGGCTTGACCACATTGGACACGACTACCCGCGCGCCTGCCTTCTGTTCACGCTGCACAACCTGGGTGAGCACGGTTGCCGCGGTGTAGTCGATGTCCCCGATCGCGGCGGCGTCCAGGCAGAGCCAGCTCACCGCGGTGCCGTGGCCGGTCAGGGTCACGAGGTCGGTGACGAGCCGGGCGATGTTGGCGAAGTAGAGGCCGCTTCCGAAGCGGTAGACGAGCAGCCCCTCCGCCGTCCGCGCGCCCGGCGTCACCGGCTGAGAGCGCCAGTGCCCCTCCGCGGACTTCGCCAGCACGCTGCTCTGCGGCGCGTAGCTGTGCCGCAGGTGGTCGATGATCGAGACGACGACGGCGACCACGATCCCGTCCTCGACGCCGAGCAGCACCACGGCGAGCGCGGTGAGGACCGCGACAACGAACTCCGACCGCCGCACGGCCAGGATCCGCCGCATCCCCGCGACATCCACCAGCTCCGCCCCGATGAGGAACACGACGGCGGCCAGCACCGCGAGCGGGAGCCCGCCCAGGAACCCGGTGGCGACCAGGCACACCACGACGACGAGGACGACGGAGATGAGCTGGGCGAGCTGCGAACGCCCGCCCCCTCCCACCACCATCTGGGTCTTGGTCGGGCTGCCGTTGACGACGAACGCGCCGGTCATGGCGGCTGCGAGGTTCGCACCAGCGAGCGCGGTGAGGTCGTCGTCGGTGTCGACCTGTTCGTCGAACTGCACGGCGTACGCCCGCGAGGTGGCCGCGCTCTGAGCGAGGATCACCACGACCATCGACGCCCCGACAGGCAGCGTGGCGGCCAGGTCGGCCGGGTCGAGCGCGGGAAGGACGACCCCGGGGAGGCCTGCCGGAACCGGGCCGAGCACCGCCACGCCGAACCGAGACAGCCCGATCACCGCGTTGCCGACGATCGCCGCCACCACGGCGAGCAGCGCCACCGGGATGCGTCGGTCGAGCATCCGACCCAGCAGCACGACGGCGATGACCGCCGCCGAGACGAGCATTGTGGCCAGGTGCGCGCTCGGCAGCTCTGCGACGACCCGGATGACCTTCTCGGGGAGTGACCCGCTGCCCGCCTCGACCCCGAGCAGGTCACCGAGCTGTCCCAGCGCGACCTGCACGCCAACCCCGGTGAGGAAGCCGACCAGCACAGTGCGGGACAGGAAGATCGCGAGGAACCCCAGTTGGATCACCCTTGCCGCCGCGAGCAGGACCGCGACGACCAGCGCCACCGTGCCTGCCAACGCGACGTAGCGCGGCGATCCCGACACTGCGAGCCCCGACAGGCTCGCGGCGAGGATGGCCGCGGTCGCCGAGTCGGCCGCGACGACGAGGTGGCGCGACGAGCACAGCAGCGCAAACACCACCATCGGCGCGAGCATCGTGTAGAGCCCGGTGACCACCGGCATGCCTGCGATCCGCGCGTAGCCGAGGACCTCGGGGACGGCCAGCGCGGCGAGCGTGGCACCCGCGATCGCCTCCGGGACCCAGCGGTCGCGCGGCACGGGAAGCAGGCCGCGAAGCATGACTTCCCCCGTTCAACACCGCGTAACAAGCGATCATCATTCACCCCGTCTGGCGTGGGTATAGTCCCCGGCGGCGGCAACCGCCAAAGGCGGCCCCGGAGGAGGACGAGCGTGACCGACCTGTCCGAAACCACCGCGACCGGCACCCCACGCCCGCGCGACCCCCAGACGATCGCCTGGCCCGCGCGGGCGAGGGCGCGCCATCGCGGGCTGGAGGCGCTGGCCCCGCACGTGATCGTGCTCTTCGGCGCTACCGGCGACCTCGCCAAACGCAAGCTGCTGCCCGGGCTGGGCTTTCTGCAGCAGTCGCAGTTCGCCCCCGACGTCCGGATCGTCGGCACGGCGATGGAGGACCTCAGCACCGACGAGTTCCGCAAGCTGACCCGCTCGGCCATCGAGGACTTCGGCGCCCACAAGCTCTCCGACGAGGCCTGGGCCGAGTTCGCCGAGAAGATCACCTACGTGCCGCAGGGGGCGGGCCCGGAAGGTCTCACCACGGCGGTCAAGACGGCGGAGGCGCTGCTGGGCGACGGCGTACGGCGGCTGCACTACCTCTCGGTGCCCCCGCGCGCCGCCCAGTCCGTGATCGCGATGCTGCGCGACGCCGGGCTCGTCGAGAACGCACGCGTGATCATGGAGAAACCGTTCGGCGACGACCTCACGAGCGCGATCGCCTTGAACGACTTCGTGCACCAGACCTTCGCGGAGTCGCAGATCTTCCGCATCGACCACTTCCTCGGCAAGGAAGCGGCGCAGAACATCCTCGCGTTCCGATTCGCCAATGGCCTGTTCGAGCCGATCTGGAACCGCAACTTCATCGACCACGTTCAGATCGACATCCCCGAGACGCTCGGGCTCGACCAGCGCGCGTCGTTCTACGAGCCGACCGGCGCTTACAAGGACATGGTCGTCACCCACCTCATGCAGGTGATGGCGTTCGTCGCAATGGAGCCGCCGACGGCGCTGGAGCCGCGGGCGATCAGCGAGGAGAAGAACAAGGTCTTCCGTTCGATGCTGCCGATCCACGCCAGCGACGTCGTACGCGGCCAGTACAGCGGCTACCGCACCGAGAACGGCGTGGCGCCCGACTCGGACACCGAGACGTTCATCGCGCTCAAGGTCGGCATCGACAACTGGCGCTGGGCGGGCACCCCGTTCTACCTGCGCACCGGCAAGAAGCTGGCCGAAGGGATGCGCATCATCTCGATCGCGTTCAAGGAAGCTCCGCGCACGATGTTTCCTTCCGGCTCGGGCGTCGGCTCACAGGGCCCGGACCACCTGACGTTCGACCTGGCCGACTCCTCGCGCGTGTCGCTCTCGTTCTACGGCAAGCAGCCGGGGCCCGGGATGCGGCTGGAGAAGCTGTCGATGCAGTTCTCCACGCAGGAGACCGAGCGCGCGGGCGACGTCATGGAGGCCTACGAGCGGCTGATCCTCGACGCCATGCGCGGCGACCACACGCTGTTCACGACGGCGGAGGGCATCGAGTCGCTCTGGGAGCGCTCGATGCCGCTGCTGGAGGACCCCCCACCGGTGAAGAACTACCCGCAGGGCACGTGGGGGCCCAACGCCATCCACCAGCTCATCGCGCCGAACGCGTGGCGCCTGCCCTTCGAGCGGGCATGGAGGGAGAAAAAGAGCTGACGGCGGGCGCCGCGAAGATCTCGGCGAGAAACTGGCGCCCCACGGTGGCGGCACGGTGCGCGAGCAGTAGCCAGTTTCCGCTATCGCCCGAACTCGTGAGAAGGCTCTAGGACCCTTCTAGGAGCCCGATGAACAACCTGGGGTTGCCGGGTGTGTGAGGCGAGGGGTCTGCCCCGGAGGCCGCGGCTGCGGCTGAGGCGTTTGTGGAGGGTGGCGAGATCTGCTTTCGGCGGCGCTGACGGGCCCGTGCGGCTTGGGGTGTGTCACAGCCCTGGGCCGGGCCCGCTGGGGCCGTTCAAGCGGTGGCCAGCGCCCAGGTGCTGCCGGAGCGGGTCAGCCCGCGCCGGATCAGGGTGCGGAGGTTGAGCGCGGCGGCGCGGGTGTGCAGCCAGGCGTTGTTCTTGGTCACGCCGCGGTAGCGCAGCTTGATCCGGCGCCCGTTCTGGGTGGCCACGTGGGCCACGGTGCGTTCCACGTTCGCGCGGGTGGGGTAGGCGGTGTGGAACTCGGGGGTGCGGGCCTAGGCGGCGGCGCGGAAGGGGCCCGCGAGCAGTTCGCGGGTGGGCTCGGGAAGGTCGTCGTGGAAGGCCGTTGCCACGGCGGCGCCCCAGACGGCATCGGCGAGCCCGGTGTCGGCGGTCACCGACAGTGCCTCGCCGAACAGGTAGCGGCCGAGGAACGGCACACCACAGACCGTCGACGTGTCGTCGACGACGCCACAGGCTGCGTTCCAGGCGTGCGCCGGGATGACCGACCGGGCGCGGTGGGCGCGGAGGCGGGCCGCAGGCGATGCCGCCCACGCGTGCCGGAGCACCTCCTCCACCTCGGGCGTCCGTGGGCCATAGGCGGTGCCCGGGGTCAACGTCGTGGGCAGACAGGCCTCCGTCCAGCCACGCAGGAGCACGTCGGTCGACTCCGGCCCGTCCGGGACGCCGGGTGCCAGCGCAAGGCCTGCGTCGAAGATCGCGAGGACGCCGGTCACGTAGGGCGCGAGCCTGCGGTGGACGTGGTCGATCGCGTCGTAGGGAGCAAGCAGGAGCCGTGCTGGGAGCGTCGGGGAGCCGGGGAGCCGCGGGAGCCCGAACATCCGGGCCCACCGATACCACCGGGCCGCGAGCCAGCCGTCGGACTCGAGCCGGGAGATGCGGCCGATGACCGCGACGCGGGCGGCGGCGCGTTCACCCGCGGGCGCGGCCAGCTCACCGATCTGCAAGACCCGCTCGACATCGAGGCGGGCGATGGTGACGTCGAGCATGGTCCGCCGGGCGGCAGGCTCCGCGACGGGCACCGCGAACTCGGCGACGGGCAACAGGTCAAGGGACATCGAATACCTGGCCTCTGGCGGGACGGGAGGGTCGACACAGACGGTAGGCAGGCCGCTTGGCATCGTTGCCCAACCTGAGGAAGGGGGTTGCCCAGCGGGAGTTTGGCGGCGGTCGAACGGCGACGGATGGACGCAACCTCGACCATTCAGAGTACTCGTGGCCCGCCGAATGGCCGGTCACTGTCTCAGCTTCAGCCAGCGCACCCGTTCGCCTTGCCGTCCAACTGCGAAGCGGTGGGCCACCAGCGGCCCGGGTTTGCAGCAGGGTGACCCTGCTGCGACTGGGTCGGAGCAGGGTCACCCTGCTGCGATGCCGACGTGGCCCAGCCACTGCACCGGCGCGGCGTTTCTAAGGCACGACCGCGACGAAGAGGAACGCCGCGAAGATCACGAGGTGCACCGCGCCCTCGAGCACGATCGCCGTGCCGAGGCCGACGGTGAGCGAGCTGACGAGCGCAGTGATCGCGAGCAGCACCAGCTCGACGCCCGAAAGGCCGAGCTGCAGTGGCCCTTCCATCCAGATCGAGGCCAGCGCGACGGCCGGGATGGTCAGGCCGATGCTCGCCAGTGCGGAGCCGTAGGCGAGGTTGAAGCTGGTCTGCAGACGGTTGCGGGCGGCGGCGTTCACCGCGGCGAGGGTCTCGGGCAGCAGGACGAGCACCGCGATCGCCACGCCCACCACGGACGCGGGCGCCCCGACGGCGCTGACCCCGGCCTCGATGGTCGGCGAGATGGTCTTGGCCAGCCCGACGACGGCGACCAGCGACACGATCAGCAGTCCCAGACTGAGCAGCGCCGCACGCCCGCCCGGCGGCTCGACGTGCTCCTCCTCGATCTCGACGCCGTCTGCGCCATGGGATACCGGGAGGAAGTAGTCGCGGTGGCGGACGGTCTGCACGAAGACATAGATGCCGTAGAGCACCACCGAGACAACGGCCGCGAAGGCCAGTTGGGGGCCCGCGAACGTCGGACCGGGGGTGCTGGTCGTGAACGCCGGGAGGGCCATGCAGAGCGTCGCCAGCGTGATCACCGCCGCCAGCGCGCCGCCGCTGCCCGTCGCCTGAAAGGACACGACGCGGTGGCGGATCGCACCGACCACCAGCGCCAGCCCGACGATTCCGTTGCACGTGATCATCACGGCCGCGAAGACGGTGTCGCGGGCCAGCGAGGCCGTCTGGGGGCCACCGGAGGCGGTGATGCTCAGGATCAGTCCGACCTCGATGATCGTCACCGCGACAGCGAGGATCAGTGAGCCCAACGGCTCACCGACGCGATGGGCCACGACCTCGGCATGGTGGACCGCGATGAGCACCGCCCCGATCAGCCCGATCGCGACGAGCACAACCACCCACAGCGGCAGCGTGCGATGCCAGACGAGCACCAGCAGAAGGAGCGCGACGACGGGGGTTCCGATGGTCCGGACGGCAGCGGAGGAGGGCACGCGGCGAGGCTGCCACACCTGCGGCCCGCCCCCATGATCAGGCGGCGCACCCTCCGTGCAGCCACCGAACCTCGTGATCGCCGAGTGCTGCGGTTTCCGTGCGCCTGTACACGAAAACCGCAGGTTTCGGCGATCATGACGGACGCCTACGCCTGGGCCGGTCGCTATGCCAACCGGGTCGTCCACGGCCAAGGGCAACCTGGCGTCAGCGCGCCGGGCGCATGCGGGCCGCCGCTCACAATGGCTACGGCTATCGGTCGTTGCCGCGCCCGCCGTCGGATGGAACGCTCGACCGACATGGGGAGATTCACCCGGCAGGCGATCGCGCTCGTTCTGCTCGCGGTCGTGGCGGCTTGCGGACAGCCGAGCGCAGCGACAGGTCCGCTGCCGAGCCCCGCGCCGACGTCCGCGCCCGCCGACGTCCCGTCTCCCCAAGCGGAGATGGTCTGCCAGCCCGAGGCTCAGGCGGACATCCAGGACCTCATCGGCCTCGTTCCGACAAGGGTCGGCCCAATCCAGTACGCCAACCACGTCACGACCTGCCGCTACGCCTACGCGGACGGCTCGTTCACGCTGATCGTGCAGGACCTGCCCAACGACCTCACCACCACTGACGCCTTCGACGCGCTGGCGGGCAAGCTTGGACGCGTCGACTCGATCGACCTGCCGGATGCCAACGCGTTCAGCACTACGGACGGCTCGATCGTGCTGCGCAAGGACACCAAGGTGATGCTCGTGGACGTCACGGGGCTGCCCGCCACATTCGGGAGTCCGCCCAGCTCCCGCGCCGACGCCGCCCGCCTGATCATGAAGGCCGTGCTCGGCTGCTGGACGGGCGACTAGGAGGGTCGGGCGAATGAGGGTTCCGCGAGCCCTCATTCGCCGGGGCGCTCTCAGCCCGCAGCCCGCTTGCGGATGTCCGGGGGGAACGTCCCCTCCTCGACACAGCGCTGTGACCACGCATCGGCCTGTTCCACCACGAGCTTGAGGTCATCGCCCAGCGCGGCGAGGAGGTCGCCCTGCGCGGTGTCGGTGGCGGCTTCGACACCGTCGCGGAACACCCTGCCTGCCTCGGTGATTGAGTCGTCGGCGAGCAGCCCCTCCGCCTCGAGGCGGGCGACGGCCGCGTCGTAGGCCTCCTGCGGCCACGCTCGTGTGCCGCTGTACTCCCCCACCGGGTAGCCGACCCAGACCTCCGACAGCACACCCATCCGCACGGGATCGAGCCCGGCCGCGATGGAGGCCGCGATGTGCGAGTCGCCGCGGTGCTCGCGCACCATGTCCGCGGCCCGCCACAGCCGGGCGTAGGGGTCGGTCAGCCGCGGCCGGGAGCGCAGGGCCGCGAACAGCACACGCCCGGTGCCGTCGACGGCATCGACCGCGTGCTCCAGCACCTGGGCCACCTCGGCAACGGCCGCTTCCGACGCGATCGGTCCGATGGCGCTGCGCAAGCTCGCCGCAGCTGCGGCGTCCCGGACCGCCATCAGCTCGTCGAGGGAGATCTGCGCACGACCCTCTGTCCAAAGGCTGTCGATCAGCCCCGGCTCGAAGACGGCGAACGTGGCCGCCACCACCGCGGACGGCACGTCGCCGAGCGCGCCGCCGCGGCCGCAGACGTAGGAGGTGAGGAAGTTCAGCCCGTGCTCGGAGAGCGCGGCATTGACCGATGGCGACCACACCGCATGCATGGCCACCGGCTCCAGCACGTCGCGCAGCCGCCGGGCAGGCGATGCGGCGGCGACGACCGGCGGCGTCGCCACGTCGTCGGGAGCGAGTGTGAAGAAGACCTCGACGGCGGCGGCGTAGTCCATGCCCGAAACCCTAAGCCCCTCTCATCCCCCAGTACGCGGCTGATCGGGCGCGAAGACCGCGGGCGTTGATCCGCGGGACAGGGCCTAGGGTCCTCTCCGCGAGCAAGGGAGCTCCAGAAACAACGAGAGGAAGCGCAATGGCCGATAACGTCTATCGCATCGTCGAGATCGTCGGAACGTCGCCGGACGGCGTCGACGCGGCGGTCCGCAACGGCATCAAGCGCGCGGGGCGCACGTTGCGCAACGTCGACTGGTTCGAGGTGACCGAGATCCGCGGGAATCTGCGGGAGGGTGAGATCGCCGACTGGCAGGTCGGGATCAAGGTCGGTTTCCGCATCGAGGACGACTGACACCACCCGCAGGCAGACGGGGCCGCTGCGGCGCCGATCACGGCACCGCAGCGGCCCTGCATGCGCTGTGCGGCGGCGGATCGTAGGGTCGCACGCATGCACCCGGTCCGGCGGCTCCGCACCGATCTGCGGACCCTGCTGAGCAGAGCAGAATCGGCCTCGCCCGTCGAGGCGATCGACGTGATGGCCGACGAGCTCGCCGCGATGCTCGAAGCGGACGACCTGTGCTTCCTGATCATGGATCTGACCGGCCGCGCCGTCGCCCGGTTCGGTGGGATGAACGCCAACGCCGCCCGCGAACAGCAACAGGGTGTCGAGCACGCGCCGATCGTCCCCCTGCCGGGCACGGTGTACGAGAAGGTGCTGCGCACCCAGGTGCCTGATCTGCGCACCAATGGGTCAGGGCACTACAGGCTGGTGGTACCGGTCACCGACCGTGGCGACGCCATGGGTGTGATCGAGATGGACCTGCCGTGGGAGCCCGGGCCGCTCGAGGTCAAGGACGTCCAGGACTGCGCCCGCGCGCTCGCCTACGTCGTCGTCGGCTGTCGGCGCCACACCGACCTGTTCGAGTGGGCGCAGCGGTCGCTGCCGTTCTCCCTCGCCGCTGAGATCCAGCGGCGGCTGCTGCCCGCCGCCTTCACCTGCGAGGCAGGCCAGCTCACCGTCTCCGGCTGGCTGGAGCCCGCCAACGCGGTCGGTGGCGACACGTTCGACTACTCCCTCGACCGCGACACCCTGCACGTGTCCATCACCGACGCGGTCGGGCACGACGTGCATGCTGCGATGCTCGCCACATTATTGGTCGGCAGTTTGCGTAACGGTCGAAGGAGTGACCTCGATCTGCTCGCGCAGGCGGCGGGCGCGAACGACGCGCTGGTCGCGCACTCGGGAACGGGCGACTTCGTCACCGGACAGCTCGTCCGCGTCGACCGCCATCGCGCCCGCATGTCGATCGTCAACGCGGGGCACCCGTTCCCATTCCGGGTGCGAAAAGGTGTCGTAGAACGGATCAAGCTTCCCATCGACATGCCTTTCGGCGTCGTTGCGGGTCGCAGCTTCATGGTTGAGCAGGTCCCGCTCACGCCGGGTGACCGTATTGTGCTGGTCACCGACGGTCTTCTCGAGCGCAACGCCGAGACGCTCGACATCGCGGGCCTGCTGGCCGAAACTGCCGACCGCCATCCGCGAGAAGTGGTCTACACGCTGGGCGAAGAGGTGTTGCGGGCCACCGGTCGTGATCTTCGTGACGACGCCACCGTCGTGTGCATCGATTGGCACGGAGGTCCGATTCACGGTCGGGTGGCGACCCCGATAGACGGGACCTCCTGATCGTTTCCTTTCCGTTATCGGTTACGTTCCGCGTCGCGGCGCCACCGAGATCGGTCGGACCGCATCATCGGCGCGGGATGGTCGGACGGCTCCCCACCAGAGTCCGACCACGGGGAGGAGTGTGCGGATGTCGAGGCATCGAGCACCGAGTCGGGCCACAGGTCGGTGGCAAAGCGAGGCGCTACGCCGGACGGCACGGGCAGGTGTGGCCATCGCGCTGGTGGCCAGCGGTGTCGTGGCCTGCACCACCAGCAACACGCCACCACAGCCTCGCACCGCCGTCGTCCAACGTACGTCGATCACCAGCGGCGTCTCGGCGACCGGATCGCTGGCGTCGGCCACCGAGCAGAACCTGGGGTTCGTCAAGGGTGGCCAGCTCACGGCCGTCAACGTGAAGGTCGGCGACACCGTCACACCCGGCGAGATCTTGGCCACGGTCGACCCGTTCTCGGCGCGCCAGACGCTCGCCCAGGCCCAGTCGCAGCTCGACTCCGAGCGGGCCGCGCTCGACAAGATCACCTCGTCGCCGGTCGTGGGGGGCTCGCAGGACACCCTCGACCAGGCCAAGACGATCCTCCAGCGCACCAAGGACCAGGCCGACGCGGTGCAGTCAGCCGACCAGACAGCGATCGACAACGCCAACCGCCAGCTGGACCAGGCCAAGAAGGTGCTGAACCGCGCGCAGGACCAGCTCAGCAGCGACCAGTCGGCATGCAGGTCGGCGAGCTCCGCGACGCCGACCTCCGCGCCGCCGACCCCCAGGATGCCGACCTCCGCGACGCCGACGACGAAGCCAGCCTCGAGCCAACTCGCGATCCACGCCTTCAGTGCGGTCAGCGCGATGAGCGCCGTCACAACACCCGCGGCGTGCACGGCGGTCGCGAGCGACCAGGCGGCCGTCACCATGGCGAAGAGCAACGTCGTCGCCGCCTGCGCCGCCGTCGCCGACGCGAAGAAGAAGAAGGAGGTCGACGACCAGAGCGGCAAGCTGGCGGTGGCCAACGCCGAGCAGTCGGTGGTCAGCGCGCAGAACGCGCTGAACTCGGCCGCGTCCGACCGGCCACCCTCGATCGCCCAGCAGGCCGCGCAGGTGGCAGCCGCCCAGGCCGTCGTGAACTCGGCCGCCCGCGACCTCGACGACACGACCTTGCGCGCACCTGTCGGTGGGGTCGTCTCGGCTCTCAACGGGGCCGTGGGCGAGTTCGTCGCTGCGAGCTCGGGGATCTCCGCGTTGGCACCTGGCAGCGACGCGAGCATCCCGGGAACCGGCGGCGTATCGGGCGCTCCAGCGGCCGCGGGCGGTGCCGCGACTCCGACGCGGCCCGGCGGCACACAGTTCCTCGTGCTCGACAACGTCGACGAGTTCCAGGTGGTGCTGGCCTTCGCGGAGACCGACGCGTCGAGCATCGCCCAGGGCCAGAAGGTGAACCTCACCTTCGATGCGGTTCCGGATCTCAACCTGAGCGGATCGGTGCTCTCGGTCGCGCCGAGCGGCACCGCCATCTCCGGTGTGATCAGCTATTATGTGACTGTCGTCCTTCCCGAGGCCGACCCGCGCCTCAAGAGCGGGATGACCGCGCAGGCCGAGGTCCTCACCAAGGAGATCCCCGATGTGCTGGCGGTGCCCAGCGCGGCTGTGCACTCACAGAACGGCTCAAGCGTGGTGACCGTGCTCCAACCCGACGGCACGCAGCGTTCGGTCCCGGTCCAACCGGGGGCGACGGGCGACGGCAAGACCCAGATCGTCTCCGGTCTGCAGGAGGGGCAGCAGGTCGTGCTGCCTGCGGCGCCATGAGCGAGCAGACCACCCCGACCGCGGCGGCGCCCGCACCCCCGCCGCCGCCGGGGCGCCGCAAGATGAAGCGCAGCACCCGGATCAGCCTCCTGGTCATCCTGATCGTCGCCGTCTTGATCGCAAGCGCGATCGCGGCGAGCTACTTCATCAACTCGCGCAACTACGTCACAACCGACAACGCGCAGGTCGACGGCGACAAGATCTCGATCAACGCGCCGAACTCGGGCACGCTCATCGACTGGAGCGCGAAGCAGGGCACCGTGTTGCACGAGAACGACGTGGTCGGTCGGATCAAGATCCAGGGCGGCTTCGTGCAGCCGCAGCAGAGCATCCGTGCGCCTGCCGACGCCACGGTCGTGGTCGACGACGGCGTCGAGGGCGCCTTCGTGGCCGCGGGCACCCAGCTCGCGATCGCTTACGACTTCTCCAAGCTGTTCGTGACGGCCAGGGTCGACGAGACCGACATCGATGCCGTCCACTCGGGCCAGAAGGTCGACATCTCCGTCGACGCCTTCCCCAACGCCTCCCTCACCGGCACGGTCTCGGAGATCCAGGGCGGCGCGGCGGGGGTGTTCTCGCTGTTCCCTCAGGCCAACACGTCGGGCAACTTCCAGAAGGTCACCCAGGTCATTCCGGTCAAGATTGCGCTCTCGAGCACGGACAACCTGTCGCTGGTGCCGGGCATGAACGTGTCCGTCAAGATCCACAAGAACAGCTGACACGCCAGGGCGCGGGGCCCAGCATGGAGATCTTGTTGCGTCTCGGGGGCCATAGCGACCGAAACGCAACAAGATCGTCGCGGATCTGCCGCCGGCGCCGCCCGCTGTCTGATCAGTGCGCGGCGCTCGCGGCCGCCCCGGCGTCGCCACCGGCCTTGACCGCCGGGCCGGTGCGCAGCAGGAAGGCCAGCGCCACTCCGACCAGGGTGAGCACCGACGTGATGATCATCAGCTGGTCGAGCGCGGCGACGAACACCTGGGTCTGGGTCTGGGTGTAGGTCGCGTACATGCCGACCATCTCCCCCGAGGAGCCCGGGAGCAGAGAGGGCATCGGCGTGTCGCTCCCGATCAACGACGTGCGGTCGCCGAGCATCTGAGCCCGCTGCGTCGTCATCAGCGCCGTCAGCACAGCCAGTCCGAGGGCGGCCGCACTGCGCTGGACCACGTTGTTGAACGCGCTCGCCGCTCCGACCTTTATCACCGGGACGGCTGCCACACCGCTTGTCATGATCGGCATCATGGCCAGACCCATCCCGCTGGCGCGCAGTGCCAGCAGCCAGGCAATCTCCCCACGTGACGTGTCGAGCGTCAGGTCGTGCAGCAGGTAGGTGCCGATCGCGACGACCGTCAGCCCGATCACGGCAGGCCACCGCGGCCCGATCTTGTCGTACAGCCTGCCCGCGATCGGCATCAAGACCGCCATCACCAACGCCTGCGGCAACAGCAACAGCCCGGCGGCGAAGGCGCCGAGCCCCTGGGCCTGTTGCAGGAACAGCGGCACGTAGAACAGCACCGCGAAGAGGCCGACCATGAGCACGGAGATCAGCAGAAGCGAGTTGGTGAACGGCCAGTAGCGGAACACCCGCACGTCCAGCAGCGGATACTCGACCTGCAGCTCGATAACGACGAACAGCGCCAGGAGGATCGGTGCGGCCGCGAGCAAGATGATGATGCGGTAGGACGTCCAACCCCAGTCTTCGCCCTCCGAAAGAGCCAGGAGCAGCGCGAACAGTCCGCCCGCGATCGTGATGAAGCCCAGCACGTCGAAGCGTCTGGCTTTGGCCGACGCGAACTTGGGCAGCACGATCACCGCCGCGATGGCGCCGAGGATGCCGACGGGAACGTTGATGAAGAAGATCAGCCGCCAGTCGACGTACTCCACCAGGTAGCCGCCCAGGGTGGGGCCGATCGCCGGAGCCACGATGATCCCGAGGCCGTACATCCCCATGGCCTGGCCGATCTTCTCCTTCGGCACGATCCGGTAGAGCATCGACAGGGTCACCACCGGCAGGATTCCGCCGGGGATGGCCTGGATGATCCGGAAGACGACCATGCTCTCGAGGCTCCAGGCGAGCCCGCAGAGCGCCGAGCCCGCCGCGAACAGCAGCAGCGCCCAGTTGTACACACGCGCAACGCCGAACCGGTCGGACAGCCACGCGCTCAGCGGCACGACCACACCCAGCACGAGCGTGTAGGAGGTGGCGATCCACTGGACCTTGTCGGTGGTGGTGCCGAAGACGTTCTGGATCGTCGGGATCGCTACGTTGACGATGCTCGTGTCCAAGATCGACATGAACATGCCGACGATCAGCACGACCAGCGGCAGGCCCCACCCATGCGCCATGGTCTCCGACGCTGCTGGTGCGGGTGGCGCGGGCGCACGACCGACGGCTTCGACAGGCTCGGGGGCACGCGGGGGCGCAGTCTGGACCGCGACCGGCGCCGTCACCGGCAGATCATCGACGGACACCCCTCGAGTGTCCCACGCTCGGGGCCGTCGCGTCGGCGCTCGCACTTGGGTAGAAACAGGAATGACCGAAACCGCGGCAGACCCCACCTCGGAGAATGTTCCCGCTGTCCCGTTCGGCACGAATGCCCGCCTTGGCCGAGCGGTCGAGGTCAGCACGTCCGCCGGGATCGTGCGTGGCCGGTCGGTCGACGGCGTGGCCCGTTTCCTGGGCGTTCCCTTCGCCGCCCCGCCCGTCGGCGCGCTGCGCTTCGCCGCCCCCGCACCCGTCCGACCGTGGACCGGCGTGCGGGACGCCACCGCGCCGGGGCCGAACGCGCCCCAAGGCAGCCGCGCCATCCCGGGCATCGACCTCAGCCCGATCATCGGCAACGGCTGGCGCGCGGGCGAGGACTACCTGACGCTGGACGTCTGGACCCCGGATCCGGCCGCGACAGGCCTACCGGTGATGGTGTTCATCCACGGGGGGTCGTTCATCGCGGGCGAGCCGGGGGCGCCCGTGTACGACGGGAGCGCGCTGGCCCACGCGGGTGTGGTGATCGTCGCCGTCACCTACCGCCTCGGTGTCGAGGGCTTCCTGCCGCTGGCGGGCGGGGCGACGAACATCGGGCTGCGCGACCAGCTCGCCGCGCTGGCGTGGGTGCAGGACAACGCCGCCGCGTTCGGCGGGGATCCCGCCGCGGTCACGGTCTTCGCCGAGTCGGCAGGCGGGATGTCGCTCGGCTGTCTGCTCGGTTCACCGCTCTCCCGTGGCCTGTTCCGGCGCGCGATCGTGCAGAGCGGCGGCGCCGAGATGGTCCGCAGCATCCCGCTCGCCGCCCGCTTCGCCGCGAGGGTGGCCGCCGAGCTGGGCGTCGCACCCGGGGCCGCGGCGCTGCGGGAGCTGCCGGTCGAGACGACTGTGGCCGCGCAGGAGGTGATGAGCGATCCGCGGCGGCGCGGCGATCTGCGTGAGCCGGACGGGATCGACCCCGGTTTCGGCCTCGGCGGCTTTATGCCGGTGGTCGGCGACGACGTCCTCCCCCGCCCTCCGCTCGACGCCGTCGCTTCCGGGTCCGCCGCCGACGTCGACCTCGTCGTCGGCAGCAACAGCGAGGAGATGAACCTCTACTACGTGCCGACCGGCGTCGCCGACGCCGTCACCATGGAGCAGGTCCGTGCCCTGCTCGCCGCGGTGCATCCGCGACCAGAGGAACTGTTGTCCGACCCCGCCGCCAGCCCGGGCGACGCGCTGACCCGCGCGATGAACGATCTCGTGTTCCACGGCCCCGCCCGGCGGCTCGCACAGGCGCACGCGGGCACCGGGGCGGGTCGGACGTACGCCTACGACTTCGCCTGGCGCTCGTCGGCGTTTGGCGGACGGCTCGGCGCCTGCCACGGTCTCGAGCTGCCGTTCGTCTTCGGCACCCTGTCCGCCGCGACCGGAGGACAGGAGGCGATGCTCGGCGAAGCGCCGCCGCAGGCGCTCGCCGAGCGCATGGGCCTGGCATGGACCGAGTTCGCCCGCACCGGCGACCCCGGTTGGCCCGCGTACCGCGCCGACTCCCCCCACACAGCCCGCATCGGCGCCTGATCCCGGGGCCGCCGTGGCGAAACCGCGGACTCGCCGTGGCGAAACCGCGGACTCGCCGTGGCGAAACCGCGGACTCGCCGTGGCGAAACCGCGGGCTCGCCGTGGCGAATCGGCCAACACGCCGTGGCGGGGCGCTGGACTCACCCGTCGGGGACCGCGCCCCACAGGGTGAGTCCAGCAGTCCACCACGCCGAACCCGCCGATTCGCCACGCTCAGTCCGGCTTCTCGCGCTACTCCCCGAGGAAGCCACCCGACTGCCGCTGCCACAGCTGGGCGTAGCTGCCGCCCTGGGCCAGCAGCTCGGCGTGGGTGCCCTCCTCGACCGCGCGGCCGTGGTCGAGCACCACGAGCCGGTCCATCCCGGCCACGGTGCTCAGCCGGTGGGCCACCGCGATCGCCGTCCGGCCCTCCATCATGGTCCAGAGGGCGTTCTGGATGTGCGCCTCGCTCTCCGAGTCGAGCGCGCTCGTCGCCTCGTCGAGCAACAGGATCGGCGCGTCGCGCAGGATCGCCCGCGCGATGGCCACCCGCTGCCGCTGCCCGCCCGACAGCTTCACGCCGCGCTCGCCGACGAGCGTGTCGAAGCCCTCCGGCAGGCCCTCGACGAACTCCAGCACGTGCGCCGCGTCGGCCGCCGCCCTGATCTGCGCGTGGGTGGCGCCCGGCCTGCCGAATGCGATGTTCTCCCCGAGCGTGCGGTGGAACATCACCGGATCCTGCGGGACGTAGGCGATGAGGCTGCGCAGGTCGGCCTGCGACATCTGGGAGATGTCCTGGCCGCCGACGAGGATCCGCCCGCCGTCCACGTCCATCAGCCGCAGGAGCAGGCGCACGACCGACGTCTTGCCGCCGCCGGACCGACCGACCAGCCCGACCCGCTCCCCGTGCGCCACCCGCAGGTCGAGCCCGTCGAACAGCGGCTCCCGGTTGCCCGCGTGGGTGAACCGCACGCCGTCGAGCACGACGGTCGCCGAGCCTGCCGTGAGCGGCTCCGGTGACTCCGGGTCGAGCACGGTCGGCGGGTCGAGCAGGAGCTCGGCGAACTGCGCCGCCTCCGTGAGGGTGCGCTCGAGCTGGCGGAAGATCTGGTTGAAGTCGAAAAGGATCTTGGAGGCCTGGATGAGGTAGGCGAACGCGACGACGATCGCCGCCACCCCCGGACCACCCGGCCTGCTCGCCACCGCGACGGCCAGCATCAGCCCGACCACGTTGGCGATGATCGACAACGGCGCGACGACCGTGTCGATGCGCAGGTTGTGGTAGTCCCAGGTCAGCAGGGTGAGCCTGCGGTGGTTCGAGACGCGCCGTCGGTGCTCCGCGGCCTCGCGCTGCTCAGAGGCGTACGCGCGCACCGCGTCCATGTTGCTCAGCGTGTCCGAGACGTGCCCCGACAGCCGCGCCCACGACGCCTCCCGCGCGTCCACGAGCGCCTGCCTGCGGCGGATCAGCGGGGTGACGATCGCGGCGGTGACCGCGAGGATCCCGAGCAGCACGGCGACCAGCAGCGGGTCGTACTGCCACAGCACCACCGAGGCGAAGGCCAGTGGAACGACGTTCGCGACGATCTGGAACGAGAGGGTGTCGACGAAGTCCTCGTACTCCGAGGCGTAGCTGAGCACCCGCTTCGTCAACGACCCCGCGAAGTTCTCGTGGAAGAACGCCGCGTCCTTGGCCAGCAGCGCGTCCATGCCGCTGATCGAGAGCCGCTCGATCCCGTACGCGTCGGCACGGTTGAGGAAATGGATCCCCGCCCGCCACAGCAGCTCGCCCGCCAGCAGCGCGCCCGCGAACGTAACGACGTAGGGCGTCAGCGTGGCGGGCGTGAGCGTCGTGCCCACGGCGAGGCGCCCGACGAGCTGGGCGACCACCAGTGGTGGCAGGTAGTTGAGGCAGATGTTGCCCAGGGCGGGCAGCAGCAATGCGCCGCAGGCGATCGGCCAGTTGGCGCGCAGCTCACCGAGGTAGAGCCGCAGCGCGAGGCGCAGCGCAGAGCGCCGCCGCCCCGGGGCGACCGACGCGGTCGCAACGGGCGTCGGACGCTCGGTGGTCGTGGCAGACACCGTGCATCCCTCCCTGACGTTGCCGGTGACGACCCCATGGTCGGCCTGGCGGGAGGAACGGTCCACCGGGTTTCCCCTGCATTGTCCCGCCGCCCCCATGCGCATTCGGCCGTGTCCCGCGGATCAGCGACCGCGGTCTTCGCGCCCAGGCGGCCCCTGGCTTCGTTGTCGGACGACTCGAGTACGCCCGGTACGAGAGCCGCCCTCCGCCTTGGCAGGAACCGCCCGGATCACGAAGCCCATCGGCCTTGATCCGCGGGACACGGCCTAAGAGGGTCTCAACGATCAGGACGTCACAGGTGGCGTTCCTGATGACGTCGCCGGGCACGGAGCCCAGCAGACTGCCCGTCAGCGCGCCCAGCCCACGGGTCGCCGACCACGATGAGGTCGGTTTCCGGGTTGTCGGCCGCTTCGAGAAGGACGTCGGCGGGTTGTCCGGCGACCACCCGCTGTTGCACTTCCGGGATGCGGCCCCGGCACGAGGATGCCGGGGCGCCTTGCGCTGCAGGCACCTGGATGCCGCGGGCTCGCGGAACCCTCATTCGCCGGACCCCTCCCGGGTTCAGGACGCCACCGACACCCAGTCGGCCTGACCCCACCTCGAACTCGACTGGCATCCCTGCCGGGCCCACCGCCCCCGGCCGGGATGCCAGTCGACCATCCGCCGTCGGCCACCGTGGGGTCGGAGGGCGTGTGAGGTCGGCCGGGTGGCCGGCACAGGCGGACCTCGCAGAGTTTGGGGTGACTTCGCAGGAGGTCGAACTTCTGCGACGACGCTGGAGGATCCGCGAGGTCGGCCGCAGCACATGCATTCTTGGTGGAGCTGGACGGCCCACGACCCCCCGTCGGGCTGTGATCACCGATAGTGGTGCCCGAGGCGCAGAGTTGCACGGCCTGCACCATTCCCAGCGATCATGGCGGCTGGCGGCCGGCGGCCGGCGGCCGGCGGCCGGTGGCCGGCGATGGGCGACGGGCGGGGTCAGCGGGTTGGTTGGGCGCGGCGAACGGCCCACGACCCCCGTCGGGCCGTGATCACCAATAGTGGTGCCCGACGCGCAGAGTTGCACGGCCTGCACCATTCCCAGCGATCATGGCGGCTGGCGGCTGGCGGCCGGCGGCCGGCGGCCGGCGATGGGCGACGGGCGGGGGCCGGCGGGTTGGTTGGGCGAATGGCCCGGTCCAGCTGTGATCACCAATAGTGGTGCCCGAGGCGCAGAGTTGCACGGCCTGCACCATTCCCAGCGATCATGGCGGCTGGCGGCCGGCGGCCGGCGGCCGGCGATGGGCGATGGGCGACGGGCGGGGTCAGCGGGTTGGTTGGGCGCGGCGAACGGCCCACGACCCCCGTCGGGCTGTGATCACCAATAGTGGTGCCCGACGCGCAGAGTTGCACGGCCTGCACCATTCCCAGCGATCATGGCGGCTGGCGGCTAGCGGCCTGCGGCTGGCGACGGGCGGCTGACGGCCGTGGACGCGGTATGCCCACCTCGCAGAGGGTGTGGTGTCCTGGCAGATGGTCGAGCTCAATGCCGGTTTCTTAAGGTGGGACGTCTGGTAGCTGACGGTTGCCCGGACCAGACAGCACCCGAGCTGTGATGATCGACTGAAGGGTGCACCGGCGAAGTGCGCAGGGAGCGCGGCCCCCCGGCAAGAACCGAATGCTCGACCCGGTCGCCACGGTGATCGCCGCCCGTGGTGCCCAGAGTGCGCCGCTGCGCCACCCACACCACTCTTGACGATCATGGCCCGACTGCGCCCGACTGCGCCCGACTGCGGGGCTCCCGGTGGACGGTGATCGCCAAAATTGTGACATAACGGCCACATGTGGCGCTCATGTCACACAACCGGCGATCAACGCTCGGCAGCAGGCCCACGGGCGGCGGCGACCGCGCTGGATCCTTGCCGATCATGAGTTGCCTGCCGCACCCCTCAGCAAGACGATCACCGAGATCCAGGACCGCCGCAGCGGTATCGCCTGCACGTCGTCCATCACGAGTCGGCAGCCACCGTCAGAAACGCAGCCTTGGCGTCGCGGGCCGGGGCCCTCATTCGCCGGGCGCTCTATGCTCGGACGGTGGTCGAGGGCGCAGGCGGCCGGTCGGGTGGGGTCTCGCGCGGGCTCGCGCTGCTCGTCGCCGGAAGCTACTTCATGGAGATCCTCGACGGCACGGTCATCGCGCCCGCGGCTCCGCACATCGCGGCCGACCTCGGCGTGCTCGCCGTCGACATCAACGTCGCGATCACCGCCTACGTCCTGACGCTGGCCGTGCTGATCCCGGTCAGTGGATGGCTGGCTGACCGGTTCGGCGCCCGGCGGGTGTTCCTGTCCGCCGTGGCCGTCTTCACGCTCGCCTCCGTCGGCTGCGCGGTCGCCGTCGACCTGCCGATGCTGACGGCCACCCGTGTGCTGCAGGGCGTGGGCGGGGCGATGATGGTGCCGGTCGGCAGGTTGGTCGTGCTCGGCGACGACTCCACTGCCGGTGCTCCTGGCGCTGCTGGCGGCCAGCGGCGTCTTCCGGTCAGTGGGCTTCACGACCTACAACACCGTCGCTTTCGCCGACGTCGAGCCCGCGCGGATGACGCACGCCAGCACCCTCAACTCGACGCTGCAGGAGATCGGCGCGGGTCTGGGGGTCGCGGTCGGCGCGCTGCTGGTACGCCTCGGGGACCCCCTGGGTCACGCGATCGGCCTCGGCCAGGGCGGCAACCAACCCTTCCGCGTCGCGTTCGCCCTGCTCGCGGTGCTGCTGGTGCTCCCGATGGTGGAAGGCCTGCTGCTGGAGCGCGCCGCGGGCGACGCGGTGACAGGTCGCGCCTGAGCAGCCCACTTCGCACCCCGCACCGGCACCTCGCATGTCGCGCACGGGGTACGAGGTCACCTCGCGGCGCGCAGCAGGCCTCGGCGGGGTGCGAGAGTGCCATGGCGTCGATCAGTACCAGTGGCGCCTGCCCCCGACCATGCGGCCCGTCCCGCCGAGGATGGCGAGGATCGCGCCGATGACCAGCAGGATGATCCCGATGGTCCAAAGGATGGAGATGTGGGCGATGAAGCCGATGATGAGCAGGATCAACCCGAGGATTATCACGTAATACTCTCCCTTGAGGCGCGGGCCCCGGCGCCGATCTGGACCGGAGTGTGGCGGAGCATAGGGATGTTGGGCGGGTTCCGCAGGCTCTAATGGCCGGGCGCCGGACAACCTGTCGAAACGGTGACGAAAGCCTGTCCCAACTGTGATGTGGCCGCGCGTTCGGGGGAATCGCCATGTCCGGCTCGTCCGGATCGGGCCGTGCGTCCCCAGCGTCATGATCGCCGAAACCGGCGGTTTACGTGTGCAGGTGCACGGGAACCGCCGCGCTCGGCGATCACGGGCCGGTCGCAGGCGGCGATGGCCACGCAGAGGAGCGTGACGCCGCCGCCGATGATGACGACCGGGCGCGGGCCCAGCCCGACCGCCACACCGGTGAGCGCGCTGCCCGCCGATGCGGCGGCGATCTTCCAACCCGCCACCGCGGCGAACACCTCGCCCCGGCGACCGGGCGGGGCGTGCTCGTTCCTCGCGTCGAGCGTCGCCGTGACCCAGGGCGCCGTCAGCAGCCCGACGACGGCGAAGGCGACGACGGCCGTCATGTAGCTCGGGGCGCCGCTGACGAGGAGGTAGCCCACGCCGAGCGCCGCCGCGAACCACAGGCTCCGGCCAACGGCATCACCGCGCAGGGGCCGGGCGAGCACGGCAAGTGAGCCTGCGAGGTTCCCCACCTCCGAGTGCGCAGATCAGCCACCCGCCGCGAGTGCCGTCACCGGTCATGTCGACGGCGAGCAGGACGGCCACGACGCCGAGCGCACCGCCGGTCGCGGCGGTCGCCAGTGTTGTGCTCGTCACCCTGCGCAGCGGCCGGACGGTCAACAACAGCCCGCCTGCCGAACCCCGCGGCCGGTCCTGATGCCTGCAGGCAGGCGGCGCTGGGGGCAGGAACCGGATCAGCGCGGCGGCGAGCAGGACCAGCGCACCGATGCCCCACAGCCCAGCCGACGGCGAAACGGCAGCGGCCAGCCCGACCACGGCCGCGGGCCCCGCCGTGCCCGCGACGGCGTAGGTGATGGCGTCGATGCTGTACGCCCGGTCAGGCGCCGTGCCGAGCCCCGCGGCCAGCGAGCTGAGACCGCCGGTCAGAAGCGGCCCGCACGACCCCGCCACGAGCAGTGCGGCACCCGCGGGCCACGGCCACCCGGCGGCCAGCATCCCGACAGCGAGGGCAAGCGCAGCCGCGTAGACCGCGCAGCCCGCGGCCAGGGGTCGGCGCACGTCATCGGCCCGGTCGACCAGGCGCCCCAGCCACGCGCCGCAGATGTGCGGCACCGTCAACGCGGCGCTCAGCAGGCCGCCGACCAGCGCCCCGCCGGGGCCCATCCGGGCGACGGCGAACAGGACGATGCCGACCGCCGCACCCGCGTCACCGACACGGGCCAGCGTCGCCGCCACGAGATACCGCGGCAGCGCCCACGAGTTCGTCACCGGTCTGACAGGTGATTGCGTCATGTCGGGCAGGTTGCCCGCACTGCCGTCACCTGTCAAACTGGTGACGTGCCACCCGTACTGTTGGCCGACCATCCGGCGCTGGACCTCGTCGGCACCGTCGCCGAACGGACCACGACCCACGACGACCGTCTGACGTCTCCGGCCGCGCTGGGTGAGTGGCTCGTGCTCGCGGCTGTCCTCGACGAGCAGCCGGACGTGACGGCCGACGACCTGGCCGCCGCCATAGGACTCAGGGAGGCGCTGTACTCCCTGCTCCGCGCAGCCACCGAAGACGGCCCCGAAGAAGACACCACGGCCTGCGCCGGTACGCCGTTCCCGCGCCACGCGTTGGCGGTGGTCAACGACGCGGCCGCAGGCCCAGCCGTCACTCTGCGGCTGGGCGCGGACGGGCACGTCGAGCGGATCGGCACCGTCCCCGCCGCACTCGCGCACATCGCCCGCACGGGCATCGAGCTGGTCGGCGGCCCGGACCGGGGCCGCCTGCGGTGGTGCGCCGACGCGACCTGCACCCACCCGTTCCTCGACCGGTCGCGCGCGCGGCGGCGGCGGTGGTGCGGAATGGCGGGCTGCGGCGACCGCGCGAAGGCGAGGGCATACCGCGCCCGCCACCGTGATCTCGACAGCACCAGTTGACCGAGTGTCCTGAACGTTCGCCGGGTATCCCTCCGCATGACCAGCCCCGACTACTACCTGCTCGACGAGCTGCTGACCGACGAGGCCCGCGCCGTGCGCAGCCGTGTCCGCGCGTTCGTCGAGTCCGACGTCCTCCCGGTGATCAACGACTACTGGGACCGCGCGGAGTTCCCGTGGGCGCTCGTGCCCAAGCTGGCCGGGCTCGGCGTCGTCGGATCCACGATCGAGGGCTACGGCTGCCCGGGGCTCTCGCGGCTGGCGGCGGGGATGGTGTCCCTGGAGATGTCGCGGGGCGACGGCAGCGTCAACACCTTCCTCGGCGTGCAGTCGGGACTCGCGATGGGCGCGATCCACCTGCTGGGCAGCGAGGAGCAGCGCCAGCGGTGGCTGCCGGGGATGGCCACCCTCGACCTCATCGGGGCGTTCGCGCTCACCGAGCCCGACCATGGCTCGGACTCCATCGCCCTGGAGACCACCGTCCGCCGCGACGGCGACTCCTGGGTGCTGAACGGGCAGAAGCGCTGGATCGGCAACGCCAGCATCGCCGACGTCGTCGTGGTGTGGGCGCGTGACACGGAGGACGGCCGGGTCAAGGCGATCGTGGTCGAGAAGAACGCCGACGGCACCTACCCCGACGGCTACACCGCGGAGGTGATCACCGGCAAGATCGGGAAGCGGGCGGTGTGGCAGCCGGACGTCACCTTGCGTGAGGCGCGGGTGCCCATGGACAACAAGCTCGCCGAGGCCCACTCCTTCCGCGACGCCACCCGCGTGCTCACCGCCACCCGCGGCGGCGCGGCCTGGGAGTCGCTCGGCCACGCCGTGGCGGCCTACGAGATCGCGCTGGACTACGCGAAGCGCCGCGAGCAGTTCGGGCGGCCGATCGCGGCCTTCCGGCCGACGCCAACGTCTTCTTGTAGGTGCGGACCGCTTTGTCGTCCGAGCGGGCGATCGTCGAAGGGACGTCGTCGCGCATCCGCTCGGCCTCCTCGTGCCTTCCGGCCATGGCGCGCCTCCTCGGGTCGTGGTCGTAGGGGCGTACCCGTCGACGATCGACCCGAACCGGTCACTGCCGACTACGGAGCGCGCAACCCACCCCCGACGGAGCACGCAGAGTTGTCGCCCAGTTGCGGACGTGTCACGGCAGTCGTAGCGCAGTACAGTTTGCCGAGCCCGGAGCTCGTCTGCGGGGAAGGTGGTGGCCGTGGACACCGAAGGTGGCCAGGCGAGGCTGGTCGATTTCGACACGGACTCGTTGGCGGATGCCCTGGACGTGTACTTCCCGGCGCCGCTGAGCCTGTCGTTGGTGGCGAACACGTTCGCGCACAACGGCATGCAGCGACAACTGGGGCAGTTGCTCGACCTCCACGACGGCCAGGTCGACGAGATCGTCGCCGACCTGCGGCGTCTGGGCCCGCCACGACGGCACCTGGAGGTCACCGCGACCGCGCACCACTCGGTGCCGGGGCAGGGGGCGATGCACCTGCATGTGCACGCCTACGTCGCCCGGAAGGCGCGTGACTCCGAGACGGGCGAGCTGGCATCTCTCCCGCGTGATGCGCTCGCGGCCACCGCACGGACGGCCTGGCGCCGCTACTCGGACCGTCTGAAGGAGCGGACCACGGAGGTACTGGGCTTCGGGTGGGACCCGCTCCCCGACGACGCGTCGACGGGCGCGCCGGTCGAGGGCGGCGACGAGGTGCGGGTCGTCGGCCTGCCGCGTGCGGTGCACGTCACCGGTCTCGAGATGTGCGTCTGCCACGGTTACCTCGGCCCGCATGAGCAGATCGTGGCCTCGGGGCATCGGTAGATCCCGTTGGCCCGCTAGTGCGGTGGCCACAAACGTTGCCGGGGTGATCGCGTGATCCAGGCGACGACGCGCAAGGCGCCGCCCGAAGCTCATACCGGGCGTCTTCGCGAGGGCGGCAACGCCGCGCGTCGTCGCCTGGGCGCGCGAGGACCCGGTGAACGTTTGTGGCCGCCGCACTAGGCCTTGGCGATCAAGACCTCGCCCTCGAGGCCGTCGGGATCACGGAAGAACATGCTGTAGGCCCCGCCGAAGTCGTTGACGGTGCCGTCGGCCGCGCCCGTGGCAATCAGGCGCTCGCGGATGGTCGCGAAGGCGTCGGCGTCCGCGGCCTGCAGACCGACGTGGTCGATGCGCCCGCGGCCCCACATCGGCGTCTGCCGGTCGGCTTCGGCGTTGCCCTCGATCGTGAAGATGTTCAGCTCGGTGTGCGGGCCGATGCGGATGATGGTCATCGTCTCGCCGGGCTCCTGCCCGTGTGGTCGGGTCGGGCCGACCTCGGCGCCGAAGACCTCGGCGTAGAAGCGGCCGAGACGAGCCACGTCCTTCGAGATCCAGGCGATGTGGTTGACCCCGTCGAGCAGCACGCTGAACTCCCATCCGTCGTTGGCAGGCACACTATGACGGCCGAGCCGCCGCGGCGCGAGCGTCCGCGCTGCGGCGTGCGCACCGGAAGCGGTAGCGTCCCGACGTCATGGACGGGGTGCGCGGTGTGCTGTTCGACATCGACGGCGTGCTCACAGTGTCGTGGAAGCCGCTGCCCGGCGCGGCCGAGGCCGTCCGTGCCGTGCGGGACGCCGGTCTGGCCGTCGTGCTGCTGACAAACACCACCTCGCGGAGCCGGGGCCGGATCGCCGCGCTACTGGCCGACGCGGGCTTTCCGATCGAGCCCGACGACATCCTGACGCCCGCGGCCGCGGCCGCCGCGCATGTCCGCGAACACCACCGCGGCGCCCGTTGCTTCCTGCTGACCAGCGGCGACATCACCGAGGACCTCGACGGTCTGGAGCTGGTCGGGCAGGACGACGAGCCCGACGTCGTGCTCTTGGGCGGCGCCGGGCCCGAGTTCGGCTACGAGGAGCTCAACGCGGTGTTCGGCCATGTCCAACGCGGCGCCCATCTGGTCGCCATGCATCGCAACCTGTACTGGCGCACCGAGGCCGGACTGCAGCTCGACACCGGTGCCCTGCTGCTGGGGCTCGAACGCGCCGCCGATGTCGAGGCCACCGTGGTCGGCAAGCCTGCAGGCGCGTTCTTCGACGTGGCGCTGCACATGCTCGGCGTCGCGGCGGACGCGGCCGTGATGGTCGGTGACGACGTCGAGGCCGACGTGCTGGGTGCCCAGGCGGCAGGCATCACCGGCGTCCTCGTGCGCACCGGGAAGTTCCGCGAGCAGGACGGCGACGGCGTCGACGGTGACCGTCCGCAGCACGTCCTGGACTCGGTGGCCGACCTGGCGGAGCTGCTCGGACTGCCCGACGCCGCCAGCTGAAAGTCTCGCGCTGGATCCCTACCGATCATGAGTTGCCTGCCGCGCCTCCTCAGCAAGACGATCACCGAGATCCAGGACCGCCGCAGCGTTCGCGCGGTCGCCGCCGCCCGTGAACCTGCTGCCGAGCGTTGATCGCCGGTTGTGTGACATGAGCGCCACATATGGCCGGTATGTCGCAATTTTGGCGATCACCGTCCACCGGGAGCCCCCGCAGCCGGGCGCAGCCGGGCCATGATCGTCAAGAGTGGTGTCGGCGGCGCACCGCTGCGCTCCTGGCACCACGGGCGGCGATCACCGGGGCGACCGGGCCGAGCATTCGGTTCTTGCCCCCGCCAGCCGCCCCGCCAGCCGCCAGCCGCCATGATCGCTGGGAATGGTGCAGGCCGTGCAACTCTGCGCCTCGGGCACCACTATTGGTGATCACAGCCCGACGGGGGTCGTGGGCCGTACACCAGCCCGTCGAGCTGTCGATCGGCCATGCCCCGCACCAGGTCGTCCTCGGCACTGCGGCTGCCGTCGGTCTCGGCGATCACCAGCAAGCTGCCGTGCGTGATCGCGGACGCGCACGCCCCCCGGACCATCTCCCCCGCGTACGGCTTCCGCGGCCCGAGAGCGGCCAGCAAGCGGTCCTCGGGGGGAAGCGGCGGCTGCGCGGTGTCGAGCCGGTCGAGGAAGTCGTCGACCGCGGCCAGCGAGCGCCGATCCTGCGGGCCACCCAGCCCGAGGATGGCCCGCCCCGGCGCCTGTCGCTGTGCCGCGTGGTAGAGCCCCAGAACGTCGTCGGGCCCGTAGACCGCGGCGGAGAGCACCGCTGTCCCGATCGCCACCGACCGTGTGGCCGCGAGCAGGTCGAGCACCCGGTCGGGCCGGTCGAGCTGGCCGCCAGGGAGCCAGAGCGCCGAGTAGCCGAGTTTCTCCAGCTCCGCAGCATCGTGGCGATGCCCCCCGTCGTCAGCGACTTCGACTGCGAATCCGACCTGTCCGATGTCAGCCATGCGACCCAGGCTAGGAACTGAAGTGGACTTCAGGTCTACCCCGCAAGCACCCGGTTCAGCGCAGGAGCGACGTCGCGGTGGGTGGCGATCGGCGCGAAGCGGCCGTGGCCGAGGCGGGCCAGGTCCGCGCCGAGCGGCGCGTCGTGCTCGCCGTCGGTCTGCAGCAGCACGTGCAGCTCGGGGAAGCGGCGCGCGACCGTCCGCGGGTCGGGCCCCGCGTTGTGCACGGCGTCGGAGAGCAGCACCGCGCAGCGGCGGCGGGCGGCGGAGCGGGCCAGCTCGGCGTGCGCCACGGCGAGCGCGAAGTGCACGTTGGTCAGCCCGCGGGCGGGGATGCGCAGAAGGCGGTCGAGCAACCGCGCGGCGGGCACGTGCGCTTCCAGTGGCGTGAGCAGCGCGGCGTCGGACCAGAACGCCACCACCGCGAGCTGGTCGTCGGCGAGGTCGGCCGACAGCGCCGCGACGGTGGCCGCGGCCATCCGCACCTTCTCCCCGCGCATCGAGCCCGACACGTCGACGATCAGCACCACCGCGCGGCGCGAGCGCATCCGCTCGCGCACGACGATGTCGGTGTCGTCGGGCACGGGCCGTTCGGTGAGCACCTCGATCGTGCGGTCGAGGTCGATGTCGTCGGAGCGGTACCGGTAGGGGACGCTCGCGAGCTTCCCGGCGCCGCGCTCGGCCCGGGGATCGCGGGGACGCCGCCGGATCGACAGCCGCCGGGCGATCAGCTGGGCCATCACCGCCACTTCGCGGTCGGGCGGGCGTTCCTCGACCAACTCGTCCAGGTCGCGCAGCGTCGCCCGGCGCTGGGTGACGAGCACACCCTGTCCACCCGCGGGCTCCCCCAGGTCACCGGTGCCGCGCTCGGCGGAGTCGACGTCGACGACCAGCGGGCTGCCCGTTCCCGACTGGTAGAGCGCAGGCGCTTCGGTGAGCTGCTTGGGACGGCGGCGCAGCGGCGCGAGGCCACGGCGCTCGTCTGCGCTGGGCAGCCCGATCAGGTTGTCGACGTCTAGGCGGTGGGGTCCCGGCGCCGCGCGCCGGGGGAGGAGAAAAAATGGTTCTCCCAGATCTCGGTGATCACCGCCTCCGGGGTGGTGTCGCTGGCCTCGTCGACGCCGATCCGGCCCGACAGCGCGAGCATGGCCGCGTCCAGTATCAGCCGCTCGCGATCCGGGTGGGACTCCAGCAGCTCCAGCTCGGCGGCGATGGCGGTCAGGTCGATGGCTCCGCGCACTGACGAGCCCCGGCGCAGCTCGGGATGGGTCCGGGTCGCCCGGGTGAGCGCCACGGCGTCGGCCACCAAGAGCGTGTCGGTGCTGCCGGTGCGGACGGCGACGATGTCGGCCTCCTCCCCCGCGTCCTGATAACCGACGGCCAGCCGACACCAGCGGTCGTAGACGGAGTCGGAGATCCGTGCCGTGCCGACGTTGTCGAAGGGGTTCATCGACGCCAGCACCCGGAACGTCGGCAGAGCGGTGATCACCCCGACGCGCGGCACGCTCACCTCCCGCTCGGCCATGGCGCCCAGCAGCACGTTGAGCGTGTCCTCCGGCGCGCGGTTGAGCTCCTCGATGTAGAGGAATCCGCCGCCGCGCATCGCCTCGACGAGCGGACCGGGCACGAAGTTCTCCGCGGAGTAGTCCTCACGCAGCACCCGGGCCGGGTTGTGATGCCCGACCAGCCGAGCTGGGGTCAACTCCGCGTTGCCCTCGACCAGAACGAAGGACACGCCCCAGTTCGCGGTGATCGCGCGCAGCATCGTCGACTTCGAGGTACCGGGCGGACCCTCCAGCAGGATGTCTCGGCCCGCGGACACGGCCGCGAGCACGAGATCCAGCTCGCGGCGGCGGCCGACGACATCACGCGCGATCGCGTCACGGCCCGCCCGGCTCGCGGACGGCCGGGCCGCCGTCCCGATACGTGACGGCTGCCCACTCGGTTCTGCCCGATTCGGTTCTGTCACTTGCCGCTATTTCTGGAGGAACCCGGCGTCCACCGGGAGGGACACCCCGGTGACGTAACGGGCTTCGTCGGAGGCCAGCCACAGCACGGCGTTGGAAATGTCCACGGGCTCAACCAGCTCCACGGGCAGCAGGTTCTGCATGTTCGAGGAGAATCCCGGCGTCTCGAGGAACATCGCCATGTAGTCGTTGACCACCATCGGCGTGTGGACCCCAGTCGGGTGCACCGTGTTCACGCGAATCGAGTGTGACGCAAGCTCAATGGCCAACGTCCGCATCAGTCCGACCACGCCGTGCTTGGCCGCGTCGTAATGCGCGATGCCCGCCATGCCCTTGATGCCCGCCGTCGAGCTGGTCAGGATGATCGATCCGCCGTTGCCAGCGGCGATCATCGACGGCACCGCGGCCTTCACGGTCTTCCAGACGCCGGTGAGGTTGACCGCGAGCATCTCCTCCCAGGAGTCCTCTTTCAACGTCCACGCGTTCGCCGCGAACGAGGCGATGCCTGCGTTGGCGATGACGATGTCGAGTCGTCCGAGCTCGGACACGCCTTCCTCGACGATCGCCAGCACCGCCGCGGCGTCCCTGACGTCGGCCTCGTGCGCGATGATGCGCCGGTCGAGGTCCTCCACCTGCCGCGCCGTCGCCTTCAGGTCCTCAGGGACCGCCATCGGGTAGGGCACCGAGGCGAGCTGCCTGCAGACGTCGAACGCGATGATGTCCGCGCCCTCCTGCGCCAGCCGCACCGCGTGCGAGCGCCCCTGCCCGCGCGCAGCTCCGGAGACCAGTGCCACTTTGCCTTCGAGCCGACCTGCCATGACGTCCTCCCCGTTCTCTCACTGCACCCACGGGATCGGGATAGCGTTCATCGTCTGGAACGCCGGCGCGAGGGCGCCGACGTGGCTGCCGTCGAACCTTCCCATGACTCCTCCTTGAGCGGGTGCTACTTCTGGCGTGCGCACTAGCGGGCCAGTGCGCCCCCGTCGACGGCGAGGCAGTGGCCGGTGACGTGCCGGGCCGAGTCGCTGAGCAGCCAGATCAGGGCGCCGGTGATGTCGTCCGCGGGGATGACCTCCACGAGCAGCTGGTCGTGCAACCAGCGTTTGTGGACGTCGTCGGGGGTGAGGCCCAGCTCGTCGGCGAGCCCGTCGAGCATCGGGGAGGAGACCGCGCCGGGCAGGATCGCGTTGACGGTGACGCCGTCGCCCGCCAGCTCGATCGCCATGGCGCGGGTGAGCCCGACGACGCCGTGTTTGGCCGCGACGTAGTGCGCGAACTCCGGTAGGGCCCGCACGCCGCCGGTGGAGGCGATGTGGATGATCCGCCCGCGCGGTGACCGCCGCAGGTGGGCGGCGGCGGCCTTCGTCGTGCGCCAGACGCCGGACAGGTTCGTGTCGACGACCGCGCCCCACTGCTGTTCGGTGAGCTCCCAGAACGGGGCGCTGGTGACCACCGCGGCGTTGTTGACCAGGATGTCGAGCCTGCCGAACCCGTCGACGACGGCCGCCACGGCTTCCTCGACGGACGCGGCGTCACGCACATCGGCGACGACGGGCAGCGCCCGGCCCCCGGCCGCGCGGATCTCCGCGACGACGCCGTCGAGCTCCGCGCGGGTGCCTAGTGCGGTGTCCAGAAACGTTCACCGGGTCCTCGCGGGCCCAGACGACGCCTCGCGGCGTTGCCGCCCTCGCGAAGACGCCCGGTATGAGCTTCGGGCGGCGCCTTGCGAGACGCCGCCTGGATCCCGCGATCACCCGGCAACGTTCCTGGACACCGCACTAGCGGGTAGGCGGGCACCTCGAGGTCGCGGCAGACGTCGAGCGCGGCGATCGCGGCGCCCGCGTCCGCCAACGCGAGGCAATGCGAGCGGCCCTGGCCGCGGGCGGCGCCGGTGACGAGGGCGACCTGCCCTCTCAGATCGGGGTTGAGCGCGGCCCCGAACACTCCACACCTCCACCGAACCGTCCAAAACTGTTTCCTCGGCAAGGCACTCGCCGGCGATTTGTCCGCTCGACGATCACCGTGAGTGAGGTGTACCACTGGAGGTGAGGCCCTTCAAACCGTTGCTGGACGGATCGGGTCGATCCTGGATCAGGACAGACTCCGGAGGCTCGATGGCGAGAACATCCTCCTCGGAGGAGCAATGGCTCACCGTCAGCGAGGCGGCGCGGGCTCTCGGCCTGAGCCGCACCAGCCTGCTCGCCGCGGAGGACGCGGGCCTGCTCACCCCGATGCGCACGCCCGGCGGGCACCGTCGCTACCGGACCGACGAGCTGCGTCGCTACCTCGACGCGGCCGGGGCGGGCGCGATGCCCCCGAGCGTCCCGGCGTTCGGGGGTCACGGGCCAGGGGAAGCCACTGTGGACCCCGGTCCGGCCGCGCGGGCCGCGCGGGAGATCGTCGCTCTGGACATGGCCACCGCGTTGCGGGCAGGTGTCCGGCCGATCGTGCGCGCGCTCGAAGCGCAGTGTGGCGGCCTCTACCTGGTGCGCGAGGGCAAGCTGCGCTTCTGCACGGCGTTCGGCGTGCCGCGGTGGCTTGCCGAGCGGCTGGCGGCGAGCGACCCACCCCCGGCGTTCACGCACGCGATGGACGCCGAGCGCCCACGCCTGTTCGACCCCGCGGCCAGCGCGTTCCCCGAGCCGCGCTCGACGGGGCATGGTGTGGCGCTGGCGCTGCGCTACGCCGAGCACCCGCTGGGCCTTCTGTTCGTCGTCCTGCCGCTCGAGCATGCGCCGCTGCCCGGTGAGCTTCGGACCCTCGCCGCGTTCGGCGAGCTCGTCGCACTCGTCGTCACGGACCGGTCGAGCATCACCGAGCTGGAATGCAGGCTGGCCCGCGTCGCGGCGATGACCTGCGCGTGGCTCCCGCCGTCACCGAAGCCCTCAACCTGAGCACGCGGCCCTGACCGGAGGGTAGGGCAAGCCTTACCCGATCGGGTTCGACTCCCTACCTCGCGGCGACTGCCCCGGTCCGGGACTTCACCACAGACTCGTCCTGAGGATCGAGGAGGCAGGGCGATGATCAGGATGTCGAGAGGCGTGATCGTGGTGGCGGCCGCCGCCGCGGCCTTGCTCGCCGGATGTTCGGGGCAGGCCACGGGTGGGGCGAACCCCACGCTCGGCACCAGGGCCGACGTCGGCGCGGTGACGACGGCGGCACCAACTGACGGCGACGGCGAGCCCGGCCAGTCCGGTTCAGCCCAGTCCGGTTCGGCCCAGCCGACCGAGACCGCCAACCAGGTGGTGGACGGACTCCGGTCGCTGACCGTCAGCGACGACGCGGGCAGTGTGACCGTGACCGGCGCGGCCGGGCCCGGCGTACGGATCGTCAAGAAGATCTTCGCCAACCCGGCCCGGCCTCAGGAGCAGGTCGCACACACCGGGTCGGACCTGCGTATCACCGCTCCCTCCTGCACCACGCCGGACTGGCGACGGCCCTGCCGCATCGACTACGAGATCCAGGCGCCGCCCGACATCGCCGTCACCCTCACCACGGCGTCGGGCAACCTCACTCTTATCGGGCTGAGCGGTACACAGAGCGCGGTCGCCGCCAGCGGATCCGTGCGCGTCACGGCGGCAGGCGGCCCGGTCAGCGCGCAGTCGACGAGCGGCAACGTCGATGTCACAGCCACGGCCGTGACCCGGACGCTGACCGCGACGTCGGTCAGCGGAAACGCTTCGGTCCACGTGCCGTCCGGCCGCTACCGCGTCGAGACGGCGACCTCCACCGGAAACAGTGCCGTCGCCCTCACCGACGATCCGGCCGGGAGCGCGCTGGTCCGGGTCACCACCGTGACCGGCAACCTCACGCTGGGCACGTCGCGCTGAACCTCACCTGGTGTGGGGGGTCCACCTGCTGCGGTGCGGCTGGGCGGGCCCGGGCGAGACTGGCCCTGCCTGCGGCGCACCGGCGCACCTGCGAGAACCCGGGCACGACCGGCGGCGCCACGCAGGAAGGCGCGCACGACGCTGGTCTTCCCGATGCCGCCTCCCCCGAGACGAGCACCACCGACCCCGAGCCGCGCCCGGCCTGGTCGAGGGCCGCGTTGAGACGTTCGAGCTCGGCGTCGCGCTCCAGAATGCTGGTCGTCATGGCAGGTCAGCGTGCGCCGACGCGCTCGGCTGCGACCCACACGGCGTGCGGCTTGCCGACGGCGAGATCGGCTGCCTTCCCCCAGCGCACGCGCCATGGGCGGAGCACGACGATGCCCGCGTCGGGCGAAGCGAGGCCGCCCGCGAACATCGCCTCGGGATCGAACCCGACCGGCGGTTCCGGCTCGGCGAAGACGTGCCACGACCGTTGCGGCTCCGGGTCCCACGCCGCGTGGCACTCGGCGACCGCGACGTCGTGGGCGGGATCCCAGTAGGAGCACGACGCGTACGGCGTGGTCGCGAGGTGGGCGCTCTTGGGCGAGGTGCGCCGCGACGAGACGCGGCCGAGGAGCTCGCCGTCGAGCTCGATCCGCCACACGGGGTGGACAAGCCGGGAACGCGGGCGGCCGCGGCCGTCGACGGTGGCCATGGTGCACCAGACGACGCGGTGGGCGATCTCCACGAAACCTGCCAGGTCAGGATTGTGCAGTTGGCCGGGCTCGCCCTCACCACCGAGACTCTGCGCAGGCTGGACGCCGCGGGCTACCCGGACCTGCGGACCTCACACGGCTACCTCATCCAGCACGTGGTCGAGGGTCCACGGCCGGTCGGTGAGATCGCGGCGCGCATGCGGGTGACGCAGCAGGCGGTGCCGAAGGCGGTCGGCGAGCTGGTCGGCCTCGGCTATCTCGAACGCACCACCGACGCCGCCGACGCGCGGGTGCGGCTGATCGGGCTGTCGTCACGGGGGCGGGCGGCCGTGGCCACCACCCGGCGGATCCGCGCCGAGGTGGAGGCGGAGCTGACCGCCACGCTGGGCGCCGATCACGCTGCCGCGCTGCACGACGCGGCGTTGGCCGCGCTGGAGTGGGCGGGCGGGGGCGACAGCATGCGGTCGCGGCAGGTGCCAGAGCCGCGGTGACCCCGGCGGGGCAGTTGGGTGGTTCGACCCGGCGATGGGCAACAGCCCTGTTCGTCCCGAGCACTTCGCCCCTCGCCCCGCTCGCTGCAGGCGTTGTGGCGTGGCGAGTCAAGGGGCTCGCCGCCCCCATGGCAGCGGCCCTCCTCGTGATGCTCGCGGCGGGTCTGCTGCCGGGCTGATCACGCTGCGGGCCGAGTGCGCATGCCGTGGTGTGACGGCATGCGCTGCGGGGCCGGCTGCACAAGCGCTCCCGGCCCGGCTGGACAAGATCGGCGCAAGTGGTGCCACACGTGCAGATGCGCACCCCTGACACCGCAACCAGCGATCACCCTCTCCGCACACCAGGCAAGATCGGCAGAAGTGGTGCCACACGTGCAGATGCGCGCCCCTGACACCGCAACCAGCGATCACCCCTGCCCACGCCGGACAAGATCGGCGGAAATGGCGTCCCCCGCCGCCCCGGCCGCGCCCGCCGCGCCGCTCTCTCCGTCTGACCTCGTGCTCACCATCGCAGGCGAAGCCATGCTCAAGGGGGCAGACGGCGGACAAACGTGCGAAATCGCGGGGTCCGATGGCTCCACCCCCGGCCGCCGCACCGAGATCACCGTCTGACGTCGAAGGTCGTGGTGAGCTCGGCCGTGGAGTCCCCACCGACCCACACGTCGAACGTCGACGCGTCGAGCACCCAGTCGCGGCTGGCGGCACTCCAGTAGCGCAGTTCCGAGGGGCCGAGCGTGAACCGGACCGTCGTGGACGCGCCCGCCGCGAGACCGATCCGCTCGAAACCCTTGAGCTCGCGGACGGGCCGCGATGCCGACCCGCTGCGTTGATGGATGTAGAGCTGCACCACCTCGTCACCTGCGCGGTCGCCGACGTTGGAGACGGCCACCGAGACGGTGACGCTCCCGCCCGGAGCAATGGCCGCGTGGTCGACGGCGAGATCCCGGTAGGCGAAGGAGGTGTACGCCAGGCCGTGCCCGAAGGGGAACAGCGGCGTGCTCGGCGAGTTCCAGTAGCGAACGGCCTGATTGCGGGGTTCGTGCGAAAGGGTGTGGGAGTAGATCATCGGCACCTGCCCGACATCGCGCGGCCAGGTGAACGGCAGCTTCCCGCCCGGCGAGACGTCACCGAAGAGCAGGTTGGCGACAGCGGTGCCGCCCTGCGTGCCGGGGTAGAAGATCTCGAGCACGGCGGGCACGTTCTCCGCCGCCCACGAAAGGTCGAGCGGGCGGCCGTTCATGACCAGCAGCACAACGGGTGTGCCGGTCTCCGCCACCGCCTTCAGCAGGTCAAGCTGCCGCCCTGGTAGTTCCAGTGTGGACCGCGATGCCTGCTCACCGATCATGTTCTGCCATTCGCCGACGACGACCACGGCGACGTCAGCCTCCCGTGCGACGTCGACCGCCAGCTGGAACTCGGCGTGGTCGTCGAAGTGCTCGGGATCCGCGGGCCGGTTGTTGCCGTGGACGTCGAAGATGGAGGCAGTGGGCCGCTGGACCGGTCTGATGCCCGCGGCGTAGGTCACTTGAGCCGTCGCGCCCGCCCGGTGGCGGATGCCGTCGAGGACCGTGACCGTCTCGTCGAGGTCGTAGTCGAAACACCACGGACCCAGGATGTCGCGCCGGGAGTCGGCCAGCGGGCCGATCACCGCGATCGAACCCGGGTCGGCCGGGTCGAGCGGCAGCAGGCCGTCCTCGTTGCGCAGCAGCACCGCGGACCGCTCCGCAGCGATGCGGGCCACCTCGCGATGCGCTGGATCGTCGAGCACCGCCCTGGCCTGGTCCTCGTCGACGTACGGATCGTCGAGAAGGCCGAGGCGCAGCTTCGCCTCCAGCACGCGCCGCACGCTCGCGTCGAGCAACTCGAGGTCCACAACGCCCTTCTCCACCGCTTCGGGCAAGCGGGCGTAGGCGGGGTCGGCGATGGCCATCTCCATGTCGACGCCGGTGATCAGCGCGCGGACGCCCGCGTCGGTCAGGTCGGCCGCGAAGCCGTGCGTCGCGAGGTTGCGCACCGCGTTGGCGTCGCTGACGACGAAGCCCTCGAAGCCGAACGTCGCGCGCAGCACGTCGCGGAACAACCAGTGGTTGCCGGTGGCGGGGACCCCGTTGAGATCCATGTATGCGGTCATCACGTTTCCGGCGCCCGCCGCGAGGGCGGCGCGGAACGGCGGGAAGTAGACGTTCCAGAGCTCGTAGTCGGAAAGGTTGACCTCGTCGTAGTCGCGGCCGCCGAGCGCGGCGCCGTAGCCAGCGAAGTGCTTCGGACCGGCGATCACACGGTCGGCGCCGCCCAGGTGCGGTCCCTGAAACCCACGCACCTGCGCCGCGGCGACCGCGGCACCGAGGAACGGATCCTCCCCCGCCCCTTCGACGATCCGACCCCAGCGCGGGTCGCGGGCGACGTCGACCATCGGCGCGAAGGTCCAGTGGATGCCGACGGCCCGCGCCTCGCGGGCCGCGACGCACTGCCCCCGCTCGATCGTCTCCAGGTCCCACGACGCCGCCATCGCGATCGGCACCGGCATAACGGTGCGCAGCCCGTGGACCACGTCGAATCCGAACAACGCCGCGATCCCGTGCCTGTTGCCCTCGACCGCCAGCCGCTGGAGCCGGTTGATCTCCGCTGGATCAGTCACGAACAGCAGCGAGCCGACCTCCCCGCGCGCCAACGCGGCCTCGACCGCCGCAGCTTGCTGAGAAGGCAGCATCTCCTCCGTCGGTCCCGCATCCGCGTCCCGCAGGCTCCCGAAAAAGAAGTACTGGGTGAGCTGACCCGCCTTCTCCTCGACGGTCATCTCCGCGACGAGCTCGTCCACCCGGGATCGGATCGCCGCGTCGGACATCGGCATGAGCTCCGGGCTCGAATGTGCGTCGGCGACCACGGCGACCTCCTCCTGCCAGACTGCAGACCGGATGACCGTACATCGGTGAGCTGGTGCATCCGGGCCGGTGACTGGCGCGACAAAGGCCACCCGGGGAGTGCGAGCTGATCCGCTGGGCGCCTCTCCGGGATCAGGCGAGCCTGGTCCCGGAGTGGCGCCGAGCCGTGCGGGTCAGGTGGTGACCGTGAGGCGCTGCCGCTGAGTACCGACGTTGCCTGCAGCATCAGTGGCCGAGACGACGACGGTGTGAGCTCCGACCTTGAGGTGCGGCGACGTCAGCGACCAGGTTCGCGTCGGCGACACGACGACGTGTTGGTCGACACCGTCCACGGCGACGCTGATGCTGGTGTGCCTGCAAGCACGTCGACCCGGCCGCTGATCGTCGGGGTGGCCGACTTGGTGGGGAGGTTCGTCGCGGCGAGGTAGCAATAGCCTGCCTTGCCCGAACCCGGGCCACGCAGAACCACGGAGTTGGCCTGGACGGTCGCCGACTGCCCGGTCGCGCACCCGGTGCCGTGACCGTCCTGGGAGGTCGCGAAGACGCCGTGGGAGTCGAGCCCGACGCCGAGATACGCACCGGCGATCCCGTTCGGGGCTGCAGGCTGGTTCGTGTTCTGGGCGTAACCCAGCGCACCGCCCAGTCCACCCGTCGAGGTGATGGCGGCGGCACCGTCGGCCACGAAGAAGCTCAGGCCGTCGCCACCGTAGGTGGCCGTGCCGTACTGCGTGGTGCAGTACTGAACCGAACGGTAAGGACGGCACCTCTGGGTACCGCGCTCAAAGTCAAGAACAGAACAAGATCGCAGCGCAGGCGAGGCCCCGCCTGCGGCCGCAGACGCCCAACCCGAGCGGTGCGGCCTGCGGGGGTGGTTCGGCGTCTGATTGCGGTTAGGGTCCCGCGATGTGAAGCTGCGCGAAGAGGACGTGCGTGTCCCTGCGTCGGACGGCGAGATCCGCTCGGTGGTGATCAGCCCGGCAGGCGAAGCGCGACGGCACGCCGTAGTGCTCTACACCGACATCTTCCAGCTGACCGCAGCGACCCTCCGGACCGCTCGACGGCTGGCGTCGCAAGGTTTCGTGGTGTGCGTGCCCGAGATCTACCCGCACGGCGACCTGGCAGGCGTCGCGCTGGAGTTCGACGACGCGGGCAAGGAGGCCGGGCAGGCGGGCGCGGCGGCGACCACCACACGGCAGTTCGACGCCGACCGGGTCGCCGTCCTGGACCACCTCCAGCTGCGCCCCGATGTCGACCGGCTGTCTGCCGTGGGCTTCTGCATCGGCGGTCACCTGGCGTTCCGCGCCGCGTTCGACCCCAGGGTCGCGACGACGGTGTGCTTCTACCCGACCGGCCTGCACAACGGTGCGCTCGGCGCCGATGCGGACGCGGGGTCGCTCTCCCGGGCGGCGGACATCGGCGGCCGTCTCATGATCGTCTTCGGGTCGCGGGACCCGCATGTGCCCGCCGACGCGCGGCTGGAGATCATGACTGCGCTCTACGCCGCCGGTCTGACCCACTTCGAGCTGCACGTGTACACCGGAGGCGAGCACGCGTTCATGCGTGACGTGGGCGGCCGCCACGATCCCGTGCTGACCGACCTCGCGCTGAGCGCGGCGGTCTCGTTCCTGACCGGTCGCTGAGCGGCCGCGCACGTCAGATGACGAAGGAGAGTCCATGAAGATCGGCTTGCACCTGTCGGACTTCACGTTCCCGAGCGGACCGGGCGGCCTCGCGGCCGACCTGACCCGGGTGGCCGCCGAAGCGGAGGAGGCGGGGTTCGCGCGGGTGAGCGTGATGGACCACCTCTGGCAGATCTCCGTGCACGGGCCGCCGGAGCACGACATGCTCGAGGCCTACACGACTTTGGGGTTTCTGGCGGCGCGGACCTCGCGGGTCGACCTGCTGGCGTGGGTCACCGCGGTCACCTACCGCGAGCCCGGGATGCTCGCCAAGCTGGTCAGCACCCTCGACGTGCTCTCCGAGGGCCGGGCGTGGCTCGGGATCGGCGCGGCGTGGAACGAGGCCGAGGCGCGAGGACTCGGTCTGGCGTTCCCGCCGCTCGCCGAGCGCTTCGAGCGGCTCGAGGAGGCCCTGCAGATCTGCCTGCAGATGTGGGACGCCGACGCAGAAGGCCCCTACGACGGCAAGCACTACCAGCTGGAGCGCACGCTGAACGTGCCCCAGCCGCTGCACAGGCCCCGGATCCTCATCGGCGGTGGCGGGGAGCGCAAGACACTCCGGTTGGTGGCGAAGTACGCGGACGCCTGCAACCTGTTCGTGGGCCCCGAGTTGGAGCGCAAACTCGACGTCCTGCGCACGCATTGCGAAGCCGAGGGCAGGCCCTACGACGCGATCGAGAAGACCGCGCAGATGCCGCTGGACCTCGGCGAGCGCGGCGAGAAGGTCGACGCCTTCCTCGGCACCCTCGCCGAGATCAGCAAGCTCGGGATCCAGGCCGTGCAGGGCAAGGTGCCGCAGGTCTGGGAGCCGGGGCGGCTCGCGTTGTTCCAGCGCGAGGTCATCCCCGCGGCGGCTGCCCTCTAGCTATGACCAATTCCAAGGTGTCGGTGCGGCGCGGCGTGTGTCGCTGACGAGTGGAGGAGTGCGGACCGTCGGCTTGGGCCACGACCGGCGCGAGGCGACGGACGCGACCATCATGACCCGATGGCGTCCTACACGGTCAACATGCCTGCCGTCGCCCATGCGAGGAAGCTCGTCGACGCCCGCCAGTACGTGCTCAGGAGCCAATGGGGCGACGTCCAGCCCAGCGCCGCCGACAGCACCGCCTACCTCGAGGCCCACTCCTGGGACGACTACGCGGCCTGGCATCTCGGACTCACCGATGGCGCGAACGACCACACCAAAGGCCGCTACGCCTTCGTCTACGGCGACTTTCGCCGGCTGCACCGCATGGGTCTGATCGCCTGCCACTACCGGGCGGCCGAGTGGGGGCACAAGGAGGTCGAGCTCGCCGCCCACGACCTGCTGCAGTACCTCGACAACTCCCGCGCCTGAACACCCCGGGTGAGTCGGGCATCCGCGCACGGCGAGGCCGCCGTTCCACCACGGCGAGTTGGCGGATCGTCCACGCAACCCCGACCAGGCCCACTCCGTAGACCGCGCACACACTTCGCAGCAATGCCGATTGCTCGAGGGCAGGAACGGCGCGGCTGATGGTCTCGATCTCCGGGGGCCGGTCGCAGCGGGGGTGTCGGTGGTGGCTGCGCTTCCGACGGTCGCCGCCACCCGCGATCGCCTGGTTGGCCTGCTGCCGAGCACTTGATCGGCGGTTGTGGGACATGAGCGCCACATATGGCCGTTATGTCACAATTTTGGCGATCACCGTCCACCGGGCGGCCCGCAGCCGGACCATGATCGTCGAGAATGGTGTCGGCGGCGCACCGCTGCACTCTGGGCACCACATGCGGCGATCACCATGGCGACCGGGTCGAACGTGCGGTCCTTGCGGGGAGCCCGCTCACCCTGCGCACTGCGCCGGCGCACCCTTCAGTCAGCGATCATCACAGCTCGGGTGCTGTCTGGAGCGGACACCCATCAGCTGCCGGACGTCCTACCTTGAGTAACCGGCATTGCACTCCGCGGAGTCCGCGGACCCTGCGAAGCGATGGCGGGCTCTGCGTGGCGGCGGTCGATCGCGAGGACGCGCTCGCTGAGGTCGGCGAGGCGAATCTGCCTGCGTCGGGCCAAAGGGGTCGTTCGCGGTCACCGCGCAGTGCCGCAACTCGTGCCGTCGTGGTGCTCCTCCCCCAGCCTGCACGCCCCAGCGGCTCCGCCGTCGACGCAGCGCTAGTGCGGTGTCCAGGAACGTTGCCGGGGTGATCGCGGGATCCAGGCGGCGTCTCGCAAGGCGCCGCCCGAAGCTCATACCGGGCGTCTTCGCGAGGGCGGCAACGCCGCGAGGCGTCGTCTGGGCCCGCGAGGACCCGGTGAACGCTTCTGGACACCGCACTAGGTCGCGCTGACCTTGATGGGGACCTCGTGGGTGCCGGTGGCGGTCAGCACCGAGCTGACAGTGCCGCTCGAGTCGGCGGTCACGGTGCCGGTCTTGATGCCGTTCGTCCGGACGACATACTTGTTCCTGGCCTTCAATCCGGTCATCGACCAGGCGATCTGCTGGCCCACCGCCGATGCCGTGATACCGATGGTCCTGCTGGTCGAGGTGACCGAAACCGGCCGGGCGGTGGCGGCGCCGCTCCGGGCGGTGGCGCCCATCGGCTGGGCGGTGACGGTGACCGAGCTGCTCGCGGTGGGCACCTTGAGCGTGGCCGTGCTCGAGGAGAGCGCGGTCTGCGTCGGCACCGAGACCCCGGAGAGGCGGCCGTCGTCGGTGACGACCTTCAGCGCGCTGCCTGCATCGACGGTGGCCCTGAACGTCGGACGGGGGCCGCCTGCGCTCGACCGGACGGTGGCGTCGTTCGGCGCGCCCGCCGCACTGGTCAGATCGAAGACGGTGGTGGCAGGCAGGGTGTTGTCCACCAGCGTCGTTCGGGTCGAGCGGTCGAGGCGGATCTTGCCGGGGGTGCCGGTGACCGTGTTGCCCGTGAACGCGATCCGGTCGGCCTCACTGATGCTGACCGTGTCACCCTCAGTGCCCTTGACCGTGTTGTTCGCGAAGGTCAGGTCGACGTTGCGGCCGCCGGTCGAGGTGTAGACGGGCGCGTCTTTGCCCCGGTAGGCGTAGATGGCGTACTTGGTGTTCCCGGACAGCCTGTTGCCCGAGCTGGCGATGTCGTGGCTGCCGACGCTGAACCGCAGCCCGTACTTGTTGTGCGTGACCGTGTTGTCGGAGATCGTGTCGCCGAACGACTCGAACACCGCGATCCCGGCGCCGTTGGGGTTGTCGTGCACGAAGTTGTGCGCGATCACCGAGTCGGTCACACCGCGGTGGATCATGATGCCGTGCACCTGGTTGTCGGACGGATCGGTGTCGTGCGGGCCGACCCAGGGCACGATGCCGTTGCGGTAGCTCTCGTTGTCGGTGATCGTCAGGTGGTCGCAGCGCTGCGAGCAGATGATTCCGTGGTTGCCGTTGTCATGGGACTTGTTGCCGATGATCCGCAGGTCGTCGGAGTCGTCGTGCGGGTCGAGCCCGTAGCCCACGTTGTGGTCGTACTCGTTGTTGGTGAAGTCCATGTCATAGGCGTCCCACGTGTAGGTGCCGAAATAGTTGTCGTGGAAGCGGCTGTTCTTCTCGAATCCGCCGACGTTGAGCGCGGCACAGACGTCCTGGTGGGTGACGTCGCAGCCGCGCGCCTTGAACACCACTCCGTACGCCTCGGCGGCGTAGTAGCCGAGGTAGCCCAGGTCGCTCGACTGGATCGTCATCCGCGACTCGTGGTTGCCACCCCCGTCGACGAACGACAGCGCCCGGATGTAGGCGCGCGCCCGGGCGGTCGTCGGCGAGCCCGCGGGCAGGGCGGTGTTCGTGTCGGGCGCGTCCGCCGCCGGGTCCCACGAGGTGATCTTCGTGTGGTCGATGTCGAGCGTCCCGTACATGGCGGTGATGGTCACGACGTCGGTCGCGAGGTTCGACGCTCCGCTTTTCAGGCGCAGTTGGTCGACGTCCCCGCCTGCCGCTGAACCGTGCAGGGCCAGCGTTGCGCCATTCTCCACCTGGAGGTCGGCGTTGAGCTGCCAGATCTTGGCGACCGGGTCGACCCTCACCAGCGGTACGCCGGGACACTTCGCCAGGATGGTGGACAGGGTCTGCGTCCCGGACTCGACGTACAGGCGGTTCGACGTCGCCGAGAACCGCACCTCGCCGCTGCACGACGCGGCCGAGGCCTGCGACGTCTCGACGGCGACCAGCGCGCCTACCGCGACCAGGAGAGCAGCGCCCCAACCGATGAGCTGCCTCGTCATCGAACTTCCGGTCACAGGTGAGCCTCCGTCGACATGCATGATCACGATCTGTCGACTGGAGTTCGCTCTGCGTGTCTGAAGCGTTGCAGGCGGAAGCTAACGCTATGGTTACGGTGGGCCGTAAGAAGCGATCATCGTGGCGTCCGCGGGGGTCGGGCCCTCGACACAACGGTCGGCGATGCCGGACTGGAACTCACCGAAGGCGCCCAGCGTGACGAGCGGGTTGTCGGCGCCGTCGAGCGTCGCGACATGCAGGAAGCTGACGCCGTCGGCAAGGCGGAACACCGCGTAGCGCAGCCCCTCGGGATGCTGTGTCGCCAACTCGGCGAACACACCATGGACCAGGCGCTCGTTCTCCTCAGCGGTCTCCGGCGTTGTCGCGTAGCGCACGACTTTGGTGACGCTCATCAGAGTGCGCGTACCCGGTTGTTGCGGGCATCGTGGGTGAGCTCGGCCAGTCCGAGGGCCTCCAGCAGCGGCGGGAGGTACATGCCGAACCGCCCGCGGTAGCCGTTGCGCAGCCCGTACCAGCCGCCGACGGGGTTGTCGGGCGACCGGCCGAATGCCTCGACGGTGTCAGGCGTGACGGGCTTCTTCTCGTCGGCGGCGCCGAGCGACACCCAGTCGCCTTGGCCGACCAGCCAGGCGTGCAGGTCGTCAACGGCCCGCAGGTGGTACTTCAGCGTCGTGGAGCCGACCTGGCAAAACAGCGTGGGCGGGTCGGCCTGCTCGTCGCGGTACATCGTGTAGGTGGACGTGCCGGGTGCGGTGGTGAGCACCCATGGGTCGTCCTTCGTGCCTTTGGTCATGCCGGGTCTCCGTTCGTCGCTGCCGTGCGGAAGTGCGGGAGCAGGGTCTGCCAGCCGATGCGGTTGCGGTCGCGCCATTCGTTCGCCGCCCCGCCCAGCCGTTCCCACCCCCGGTGTTCGATCTCGATGCGCGCACGGGCTTCCCCGACCGCGGAGAAGCGGATCTCCACGTCGGTGGCCGCGCGCGGATCAGTGCCGAGATGCCAGGTATAGGCGAGGAAGTGGGGTGGCTCCCACGCCGTCACGCGCCCCCAGTCGTGCTCGACTCCCTCGGCGGATCGCTCGTAGATGCGTCCGCCGACGCCACGCTGCATCTCGACGCGCTCAGGGCTCCCGGACACCGTGTGGTCCGCGGGCCACCACGTGCCGATCCGTGCGGTCCACACAGCGAAAGCGTGATCGGCGGAGCAGGCGACGTCGAACGCGATCGACAGCGGCTCGGTGACCGAGACCCCGTCCATGCGGTTCATCGATCCCCCGCCGGGTCGGTGTTCTCGGCCAGCAGCCGGAACCGGGTCGCCGCCTCACCCCACACCCCTTCGAGATAGGCCTTCACGGCGTGCAACCCCTCCTCCTGCAGGTGGTAGATCCGCCGGGTGCCGTGGGCCTGCTCGGCGACCATCCCGGCGTCCTTGAGCAGCCGCAGGTGACGCGACACGGCGGGCCTGCTGATGGTCATCGCGGCGGCGATCTCGGCGACCGGCTTGTCCCCGCCGCTGAGCAGCCTCAGGATCTCGCGACGGTTGGCGTCCCCGAGGGCCTCGAACGGATCGCCTGCGAGGTGGGGCGGCTCAGCGTCGGCAGACGCCGCATCGCGTCGGCCCATCGAGACACCTCCCCACCCAGCATCGGTAGCAGCCCGGTTACCGTAATGCATAGGTTACCGATAGGCAGGCGGCCACCTGCGGCACCCCTCCTCACGTCACTGGAGCGGCGGGTGCCTGGCCCACCGCCATGATCGCCACGAATGGTGCCAGCTGTGCGCCGGCGCAGCTGTGGCACCACTGCTGACGATCACCGGTCCGGAGGACGCGCCGCCCACCACCATGATCGCCACGAATGGTGCCAGCTGTGCGCCGGCGCACCTGTGGCACCACTAATGACGATCACCGACCTGGTGGGCGAAGGCCGGGGGGCAGGATGGCCCGGGTGAAGCGGTGGATGACGATCGTCGGCGTGGCCGTTCCCGGTGTGGCGCTCGCGGGCTTCGGGCTGCTGCACCCGCTCTTCCTCGATCCGACGACAGCGCGCGCGTGGTGGACACTGCACATCTGGCTGATCCCGGTGTTCCCGCTGATCAGCGTGGCGGTCTGGGTGTTGCTGCGGGGCGAGCGGGGGCCGCTGGCCTGGGCGGCGCGGGTGGCGGCCTACGGCTTCGCGACGTTCTACACCGCGCTCGACGTGCTCGCGGGGATCGGCGCGGGTCTGGTCACCGAGGTGCAGCAAGGCGGAAGCCCCGCTGCGGGGCAGCTGTTCGTGATCGGTGACCGGCTGGGCGCGACCGGCGTCTACTGCCTGATGGCGTGCGCGGTGCTGACGGGCATCGTGCTCATCCGCCGGGACGGCGTCCGCGCTGTGCCGGGAACGGTGCTGCTGGCCGGGGCCTGCTACCCGTTCCTGCAGGGCCACATCTTCCGCCCGGTCGGTGTGCTGGCGATGTTGGCCATCGCCGCCGGGTGCGCGCTGCTGGCGGCCGCCCGGCCCGCTGACGCGGATTTCCCCGGAAACAGCGGTCCGAGTGGTCAACGTCGACGGCGTGCCGGACGATGACGCCGGTGGCGGTGAGACAGGTAGCTGTGGGTTGTGAGTTCCGGTATTTCGCGCAGGTGGACACCCCGGCGGTCTTCCAGGTGCTACCCCTGGCCGCGGCGCCGGTCTCGGTGGTGAGCACCACGATCTCGATCGCGCCGGACACGCCGGTGCGCAGCTACCTCGACCTCTACGGCAACCCGTGCCAGCGGCTCGTGGTGCCCGCTGGGCGTTCGGTCTTCCGCTACGACGGCGTGGTCGACGTGCCAGACGCCACCGAGGACGTCGACGTGAACGCTCCGGAGCTCGCGCCCGACGACCTGCCCGACGACGTGCTGCTCTACACGCTGCCCAGCCGCTACTGCCTGCCCGACATGCTCGGGGACGAGGCGTGGTCGCGGTTCGGAGGCCTCCCCCGCGGCTACACCCGGGTTCAGGCCATCTGCGATCACGTGAACGGGCACCTGACGTTCCAGTACGGCAGCACCGGCGCGCTGAGCACGGCCAGCGACGTGAACGCCGCGGGCTTCGGGGTGTGCCGCGACTTCACCCACCTGGCGATCTCGTTCTGCCGCGCGCTGAACATCCCGGCCCGCTACGTCTTCGGCTACCTCCCGGACATGGACATCACGCCCGACCCCGCGCCGATGGACTTCGCGGCGTGGATGGAGGTCTGGCTCGGCGACCGCTGGTGGACCTTCGACCCGCGCAACAACCGGCCCCGCAAGGGACGCGTCCTCATCGGCCGCGGTCGCGACGCCGCCGACGTGGCCATGGCGACGACGTTCGGCGCTCCGCAGCTGGAGTCGATGCTCGTGATCGCGCAAGAGGTGCAGCCCCAAGGGGTCGAGCCCCGAGAGGTGCAGCCCCAAGAGGTCCAGCACTGAGAGGTCCAGCACTGAGAGGTCCGGCACTGAGCGGTCCAGCACTGAGCGGTGACCGCGCTCGCCTGCCGACGCAGAAGCCGCGCACGCAGAGTGCGTGCGCGGCTTCTCCGTGGGTAGTCCTCAGGCGGCGCTGCGGCCGTCGCGGCGCGGTGCGCCTCGCCGGGGGGCACCGGATCCGCCGGTGCGCCCGACGCGACCGGAACGCGGACGGCCGGGTCCGCGACCGCCGCTGGGCTGAAGCGGCGGCGCCTGTTCGATGAGCGGCGAGCCGGACGGCCTGCGTGCTCCGGTGATCCGCGTGAGCTCGGTGTCGCCCGCGCCGACCTCGGTGCTCGTGATGCGCACGCCCGCCAAGCGGGTGAGCCGCTCCACGTCGCGCCGCTCCTGCGGGGTCACCATCGTCACGACGGTGCCGGAGTCGCCTGCGCGGGCGGTGCGGCCCGCCCGGTGGAGGTAGTCCTTCGGGTCGGCAGGCGGGTCGACGTGCACCACGAGGCTGACGTCGTCGACGTGGATCCCGCGGGCGGCGACGTCGGTCGCGACCAGCACCGGCGTCCGTCCCTCCTTGAACGCGGTGATCGCGCGGTTGCGCGCGTTCTGCGCCTTGCCGCCGTGCAGGCCACCCGCGTTGACGCCGTCCCGGCGAAGGATCTTCACCAGCTTGTCGACGCCGTGCTTGGTGCGGACGAAGAGGATCGTGCGTCCGTCGCGGGCGGCGATCTCGGTGACGACGCGCGGCTTCGCGGCCAGGTCGACCAGGAGCACGTGGTGGTCCATCGTCGCCACCTGCGCGGTGGCCGAGGCGATGGACCGGGTGACCGGGTCGGTGAGGTACTGGCGGACCAGCGCGCCGACATCTCCGTCGAGGGTGGCGGAGAACAGGAGCCGCTGCCCGTCGGCCGGGGTCAGGTCCAGGATCCTGCGGACCTGGGGCAGGAACCCCATGTCCGCCATCCGGTCGGCCTCGTCGATGGCGGTGACCTCGACCTCGGACAGGTCACACGTCCGCTGGGTGGTGTGGTCGGTGAGCCTGCCGGGGGTGGCGACCAGCAGGTCGACCCCGCGCTGCAGCTCGGCGACCTGACGGCTGAAGGACATGCCGCCGACCACAAAGGTGATCGACAGCCCCAGCGCCTTCGCGAAAGGTGCGATCGCGTCGACGACCTGCTGCGCGAGCTCCCTGGTGGGGACGAGCACGAGGCCGCGCGGCCTGCGGGTGTGGGACTTGCTTCCGGCCAGCCGGGAAATCACCGCGAGGCCGAAGGCGAGGGTCTTGCCGGAGCCGGTCTGGCCGCGGCCGAGCAGGTCCCGGCCCGCGAGCGCGTCGGGCAGGGTGGCGGCCTGGATGGGGAACGGCTGGGTGAAGCCCTCGCGGTCCAACGCGCGCAGAACGGAAGCGGGCATGCCGAGCTCCGCGAACGAGGGCATGCCGGACTCAGGGACCGTCCAGAGCACCTCGGGGGGCGCGGCGGCGGCGAGCACCGGACGGGGCTCGTGGCCGCGGGCGGGGCCGGGACGGCTCCCGCCGGAGCGATGGCGCCGGGTGTTGGCCGGTACCTGCGCACGACGAGACGATGAAGGGGATGACAAGAAGAACCTCCGGGACGTGGCACGTCGCACGGAAAGGCAGCGCCGAGATGGCGGCGGCTGATATCTCAGAGACGGGCCCGGGCGCGATCGTCGCGCCCTGCTGGGGTGGTGCCGATGCGACCCTTCCGACTCGTGTCGGTGGACCGCTCTAGATCGAGTCTAGCGGACGGTGCTGTCGGGTGTCCGCCGACCGTCGCGGACACCACACAAAGCCGGTCGCGCGGATCCTCCCCATCGACGCGGCGATGGGAGGCGCGGTCAGGCGGCGCCGCGCAGGATAGCCAGCGCCTTGTCCGCGTGGGTCGTCATCGACTTCTCGTTCACGACGACGCCGAGGATGCGCCGGTCGTTGCCGATCACGAACGTCTTGCGCTGGGTGTGCATGCCACCAGGAAGCCAACGGCGGTAGGCGCCGAGCTCCTTGGCGACCTGGTGCCCCTCGTCGGTCAGCAACGGGTAGCCCAGGGAGTGTGCGGAGGCGAACGTGCTCTGTGCCGTCTGTCCGTCGCTGGAGATGCCGACGGGCTGGGCACCGGCCGCCGTGAAGTCCACCGCCAGGTCACGGAAGTGGCATGCCTCCACGGTGCAGCCGCCGCTGGACGCGATCGGGTAGAAGAACAGCACGACCGCCCCGTCCGCCAAGAGGGTGGACAGCGTTCTGGGTGTGCCCGTCTCGTCCGTCAGCGTGAAGTCGCTGACCTGGTCGCCCTTCTTCGCGCTCACTGGCCGGGCGTCTTGCGCCGTTCCCGGCGGTCGATCACGCCCGTGATGAAGGACAGCGTCGCCAGCAGGAGGATCACACCGGGGACGTAGAACAGGACCGGCCAATAGTGGGACACAGACCACCTATCCGTGGAGTCGAACCAAGGCTTCGGACGGTATCAACCCCGCGAGCAGGCCCGACAGCGGCCCGAGTTGCAGCGGGGTGACACTGCTGCGACTGGATCGGAGCAGTGTCACCCTGCTGCGATGCGGACGTGGCCTAGGGCTTACCGCGCGGTCTGCGCCTCGCGGTGCGGCAGCACCCAGCCCGGCCGCACGTAGTGGCACGTGTAGCCGTAGGGGTACTTCTGCAGGTAGTCCTGGTGGTCCTCCTCGGCCTCCCAGAACGGTCCGGCCGCGACCACATCCGTGACGACCCTGCCGGGCCACAGACCCGAAGCGTCCACGTCGGCGATCGTGTCGAGCGCGACCCGGCGCTGCTCCTCACTGGTGTAGAAGATCGCGGAGCGGTAGCTGCGACCCACGTCGTTGCCCTGACGGTTCTTCGTCGACGGGTCGTGGATCTGGAAGAAGAACTCCAGCAGCTCTCGGAACGTGATCACGTCGGGGTCGAAGACGATCTCCACCGCCTCCGCGTGGTCCCCGTGGTTGCGGTAGGTGGCATTGGGCGTGTCGCCGCCCGAGTACCCCACCCGCGTCGAGATCACCCCAGGGCGCTTGCGCAGCAGCTCCTGCGCTCCCCAGAAGCAGCCAGCTGCGAGGATCGCTGTCTCGGTTGTCATTCTCTGCATTCTCCTCTACCTCGACTATCACCGGGGAGAACATCCGCTGACCGGTCGATGTTCCGACGGCGGAGTCTGCGACACAGGGACGATCTTGTTGCGCTTCGGTCGCCATGGCAGTCGCCATGGCCCCGAACCGCAACAAGATCTCCATGCTGTGCCGCTAACTGGTCGCAAACTGGCGTTCCTACCGTCTCGACGTGGTCATCAGCGACCGCACGAGGACGGAGAACGCCGTGAGCACAGATACGACGACCACAGGGCCGGACCGCAGCGGGAAGCCCCGAGGCCGGGACTGTCGGCCGTTGGCCGCGCTGCTGGACCGCGCGACGAGCCGGGAGCCGATGAAGACCGCCGACTCGCTGTCCAGCTCGACGTTCGAACGCGTTGTCATCGACGGCGAGTCGCACGTCGTGAAGTACCTCAGCTGGGACACCGACTGGATCGCCCGCTCGACGGAGGACACCGGTTGCCGAGCGTTGCAGCTGTGGACCTCCGGCCTGCTCGACACGCTGCCCGACGTGCTGGACCACACGATCGTCGACGTCGCGCACGAGCCGCGCACCGGCGTCACGGCGCTGCTCATGCGGGACGTGTCGACGCACCTCGTGCCGCCCGGCGACCAACCGCTTCCACCTGCCCAGCACGTGCGCTTCATCGAGCACATGGCGGTGCTGCACGCCACGTACTGGGGCTGGCCGGATCCGGCCGAGCTGACGCCGAGCAGGGTCCGCTACACGATGCTCTCGCCTGCGACGGGTGCGCGCGAGGGCGCGGGCGGCGGGGTGCCCGCCGTGCTGGAGCGGAGCTGGGACGCGCTCGTCGCCATCGCACCGGCCGCGGGCAAGCTGGCGCTGGCGCTGGCGGCCGACCCGGGGCCGCTGGTCGAGGCCCTACGGCGGTATCCGCAGACGTTCATCCACGGTGACTGGAAGGCGGGCAACCTCGGGACGCACGAGGACGGACGGACGATCCTGCTGGACTGGCAGTGGCCCGGCCGTGCCGTGCCCCTTGTCGACCTGGCCTGGTACCTCGCGGTGAACTGCGACCGGCTGCCGATCTCGAAGGAGGACACCATCGCGGCTTACCGCGCTGCCCTGCGGGCGCGCGGCATCGACACCGAAGGATGGTTCGACCCCGCCCTCGCCCTCGCGCTGCTGGGCGGCTTCGTGCAGCTCGGCTGGAGCAAGTCGGGCGATGAGCTCGCGTGGTGGGCCGACCGTGCTCTCGCCGCGGCCCCGCTGCTCAACCGTTGATGCCTGCCCGGGCCACCATGCACCCTCACGCGCGCCTTTACCCCTCCGCCGAGGCCATGATCGCCAGGGGTGGTGTCGTCGGTGCAGATCTGCACGCTCAGCACCACATCTGGCGATCATCGACGGATAATCGACGCCGTGATCGCCACGAGTGGTACACGCCGTGCACTACTGCACCTGTCACACCACTGCCGGCGATCATGGTGGGCGCCACTTGGGGCTCAGTAGCCGGGGAACACCTTGCGGAGGTCGTCGAGGGTCAGGTCGCCGATGACCTCGACGCCCGCCGGGGTGTGCGCCGCGGTGAGCCTGCCGCCGACGAGGCGGACCGCGGATTCGAGCGGTCCGACGAAGGTGGCGGCCGGGTTGGTCACGGCGTTGGTGACGCTGACTCCGTCGGCGATGACGAAACCGAAGCCCGAGCCCTTGATGTCGACGACGGCGGGCTTGGCCAGCGCGTCGGCCTTGCCGATGAAGCCCGTCATGAAGGCGAGCCCGCCCGCGAGGTGCTCCGCGATCAGCTCTGCTGTGCTCTCGGGGATGACGGCATCCTGGTCGAAGGCCACCCGGGCGTCCCACGAGTGCTGGGCAGCCTCGCTGAGGCGCATGCCTGCGAGAGCCGAGAGCGGCAGCGTTGCGAAGCCGATGTCGACCTGCAGCTTCTCGCGCTGCTCACTCGTCAGCGCCTCGTAGGCGGCCACGAAGCGGGCGTCGTGCTCGAGGAACCCTGCGGCCTGGTCGCGGTGGCTCATCGCGTTCCAGCGGTCCCAGACCGACTGGTTGAAGTCCTGGCCGGGCGCCGCCGTCCCCTCCGTGGCTGCGGTCAGAGCGGCGAGGCCGATCTCGGCGCCGCTGCCCAGGTGCGAGAGGACCTGCGCGACCGGCCACTCGGCCGCGCCGGACGGGGCGTCGAGCTGCTCGTCGGTCAGGCCGGTGACCAGGCCCGCGAGGTCGTCGTGGATAGCGCGCAGCGCGGCGATCGTGCGATCGGCCAGAGTCGTCATGGACGGCCGAACCCCCGAGCGCGCCCAGTTCTTCCCGCGGCCCGCGCACGAGCCCTGATCAGTGGTTGTCCCGCGGAACCCCCTGCCGCGCCACCCGCTGGTAGGCGACCGCCGGGCCCAGCACCATGCCGTCGCAGAGCTGCTCGACCATCGCGCGCTGGATCTCCTGCCACGGCGTCTGCGACGCGGGCACCGGGTAGCCGCCGTTCGCCTCGAGCGTGCGGCGCCGATCGGCGAGCTCCTCCTCCGCCAGCAGCACCTCCGCGGTGCCGCCGACCAGGTCGACCAGGATCCGGTCGCCGGTGCGCAGCAGCGCCAGGCCGCCACCGGCCGCCGCTTCCGGCGAGGCGTTGAGGATGGACGGGGAGCCCGACGTGCCCGATTGGCGCCCGTCGCCGATGCAGGGCAGCTCGCGAACGCCCTTCTTGATCAGCGCGGCGGGCGGCTGCATGTTCACGACCTCGGCGCTGCCCGGGTAGCCGAGCGGACCTGCTCCCCGCATGATCAGAATGCTGTGCTCGTCGATGTCGAGCGCGGGGTCCTCGATGCGCCGGTGGTAGTCCTCCGGACCGTCGAAGACGACGGCTCGACCCTCGAAGGCCCCCGGTCGATCGGGATCGGCGAGGTAGCGCGCCCGGAACTCACCGGAGATCACGCTGGTCTTCATGATCGCGCTGTCGAACAGGTTGCCGTGCAGGACGACGAACCCGGCCTCGCTCCGCAGGGCATCGTCGACGGTCCGGATCACCGCACGGTCGGTCGCGGTGGCGTCGCGGCAGTTCTCACCGAGGGTGCGGCCGTTCACGGTGACCGCGCCCTCGTGGATCAGGCCGAGGGTCATGAGCTCGTTGACGACGGCGGGCACGCCGCCCGCCCGGTGGAAGTCCTCGCCGAGGTACTCGCCTGCGGGCTGCATGTCGACGAGCAGGGGGACGTCGAGCCCGATGCGCTGCCACTCGGTCATCGGGAGCGGCACCCCGACGTGCCTGGCGATCGCGGTGATGTGCACGGGCGCGTTGGTGGAGCCGCCGATCGCCGAGTTCACGACGATCGCGTTCTCGAACGCCTCCCTGGTCAGGATGTCGGACGGCGTGAGGTCCTCGTGGACCATCTCGACGATCCGCCTGCCGGTCAGGTACGCCATGCGGGCACGGTCGCGGTGCGGGGCAGGGATCGCCGCGCAGCCGGGCAGGCTCATGCCGAGGGCCTCGGCGAGCGCGTTCATCGTCGAGGCGGTGCCCATCGTGTTGCAATGGCCCGGCGAGGGCGCCGAGGACGCGACCAGCTCGACGAACCCGTTCTCGTCGATCTCACCTGCCGCGAGCATCTCCCGCGCCTTCCACAGGATCGTGCCCGAGCCCGTGCGCTTCCCGTCGAACCAGCCGTTGAGCATGGGTCCGCCGGAGAGCACGATCGCGGGGATGTCGACCGTGGCGGCGGCCATGAGGCAGGCCGGGGTCGTCTTGTCGCACCCGGTCGTCAGCACCACACCGTCGAGCGGATAGCCGTGGAGGACCTCGACCAGCCCGAGGTAGGCCAGATTGCGGTCCAGCGCCGCGGTCGGGCGCCTGCCGGTCTCCTGGATCGGGTGGACCGGGAACTCGAACGCCAGCCCGCCGAGCTCGCGGATGCCCTCCCGCACGCGGTCGGCCAGCTGCAGGTGGTGCCGGTTGCAGGGGGCGAGGTCCGAGCCGGTCTGGGCGATGCCGATGATCGGCCGCCCGGCCTGGAGCTCCTCGCGCGTCAGCCCCCAGTTCATGTACCGCTCGATGTAGAGCGCTGTCATCCCCGGGTTGTCCGGGTTGTCGAACCACGCCTGGCTGCGCAGGCGGCGCTGACCACGGCCGTCATCGGCGTCCACCCGGTGCACCCCTTTCGATCTTGCCGCGCCCCGGCGCGGTCTGCGCTGATTGTCCTCTGGATGTCGGGACTCCCGCCACGTCACGACAAACCCGCAGGCATTCCGTCAGGATGGCGGTGTGACCGGCAGAGGTGCGGCGACCCGCGACACGGTGTTGCGCCTGCCCAGCACCGGGCCCGACCCGATCCCGGTCGACACCGCGCTGGCCGCGGTCCTCGGCTACGCCCGCGGGCGGCGGCCGCTGCGGTTCCGCTCGCTGGACACTCCGCAGGGTCGGTGGGTGTTCCTCCCCGCGTTCGGCTGGAGCCGGTTCGACACCCGGCCGGTCGAGCCGCCCGGCGATCTCGACGTTCTGGTCGGCGAGGGTCTGCACGGACGGCTGGACCGTCCGGGCTGGCACGACGTGCACGAGGCGCTCGCCCGGGTGCGCCCGCTGGCCGACGCCGCCGCCGCGCGGGCCGGGAAGAAGGCGCTGTGGGAGCTGGCCGACGACGAGATGTCCGTCCTCGGTGAGCCGGGCACGGTGGGGGCGGCCCTGCGCGCCATCGGGCAGGAGAGCGGCGCGCACCCCGGGCATGTCGCCGCCGCCTTGCACCACCGGCGCCCCGCGCTGATCCCGCACCTGACGCGCACCACCCGGCGGGCCATGCTCGCCCACGTCGAGGAGGGCGACAGCGGTGTGGAGACCGTCATCTGGCGGGAGCTGCGCGCCAACGACGCGGCGTTCTCGGAGCTGGAGGACACCGTCGCCGCCCTGCTCGGCGAGCGGGCCACCCGTCTGCGGCTGCACGACATCCTGCTGTGGCTCACCACGACGCTGCGCATGGCCCACGCCGTGCAGCTGGGCCGCGACACCGAGGAGTGGGCGACCCGTCACGACGCGGATGCCGCCTGCCGTCCGGCGGTGGGCTGAGCGCAGGGAGCTCAGCACAGGGTCGCGACGGCGTCCATGGTCAGCAGGCCGTCGTGGTCTCCCGCCCACAGGCGCACCGTGGAGTCGTCGCCCGGCTCGCCGTTGACCTGAAACGGGTGCAGGTCGAAGGTCGGCCGCACGGCCCGGAAGCGGAAGCCCGCGACGTCGGCGTCCGGCGCGTGGCGGCGCAGCAGGTCCAGCAGCAGGGTGGCCAGCAGCGGCCCGTGCACCACCAGCCCCGGGTATCCCTCGACCTCGGTGACGTAGCGGCGGTCGTAGTGGATCCGGTGCGCGTTGAAGGTGAGCGCCGAGTAGCGGAACAGCAGCACATCGTCGGCGACGATCCGGCGCTGCCACGCGGCGCCGGTATCGGCGGGCGTCGGCGGCGGCTCGACCTCGTCCGGCCGCTTCGCCGCCCGGTAGACGATGTCCTGGTGCTCGACCAGCGCCGGGTCGTTCTCCCCTTCGCGGTGCACCTCGTGGCGAACCGTGACGAACACCAGCGCGCCCGACCGACCCTCCTTCGTCACGACGTCCTCGATCGTCGACGTGCGGGTGACGGCGTCGCCGACCCGCAGCGGGCGGTGGAACACCAGCCTGCCGCCCGCCCACATGCGCCGTGGCAGCGGCACGGGCGGCAGGAACCCGCCGCGTCGGGGGTGGCCGTCGGGGCCCAGCTCGGACTGCTGGTGCAGGGGCTGGAAGTACAGCCAGTGCCACAGCGGCGGCAACGGGCTGCCGTTCGCCACCTGCTCCGCCGGGTGGTCCAACGTGGCGTTCAAGCCTGCCATCGGCGTCGGGCCGATGACGTCGTGCGCCGTGCTCCTGCGTCCGATCCAGTCGGTCAGCTCACCCCGGCCGGTCTGCGTGGTCATCGGATGCCTCCCATGCGCGGTTGCGGGCTCGAGCATTCCCGACCGGACGCCCACGCGGACAGCCGGGCTGCGCCCGCACCTCGAGTGCGAGGTGCTGTTGGTGGTGGCCGCGCGGAAGACTGGGGTGCTGCTGCGCACGGCGCAACGGTGGCTGGTCCGCTACCCGCGCCGACGGGCTGTCCGGAGTCCCACACGGCGTAGGACAGTCGTATGCTGGTCGTATGTCGAAGGAGCGCATCACGGTGAGTTTGGACGGCCAGGAGGCCGCCCATGTGCGACAGTGCGCGTCCCGCTTCCGCGGCGGGGCGTCGGGTTACCTTGAGCGACTGGTGCGCGAGGACCGGCTGCGCGAAGGTGTCGACGCACTCGTACGCTGGTACGCCGACAACCCCGGCTACGGCGAGGACGCCGAAGCCGAGCGCATCGCCGCCGCTGAGGAACGCGGCGAGACCGCGTGAGGCGAGGAGAGATCCGACGCTACGAACCGGTCATGAACCGGGCAGGTCAATCCACCACCCGACTCGTCGTGTCTGCTGATGTGATCAACCGCAACGAGGCGGTCAGCAGCGTCTACGCCATGCACGTCGTCGACACCGACCCGCAGTCGCTGCTCGGGGTTCGAATCGGTGAGCACGGTTGGGCCCTGGCCACCGAGATTGACCGACCGGTGCGCAAACGCCTCACCGACCTCCTCGGCGAAGCAACACCCGCCGAGATGGACCAGGTCGACGCCGCGCTGCGGGCTGTCTTCGATCTTCCATAGTCTGCGCCTCGGGGCCTCGTCCCACCAGGACGAACCTGCGCCGTCGACCGTACGCGGCGGCCCCGGACGGCTACCGTCGCGCCGTGCCGGTCCTGCGGATCCGCTGCCCCGACTGCGGACACGAGTATCAGTCCCTCGTGATGCCGGGAGCCCGGATCCCGACGACGTGGACGTGCTCGGCGTGCGGCAACCGTCGGGCGCAGCCGCAGGCGAGCGAGGACGTCGACACCCACCCGTTGTCGGGCGGCCCGTCCTGCCCATGCTGCGGCTGAGCGGCCGTCGGTAGCCTGCCCACGTGGGTGTGGCCTCCGCGGGACAGGACAGCTCGCGGACGCCGCCGCGCACCGCGGCCGTCGGCCCTCTCGTCCGTCTCGTCGCCGCCGTCCTCGCGGCCGTCGTCCTCACCGGTTGCGCCGGTTCGCCCGGCGGCGGCACGTCCGCCGATGGGAGCAGCTTCGACGACGCCGACGTCACGTTCACCACGGCGATGGTTCCCCACCACGCCCAGGCCATCCTGATGGCGAAGATGGTGCCAGCGCATGGGGCGTCCGCCCACGTCAAGGAGCTGGCCCAGCAGATTCTGGCCGAGCAGGGCCCCGAGATCGTGCAGATGCAGGATCTGCTCTCGCAGTGGGGGCGCCCGGCCGCGCCCACCGGCTCGATGTCGTCCACGGGTGGGATGGCCGGGATGGGCGGGACGGACGTCGGGCAGGCCCTGGCCCAGGGAATGATGACCGACGAGCAGATGCGGGATCTGACCGCCGCCGCCGGGCCCGCCTTCGACCGCCTGTTCCTCCAGATGATGATCGATCATCACGAAGGCGCCGTCGCGATGGCGAAGACGGAGCTGTCCGACGGCGAGAACACCGACGCGCAGGTGCTCGCCGAGAACATCAGCGACGCCCAGCTGGCCCAGATCACGCTGATGCAGCAGCTCCTCCGCAGCGGCTGAAGATCTCGCGGACGCGGCGACGCGCCCGCACCTGTCTCAACCTGAGCCGACGCTTCTCACCGCGTCCCGCGGCGTGGTGGGATCACCTGTCGCAAGAGCGGCAGCGGGTGACGAGGCGGGAACGGGTGACGATGTCGAGCACCAACGGACAGGTCCCCACCCGGCCCGCGGGCCCATCCGCGCTGGCCACCTGGCATCAGGACTTCTTCGCCGCGGTGGAGAAGTGGCCGTGGCTCTCGGCGCTCAACGACAGCGTCTCGGGCGTCGTTCAGCCGCTCTACGACCGGTTCCGGGGCAACCTCGCGGTGGAGCTGCTGCATGGCGGCCGGTGGGCGGGGCACGCGCTGCACCCGGCGCTGTCGGATCTCCCGATCGGCTTCTGGTCGGGCTCGCTCCTGCTCGACATGGTCGGCCGCGACGACCCGGCTGACGACGACCGTGGATGGGGGCCTGCAGCGACGCTGAGCGCGGCAGGCCTGGCGGCCGCGGTGGCCACGGCCACGACCGGCGTCGCCGACTGGACCGTCAGCGACGGTGAGGACCGCCGCGTCGGGCTCTTCCACGGTCTCCTCAACGGGGCGGCCGTGGTCTTGCAGAGCGCCTCGCTCGCCGCCCGGCTGGCCGGACACCGCGGCCCGGCCCGCGGGCTCAGCGCGGCGGGTATGGCGGTCACCGCGGCCGCGGGCTTCGTCGGCGGACATCTCGTGCAGGGCCGCGGGGCGATGGTGAACCGCGTGGCGGCCCACACCGGGCCCACGCGGTGGGTCAAGGCCGTCGCCGAGGACGACCTCCCCGACGGCGAGCCGAAGGGCGTCGACGTCGAGGGTCGGAAGGTGCTGCTTTACCGCGACCACGCCACGGTGTACGCGATCGATGACCTCTGCAGCCACGCGGGCGCCCTGCTGAGCCGTGGTCCGGTCGTGGACTGCGTCGTGACCTGCCCGCTGCACGAGTCACAGTTCGACGTACGCGACGGGCACATCGTGCGCGGCCCCGCGCACCACCCGCAGCCTGCGCTGCCCGCGCGGCTCCGGAACGGCTGGGTCGAGATCCGGGGCTCCCAGCCCGTCAAAAGGCGTGCGAGAACTTAGTGTCCTAGGAGGATTCGCCATGGCGTGGGAAGCGATCGCCGATCTGGACCAGCTCGAAGAAGGCGACATGATGCTGGTCCAGCTCACGCAGCCAGTCTGCGTCGTCCGCCTCTCGGAGGACGAGGTCGTCGCGGTGCACAACACGTGCACCCACCAGCAGCAGCCGCTCAACGAGGGCTACCTGCAGGATGACGACACGCTCATCTGCCCGGCCCACAACTCCTGCTTCGACCTGCACACCGGCGAACCGCGCGGCATCCCCGCCGTCGCCCCCATCCCCGTCTACGCCTGCAAGATCGAGGACGACGCGATCTGGGTGGACATGGACCAGCAGCTCAACGACGCCGAGATCCCGCACAAGCCCTTCCACTGACGCCTGTCACTTTCGCACGTCCTGTGTTGTGCTCACAGGTGGCGGCGGCGCGGCGTTTGCAGCAGGGTGACACCGCTGCGACCCAGTCGGAGCAGTGTCACCCTGCTGCGATGCGGGCGGCCCCGGCGGCGGCGGCGCGGCGGCGCGGCGTTTGCAGCAGGGTGACACCGCTGCGACCCAGTCGGAGCAGTGTCACCCTGCTGCGATGCGGGCGGCCCCGGCGGCGCACATCTGCACCTGTGGCGCCACTTCTGGCTGCCGGGGCCTGGGAAGCTCAGGGAGCGCACAGGTCCGGCGGGCACACTGGGCGGGGTAAAGGGAGGTGCCATGAGCGCCCTGGGTGCCCTGCTCGGCCTGGTACTGCTGCTGTTCCTCATCGTCCTCGTCGTCCGTGCCGTGGTGGACTGGGCGGGGGTCCTCACCCCCGGCGCAGGCAGCTGGGTCGGCAGGACGCGGGAGATCTCGCACCGCATCACCGAACCGGTGATCGGACCGGTGCGGCGGGTGCTGCCGCCGGTGCGGCTCGGCGGCATGCAGCTCGACCTGGCCTTCACCGTCGTCTTCTTCGCGACGCTGATCCTGCGTTCGCTGGTGTCGTTCCTCTGATCTGCATCTGCGCTGACAGAAGTCGCCGACCCGAGCGGGCAGTAGCTGGTTGACGGCTCGGCGCTCGCGGTCACGGGGTGGCGGGAGCGGGGCGCCGGAAGATCCGCGTCGCGGCGAGCTGCCCGGTGCCGTCTGTCTCGTCGAGGTCGGCGACGTGGTGGGCGGCGCGTTCGGCCACCGAGAGGTACTTGCGGCCCGCGCGGAGATCGGCGTCATTGCGCAGCCGGATGATCAGCGGGAACGCGCTGATCGCGCCCGCGTCGAACAATCCGGTTGTGTAGATCAGCTGCACACCCAATGCCTGTGCCATCCCGAACTGCAGCTCCAGGAGGTAGCCCGCGGACGCGCGGCCGATGGGGTTGTCCAGGAAGAGCACTCCGGCGTGTGGACGACGGCCCTGCCCGCGCTGGTGGGCTCGCAGCGACGCCATCGTGCAGTACAGGACGATCGCGGCGGTCAGCTGCTGGCCGCCGGAGAACACGTCACGGATCTCCGACACCCGCAGCCGCTCGGTGCGCAGCACGGCGTCGGGCTTGAGCATCTCGGCGCGGACACCCTTCGGCATCGCCGCGCGCACCCCCCGCAGCAGCAGCGACATCCCGTCACGGGGGTCGCGGCCGCGGCCGGACCGCCGTTCCTCGGCGACGCGGTCCACCACCTCGCTCAGCTCGTGGTGCAGCACCACGTCGGTGATCTCGTCGAAGCGGATGCGCAGGAACTGCTGGCCCGACCAGTCCGACAGGCCCTCAGGCAGCTCGGAGAGCCGTTGCGCGAGCCGCAGCGTGCGCAGCGCCTCCCCCACCATCCCCTGCAGCCGGGTGACGATGCCGGAGCGGTGCCGGGTGATGTTGGCCAGGTCGTCGTCGAGGGTGCGCAGCCGCGGCCGCAGCGCCGCCTGCCAGTCGAGAGCCAAGCCGGGCATCTCGGTGCGGGCGACGCCGACGACGTGCTGTCGGACCGGGCTCGTGACCGTCGAGAATCGGACCTCCTGCGCGAACTGGGCCACCACGTCGGTGGCCGCTCGGACCTCGCGTTCCGCGCCGACGCGGGCACCGGCCGCCGCCCGCACCGCGGACCTGGCCGCCTTCCACTGGGTGTGGGCGGCGTCGACGTCGCCCCGGAAGGGCGGCGCGCCGACGGCCGGGCCCGCCACGTCGTCGAGGGCCTCGACGACGTAGCCGAAGCCCTCCGCCGAGCGGTGCGCGGCCTGTTCCGCCGCCTGCGCCGCCGCGGCGGCGTCGCGAGCCGCGACGGCGCTCGCCGCGGCGGCCCGCAGATCGGCCGTGACCTGGTCGGCGAGCTCGCGGCCCTGCTGGAGGTCGGTCGGCGCCGGGTACGGATCGACGGGGGACGGCGGGGCGCTGAAGCCGGCCAGCGCCCGCTCGGCCAGCGTGCGCTCGGTCGTCGCCGCCACCAGCTCGGTGGCGCACCGGGCCAGCACGGAACGAGCCTGCTCGGTGGCGCCGCGGCGGGCGGTGACGTCGGCGGCGTCGGGCGAGCGCAGCAAGGCGACCGCGTCGATGCGCGCCCGCTCGACCACCTCGTCGACAGCGGCCTGGGTGGTCGCGGCCGCCCGCTCGGCGTCCCTCAGCGCGCCCTGCAGATCGACGTCGACCTCGGCGGCGGCGTAGGCCGCCGCGGCCGTCTCGTACGCCGCCCGCAGCACCTCCAGGGCTGGTAGGTGCTGGTCGCCTGGGTCGGGCAGGGCGCGGTCGCCTGCGCCGTCGAGCGGCAGCGCGGCCAGCTCGTCGCGGCAGCTCTCGGCGACCCGGCTCTGCCGGTCGCGGGTCCGGCGGGCGTTCTCGGCGCCGTCCCGCGCGGCCGCGGCCTCCGCGGCCGCCCGCTCGGCCTGGTCCGTCGCGTGCTCGACGGCCGCGTCCGCGGAACGGACGCGATCCAGGAGCTCGGGGCGACGGCGCACCTGCTCGAGCACACCCGTCAGCGCCGCGGTCCGGGCTCTCGCGGCTTCGGCGACGACGGTGAGCCGTTCCGCGTCCCGTTCGAGCCTGCCTGTCCGCTCATCGAGGCTCACGATCACCGCCTCGGCCTCGTGCAGCGCGCGTCTGGCCGCCGCGGCGGCGGTGTGCGCGGTGTCCGCGGCCGCGGCGAGCGCGTCCAGCTCGCCGGGTGGGTGGCGCTGCGTCCATTCCCGCAGCCTGCCCAGCAGCGCGCGGTCGGCCTCCAGCGCCGCGGTGCGCGACTCCAGCTCCGCCGCGCGGTTGTCGGTCTCGATCTCCAGCCCGGCGCGGACGGCCTCCGCCTCGTCCTCGTCGAACATCGCGGGGTTCGGCGGCACAACGAAGTCCACGCCGGGGGCGCAGGCACCGTCGGCCCCCACCCCGGCGGTGCCGCCGACCGCGACGACCGCGCACGGCAGCAGGCGCGCGCGCTCCAGCTCGGCGCGGGCGCGGGTGGCGTCAGCGGGGTTGTTCAGCAGCACCCCCGACACCAGGTGCGGAAGTCGTTCGAGCACCGAAGCGCGCTGCGGGGGCGCCGTCATCGTGAGGTAGCGCCATCCGGAGTACGCCGTGATGCCGCTGCGTTCGAGCACCGCGATCACCTGCTCGATCTCGGCAGGCTCGGGCAGCAGGCCACCGGCGCCGAGCGCCTTCAGCGCCTCGGTGTCGCGTTCCTGGGCGGCGAGCAGCGCGATCCGGGCGCGGTCGCCCGCCTCGATGGCCGCCCTGAGCTGGTCGAGCAGCGCCGAGGCGTCGGTGTCGGGCTGGATCTCCGCCACGCCGAGCAACTCCGCGAACCGGGGCTCGGCGGCGAGCGCGTCGCGGGCCGCGACGGCCTCGTTGACCGCGACGTCCGCGCGCTCCGCCGACTGTCGCGCCACCTCGACGGCACCGCGCAGGGTGGCCTGCTCGCCCTCCGCCCGCAGGCGCGCTCCGCGCACCTCGGTGAGCTCGGTGCGCACCGCCGCAGCGTCCGCGGCCGCCGCGTGTCCCGCGGCCCCGGCGGTCGCGTGGGCGGCCTCGACGTCGGTGCTGCCTCCCGGCAGATGGCCAGGGAGATGGCCCGCACGGACCGCGTCGGCGACGGCCTGCTCGATCGCCTTCAGCGCCTCGGCGGCCTGCGTCGAAGCCGCGCCCTGGGTGGCGGCGCCCTTGACCGCGGCCAGCTCGGCCGTCCGCGCCGCCTGGGCCCGCCTGTCGGCCTCGGTGGCCGCGGCCTCGGCGGCGTCCGCGGCCCCCTCAGCGGCGCGGGCCATGGCGCGCAGCCCACCTGCCAGCGCGCGGGCGGTGTCCTGCCGGACCTGCAGCGCAGGCCGCGCCCGTTCCTGCTCGGCGGCCACCTGCTCCCGCAACCGGCGGGCCGTGGCGTCGGCGATCTGATGGCGCACCACGGGCTCGACCGCCAGCCAGGCCGCCAGCTGCTGCTGGGCGTCGTCGTGCGAAGACTGCGCCGTGGCCTCGGCCGCCCGCGCGGCGTCCAGCTCCAGTGCGGCGACGAGCCTGCGCATCTCGACGGCGACCGCCGCCAGCCTGCGCTCCTGCTCCTCGGCGCGGCCGAGGCGTTCGCGCGCAACGGCGTGCGACGCGACGGCGGTCCCGAGCCGTTCGCTCTCCTCGCCGCGCCGGGCGACGAACGCGGCGGCCAGCAGGCCCGCTGCGCCCTGCGCGGCGCTTTCGGCCGCCCGGGCGGCGACCGCCTCGCCCTCGGCGTCGATCAGCGGACCCAGCCTGGCCAGCGTGCCGTGGACGAAGTCGCGCTCCCGCTCCAGGTCCGCGCGTTCGGCGAGCCGGTGCGCGTAGCCCGCCACCAGGTCGGCGAGGTTGCGCGGCTCCTCGGGGTCGATGACAGCGCGCAGCAGGAAGTCGACGAACGCCTCGTCGGTGGGGAAGGAGAAGGTCTCCGCCGCCTCGCCTTCGCCCGCGTTCATCTCGCGCTGGTAGCGGAACAGCTCCGGATCCAGCCCGACGTCGACGAGGTGTCGCGTCCAGTCGCCCGCACCGGTCTCCCAGACCAGCTCGAGCGCCGGGAGACGACCATGCTGCTCGGTCAGGCGGTCCTTGAACCCGGTCATCGTGACGCGGCGCCCGTCGGCGCGCAGCGGAAGGTCGTCGAGTCCGAAGTCGTCGCGGGGCCGGAAGGTGTACCAACCGGAGACGAGCTTGTCCGGATCGGACGACGCGACGTGGCCGCGCCACTCCGACACCTTGCCGGTGACCAGCAGCGCGCCGGTCCGCGTGTCCATCCACTCCAGCGCGACGTGCGCGACGTCCTCGCTGAGGACGAAGTTCTCCAACAACGTCGTGCTGCTCGTCCCGACGACTTGCCGCTTCCCCGGCAGCACCACCGAGAACACGAGCTTGAGCAGCACCGACTTGCCGCCGCCGTTCTCCAGGAACAGCACCGACGCCCCGGCGGGCCTGCGCGGCACCCGCTCCAGGTCGTCGGGGGCGAAGAGGTCGACCTGCCGGGCGGCCGCGGGTACGGCGGGCCCCACGCCGCGCAGGTCGAGCACGACGTCCTGGTAGCGCGCGGTGGGTGGGCCGACCGAGAACAGCCGGACCCGCGACAGCTCATACATCCGAGGTCACCGCCGCCTGGGTCATCGGGTTCGGGGGCGGCGTGAGGCTGCCCCCGGCCACCGGGGCGGGCAGGACACCCAGCTCCAACAGCTCGTCGAACGCCCGCTGTGCGGCCAGCTCGCGGACCTGCACCTGGTAGCGCGGTGTGGTGCGGTAGGCGCCGTCGTTCCCGACCGGGAGGAGGAACCCCTGCTCGGCCAGGAACCGCAGCGCCTTGCCGACGATCCCGCGCGTGGTCGCGTCCCCGGCGCGGCCGTCCTTGGTGGCGGTCGTCTCCGGCCTGCGCAGCCACGCCCGCCAGGCCGCCTCCAGCTGCGGCGCGTCCGAGAGCGGGTCGAGATCGCCCGCGGTCCGCTCGTCGAGCGCCCGACACGCTTCCCGCACCGCGCCGTCGACCTGGTCGACCGACACGCGCCCGACGTAGCTGTCGTCGCCCAGATCGTCGGGCCGCGGAAACGCCAACGCGGCCACCGCGAGGTGGGCCAAGCCGTGCATCACCTTGTCGGCCTGCCGGTTCGCCAGCGTGGTGCGCCGGGCGTACTCGTCCATCCGGATCTCGAACACCGAGTTCTCGACGGCCGCGAGCACGATCCCCGGCTGCTCGTCGACCGCGAGCACCACCAGTCCGAGGCCCGACGCCACCCGCTGCACGGTGTCGGCGAACCGGTCGTCGTCGCGGTAGCGGCGCACCAGCTCGCCGTAGCCCACGTCCCGGGACGGCAAGGCCCTGGGGCGCATGCCGTAAGCGACCAGCCGAGCCGCGGACTCGACATCCTGGGGGCTCACGTCGCGGGTCATCCGGCCTCCCGGAGTGCCGCGGTCGCGACGAGGAGGTCGGCCCCGCCGAACTCGGCATCCCGCAGCGGCGTGCCGTCGTCGACGGCCAGCAGCACCGACGCGTCGCCCTGGCCGCGGGCCGAGGTGATGGCCGTCCCGACCGCATGCACGACGCGCAGCGCCACCAGCGTGGGCAGCTCGGGATCGACACCGCGCGCCGTGGCCAGCAGCGCGGAGAGCCTGCGCGTCTCCGGCACCGCTTCCGCAGGAACGGCCAACACGTCGGTGGCCCGGCGCCACAGCTCGTCGCTGAACCGCTCGGTCGACAGCGTCACGACGTCGGGGTCCGGCAGTGGCTCGCCGAGCTGCTCCCGTTCCATCGACGGCGTCAGCAGCGTCTCCACCAGGTGGGACAGGCCCGGCACACTCGGCACCCGCAGCCCGGCGCCTGCCCCGAAGAACGCCGTGCCGGGGCCGATGGCGGTCGCGATGTCCAGCCGCAGGCACGGCCGCAGCAGCTGCCCGAACACGTCGATCGCCGCCCGGCGGGGTCGGCTGCTGAACTGCTGGCGGTCCTGCTCGGCCCGGAACGTCGCGCCCGCCTCCTGCAGCCGGGCCTGCAGCTGCGTGTGGCGCTGGATGCAGTCGTCGACGACGTCGACCAGCTCGGCGGCCTGGCGCCTGCGCCCGGGTTCGGTCGCCTCGTCGCGGGCGTCGGCGATGTTGGCCAGGATCGCCGTCTCCGCCCGGTAACGGGACTCGATGTGGGTCAACGCCTCGTCGAGCAGCGCCGGAACGGTGTCGACCCAGTCGACCGTCCGCACGTCGCGCCGGGTGGCGTCGAGCTTCTGGCGCAGTACCTCCGCGTACTGCACGGTGCGGTAGCGCGCCTGCTCGGCCGCGAGCCGCGCGTCCCCGAGCCTGCCCCTGCTGATCAGGTTCTCCAGCTTCACCTCGGCGGCGACCTGGGCCGACTCCACGTCGGTGTCCAGCGCGCCGACCAGCACGTTGATCGCCTCGTCCGACGTGCGCAGGTAGACCTCGCCGTCCGGGGCGGCGACCTCGACGAGCAGCTTGAAGTCGAAGCGGCGCCGGACGTAGCGGCCGTCCTGGTCGCAGGAGCCGTAGTCGACCTGGAACCCGCGGTCGAGACTGCCCACGTTGACCAGGTTCTCGATCACCCAGTGCCCCACCCGCTCGTGCTCGGCGCGGGGCGCGTCCGGAGCTTGCGCCCCGATGAACGGGAGCAGCCTGCGAACGACCTGTCCCTGGTCCGCACCGTGGTCGAAGTCCATCGCGAGCGTCACCTGGTCGATGGCCTGCAGCCCGATCTCCGACATCTGGTAGCGCGCAGCGTCGGCCCAGTCCAGCCGGGTCTTGCGCGCGTCGAGATCATGCAGCGGAGCGGTGCAGGCCAGCGCCTTGAGACGGCGCGCGACCCCGTCGTCCCCCTGGCGGAACCCGCCCACGTTCGCCATCACGGGGCAGGACTCTACGTTCGGCCGCCCGGCTCAGTCCTGGAGGCCGTCCCACGACCAGTGTGGGATGGCAAGACCGTCGGGGACATCGGCCGCGCAACCGTGGTAGCGCGCCATGGTCGTTGTCGTCGCCCAGGCGAAGTAGTCGTGCAGCGTCGTGCGCAACGCCGCCTCCTCCGCCAGCCCGACGTCGGCCATGGCCTGGTCGAAGCAGGCGATCGCGCGCCGGTCCATCTCGTCATGGGGTCCGTTCCCGCTGTGCATCCGCACGACCGAGGTCTCGTCGCCGAAGGTGTCGGAGTAGGTGGCAGGTCCCCCGAGGGCCTCCCCCCAGTACGCGGCGAGCCGCTCACTGTGCCGGGGGTGGAAACCGTGGCTGAACGCGTGGCTGACGATCTCGTCGGCCATGACCCGGTCGTGCCACGCGTGGGCCAGCCGAAGCAGGCCCGCCTCACGGCCCGCGGCTTCATACACCGTCTGCATGCCCCCACCGTGGCAGAGGCGGCGGCGCCGGACTTGGAGCGCCCGGCACATGAGGCCGTGGTGCGGCGTGACAGGGGCCTCGCAGAGTCCGCAGGCGCTTGCGGGGTCTTTGTTTGCAGCAGGGTGACACTGCTGCGACTGGGTCGGAGCAGTGTCACCCCGCTGCGATGTGGACGGGCCCAGTCATTGCCGGGCGCTCTTAGTCTTAATCCGCCGGAAGGCGGGCGCTTGCCACGAACACGCCCGCGTCGTCGGTGAGCCGGACGTCCGTGGCTCCCGCCGGGCTCGGACCGCCCCAGTGCGCGTCGCCTTCGCGCACCGTCAACATGGCGGTGACAGCCGCCGACCCGTCGCGGCGCAGGAAGTCACAGTGCAGCCGAGCCGACCCCGACGGCGCGTCGACGTAGAGGTAGATCCACGAGGGGTCGGTTGGCTGCACGAACAGCTGCCCGACCGGGCGGTCCCCCGCCGTGAGAGGCACCTCGAGGAGCGTGGGCCGGTACTGAGCCGTCACCGGGGCCGCCGCGCCCGCCAGCCAGCCTCCGACGAACGCCGAGCACACCACCAGCGCCGCCGCCGAAGCGAACCCCACCCTGCGGACCCACGAGCGTCCGGGACGGGGCTGACCCGCGTCCGCGAGCCGAGCCAGCACCCGGGTCTCGAACCCGGCCGGTGGCTCCACCGGCGGCACCAGCGCGCGCATCCGCTCATGCAGCCCGGTCAGGGCGGCGACGTCGTCCCGGCACCACTCACAGGTCGGCAGGTGCGCCAACGCCGCCGCCCGCTCGTCGCCGCCCAGCAGCCCCATCGCGAGCTCGGGCGCCAGCGCACGGCACGTGTTGCAGCTCAGCTCAGCCACGGTCGGCCTCCTGGCTCGCAACCTTTGCCCGTACGCCCCGCAGCGCCGCACGGATCCGCGACTTCGCCGTGCCCACGGGGACACCCTCGGCGTTCGCGACCTGCACCGCGGTCATCCCTCGAAGAGCGGCCATCTCCAGCGCCCTGGCCTGCTCCGGCGGGAGCCCACCGATCGCCGCCCGCAGCTGCGCCCACGACTCCCCGGCGAGCGCGGCGTGCTCCGGCGTGACGGTGACGGTGGTCACCAGTGGATCGAGACTCCGCGGATCCACCGGTGTCGGCGGCCGGGCCCGCATGGCGTCCACGGCCAGATTGTGGGTGATGGTGCCCAACCAGGCGCGGACGGAACCGCGCCGCGGATCGAAAAGCGCCGCATGCCGCCACACCCGTTCGAACGCCTGCTGCGCGACGTCCTCGGCGAGCCGTCCGTCGCCGACGACCGCGACGGCGACCCCGAACACCGCGCCCTGGAAGCGGCGCACGAACGCCACCGACAGGCGGGGGTCGCCCGCGGCGAGCCCGGCGAGCAGCAGGTCGTCAGGGACGTCCTCGCTACCCCCACCCCACGTGGCCACATCCCCTCTACGTGCGGAGGGCGGTCGGGGATCGCCACCAGGAGGTCACGATCGCATCACGAACGTCGACCGGGTCATCCCGGCGCGGCTGCCTGCCGTAGGGGAAGCGACAACGACGAACCGGGAGCCGTGCATGGCCGTCTTCTCGACCCACCTCCGGGTGCTGGCGGCGGTGCTGGTCCCCGCCCATCTCACCATCGGCGCCGCTAGTACGGGGGGTGGCGCCGCGGGGTAGTGAGCAACCCGCCTGCCAGGCGGGGCTGGCAGGCGGGTTGCGGCAGGTCAGGGCATTCACGCCTGCCGCGCCTTCTCGGCCTCGACGACCTCGGTGACGACCTCGGTGACCGGCATGATCGGAGCCGGGCGCCCGGAGGCGGTGCGACCTTCGGAGATCTCCTCGCGCGCCGTCTCGAAGGTGATGATCCGGTGGGCCCGGCTGTGCCCGAACCAGATGCCCCGCATCCACGTGTACAGCGTGCCGAACCGGTTGCCCCAGCCCACCAGGTAGAGCACGTGGATGAACGCCCACATCGCGTAGGCGATCAAGCCCGTGACCTTGACCCCGAACGCGTCCGCGACCGCCGAGCGGTAGCCGATCGTCGCCATCGTGCCCTTGTCGAAGTACGTGAACGGCTCCGCGGCCTTGTCGCCTGCGACCCGCCCCCGGATGAGCTTTCCGACGTACTTGCCCTCCTGCATCGCGGGCTGCGCGACACCGGGCAACCCGTTCAGCGACACCATGTCCCCGACCGCGAACACCTCTGGATGCCCTGGCAGGCTGCAGTCGGGGTTCACCGGGATCCGTCCCGCCCGGTCGACCTGCACCCCGACCTGCTCGGCCACCATCCGCGCCAGCGGCGACGCCGCGACGCCCGCAGCCCAGATGCGGGTGCGGGCCCGGATCGTCTCCAGGCCGTCCGGGCCCTTCACCGTGATCGTCTCGTGGTCCATGTCGACCGCGAGGGAGTTCAGCCGGACCTCCACGCCTTCCTTCTCCAACTTCCGCTGGGTGTAGGCCTGCAACTTCGGGGCGAACGGCGGCAACACCGCCCCCGCCCCCTCCAGCAGGATGATCCGGGCCTCGCGGGTGTTGACCGTCCGGTAGTCCCGCGGCAACACGACGTGCGCCAACTCGGCGATCTGCCCGACCAGCTCCACCCCGGTCGGTCCGGCGCCGATGACGACGAACGTCAGCCATTCCGCCCGTTCCTGCGGGTCGGTGGCGATCTCGGCCATCTCGAACTTCGACAGGATGCCGTCCCGCAGGTAGCGGGCGTCCTCGACGGTCTTCATCCCCGGCGCGAACTCGGCGAAGTAGTCCCTGCCGAAGTACGAGTGCGACGCCCCGGCCGCGACGACGAGCGTGTCGTAGGGCAGCTCGACCGGGCGCCCGTCCGGCCCGATCGCGTGCACCAGCTTCGCGGTCAGGTCCAGCTCCTGCACATCGGCGAGCAACGCCCGCGCGTTGCGCTGCTTCTTGATCACACTGCGCAGCGCGGGCGCGATCAAGCCGGGCGGCAGGATCCCGGTCGCCACCTGGTAGAGCAGTGGCTGGAACAGGTGATGGTTGGTGCGGTCCACCACGGTGACCTCGACGTCGGCGCCGTCCAACGCCCGGACGACGTTGAGCCCGCCGAACCCGCCACCGACCACCACGACGCGTTCCGTCACCCGAAGACTCCTCCCGCAGCGCCGTCCGCTCGGCGATGGACGTGGGGTCGTCATTTTGGGCCGGCGCGCCTCCGCGCGAAAGTGCCGCGGGCACGGGTCCGCCGACCGGTGGCGCATGGGCCGCCGCCCCGCCCACGCAGGTGAGTCGCCCGTCTACACACGGCGAGTTGGCCATCCGTGCACACCCCCCAGGTGCCCACCACCCAGGTGAGTCGCCCGTCTACACACGGCGAGTTGGCCATCCGTGCGCACTCGCCGCGACCACGCCAGAACTCCTGCGAAGCCGGGCCGGGCAGGCGGCGAGCGGGTGGCGGGCAGGCGGCGAGCGGGCGGCGGGCAGGCGGCGAGCGGACGGCGGGCAGGCGGCGAGCGATGGCGGGCAGGCGGCGAGCGGACGGCGGGCAGACGGCGAGCGGACGGCGGGCAGACGGCGGGGCAGACGGCGAGCGATGGCGGGCAGGCGGCGAGCGGGTGGCGGGCAGGCGGCGAGCGGACGGCGGACTCCACCTCACCAACCCCGCCTCACAGACTCCGCGGCGTCCTCACAGAGGTTCTGCCCCAGTGCGGTTACTCAAGGGCAGGAGCGGCGCGTCGGATGGTCTTGATCTCGGGCCGGTCGTAGCGGATTGTCGGCGGCGGCTGCGTTTCTGACGGTGGCTGCCGACTCCGTGATGGACGACGTGCAGGCGGAGACCGCTGCGGCGGGTCCTGGCTCTCGGTGATCGTCTTACTGGGGAGGTGCGGCCGGCAACTCATGATCGGCAAGGATCCAGGTCGGGTCGCCGCCGCCCGTGGGCCAGTTGCCGAGCGTTGATCGCCGGTTGTGTGACATGAGGGCCATATATGGCCGTCATGTCACAATCTTGGCGATCACCACCCACCGGGAGCCCCGCAGCCGGGCCATGATCGTCGAGAGTGGTGTCGGCGGCGCAGCGGCGCGCTCTGGGCACCACGTGCGGCGATCACCGTGGCGACCCGCGTCGAGCGTGCTGTTCTTGCGGGGGCCCGCTCACTGTTCGCACCCGTCCCACCTAATGGGTGAACGACGAGCGCAGACTAAAGAGCGCGGGGGCCTGCTCTCACCAGTCCCACACGCCGCAGGGGCGTACGGGGCCTTTCGCCTTGACGTCGTCGCCCGACGCCCACGCCGGCTCCTGGTCGGTGGCGTAGTACAGCTTGAGGTAGCCCTCGGGCTCGCGGCGGCAGACGATCCCGACCGCTTGACCGACGTGGTCAGACAACGCCGCAGGCGCGCATCCGCCCGGTTTGCACAACCAGAAGGCGGGGTCGTGGGTGGCCAACGTGGCGCCGGAGCGTACGAAGGACCCACTGGTCCACGCGTCGTCCCACAGCACGTCCGACGAGTAGGCGCGCAACGCGACCGCTCGCTGCGCCCCGGCCTGCGCCAGCGCGTTTACCAAAGCGGACAGCAGGATCAACGCGACGAAGATGGTCAGTGCGCGGCGCAGCAGCCCAGAACACGACCGCCCGTGACGAGAAGGCCCATAACGAGAAGGCACAGAACGAGAACCCGCCGGGGTGGCTGGCCCCGAAAAAAGCGCTGAGAAAAGCGCTGAGAAAGGCGGCACCGAGAAAGACGACAACGACATGAGCGATCCGCTCCCCGTGGATCAGGGCAGCCCCGCTCCCCAGGGGACCGCCAGGTGAGGGCGCGGGGCCAAGTGCTCGGGTGACGCATTGCTGAGGCGATGGCTCGACCCCGTGTCCCTCACCAGGGGCTGACGGCACGCCGCGCGGCCGGGTTCAACAACGGGGAAGAGACTTTGCAGGTGAAAACGGTGCGGAGCGCCGCCTGGGCCATTGTTACCAGGATTTCCAGCGCCTGCCGCGGCGGCGTGCCAGAGGGGTCCGAGCGCGACCTGCCCCGGTCCGGGACGCGGGCGCCGTGGTCGACGGGCGCCGATGCCCGCGTGGAACCGGTAGCCGACAAGGCATGAGCTACTGTCGCGACGCACCGAGGTGGAGGTCGAAGATGGTGGTGGAGGACGACGGCAAGCGCGTGGGTGACCTGCTGCGGGGTGAGGAAGAGAGCGTTCTGAGGCAGTGGGTGGCCGTGGCCGCCGCGTCGCTGCAAGGACGCCTTTCCGCCGCGGAGCTGGAGCGCACCTGCGGCGAGCTGTTGGCGCTTCTCATCGAGGCGGTGGAGAGCGGCGTCGACGTCCGTGCGGAGGCGTACGCGGGCACGCGCGGGCTGCTCTCCGAGCTGTCACACGACTGGGCCCGACGGGGATTCAGCCCCACCGAGACCGCCTCAGCGGTGTTCGCGCTCAAGGAGGCGCTCTTCGGGCTCGCGCAGGAGGCCGACCTGCCTACCGTCGTCGCCGTGTCCCGCTGGGTCGACGCGCTCGGGCTCGCGACCTTCGAGAGCTACGCCCGCGCGCGGGAGGCAGTGATCGTCGAACAGGCCGAGCAGCTGCTCGAGCTGACCACCCCGGTCGTCAAGCTCTGGGACGGTGTGGTCGCCGTTCCGCTGATCGGCACCCTCGACTCGGCCCGCACACAGATCGTGATGGAGAAGCTGCTGCAGACCCTCGTCGACACCGGGTCCGAACACGCCATCATCGACATCACGGGCGTGCCCGCCGTTGACACCGAGGTGGCCCAGCATCTGCTGAAGACCGTGGTCGCGGCCCGGCTGATGGGCGCGGAGTGCACGATCTCGGGCATCCGCCCCCAGATCGCCCAGACCATCGTCGCGCTGGGCATCGACTTCGGCGACATCCCCACCAAGGCGACGTTGGCCGACGCGCTGCTGCACGCCTTGCGCGGCAGCGGAGTCGAGGTCGTGCGGCGGCAGCGGTCGCGGAACGCCTGATGGACCGCGTCCCGTTGATGTCGCTCGGCGACGCGTTGCTGGTCTCCATCCAGGTCGACCTGCAAGACGACTCGGTGCTCGCCCTGCAAGAAGACCTCGCCGAGCGGATCGTCGCGACCGGCGCTCGCGGCGTTCTGATCGACATCTCGGCGGTGGAGATCGTCGACTCGTTCATCGGACGGATGTTCGCCTCCATTGCCGCGCTCTCGAAGGTGTTGGACGCCGAGACGGTTGTGGTCGGCATGCGGCCCGCGGTGGCGATCACCCTGGTGGAGCTCGGCCTGTCGCTGCACGGGGTCCGCACGGCGCTGAACGTGGAGAAGGGCCTCGCGATCCTGCGCAGGATCTCTGCCGAACGCACGCTCTCGGTGATGACCGACGACGACGTGGCAGACGCGGAAGACGGCTGGGTTCGGCCCGCCCCCTCGATGCCGTGACCGAGCCGGGCTCGGTCGAGGAGCTCCCCATTCGGACCGGGGACGACGTGGTGCGGGTGCGCCAGCTCGTCCGCGTGCGCGCACAGGCCGTGCGGCTCTCGCTCGTGGATCAGACGAAACTGGTGACGGCCGCGAGCGAGCTCGCGCGCAACACCCTCGTCTACGGCGGCTCGGGCTCCGTGCGCGTCCAGACCGTGGCGCGCGACGGGAAGCGGGGCATCTCCGCCACCTTCACCGATCGCGGACCGGGCATCGCCGACCTCGAGCAGGCGTTGACCGACGGATGGACCAGCGGCGACGGGCTGGGGCTCGGGCTGAGCGGCTCGCGCAGGCTGGTCGACGAGTTCGAGATCGACACCGAGGTGGGCCGCGGCACCGTCGTCACCGTGGTCAAGTGGACCCGGTGATCGCTCCGGCCGCGGAGGACATGGTGTGGCTCGCGCTGGACGATCCGAGCGCGGCGGGCGCCGCCCGGCGGGCCACCGAGAAGCTCGCCGATCAGCTCGGTCTGCCTGCGCGCCGCGTCGCGGAGGCCGGGCTCGCGGTCACCGAGATCGCGACGAACGTCCACAAGCACGGCGGCGGCGGTGCGCTGCTGCTGCGGTCGGTCCGCAGTTCCGCCACCGCGACGCTCGAGATCGTCGCGATCGACTCCGGACCGGGCATGGCCAACGTCGCCGACTCCCGGCGCGACGGTCAGACCACGGCGGGCACGCTGGGCATCGGGATGGGCGCGATCGACCGCTTGGCCGACGCCGTCGAGATCGGTTCGGAGCCCGGCCACGGCACCGTCGTCCTCGCCCGGTTCTCGGCCAATCGGGACTCCGACGCGCTCGCCGGAGTCGGGTCACTCGCCGACGGCATCACCCGGCCGGTCAACGGCGAGGCGATGTGCGGCGACGCGTATGCGGTCCGGGTGACCGAGGGGCGCACCTTCCTGATGCTCTGCGACGGATCGGGGCACGGACCGCTCGCCGCCACGGCCTCGCGGGAGGCCGTCCGCGTCTTCCACGACATCGACAACCCGACGCCCGAGACCGCGCTGCGCCAGATCCACGGGGCGCTGTCGGGCACGCGAGGCGGCGCGGTGTCGGTCGCACAGCTCGATCGGGAGACGGGTGTGGTGCGGTTCGCGGGCGTCGGCAACGTCGCGGGAGTGGTGGTGGGCCCGCAGCACAAACGCAGCATGGTGTCGATCGGGGGCATCGCGGGCTACCGGTCGCCCACCATCCGGACGTTCGAGTACCCGCTTCCGCCGGGCGCGGTGGTGGTTCTGCACTCGGACGGCGTGCGCACCCGATGGGACGCGTCGGCGCTGGGTCGCGTCCTCAACCGGTCGCCGTTGCTGATCGCGGCGACCCTGATGCGCGACGCGGGCCTGCGTCAGGACGACGCCTGCGTCGTCGTCGGCAGGGTCGCTCGATGAGAGCGGGCCTTGGCGAGCTGCTGCGTCTGAAGATCGGAGGCGAGCAGGATGTCTTCCTGGCCCGCCAACGCGGCCGGGAGGTGGCGGCGCTGGCAGGCCTGGACAAGCAGGACCAGGTCCGGGTGGCCACGTCGCTGAGCGAGCTCAGCAGGGAGCTGATGACGCTGAGCGCGCCCGCGACTGTCGTGATGTCGCTCGAAGCGGGGCCGCCTCCGGCACTGCTGATCAGTGCGGAGTGGACAGGACAGCTGGCGCGATCCCGAGGACGCGACGAGCTGGCCGCCGTGGAGGGGATCGCCGCGGCGGCCCGGCTGGTCGACGCGTGCACCGTCGCGTGGCAGGAGCGGGGTGGCACCGTGGCGCTGACCAAGCGGTTGCCCTCGGGCACCGGGCCGCTGACGGCGACGCGGATCAGCGAGATGCGGGAGACGCTGCGCCGCTCCCGGCCGGGCAACGCACTGGACGCCCTGCGCAGCCAGAACCAGGATCTTCTCCAGACCCTCGATCAGCTGCAGACCGAGCAGGAGAACCTCCTGCTGGCCAACGCCGAGCTGGAGGAGACCAACCGCGGCGTGCTCGCGCTGCACGCTGAGCTGTCCGAGGAGCTCGAGCAGACCAACCGCGGTGTCGTCGCCCTGTACGCGGAGCTGGACGAGGCGTCCACCCGGCTACGGGAGGCCAGCGAGAGCAAGACGCGCTTCTGGGCCAACGTCAGCCACGAGCTGCGCACCCCGCTCAACTCGGTGTTGGGGCTCGCCCGGCTGCTCCTCGACCCGGGCTCGGAACCGTTGAGCGGCGAGCAGCGCTACCAGGTCGAGATGATCCGTGAGTCGGGTGCCATCCTCCTGGCACTGGTCAACGAGCTTCTCGACGTCGCTAGAGCCGAGTCGGGGCACATCGAGGCCGACATCGTCCCCACCGACCTGGCGGCCGTGTTCGAGGAGCTGCGCGCCGCGCTCCGGGGGCTGGCGACCGCGCCTGAGGTGACGCTGATCGTGGAACCTCCCGATTTGCCTGGCCCCGTCGCCACCGACCCCGCGCTGCTCGGGCGGATCGTGCGCAACCTCATCAGCAACGGCCTCAAGTTCACCGAGCGCGGCGAGGTGCGCTGCCGCACCCGCGTCGACCTCGCCACGGATAGCCTCGAGATCGTGGTGAGCGACACGGGAATCGGAATCCCACCAGAGCACCAGCGGCGCGTCTTCGAGGAGTTCTACCAAGTGCCGGGGCGCTTGCAGGCCACGGCGGGCGGGACCGGGCTCGGACTTCCCTACGCGCGGCGCCTCGTCGGGATCCTCGGCGGCGACATGGTGCTGTCCAGCGAGCCGGGCCGCGGCACCACCGTGACGCTGCGGCTGCCCCTCGACGTCCGCCACGACGTCGCACCCGAGGGACACGACCGCTTCGGCTCGGTGCTCATCGTCGACGACGACCCCGCGTTCCGCGCGGTGTTGCGGGCCGCGATCGCGGGCGCCGTCGACGAGGTGACCGAGGTCGGCGACGGCGCCGAAGCGCTTCGCGCGCTCCGCGGGCAACGACCCGACCTGGTCCTGCTCGACCTCCACATCCCCGCACCTGACGGCGCGGCCGTGCTGGAGGAGATGCGTCGGGACCCGGCGCTGCGCCACGTGCCGGTCGTCATCGTGACCTCGGCTGACCTCGACGCGCAGCGGCGACGGCAGCTGGGCGCCACGGCGGTGGTCATCGGCAAGGCACAGGTCAGCTCCGTTGTCCTGCTCGACGCGACGCAGACCGCGGCCGCTCTGGTCGGGGGCCTCCGGTGAACCCGCTGCCGGACGCGCTGGGGTCCGACGCGCCCGCCGTCATCCTCGTCGTCGACGACAACCCGGCGGGGCGCTACATCGCGAGCAGCTGGCTGCGCCGCCACGGGCACGCGGTCATCGAGGTCGGCACCGGCGCCGAGGCGCTCGCCATGCTCGTGCGCAGGCCGGTGGATCTTGTTGTGCTCGACGTCGGGCTGCCCGACATGAGCGGGTTCGACGTCTGTGAGCAGATCAAGAGCGACCCTGCGCTCGGGCTACCGGTGATCCACCTGTCGGCGACCGCGATCCGCGGAGTCGACCGCGCGCAGGGGTTGACCCGGGGCGCTGACGCTTATCTCGTCGAACCGGTCGAGCCCGACGAGCTGGTGGCCACGGTGGCCGCGGTGCTGCGCTACTACCGCGCGCGGGCGGCGGCAGAACGGCTCGCCCAGCAGCTCACCGGACTGACCGCGGCAACCCTCGCGATGAACGCGGCCACTACGTTCGACCAGCTCGCGACCGCGATCGCCGCGGGCGCGGCGCAGATCATCGAGGGCACCGCTGTCGCCATCCTCACCACCCCGGACGGACGGTTGCGCCGCGCCACCGTTGGCCTCGCGGGAGGCGCCCCGCCCGCGCTCGACGTCGCGTCGTCGTCGGTGTTCACCGGGCTCGCGGATCGGCAGGTCCCCGGCGCGCGACCGGGCACCGCCTTCGCGGTTCCCTGGCGGCTCGTCGGCCCCGACGGGAGCGACGACGCCATGTCGCTCGCCTCGCTGTTCGACTCACGCGGCGGCTCGCCGCTCGCGATCGCCGTGCGCGTCGACGAGCTGGACGACGCGAGCGACCTGCTGGCCCAGCTCGGGCACGCGGCCGTGCTCGCGTCGGACTCGCTGCGGCTGCACACCGAGGAGCACACGCTCGCGCTGACGCTCCAACGCAGCTTCCTCCCGACGCTGCCCGCGGAGCGACCCGGCATGGAGATCGCCGTCCGGTATGTGCCCGCGGCGCGCAACGCGGAGATCGGAGGGGATTTCTACGAGGTCGTGGAGCTCGACGACGGGCAGCTCCTCGTGGCCATCGGCGATGTCGCGGGGCATTCCATCCACGCCGCCACGATCATGGTGGAACTGCGGCACGCCCTTCGCGCCTACGCCGTGGACGGGCATCGGCCCACCGCGATCCTCGAACGGCTCGAGGCGATGCTCCGGCAGTACCACCCTGCCGAGTTCGCCACGCTGTGCCTGTTGCTGCTGGATCGGGAACGCAGCCATGCGACGGTGGCCAACGCGGGGCACCTCCCGCCGTTGCTCGTCGACCCCGCGGCCGGAGGCGCACACTATCTGCAGGTCGAGGGCCCGATGCTGGGGCTGCGCCGCACCAGAAAGCCCGACACCGTGCTGCGGCTCCCGGCCGCGTGGTCGGTCGTGCTGATCACTGACGGCCTGGTGGAGCACCCCGGCGGAGACCTCGACGCCGCGTTGGAGGAGCTCCGGGTCTTCGCAACGGTCGACCGACCCGCTGAGGAGCTGTGCGAGCAGCTCTTGGAGCGCTTCGGCCGCATCGGGCTCGACGACGTCGCGTTGCTCGTCCTGCGTCGACAGCCGACCGAGCTCGTCCCATGATCACTCCTGCCGTCCGAAGCCCTAGGTGCGGGCGGGGTCTCCACCATCGACCCGACCTCGCGTGAGTGCCTCGGTCAGCGTGGGATAGATCGCCATCTCGTCGGCCATCCCGGTGATCTGGAGTGGACGCAGGATCGCCCGACTGGTGGCGACGACCCGGAACTCGACATTCCGCTCCAGCGCAGCGCGTTGCGCGAGGGCCAGTGCCGTCAACCCCACGGACGTGAAGAAGGTCACCTGGTCGAGATCGATCACGATCAGCGCCGGGCAGGTGGCGATCTCCGCGGCCAACGTCTGGTTCAGGCGGGCTCCGGTCGAGAGGTCGACCTCTCCCCCGACCAGGACCACAACGCCGTCGCCCTCGCGTTGCACCAGGATCGTGATCCGGTCCTCGGAAGGTCGGTACGCGTCCGGCGTCTCGAGAAGCGGGTTGACCTCGTCGCCTCCCTGGGCACCGCCCATCTCGTCCACAGCGAACCTTCCCACAGACTGATTGGTCGCAAAGCTGCCCGGAGCCTACGGTGACCGCGCTGATCGCCCAACGCCCAGCCGTCGCGACCCGGCGCACCTCCGCCCTCGGCGTCGATCGGCAGAAGTGGTGCCACAGCTGCACCAACCCACCCCTGACACCACTCCCACCGATCATCGTCTGGCAGGCGGGCGGGCCGGAGTCAGGCAGGCGGGCCAGGGGTCATTCGGTCTCGAAGTCCTCTGGCGAGGCGCGGTCGAGGAAGCGACGGAACTCGTCGATGTCGTCGAGGGTGGACTCGTCGGTCGGCTCCAGCCATCCACCGATGCGCGCAACGTCGTCGCGCGGAAGGGCCGCCCGGTCAAGCACAGGTTCTTCGACGAGGATCGGCACACCGAAGTGCAGGGCCAGCGCCATGGCGTCACTCGGGCGGGCGGAGATCACGGTGGCGGCGTCGAAGACCAGCTCGGCGTGGAAGATGCTGTCTCGCAGCTCGACGATCACCACCCGTTCCAGCCGCCGATGCAGGGCGTTGATCACCGAGCCCATCAGCTGGTGGGTGCTGGGACGCGACCCGCGCAGGCCACGCTGTTCGCCGATGATGGCGGCGGCTTCCGGCAGGCCGATCCACAGCGGCAGCACCCGGTGTCCGCCGCTGATCTCCTGCAGCCACAGCACCGGCCTGGAGGGACCCCGCTCCCCGTCCAGCCCCACGCCGACGACTCGCACCTCAGGCACCCCCTCATTGTCCCCCGAAGACCGCGACGATGCAGGAAACCTTTTTCCGCTACCGGCGCCGCGCCGCCGCCGAGCGGACAGCAGGGTGTTGGGTCGGCGACAGCGCCAGCTGCAGCACGCCTGACGTGGCGAACACCAGCCCCGCCGCGACCACCCAACCCCAGCCCGGCCGCACCTGGTCGTGCAGAACGAGCATCCCGACCAGCCCGGGTACGACCACCTCGGTGATGGTGAACACCGCGGTCACCACCGACAGCTCGCCGCGCACCAGCGCACGGGAATAGCTGATCATCCCGATCAGCCAGAAGGCCACCACCACGTACACGGCGGGCTGGCGCAGCAGATCCACGATGTCGCCGCCGCCCGGCAGCCGGACGGCCCGCACCGCCAACGACGTGGCGCCGAAACCGAGACCGGCGAGCGTCGCGAACGCCCATGCCGCGCGGACGTTGCGCATCGCGATCAGGACACCGGAGAGCAGCACTGCCGCGACGACCAGGGTGACGTCCGCGGCGGTGTCGACCATCACCCCCTGCGGCCCGGCGGCCGCCGCGACCAGCACGAGCCCGACCAGGCACGCACCGACGCCCACCCGGTCGAGAACGCGGAGTCGGATCCCCCACAACCACCTCGACGACAGCGCCGTCACGGCGATGGCGCCGCCGAGGATCGCCTGCACGGCGAACACGGGCAGCAGGCGCAATGCGATGACCGTGCACACCCAACCCAGCCCGTCCATCAGCAGCCCACCCAGATAGCGAGGCTGTGCGGCCAGCGGATGGCGCGGCCGGGTGCGCGTGGTCGCATCGGCCTGAAGCATCGCGGCGATGCTGTTGAGCACCATCGCGGCCAGCGCGAACAACGCCCCGATCAGCACGCTGTCCACACTTCCCGCAAGACCATGCTCGTGACAGCGTCAATCTCTCCGGAGCACTCCCCCTGCTTCTCCTGAGCATGCCATGCTGATCACATTCGCCGACGGAGGGGGCCGATGCCAGTATTGGTCGTGCTCGGTGCCGTCCTCATGGGCTCCGGCATCTTGCTCATCTTCGTGCCACGCCGATCCGGGAGCACGAAGGCCTGGAGCGAGTTCTCCGCGGCGTCATTGGGGCGTATCGGGCGTCTGCTCGACCACATCACCCGGATGGACGGGGACCTGGCCTGCCTGGAACGCGCGATGGATGCGGTGATCCCCGAGCACACCGAAGAGAAGATCAACACAGCCCGTTGTGACGATGTCGCCGCCGCCTATGCGGAGGCCTGTCACCGCCTCGTCGAACTGACGCGCGTGAACTTGCGCACGGTCCCGTCGGCCGTCCTGATGCGGTTCACCGAACTGAGCAGTGCCGTCGGGCAGCGAACCCACGCGCTCGACCACGAGCCACCCGGCTGCGCCACCTGCAGCAGTCTGCTGCGGCATCTGGATGCGATCGGCATTGCCATCCGAACCGACCGTCGACGGCTCCGGCTGGCGTCGGAACCGGCCGATGTCCTTCTTCGCGAGCTCGCCTGCGCACTGCGCATCGCCCTGACCACCCATCTCGACACGGTGGCGGTCGCCCTCGCGAAACGACGTAGCGGGCACCGCCCGCGCACTGCGCAGGCGCGACCGTGCGGCACTCGCGGATTGTCTCGACCACGCGCAGATGCAGCTGAAGGCCCTCGACTGGCTGGCTCGCGGCGACCCGCTCGCGGCGCTACAGGCGCTCGCGGTGTTGGGTCTTCCCATCGTCGTGGGTGTCCCGCGCGACAGGCTCGCCGCGGCGTGCAGTGTCGTCGAAGCGGGCCTGCGCGTCTCCGCCGCGGGCCGCGACGCCTCCTTCGACGAGCGGATCGCGCATTACGCGGCGGCCGTCGACCGACATCTGCGCGATCTGCTCACCACCGTGGCCACCGAAGCCGAGGAGGGCCGCCGCCTCGATCCCGCAACGCCGCGGTCCGAGACGCCCGCTGTGCTCCCGGTCCCGAATGACGCGACGGCCGTCCCCCGCATGCGTCAGCCCGATCATGATCAGTTCGATGTCCGGTCGCTCACCTCACGTCGACGTGAGCGCACGAATCCCGTCGGCAACGAGCTGCACCGCGATGGCGGCCAGGAGCAAGCCCAGAACACGCGTGAAGAAGTGCAACAAAGCCGGTGAGACCACCCGGGCGATCGCCCCGGCCAGCAACAGCGAGACCGCCATCGCGACAAGGGCCGCCACCGCCCCGCCGATCACCGCGCCTTCAGGGCGTTGCCGAGCGAGGACGATGACCGTCGCGATCGCCCCCGGCCCGGCGACCAATGGGGTAGCCAGCGGCACGAGGGCGACGTCGCCGTCCTCGTCGGGAGCCGCATCGAACCCGCGGAGCATCTCCAGCGCGACGAGCAGGAGCAGCAACCCGCCCGCGACGGACAGGCTGCCGAGCGACACGCCGAGATAGTCGAGAAGAACCCCGCCGAACAGCGCGAAGCCGATGATCAACAACCCGGCGGCCGACATCGCGCGGATCGCCGCCCAACGGCGTTGCCGCGGCGACATCCGACGGGTGAGCGCGACAAAGACCGGTGCCGTGCGTGCCCGCGGGGTCCATGATGACGAGCAGCGTCACGAACACCTCGGCGAATGCCCGCCACTCCATCCCGCGGAGGCTACTGACTCCCGCGCGACGGGCCGGACAACGCGCCGCAGCTCGGGCCATGTCCGCATCGCAGCAGGGTGACACTGCTGCGACCCAGTCGCAGCAGTGTCACCCTGCTGCAAACCCGGGCCGCTGTCCGGGCCGCTGTCCCGGGCTAGCGTCCGCGCTATTTCCCGAAGCCCGCGGTCAGCCCGCTCAGAAGCTGGCGACGGCCCAGCGCGTAGAGGACGAGGATCGGCAGCGTCGTCAGCACGACCGAGGCGAGGATGGCGGGCACGTTGATGCTGTACTGGCCCTGGAACGACCACAGCGCCAGGGGCAGCGTGCGTTGGTCGGGGCTCTGGGTGAGGACCAGTGGCAGCAGGAAGCCGTTCCAGATGATCAGGCCGTTGTAGATGCCGACGGTCACGAGAGCAGGCCGGGTGAGCGGGAACGCCAGGTGCCACAGCATGTGCCAGTCGCCTGCCCCATCGAGCCGCATGGACTCGAAGAGCTCGTTGGGGACGTCGCGGATGAAGTTGGTGAGCACCAGGATCGACAGCGGGATGGCGAAGGCGATCGACGGCAGGATGATCGCCAGCAGGGAGTCGTACATGTGGAGCCGAATGATGATCAAGTAGACCGGGATGACGACGGCCTGCTGGGGAATCGCCAGTCCCATGAGGAACAGCCCGTTGACCGACGGCAGGAGCCGCCCGCCACCGCGCACGATGGCGAAGGCGGCCATGAACGAGAAGAGCACCGCGGGCACGTCCGCGCCGATCGCGACGATGACGCTGTTGATGAAGTAGCGCGGGAAGCTCGACGCGATCACGAGCTGGTAGTTGTCGAGCGTCGGGTTGACAGGCGGAGCGAAGGGGTTCGTGACGAAGTAGTCGCTCTGCTGCTTGAAGCTGGTGATCACGATCCAGTAGATCGGCACCAGGACGATGGCGAGCCAGACCCAGCTCAACACGCCGCCCAGCCAGTTGGGGCGGCCCCGAACGCTTCCGCCGGGCCCGCGTTGGGAGGGCTGGACCGCGCCGCCTCCACGGGCGTCGGTCGTCAGCGTCGAGGTCATCACGCGCCTTCCAGCTGGCTGTCGGCGGCGTTGCCGCCGAGCCGACGCATGAACAGCGAGAACCCGAGACCGATAGCCACGAGGATGACCGCGATCGCGCTGGCGGGCCCCATCTGGTTGGCCTGGAAGCCGCGCTTGTACATGTCGAGCGCGAGCACGCGGGTGGCGTCACCGGGGCCGCCTTCGGTGAGCACGAAGATCAGGTCGAAGGCCGTGAGTGAGCCGATCACCATGAGGGTCGACGACGTGATGATCGTGTACTTCAGCTGTGGCAGCGTGATGCTGAAGAGCTGGCGCACTCGGCCCGCACCGTCGAGCTCCGCGGCCTCGTACATCGACCTCGGGATCTGTCGCACACCACTTTGGTAGATGAGCGAGTGGAACGGGATGTACTGCCACGAGACGACAAAGATGACCACCCCGAGCGCGAGGTCGGCTTGGCCGAGCCAGTCCTGGCTCAGCAGCGGAATGCCCAGTCCCGCGCCGAGCCCGAAGTTCGGGTCGAGCAGCGCCTTGTAGGTGATCGAGATCGCCGCCGAGCTGAGCAGGAGGGGGACGAAGTAGAGCACCGCGAGCAGGCCGCGATAGCGCTGGCGGCCAGCAAGGAAAACGCCGATGAGGAGGGAGAGCGGCGTCTGCACGAGCCAGGACAGGGCGATGACGAGGAAGGTCACCCAGAGGGAATGGAGCAGGCCGGGATCGGCGAGCACCGCCATCCAGCTGGTGAGGCCGGTCACCGAGATCGCCCCGATGCCGTCCCACGAGGTGAAGCTCAGCAGCACCACACCCACGAGCGGGATCACGGCGAACGCGACGAAGACGATCAGCGCGGGCAGCGTCATCCAGGCGAGCGAGCCACTCCGCCCCGCCCGCCCGACGGGCGGCGCCGTCGGGAGGACGACGGGCGGAGCGAGACCTGTCATTGGCCGATGACCTGGTTCATGTTCGACGCGAACTGCTGCGGGGTCACCGACAGTTGGAAGAGCTGGGCGATGTTGTCGAGGAGCTTCTCGGCCGCGGTCGGGCTGAGCGCCTGGTCCCAGGACTGCGGGAAGCTCTTGGCCTTGCTCGCGGTGTCGTAGACGAACTTGAGGAACGGCGCGTCTTTCGAGCTGCCCAGCTTGCTGTCGGCTCCGTTCGCGATCGGCACCCCGCCGATGCCGATCCAGTCCTGGATCTCGGCGTCGGTGAGCACCCCTGTGGAGAAGTACTTCTTGGCGACGTCCTTCTCCTGGTCGGTGGCCTTCGAGGAGATCGAAAGGTACTGCGCCGGGTTGCCGGTGGTGCTGCTCGGGTCACCCTTGCCGCCCTCGACCGGCGGGAAGTTCATGTACCCGAGGTGGCCGCCGGAGACGAAGTCGCCGCCGTTCGTCGACATGACGGCGTAGGTCCACGAGCCGTGGAGCATCATCGCGGCCTTGTCGGTGTACAGGAGGGCCAGGTCGGCGTTGGAGTCGGCGGTGATGGACGAGAAGCCCTTGATGAAGCCGTTGGCCTTGACGAGGTCCTGCACCTTGGTGAGGGCGTCGATCGCCGCGGGGTTGGACCACGCGTTGGGCTCGCCGTTGGCGACCGCGCCGAACACGTCGGAGCCGCCGATGCGGTCGAAGAGGAACTCCAGCCACATCATGTTCGTCCACCGGGACTGGCCGCCGAGCGAGAACGGCGCGACGCCGGCGGCGTTGAATTTCGCCACGAGATTCATGATGTCGCCCCACGACTGGGGCGGCTGCACGCCGACCTTGTCGAAGACGCGCTTGTTGTAGTAGAGGATGATCGGCTGCACCGTCTCGGCGGGCATCGCGTAGATCTTCCCGTTGACGGTCGCGGGCGCGAACGACGAGCTGAAGACCTTGTTCTTGACCGCGGGGTTCTGGTCGAACCACGACGTCAGGTCCTCGACCTGGCCCGCCTGGACGTAGCTGCGCAGCGTGCCCCCGCCCCACCCCCAGATGATGGTGGGCGCCTGGCCCGCTCCGATGGCCGTCCGGATGCGGGTCTTGTAGGCGTCGTTCTGGAAGGTCGTTCCAGTGATCTTGCTGTCCGGGTTGGCCTGGTTGAAGGCGTTGAGCGCGTTGGTCCGGACGCCTTCGTTGGGCTGCCCGGAGAGGTACCAGTACGTCGTGCCCGCGGTTGCTCCCCCGCCTCCGCCTGCCTGGCTGGGACCTGAGGTGCCGCACGCGGCAAGCGCTGAACCGATCAGCGGCGCGGCGAGGGCGAAGCGGAGGAAGGTACGACGCGACGTCGTCGTGGAGTCCACATTGATCTCCGTACACGAAGCCGCGACACGCGCGGCGAGCGGATCGTCCGGTGTGTTGCCAGTCGTGCGCGGGCGCCGCCCGTCTCGCAAGAGTTTCGGCCGGTACTCGGGTTGTCACCGTAGGATTTCGGGCACTGACGTGTCAAGATGGGCGCTCGATCTCGAAACATTTCGAACATTTCTGGCATCCTTAACCAAGGAGTCCGCGCCGTGTCGACAGCCGACCCGACTTCCACCGCCGTCCGCGGCACGCCATGGCAGGAGCCGACGCGCTCAGTGGCCGAAAGGGTCGAGCTCCTGTTGCGAGAGATGACCCTCGAGGAGAAGGTCGCCCAGCTCGGCAGCAGATGGGTCGGCAACGACATGCAGGCCCCCGAGGGCCCGGCAGCTGTAGAGCACGACGCCGCACTGAACGTCGCACCGATGCAGGACGTGTTCTCCGCCGGGGCGGCGACCCCGCTCTCCGAGGCGAGCCGCCACGGCCTCGGCCACCTCACCCGGGTGTACGGCAGTGCGCCGATCACCGCGGTTGACGGCGCCGCGGAGCTGGTGCGCCAGCAGCGGATCGTCATCGACGGCTCGCGCCTTGCCATCCCCGCGATCGTCCACGAGGAGTGTCTCACCGGGTTCACGACCTACGGGGCGACCGTGTACCCCGCGGCGATCGCCTGGGGCGCGACGTTCGATCCCGACCTCGTCGAGCGGATGGCCGCCGCGATCGGCCGGGACATGGCCGCGCTGGGGGTGCACCAGGGCCTCTCGCCCGTCGTCGACGTCGTGCGCGACTACCGCTGGGGCCGCGTCGAGGAAACCATCGGCGAGGACCCCTACCTCGTCGCCACCCTCGGTTGCGCCTACGTCCGCGGCCTGCAGAGCGCGGGCGTGATCGCCACCCTCAAGCACTTCGCGGGCTACTCGGCCTCCCGCGCGGCCCGCAACCACGGACCGGTCTCGATGGGCAGACGCGAGCTCATGGACGTCGTCCTGCCGCCGTTCGAAGCGGCCGTGACCCTCGCGGGCGTCGGCTCGGTGATGAACGCCTACTCCGACGTCGACGGCGTGCCCGCGGGCGCCGACCCGTGGCTGCTCACCGATCTGCTGCGCGGCCAGTGGGGGTTCGCGGGCACGGTGGTCTCGGACTATTGGGCGGTGCCGTTCCTCGCGACGATGCACCACGTCGCCGTCGATGCCGCCGACGCCGCAGGGCAGGCGCTCGCCGCGGGCGTCGACGTCGAGCTGCCCGACACCATCGGCTACGCCGGGCTGGTGGAGCGGGTTCACCGCGGCGAGGTGCCCGAGACCGTCGTGGACCGGTCGGTCCGGCGCGTGCTGACGCAAAAGGCGCAGCTCGGGCTGCTGGACGCGGACTGGACCCCCGAAGGCTCCGTGGCGCGTGCGGAGACCGTCGACCTCGACTCGGCCGCCAACCGGGCACTGGCCAGGGAGATGGCCGAACGGTCGATCGTCCTGCTGGACCAGGGCTCGGCGCTGCCCCTGCTCGGCGGCGGGCGGCCCGCGCTCGAGGCGGTGGCCGTGGTCGGGCCGTGCGCTGCCGACGTGCGCACGCTCATGGGCTGCTACACGTTCCCCGCCCACGTCCTGCCGCGCTACCCGGAGGCAGGCTTGGGGCTCGACGTGCTGAGCCCGGTCGACGCGCTGGCCGCCGAGCTGCCGGGCATCGACGTCGTGTACGAGGCGGGCTGCGCCGTCCAGGGCGAGGACCGGTCGGGCTTTGCCGCCGCGGTAGCCGCGGCCACCGCGTCCGACCTGTGCATCGCGCTGGTCGGCGACCTCGCGGGTCTGTTCGGGCACGGCACCTCCGGCGAGGGATGCGATGTCGCGGACCTGCGGCTGCCCGGCGTCCAGGCCGATCTGCTCGCGGAGCTGTTGGCCACCGGCACCCCCGTGGTCGTGGTGGTCGTCTCCGGGCGCCCCTACGCCCTCGGCGACCTGCACGGTCGCGCGGCGGCGCTGGTCCAGGCGTTCATGCCGGGAGAGGAAGGCGCCTGCGCGATCGCCGGTGTCCTGTCCGGCAGGTTGCAGCCCGTCGGCAAGCTCCCGGTGCAGATCCCGCGGCACCCCGGCGGGCAGCCATCGACCTACCTGCAGCCACCGCTCGGCAGCACCGAGAGCGCAGGCATCAGCAGCCTCGACCCGACCCCGCTCTTCCCCTTCGGCCACGGCCGGTCCTACACGACGTTCACCGTGGACGACCTGCGGATCAGCTCGGCGGAGGTGCCGACCGACGGCGCGTTCACGGCGTCGGTCCGCGTCAGCAACACCGGCCCGCGCCACGGGGAGGAGGTCGTCCAGATCTACTTGCGGGACCTGCTCGCGCCCGTGGCCAGGCCGGTGCGCCAGCTCGTGGGGTTCGCCCGCGTCCCGCTCGCGCCCGGCGCGGCGGCCGACGTCCATTTCCACGTGCACGCCGACCGCACCGCCTTCACCGGCAGGCAGTTCGAGCGCGTCGTCGAGCCCGGCGAGGTGGAGGTCCTCATCGGAACATCGGCGGGTGATCTCCCATGCCGCGGTATCGTGCGGCTGATCGGCTCCGTGAGAGTGGTCGGCGCCGACCGCACGCTTGTCACCCCGGCAGAGGTGAGCGCGCGCGTCTCGCGTGCGTAGGAGGAGGACATCGTGCCGACGAATGACGAGCGGCGAACGACGCTGGCTTCCGTCGCGGCGTCGGCGGGCGTGTCGGTGGCGACCGTGTCGAAGGTGCTCAACGGGCGTGAGGACGTCGCGCCCGCCACCCGGGCGCGGGTTGCGGATCTCCTCGAACGCCACTCCTACGTCGGACGGCGCCCCTCCGGCGCCCGGGCGGACACACCGACGGTGGTCGAGCTGGTGTTCGACGGCGAGCTCAACGCGTACGCCATCGAGATCATGCAGGGTGTGCTCGACGCCGCGACGGACGCGGAGGCCATGGTCGCGGTCACCGTGCAGGCCAGGGGGAACGGGGGGTCGGCGCCACCAGCCACCTGGGTGCGCGACCTCGTCGCCACCGGACGGCAGGCCGTGATCGGCGTGGTGAACTCCCTCACCGCGGGACACGTCACCGCGCTGCGGCGGGCGCGGCTGCCGCTGGTGGTGATCGACCCGATCGACCTGCCCCGCGCCCGGATGACGAGCGTCGGCGCCACCAACTTCGCAGGCGGCCTCGCCGCCACTCAGCATCTGCTGTCGCTCGGGCACCGCCGCATCGGCTACGTCGGTGGCTCACCCACCGCGGCGTGCAACCAGGCCCGCATGCACGGCTTCCGCGCCGCGATGGAGGCGGCGGGCGCGCCCGTACTGGACGGCTATGTCCAAGCTGGACGGTTCCGCTACCAGGACGGCGTCGGTGGCGCCACCGCGCTGCTGACGCTGCCGGAACCGCCGACCGGCGTGTTCGCCGTCTGCGACGAGACCGCGGCGGGCGTCATCGAGGGCGCCCGCATCCGCGGCCTGCGCGTTCCCCAGGACCTGAGCGTCGTCGGGTTCGACGACACCCAGCTCGCGCGCTATTTCTCACCCCCCATGACCACCGTCCGGCAGCCGCTGCGGGAGATGGGCGGCGTCGCGCTGCGCACAGCCCTGCGGATGGCGGCGGGCGAGAAGCTCGACTCCCACCACGTGGAACTCGCCACCGAGCTCGTCGTGCGGCATTCGACCGCGGCGTTGTCGCACCCACGCCGGGCCCGCTGAGTCCGCACGCGGTCGGCAGGCACGTGATCGCGGATGTCAGCCACAACAAGACAGATCCCACCTCCAGCCTGCAAAGTGGGTTCGTGCGGATACATAACGGAACCCCCGTGGAGCCCGACGCAGCGGGTTGCTGCGTCGGGCTGACCGGATCGAGCCGGTCGGGCTACAGCACCTGCGTGTCGGACCCCACGACCAGCGGGGTCATCCCGTTCCTCGACACGGGCGCCCTCGCGTGGGCGTTCTCCTGCGATCGGCACGCCGCTGTGCTGACCGATCCGCGGCCGATGACGACCGACGACATCGACGAGCTGGACCGGCGTATGCGCGACCGGGGCCGGTTTGCCGGGCCGAGCGAGTCCATCTTGTGACCCGACGAATGGCGCAACAGGCCCCATGAACTCTCCGGACCGACGCCGGGCCGACCCGATCGGCGTCATCGCCGATCTCTTCGCAGGACAGGGCGCGGAGGACTACTTCGGCGAACCGGTCAGCCAGGCTGAACACATGCTGCAGACCGCGGCGCTCGCCCGTGCTGCGGACGCGTCCGACGCCCTCGTCGCGGCTGCGTTGCTGCACGACGTCGGCCACTTCCGCGGACCGCACACGGGCGAGGACCTGATGCGGGGCACCGACAACCGACACAGCGACACCGGCGCCGACTGGCTCGGCACCTGGTTCGGGCGCCACGTCACCGAACCGATACGGCTGCACGTCGCCGCCAAGCGCTACCTTGCGCCGTCCGACCCGGCTACTTCGCCGCCCTCTCCCCCGCCTCACAGCAGACGCTCGCCGTCCAGGGCGGCCCCTTCACACCCGATGCGGCGCGCCGCTTCCACGAGCACCCCTACCGGGCTGACGCCGTCGCGCTTCGCCTGTGGGACGACCTGGCCAAGGACCCCGACGCGGTCACGCCCGGCTTCGACGAATACCGGGACCTGCTTCAGCGGTTGCTCGGGCGCTGAGCCCCGTGGTGCGTCGGGATGTCAAACCCCGCAAGGACCGCACGCTCGAACCGGGTCGCCGCGGTGATCGCCGCAGGTGGTGCCCAGGGTGCGCGGCTGCGCCGCCGACACCACTGTTGACGATCATGCCCCGGCTGCGGCCCGGCATGGCCGTCGAGGACAGCGGCGCAAGTGGACGCCGCACCCGGATATTCACCCAGACCGGGTTGATCGGCGATGGCCTCGCCGCGAGGATGCCCGACCGTGGCCCGGATCGACGAATACTTCCAGGCCCCGCACCCGCCGCCGGTGCAGGGCCTGGTCGTCGTCACCTACGCGATCGTGCGCGACGACTACGACCGGGTCCTGCTCGTGCGCCGCATGGACGACGGGAACTGGGAACTGCCCGGCGGTCGGGTCGAGGTCGGGGAGACCGCGTCCGCGACCACCCTCCGCGAGGTGGACGAGGAATCGGGCATCGCGATCACGCTCGTCGGGATCTCCGGCGTCTACAGCGATCCCGCGCACATCGTGGTCTACGTCGTGGAGGGGGCTCTCCAACAGTTCGCGGTCTGCTTCCACGCACGCCCGACCTCTCCCGGCCAGCAACCACGACCGGACGGTGTCGAGACCGTCGCCGCGGAGTGGTTCGTCCCGGCCGACACCGACAGCCTCCCGATGCACTCCGAGGTCCGACGGCGGCTGACCGACGCACTCAGCGGCGCCGACACACCGCGCTTCGACTGAGGTCACCGACGCCCGGCTCGTTCACCACCGAGGTCGTCCGATGAGTTTGTCGCATGGCCGAGGTCCACAGTTTCATGACAGCAAGGGACATGACGACGACGCATACTCTCCAGGGCCCCGAGGTCGACCTCGCGTACGACATCCACGGCGCGCTGCCGACCGCCGACGGACGCGCCCCGCTGCTCATGATCGGCCAACCCATGTGTGCCGACGGATTCGCCGCGTTGACGTCGAACCTTCCCGAGCGCACCGTCGTCACCTACGACCCGCGCGGCCTGGGTCGCAGCACCCGCAAGGACGGCCGGGTGGACAACGTGCCCGAGGTTCAGGCAGCCGACGTGCACGCGCTCATCGACGCCCTCGGCGTGGGTCCGGTCGAGATGTTCGCCAGCAGCGGCGGCGCGGTCACCGCGCTCTCCCTCATTACGACCTATCCCAAAGACGTGAGCACCCTGGTTGCCCACGAGCCGCCGCTCATCCCAACCCTGCCCGACGCCGCAGCCGCCGAACGCGCTTTGGCAGGCGTCCGGGAAGCGTACGAGGCCAGGGGGGCGGGCGCGGGAATGGCGGCCTTCATCGCGATGACCTCGTGGCACGGCGCGTTCACCGACGCCTACTTCGCCCAGCCACCGGCCGATCCCGCGCTGTTCGGGTTGCCAACCGACGACGACGGCGCCCGCGACGACCCGCTGCTGTCTGACCGGTCCTCGGCCGTCACCAGCTACAAACTCGACGTCGACGCTCTGGCGGCGGCGGCTACCCGGGTGGTGATCGCCGTCGGCGAGGAGTCGCAGGACACCTTCACCGGCCGCACCTCCGTGGCGACCGCCGAACTGCTCGGCCAACAGGCAACGGTGTTCCCGAGCCACCACGGCGGCTTCCTCGGCGGCGAGTTCGGCTACGCGGGCCAACCTGAGGCCTTCGCGCACAAGCTTCGCGAGGTCCTGGACAACTCCTGACGGGCGGTCCGGGTTTCGCAGCACCCCGATCTTGACCATCGTTGACGGGCGACAGGCCGCATGCCAGTGTCGGGTTGATCGTCCAAGTGCCTCCCACCGCCGAGAGGACCAATCTCCATGGCCACCGCGAATAGGGTCACCGTCATCCCCTGCGGAGCGATGACGGCCGACCTGACCTGGCTGCTGCTCAAGCCCGGCCGCTCCATCACCGACCGCAACCACAAAGCCGGTCCGGCGCCATGGGTGGACGTGCCCACGCACTGCGTTCTGGTCGAGACCGACGAGGGCAAGATCCTCTGGGACACCAGCTGCCCGCGGGACTGGGAGGAGCGCTGGGGCCCCACCGGCCTGCAGGAGTTCTTCCCCTACGACAAGGTGTCCGAGGACGAGTACCTCGACTCTCGCCTCAACCAGCTCGGCGTGGGGCTCGACGAGATCGACTACGTGATCTTCTCGCACCTGCACTTCGACCATGCGGGCAACGCGCAGCTGTTCAAGGACACCAACGCCAAGCTCGTCTGCCATGAGAAGGAGAAGGCGTTCGCACAAGGCTTCGAGGGCCTGTTTGCGGGCGCCCACCTCAAGACCGACTACGAAGGCCTGCAATTCCAGACCGTCTCCGGAGACACGGAGTTCCTGCCCGGCGTGACGCTGCTCGAGACGCCAGGCCACACCATCGGTTGCATGTCGTTGCAGGTCGACCTGCCCGACACCGGGACGATGATCTTCACATCGGACGCGGTGTACATGGGTGAGAGCTACGGGCCGCCCGCCGTGCCTGCGGCGATCGTCAACAACCTGGAGGACTTCTACCGCTCGGTGGAGAAGCTGCGCGGCATCCAGGAGCGCACGGGGGCGCAGATGGTGTTCGGGCACGACGCCGACCAGATCCATCAGCTGCGGGTCGGGCCGAAGGAGTCGTACACATGATGTATCCTGATGCCCGATCCAGCGCCGACCTCACCGAGGAGACCATCTTCACCTGGGGGGCGCCGCCGCTGAAGTTCGGCGCGGGTGCGCTCGACGAGATCGGCTTCGAGATGGCGCAGTTCGGGGTGCGCCGCGTGCTGATCGTCACCGACGCGGGCATCAACGCGATGGGCGCCCCACAGCGGGTCGCCGACAGCCTGAAGCGCTACGACATCGACGCCGAAGTGTTCGACGGCGTGCACGTCGAACCGACCGACGACTCGATGAACAAGGCCGTCGAGTACGCCCGCGCGCAGGGCGAATGGGACGGCTTCGTCGCGGTCGGCGGCGGGTCGGCGATCGACACCGCGAAGGCGATCAACTTGTTGACCAGCCATCCCGGCGAGCTGATGGACTACATCAACAAGCCGATCGGGCTGGCCAAGTCGCCGCCGGGGCAGCTAAAGCCGCTCATCGCCGTGCCGACCACGGCGGGTACTGGCTCCGAGTCCACGGCGATGTGTGTGCTGGACATCCTGTCGATGAAGGTCAAGACCGGGATCAGCCACTGGCGGCTGCGCCCGACACTGGCCGTGATCGACCCCCTGCTGACCCTGTCGCTGCCACCCGAAGTCACCGCGGCGTCGGGAATGGACATCGTCTGCCACGCCGTCGAGAGCTACACCGCGCGCTTCTACACGACGTTCGACCGGAAGAAGCCCGAGGAGCGGGTGACCTACTGCGGCTCGAACCCGGTGTCGGACCTGTGGTGTGAGAAGGCGATGGCGTTGCTGGCCAAGTCGTTCCGCAACGCCGTGCACCGCGGCGCGGACGACCTCGATGCGCGGTCGGACATGATGATGGCCGCGACGTTCGCGGGCATGGGCTTCGGCAATTCGGGCGTGCACATCCCGCACGCCAACGCCTACCCCATCGCGGGCATGGTCAAGGACTACCGGCCTGCGGGCTACCCGCAGGACGAGCCGATGGTGCCGCATGGGCAGTCGGTGTCGCTCACCGCGCCGGAGGCGTTCCGGTTCTCCTTCGAGAGTGCCCCGCAACGGCATCTGCGGGCGGCAGAGCTGATGGACCCTGGAAAGGACAAGGGCAACGACCCGAGCGAACAACTGCCCTCGGTGCTGATCGACCTGATGCGCGACATCGGCATTCCCAACGGGATCGGCGGCGTCGGGTACACCGAGTCCGACGTCCCGGATCTGGTCCCGGGCACGATGAAACAACAACGGTTGCTCGCCACCTGCCCGAAGACACCGACCGAGGACGACATCGCTGACATCCTCACCAAGTCCGTCGAGAACTGGTGACATGCCGATCTACGTGTTCAAGTGCGGTTGCGGGGTGCGGTTCGAGCATCTCGCACCGTTTGAAGCGGCCCCGCCCTCCTGTCCGGGCTGCGGCGGGGCCACCCGCAAGGTCCCGGCCGGGTTCCGGATCGGTGGGCAGGCCGACGCGGGTTTGGCCAAGGAGCAGATGCCACAGACCTGGCGCGGCACCTTCGACGGCTCCCGCGAGTACACCACCGGCCTGCAACGGCAATGGGAGCGCAGGCAGAAGCTAGAGGCCAAACACCCGGAGCTGGCGGGCGACCAGCGCCCGATCCTCGCGCACGAGGGTCGCTATCACGACGCCCCGCTGCGCGCGGGCGACCCCGTACTCCGCAACACCGGCCACGGCCACGGCCACGGCCGCGGGCACGGGCACGCTGGGGAGCACGGCCATTCCCCCGCGCCGAAGCCGAGTGAGCCCAAGCCGACGGACTGAGAACGATCGGCAGTTGACGGTTGGCTCGTCCGGCAAGCGCGCCGGGCGGCGGTGATCGCCAGAAGTGGTGCCACAGGTGTACAGGTGCACGCCTGACACCGCTTGCCGCGATCATGGCGGCCGGACGAAGCCCATGTCGCCCACCGAACTCCCAGTTGTCCTGCGCGGACTTCGGGGCGCCCTCGACGGATCCGCAGCGACCTGCCTGGCCTCTGCCGTCGCCAGCACGGGCCGTCCACCGTCCTCTGTGGACTGCGCATCGACCGCCAGCGCCGGATCGGCAAGCGCGGTGATCGCCGCACGCTCGACGGACGGGAGCCGGTGCGAGATCGGCTGCGGCGCGGCACCGAGCAGTCACGCCGCAAGTGCGGACCGGCCAAACTCGATCCCGTTCGGCATCGATATCGTCACCCACGACCCGGCGCCTACCCCGTGCGCAGCGAACACCGCGGCAAGCCGCTCCACCGACTCGACCAGCTGTGCCCGCGTTTATGTGGTCGCCCCACCGTCAGCGTCCGCCGCTCGGGCGACGCGGTGGCGTGCCGTCGGATGGCGTCGAAGAACGGGGTAGGCATGGTGCCACCTATCGCCGCGCGGAAGCCGGGATCAATCGCCAACTACTCTGGCTTCTCCACCGACTACGGTTCGCGGTCGGCCAACTTCGTGCGCGCATCTCGATAGGTGAGCCGATTTGACATTCTCGGTTTTAAGTGGAAACTCGGCGGTACCCCTCCCTGTAAGTGGTCAGAACGGAAGTGAGATATGGCTCAGGTCACAGAAGTCCGCCTCGTCGACGACCTGGACGGCGGCAGCGCGGACGAGTCGGTGGCTTTCGCCATCGACAACAAGCACTACGAGATGGATCTGAGCGGCAAGCATGCCGCCCAGCTCCGGGACGTCCTGGCGCCGTTCATCGCGGCCGCTCGCCGCGCAGGCGGATCCCCGGTGGTCCGCGCGCGACGCGCTCCCGCCGCTCGTAGGTCAGACCCGCGGGAAGACACCGCGGCAATCCGTGAATGGGCGACCGCCAATGGCTTCGAGGTATCCTCGCGGGGCCGGATCGCCGCGTCGGTGCGTGAGGCGTACGAGAACCGCGAGACCGCGGCGAGCGCCGCGCTGGCTGTCGAGACGCCCACGGTCGAAGCCGAGGCAAAGCCGAAGCGCCGGTCGCGCAAGAAGGTCGCCGATCCGTTCACCGCCGAGTGAAACTGCCTGATCCAGGGCACGCGTGACGAAGGGCCGGAGCTTTGCCGCTCCGGCCCTTTGTCATGCCACGAGTGTCACCCACGCCGAACTCCTGGCCATGCAGACAGCGCGCGAAGAGGTCCGGATCGCCCGCGATGGGCTTTTCGTACGGCCCTACACCGCGCCACCCGTAACAGGCGGGGAGATGTCGGCGCCGTTGCGCCAGAACTCCTCCGGGCCGCCAGGGCTGTGACAATTGGGGCTTCGTCGCAGGCGTCGACCTCTTCGACATGTCGCTTCCCGAACATTCCGTCCCCCGTGACCGCGCTGCGCACCCGGCTCATGGCGTTCTCCTCGACGTGCTTCCCATGGCCCGCGCCAAGAGGGCTCCCCGACTGCGCACCGCGGTCTTGGCGAACACCGACTTGAGGTGGTCCTGAATGGTGTTCTCCGAGAGGATCATCCGCCGCGCGATCTCCCGTGTGTTGTCGCCGCCCGCGAGGTGGCCGACGAGTTCGCGCTCCCGGGCGCTCAGACCGTACGTCCTGCCGAACAGGTCGATTCGCTCCGCGGCGGAGGCCTCCTCGATGGTGACGGCGATGTCCCGTTCTTGCGCCGGTCCCGGGCCGTCGATCCGGGCCGCGCGCACGGTCATCCAACGGCCTTCCGACAGATGTACCCGCGCTGAGGGCGGATGCGTGTCGACGCCCTGCTCCATGGCCAGAAGCTGCGCAGCGACGTTGTATGCCGCTGCGGGGACCGGATGGCGACCCTCGTCCGGCGGGACGAGCAAGCGCAGGTACTCCATCGTCGCCGGGGTTTGGCCACGCACCTCCAACTCAGGGGACAGCAGCAGGACGACGGGGCCGACGGGCGGCAGGCCACCCGTCGGCCGCTCGGCGAAGGTGTTCGCCTGGCACCGGCGCAACGTCGTGGTCAGCGGCTCGACCAGATCGGCCAGAAAGTCAGCATCGGCGCGGTCGAACCGCGCCGCTTCGCCGGAGCGCCACAGCTCGAGAAATCCCCAGCAGCCGTACCGGTCGCGGAAGACCACCGACGCGGCGTCGTTGACGCCGTAGCGCCCCAGCAGCTCGTCCCACAGCAGACTGCGCGACAGCTCGCCGCCGGTCACCTCGTCGAGCAGGGCGACCGGCTCGGTCATGGACGTCCACCGGTTGACCGGGGTGAGGTACTTCAGGCGGATCCGTCGAGGCAGCTCCGGTAACCACGGCACCTCCGCGAGGGGCGAGGCGCCGACGCATGTCGAAGGGTCGGTCAGCAGCCACGCGTAGGCGTCGGCGGCGACCACCCGGCGTAGCTCGCGGAGCACCTGCACCTGCAACGCCCGGGTGTCCGGCACAGAGTGGCACAGCCGAAGGATCCGCCCACGCGCATCACGCTGGGCGCGGGATCCGAGCACGCAGGCACGATACGCCGCCGAGCATCGCGCCGGACGTTCGTCGACGCCAGATCGAGAACCCAGAAATCTGGGATACGAGCGCGGCCCCGCACGTACCTACCGTCAACAGCGCGCTTACGACGATGAGGAGCCCGCTATGCCCACCCTGCACATCGAGCACGCCATCACTGACTTCGCCCAGTGGAACGCGGCCTTCGAACGGTTCGCCGAGGCCCGGACCCGGTCCGGGGTGAGGGCGCAGCGGGTGCAGCAGCCGGTCGACGACCCGAGGTACGTCGTGATCGACCTGGACTTCGACACCGCGGACGAGGCCCGCCGGTTCCTCGCCTTCCTGCAGACGACCATCTGGTCCTCGGCAGCGAATGCGCCCGCCCTTGCCGGAGCACCGCAGACCCGCATCCTGGCGCCCGCGCCGACGCCGAGCTGAGCCAGACGGACCCAGCCGCTGCCCGCTGCCCGTCCTCCGGCCGGCGGTCAGCCCCCCGATTCGGACACCGTGACCGACACCGGCCCGATTTTGCGCGACCCGCTGAGCGAGGTCGACGTAGCGGTCACCTGATGAGTGCCGGTCGCGACATCGCTGATCGGCACGTCGTAGGTCGCCGCGCCCACCGCCCCGCCGCCGAGTGGGAACGCGCACTCCTGCGTCCACACTTCGGCATCGTCCATCTGCACGGCGAGGGTGCCGTGGTTGTTGTGGCCGCGACCGCTGCCGCTGCACCGGACCACCACCGTCACGTCGCTACCCGTCGCCGTCACCGACACGATTTGGACGTTCGGCGTGCAGTCCATAAGCGGTTTGACCGGAACGGTCGCCTCTTCGCCCGCCAATTGTCTGTCACCTCCAGGAGATTGGCCGATCGCCTGCACGGTGTAGGAGAGGTCATGGGCGCAGCCGCGGTCCAAGTCGCCGTCGACGAGACGCGGCGACGACACCTCCTGGACAGACGTTCCCGCTGCGGAGTGCGCGGTGACCCGGTAGCCCACCAGATCGTTGCCGTGCATGTCGGCAGGCGGCTCCCAGGTCGTGTCGATGTGGTTGCTGCCGCTGTCGTTATGGGGTGTGCTCGTGAGGCCCTGCACCGGGCCGGGCGGGGTCGGCTCGGGGGCCGGAGTTGGGGTCGGGGTTGGGGTTGGGTTCTGGAGCTGGTCCGATCCGCCGTTGCTGCCGATCGGGCGGGTGAAGACGCCCTCGGTGTTCACCGACTGGTCGTAGGGCAACCCGACGTACGGGAACTGCGCGCCGAAACCCTCCGAGTTCTTGTCCACCCCGTCCCCGTCTGCCAGCGCTGTGACAATCTTGCCGGTCTGCGCGGCCCCCTCGAGCGCCTGCAGCTCGATGTCGACCACGTCGTCGGTCAGGCGGCGGCCGTTCGGGAAGCCCTGCAGGTCGCCTGCGAGCACGCCGAGCCGGTTGGGATTGGCGGTCACCGGCACGGACATGTTCAGCCGAAGTTCCTCCGCAGGGGCGAACTTCTTCGGGTCGACGTCCTTGTTGAGGATCTGCGAGTTCAGATCGGCCTGGATCGGCGGCTTCGAGCCGTCGAGGGTCGGCGCTGACTTCGCGATGCCGGTGCCGAAGATCTCCACCAGGTCGTTGCGCGGAGTGCTCGGAGCCTTGATCCCGTAGATCGACTGGACCAGCGCGGGCACCTCGGGCTTGAGTACCCGATCGATAACGCCGTTGTTGGTGGCGTCCTGCGCGGGAGTCGAGCCGTTGAAGCCGTCCTTCTGACCCGCAGCCGTGACGACTTCGTTGACCAGCGGCATGCCCAGTCGTGAGACCTGCACGTACGAGCCGACCGCGGTGCTCTTACCCGGGGCCAGCTTCGTGGACTGCCGCTCGGTGTCGCTCCACACGCCGATCACCGGGTTCTTCGTGGCGTCGCCGCGCAGCGCGAGGTAGCTCTTGGGCACCTGGATGGCCACGGTGTTGACGTTGTAGCCGTTCAGGGTGTTCTGGCCGGACTCCTTGAGGTTCCCGCCGTAGAGCAGGTCGAAGACCCGCAGGTCGAGGAAGAACGAGTCAGCAGCCTGGCCAACGTAGACCTTGCCTCCGCCACCTGGCAGCGAGCCGATGGCCTGCCCGCGCAGCTGGCTGTAGTCGGGCATTGACGCAGGGCCGGTGTCCGAGGGCGCCACCGGAGCGCCCGTGATCAGCGTCTTGTCCTTGCCGGGGCGGATCACGGTCAGGTCATAGGTCTGGCGGAACAGCAAGTTCGGATCGGTCAGGCTGGTGACCGGGCCGTTGTCGTAGAGGAACGTCGTCTTGTCCCGCAGGTCCTGGGTGTGGAACTGGAAACGGAACGTCATCTCGGGCTTGCCGTCACCGTCGGAGTCGACGTTGATGTCGTAGTGCGCGTGGGTGGCCCACGGGTAGAAGTTCGGACCGCCGTTGGGCTCCTGGAACGGATACCAGTTGGCCACGAGCGTGACTGTGTCTGGCTTGTCCGGGCTGACGAACGCGTAGGTGTCGGTGTTGTCGACTGGCGGATCGGCGGCGATCAGCGGAGCCTCACGGTGCGAGGACGCCGTCGCGGCGCCGGGCACCAAGCAGGCCACCGCCGCGGCGACGACTACGCCAACGGTGGCCCACGACACCGTGACCCGGCGACGCGAACGCCAACCGGAAGCAGGGGGAGCGGACATGCGGTTCCTTCCACGACACGCCCTGAGAACCAAACATCAGGGTGCTACGGATAACACATGGCGTGGCCCGGCCCTCGACCCCTGATGTGGGCCACATCCCTTACAGACGATCACTCGGCTGCACCGTTGCGCCCGGAGATCCACATTGCGACGACACGCTTACCGAATGCGACGGACGTCTCACTTTCGGTTACTGACTGTCAGGGTCAGGCGGAAGGACGCGCCGTCGTCGGTGGCCTCGCAGACCAGGTCGCCGCCGTGGGCGCGGGCCAGTCCCCGAGCTATGGGGAGTCCGAGTCCTGCTCCGCCACTGTCACGGTCGCCGGGTGAGGGTGATGGTGATGGTGCCGTCGGGTCCGGTGTGGCGGCGAGCATTGTCGTGCAGGTTGGTAAGGATCTGCGAGACGCGGACCGGGTCAGCCAGCACGGTCGCCTCGGGCGGAGTCGGTGGACTTTGGTGGTCCGCCTGCCGGGGGTGGTGGCGGTGGCTGCGGCGCCCCCGGTGGGCCGAGCGGGCCGAGGCCGGGACCGGTCAGTGAGCCGGGAGTTGAGGTCGCGGGTGAGCTGCGCGCCGAGCGCGATGAACGAGACCGCGTCGCCGCCGCGGCCGGCGCAACCGCGTCGGTGGCCGTGGCGTCTCGATCGCCGCCGCCGCGGTCGGTGGGCTGATCGTGGGCGGCCTGGCCACCGGTCTGATCGTGGGGAACGCGGCCGCGAGCAACGGTGACACGCCGGTGACCACCACGTCCGCCGCCGCCGCAACTCCCGCCCACGGTGTCTGCCCTCCGCCTCCCGCGGGCCGCGCAGGTGGACCGCCTGCTCCCGGACAGGCCCCGCCCGCGCCGCCTGCTCCTCCCGCGGCAGGGCAGGCCCCGCCCGCGCCGCCGTCTGGTGCTCCGGTCCCGCCGTCCGCACCCCGCCAGCTAGTCGGCCAATCCACGGGGTCGGTCCGGCGTGGCGCCTCGGGATGTTGGTCGAGCGCGACATGAGCGGGGTCCATCAGATCGGAACCCCGCTGGTGGGCATCTCGCGCGCTGATGGGGGCGACACTGACAGATCTTGTTGCGATCCCGGGGCCATGACAGGGGCCATGACCCGAAAACGCAACAAGATCGTCCCCTCTTAGGATCACGGTGCTGGCTGTCGCACGTTCATGATCGCCGGATCTGGCGGCTTCTGTGTCAGGCGCACGAAAATCCGTCGTGTGGCGCACCTCGTCGATCATCTGAATGGCCTGGCCGTTGGTGCGACTCCGGGTTCGCCAGACTGACCGGATCGACCAAGGTCAGCTCGGTCAGCGGCGTCGGGGTGGGGGTGACGGTCACGATGTGCGACGGGTTGAAGCTCGCCCATCGCTCACCGCTGAAGTTCGACTTTGTCGTCGGCGTTGACGAAGTCAACGGGTTGCCGCAGTAACAGCGTGCGCGCGGCACCCCGTACCGGTCGACGAGGACAGCGGTGCCCGCCTGCAGCACCGAGTGGAGCGTGGTCGCGGCGCCGCCCGCGAACCCGTGGTTGGTGACGGCCGTGTCAGCGCGCAGCACAACGGGCGTGAGCCCGCCGACGTAGGAGGGATGTCAGTCGGGCTGATGCCCTCGACGTCCGCCCACGCGCGGGCCTTGTCCGGGTGGTTCTGCAGGAACGTCACCATCTGGCCCGAGTCGCAGGAGGCATTGTTGAGAGTGCCGCCGTAGAGCCCTGATGTGCCGCCGCCGACGGTTCCACCCGTGGCGACGGGTGGGATGGCGACCGGCGGGCGCGTGGTGACGGGCGGTATAAACGGGTTGCTGCCGTCCGAGCCAAATGGCTCGGTCACGACCTGGTCGGGATCGGGAGGGGCCGCGAGCAGCTGCGTCGTGACCACGGCGGAGGCCAGGACGGCGACCGTGGCGATCGCCGCCAAAACGCTCAGCCTGCGGCGCCGGGTCTTCCCAGGCCCTGGACCGGGGCGGCCCTCCACGGGCGCCGCGACGGCAGGCGCAATGCCGGTGACGGGGGCGAAGTACGCAGGCCGCGCACCATACGCGGAGTGTGCATCGGCGAAGGAGACGGCGTCCGCGAAGGGGGCGACAGACGAGGCTTCGGTGACGGGGACGTCTGCGCTGCCCCAAGGGTGGACCCCGATCCCGCCGTCGAGGGCGCGGCGGGCGTCCGCGGCCAAGGCGCCCGCCGTCGGGTAGCGGTCATCCGGGTTCTTGGCCATGGCGCGGGCGACGACGGTGTCGAGACCTGGGGGCAGCTCGGGGCGGCGGGCGGTGGGCGCGGGGGGTGGGGTGTTGAGGTGAGCGTTGATGACGGCGGGCAGTCCATCGACGGGAAACGGCCGCTGCGCCGTCAGCGCTTCGTAGAGCACACAGCCGAGCGCGTAGATGTCGGCACGCCGGTCGCCGTGGTCGCTGCCGAACCGCTCAGGGGCGACATAGTCAAGGGACCCCACCGTGGTGCCGGTGGAGGTGAGTGAGCCGGAGGAGCTGCCGTCGACCGCGCGGGCGATGCCGAAGTACGCGACATAGACGAAATCGCTGGGGCTGTCGCCGGGGGCGTCGGAGTCGGATAGCACGGAGTCGGACAGCACGACCAGGACGTTTCCGGGCTTGATGTCCCGATGGACCAGCTCGGCGGCGTGGGCGGCATCCAGTGCGGCGGCGACCTGCGTGACGATGCCGACGGCCCGCTGCGCGGGAAGCGGACCACCGCGGCCGAGGAGCACCGCCAGGTCGGGCCCGTCGACCAGGCGCATGTCGATGTAGAGCTGCCCGTCGATCTCGCCGAAGTCATGGATCGGGATGACGTGCGGTTCGTGGAGGCGCGCGGCGAGTGCGGCCTCGCCGCGGAAGCGGGCCTGGAAGGTGGGATCAGCGGCCAAGGCGACGGGGAAACGCTTGAGGGCGACGACCCGCCCTCATGACGTGTCGTAGGCGCGGTAGATCTCGCCCATCCCGCCGCGGCCGATCAGTTCCTCGAGTCGGTACGGTCCGAACATCGGCTGGTTCACCGGCTCCGACTCCGACCCGGCCTGCGTCGCGGGCTCCCCCGGCTCCGGCGCAGTGGGCCGCTCTGTGGGATCCGGGCCTGCTTGGCCGATGGCGGGTGTCTGACCGGGCCGCCGGGGAGGCTGTGGCGCTCCGAGAGCGGCATCGGCCACGACGAACACCTCCTCGTGGAGCGCCCGAGCCGCTCGCCGTTGGGGTCGCTCCCCCATGGTTCGCGTCGCGGAGCGTCGGTGTTACGGCAGGCCGCGGCCTACGCCCGTCCGCGGCCAGGCGGCGCCGTGCTCAACCCCGGCGCATCCGCCACGCGTCCGTAACCAGCTCCGCGAGGCGATCGTTGTCGACCTGATCGAGCACCAGCATCACCAGCGGCAGCCCGTCGTAGGCGGCAGTGGTGAAGAACCGCCCCGGCTCACCCAGCAGCAGCGCCTGCTTCTCGGCCTCGTCCCCGACGTACAACACGGCGACGTCGGTGCGGATCACCCGCTTGCGGCCCGCGCCGCGGTCGGGGTAGGACCACACGAAGCCCCTCCCGCCGACGCGGAAGTCGAAGCCCTCGCTGTCGATTTCCTGTACGTCCTCGAGCGCGAGAGCCAGCCGTCGGACGTCGGCGGCATCAGCCATCGCGATCCGCGCCTCGCACAGCGTGCAGCTTAGCTAGAACGCTGGGCGATCTTGTTGCGTTGGGGTCGCTATGCCCCCGTAACGCAACAAGATCGCCCTGCGAGGTCGAGCCGGGCGCTCCTACGCCGGAGTGGGATCGTCGAGCACGTACCAGGGCACCATGTGGATCGCGCCGTTCATCCCGGGCATCGCCACGCCCTGCGCCGTGAGGCCGCGCTCCTCGTCGCTCGCGACGACGATCCAGCGGCCCGCGGTGTCGACGCTCATCTCCAGCTCGATCGTTTGGTCCTCGCCGTCGGGCCGCGCGCGGAAGATGCGACACCGGTGCGCGATACGCCAGATCTGGGCGTCAACGAGCTGGGGCACCTTCTCCAGAATGTCCAGTACATCGATGTCGTCGGCCACGACCGCACCGTATCCGGGCTATCGCCTCGAGGCCACGTCCCCGACACTGGAGTGGCGCGGAGGTGAGCGATGAGTCAGACGGAGCGCGAGCAGGTGCTGAGTTTGCAGGCCGCGGCAGCGGAGGCGCTCGCAGCGGGCCGCGACGAGACGGCCATGGCGGCGTTCGCCGAGGTGACCTATCTCGCCCGCGAGAGGCTGTCCCCCACCGACCCGGTACGCCTGGCCGCCGCCTGCGCGCACGGCCAGGCGTGGTTCGAGCGCCGCGACGATCCCGACACGGCGCTCGAGATCGCGCAAGCGGCCTACGACGAGGCCATCTCAGCTATCGACGACGCCCCCGACGAGCAGTATCGGGCCGCCGTGGCGCAGCTGTCGGCGCTGCGTGACCTGATGACGTTCTGGGCGTTCCGGATGTCGACCTCGAGGTAGCCGTCCGGTGGTGCACCAGCCCATCCCGAGCAGAAGGGCCCAGAGCATGGCCGAACGGACGCTTCCCGCCCCCCGCACACCGGATCCGATGACGGCACCCACGGTTCGGTGGGGGATCCTCGCGCCGGGCTGGATCGCGCAGAACTTCGCAGCCTCGCTCCGCCGCGGCACCCGGCAGGAGATCGCCGCGATCGGGTCGCGGACCGCCGAGCGGGCCAAGGCGTTCGCGGACGAGTTCGGCGCCACCTCCGCATACGGCTCCTACGAGGAGCTGGTGAGCGACCCGCAGGTCGACATCGTCTACGTGGCCTCGCCCCACTCCGAACACCACTGTCAAGCCCGCCTCGTCCTCGAAGCGGGCAAGCCGGTGCTGGTTGAGAAGGCCTTCACCCGCAACGCGGCCGAGGCCCGCGACCTCATCGACCTCGCCCGGTCGAAGAACCTGTTCCTGCTCGAAGCGATGTGGAGCCGGTTTCTCCCCCACTACGACGTCATCCAGCAGGCGGTGCGGGGTGGTCTGATCGGCGACGTCACCACCGTCTTCGCCGACCATGGCCAGCCCCTGTATCCGGGCGGACCCGAGCGGCTGTCGAACCCGAACCTGGCGGGCGGGGCGGTGCTCGACCTCGGCGTCTACCCGATCTCCTTCGCCGCCTTCGTGCTCGGCCCTTTCACCTCCGTCACCGCGACCGGGGCCGTGACCGACCAGGGCGTCGACAGCCAGGAGGCCGTCACGGTCACCAACGAAGCGGGTGCGCTGGGCGTCCTGCACGCGTCCATGCTGGCCCGATCGTCGACGACGGCGTCGATCTGCGGCACCGACGGCCGACTGGAGGTCGGCGGTCCGTTCTACGCCCCGACCTGGGTCCGCCTCTACGGCCGCGACGGCGACGTGCTCGACCAGTACGACTCGGTGGACGACGCGCTCCACGAGGGCCTGCGTTACGAGGCCGCCGAGGCCGCACGCTGCCTCGCAGGGGGGAGCGTCGAGTCGACGCTCCACCCGCTGTCGGAGACCCTCCGCGTGATGGAGGCCATGGACACCGTCCGCGCCCAGCTCGGGGTCCGCTACGCAGGCGAATGACGACGGGCCCCGGCGACTCGATGCCGATCTCAGCTGTCCGCAGCGACGGCCTCGGCTGCGGTGATGATGAGGGCCGCGACGTCGTCGGGATGCGACACCATCGCGACGTGGCCCGACTCGACCTCGACGGTGGTCGCCCCCATCCGGGCGGCGAACTGGCGCTCGGCGTCCGGGGGGATCGCCTCGTCGTTGGTCGCCACAAAGTACCAGGTCGGGAGGGACTTCCAGGCCGGGACACCCATGACGTCGCCGAGGGTGCTCGCCGCCAGCGGCTGCTGCACCGCGTGCATCACGTGCGCCGTGGCGGGATCGATGTCGCCCGCGAAGTGCGCCACGAAGTCGTCTTCCGGGAGCCAGGCGAACCCGAGATCGTCGATGTCCAGGTGCGCGAGCGCGGGGGTCGGCGGCCCCTGGGTGAGCAGCTGGCCGATCGACTCCCCCTGGTCGAGCCGCTTGAGCACGTGCCGCACCCGCGCGACGTCGTCATCGAGGGAGGTCTCCGGCAGCTGGGGCAGCTTCCCTTTCCTGGACGACTGTCAAGCCGCCGGTGCCAGCCTGTCGCGCGGCCCGCTCAACGTCAACATGTCCTCTGGCCGCCCGGCTCGGCGAGCCCATTCCCTTCTCGGACGGGCTACTCTGCGCTGAGCCATCGCCTGCCGGTGCCATGTGCCCGACCGCGGTGCCGATGACGGAGAGGAATCGGTATCGACGTCGAGCACGGTGCGCCGGAGCCGTCCCCGCTGCGTGTGGGTGTGCTCGCCTCGATCGCGCACCGCACCCCGCCGCGTGGCTACGGGCCATGGGAGCAGGTCGCCTCCACCCTCGCAGAAGGGCTGGTGGCCCTCGGCCACGAGGTCACGCTGTTCGCCACCGCCGACTCGATCACCGCCGCCCGGCTGCACGCCGAAGCGCCGCGCGGCTACGAGGAAGACCCTGGGGTCGACGCGAAGGTGTACGAGGGCCTGCACAACGGCGCCGCCTTCGAACGGGCAGGTGAGTTCGACGTCATCAGCAACCAGTTCGACTTCCTGCCGCTGACCTACAGCCGCCTGGTGTCGACACCGGTCGTCACGACCATCCACGGCTTCTCGTCAGAGCGAATCGTGCCGGTGTACCGCGCGTACAACGACATCGGGCACTACGTCGCGATCAGCGCCGCCGACCGGCACCCGGACCTGGCGTACACGGCGACGATCCATCACGGCATCCACCTGTCCGACTTCACCTTCCGCGAAGAGCCCGGCGGCTACCTGCTCTTCCTCGGCCGCATCCACCCCGACAAAGGGACCCACCACGCGATCGAGGTGGCACGGCGCACGGAGTTGCCGCTGGTCATCGCCGGGATCATCCAGGACGAGGACTACTTCGCCGCAAAGGTGCAGCCGCACCTCGCCGCGCCCGACATCACCTATGTCGGACCGGTCGGGCCTGCTGAGCGTGACGCTCTCCTCGGCGGCGCGGTGGCCCTGCTGCATCTCATCGGCTTCGCCGAGCCCTTCGGGCTGTCGGTGGTCGAGTCGCTGGCGACCGGCACCCCGGTGATCGCCTATCCGCTCGGCTCGATGCGCGAGATCGTCCGACCGGGGCGGACCGGGTTCCTCGTCGAGGACGTCGCGGGGGCGGTCGAGGCCGTCGCCATGGTCGACTCGCTGACCCGATGGCACTGCCGCGAGGACGTCGAGGAGCGCTTCACCGCGGAACGGATGGTGGCCGACTACGCCGAGCTGTTCGCCCGGATCGCCCGCTCGGCGGTCAGCCGCTCGACGAGCAGCGGCAGGTCGACGAAGGCGAACCGCACCGCCGAGTCGCTGACCCCGTAGGGCATCAGCAGCCGCTCGCCAAGACGCAGCGCTCCGCACGAGTACACGACATTCGGCACGTAGCCGTCGCGTTCGTCGTCCGCGGGCACCAGCAGCGGTTCCGGCAAGGCGCCGATCACCCGGAACGGGTCGTCGAGGTCGAGCAGAAGGGCACTGATGGTGTACTCGCGCATCGGGCCGACCCCATGGGTGAGCACGACCCAGCCTGCGTCGGTTTCGACCGGGGAGCCACAGTTGCCTGTCTGGGTGATCGCCCACGGGCTGTCGGGGACGTGCAGCGTGCGCGCATCGCCCCACCACAGCCCGTCCCGAGAGGTGGTCACGGCGTTGTTCTCCCGATCCCAGCGGCTGAGGGCGACGTGGCGACCGCCGACCTTGCGCGGGAACAGCGCCATACCCTTGTTCTGCGCGGCAGGCCCGGCGAGCTGGGACACGCGGAAGATCCGGAAGTCGTCGGTCTCGATCAGTTGGGGCGCGATCGACCGGCCGTCGAACGCGGTGTAGGTGGCCCGGTAGGTGCCCTCGTCCTCGTCCCGGACAAAGCGTACGTCCTCGATGCCGTGCGACTCCGCCCGACCGTGCGGCCAGAGAACCCGTTCCGCGAGCGTGGAATCCGCCCGGAACTCCACCTCGTAGCTGTCCGCGACGATGCGCCGGGAATGCTCGTCCGTGCGCGTGGTGTCGGACCGGGTGAGCCGCTCCCGCCTGAGCTCGGCGAGCGCGGTCTCGAGCTGCGCGTTGTCGAACCGGGCAGGCAGCAGACCGACGACGAACGCGGCACTCTCCCGGTCGACGTCCTGCTCGGCGAGCAGCGCGGCGAACACCCCGCGGTCGTGGGTGGTCGGGCCCACCCGGCCTGTCTCGATGTGCGGACCGGGCTCGTCCAGTCGCAACGCCTCCCCGGGTCCCGCGACACCGGTGCGGAACTCCAGCGACGACAGGTGCCCCTCGCCGACCGCGCGCAGGCTCATCACGAACCGTGTCTCGCCCGACGCGAGGCCGGACTGGTCGGGATGGGCCACGACCGACGGGTTGAACAGCGCCGCCGCCTCCACGGAGTACTCGTGCGTGAAGCAGGCACCGATCAGGTCCCGCCGCTCCGCTGACGGGTCGACGTCCGGCGGCACACGGTGGGCCACCTGCTCGTAGTTGGCCCGCAGCACACCCCCGAAGTCCCGATGTCGGCCGCCGTAGCGGGCACGCACCCGCTGCAGCGTCGTGGCGACCTCGTCCTCCGGCAGCGCCAGGATGCGCGTCAGGACCCCGGAGGCTCGAGACTGGCCACCGAGTGAGATCTCGTGACCGGGCACGAACAGCCGCGCCAACACACGGGTCGGATCGGCGCGCACGACGACGTCGGTGCGCGTCACACCGTGGTTCGGAACCGCGGAGCCGGGCACTGCGAGCATCATAGAGCGTAGGCCGCCGTGTACCTGGCCTGCTGCAGTGTCGAGAGCAGCGCCAATGTGGACTCCGCACCCTGGTTCTCGTTGCGGCCCGAGCGCTCGAGCCCGTCGCAGCCGCCGCCCTCGTGCCCGTACAGCGACGTGCCGGAGTCGTTGGCGCCCTCGAACCACGCTGCGGCGAGCTCGATCCCCGCGGCCCATCGCCGCCGACGCGCGATCAGGTGTGCCCTGGCGCAGGCGTCGGCGAGAGCCGCGACCTCGATCGGCTGCTGGTCGAATCCGGGCTCGGTCTCCCCCGGCCCCCGTCCACCCACCGGTACCACGGACAGATGCCCGTCCCTGGTCTCCTGGTCGAGCAGCCAGCCGAGCAGGCCGAGCCCGTCCGCGACGAGGCCGGGCGCGTCCAGCGCGACCCCCGCGGCGAGCAGGGCGTCGGGCAACGCCGCGTTGGCGTAGCTGAGGCGAGGTTCCGGCCACGGCCACGCCTTGTCGAGCGTGGGTCGCCCGATCACGGCCGCCGCCGCGATCATCAGCTGCTTCGCCCCCTCGTGCAGGGGCAACACCGCCAAGACCTCAGCTGCGCCGAGAGCGGCGAACGCCATCGCGCGCCGGTGCGGAGAGCGGAGAAGGGCGCCGCGGTCGAAGGCTGCGAGCGCTCGCGCACTCAGATCCGGCGCACGGGCCACCACGGTGCCGAGCCCCCACAGGGCCCTTCCCCAACAGTCCTCGACTGACGGCTCGCCCGACCAGCTCAGGTCGGTGCGACGGCGGTTGTGGAACCGGCCCTCGGGATCCTGTGCGGCGAGGACGAACGACAGGTAGCACTCGCGAAGGTCGTCCACCGTGGTGCCGGGCTCCCGACAGACGACGACGAGCGCCCGCGCGACGTCGTCGAGGCAGTAGCCGTGCTCGGAGCGCGGCACGCCGCCGTCCGCGTGCTCGTAAAGGCCACCGGCGTCGGTGAGAATGCGCAGGTGGGCGAAACTCAGGCCCAGGAGGTCGAGCGGGGGCGCCGCGGTCATGACGAGGGCTCCTCGACGGATGTCGCGGCTGGGACGGTTGCCGCGGTCTTGGTCGGCGTTGATCAAGACGCCGCCGCGAGACTGGAGACCGCCAGCGCCGTCGCGAGGTCGCGGTAGCGGCGGGCCACCGAACCCCACAGCAGCTCCGGCGCCCTCCGACTGGCGCGCTCCGCCATGCGCTCAGCCAGGTCAGGCTCCAGAAGCACCCGACGCAGGGCCGTCGTCAGCGCGGCCGGGTCACCTTGGGGAACCACGATGCCCGTCTCGTCGGCCAGCAGCTCGATGGCGTGCGGGAACGCGGTCGAGACCACCGGCCGTCCCGCGGCAACGGCCTCGATGAGCACCCCCGACGTCACCTGTTCGCGGGAGTCGTAGGGCAGAAGCACAACGTCGGCCTGCCGCACCAGAGCGCCGAGCTCGGCCACCTCCAGGTAGCGGTCATCGAGCTCGACCACGTCCTGCACCCCCGCCGCCAGCACCCGGTCCTGAAGGCTTTCACGGTAGGCCTCGCCGTCGCGCTGGACCACCTTCGGATGGGTCCGGCCGATCACCAGGTAGCGCGGCTGCAGGTCGCGCAGCCCCGCCATCGCGTCGATCGCCCACTCGATGCCCTTGCCCGGTCCGATCAGGCCCCAGGTGAGGATGAGCGGGCGATCGGTCCGTGGCCCGGGCGTCGGCGCGCTCCCATGATCGATGGCTCCGTGCGGGATCGTGGTGACCCGCGCCGGGTCGGCGCCGTAGCTCGCGACCAGCCGCCTGCCCGCGGTCGCGGTCATCGTCACGACCACGTTGGCCGCGGCGAGAAGGCGCAGCAGGATGTGCCGCTGCCGCGCGGTCGGATCCTGCAGGACCGTGTGCAGCACGATGATCGTCGGCACGGTCAACGCGTCCACGATGTCCAGTACGTCAGCGCCGTCAGGCCCGCCGTAGATGCCGTACTCGTGCTGGATCACCACCGTGTCGAAGCCGTTCAGTCTGCGCACTGCCTCGCCCGCGCTGTTCGTGGAGCCGTTCACCAGATGGGCCACCACGTCCGCCTCCCTGCGCGGCTCGGGCTCGTCGACCACCCGCACGACCCCGAGCGTTCCGGGAGACAGGTGCAGATGTTGGATCAGGGCCGCGCTGAACGTCGCGAGCCCACACTGGGTCGGCGGGTAGGTGCTCAGCATGCCGATCGTGGCCGCCGGCGTGGCGGCCAGGCCGGAAAGGGGCATCGGGCGGTGATGTTGGGCTTTGCTGACGGGCACGGAGAGCACTCCTGACGTCGAGGATGAGGCCTTTGACCCGGTCGGCGCCCGAATCGTCCGGACCGTCTCCGGGAGGTAGACGAGGGCGCAGAGCTGCTCACCGATCACTTGGTGTGGCGTCGCGGCCTGCTTCATCGACGGCCGCCGGGCACGACGCGGGCGCTGCCGCCCGGTGCAACATGCTCCCGACCCCTTTGACCTTAGCACCTGCTGCCCGCGCCAAGATCTCGATCTTGTCGCTGGCATGGCCCGGCGTCATCTGCTGGAGTAACCGCCATCGATGGGCAACGAAACACCGGTGATCATCGATGCGCCGTCGCCGAGAAGGAAGACGATCGGCGCGGCGATCTCGTCCTCGGTGGCCCACCGGCCCAGCGGCATCGCGTCCAGGAAGGGCTTCTCGATCTCGGGTCGGCCCCAATACCACGCCGACATGGGTGTCATCACGACCGTGGGGTTCACGCTGTTGACCCTGATGTTGTACTTGCCCAACTCCAGAGCCGACACTCGCGTGATGTTGTCCAAGGCCGCCTTGGACGATCCGTAGGAGATGTGGCCCGGGAGGGCAACGAGGCTCGCCTGGCTCGACACGTTCACGATCGATCCGCCGCCTCTGCGGATCATCGAGGGCGCGGTGTACTTGATGACGAGCAGGGCGCCACGGGCGTTGACGCTGATGACCTTGTCGAACACCTCGATGTCGGTCTCCATCGGAGTGGCGATCTCGCCGCCGAATCCGCCGCAGTTGACCACCCCGTCGAGGTCGAGTCCGTCGAGTGCGGTGCGGATGCTGTCCTCGGAGGTCAGTTCGAACGGCCGGGTGCGACAGCCGGTCTCTCCCGCGAGTGCGGCGAGATCGTCCTCTGACCGACTGCTGGCCACGACGTCGGCGCCCGCCTTGACCAGTTGGCGCACGATCGCGCTCCCGATTCCGCCGCTCGCGCCGGTCACCAGGATCGATCGTCGGTCGAAGTCGGTCATGTCACACGCTCTTTCTCTCGGTTCTGACGACGTCCCGGCACGGGCGGGGCCCAGGCGTGAACCTGGGCCCCACGCGTCCTAACAGCTGGACTGGTAGACCGCTGATGCACCGTCGCCGTCGATGTTGTCCTTGGTGATGGTGGTGAAGCCGGTCTGCACCTTGGGCGTGACGGTGCCGCCATCCAGCGCCGCGACGGCCTCGTCGACGCCGTACTGGCCTATCGTGCCCGGCTGTTGGGCGACGAGGGCCTGGATGGTGCCGTCCTTGAGGGCCTTGACCTGGTTGGGTCCCGCGTCGAAGCTGACGATCTTGACGTTGCCCGCCTTGCCTGCCTGCTTGACGCCGGTGGCCACACCCTCGGCGGCAAACAGGTTGGCGGCGAAGACGCCGACGATGTCGGGGTCCTTCTGCAGGGCCGACGCCATCAGGTTCGCCGCGGTGGCCGGGTCGTCGTGGGAGTACTGCACGTTGAGGTACTGGAAGCTCGAATCAGCCGCGGCGGCATCCTTGAAGCCCTTGATCCGGGCGTCCACTGTAGACACGCCGGGGTCGGTGGACATGACCATGACCTTGCCGCCGTTGGGGTTGAGCTTCTTGATCGCATCGAAGGCCGCCTTGCCACCGCCCTCGTTGTCCGACGCGATCGCCGAAGCCGCGTAGCTGGGGTCATCGGTGGTGGTGTCGACCAGAATCACCTTGATGCCCGAGGCTGCGGCAACCTGGAGCGGCTTCTGCATGGCAGTGACGTCGGTCGGGGCGATCAGGATCGCGTCGGGCTTGGTGGCGGTGACGGAGTCCAGGATCGGCTTCTGCAGGGTGGGGTCGAACTTCTGCGGGCCCTGGGTGGTGACGGTGACACCGAGCTTGGCGGCTTCGGTCTGGGCGCCGCATTGCATGGTGATGTAGAACTGGTCACCGGTCACACCCTGGATGAACTGGATGTTGTAGTTCTTCTTGGCCTTGTCGGGCGCAGTGACGCCGGTGGCCGCGGGGGCGTTCGGGTTAGCCGCCGCCGTCGAACCCCCGGCTCCTGGCGTCTCGGCCGGTTTCGAGCTGGAACAAGCGGTCAGAGGTAGCGCCAGCAACGTCATCGCTGCCGCGGCTTTGAGGAGCGTCCTTGATCTCATGAGGTTTCCTTCACTTGTTGGGTCGGAGGAGAGCCAGTAGCGGGTTGCGGGACTTCGCCCCGCGCAGCGCGGCAGCGCGGCGGGACTGGTCGACGTAGACGGCGGCGACCAGGACGGTGCCGACGGCGACGCCCTGCCAGAAGGCCTCGACCCCGATGATCACGAATCCGGCCTGCAGGACGGCCGGGATGAACAGGCCGACGACGGTGCCGAAGATGGAGCCTTCCCCACCGAAGATGGAGGTGCCGCCGATCACGACGGCCGCGATGACGTTCAGGTTGGTCAGCGACTGTCCGGCGATCGTGGTCGTGCCGTACTGCGCCAGCGCCAACACGGCGCCGAACCCGGCCATCAGACCCGACAGCGCGTACACCATGATCAGATGCCGGTCGACGTTGATCCCGACGCGGCGGGCGCCGAGCTCGTTGGAGCCGATGGCATAGGTGTAGCGGCCGAACCTGGTCTTGTGCAGGATGATCCCGCCGATGATCACGGTGACCAGCGCGACGAAGGGCAGCGACGGTACGCCGAGGATCTTGATGTAGGTGTTGAAGTCGGTCAGCGCGCCGGGCACGGAGCGAACGTCGATGCCGCCGGTGATGACCTGGGCCAACCCCAGTGCCACCGACAGTGCGCCAAGGGTGACGATCAGCGCGGGGATCTTGGCCTTGGCGACGAGGTAACCGTTGAGTGCACCCCACAGCATGCCGGTGACCAGCGCGACGAGGATGCCGATCCCCGCCACGCCCCAGCCGTCACCGCCGATGGCCTCCATGACCTTGGCCGCCACGACCGAGGAGAACACCAACACCGACCCGATGGACAGGTCGATCCCGGAGGTGATGATGACGAACGTCATCCCCACGCCGAGGACGGCCCACACCGCGATGTTCTGCGAGATCAGGGAGAAGTTGCTGGCGGACAAGAACTTGTCGCCCGCCGCCACCGAGAAGAAGGCGACGATGACGACCAGCACACCCAGGATCCACACCGACTGGAGGCTGGTGAGGCGTTTGAGCAGACCCTCTTCGTTGTGATGGTCGACGACGGCCGCGGTGTCTTCTTTGGCGACGACGCTCATCACGCGTCCTCCTTCACGAGATCGGCGTCGGCGAGCTTGGCGTCCAGCGCACCGGTCATGGCCCCGACGAGCTGTTCGACGGTGGTTCCCGCCGCGGGCATCGTTGCCACCCGGGTGCCCAGGCGCATCACCTGGACGCGGTCGGCGACCTGCAGTACCGCGGGCATGGAATGGGAGATCAGCACGACCGCGATCCCCTTGTCCCGCACCCGCTTGATGGTGTCCAGGACGTTCCTGGTCTGCACCACCCCGAGGGCCGCGGTCGGCTCGTCCAGGAAGATGATCTTGTTGGCCCACGCGATGGCCCGGACGATCGCGATCTGCTGGCGCTGACCGCCGGACATCGCACCGACCTGCGCGGTCATCGACCGCACCGTCCCGCCGAGCTCGTCGAATCCCGCTTTGGCCTTGGCGCGCATGGCCTTGTCGTCCATGAACCCGAACTTGCCGAGCAGTCCCTTACGCGGGATCTCCCGGCCGAGGAACATGTTCTGGTACGGGTTGAGATGGGGAGCCAGCGCGAGGTCCTGGTAGACCACCTCCATGCCCATCTCCGACGCCTGATGCGGCGTAGCGATCGTGACGGGCTTGCCCTCGAAGAACAGCTCGCCGGAGTCGACCTCCAGGTTGCCGGTCAGCGCCTTCACCATCGTCGACTTGCCCGCACCGTTGTCGCCGATGAGCGCCACCACCTCACCGGCGTTGATATCGAAGTCCGCGTTGTCCAACGCCCGCACGTGCCCGAAGCTGCGCGAGAAACCGCGCGCTTCCAAAATCAGAGCCATCAGGTCATCACCATCCCGGGGTAACTGCCCTTGGTTGCGGGGCGGCCGCCACCTGGCCGCCGTCACGTCTGCTTCACCCGACCGTTACCCTCGCCAGCTCTGTCACCGGTGACATGGACGGGTCCGTTCGCCTGCTGGTAACGCAGCCTAGGCCATGTTGCGGGTTTATGTCACCGGTGACAGACTAGGAATTTGTCCGCGGACGTCACCGGTGATACGAGCGGGCACCCCTTGAAGCTGTCGGCGTGGCCCGGGGACGGCTCAGCTCGTCGGAGGTGGTCGCGTGAGCACGATGCGTGAGGTAGCCGCGCTGGCCGGGGTCAGCGGGAAGACGGTGTCCCGCGTGATGCGCAACGACCGCTATGTCTCCGACGAAGTCCGCAAGCGCGTCGAGAGCGCCATCGCCGAGCTCCGGTACGTGCCGAACGTCTTGGCGCGGACATTCCGTTCCGGCAGCGACAACGCCATCGGCGTGGCCGTACCGGACATCTCCGACCCGTTCTTCGCCGCCGTCATCCACGAGGTGGAGGCCATTGCCAGGGCGCGGGACAACGCGGTGATCGTGACCAGCCTCGGTGACGACGGCGCGGCCGAACGCGCTGGGGTGGAGGCGTTGTTAGGACGTCAGCTCGCCGGACTGATCTCCACGCCCATCTCCCGTGACCAGTCCTATCTGGAGCCGTGGCTTTCCCGAATGGCGATCGTCTTCATCGATCGCCCACCCACGGGAATCAAGGCCGACAGCGTGATGGCCGACGACGTCGGCGGCGCTCGGTCCGCCACCGCACACCTGGTGAAACACGGCCATCGACGCATCGCCTTCGTCGGGGACACACTCGAGATCGCCACCATCGACCGACGCCTCCGCGGCTATCGAAAAGCGTTGTCCGATGCGCGGATACCGTTCGATCCCGTGCTGGTCGGCCTCGAGGCCACGCAGGGCGCCAGCGCCCACGAGCTCACGCTCAAGCTGCTCCATGCGCCCGACCCGCCCACTGCGATCTTCTCCGCCACCGTGCGTTGCTCGCTCGGTATCGTGCCCGCGCTCCAGTCGGTCGACCGCACCGACGTGACGCTGATCAGCTTCGGCGACTTTCCGCTCGCGGCGGCGCTCCGGCCCGCCCTCACGGTCGTCGACCAGGATCCCGGCAGGATCGGACGCATCGCCGCCGTCCGGCTCTTCGAGCGGCTCGACCATCCCAGCAAGCGCTTGAAGCGAAACGTTGTCCTGCCCGTCGACCTGGTGCTGCGCGCTTCGTGCTGCGGCCGACCGGAGGCAGGCGTCGCGCAGTGCGCCACCTGCGCTATCGGCTGACGCCGAGCTCGGTCCATGGCCGGGCCCGGTCAGCGGCCACCGCGCGGAGGGCGTCCAGGCGCGGGAGGGCGACGTCGGCGAGGAACTCCTGTCGCTGCGGTCCCGACAGCGCCAGCGACTCGCGCCAGACCGAGCGCCCCGCGATGAACCCGGAGGCCCCGCCGTCGTCGAACGCGACCTGGAGGACCTCCGTGAAGTCCGCGAAAGGCACGCCTGCCGACAGCACCGCCCACGGTCGGTCGAGGACCGATGCCAGCCTGCGGCAGCCTTCCGGCGAGCCCGGGTACTCCAGCTTCAGCAGGTCGATGTCGAGCTCGTTCAGCGCCCGTGCCGCCTCCACGATCGCGTCCTCGCGCCGCTTGCCGGTCAGGTCCTCCCCGGGCAGCGGGTACACCAGGTTCTCGATCACGGAAGGCACCCCGACGGCGCGGCAGTCCTTGACGACCTGCGCCACCGCATCCAGGCACTCCGCGACCAGGTCGGGCTCGCCTGCCCCCGGGGTCGGCCGGTCGGCGCGCAGCTGGGCGAAGAACTTGTTGGCGTCGCCGCCCTGGTCGAGCACCCAGCGGGCATCCAGCGCTGGGTCGCGATGGGTCCTGGGCTCGCCGCCCCAGACACCCCGCTCCGACGGCTCCGACGCTACGAGCAGCCCGCATCCGGAGTGCAGCGCGCCCGACTCCATGACGGCCGGGACGCCGTAGGTCGGGTCGAAGAGAATGCCGCTGGCTGCGGGGCTGAGCGCCCTGGCGACGTCGGCTTTCGACTGCCGAAGGTCCTCGTCGGTGGCATCGATGCCGACGGCGGTGAACATGCGCCGCAGCGTGTTCCGCTGATCCATCGCGATGATCGCGAAGATGCCGCCCTCCCCCGCGATGTCGCCGAGGGTCTTGACCGGCTGGGCGGTCGTGGGACTCATGAGTCTCCTCCTGAGAGAGCACTGACGGGATGGTCGTTCGGGATGACGGCTGCGCCGCCGTCGACGCCTGCGGCCTGTGCGGCCAGGAGTGCGGCGCCGACGACGCCCGGCTCGCGCAAGGTCGAGAACTGCAGATGGGCGATGGCCGACCGCTTGGCCGCGCGCACGCTGGCCATCCGGGTCCAGCCGCCGCAGGCGATCGCGCGGGTGTGTGGCCCGACGATGGCGTCGATGGTCGCGATCAGCGTGGCCGTCGCGGCGGCGGTGTAGCGGGTGGCCGCGGCCCAGACGTGCGCCGGGTCCACGTCGTCGCGCATGCGAAGCACGACGTCGTCACCGGTTGGTCCCGCGCCTGCGACCTGGAGCCCGGCGGGCAGGTCACGGACGTCGAGGGCGGCCTGGTCCACGCGATCCCGCTCGGGTGCCGCCGTCGCCCCGAGCGCGCCGAGGACCCGGCGGAGCAGCAGGCCACCGCGGACACCGCCGAGCAGCAGACTGGTGGCGGGCAGTACGTGCGCACCCACGGACAGACCGGACCGGACGAGCAGCTCGCGCCGCTCGTCGTCGAGGACCCCGGGTAGTGAGCGGGCAACGACGTCGGCAGTCCCGGACGAGTTGAACAGCTCGTCGGGACCGACGGCGCCGACACCGAGTGCCGCGACCGGGTGGTCATGGCCTGCGACGGTCAGGAAGGCGCCCTGCAGCGCGGGCGGGAGCCCGGCGCAGCGCAGTGAACCGGCAGCGGTCCCGGCGGCCATCGGTGGCGGGAGCAGCGTCGCGGGGAGGCCCGCAGCCGACAGGCCTTCCTCCCAGACGGTGCCCGTGGCCTGGTCGACGAGCCCGGTCCGCGAAGCGAGCGACGGCTCGCGAACCAGCAATCCGCCGAGGCGGTGCACCACCCATTCGGGCACGCTCGCCCATCGGTGCGCGGAGGTCAACGTGAGCCCGCTGCTCTGGAGCCAGAGCAGTTTCGCCAGGCTCGCCTGGCTGTCCCACGGCAGGCCGGTCCGGCGGGCGAACTGCGCAGGCAAGAGCGGCGCTCGGCCGCCGACCCGCTGCTGCTCGCGCTCCCCTCGTTTGTCGAACCATGCGATCACCGGTGCGCACGGCTCGCCCGCGCCGTCCATCAGCACTCCGCTCTCGCCGAGGCCCGCGACCCCGACACCGAGCACCTGAATCGGCCCGACCCGCTGCTCCGCGGCCCGCACCGCGCGGTCGAGAAGGTCGACGGTGAGCGCGAGCATGGCCCACGCCGTGGTCTCGGTGCCCCCCGCGACCATGGCCCACGGCGTTCGGACGTCCACCAGCGCCGTCTCTCGACCCGCCACGTCACGGACCATCGCCTTCGAGGTGGTCGTGCCGATGTCGATGCCGATCACGACTTCCGTGGCGCTCATGGGCGCAGCTCCCCTGAGCCGCGCTCGAGCAGGGCGACCGGCACCGTGACCGCCTCTGCAGGCAGATCCGGCTCGCGGATCCGCCGCGTGAGCCTGGCCATCGCGGCGCGCCCGACGGCAGCGCCGGAGTGGTCGACGACGGTGACGGCGGGGACCAGCGCGTCGGCCATGGCGAAGTCGCCCAACCCGACGAGCGCGATGTGTGTGCAGCGGTGCCGGTGCATGGCAGGCACCACGCCCAACGAGCATCGCGTCGCGGCGCTGAACACCGCGGTGGGCCTGCGCGGGTCGGCCACCAGCCCGCTCACGGCGGCCGCCGCCGACTGCGGCGTCGGGCAGTCGGCGTGCACCAACCGCTCCGGCACGGCGATGCCGTGGTGCGCAAGAGCCTGGCGGTAGCCCGCCAACCGCGCCGCCGAGGTGGCCACCTTCGAGTAGTCGCCGATGTAGGCGATGTCGCGGTGACCGTGGGCGATCAGGTGCGACACCGCGTCGAAGGCCGCTCGCTGGTCGTCGATGCCCACGACGTCGGCGTCGAGCCCCTGGGCCGGGCGGTCCACCAGCACCAGCGGGGAGGCCGCGCCTGCGAGCCAGGAGTGGTCACCGGCGGTGGGGACGACCAGCAGCCCCGCGACCCGCCGCCGCAGCAGCTCCGTCACGACGCGGAGCTCGCGGCTCGCGTCCCCGTGCGTCGAGGCGACGAGCACCGATTTGCCGTCTTCGGAGGTGGCGGACTCGGCCGCCGCGATCAGCTCGGAGAAGAACGGGTCGGCGATCGACTCGACGACCAACCCGATGGTCGCGTCGGTGCCGCCGCGCAGGGAGCGGGCCATCAGGTCAGGCGTGTAGCGGAGCTCTTTCATCATCTCCTGGACCCGCTCCCGGGTGGTCGCGGCGACCCGCGGATCGTCGTTGAGGACCCGGGACGCGGTGCGCAGGCTGACCCCGGCCGCCTGCGCGACGTCCCGGAGGATGCTCCTGTCCACCACCGCCCGACCCCCTCCGAAACGCGTTCCGCGCCGTTGCCATCGATGGCACGGCCTCTCTTGAAGTATGAACGGGGTGTGCCATCGATAGCAAGGCGCACTCTCCCCGTGCGCGGAAGCAGTGGCCAGAGCGACCTTTTCCGCGCACGAGGGGTCAGGGCCCGTCAGCCCGCCGCGGGTCGCGGCAGCTGGGCAGGGGCTCGGCCAGCGCGGCGAGCACGCTCCGGAGGACATCCTCTGTGCGGCGCTCCCCGTCCACCGTCAGGTGCGGGCCGACCGGCTCGACGAGGTCCAACGTCGCCGCCAACGAGGCGGGGTCACCCGCCCGAGCGAGATCGCGGGCCTTGGCGAGGTCGCGAGCCGTACCACGGGCCTTGAGCCGTCGCGCCGCCGTCTCCGGCTCCAGCCGCAGCCACACCAGCAGCGGCGAGCCCCCCGCCGCACGGAGCCTGCGGTGCAGCGCCGACCACGCGTCGACGTCGCGCCGTTCCCGGGTGAAAGGAGCGACCATCACGACCGGAACGCCTGCCCGGAGGTTGTCCTCGGCGACGGCGAGAACCGCTTCGTAGCGGGCCTGCCGGGTCGGACCGGCCAATCGGATGTCGTCCAGGTCGTGCACGCCCACCAGCTCCGCAACGACGGCGACGAGCGCGCCGGTCACGGTGTCCTGGTCGATGAGCGCGGCGCCGATCCTGCCTGCCAGCGCCCGGCCGACCGTGCTCTTCCCCGCGCCAGGTCCGCCGGCCAGCAGGACGGCAGGCAGCCCGGCAGTGTCCTTCGCCATGGCGCGGATGCTCCCAGCACGCTGGCCGCCCTGCCCGACTTTGCTGCAGTGACTTCGCAGACCTTCATGACCCTGGCGGGCCGCCCGTGGAGGGACGAAACTCGGCACGATCGGGCCGAAAGTCACCGATCTGTCGTCCGCGGTGCGGATCCCTGACTCTCGAGGGCTGCGGCCGGTGATGCCTGCGCCTGAGATGAACCTGGTGGGGGTCTCGCTCGCGCTGTAGCCCCCTGGAGTTCATCTCAGCGGTTGTGCCCGAGACGGGCGGGCTTTCAGGGCAGAAAATCGGACATCAGCACCACCAGCCTCACGGGCACCCTATTTTCGGATCAGTCCCCATGTCCTTGCGAGGACGCCGCGCGGGCGTGAAAATAGGCGCCGGGCGGGTCTGTGCGGACCGGCAAGTTTGGTGTGCCCGCCTGGATCGCCTATTTCCGGTCAGGCGCGGCGCAGCCCAGTCCATCGACGATCCGCTCGCGCCGGGCCCACCCTAGCGAGTACCACCGGCCACACCGGCACCATGTTTCGTCTGACCCAGGGGTGTGTTCGCAGAGGTTGGGTCGCCTGCGACGACACCGAAGCCCTGCGAGGTGGGGCCGGGCGGCCGGCCAGAGGGCGGGCGGCGCGCGCGGCGGGCGGGCGGCCAGCGGGCGCGCGGCGGGCGGGCGGCGGGCAGCGGGCGGGCGGCGGGCGGGCGGCGGGCGGCCGGGCGGCGGCGGGCGGGCGGCCAGCGGGCGGGCGGCGGGCGGCGGCGGCGGGCGGCGGGCAGCGGGCGGCGGGGGCGCGGCGGCGGCGGACGGCGGGCGGGGCGGCGGCGGCGGACAGCGCGCGGCCAGCGGCAGGAGCCTGCGGGCGGGGCGGCGGCGGCGGACAGCGCGCGGCCAGCGGCAGGAGCCTGCGGGCGGGGCGGCGGCGGCGGACAGCGGGCGGCCAGCGGCAGGAGCCTGCGGGCGGGGCGGCGGCGGCGGACAGCGCGCGGCCAGCGGCAGGAGCCTGCGGGCGGGGCGGCGGCGGTGGACAGCGGGCGGCCAGCGGCAGGAGCGCGGCGGCGGCGGCGGGCAGCGAGCGGGCGGCGGCGGCGGTGGACAGCGGCGGCGGACGGCGGACGGCGGACGGCGGACGGCGGGCGGCGGGCGGACGGCGGCGAGCGGCGGGCGGGGGCCAGTGGGCGGCGGCCGGGCGGGCTCGACTTCGCAGACCCAACGACGACTTCACCGAGTGGCCGCCGAGCGTTGATCGCCGGTTGTGTGACATGAAGGCCATATATGGCCGTTATGTCACAATTTTGGCGATCACCGTCCACCGGGCGCCCCGCAGCCGGGCGCAGCAGCGCCATGATCGTCGAGAGTGGTGTCGGAGGCGCAGCGCCGCACTCTGGGCACCACATGCGGCGATCACCATGGCGGCCGGGTCGAGCGTGCGGTCCTCGCGGCGGCCCGCTCACCCCGCGCACTTCCCCGGTGCGCACCCTCCAGCCAGCGATCATCACAGCTCGCGTGCTGTCTGGTCGTTGCAACCATCAGCTTCCGGCGTCCAACCTTAAGTCGCTGGCATTGGGTTCGATCCCCTGCGACGACACCAGAAGCCGTGCGAGGTCGGGCCGGGTGGGCGCCGAGGCGGCGTTGATGCGCCGCAGGCCGTCGCCGCGACGGTCGGTGCCCCACCCGGCCGGCCTCCACCTCCGTTGCTTCAGCGGGCCGGATCGGTGTCCGTCTCCGCGGTTCCGGTGGTCGACGGCTCCGCGTCGGAGCGGGGCACCGGTACCGGCACCCAGCCTGGTCCCGGTCGGTTCAGGCCGGAGGGGCGGAAGCGCTCGGTGACCCGTGCCCGGTTGCCGGAGGAAGGGGTCTCGGGGGTGTCGGCGGCGGTCTTGCGGCCCGGGTCGTCCGGCATGGACTGCAGCTCATAGGTCAACGCCTCGCGGATCCCCCCGAGCGTGCGGGAGAGCCGATCGAGCTCCGCGCGCACTCCTTTGCGGATCCCGACCAGCTGCGCGACCTCGGCGCGAGCCTGCTCCACCAACTGGCGCGCGGCATGCTCGCCTTGCCCGCGGAGCTGGTCGGCATGGTCCTCGGCGCGTGCGCGGATCATCCGGGCGTCCCGCTCTGCGGCCTCGATCATCATCGCGGAGGTGCGCTTCGCCTCGGCGAGAGCATCGGCGCTCATCCGCTCGCCATCGGGGACGACGGGGTCGCGCTGTCCCCGCCTCCACCGGAGGTTATCGGCGTCAGCATGGGCATCCCCGTTGATCCGGGGCGCAGCTTCCCCGCGCGCCTGCTTTTCCCGCTGCGCGTGGATCCCGACCGTGGCGTCATCGCCGCCCTCGCCCCGGCCCTCGGCCCGAGCCAACCGGGCCTCGGCGGCGGCAGCCCGTTCGCGTTCGACGTCCAGCTTTTCGATCAGGGCTTGGATCGCGGCGTCGACCTGGGCCCGGTCATAGCCACGCAGCACAGCGGTGAAAGAGACATCCACGCCGAACACCTCCCCGGGGACTGCACTGGACTCGCCCCACGCGGGCATCCCGTCCACCTCACCCTCTTACGCTCCGCTCCCGATATCATCTTCCCCTTCACCCAATCTGACCAAACCAGCGGATTGCCGGAATCCACTCAGTACGTAGCGTTATGGCCGGTCGACGTCCCCGGTGGTGTGGAAGAGTTCACGCCCGCTTGCCCGTTGTCGGCGCCCCTGGGGCCCATACGGGTAGTCGCCGACGATCGGCTCACTTGCGTTGTCGAGCAGCTCGGTCTCCGCTTCGGAAAGGTGCAGGTGGGCGGTGGCCAGGTTGTCGTCGAGCTGCTCGACGGTACGGGCGCCGAGGATCACCGACGTGACCGCGGGCCGGTCAGCCATCCACGCCAGCGCGACCTGCGCCATCGACACCCCGCGCGATTCGGCGATCTTGCCGACCACATCGAGGACTTGCCACGTCCGCTCCTGCGCGTTCCGCGGCGCGTAGGCCTCCATCCCCCGCTCGGGATTGTCGCCGAGCCTGCTTCTGCCCTTCGGAACCTCGTTACGGCGGTACTTGCCGGTCAGCCACCCGCCCGCCAACGGTGACCACGGCAGAATGCCGATGTTCTCGTTCAGGCAGACGTCGGTCAGTTCGAACTCGATCTCGCGGACTAACAGGTTGTACTGCGGCTGCAGCGTGACGATCGGGGTCAGGCCAAGGACGCTGGTCAGCATCGCGGCTTTCTGCAGCTGCCAACCGAGGAAATTGCTGACGCCCGCGTAACGGATCTTGCCTGCGGTCACCGCGTCGTCGAAGAACCGCAGTGTCTCCTCCAGCGGCGTCAACGCGTCCCAGGCGTGTGCCTGGTAGAGGTCGACGGTGTCGACCTGCAGCCTTCGGAGGCTGGCGTCGAGCGCGCGGATCAGGCTCGTGCGGCTGAGGCCCGCGTCGTTGGGCCCTTCGCCCATCGGGAAGCGGCCTTTGGTCGCGATGACAACCCGGTCGCGGACGTCATGGCGCTTGGCCAGCCAACGCCCGATGATCTCTTCGGAGGTGCCGTGGGAGTAGACGTTTGCGGTGTCGACGAAGTTGCCGCCCTGCTCCAAGAAGCGGTCCAGCTGCGCGTGCGCCACCTCCTCGCTGCTCTCGTTGCCGAAGGTCATGGTGCCCAGGCAAAGCGACGACACGATCGTCCCGGTGCCACCGAGCGTGCGGAATTCCATGGCATTTCTCCTCACGTCGAGGGGCGGTCTCGGATGGCGTCGAGTGTGCGCAGCGCTTCGGTGGCGGCGCGACGAGTGTGGGGTGCGACGGTCGCCTGCGAGCCCTGTGCGACTCTGACCAGAGCGTCCCGCGCAGAATCGGTGCCGATGCTGGCGAGCACGTCCAAGAGACCCGGCGCGGTGTTGCCTGCCATGATCGCCGCGGTCAGCGGCGCGACGGACCGGTCGCCTGCCTTGACCAGGAGAATGCCCGCCAGCGTTCGCTCGGCCTCGCCGCCGCGGGTGACCGCGGCCAACAGGGCTTGGCCCGCGGCGGGCACTCCCGTCAGGCGCCACGTAGCGCTCGCAGCGAGGAGCTTGGCGGATGCGAGAGCGCCCACGGCGAAAGCCTACGGGCCGGACGTGCAGGAGGCGGTCTCAGAGGGCGGCGGGCAGCTGGTGCTGGTCCCAATAGCCGGGATCGTGTGTGCTGGAGTGATCGAACCAACCGTTGACGTGGGAAGTCACCTCGGCGGCCTGTGCGGGCGGCGGGGTGAACGTCTGGCCGCCGCCGTCGGCAATGATCACAAGGTCCAGGTGGACCCTGATGTCGATGATGCGCTGCACGTTCGCGAACTCCGGAAACCATTCCTCGTGCACCGGCCAGCTGAGCAGGACAAGTCGCTTGAACTGCACTCCGGCCCGCGTGGCGAGGTTGGCGACCGTTCCGCCGTGGCTGTGCGCGAAGAAGTCGGGCTGCTGAAGGTTCTGGTCGACGATCCAGGCGGCGAGCTGCTGCGCGGCGAGCTGGCGGGCGCCGTCGGAGTACTGGCCGCTCCACTTGAAGCTGGGGTCGTGCATCTTGAGCGGCGGGACCAGGCCGTCGAGGTAGGTGTAAAAGTTGCCATGAGGCTGCCACCACTGCGTCATGGCGGCGAAGGTGCCGTGGGTCAGCACAGCTGTGTGGGAGGGTCGGTCGGTGCCGGTCAACGCCGATGGGCGGCCGACCACATTGCGGAGCACCCGGTTCTGCGGGTCGACCCTCGCGACGCCGATTCGGCCGATGTCCCTGGTCAGGGTGTCACCTCGGGAGGCACCCTCCACCAGAAGGTCGAGGATGTCCTCGCGTGGCCCCGTGGTGTCGAGGGCGGCCACGGCGGCGGCCGTGCGGACCAGTCGGCTCTCGCTGTGCAGGTTGGCCTCGACGAGCGCGGCGGCGGTGACGGGATCGGGTTGGTCGCCGAGGCGGGTGACGAGGTCGACGCTGGTAGCCGACGGGATCCGCAGCTGCCGGTTGCCGAGGTGCTCGGCGAGCTCGACCGGCAGCGGCGCGGCCGCCTCCGCGACGGGAATGGGCTCCGTTCGCCCCAACGGCGCGAGGTCCTCGGGAAGTCCGATCGCCGTGGGGTCGTCCACCCGGTCCGGTCGTCCGCGGGCCGCGGCGCCCAACGACAGCACGATGGCGGCCTGGCTGAGCCGGGCGTCGCGACTAACTCGGGCGAAGGCATCCGGACCCGGGATCGGGGTCGGGTCACGTCGCTGAGCCATGCAGTCCTCCACGTCGGTAAAGATGAGCGCAGTCTTGAGGAGGTGGCGCGACAGCCGACAAGTACATCGTGGACCGGCCCTATGTCACCGGGGAACTGGTGTAGAGAGCATTGTGCTCCCTACGGAGCTTGCACTTTAGAGATCCCATGGCCCGGTGGGCCGCCTCGAAGGGGACGAAACGGACCGTTTCCTTCACAGCGCCCGGCAATTGACGGTTGGCCGCGCATGATCGGCGAAAGTGGTGCCGCAAGGGCACTGGTGCACCTCCGGCACCACAGCAGGCGATCACCGGCCCAACAGACGTGACGAGCCTCCCGCGATCACGCCACGACCGTCCCCCGGCCACGTCCGCATCGCAGCAGGGTGACACTGCTCCAACCCAGTCGCAGCAGGGCCACCCTGCTGCAGACCCGGGCCGCTGTCGCTGTCAGCCCACTTCGCACCCCGCGACGGCACCCCGCACGCCGCGCACGGGGTGCGCGACACCCCGCGGGGTGCGCAGTCGGTGTCCCCGGGGTGCGCGACACCCGGCGGGACCTGACCCTCCCCCGGGCTGATCGCCGCCCACCAGGGCCACTTCGCAGACCGCGCATGCACGTCGCAGGGTCCACAGACCCTGCGAAGCGACAGCGGACCCTGCGAAGACCCTGTCCCGCCCCGCCACGTGCCTCATGTGCCGGGCACTCTGAGGATCTTGCCACCGACTGTCTCGGGCAGGGCATGACGAACACGACGGCCTTCGGGGTCTCGAAGCCGCCGAGTCGTTCACGGCAGTGGGCGATGAGCTCCTTCTCGCTCACCTCGACACCGGATCGTCGGACGATCACCGCGGTGACGGCCCTCACCCCAGTGGCTGTGCGGCAGCCCGACGACTGCGGTCAGCTGGCCGAGCGTCGTCTGACCACCGGTCGTTCGCACCATGTGCCCCCGACGAGAACCATCCCGAGAGTCGCCGGGTTCACGCACCGACCTGCCGCCCGGTGTCGGTCGAACGCGGCGACGTCCTGGAGCGTTCGATGGCAGCCGCCCAGACCGCAATGGGCCTTGAGTGGGCCATACCATGTCACGCCGCAGCTGCCACAGCTGCGTTTCAGGTTCTCCGGCGGTGTCGCCACCCCCGCAGAGTACGGTCGACACCCCGCCGAACGCGGCAACCTGCGATATCTGTGGTGTAACGAGCAGGACGTGTCGATCACCGATGAGCGTCGGCCACCGCGGCCAGCGCGTCGAGGGACCGGAGCGTCTCGGCTTCGGAGAGCGTGTCGAGTGCGAGGGTGACCTCGTCGACCCCGGCCTCCAGGTACCCCGCGAGGGCCCGCTCGTCGGGGCTTGCCGAGAACACCGTGAACGGAACACCTTCGCGGCCCTGCTCGACCAACCACTCCCGCACGCGCCGGATCTCCTCGGGCGCGGTGTGCGAACGGGGCAGCCACGCGTCACCGTAGGTCGCCAACCGCCGCAGCGCTGCTCTGCTCTCCCCGCCGAGGTAGATCGGCGGATGCGGTTGCTGCACTGGTTTGGGCCAGAGGAAGATCGGGTCGAAGTCGACGTGCTTGCCGTGGAACTCGGCCTGCTCGCTGGTCCAGATCTGTTTCAGCGCAGCAAGCTGCTCGTCCACCAGTGCTCCGCGGGTGGCGGGATCGGTGCCGTGGTTGCGCATCTCCTCCCGGTTCCACCCCACGCCGACCCCGAAGGCAACGCGCCCGTCGGACACGAGGTCGAGGCTGGCGACCTGCTTCGCGGTGTGGATGACATCCCGCTGGGGCAGCAGCGCGATCCCGGTCCCGAGCACCAGCCGTGACGTCACCGCGGCCGCCGCCGTCAGCGCGACGAACGGGTCCAGCGTGCGGTAGTACCTGCGCGGCAGCTCCCCTCCGGCCGGATAGGGCGACTCCCGGTTGACCGGGATGTGGGAGTGCTCGGCGACGAACAGCGAGCTGAAACCCCGCTCCTCAAGAGCGCGACCCAGCGCGTCGGGCCTGATGCCCTCATCGGTGATGAACGTGGCGATCCCGAACTTCATCCCGTCGTCATACCCGACCGGCGCCGCGGGCGCTGGGCCGACCTCTACCGCGGCCACCTGTGCGTGGACTTGTAGACGGCGACGGGCCGTCCGCGACCGTCGGCGTGGGCCTTCGCGGTCAGGCCAAGGCCGCTGCTAGAATTCACTTCCTCCCCGGCAGAGAAAGGCGCAATAGTGGCCGACCGGCTCGTCAAGTTCTCCGACCTGAGCAATGCGATGATCGAACCTGGAATGCCTTACGCGCGGATTGTCGTCGAACGGCACTCCGAGCTTCCAGCCGGTCGGAGGGTCACCCTCGACTGCCTGCCCGAGGAGCTCAAAGGCATCGACGACCTCGAGATCGACACAGTGCTTCTCACCGTCTACGAAGACGGCAAGGACGCGCGCAAAGTCACGATGCAGCGTGAAGATTTCGACGCGATGGCCCGTGGCGAGGATGACATGCCCACGCTCATTGCGAACGGCATGCAGGAGGTGAAGCCTGCCACCGCGCGCGCGAGGACTCCGAGCGCGCGCATCGACTACTCCTCCATCGAGCACGCGGGCCGACCGCATCGGGGCGTCACGACCGAGGCCGAGAAAGAGATCGTGCGCGTCCATCTCGATGCGATCAACGAGCGGTTGCGGCAGGAAGGCCACCGGCTCATCGACCCCGCCGACGCGGCTATGGCCGAGCGGTATGGCTTTGAGCTCACCCTGCCGTAGCCGCGTCGCACGTCGGTTTGGACGGGATCGGCGTCAGGACCGGATAAACGCGAGCAGGTCGGCGTTGATCGTCTCGGCCTCGGTTGTCGGCATGCCGTGCGGGAAACCCGCGTAAGTCTTCAGGGTGCCGTTTCGCACAAGCTTCGCCGACAGTGGTCCGGAATCGGCGTAAGGCACGATCTGGTCGTCGTCGCCGTGCATCACCAGCACGGGCACGGTGATCTTCTGGAGGTCCTCGGTGAAATCCGTCTGCGAGAATGCGACAATGCCGTCGTAATGTGCTTTTGCCCCGCCCGTCATGCCTTGGCGCCACCAGTTCTCGATGATCGCTTCGGACGGTTCGACGCCAGGCCGGTTGTATCCGTAGAACGGCCCGGAGGGCAACGCGCGGTAGAACTCCGACCGGTTGGCGGCCAGTTGAGCCTGCAGGTCGTCGAAAACCTTCTTCGGCAAGCCGCCTGGGTTGGCCTCGGTCTGCACCATCAGCGGCGGCACGGAGCTGATCAACACAGCCTTCGCGACGCGGTCCTCCCCGTGGCGGGCGATGTAGCGCACGACCTCGCCGCCGCCGGTCGAGTGGCCGACGTGGACCGCGTCATGAAGATCGAGGTGCGAGGTCACCGCAGCCAGGTCGTCGGCGTAGTGGTCCATGTCGTGACCGTCAGCGGTCTGTGTCGAACGGCCGTGCCCACGTCGATCGTGGGCGATGACCCGGTAGCCGTGCCCCAGGAAGAACAACAGCTGCGTGTCCCAGTCATCGCTGGACAGGGGCCAGCCATGGCTGAAGACGATCGGCTGACCCGAGCCCCAGTCCTTGTAGAAGATCTCCGTGCCGTCGGTGGTCGTGACCGTGCTCATGCCTGCCTCCCGTGTATCCGCCGGTGTAACGCAGAACGTCCGGAAGGCCAGCGTATCGATGTCCGGCAGTCACTCGACAGCGCCGACCGGTCCTCGGCGCCGTCATGGCGGTTTGGGGCACCCGGCGGTTGGACGCTCGGCTCGGTCGCACGCCGAACCGGGGCCCGCCGCGCTGATCGCGAGGGTCGGGAGCGCCGGTGATCGCCAATAGTGGTTTCACATGTACAGATCTGCACCACCGACACCACTTGTGGCGATCACGGCGGCCGCCCAGCGGGACCCCGACCGTCTCTTCCCGCCGGAGACGCCCTTGCTCGCTTGCGCCGCGGGCACACTGTTATCGACGAAACCGCACCCATGGTCTCACTGATAACTAGTCGTAGCGAAGATGCGTTATCGTTGGAAACGTGTTGGACGCAAGGCCGGGCGCCCCCAGCAGGCGAGAGACGCGCGAGAACCTGGTGACGGTTGCCGCGCAGCTCCTGCGCGAGCAGGGTCCGAGCGCGGTCACCACCCGCGCGGTCGCCCAGGCAGCAGGCGTACAGGCCCCGACCATCTACCGGCTGTTCGGGGACAAGGAAGGGCTGCTCGACGCCGTCGCCGAGCATGTGTTCGCCGCCTATGTCGCCGACAAGGCCCAGATTGCCGACAGCGCCGACCCGATCGCCGATCTTCGGGCGGGCTGGGACCTGCACGTCGGCTTCGGCCTCGCCAACGCAGCACTGTTCGGGCTCCTCACCGATCCGAGCCGCGGTGCTCGTTATTCATCCGCTGCGGCGGCGGGCCTGCAGCTCCTGCGGGCCCGGGTGCGTCGCATCGCGGCGATCGGTCGACTTCAGGTCCCAGAGCGCCGCGCGGTCGAGCTCATTCACGCAGCGGGCACCGGTGCCGTGCTCACCCTGCTGTCGCTACCGGCCCAGGAGCGGGACCTCGATCTCGCGGACGCGATGTACGACGCGGTCCGGCACGCGATCCTGACCGACGTGCCCGCGCTGGCCGAGAACACCACAGCCGCCGTCGCCGTCGCGTTCAAGACCCTCGTGCCGAATCTTCCTACGCTCACCGATGCCGAGCGCGCCCTCCTGACCGACTGGTTGGACCGCGTCCTCGGCAGCCGAACCTCGATCTGACCGACGTTGAGCATTGCGCTCGGCGCCCTGTCCTGCGCGGAAGTCCAGGAAGGGAACGGCTCTTGAACGGCCTCGTGGTCGGGTCACAACGCGCCAGCTTCGCCCACTGCGCCCACACTGATCTGATGGTCGACGTCTCTCGCAGCTTCACCGTCCCCACGGCGCTCCCGAAAGTGGTGAGCTACCTGAAGGACTTCGCCAACGCCGAGTCGTGGGATCCCGGGACGGTCTCGTGCACCCAGACCACCGGCGGACCGGTCGAGGTGGGGACGGAGTGGCGCAACGTCTCGGAGTTCCGGGGCCGGGAGACCACGCTGACCTACCGCTTGGATGCCGTCGCCGACGATCAGCTCGTCTTCGTCGGGAAGAACAAGACCGCGACGTCGACCGACACCCTCTCCTTCACCGCGACCGACGGTGGCGGCACGACCATCACCTACCACGCCCACGTGGTGTTCCACGGCCTCGCCAAGCTGGCCGATCCCTTGATGAAGAAGGAGTTCGACCGGCTCGGCGACGAGCTGGTCGGCACAATGACAACCGCGCTCGAGAAGCTCGACTGAGGAACCGCCCCCGCCCCGGTGAGTCGCCCACCCCGCCCCGGCGAGTCGGCCGCATCGCCCCGGTGAGTCGCCCAGCCCGCCCCGGTGAGTGGGCCGCATCGCCCCGGTGAGTCGCCCAGCCCGCCCCGGCGAGTCGGCCGCATCCCCAGGTACGGCTCGCCGCGATCATCCACCACCGGCGGTCAGCGCCCCCAGATCACCCAACACCTCGCGCTCGACCTCCGCGATCGACCGCGTCTCCCCCTCGGCGATCCACTGCTCGAAGGCCACGCCGAACACCGTCACACAGGACTGCGCCGCGAGGACGGCCGCCCGTCCGGCGACGCCGCGCGCACGAAGGGCCCCGGCGACCGCCGCCGCCAACGCCGCCATCTTCAGCAGTTCCCGTTCCTTGAGTGCGGGGTTTGCCGTGATGACCGACTGTCGCTGCCGTGACCAGCGCCGTCGTTCGTCCGAGAAGAACCCGGCCGACGTCGCCAATGCGGAGGCGACCATCTCCAGCGGAGAAGCGTCCGGCGGGACCGCGTTCACGCCGTCCAGAAAGGCCTGCTCCAACTGTTCCTGTCCGTCGAACAGCACCTCGCGCTTGTCGGCGAAGTGCCGGAAGAAGGTGCGTTCGGTCAAGCCGACGGCTCGGGCGATCTCCTCGACGGTCGTCTGCTCGAAGCCCTGCTTGACGTAGAGCTCCAGCGCGGCCGCTTGCAGGCGTTCCCTCGCGCCGGGCTCCCATCGGGCCATACCCACGAGCGTACTGATGACAGCCGCTGACGTGAAGCGCTATGCTGACGGCAGTTCCTGACATCACTCACCCGCCGGGCAACCGGTGCTTCAAGGGAGATCCGCTCATGCGTGTTTTTGTCACCGGCGCGACCGGTTGGATCGGTTCCGCCACCGTCGACGAGCTGCTCGCGGCCGGTCACGACGTTGTCGGTCTCGCACGTTCCGACGCGTCCGCCGCCGCACTGGAGGCCAAGGGCGCCAAGGTCCGCCGCGGCGACCTCGACGACATCGCAGGCATCCGGGCGGGCGCAGCGGACGCCGAGGCCGTTGTCCATCTCGCCAACAAGCACGACTTCAACAACCCGGACGTCTCCAACCGTGCGGAGCGGGCGGCGGTGGAGGCGATCGGGGAGATCCTCGAGGGTTCGGGCCGCCCGTTCCTGCTGGCCTCAGGTGTCGTCGCGCTGGCCAGCGGGCGCCCGGGCACCGAGGACGATGCCTCGCCGTTCCACGGTGTCGACTCTCCCCGCGGCGGCAGCGAGAACCTCGCGCTGGACTACGTCGCCCGTGGCGTGCATTCGGTCAGCGTGCGCTTCGCGCCGACCGTGCACGGCGCAGGCGACCACGGCTTCGTCGCCGCGCTCGTCGGTATCGCGCGGGAAAAGGGAGTCGCGGGCTACGTTGGCGAAGGCGCGAACCGTTGGCCCGCTGTCCACCGTTCCGACGCCGCACGCCTCGTCACCCTCGGACTCGAGAAGGCACCCGCGGGCTCGCTCCTGCACGCGGTCGCCGAGGAAGGTGTTCCGACGCGCGCGATCGCGGAGGCGATCGGCCAGGCCCTGGGCGTGCCCGCCGCCTCCATCTCCGCGGAGGACGCGCCTGCCCATTTCGGCTGGATCGGCGGCTTCTTCGCCATGGACATCCCGGCCTCGAGCACCCGCACGCGGGAGCTCCTCGGCTGGACGCCGACCGGGCCCACCCTCCTCGAGGACCTCGAGGCAGGCGCGTACTCGCACGTCTGAGTGCGCTGGGGCTGTCCTAGTGTCGCGGCATGCCGACCGTCGAGCCATTCACACCGACCACATCGCCCGCGGCGATCGAGGACCTGCGCGCCCGCCTGCTCGCCACGCGCTGGCCCGACGCGCCGGAGGATGCGGGCTGGTCGCTTGGGACCGACGTGGACTACCTGCGCGAGCTCGTCGCCTACTGGGCGGAGGGCTTCGACTGGCCCGCGCAGGAGGCGGCGCTCAACGCCCTCCCCCAGGTCCGGGTCGGGCTCGACGGCCTCGGCATCCACGCCATCCACGCGCGCGCCGCCGCGCCTGCCGGGCCGGTGCTGCCGCTCGTGCTGACCCACGGCTGGCCGGACTCGTTCTGGCGGTACGTGAAGGTGGTCCCGCTGCTCACCGACCCGGCCGCGCACGGCGGCGACCCCGCCGACGCGTTCGACGTCGTTGTTCCCTGCATACCGGGCTACGGTTACTCCGACCGCCCGAAAGGCTCGGCACTCGACTCGCGCCAGGTCGCGCAGCTGTGGCCGGAGCTCATGACGGCGTTGGGCTACGACCGCTTCGGCGCCGCGGGCGGGGACCTCGGCAGCCACGTGAGCCGCTACCTCGGGCTCGACCACGCGGACCGGGTCGTGGCCGTCCACCGCACTGACGCGGGCCTTCCGGTTTACCCGGGCGACCCGGCCGACCTCGCGCCGGAAGAACGCGCTTGGCTCAAGGAAGCGGCGACTTGGGGTGCGTCCGAGGGTGCCTACGCGGCGATGCACCGCACGAAGCCGCAGACCGCGGCCGTCGGGCTGAACGACTCCCCGGCCGGGCTGGCGGCCTGGATCGTGGAGAAGCTGCGCGCGTGGAGCGACTGCGGCGGCGACGTCGAGGCCCGCTTCACCAAAGACGAGATCCTGACCAACGTCACGATCTACTGGCTCACCGAGACCATCGGGTCGGCCATGCGCATGTACCACGCGAACGCCGCGATCCCCGCCGAGCAGCACGCCAGGCGCGTCGAGGTGCCGTCGGGTTTCTCGCTGTTCACCGGCGACGTCGTCCGCCCGCCACGGGCCTGGCTCGAACGGACCGCGAACGTCGTGCGAGTGACCGAGCCCACGCGCGGCGGCCACTTCGCGCCGTTCGAGGAGCCTGAGCTCTACGCGGAGGAGCTGCGCGCGTTCTTCCGTCCCTACCGCGGCGCCGCGACCGGCTGAGCGAGCCGATCAGTCCACAGCAGCAGCGCCGAGGACCGAGCACGGTGAGCCGCGGCGCGAACTCGATCGCGTGGCCGGGCGCTCCGCCGACCGTCCCGGCCGCGCGATGTGGTTCAATACAGATGGTCGTTCAGTTTCGGTGTTCGTGTTTGCACGCCGCGTGAACCTGATTTGGTGCCGAGGGCTTGCGTCACGTGATGCCGGTTACCTCGCCGCCGAAGGTCGGCCGGGCACCGCACGTTGCGGGCCCACCCACCTGCGAGGAGCAGAAATGGCACAGGGAACTGTGAAGTGGTTCAACGGCGAAAAGGGCTTCGGTTTCATCGCCACCGACGGTGGCGGGGCTGATGTCTTCGTGCATTACTCCGAGATCGACGCAGGCGGCTTCCGCAGCCTGGACGAGGGGCAGCGCGTCGAGTTCGAGGTCGGCCAGGGCGCCAAGGGCCCCCAGGCCACGGGTGTGCGCGTCATCTGATCACCGCTTCACCACGAGCCCGCTTCCCTGCTGGGAGGCGGGCTCGTTCCGTTGCGCCGCCTACGAGCCGGGGCCGACGACGTGCCGGTCGGTCTGGCTGATGACATACAGCGCGTAGATGATCGCCGGGATGTGGAAGAGCAGCATCAGGATGATCGCGATGATCGTCTTCTTGACCGAGCCCGTCCGTAGCGCGACGACCAGCGGGGGTAACAGGAACGCCAACACGATGTCGAGCAGTCGCATGGCACCAGAGTAGTGCCTCCGGGCGTGCACCAACGGCCGGCTCGGTGTGCGCAGGCGGTCGACTCACCGTCACCGGCATCGCAGCCAGGCCACCCGGCTGGGACCGACGGCCGCTTGTCCTCCCGGCGAGCCGCTGGCTGGCACCCCGCGCTGATCCCCATTCGGGTGAAGGTAAGGCTGAGGCTGGCGTGTCGTGAGAGGCGGTTGAGGTTGGTGGGGCTACCGTTCGCACGCTGTCGGGCGTGGCCCGTTGACGGGTGAAAAGGAACGTGACCGTGCGTCTGATACCCCAGGTGTTGACCGTTGCCGCTGCGCTGTTGATCACCGCATCGGTGACGACGACGTCGACCGCCGCGGCCGCGGAGGCGGCCCCCGCTCCTGCTGCACCCGCCCCGGCCACCGTGCAGCCCACGGGTGACCTCAACGCACACGATGCCGCGCTCGCCAGGGGCTTGGGGCCCCACGACTGGTACGTGTACTCCTCCGGCCTCCCGGGCACGGGGGGCGGCGCCGTCCAGGTCCGCAAGTCGGTCGACGACGGCCGTACCTGGGGCTACGCGGGCACGATGTGGAACGGGATTCCCTCGTGGGCCACCGACATGGTGCCCGGCACGGACTCCATGTGGGCGCCAGAGGTCTTCCGGCACGGCAACACCTTCTACCTGTACTACGCCGTTTCCACGCTCGGCCACAACAACTCCGTCATCGGGCTCGCCACGAACACGACGCTCGATCCGGCCGCCCCCGGCTACAAGTGGGTGGACCAGGGCAAGGTCGTCCGCTCCGTCCCCGCAAGCGACTTCAACGCCATCGATCCCGATGTCATCGAGGACGCCGCAGGCACGCCGTGGCTGGTGTTCGGCTCCTACTGGAGCGGGATCCAGATGGTGCAATTGCAGTGGCCGTCCGGCAAGCGGTCGCCCGACCCGGACCGGCTGCATCTGGCGGATCGCAAGCTGCCGCTGAACGCCATCGAGGGCGCCGCGATGATCTCGCACGGTGGCTGGTACTACCTCTTCACGTCGTGGGACAAGTGCTGCGCGGGCCTGCAGAGCACCTACCGGATCGTCGTCGGGCGGTCCAAGGCGGTCACGGGGCCCTACGTCGACCGCGACGGCCACGACCTCATGGACGGCGGCGGCACCGGCCTGTTGGCGTCGAACGGGCGGGAGGTCGGTCCCGGCGGCGAGTCGATCGCAGGCGGCGTCCTCGCGTATCACTACTACGACGCCAAAGCCAACGGTGCCACACGCCTGGGCCTGCGCACCCTGAACTGGTCCGCCGACGGCTGGCCGCAGCTCGCCAACGGTCTGACGGTGGCCCCCAAGCCGCCGGTCCAGCCCTAGTCCCCAGTTCCAAAGCGTCGGTGCGGCGCGGCGCAGGGGAACGCACTGGCCGCGGCGCGCCTCAGGCCGATCAGCGCGCGAGGTTCACACCAGCGGGGTTCGATCATCGGTGGACCCCGCCCACGTCGCGCTCGGCCGACATCCCCTCACCGGGCGCTACCGACGGACCGACACCCCTTGGAATTGGTCATCCGGAGGGCGTACACGGGCGGGGCACCCGATCCCGAGCAGTGTCCTGGACGCGCAGCTAGTGCGGTGGCCGTCGGTCATCCCGCTGGGGCGACCGACGCTGCTTTCGCGGATCTCCAGGGTGAACGAGGTCATGACGTCCTGCGGTGGAGGTCGTTCGCCAGCACCGTCCCGGTGGAGAAGGTTCACGGCGGCCGCGGCGATCGCGGCCTTGTCGGGGGCGATCGTGGTGAGCGAAGGCTGGCCGCGTACGGCTCACAGGCGGGCCCGCTGGTGGCCGTCGGCCTCCCCCTCGTGGTGTGCGGGCTCATCGGACTGGTGAACGGGCTGCTGGTGGCCCGACTCGGCCTCGCGCCGTTCATCGTGACCCTGGCGAGCCTGCTGTTCGCCCCTGGTCTGCTGCTCACGCTGACCAGTGAGGGCAGCACGACTCTGCTCACCGGAGGCGCGGGCAGCATCCTCGGCACCCTCGTCGGCGTCCTGCTGCGCAACGTCATCGCCAACGTCATCGACCAGATCGGGGGCCGCGACAGCAACTTCCAGTCCGTCATCAGCGGTGCGTTGCTGCTTCTCGTGGTCGTTGCCCAACGCCTCCCCGCCCGCACCCGGGCGACGCCGCGCACCTGACCCGTCCCGACCGAGGAGCCACCGTGCTGCGCTACCACCTCGTTCATCCCGAACTGCTCGCCGCCCTCGCAGGCGCAGGCCACGGCAGCACCATCCTCATCACCGACGGCAACTACGCCCACCACACGGGCACCCGACCCGCCGCGCCCGTCATCCATCTGAACCTGCGCCCCGGCCTGCTCACCGTCGACCACGTGCTCGCCACGCTGGTCGAAGCCGCCCCCTTCGAGCGCGCCACGCTCATGGCCCCTGACGACGGCAGCCCCTCCCCGTTGCTGGAGCGCGACCAGCGGCCCCGACGTGCCCGTCGACGTCGTCGGGCGCGAGCAGTTCCGCATCGCCTGCCGGTCGCCCGACCTCGCCGCCACGGTCGCCACGGGCGACGAGCGCCACTACGCCAACATCCTGCTCACCGTCGGCGCGCTGGCGAAGCCCGGCGGGAGCCGACGTCCACACCCGACCGGCATCTGACCGACGGCGAATGTCCTCAGTGCGCGAGAAGACCGAGTCGACGGGCCATCAGAACGGCCTCCAACCGGTCTCTGACGTCCAGCTTTCGATAGGTCCGCTCAAGGTGTTTGTGCACGGTGCGACTGCTGATCCGGAGTCGGCGGGCGATCGCAACGGCGGTCAGGCCCTCGCCCAGCAACGCGAGTACGGCTTGCTCCCGTGGGGTCAACGAGATCGGCTCCGCGCGGTCGGGGGCCACGCCCGTCTCCGCATGAACCAGGACGTTGAGCGCATCGATCAGGGAAGCCAAGGTCGCCGCCAGGCGCCGTTCGGCCGCGCCGTACGCAACGTCGCGGCCCAGCACGAACGTCACTGCTGCGGCGAAGGGAGCCGTCGTGGGCAGCAAGAGGTGGTCCAGATACGCCGGCCGGGAAGCCTCGTCCACTCCCGCCGCGGAACGGGCTTCGGTGCTGTCGCCTGCCCAGGCAACGCCACCCGCAACCGGGTCTTCTGCGGCGTCCACGTAACAACAGAGTTGAGATCGAAATGTCGCGCAGAGCATTCGGGCGATCTGTTCGCACGGGAGAACAGCAGGCGGATCAGAGAACAGTCCCGCGAAGAAATCCAGCCATTCGCGCTCCGCCCCGCGCAGGTGGTCGAGACTTCTTACGGGGGCCGGGCCTCCGTGATCTCCATCGGTAATGCGGAGCGGCGTCACACCGATATCGAGCGCGAGCGACACAATAATCTCCATCCTCTGCACGCCTTGTGAAGAGGAGCCCCCCGCGGCCTGCCTGATACTCGGCCAGCCGCAGGCAGTGGGGTACGCAGTGCGTATCGCCGCGCGCCTGCTTCGCGGGACTCGGGCCGGCCGCGGGGCTGTCGGTGGTGGTCTGCGTTTCTGACCGTCGCCGCCGCCCGTAAGCCTGCTGCCGAGCACTTGATCGCCGGTTGCGGGACATGAGGGCCAAATGGCCGTCATGCCCCAGCCTTGGCGATCACCGTCCCCCGGGGAGGCCGCAGCCGGGCCATGATCGTCAAGAATGGTGTTGACCGCGCACCGCCGCGCTCTTGGCACCACATGCGGCGATCACCGCGGCGGGCGGGTCGAGCGTGCGGTCCTTGCGGGGCCCGCTCACTCTGCGCACTCCGCGGGCGCACCCTTCAGTGACCGGCATTTGCGGGCCCAACCTCTGCGAGGACACCACAGGGTCTGCGAGGTGGCCCACCACCGCCCGACCCCGACCTCGCACATCTCGCGCTGTCCCGTCGGGTAGCCGGGGCGGGACCGGTCCCGGATGATGGCGGTGTGGTCGATCTGCGGGTTCCCGGAGTCGGCTCGCTCTCCGGCCGGATCGCCGACCTGCGCGCGAGCCTCGGGGCTGAGCTCTTCCAGAAGGTCGCGGGCGACGAGGGGCCCAGCAGGCGCGTGCGCATCCACAGCGCGCCCGGCCCGCGCTGGTTCCCCGAGGATCGCCCGATCAGGCGGGTGCATGGGGACGCGTCGATGTTCGTGGGTGGTCTGCGCGCGTTGCTTCTGCAGTCGCTGCACCCGCTGGCCATGGCCGGGGTCGCCGGGCACTCCGGATATCGCGGAGACCCGTGGGGCAGGCTCGCCCGCACCAGCTACTTCCTCGCCGCCACCACGTTCGGTCCCGAGGCCGAGGCGCGCGAGACGATCGACCGGATCAAGTCGGTGCACGCGAGGGTCCGCGGCCGCGCGCCCGACGGTCGGGCCTACTCGGCGGCCGACCCGCACCTGCTGGAGTGGGTGCACATCGCGGAGATCGACAGCTTCCTGCGCGCCCATCAGCGCCACGGCTCACGCCCGCTCGACCAGGCGGGCCGCGACGGCTATGTCGCCGACACCGCCCGCATCGCGCGCGAGCTCGGCGTCCTCGACCCACCACAGACCGAGGAAGCGCTCGCCCGTCGGATCGCGGTATTCCGTCCGGAGCTCGCAGGCACCCCGGAGGCCCGCTCGACCGCCCGGTTCCTGCTGCTCGACCCTCCGCTCGCGCTCGCCGCCCGCGCGCCCTACGCGCTGCTCGCCGCCGCGGCGGTGGAGCTGCTGCCCCGTTGGGCCCGCGCGCCGCTCCGGCTGCCCTACCTCCCGCTCGTGGAGCCGACGCTGGTCCGCGGCGGCGGCTGGATCGTCACCCAGGGCATCCGCTGGGTGATGTCGGGCTAGCCGCGGGCGCTCTTCAGTCCCGTGCCGCCTGACGAGGACCGACAGCGGTGCGATGGACTGTCCAGCCGAGCGCCACGAGGCTGACGACCGCGACGATCGCGGTGCCGATCAGCGACGCCTGGCTGTCCCAGGCGGTGTGCAGGGCCACGGCGAGGACGAACGCGCCCACGAACCCGCCGACCCTGCGGCCCGTCCATCCCGACTCCGCCGCGGCGTACAGCGCGGTCGCGGCTATGCCCGTCCACGCCATGTGCCCGGCGGGGCTCATGAACCCGCGCAGCAGCAGGACGTCGACGGTCTCGGTGATGCTGCCCTGCGACTGCAGCAGCGTGACGAACCCGTAGCCCATCGTCTCCAGCGCGGCGAACCCCGCGCCCGCCGCGACGCCGATGAGCAGGCCGTCGGCCCTGGTGCGGTACCGACGGAAGAAGATCAGCACCGCGAGTGGGATGAGGAGCTTGCTGGTCTCCTCGATCAGCCCGACGCCCGCCATCGGGAGGAACCCGAGGTCGCGCTGCGCGTCGAACTCCAAGGTGCCCGCGACGACCGTGCCGATCACGCCGCCGAAGAACGCCGCGGATGCGACGACCGGGAACGTGACGTCGTAGGCGAGCCTGCGACCGTAGACGAAGGTCAGGAACGCGGCGGGGACGATCGCCGCGCCGACCAGGATCGCAGAGGGGACGAAGTTGGGATTCTTGGTCGCGACGAGCGTCCGTTCGATCGCCACGAACAGGGCCGCGCCGATGACGAGCACGGTGATCCAGGCATGTCGGCGGGCGGACGTCGGGCCTGCCGCGGTGTGGGCATAGGACATGGCGATCGACCTCTATTCGGTGGGCATCCTGCTGCTGGGCGAACGGCGCAGCGTCGGCGACATGGGCACGATCCTGCCTCCCGAGAGCGGCTGGGACATCCGCCATCTCACCGGCATCGGCACGCGCCACGTGCCCACCAGCCATGGACCGACGGCGTGCCGTGGATCGTGAACCTGCAGGACGACGCGCCCGTGCTCGCCCCGGCCCCGAACCTGCCGACCACAGTGGAGTCAGTGGGCCTCTACGACGACGCTGTGGTCGACATCTGAGGTGTCGACGGCCGGGGCGGCGAACTGCGCCTCGGCGGCTGCGAGGCGCCAGGGCCGGACGACGAGGACCAGCACGGCCAGCGCCAGCACCATCCCGCTGGCGACCACAGCGCCCATGGCGGGGGCGTTGTTGCCGAGAATCCCGACCAGAGGTGACACCAGCGCACCCACGCCGAACTGGACGGCCCCGAGCAGGGCAGCGGTCGTGCCTGCCGCGCGGCCGTGGCGGGCCAGCGCGAGCGCGGGCGCGTTGGGCAGGGCCAGCCCGACGGCGAACAGCACGCCGAACATCGGCACGAGCACCCCGACGATTCCGCCCACACCGGTCACGGTTGTGGCCACGAGGACCAGCCCGGCCACGGAGCCACCGATCAGCGCGGCGAGGAGCAGCGTGCCCGGATCGAACCGGCGCAGCAGGTAGGCGTTGAGTTGGGTAGCCGCGATGAGGAAGACCGCGCCTGCGCCGAACGCGATGCCGAACTGCTGCTGGCTGAGCCCGAACTGCTGTTGGAAGACGAACGAGCTGCCCGCGACGTAGCCGAAGAGCCCTGCCATCGTGAGGCCCGCGGCGAGCACCAAGCCGACGAACACGCGGTCCTGCAGCAGCCTGCCGTAGGTGCGCAGCGTCGAGGGGATTCCCGTGGTGCTCCGGTCTTCGGGCGGCAGCGACTCGCGCAACGCGAGCGCGGCCGCCCCCAACACCAGCAGCCCGTAGACCGCCAGCGCGACGAAAACGCCACGCCATGAGGTGACGCGCAGCAACTCGCCGCCCAGGGTCGGGGCGAGCACCGGGGCGACGCCCATGACCAGCATCAGCCGCGAGAACATGGTGGCGGCAGCGCGTCCGGTGTAGAGGTCGCGGATGATCGCGAGGGCGATGACGGTGCCCGCCGCCGCGCCCACGCCCTGAAGGACCCGCAGCGCCCCGAGAACCGCGACGTTCGGGGTGACAGTGACCGCTAACGAGGCCGCGACGTGCAGCGCGGCGCCTGCCAACAGCGGGCGTCGGCGGCCGAGGGAGTCGGAGAGCGGGCCGATCACCAGCTGTCCCAATGCCAGCCCCACCAGTGTTCCGGTGAGCGTCAGGGGCACCGTCGACGACGTTGTCGCCAGGTCGGCCGTGATCGCAGGCAGCGCAGGCAGGTACATGTCGATGGTGAGCGGACCCAGCGCGACGAACGCCCCGAGCACAAGGATCATCGTCAGACGTGGGCTCATGGCCCAGTGACCGGAGCGCCTCCACGGCATCGTCGAAGAGGACGACCTCGGCCACCCGGGAGATCAGCTCGCCGTTCGCACACGACCTCGCCAACTCGGCCAGCGCCGCGGCATCCGGTTGCACGCCGACCGACTCGGCAGTAATCCCCCGCCCTGGTTCAGGCAGCGCGGCGGGCGAGGTGGTGACGAAACGCCACCCGTCCCCGACCGTGCCCAGCGCGGCGTCCCACGCCTGGGGCCCTGCGAGGTCGATGCACACGTCCACCCCGTCCGGATAGTGCTTGCGCACCTGCGCGGCGACGTCGCCCGCCCGGTCCACCACCTGCGTGGCGCCCAGCGATTCGGCCGCGGGCCCCTCCCGAGCGGCGACCGAAGCCGCCATCTCCGCGGCCCCGCGCCCGTCCCAACTGCAGGACGAGCTGGACCGCTACTGCGCCGAGATCGGCCGCGACCCTGCGTCCATCACCCGATCGATCGTCCTGTCGCTGTCCTACGACCAGCCCAGCGCCGCCCGGGGCGCGATCACTGAGGCGCTCGACGCAGGCTTCCGGCACATCGTCCTGGTACTGCCTCCGCCCTACCCCGCCGACGTCGCTCGTTGGGTCGCCGACGAGCTGATCGCGCCGTCGATCTGACATCCGGCAGCGCCGTCGCACTGGTGAGCGGTGATGGGAGCAGGGTCACCCTGCCGCAACCTACGTCTCGAACCTTGAACACGAGTACTCGGTTTTGACTAGTATCGAGTACTCGTGTTTGAGTAGCACCCATGAGCAGTGTCCGGCTGTACATCCTCGGAGCTCTCGCCGCGCTGGGACCGATGCACGGCCACCAGATCCGGCGGGAGGCACAGACCAACCGCACCGAGCTCTGGACCGACATCAAGGTCGGTTCGCTGTATGGCGCGCTCAACCGAATGGCCGACGAAGGGATCATCGAGGCCGTCCGCACCGAGCGTCCGGGCAACATGCCCGCCCGCACGGTCTACGCGATCACCGATGTCGGTCGCCAAGAGCTCAACGTGCTGCGCGACGACGTCCTGCGCGAAGTCCGGTTGCGGCCCGACCCGATCGACCTCGCGCTGCAGTACAGCGCCGAACTCGGCCCCGATGCCGTCATCACCGCGTTCACCAACCGCAGGGCGGCGCTGCAGGCCGAGCTCGACGCGTGGCAGCTGCTCTACGCCCAGGCCAAGCCCTACCTCCGCGGCACCGAACCGTTGAGCTTCGCACACCACACCATCCGGCTCGAGGCCGAGATCACCTGGCACGACCGTGTCATCGCCGAGCTGCCCATCGCGCTCGCCGCAGGAGACTAGGAGTCCGTCATGGCCGAAGCACCACTGCGCGTACTGATCATCGGCGCGGGCATCGGGGGTCTCGCCCTCGGCCAGGCACTCGCCGCCGCAGGCGGTATCGACGTGCAGATCTGCGAACGCAACCGCGACGCCGCCGACTGGCTCGACGGGTATCGCGTCAACATCAATCCCCACGGCTCCCGAGCGCTCCACCGCTGCCTGCCGCCACCGCTGTGGGAAGCGTTCGTCGCCACGTCTACCGCACCGCCGGGCGGCATCACGTTCCGCACCGAGAAGCTGCAGGAGCTCCTCACCATCACCCGCGGCGACATGATCGGCGACTCCTCCGACCCCGCCGACGGCCAGTTCGGCGTCAGCCGGACCGTGCTGCGCAACCTGTTGCTGTCCGGCCTCGACGACGACATCCGGTTCGGCGCCGAGTTCGAGCGCTACAGCGTCGCCGCCGACGCCACGGTCACCGCATACTTCGCCGACGGCACCAGCGCGACCGGCGACGTGCTGATCGGCGCCGACGGCGCGAACTCACGCGTCCGCAAGCAGTATCTTCCGCACGCCGAGCGAGTTCTCTCCGACGCGGGCGGGCTCGCGGCCAGGCTGCCATTGAACGACGACACGCGCAGCTGGCTGCCCTCGTTCCTCGCCTGCGGGATGACCATGGTGATGCCGAAGTCAGGCAACTTTTCGATGTTCGCCTCGGCGTTCACCGGCCGGAGCGCGCTGAGCTCGGCCGTCGCAGGCGGGGTTGGCCTCGCCGGAGTCGGGGTCGACGCCGATCTGCTGATGGACACCCTCGACGACTACGTCTTGTGCAGCCTGATCACCGACTACTCCTCGCTCCCCGAGAACGTCGTCGATCTCGATGGCCGCGCACTGCAGAAGCTCGCGGTCGACAGGGTCAGCGACTGGCATCCGACGCTGCGTCGGATGTTCGCCGAATGCGATCCGGCCACCGTCGCCAGCATGCGGTTCCGGCGGTCCACCGTCATCGACCCGTGGCCCAGCACGACCGTCACCGTGCTGGGCGACGCGATCCACAACATGACCCCGGTCGGGGGCCTCGGCGCCAACAGCGCGCTCCGGGACGCCGCGGAGCTTGCCGAGCACCTCATCGCCGTCCGCGACGGCGCCCCACTCGTGCCCGCGATCGCCGCCTACGAGGCGAATATGCGCGACTGGGGCTATGCGGCGGTGCGCGAGTCGGACGAGAACGCCAGGCGCGCCATCACGTCCAACCCCGTCACGCGCCGCGTGGGTCGCGCGTACTTCCGCACCCGCGGCGTGCTGCACAGCCTCAGCCGACAGACCTCATCTCGCTCCCATCGCGACGGCAGGCGGCAAGGTTCGACGGGTCGGTCCGAAACCACGCTGACGCAGCAGGTGCAGGAGCTCCAGCACGACGGCCAGGAGAATCAGAGGTAGGCCGATCGCGCCGAGGAGGTTGATCGGTGGCAGGCTCAGATCGTTGACGCCGCGAAGGGTGACCGTTCCGCGGATCGCCTCCAGCGCGTGGACAGCGGAGTTGCGCACGGTGACCCCGCTGCCTGGTTCGGCATTGACACCAACCGACACAGCATCGACGGTCGCGTCGCCAACGGTGATCGGGTCCGTCGCCCGCACGCGGATGCCGGTGGAGGTCAGGCCGATCTGAGTGCCCGTGACCGTTGTGCCTGCCTGCAGGTCCATGCCGGTGGCGCCGCCGCGGATCTGCCCGCCGGTGATCTGCATGCCCGGGCTCAGATTGCGCACGGTGTCATCGCCCACGCCGTCGGCGGAGAGGTCGTTGACCACGACGCCCGACGTGCCGCCGGAGGTCACCAGCCCGTCGGTCCCGCCGATCAGCGACACCTTGTCGGCGGTGACGCCTGCCGCACCACGCTCGACGCGCAGCGCCGCGTGGCTGTCTTTGACCATGAGGCCGTCCAGGACGGTGTTGTGTCCGCCGATCTCCATCCCGGCGACGTCCGCGCTGTCGATCGTGGAGTTCGTGAGGTGCAGGCCCGTGGTGGTCTTCTCCTCCAGGATCCCGGTGCGACCACCGGTCACCGTCAGCGCGTCGAGCGCGATGTTGGCGGAGTTGATGTGCAGGAACACCCCGTTGGGTTCGTCGGCCGTGGTGATGTTGTGCACCTTGTCGTTGCTGTCGCGGCTCAGCTCCAGCCCACCTGCCGCATCGGCCGACAGCGTCAGGGCGCTGATGTCCACATTGTCCTGACCCACCACCGACACCCCGTAGGACTGGTTGTCCGACGCACTGATCCCGGTGATCGGGCGGCTCGTGACATGACCGGACACCAGCACCCCGTTGGTCCCGTTGTGCTCGGCTTTCACCCCCGACAGCACTGTGGCTACGTCGCCACGCAGGATGATGCCGTTCTCGGTCGAGTCGCTGGCGGTCACGTCCTGCAGGCGGACGCCCTGCGACGCGGTGAGGATCAGCCCGGTGGAGTTGCGGAGCAGCTGGGTGCGGGTCAGTGCGCCGGTGCTGCCTTTGCCGAAGGAGATCGCCGGAGAGCCATGGTTGTCACCGGTGGGCTTGGTTCCGAGATCGCTGATCGTGGCGTCGGTCGCGTCCAGCCTGCCCAGCCCGGCCACGACGATGTACGGACGTCCGATGGCGTCGGGCCTGACGGGCTGTCCCGACGCGGGGTCCACCGACGTCACGGTGACCCCACGCAGCTGGATATGCCCGCTGCCGGTGTAGAGGACAGCGGCGTCGGCGGTGTTGGGCCCGCCGGCCAACTGCAACGTCTTGACGCCCTCGACGTCGAGCAGGGTGTCTGGTGTGAGCACAACAGCCGCGTTCAGCCGAGCGGTGACGCCATCACTCGTCATCCACGTCGACGGGATCGCCCCATCCAGCGTCGCCAACGACACACTGCGGCCGTTGCGCGCCACCCGCTGCACCAGCGTGCCCGCGGAAACCGAGTCGATCGAGGTGGTGCGCACGATGACCAGCTTCGCCGGACGGCCCCGATGCACCCATGTGACGTACGCGCGCTGCGCAGCCTCGGCCCGCTGCGCGGCAGCCTTCCCGGCCCTGGCCTGAGCTGCGACCTGCGCAGCCGCCAACGCCGCTTCTCGTTTGGCCGCCAACTGGGCTTGACGCTGCGCGTCCAGCGCGGCCTGCTGCACGTCCGTCGCCGGGGCGGCGAGGGTGGTCTGCTGCGGTACAGGGGGGCTTGCCGCGGCCGCGGTCACCGGCCGGGGCTGGGGCTGAGCCGGTTGTTCCTGCGGATCCGCAGTGGGCGCAGTGGCGGCCTGGGCGGTCGGGGCCTGCGTGGTCGGGGCCTGTCCAGGGATGACCGGCAGGCGCGGAGCCGCCCAAGCGGCTGTGATCGGCACCGCGATCATCGTCACTGCGACCACCGCACCCGCCGACAGCAGCCGTCGGACCATTCCCGGCCTCACCTGACGCCCCTGTGCAGGGGCGTGGGCAGCGTCGGCGGCTCGACGGACGGCGGCCCGGTTTGACGCTCCGGCGGCGCCACCGGCAGGCCGATGGGCACCGTGGCGGGTCCGGATGAGCGCGCCTCGACCACCGGGAACGGGCAGGTCGTCGGCTCCGCGGCGGACGCGGGTCCCGACGGGGACAGCGGGCGTGGTCTCGGCTGGGGCCACCAGCCGCGCCGGATCGTCAGCGCCAACCTCAGCGTGATGATCACCATGATCCGCGCGACGAACGCCTGTCCTGGGTGGAAGAAGTACGAGCGGGGACCCGGACGCAGATGAGGCAGCAGATGTGCCGACCTTCGCAGCTGCCACCACGCCGCCAGCACGATCGCGAAGGCCGCATCACCCGACATCAGCGATTGCGTCATGAACAACCGATACCAGCACGATGCCGTTGCACGGCCCGTGACTCTAGGGCGAATGCCATTCACCCTGTTGGACCTGAGAGCACGAGACGCTGGTCGCACGCTCACCGGCTGTGACAGAGCGCCGAAGAGTTCCCAATTTGCCATGGCCTGGCCGCGTCATAACCAAGCAGAGAAACAGCTCTCAGGCAGCGCGCGAGACTGATCTATTCGAAGCTGCCGCCGCCCGATTTCACCCGTATGTCAATGAAAGAGGTCGACCTCGCCGGGCCATGATCGTCGAGAATGGTGTCGGCGGCGCACCACTGCACTCTCGGCACCACGCGCGGCGATCACCGTGGCGACCGGGGCGAACGTGCGACGTCGGCGCGGGCATTCTGGGGCGTGTCATCGCGGCCAACGTGACCGAGGCGCCCGCGGGCGACTACCGCCCGGCGACGATCACGATGACCGGCCCGATCGTCACGAGGGGGATGCAGTACGTGATGACCGCGATCTGGTTGGCCAACGGCTCCAGCCGCGGCACCAGCAGCACCAGCACGGCAAGGGCGATGGCGGCAAGGTTGCCCCACAGGTAGCCCTTGGCCGCCGACGTCACGGTCGACGCCGCGTTGTGGAAAGTGGCCGCCCACTGGCCGTCGAAGAACTTGACCAGCACCGACCGCGGAGTCGGGATCGAGCCGCTGCCCTGGAACAGCAGGATCGAGGCCAGCCACCACACGGCCACGATGACAGCGACGCCGACGAGCCCACCGGCCCGGCTCGAGGTCGCTCCTGGGCCCCGGCGCCGAACAGGATCGCCGAGAGCCGACCGACGTAGGCGTGAACTCTGGGGTGCGCGTCAGCTCCGGCTTGCGCGTGATCGACGGATCAAAGCCCCGAACCGCCAAGCGGTGGCCCTAAGACGAAGAGCGCCTGGCACATGAGGCACTTGGCGTGGCGTAACAGGGTCTTCGCAGAGTCCGCTGTCGCTTCGCAGGGTCTGTGGACTCTGCGAGGTGCGTGCGCGGTCTGCGAAGTGGCTCGGGTGGGGTGGAACTGACGTTTCGGGTTTCGGTGGGTGGTCGCGGCCCGCGCCGAGATCGCGCCGCGCCGGGTTGGGCTGGGCAGGGTGGCGGTGTGCGGATGGCGCCGATCAGCTCGGGCGGTCGGGGGCAGCTCCTCCGGGGGCGAGGTCGCGCCCGGGCCTGCGGACTGCGCACACCGCGGGGTGACGCCGCACCCCGCCCCACCGACTGCGCACACCGCGGGGTGACGTGGCCCTGCCCCGGCCGACTGCGCACCCCGCCGGGTGACCTCGCACTCCGCGCGCGGCCTGCGAGGTGCCGTTGCGGGGTGCGACGTGGGCCGGGGTGGTCGGCGAGGCCGCCAGCAGGTGGGCGCGGTCGGCCCGGCGGGCGCGGCCGCTCCCGCGGGGCGAAGGCCCCCAGCGGCCCGAGTGTGCAGCAGGGCGGCCCTGCTGCGACTGGGTCGCAGCAGCGTCACCCTGCTGCGATGCGGACGTGGCCCGGCCACGGCATCGTGGCATCGGTTCAGCCCGTGATCGCCAGCAGTGGTGCCACTGCTACACCAGCGCCCCTGTGGCACCACTCTCGCCGATCATGCGAGCCAACCGGCAACTGCCGGACCCTCTAAGCCACGGCACAGGCGTCCGTGGTTTCCGTGCCGTTACAGCCGTGCGACGGAACCGTGCCCGCGCAAGGAGAAACGCCGCATGACGCGACGGGCACCCCCACCATGCTTACCCTGTGTGACCGCTTTGGGATCAAGCATTTGTCCGCCCCACGCCCACGGCCATGAGCACCGACAGGGTTGCCGTCGCGGTCGATGACATCGTCGTAGGCTCCACCTCAGGCTGGCCGACGGTGGCCGGGCAAGCCGGGCAGGCGGGCGACGCCGCGCAACCGGGGCCGCCGGGACAGCAACGAACGTCGTGAGAGGAGGACCGGGGCCCCCAGGCGGCGGACCCCGGACTGCCGGTGCCGGATCAACAGAGCGCAGCCGCTGCGGCCTGGGTCGGGCGCGTGTTGGCAGGCCACCGCATCGACGCGCTCATCGGCGAAGGTGGAATGGGCGTCGTCTACCGGGCGACCCATCTGCGGCTGCGGCGCCCGGTCGCGCTCAAGGTCCTACCCCCAACGCTTGCGGCCGACCAGGACTACCGGCGGCGGTTCGAGCGTGAGGCCGCCATCGCGGCCAGCTTGGAGCATCCGAACGTCGTCCCGATCTACGACGCGGGCCACGCGAACGGCATCCTGTATCTGTCGATGCGGTTCGTCGACGGGGAGGATCTCGGCGCCGTGCTCCGCCGGGAGGGCCCACTCAGCGTTGAGCGCGTCTGCGCGGTTCTCGCGCCCGTGGCGGAGGCTCTCGACGCGGTCCACGAAGCGGGGTTGGTGCACCGCGACGTCAAGCCGGGCAACATCCTGATCGCTCGGACGTCACGGCCGCGTGGCGGCGAGCACGTGTACCTGTGCGACTTCGGCATCGCCAAGGGAGCGACCACGGCAGGGAGTGACATCACCTCGGCAGGCCAGATCATCGGCACGCTGCAGTACTCCTCGCCGGAACAGATCGAGGGCAAGTGGTTGGACGGGCGCTCCGACCAGTACGGCCTGGCGTGTCTGGTGTTCCGCAGCCTCACCGGCCAGGTGCCCTACCCCCGTCCGGAGACCGCCGCCGTGCTCTACGCCCATCTCGCGGCCGATCCGCCACGGCCGAGCCGCCACCGCCGCGAGCTGCCTGCCGCGGTGGATGACGCGGTCGCGCGGGCCACCGCGAAACAGCCCGACCGCCGGTTCCCGAGTTGTGCTGCGTTCATCGCTGCGCTGCGGGCCGCCGCCGAACCGGCGCCGCCCCGGCCTCGGCCGCGCCCACCCCTGCCGAAGGCCCCGCCCCTGCCGAGGACCCCGCCTCTGCCGAAGACACTGCCGCTCCCGGCGCCGATGACTCCGGACGAGCCGACTCAGAATGTCGGGCGAAGCGAGTTGTTGGAGCCGTCCGCGCCGGAGTCCACGGCCGTGCCCGCACCTTTCGACGTGCACGCCGAGCGCGGCGCCGACGACCCGTCGATCACGATCACCTGGACCGCGGGGGGTCCGCAGGAGCTCGAGTACAAGATCACCCGACTCGGTCAGGACGGCCGGTGGCAGGTCGTCGGACGCACCCGCTCGACCTGCATCGTCGACGGCGCCGTCCCGGCCGACGCCGAGATCCCGGCCTACGGGGTGCTCGCCCGGCTCGGATCGACGGTCTCCGACGTGGCGCGCTCGCCGGAGCCGTCGCAGACGCCCTCTCCCCCCTCGGCCGCCGATCCAGCTTCGGACCCGCAGCCATCTGATGGGATCCCCGCCGTGCACCACCTCGCGGTCTCCACCACGGGCACGCTCGTGTTCGACTGGCCCTTGGGGGTCACCGAAGCGATGGTCGTGGTTCGCCACGACCGACCACCGGGGACACCCGACGACCCGGACGCGACGGCCTGGAAGATCACCAACATGCGTTACCAGCTCGACGGCGGCCTCGTCCTGCCGAGCTCCGTCGCCCTGCCGTGCCATGTCGCCGTGGCGTCCTGCAAGCGTGAAGGAGCCACCCTGGTCGTCGCCCCGGCGTTCGACCCGACCGCGCACGCCGCCGTCCCCAGCGGTCGCAGCTCAGAAATCAGGTGATCGTTCGCCGGTCCGCTGCGGCTCGCCGTATCGACGCCGACCGGAGTAGCAGCGAGCTATCCGTCTGTGGCAGCGACGAGAACCGCGACTGCGGTTGTCGATGTCGGCCGCGAGCGGACGGGCAGCGGAGGGTGGGCGGGCAGCGGGGTAGGGCGCGCAGCGGGGCGGTGCGCGCAGCCGGGTTGGGCGGGCAGCGGGGTAGGGCGCGCAGCGGGGCGGTGCGCGCAGCCGGGTTGGGCGGGCAGCGGGGTAGGGCGCGCAGCGGGGCGGTGCGCGCAGCCGCTTTGGGCGGGCAGCGGGCTCGACCTCGCAGACCCCGCGGCGCGCTCGCAGAGGTTCGACCCTCTGCGACGACACAGAACTCCTGCGAGGTCGGGCCGCGCGGACGGGGCGGGACAGCGGGGGGCAGCGGCGGACAGCGGACAGCGGGGCGGAGCGCGCAACGGGCTCGACCTCGCAGACCCCGCGGCGTTCGCCGAGATTCGACCCGCCGAGTAGCTTAAGACGATCTTGGTCGTGGGAGCGTGGTTGGTGCTCTCGTGCCGGTCGGACTGCCGGTGGTGGGCGGGGCGCGCTAGCAATGGCCGAGTCATTGCTTCGGCGCGGCGGCTGTCCTGGCCCGTGGCGGTGGAGGACGTGAGGCCACCGGTAACGGTCGAGGTGGACGTGGCGGGGGTTGTGTCGCGGCGAAATCCCGCTGGTGTCGACCTCGACAGGCAGAACACCGTTCAGGAGACGGTGTTGGGGTGCTGAGAGTGTGGCGGCTGCGTCGAGATGACGGTGAGCGGGGTTTGGTCGGGCGGGTTCGACGGGTGGTCGCAACCGTTGGTGGCAATCTCGGGGGTGACGGGCCGCGCGGGTCGGCCCTGGCCCAGCACGATCTCCACCACCGCACTCCTCACCCTGCATCTTGATCAACACAAGCTAAGAGCGCCCGGCACATGAGGCACGTGGCGTGGCGTGGCGTGGCAGGGTCCTCGCAGGGTCCACTGTCGCTTCGCAGGGTCTGTGGACCCTGCGACGTGCGTGCGCGGTCTGCGAAGTGGCTCGGGTGGGGTGGAGCTGACGTTTTCGGGTTGCGGTGGGTGGTCGCGGTCCGCGCCGAGATCGCCGCGTGCCGCGCTGGGGTGGGCTGGGCAGGGTGGCGGTGTGCGGATGGCGCCGATCAGCCCGGGCAGGCGTGGGGTCGAGGTCAGCTCCCACGGGGTGAGGTCGCGCCCGGCTCGGCCAACTGCGCACGCCGCGGGGTGAGGTGGCCCCCTGGCCGACTGCGCACGCCGCGGGGTGAGGTCGCACCCCGCCTAGGTCGACTGCGGACACCGCCGGGATGTCTCGCACCCCGCGCGCGGCCTGCGAGGTGCCGTTGCCGGGTGCGACGTGGGCCGGGGTGGTCGGTGAGGCCGCCGGCAGGTGGGCGCCCTCGGCCCGGCGGGCGCAGCGTGCCCGCAGGGCGAACGCCCCCAGCGGCCCGGGTCTGCAGCAGGGTGGCCCTGCTATGACTGGGTCGCAGCAGTGTCACCCTGCTGCGATGCGGACGTGGCCCGGCCACGGCGGCGTGACGGAGGCGAGGCTGGTCACCCCATCGTTGAGCCCGTGATCGCCGGCAGTGGTGTCACTGGTACACCAGCGCCCCTGTGGCACCACTCTCGCCGATCATGCGAGCCAACCGTCAATTGCCTGACCCTGTGACATTGGATTCGACCCTCTGCGAGCACGTCAGAACTCCTGCGAGGTCGAGCCCGGCGGGCGGGGCGAGCAGCGGACAGCGAGCGGGCGGTGACACGGGCGGGCGCCGGGCTCGCCCTCGCGGACCCGCAGACCCGGCAGAACTCGCAGACCCGCAGACCCGGCAGAACTCGCAGACGCCGCAGACCCGGCCGACCCAGCACAACCCGCCGACCCGGCCGACCCAGCACAACCCGCCGACCCGGTCGACCCAGCACAACCCGCCGACCCGGCCGACCCAGCAGAACCCGCAGACCCGGCCGACCCCGCTGACCTCGACCATCTGCGACGACACCACAAGTCCTGCGCACTCGGACCGGACGGGCCGAGTGCGGGGGCGGGCGGGGCCCCCTCGCAGACGCTGCGGTGTCGCCAGGTGATCACCCCAACAGCAGGTCTGGTCAGGCGCTGCTGAAGGCGGCGTCGAAGGCGGCGGCGGGCGGGTCGAAGGCCAGCCTGCGCACGAACTCCAGCGCCTCCGGCGCTCCGACCAGCCGGTCCATCCCCGCGTCCTCCCACTCGATGGAGATGGGCCCGGCGTAGCCGATGGTGTTCAGCATGCGGAAGCAGTCCTCCCACGGCACGTCGCCGTGCCCGGTGGAGACGAAGTCCCAGCCGCGCCGCGGGATCGGCCCACGGCAGGTGCGAGCCCATGCCGGCCGTTGCGGCCGTTGCCGGTCTGGCGCTTCGCGTCCTTGCAGTCGACGTGGTAGATCCGGTCCTGGAAGTCCCACAGGAAGCCGACCGGGTCGAGGTCCTGCCAGACGAAGTGGCTGCGGGTCCCAGTTGAGGCCGAACGCCTGCCGGTGCCCGATCGCCTCCAGCGTCGCGCACCGTCGTCCAGTAGTCGTAGGCGATCTCGGAGGGATGCACCTCGTGCGCGAACCGCACCCCGACCTCGTCGAAGACGTCGAGGATGGGGTTCCAGCGGTCGGCGAAGTCCGCGGTAGCCCGCGTCGACCATCGCCTGCGGCACGGGCGGGAACATCGCGACCGTCTTCCAGATCGACGACCCGGTGAAGCCGACGACGGTGTCGACGCCGAGCTGCGCCGCGGCCCGCGCGGTCGTCCTTCATCTCCTCGGCCGCGCGCTGCCGCACGCCCTCGGGCTCGCCGTCGCCCCAGACCCGGGCCGGCAGGATGTCCCGGTGCCGCTCGTCGATCGGGTCGTCGCAGACGGCCTGGCCCGGTGAGGTGGTTGGAGATGGCGTAGCACCTCGAGGCCGTACTTGGCCAGGATCTCGCGGCGCCCTGCGACGTAGGCGTCGTCCTCGACCGCGGCCCACGAGGTCGAAGTGATCGCCCCAGCAGGCGATCTCCAGCCCGTCGTAGCCCCAGTCGGCGCGCCAGCCGGGCGACCTCCTCGAAGGGCAGGTCCGCCCACTGGCCGGTGAACAGGGTGATCGGTCGTGCCATCAGCGTACTCCCTCTCGAGAGACTCGACGGCCTGCCAGCCGCTGCCTGCCGCCGCGGACGCTGGCGCTCGACCGCGTCCAGCACCCGCTGCACCTGCAGGCCGTCGGCGAACGACGGGGTCGGGTCGCGGTCCGCGGCGATGGTCGGTGACCAGGTCGACCACCTGGTGGGTGAAGCGCGTGCTCGTAGCCGAGGCCGATGGCCCGGCGGCCACCAGGCGCCTACGTAGGGATGGGTCGGCTCGGTGACCAGGATGCGCCGGAACCCCGCGGTCGCCGCGTCGCTCGGCGCCGTCGTAGAACTACAGCACGTTCATCGATCCTCGAAGTCGAAGGCGAGCGCTGCCGCCGCTGCCGTTGATCTCGAGCCGGATCGCGTTCTTGCGGCCGGTGGCGAACCGGGTGGCCTCGAAGGTCGCCAGCGCGCCGCCGACGAACCGGCCGAGGAAGAGCGCGGCGTCGTCGACGGTGACCGGGCCGCGTTCCGTCGCCGCGCCGTGGCCGGACAGCCCGCTGGCCGCCGCGGCGAGCGGCCGCTCGCTTGACGAACGTCTCGGTGCAGCGCCGCTGACCCCGGCCAGCCGCTCGCCGGTGACGAACTGGGCCAGGTCGACGATGTGGGCGCCGATGTCGCCCAGCGCGCCGGACCCGGCCTGCTCCTTCTGCAGCCGCCACACCAGCGGGAACTCCGGATCGACGATCCAGTCCTGGAGGTACTGCGCGCGCACGTGCCGGATCTGGCCGATCCGCCCGTCGGCGACCAGCTGACGCGCCAGCGCCACCGCGGGCACCCGCCGGTAGGTGAAGCCGACCATCGCTGCGCACCCCGGCAGCTCGCGCCCGTTCGGCCGCGGCGACCATGGCGCTGGGCCTCCGCGACCGTGTTGGCCAGCGGCTTCTCGCACAGGACGTGCTTGCCGGCCTCCAGCGCGGCGATGGCGATCTCGGCGTGCGTGTCGCCGGGGGTGCAGACGTCGACCAGCGTCGACGTCGTCGCGGGTCGAGCAGCTGCTTCCAGTCCGTCTCCACCGACCGCCAGCCCAGCTGTCTGCGGCCGCGGCGGCGACCGCGGCCGCGTCGCGCCCGCACAGGACGGCCAGCATCCGGCCGGAGCGGCAGGTCGAAGAACCGGGGCGCCGTGCGCCAGGCCTGGGAGTGCGCCGCCCCCATGAAGGCGTAGCCCATCGATGCCGCGACGCCGGCAGGTCGTGCCTCCCGGCGTGGTTGCCGATCGACTGTGGTCAGGACTCGAAACCGAGCGGCAGGTACGGTGTCGACGTTGTCCTTGGTGATCGTGGCCGACGCCAGCGTGATCGAGGTGGGAACCGTCGTTCTCCACCAGGTCGCTCATGCCCTTGTTCTGCGCGACCAGCCGAGCCAGCGTGATGGCCGACGACGCCATGCGTCGGGCTGGTAGATGACCGTGGCCTTGAGCACCGTGTTGTCCGCCTTGATGTCGCGCATCGCGTTGGCCGAGCCGGCCCCGCCGACCATGAAGAACTCGTTGCGTCCGGCCTGCTTGATCGCAGCCAGCACACCGATGCCCTGGTCGTCGTCGTGGTTCCACAGCGCGTCGATCTTCGGCGCGGCCTGCAGCAGGTTGGCGGCCACCTGCTGGCCGCCCTGCGACGGTGAAGTCCGCGGCCTGACGCGGACCGACCGACGAAGCCGTAGGAGGTCAGGGCGTCGGCGAAACCCTTGCGAGCGGTCCTGGGTGAGCGGAAGGCGTGTCGATGCCGGCGATCTCGCCGATGATCGGGTCGCTCACGCCTTTGGCCTTGAGCTGCTCGGCAGACGTAGATGCCCGGCCGCTGACGCCCATGCCGTAGTTGTCGCCCCCGATCCAGGTCGCGGTAGGCGAGCGGGGTGTCGAAGACTCGCGGTCGAGGTTGATCACCGGGAATGCCGGCGTCCATGGCCTTGCCGCCCGGTCGTCGGTGAGCTGGCTGCCGTCGTTCGGGCAGCAGCACGAGCGCGTCGACCTTCGTCGTTGATGAACGTCTCGACGGCTGGCTGATCTGCTGGGTTGATGTCGTTGGTCGGGTTCGACCGCCTCGAACGTCGACGTCCGGGTACTGCGGCCGCCTGGGCTTTGGCGTTGTTGGCGATCGCGGCGATCCAGCCGTGGTCGGCGGCGGGCGCGGAGAAGCCGATGGTCACCGCGGCGCCTGCTCCGGCGTTGCCGCCTGCGGTCGGGGCGGCCACGCTCCCGGTCGGCGCCGAGGCGGCCGGGGTGTTGCTGGTGCACGCGCTGAGTGCGGCGCCTGCGCCGAGCCCGAGCGCGCCGAGGAGCACACTGCGGCGGCGGAGGTCGGGGAAGAGGGAACGGCTCGGACATGGATGAGCTCCTTCTTTGGAGGGTCAACCGGTGGAGAACGAGGAGCGGCGCGCCCGGCTCTGGATCAGCACGGCGGCGACGATGATCACGCCTTTGGCGATGTTCTGGACCTCGGTGGCCAGGTTGTTCAGCACGAACAGGTTCGTGATCGTGGTGAACACCAGCACACCGAGGATCGAGCCGATCAATGGTGCCGCGGCCGCCGGAGAGCAAGGTGCCGCCGATGATCACGGCGGCGATCGCGTCCAGCTCGTAGAGCGTGCCGTGCGTGGAGGAGCCGGTCGTGGTCAGTGAGCGATGATCATGATTGCGGCGATGCCACAGCACAGCCCGGACAGCGACATACAGCGCGACGGTGTGCCTGCGCACGTCGATGCCCGGCCAGCCGGGCCGCTTCCGGGTTGCCGCCGATGGCGAACGTCCGCCGCCCGAAGGTGGTCCGGTTGAGCACCACCCAGCCCGACGGCCACCACCGCGGCGAAGATGTAGATCAGCAGCGGGATGCCAAGGACGTCGGGTGTCGGCGATGGCCGCGATGGTCGCGGTCGGTGACGATCTGGCTGCGCCTGCCCGAGATCTGCTCGGCCAGCCCCTGGGCGGAGATGGCCATGGCCAGCGTGACGATGAACGGCACGATCCGGCCGTAGGCGATCAGCAGCCCGTTCACCAGCCCGCACCCGGCCCCGACGGCCAGCGAGCAGAACACCATCACCACCGGGCCGAAGGACTGGGTGGCCACCGTCGTGCTCCACACCGACGCCAGCGCCATGATCTTGCCGACGGAGAGGTCGATGCCGCCGCCGATGATCACCATCGTGACCCCGACCGTGATCACCCCGATCACCGAGGCCGAGGTGAGGATCGTCAGCAGGTTGGACCGGGTGAGGAAGGTGTCGGCGGTGGACACGCCCACGACGGCGAGCAGCACCAGCACGGCGACCAGGCCGAGGTTGCGGGCCGGGGCGCTGTCCAGGAGCCTGCCCAGCGGTCGGGTCGACGGCCCGGTCTCGCGGGCGGTCCGCTCCACCCGGCTCTGCTCCTCGACCGCGGGCACTGCCATCGGGGTTGATGAGGTCGGCGGCGGTGGATCAGCCATGCCCAGTCCTGTCCATCACCCAGCTCCCTCCATCACCAGGTCGAGCACCCGGCTCTCGTCGAGCTCCGCGCTCGGCGCGGTGCGCACCACCCGACCCTCGCGCACCACCAGCACCTGGTCGGCCAAGCCGAGCACTTCGGGCACCTCGCTGGACACCAGGACCACCGCCACCCCGGAGTCGGCCAGCCTGCGGATCAAGGCGTAGATCTCGCTGCGTGCGCCGACGTCGACGCCGCGGCTGGGTTCGTCGAGCAAGAGCACGTCGCAGCCCTGCAGCAGCCAGCGGGCCAGCACCACCTTCTGCTGGTTGCCGCCAGAGAGCGTGCGCACCGGCCGGGTGGGGTCGGCCGGTCGCACGTCGAGCTGCGCGGTGACGGCGCCGACCGCGGCCAGCTCGGCGTCGCGGCCAAGGAAGCCCGCCCGCGCGAAGCGGTGCAAGGCGGGCAGCGACACGTTGCGGGAGACCGGCTCCTCCAGGAAGAGACCCTGGCTCTTGCGTTCCTCCGGGCACAGGCCCACCCGGGCCCGCACGGCCGACGGCACCGAGCCGGGGCGCAGCGTCAGCCCGTGCACCCGGACCGTGCCTGCCGACGCCCGGCGGGCGCCGTAGACGGTCTCCAGTATCTCCGAGCGGCCCGACCCGACCAGCCCGGCCAGGCCCACCACCTCGCCGGACCGCACCGTGAAGGAGACGTCGGTGAACTCGCCGCGCCGCGTCAACCCGTCGACCTCGAGCACCACCTCGCGGCTCGGCGCCGTGGCGTGGACCGGGAACACGTACTCGATGGACCGCCCGGTCATCAGCCGGATCACCTCGGCCGTCGGGGTGTCGCGGCCCGGCAGGTTGCGGGCCACCGTGCGGCCGTCCTTGAGCACCGTGACCCGGTCACCGATCTGCCGGATCTCCTCGAGCCGATGGGAGATGTAGACGACTGCGACGCCTTCCGCGGTGAGCTCGCGGATCACCCGGAACAGGTTCTGCACCTCCTCCGGGTCGAGCACGGCGGAAGGTTCGTCCATCACGATCATGCGGGCGTCCCTGGCCAGGGCGCGAGCCATGCTCACCACCTGCTGCCGGGCCGCGGACAGCCTGCCGAGCTCGCGGCGCACCGAGATCTCCGGATGGCCGAGCCTGCGCAGGAGCACTCGGGTGCGCTCCTCGGCGTCGCGCAGCCGCGTGAAGCCGAAGCGGGCGCGCTCGTGCCCGAGCACGACGTTCTCCGCCACGCTCAGCCCAGGGACCAGGTCCAGCTCCTGGTAGATCGTGGCGATGCCCGCCTGGTCGGCGGCCTGCGGGGAGCCGAACGACACCACCTGCTGCTGCGGAGCCACGGTCCGCCCGAGGTGCCCGCCAGGGCCGTGGTGATCGGGCTGCCCGGCCCGGTCGACGGCAACCTGGGTGCCCCCGTGCGGCCGCCGATCATGCCCGGATGGCACGCCTACCCCGTGTCGGCCCGGCTGCGGGGCCGGTTCGACTGCCCGGCTATCCTGGAGAACGACGTCAACCTGCGCGCGCTCGGCGAGGCCAGGGCACTCCCCGCGGACCAGGCGCCACTGCTCTTCGTGAAGATCGGGACGGGCATCGGCGGCGGTCTGGTCACCCGCGAGGGCGTGCTGCACCACGGGGCCGACGGCGCGGCGGGCGACATCGGGCACGTCCGGGTCCGCGGCGGCCCTGACGACCCGTGCGTCTGCGGCAACGTCGGCTGCATCGAGGCCGTCGCGTCCGCGTCGGCCGTCGCCCGACGCCTGGTCGACACCACCCCCGACGCCGCCGCGGTGACCATCGCCGACGTGCGCGCCCGCCTGGCCAAGGCCGACCCGACCGCGGTCGCGCTGGTCCGTGAGGCGGCCGCGCACATCGGGGAGCTGGTGGCCATGCTGGTGCACTTCTACAACCCGGCCCGCGTGACCATCGGTGGCTCGCTCACCGCGGCCAGCGACGACCTGCTGGCGGGCGTCCGCAGCGTCGTCTACCAACGGGCGCTGCCGCTGGCCACCCGGAACCTGGTGTTGGCCGCCTCCGTGCTCGGGGAGTACGCGGGCCTGGCCGGGGCCGCGGTGCTGGGCATCGAGCAGGCGCTCTCGGCCCGCGACATCGGCGCGCTGACCGCGTGAACGCTGGCAGGAGGCCAGCCCAGGCAAAAAAGTCGGAACTCCTGCCGACCGAGATCGTGTCAAGGTAGCCGCGGAGGACGCGAGACACGACAATGCCGAGGTCGAGAGCGGACAGCCCGGCACCCGTGTGGCAGCACTGAGTTCATCTCGTTCTACGGAGGATCGGACACATGCAGCTCGGAATGATCGGCCTCGGCCGGATGGGAGCCAACATCCTGCGCCGGGTGATGCGCGACGGTCACACCGCCGTCGCCTACGACACCAACCCGGACAGCGTGGCCCAGTTGGTCGGCGACGGCGCGGAGGGGTCGAACTCGCTGGAGGAGTTCGTCCAGAAGCTCAGCACGCCCCGAGTCGCCTGGGTGATGATCCCGGCCGGGATCACCGACAAGGTGGTCGAGCAGCTGGGTGCCCTGATGAAGCCCGGCGACATCATCATCAACGGCGGGAACTCCAACTACCGCGAGGACTACGACCGGGCGAAGGCGCTGGCCGAGCAGGGCGTCGAGTACATGGACGTCGGCACCAGCGGCGGAGTCTGGGGCCTCGAGCGCGGCTACTGCCTGATGATCGGCGGCACCGAGACGGCGTTCACCCACTGCAAGCCGCTGTTCTCCTCGATCGCACCCGGGCTGGGGACCATCGACCGCACCCACGGCCGGTCCGGCGACCCGGCCCCGGAGGAGCAGGGCTACCTGCTCTGCGGGCCGCCCGGTGCGGGCCACTTCGTGAAGATGGTCCACAACGGGATCGAGTACGGGATGATGGCCGCCTACGCCGAGGGCCTCAACGTGCTGGCCAAGGCCAACAGCGGCGCCACAGAGCAGACCCACTCCGCGGAGGTCACGCCGCTGGAGCAGCCGGAGTACTACCGGTACGACCTCGACATCGCCAAGGTCACCGAGGTGTGGCGACGCGGCTCGGTGGTCTCCTCGTGGCTGCTGGACCTCACGGCGGGCGCACTCAACGGGAACCCCGAGCTCGACGGCATCGCCGGACGGGTCTCGGACTCCGGCGAGGGCAGGTGGACGGTGAAGGCGGCGATCGACGAGGGCGTGCCGGTGCCGGTGCTGTCGGCCGCGCTGTTCGCCCGGTTCAGCTCGCGCGGCGAGGCGGTCTACGCCGACAAGCTCCTGTCGGCCATGCGCACGGCCTTCGGCGGCCACGTCGAGCAGGGCACCGGCGAGTAGGAGGCGGCGGCGACCGCGTCCGATGTGAGGACTGCGCGACGGTCACCTCGGCACGGCAAGTAGGTTTTGCTGCCGTGCCGATGACCGCCCGCTACGCCACGACCTGTCGCGTCTGTTCCGGACCCGTCCAGCCCGGCGAGGTGATCGCCAAGGCCGCAGGAGGGTGGGCGCACACCGCATGCGCGTCGAACGTCCCCGCCACCGATGCCCCGGACGCGGTGCAGGCCACATCAAGGCCGCGGTCCGCGGCTCGGCCGACGGCGGGAGCGGCGGGAGCGGATCGGAAAGGGCGCAGCGAGGGCAGGCGCGACATGCCTGCGCTTGAGGGTGCGCTCGAGGTGTGGACAGACGGTGCGTGCTCGGGCAACCCCGGCCCCGGCGGCTGGGCGTGGGCCACCCGCGACGGGCGCTGCGCGAGCGGCGGCGCCCCCGTCACCACCAACCAGCGGATGGAGATCCAGGCCGCGCTGGCGGCGGTGCGCGCCCTCCCGGGGCCGCTGACGGTGGTGAGCGACTCCACCTACGTCGTCAACTGCTTCCGCGACGGCTGGTGGCGGGGTTGGTTGGAGCGCGGCTGGACCACCAGCGCGCGGAAGCCGGTCGCCAACCGCGACCTGTGGGAACCGCTGGTCACCCTCGTGAACGAGCGCGGCGACGTGGCGTTCCGGTGGGTGAAGGGCCACTCCGGCGACGCGATGAACGACCTGGTCGACCGGCTCGCCGTCGAGGAGTCCGCCCGGGCCGCGGATCGGCCGCCATCCGAGCTGACGTAGGCGCGCCGGGGAGGGCTACTGCGCGGCGGTGAAGACTGCGGGCTGGTTGAGCACCGCCGTCACCGTGACCTTCAGCGGCCCGGACGCCTGCTTGACGACCGTGAACGCGAAGGGCACCTTCAGCTGCTGGCCCGGCGCGATGTCCTGGGTCGGCGGCGGGGCGTTCTCGAAGATGCGGTCGTCGGAATGCGGACCGGTGGCGACGTCGATGGTCATCAGCGCGGTGTCCACCGGGTTCGCCGACCCATTCACCAGGGTCACGGTTCCTCGGTAGGCGGTAGCACCCGCGGCGATGACATCGGGATTGGTCGAGCTGTAGGAGGAGATGTCCGACACCGTGACGACAAGCCCGGACGGGTAGGTGTAGCTCGCCCCGATCGGCACCGCGTTGGTCGAAGGCACCGTCGGGGCCAGCCACAACACCCAGCCCGACACCCCCGCCCCGAGAATCGCGACCATCCCGAGCAACCACGGCCACACCCGCCGCCCCCGTGCCGCCACCGCGGGCAGCAACACCGGCCAGCCGCCCGTCGGGGAAAGCGGTGCGTGCCAGGGCGGCGTCGCACCTGGTCGACCGGGCGGCTGCAGCGACAAGGGCTGGGTGTCGGACGGATCCATCCGTTGCACCGTCATCGTCATCCCATCCCGGGGCAGCTTTGTCGACTCATCGACATCCGCTGACTCAGCGTTACCGCCCCCTGCGCCTGCCTTGACGAACCTGCGTTTCGTCACCGCCGCGCGCGCTTACGCACCGCACATGCCTCGTCGTCCGTTGCGGGGGTCGTTGCCCGGTTGGCTCGATCTCCGGTCAGGGCACGAGCACGATCAGAGCGAGGGATAGTGACAGCCAGCATGCTGATCCTCCCGCCGGATGATCGTCGCGCTTCACCCGGGGGGCGCCGAGATCGCGAGGGGAGGTCCGACGAACTCGATGCCGCCCGCTTGGGCTGCGGCCTCGAGGGCCTCGGGGTCGAAAGGACCGGTGGCCCGCCGGTCATATTCCCGGAAGAAATCCTCCAGGCCGGACGGCCCGGTGATCACCAGCAGTCGCCCCGTCCCGGCACCGATGTTCTGGAACGTGTGCGGAGTACCGGAGGGGCCGAAAGCGAGGCCGCCTGCCATCTGGTTGACCATGGCATCGCCGAGAAGGAAACGAAACTCTCCCTCCAGGACGTACCAGAGTTCGTGCTCGCGACTGTGCACATGCAGGCCGGGCCCCTGCCCGGACTCCATGGTGAGCTCGAACGCGGAGAGGGTTCCGCCGGTGTCGGTGGCGTCGAGCTTGACGGTGCCGAAGGCGCGGGTGGGCAAGCGGAACGGCTGCCCGCCCCCGGGTTCGACGGTCAGGGAGACCAGCCCCGCCGTCGCGATGCTCTCAGCTCGCTCGGTCATGCTGCCCTCTCTGACCTCGGATACTATGACGAAATGCAGTGAAGGTATATCCAATGCAGTTAGGGTCCAACTGATGGCTGACCGTGTCAAGAGGCGGTACGACTCGAGCCGACGGCAACAGCAGGCGCAGGAGAACCGCGGTCGAATCCTCGCGGCGGCGCACACGCTGTTCGTGCAGAAGGGCTACGGCAGCACGACGATCGCCGAGATCGCCAGGACGGCGGGGGTGGCCGTAGAGACGATCTACGCGACCTTCCGGAACAAGCCCACTCTGCTCCGTCGCGCGTGGGACGTCGCGGTCGGTGGCGACGAACAGGACGTCCACATCCTTGAGCGGCCCGAGATGCGCGCGGTCCTTGACGAACCCGACCTTGCTGTCCGATTCGTACGGTTTGCCGTCGTCAACACGGTGGTGATGGCGCGCACGGCCCGGTTGCGCTTGGCCGTGCAGGCCGCGGCAGGGGCCGACCCGGCGGCGGCGGCGCTGCTGGATGTGATCGACCGTGCGCGGTTCGAGTCGATGGGAGTGCATGCCCGGGCGGCTGCGGCTACCGGACAGTTGGTCGTCCCGGAGGAAGAGTGCCGCGACGTCCTGTTCGCCACCACCGATGGGTCGCTGTGGGGCAATCTCGTCGCGCGGCAAGGCTGGTCCAACGAGCGCTACGCGACCTGGCTCGGCCGCCTCTGGCTGGACATGCTGGTCGATCCGTCCGAGCACACGTGACGGTTGGCCCCGCTTGATCGGCGCAAGTGGTGCCACGGGGGCCCTGGTGCACCTCTGGCACCACTGCAGGCGATCGATAGGCATGTTCGAACCCACCGGCACCTCGACGACCGGTGACCGTCATGAGGGCGCCATCCCTGACCACGTCGACAGCACCACGGGCCGTGAGCTTGCGCCGGGGATTGCCGTAGCGGCCCGCCGTGGCCGGGGAGGCCGCGGCGCGATCAGCACGCCAGATGCACCCCCAGCCGGGTTCGATCTTGAGTGGACCCGCTGACGTCGCGCTCGGCCGACATCCCGCGGCGTCGCTCGGCAGGCGTGCCTGCCGTTCGCAACGCCGGGTCGCGACCACCAGATGATCAAGTTGCAGCGTGTGCCTGGCGCCCAGGTCGTGCTCGTGGAGACGGCCCCACCTCATCCGACGGCGTAATCACATGTCTGCGATTCGTCTCCGCACCGTCGAACTCACACACCCAGTCGGCGAACTACCCCCGTGTAATTGTCAGTCGATCGAGGAGCCGATTCCGGCCCTCCTAAGCTTCTCCTCAACCGCAATGGCAAGGCCCGCAACGAGGAATCGCACGCTGCAGGCAGCGCCGTTTCGCTCGGTCGACCATTCTCGAAACCTAGCCGGAGGGACTCTCATGTCCGACGCCACCATGCTGCTCGCCGGATCCACCTACCGGCCAGAATCCTATTCCGATACGCCGATCTTCAGAGCGCTTTTCGCCGCGGACCCGTTGTTCTCCCCGTTCGTCGTCTACCCCGACACGGGCCGTCGCGTGCCGACCCCCCGCGATCCGGCATCGCTGCGCCTCTCGTGCCTCGTGCCGCGGAGCACGGTGGCCGGGCGGCAACGCCCGGCGGCGACGATCGCCGGGAACGCGCCGCGAACCGGCCGACACCACCTCCTCACCCCCAGCTACGTCTGAGCTACGGGCCGGGCCGCGGCGAGATCCAACCCTCGCCGCGGCCCGCGACCGGCTGGTCCACATCGCAGGAGGGGAACTGCGGTGTTGGCGGCGTCTGCGGCGCGCCATGAGGATGCAGGGGTGACGCGTCTGACCCGTAGGTTGCGCGGCGTGTTGGGCCGCGAGGCGCACGACCTGCTGCGCGGCGGCCCCCCGACTGCCGAACTGCTGCGGCCCGTCGGACCGGACGTCCCTTCGGACGCGAAGGTGCAGCAGGTGCTGGACCTGTGCATGCAGGTCGGTGAGGTGCTGCTGAGCAGCGGCGAGCCCGCGGGTGACACGTCGGCCACGATGATGCGGCTGGCCGCGGCCTGCGGCCTGCCGACGGTGGATGTCGACATCACCTTCACCTCGATCACCATGTGCTGCCACCGGGGAAGGGTCGCCGTCCCGATCACGTCGATGCGGCTCGTGCGTTACCGCACCACGGATCTCACCCGGCTCGCGGCCGTCACCCACATTGTCGAGCAGGTGGAGAAGTCCGGAATGGGACTCACCGCGGCCGCGGCGGCGTTGACCGCCGCCGCAGCGGCCCGCCACCCGTATCCGCGCTGGGTGGCGACCGCCGGATGGGCGGGTCAGGCCGCCGCCGTGGCGCTGCTGTTCGGGGGGCCGCCGGTGATCGCGCTGACGGCGTTTGTCGTCACCGCGCTCATCGACCGCCTCGGCCGCCGCCTCGCCCGCTGGGGGATCGCACCGTTCTTCCTGCAGCTCATCGGTGCACTAGTGGCCACCGTCGCCACGCTCGGGCTCCTCGCCGTGGGCGCACTGCCCGCAGGCACCGAGCCGTCGCTGGTGATCGCGGCGGGCATAACGGTGCTGCTGTCAGGGCTGTCGGTCGTGGGCACCGTGCAGGACGCGATGTCGGGCTACTACGTCACTGCGGCCGGGCGCAGCGCCGAGATCGTGCTGCTGTCAGCGGGGCTGCTGACCGGCGTCATCCTCGGGTTGAAGCTCGGCCTCGCGGTGGGCCTGTCACCGAACCCCGCCGAGCCGCTCTCGGCAGACTTCGCGCAGTTCGGGATCTCCGCGTTCGCCGCGACGACGGCGGCCGCGATGTTCGCGCTGGCCTGCTACTCCCCCGTGCGGGCGCTACTCACGGCCGGACTGGTCGGCGGTGTCGGCTGGCTGGTCTACGGCGCGCTCACCCTCTACGCGCACTTCGGACCCGTAGTGGCCACCGGAGTGGCGGCCACCTTGGTGGGCGCTGCGACGGGGCTGTCGCGCCGTGGCACCGGCGCGCAGTCGCATGTGATCATCTTGAGCGGGATCATCCCGCTGCTGCCGGGTCTGACCGCCTACCGCGGCTTCTACCAGCTCGCCGCCGGAAACGTGGTCGACGGCCTGGCCACCCTCACCCTCGCCCTGGGCATCGGCCTCGCTCTCGCCGCGGGCGTTTCGCTCGGCGACTTCATCGCCAGGCCGCGCCCGCACCCGACCGCGAAGTAGCCTGCCGTTCCCGCAAACCGGCGCCGCTACACATGCCCGGACATTCATCACCTTCCTGAGAACACCCGGCGGCGACGAGTAGCGTCGGTGGGGAGATCGCCGGGCAGGCGATGCAACGGCCTGCCTCTGTCCCGCTCGAGACCCCAGCGGGCCCTCTGTGCGCGATCGCGCCTTCCCGCCACGCAACCGAGGAGACACATCCGAGCGTGACCACCACACCGATCAGCACAGCGACCGCCCCGACAGCAGGCGGGGGGAAACCTGTTCTCGCAGGCAGACGGCCGCGCGCAGAGGCCGCCCTCGTCTACGCCTTCACCCTGCTCCCCATGCTCGCCCTGGTCGCGGCTGTCCCGCTGGCCTGGGGCTGGGGGCTGTCGTGGCTCGACGTCGGGCTCGCCGCCTGCTTCTACGTGATCTCGGCACTGGGCGTGACCGTCGGGTTCCACCGCCACTTCACCCACCGCGCATTCAAGGCCCAGAAGGCCCTGCGCAACGGGCTCGCCGTCGCAGGCAGCCTCTCCATGCAAGGCGACGTCATCACCTGGGTCGCCGACCACCGCCGCCACCACGCCTTCACCGACAAGGAAGGCGACCCGCACTCGCCATGGCTGTTCGGCCACTCCCCCTTTGCGCTGGCCAAGGGCTTCTACCACGCCCACCTGGGCTGGCTCTTCAACCGCGACCGCACCAACGCCGCACGGTTCGCCCCTGACCTGCAGTCCGACCGCGACATCGCGCTGATCAGCAGACTTTTCCCGCTCTGGACCGCGATCAGCCTGCTGACACCTGCGCTGATCGGCGGCCTGGCCACGATGTCGTGGTGGGGCGCGGTCACCGCGTTCTTCTGGGCAGGGCTGGTACGGGTAGCGGTGCTGCACCACGTGACCTGGTCGATCAACTCGATCTGCCACATGGTCGGCGACCGTCCATGGGACGCCCCCGGCCGGGCCACCAACGTCTGGCCGCTCGCCGTCCTGTCGATGGGCGAGTCCTGGCACAACCTGCACCACGCCGACCCGACCTGCGCCCGCCACGGCATCGGCCGCGGCCAGATCGACATCTCCGCCCGGGTCATCTGGGCGTTCGAAAAGCTCGGCCTGGCGCACGCGGTCCGCTGGCCCACCACCGCACGCAGGGCCAGGCTCCTCGCCCGCGCCTGACGCAACCCGACCCGCCGAGAGCACATGAACTGGCATGGGCCGAACCCGGAGGTTCTGCCCATGCCTAAGAGGATCGCTAGTGCGGTGTCCAGAAACGTTCACCGGGTCCTCGCGGGCCCAGACGACACCTCGCGGCGTTGCCGCCCTCGCGAAGACGCCCGGTATGAGCTTCGGGCGGCGCCTTGCGAGGCGCCGCCTGGATCCCGCGATCACCCCGGCAACGTTCCTGGACACCGCACTAGATCACACCGCCGTGATCAACCGGTGGATGCCGCCGTTCCGTCCGAGACGCCCTCCTCGTCCGCGGGCGGCACCGTGATCATCGGCCGGGTCCGCTCCAACACCGTGAAGATGGCGAATCCGAGCCCGCACCCGATGAACCAGCCGAAGTCGCCGATGCCGGTGAACAGGCTGAGCAGGATGGCGATGACACCCGTCACCACCACCGTGATCACGGCGTTCGGGTTGAACCCTCCCCTGTACCAGTACCGGCCCTCCGGCGAGAGCGTGTACATGTCGTCGACGGCGATCCGCTGCTTCGCGGCGAGGTAGTAGCCCGCGATGAGGATGCCGAACAGTGGGCCGATCAGGCTGCCGAGGATGCCCAGCGAGTACTGGATCGCGGCGTCGTTGTTGTACCAGTTCCACGGCGTGAGGATCACCGAGCCGACCGCGGCGATCATGCCGCCGGTGCGCCACGAGATCTTCTGCGGGTTGACGTGGGAGAAGTCGAACGCGGGCGAGATGAAGTTCGCGACGATGTTGATGCCGACGGTCGCGGTGACGAAGGTGAGGCCGCCGAGCAGGATCGCGAACGGGGTGTCGATCTTCTGGACCGTCTCGATGGGGTCGGTGATCAGCGACCCGAACACGGGCACCGTCGCCGACGCAGTGATCACCGTGAGCAGCGAGAAGGCCAGGAAGTTGACCGGGAGTCCGAGCAGGTTGCCGCGCTTGACCGCCTCGAAGCTCCGCCCGTAGCGGGCGAAGTCACCGAAGTTGAGCATCGGGCCGGAGAAGTACGACACGACGATCGCGATCGCGGCGATCATGACCGGGATCGAGGCCCAGAAGCCCAGCGTCTCGCCGCTGTGCAGGTTGAGGTCGATCGCGCCGAATCCTGCCTTGCTCACGAGGTAGATCGCGAGGATGAACATGACGACGTAGACGGCGGGGCCCGCCCAGTCGATGAATCGGCGGATGGTCTCCATGCCGGTCCAGAACAGCGCCGCCTGCGCGACCCACAGGATGGCGAAGGAGATCCAGCCGAGCGCGTCGAGGCCGAGGAAGCTCACCTGGGTCAGCGCCTGCGTGACGGGGATGAACTTCAGGAAGACGATGTTGAGCGACTCGGCGGCGAGGAAGGTCTGCACGCCGTACCAGGCCACCGCGATGAGACCGCGGATGACCGCGGGGATGTTGGCGCCCTTCACCCCGAAGATCGCGCGGTTGATCACCGGGTACGGAACGCCGGTCTTCTGGCTCGGCTTCGCCACCAGGTTCACGAACACCTGCACGATTACGATGCCGATGAGCAGCGCGATGAGGACCTGCCAGCCCGCGATACCCAGCGCGAACAGGCTGCCCGCTGTCAGGTAGCCGCCCACGGAGTGCACGTCCGACATCCAGAACGCGAAGATGTTGTACGAGGACCAGTTCTGCCTGTGCAGTGGCGCGAGGTCCTCGTTGGTCAATTTCGGGTCGTAGCCGGGCTTGATGAGGCCGACACCCGCCGGGTGTGTGGCGTCGGGGATCTGCTCGACCGCGTTCGGGACGGCATCGGCGGACATTGAACTCCCTTGGGACGTCGGGGGCGAACGTCGACCATAAGTCGGGAAGTTCCGCCACGGACGGGCCCTGAGCAGGGTTCACGTGGTCATTGCGCGCCGTAAACAACTTCTCAACATATATCCGGCTTGCGGACCTCGAAATCAGCGAGCTGTCCGGTGTATGGCTTGGGCAGCGGTGCCGCGAACTCCCCTCGGCCTGCTTTGCGCAGACCCATTGCCACCAACGCCTCGACGGTCTTGGTGGCCGCCGCGACCCCGTCGATCACCGGCACCCCCACCGCGACTCTCATCCGGGGTGCGAGATCGGCCATTCCTGCGCAGCCCAGCACGATCACCTCGGCGCCGTCGGCCACCGCCTCGCGGGATTCGGCGACGATCGCCGCGAACGCGTCGGAGGCCGGGTCTTCCAGAGCGAGCACGGGGATCTCGCAGGACCGCACGGCGCGGCAGAAGCGGGTCATGCCGTAGCGCTCGGCGAGGTCCCACGCCCGTCCCGCGGTTCGGGCCAAGGTCGTGACCACGGCGAAGCCGCGGCCCAGGAAGCTCGCAGCGTGCATCGCCGCCTCCGCGATCCCGACGACCGGCCCGTCGGCCAGCTCACGGGCGGCGTCCAGCCCGGGGTCACCGAAGCAGGCGACGACGAACCCGTCGGCCGGGCTGTCGCCTGCCTGCGCCTTGGCGATCTCGGCGAGCAGACCGGGGACGCTCAGCGCCTCGTCGTAGTGGCTCTCGATCGACGCGGGCCCCATCTCGGGGTTGACCGCGCTGACCGACGTTCCCGGCGCGGCTGCGGCGCAGGCCGACTCGCCGATCAGACGGGTCATCGAGGCCGTGGTGTTCGGATTGATCACGAGGATGTGCACGGTGCGCTCCGTCCCGGGCTCCCGATGGCGGACGGTGCGTGCGACGGCTCGTCGGCGAACGCGTCGCCTCCGGGCGGAAGTGTCGCGATGGCGTCAAGCAGGCGCTGATGGTGCGCCGCCGCGCAGGACAGGAGGGCAGGCGCGTCGCCCGCGACGAACGCGGCTGGCATCTCGCGATGGTCGGCGTGCAGTCGCTGCCGGTCGGCGTCGGTCAGGTGGGCGGTCGCGGGCGTCACGCGATCCGCTGCAGCCGAGTGATCGTCAGCCCGTTCTCGTCGATGAGGTCGCCGATCATGCCCGCGAAGCGGACCAGGTGCGGGGCCGCGAGATGCGCGTCGAGCTGCGCGGCCGACTCCCAGTTCTCGTAGAAGAAGAACGTCGAGGGGTCTTCCACGCCCTGGTGCAGGTCGTAGTTCACGTAGCCGTCCTCCTTGCTGGTGGGCTCGATCAGCGCCTCCAGCTCCGCCTTCAGCTCGGCCTCCTTGCCCGGCGCAGCCTTCATGAAGGCGATAACGGTCAGCAGGTCACGACGGTCATCGGTCGGGGTGGGCATCGTTGCTCCGCAATCGTGCGAGGGGTACGCAGCGGCCGCTGCGGCACGATCATTCGATCACACGGAGCCCGCGTACGCGGGCCGGAGAACTCACAGATCTTGTTGCGATCCCGGGGCCATGACCCCGAAAACGCAACAAGATCATCCCCTTTTCGATCCTGCGTTCGTCTAGATTGGGCCCGTGATCGACGTTCTTGTCGACGAGGAGGCCGCCCGCCGCGCGGTCGCCGCCCGGATGGCCGACGCCGCCCACGCCTGGCTGGACTCGCTCGACCCTGGGCAGCGCCGGATCGCCACGGGCGCCGCGCCCGCGGGCGACGACTCCGACGCCGAACGCCGCCGGTGGTTCTACACGCCCACCGACCACGGTGGCCTGACGCTGCACGAGCAGCTCCCGCCGCAGCAGCGCAACGCGATGCGGCTCGTCGCCTCGGGCCTTTCCACGGCGGGCTACGTCACGGTGGCCACCACGATGGGCCTGGAGAACGTGCTCGACCAGGTCGAGGGCTTCACCGTGCTGTTCGACCGGGACCGGGGCCGCGACCCCGGCCGCTACTACCTGCGGGTGTTCGGCGAGGCGGGCGGACCCCAGCCGTGGGGCTGGCGGTTCGGTGGGCATCACGTTTCGCTGAACAACCTGGTCGTCGACGGGATGCTGGTTGCCACCACACCGTGCTTCATGGGCGCGGACCCGGCGTCCTCACCGCTGCTCGGGGGCGCGGTGAACCGTCCGCTCGCCCGCGTCGAAGATCTCGCCCGCGACCTCGTGCGCTCGTTGTCACCCGAGCTCGCGGCACGGGCGGTGCTGCTGCCCAAAGCGCCCCCGGACTTCGTCACCGCCAACCGGACGACGGTGTCCGAGGGCGACCGGGTGATCCCACTCACGGGCATCTGGCGCGACGAGCGTTTCTCCAACGCGGTGGAGCAGGACAAGTTGCAGGCGCTGAGCGACAAGATCGACGAGGTCGCGGGCTTCGACCACGACGACCACCGCGCGGTCGAGTACACCTCGGCCCCGAAGGGAGTGGCCGGGGCCGAGCTGGACACCGGGCAACGCGAAGTGCTGAGGCTGCTGCTGGACACTTACTTCGGCCGCGTGCCCGCCGAGGTGTCACCGCTACCGCGCTATGACGACGCAGGCCTCGACGCCGTGCACCTGGCGTGGGCGGGCCCGACGGAGCCCGGGGCGCCCCACTACTACCGCCTGCAGGGCCCGCGACTGCTGATCGAGTGGGACAACACGCAGCGCGGCGCGAACCATGCCCACTCGGTGTGGCGCGACCCCGTCGCCGACTTCGGCCTCGACGTGCTCGCCCGTCATCACGCCACACACCAGCACTGACTGCGGCCCGGGTTTGCAGCAGGGTGACACTGCTGCGACTGGGTCGGAGCAGTGTCACCCTGCTGCGATGCGGACGTGACGGCACGTCCGATCGTGACCCTGCCCGCCTTCGTTCGGCGCCAACGTGCTTTGTCTGGTTGCATTCAGTAGGAACTTGATATCGGGGAGTGTTCGCAAGCACAGAGGAGCGTCTAGTGCGGGCTCGTGTCGTGACGTCGCTCTACGCCGTCGCGACGCTGGCGATCACCGTTGCGTTCTACGCGTTCCCGGCATGGCACCTCGTCTTATGGAGCGCACTCGCGCTGAGCAGCGCAGGCGCGATCGCGGGCGGGGTGCTGTGGCACCGCCCCGACTACCGGACCCCGTGGTGGCTGCTCACGATCGCGGTCACCGTCTTCGCCGCGGGCGACACCACCTACAACGTGCTCACGACCCTGCTCGGCCAGACGAACCCGTTCCCCTCCTTGGCCGACGTCTTCTATCTCGCGATGTACCCGATCATGGCGACGGGGTTGGTCCTCTTCATCCGGCATCGCACGGGGGGGCGGGACCGGGGCAGCCTGCTCGACGCGCTCAGCCTCACCGCTGCGCTCGCGTTGCTGTCCTGGATCTTCCTGATCGACCCGTACGTGCGGAACCCGGACCTGACCTGGCTCGAACGCGCGACGTCGATCGCCTACCCGCTCGGCGACATCCTCATCCTGGCGACGATCGCCCGACTGCTCATCACCACACGCCGCAACGCGGCAGGCGCCCTGCTCGGCGTCGGCGCCGCCTGCCTCCTCGCCTCCGACGTGGTCTACGGCCTCGTGCAACTCGGTGGCTCCTGGACGATCGGGAGCAGCTACGACCTCGGGTGGGTCGTCTTCTACGTCTCCTGGGGCGCCGCGGCGCTGCAGCCCTCGATGGTCGACTTGTCGGTTCCGGTACGTCAGCCACCAGGAGAGATGACCCCGCGGCGCGTCGCCCTGCTGATGGCGGTGTCGCTCGTCGCGCCGGCCGTGCTCATGGTCGACACACTGGCAGGCGACCCCCGACACGGCTCGATCATCGCCGGGGCGTCGGCCCTGATACTCCTCCTGGTCATGCTGCGCCTGTCCGGGGTGGTCACCCGGCACCGGCAGGCGGTCGAGCGCGAACGCACACTGCGATCGGCGGGCGCGGCCCTGGTTTCCGCGGCCGACACCGACGACGTTGCCACGTCCGTCCGCACGGCCGTCGCCCGTCTGGTCCCACCGGGGACGCGCCACCACGCGGCAATCGTCATCCACTCCACGGACCCCGTCGAGCAACACAGCTTCGCCTACGTCGCCCCGTCCGAGGTCAGCACGCTCGTTCCCGTCGAAGCGGTCGCCGCCATCGCGGCCGAGGACGCGGAGGGTTTCGAGGTGGCACTGGTCTGCCCGCTGTTGCTCGACGAGCAGTCGACCGCCCGCCCGTCGGTCGGCCACCTGGTCGTCGCCGCAGGCGAGGGCGTGCTGCTCACCCTTCAGGGCGCACTCGAGGTTCTCGCATCGCAGGCCGCGCTGGCCGTCGAGCGGGTCACCCTGACTCGCGAGGTGACCCGACGCAACAACGAGGCGTACTTCCGAACGCTCGTCCAGAACGCGCGCGACGTCATCCTCATCGTGGATGACGACGGCTACATGCGCTACGCAAGCCCGTCAGCCGAGGCGGTGCTCGGACCGGGCCCGGTGGTGGGAAGGCACGTCTTCGACCTGGTCGACGCCGACGACCGCGACGCCGCGACGACGGAGCTGTCCGCCGTGCTGGCGGGCTCCGTCGGGTCCGCGTCGCAGGACTTCGCTCTCGTCCGCACGGACGGCGACCGGGTCGACGTCGAGGTGACCTCGCGGGACCTGCGCGACGATCCGACCGTCCGCGGTGTCGTCCTCACCCTGCGCGACGTCACCGCGGAGCGGAAGCTCCAGCGTGAGCTCACCCATCGGGCGTTTCACGACGCACTCACCGGGCTCCCGAACCGGGACCTGTTCCGCGACCGCGTCGAGCACGCGCTCACCGACATCCGCCGCTGCGGCGGAGTGGTCGGCGTCCTCCTACTCGATCTCGACGATTTCAAGCTCGTCAACGACACGATGGGCCATGGCGCAGGCGACGAGCTGCTGACCGCCGTCGCGACCCGCCTCACCGAGGTCCTGCGTCCCCACGATACGGCCGCGCGGTTGGGCGGAGACGAGTTCGCGATCCTCATCGAGTTCGCCGAGAGCGCAGGCGAGATCGAGGAGATCGCGGCGCGCCTCGTCGATGCCCTGCACGCCCCACTGCCCGTGGCAGGCGGTATCACCACATCGGCGAGTGTCGGCGTGGTGAGCACGCGCGAGGCGCAAGGGGCCGCCGAGATGCTGCGGCACGCCGACCTGGCCCTCTACGCGGCCAAAGGCGCAGGCAAGGGCCGCTGGCGCAGCTACGAGCCGAGCCTGCAGCTGGCCGCGATCGACCGGCTGGAGGCGCGCAACGACCTGGAGTGGGCCGTCACCGTGGGCGCCTTCGAGCTGCACTACCAGCCGATCGTGCAGCTGGACGGCGGCGCGGTCGTGGGTATGGAGGCACTCTTGCGCTGGGACCACCCTCGACGCGGTGTGGTGCCCCCTTCGGAGTTCATCCACGTAGCGGAAGAGACCGGACTGATCGTGCCGCTGGGCGCGTGGGTCATCGAGCGTGCCCTTGCCGACCTGTCGTCCTGGCGCGACCAGAGCGGAGTCCAGACGCGGATCAACATGAACATCAACGTGTCAGCGTGCCAGGTGCGCACATCGGGCTTCATCGACGCCGTCGTCGAGGGCCTCACCCGGTGGGGGGTCCCGCCGTCGTCGCTCGTACTCGAGATCACCGAGACAGCGCTGCTGACCGACGAAGCGCAAGTCGCTGCCGACCTCGCCGCGCTGCGCGAGCTCGGCGTCCGCATCGCCATCGACGACTTCGGCACCGGCTACTCGTCACTGGACTACATCCGCCGCCACACCGTCGACGTTCTGAAGATCGACCGGTCCTTCATCGAAGGGATCGACCGGTCCTCGCGGCGAGCCGCGCTCATCGGCTCGATCCTGCACCTCGCGCGGACCCTCGGGCTAGGCGTTGTGGCCGAGGGGGTGGAGACGCCTGCCCAGCGCGACACCCTTCTCCTCTCGGGCTGTCATCTCGGTCAGGGATACCTCTTCTCCGCACCCCTTCCCGTCGACGCAGCCACCCTCTGGCTGTCGGAAGCCCCCCAGGTAGCGGTGCAGGGGGCGCACCCATGACGGGCGATGGCCCCGCTCGCTACCGGAGCCTGCGACATCTGCACGACGACCCGCGCCTGAACATGCTGGCCCACCTGCGGCGGTCCAGTCCGATGGTGGACGCGGTGATCGACGAGGTGCGCGGACGACGCATCCGCGTTGGACAACACTGGCTGGCCGACTTCGCCTCATGCAACTACCTGGGATTCGACCTCGACCCGGAGATCGCCGCCTCGATCGAGGAGCAGGTGCGCCGGTGGGGCACGCATCCGAGTTGGTCGCGCCTGCTCGGGAGCCCACGCCTGTACCCCGACATCGAGGCCCGATTAACCGATCTTCTGGGTGCACCCGACTCGCTCCTGCTCCCCACGATCACCCACATCCACGCCTCCGTACTGCCCGTGCTCGCCGCGGGCGGCACGGTCCTGGTCGACACGCAGGCGCATAAGACGATCTACGACGGCGCCAGGATCGCCGCCGCGGCAGGCGCCGCCGTCCACCGCTTCCGGGTGGCTGAGCCCGATCGGCTTGACCACCTCCTGCGCCGCGCCCCCCCGATAGCCCCGCGCGTGGTGTGCATCGACGGGATCAACAGCATGACCGGCAATCCCCCGGATCTGCCCCGACTCGCCCGCACCTGCCGCGCGTACGGCGCCCTGCTCTACATCGACGACGCCCACGGATTCGGGGTGATCGGAGAACGAGGACCCGACGAGTCCTCGCCCTACGGGCGGCGCGGGAACGCGATCGTGCGCCACATGGGCGAGACCTACGACGACATCGTCCTCGTCGGCGGGTTCTCCAAGGCCTACTCGTCGCTTCTCGCGTTCGTCACCGTCCCGACCTGGGTCAAGGAGCACCTCAAGGTCGCCGCGGCGCCCTACCTCTACTCCGGGCCGAGCCCGACGGCCTCACTGGCCACGGTGCTGGCAGGCCTCGAGGTCAACGACAGCCGCGGCGACGCCCTGCGAGCCGAGCTCTACCGTCTGACCGCTCGCGTGCTCGACCACCTCGACGGTCTCGGCGTTTACACTCCGAACCTCAGCGGCGCGCCGATCATCGAGATCCCCCTGGCCGACGCCGGGGACCTCGATGCCGTGGGCCGCCTGCTGTGGGATGCGGGCATCTACGTGACGCTCGCGGCGTACCCGCTCGTCGCGCACGCCGATGTGGGCTTCCGGGTGCAGCTGACCGCGGCCAACACCGACGACGAGGTGGACGACCTCCTGACCGCGATCACTGCTCTGGCTGACCGGTCGCTCCTGCGGAAACGACAGATCACCGACATCAAAGCGGGGTAGCGGGCGTGCCCAACGGAGACGGACGCGGGCAGTGGCTGAACGCCGACGTCGACTGGGACCGGTGGCCGGTGCCGACCTACCTCGCGGAGAACTACCAGGACTACCACGTCAGCGACGATGCCGTCATCACGCACCATTCGGCGTTCTACCGCGACCTGGCTCCGCACAGTCTTCAACGGACAGTCGAGGTCGGGGCCGGGCCCAACCTCTACCCGCTCCTCCTCGCATCCGGCGCGGCTCGGCGCATCGACGCCGTCGACCGCAGCCTCACCGGGCTGAACTACCTCCACCGCCAGATCACCCGCGGGCCGGACCCGATCTGGGACCCCTACTGGCAGCGATGCCGCGCGCTCAACCCGACCCTCCCCGAGACGATGGAGCGGGCACTCGCGAACGTGCGCGTCGCTCACGGCAACGCGGTCGGGCTGGCAGGCTCGGGCTACGACCTGGCGTCCATGCACTTCGTCGCGGAGAGCGTCACCGAAGACGCCGACGAGTTCATGGCGTTCTGTACGGCGTTCGCGACGACCGTCGCGCCCGGCGGCCACCTCATCGCCGCGTTCATGGAGAACATGGGCCGCTACCGACTCGGCGACGGATCACAGTGGCCGGGCGTGCCGGTCGACGTCGACACCGTGGAGCAGGTGTTCGCTCCGCTCACCGAGGAGCTGCGGATATCGCGCATCGACGCCGACCCCGGCCTGCCGGAATACGGCTACACGGGCATGGTGTTGCTGCGGGCTCGCCGCCGCTGAGAGCGACCGATGAGTTCGCCACGGAGGCGAGGTCTACCTCCGTGCCCCGCAACCCAGACCACGACACGAGCAGCCGCGAGGATTTCATGACCACCAAAGCCCTTCCGCCCGTCGTCGACGCCGACACCTGGCAGCGCGAACTCGACGCCCTGCGTATCAGGGAGAAGGCCGCGACCCGCGAACTCGACGCCATCGCCGCACAGCGCCGCAGGCTCCCGATGGTGGAGATGCCCGACTACACGCTGGAAGGCGAGAACGGTCCCGTACGGCTCGCCGAGATTTTCGACGGCAGGCCGCAGCTGATCGTCTACAACCACATGTGGTTCCCTGGCGAGGAGTGGCAGTGTCCGGGCTGCACCGGGTTCACCTCACAGTTCACCCGGTTGGAGGTTCTCGGCAACTTCGACGCCCGGTTCGTCATCGTCACCCAGGGGCCGATCGACGAGGCGCTCAAGTACAAGCAACGCGTCGGCAACGCCATGACCTGGTACTCCACCGCGAACAGCGAATTCGGTGCGGACGTCGGAGCCCCGCCCGGTGGCGGGTTCGCAGTGAACGTGTTCCTCCGCGACGGCGACACCGTCTACCGCACCTGGCACACCAACGGCCGGGGCACCGAGCAACTCGGCTACACTTTCGCGCTCATCGACCTGTTGCCCTACGGGCGGCAGGAGGAATGGCAGGACTCGCCTGCGGGATGGCCGCAGTCACCCACCTACAGCCGGTGGGTTGGCTCCCCGGACATCGCCGCGCTCTACGGCGACGCCTGAGAGCAGGCAGGCCGGTCCTTCAGTAGCCGGACAGCAGAGCCTGTAGCCGGGCCAGGTCGGGTTGGGTCAGGTGGCTGCGCACGTGGCCGCGGCGGTCGGGCCGTCGACCCCAGATGAAGACATGACGGGCCGCGGGGTCGATGTCGACCCAGACGATCGTCGGCGAGGCCGGCCCCGCCACGCTGGTGTCGCCTGGGGCGCCGGTCAGGCTTTGACGGCGGAAACCTGGACGGAGTCGGTCGAGCCGTCCGACGGCGTCGGCACGGGCCGGTTGCGCACCTGATAGGTGACGCCGCCGTTGATCCCCAGGCCGACGAAGAACGCCAGCGCCGCGGTGACCCACTGCCCGGCGGTGATGGTGTCGAAGCCCGTGTGCTCGCCCTGCAGGGCGGTCAGCAGCGCCGACAGGAACGCGATTATCCCGCTGACCAGCGCGGACACGATAGGCTTGAGATACGGCCCCAGCCTCGCGACATTCATTCTCTCTGCTCCTGATCTGTATGGGAGTGACTGCTCAGCTAGAGAGAGGCCGCCGCGGCGCGCAGTGATACACGACAAACGGGTCGTCGGCATTGCCGCTCGTATGGTGGGCTACCCCGCGATGATCGCCGCGAACCGCACAGCAGGGCGCCGGACACCACCACCACGGCCGCCTCGCCGCGATCATGCCCCGCCACTCAAGAACACGCCGGCCGCGCCTGATCGCGGAGCTCCCGGCCAGAGGTCGACACCAGCACCAACCTAGGTTGGGCACGTGGGCGTCGAGACCAACGTGGAGATGGCCGACGGACGCACGGTTCACGTCTACGACAGCGCCCAGCCGGGAGACCCGACCGCACCCACGGTGTTCTGGCACCACGGCACACCGCAGACGGGGTCCCCGCCAGAGCCGTTGCCTGCCGCGGCGTCCGCCCGACGCACCCGTTGGATCGGGCACGACCGACCCGGCTACGCGACGTCATCACCGTTTCAGGGCCGAGACGTGGCCGCCGTCGCCGCGGACGTCGCCGCGATCGCCGACCATCTCGGGATCGCACAGTTCGCGGTCGCGGGCGTCTCGGGCGGCGCCCCTCACGCTCTCGCGTGCGCCGCACTGCTTCCCGACCGCGTCCAGGCCGTCATCTGCGTCGCGAGCACCGCCCCCCGCGAGGCTCCCGGTCTGGACTGGTACCGCGGCATGGTCGAGTCCAACGCGGCCGAGCTGCGCGCGGCCGCGCAGGGCCGCGTCCCGCTCCACGCCCACGTCACAGGCGAGCACGAACTGGATCCGGACATGTTCGCCCCGGCGGACCTGGACGCTCTCAGCGGCGCCTACGGCCCATGGCTTCGCTCGACCACCACCGCCGCCATGGTTGGCGCCCCCGACGGCCACCTGGACGACGACCTCGCGCTGGTCAACCCCTGGGGCTTCGCCGTCGCCGACATCGGTCAACCCGTGCTGGTCCTGCACGGCGAGCAGGACCGTCTTGTGCCCACCGCCCACGCCCGGTGGCTTGCCGACCACTGCCCCACTGCCGACCTGCGGCTCTACCCCGATGACGGACACATCTCGGTCATCGGCAGGCTCGCGGCGGCGATGGATTGGCTCGAGGTGGCCTGCTGAGCGCGATCCCACCGGCAAGTGGCACGACAGCAGCCAGCCGCGCCATCATGGACAGGGTGTCCCGACCGGTCGCCGCGCGAACCGGCGTGCTCGCGGTGTGGGCAGCGCTGGGCGTCGGCCACCTGGCGGCGGGCCTGATCTCCGCCGCGTCGTCGCCGTTTCTCGCGGTCGGCGACGCCGTGGTCCGCCTGTCGCCCGAGCCGCTCACCGAACTCGCGAAGAACACGTTCGGCACAAACGACAAGCTCGTGCTGCTCGCCTGCATGTTCGTGGTGATCACACTCGTCGGCGCTGTGGCAGGCCTGCTGTCGCGGGAGCGGCCGAACCCGGGGGTCTGGGTCGTCGCCGCGATGGGCTTCCTCGGTGCGGCGGCGGTCTACTTCGCGCCGGTGTACGCCGAGCTGGACCTCGTCGCGCCGGTGCTGGCGATGCTCGCGGGGATCGGCGCCTTCCGCTGGCTGCACCACCTCGGTCTGCGGGCCCGGCAGCCCGTCGCGGCGGCGGAGGACGGGGTGTCGCGGCGGGCCGCGCTCAGGGGTGGGTCCGTGGCTGTCGGACTCGGCGCGCTGGCGTCGGCCGGGATCGGCACGCTCGTCGCGCGCGACGTCCAGGGCTCGCGTGCCGAGGTCACCGCACAGCTGGCCCGCGCCACCTTCGTGGAGCGGGCCGCGCCCCTCCCGGCCGCCGCAGCTTTCCCGCAACTCGGTACGCCGACGTTCGTGACGGCCAACAGCGACTTCTACCGGATCGACACCGCGCTGCGGATCCCGACGCTCGCGGCCGCCGACTGGCAGCTGCGCGTGCACGGGATGGTCGCGCGGGAGCTCACGCTGAGCTTCGCCGACGTGATCGGCCGCCCGCTGGTCGAGCGTCGGATCACGATGACGTGCGTGTCCAACCCGGTCGGCGGCAACCTCGTCTCCACGGCCGACTTCATCGGCGTCCCGCTGCGCGACATCCTGGTGGAGGCGGGCGTCGACCCGGCCGCTGACCAGCTGTTCAGCCGGAGCACGGAAGGCTGGTACACCGGCACTCCCACATCGGTGGTGATGGAGCCGAAGCGTGGCGCGCTGCTCGCGATCGGGATGAACGGCGAGGCGTTGCCGCCCGAGCACGGGTTCCCTGTGCGGATGGTCGTCCCCGGCCTCTACGGGTACGTGTCGGGCACGAAGTGGTTGGTCGACATCGAGGCCACGACCTTCCGCAACCCGATCCGGCAGGGCTTCTGGCTCGAACGCGGCTGGTCGCAGTTCGGCCCGATCAAGACGATGTCGCGGATCGACGCGCCCCGAGCCTCCGCGACGGTCACCGCGGACACCGTGACCATCGCGGGCGTCGCCTGGGCCCAGCACACCGGCATCGCCAAGGTCGAGGTGCGCCTGGACGGCGGCCCGTGGAGCGCCGCCGTGCTCTCCGACGAGATCTCGATCGACACCTGGCGGATGTGGCACCTGGACCTGGCCGTGTCCCAGGGTGACCACACCGCCGAGGCGCGGGCCACCGACAAGAGCGGCTACACCCAGACCGACCAGCGCGCCGAGGTCATCCCCAACGGCGCCACCGGATGGCCGAGCGTCCGCTTCACCGTGGGCTGATCTCCACTAACCTCACCGGCATGTCTCGCGACCCCTATGCCGACCTGCCCCAGGTCGGGTCCTTCTCCCTGACCAGCTCCGACCTGACCGACGGCGGTCAGCTCGGACAGCCCCAACTCTCCGGGATCTTCGGCGCGGGCGGCGAGGACGTCTCGCCGCAGCTGTCGTGGAGCGGGTTCCCCGAAGAAACGAAGTCGTTCGTCGTCACCTGCTATGACCCCGACGCCCCCACCGGCTCCGGGTTCTGGCACTGGGCCGTGGCCGACATCCCGGTCTCCGTCACCTCGCTCGACACCAACGCGGGCGACGAGAAGGGCTCCGGCATCCCTGAGGGCGCCGTCACCCTCGCCAACGACGCGGGCCTTGCCCGCTTCCTCGGCTCGGCGCCGCCGCCCGGACACGGCGCGCACCACTACTACTTCGTCGTGCACGCGGTCGACGTCGAGTCGCTCGGCCTGCCCGACGGCGCCACGCCCGCCTTCCTGGGCTTCAATCTGTTCTCCCACACGCTTGCTCGGGCGGTCCTCGTCGGCACGTACGAGAACAAGGGATAGCTGACCGATTCCGCGGCAAGGGGGTGTCGGTCTGCCGATCCCCCACACCTTCATGATCGCCGAAACCGGCGGTTTCCGTGTGCAGGCGCAGGGAAACCGCCGGTTTCGGCGATCACCAGGGTCTTACCGGATGGACAGGTTTTCCTACCGGCCCCCGAACGTGTTCCTGATCTCGGCGATGAGTCCCGTACAAGGTCGCGATCGACAGACTGAACGCGTCATCGACCGCAGATCCTTTTCTCCCTCGGAGACCGCCATGACCACGAGCACCCTCAGCGGACGCGAACGAGCGGACCTGCGCGCCGTGGGGGCGGCGGGGCAGAGCTGCAACTTTGCGCCGAGCCCGACTTCTTCCGCAGCCGCGAGAACATCGACGCAGCGCAACGGCAACCCGCGGGTGTCGGTGGTGGTGCCGACCCGCAACGAGGCCAGGAACCTGGAGGTCGTGCTTCCGGCCATCGCCGCGGTCCGGCCCGCCGTTCATGAGATCATCGTCGTCGACGGCAACTCGGTCGACGGCACGATCGAGACCGCGCAGCGCGTCCTGCCCTCGGTGAAGGTCATCACTCAGACCCGCAAAGGCAAGGGCAACGCCATGGCCTGCGGCTTTGCCGCAGCCACCGGTGACGTCATCGTCATGTTCGACGCCGACGGTTCGGCCGACCCAGCCGAGATCCCCGCGTTCGTGCGCGCGCTGGTGGCGGGCGCTGACTTCGCGAAAGGCAGCCGGTTCGTCCGGGGCGGCGGAAGCGACGACATCACCCTGCTGCGCAAGGCAGGCAACGCTGGCCTCAACGGGGTAGCGAATGCGCTGTTCGGCACGTCCTACACCGACTTGTGCTACGGCTACAACGCGTTCTGGGCCGACATCCTGCCGGTGCTCGACCTGCCGGACATCAGCCTGCCCGCGCCGCCGCAGGGCGGCATGCTCTGGGGCGACGGCTTCGAGATCGAATCTGTCCTTAACTGCCGCGTCGCGGCGTCCGGTATGACGACCACGGAGGTGCCCTCGATCGAGCGGGAACGCATTTTCGGTGAGACCAACCTGCGGACGTTCGCCGACGGCACGCGCGTGTTGCGCACGCTGGCGGCCGAGTACCGCCGGGCAGCGCGCAAGCGCGCCGAGCGCAGCCGGACGGAAAAACGGTCCCGCGCCCTGACCCCCTCGAGCAGCCTTCCCGTGGTCCCGCGCCCACGCCTCGCAGCCTGACCGGCTGGGTCGGTCCCCGCGGGTATCCGGCCGCCCGAACGGCCCCTCCCCCGACCGCGAGGCCTAGCGTGGCCGACATGACCACCGCCGCTGAGAAGGCGTCCGAGCTGCTCCGCCTTCACACCGCCCCCGAGCTGCTGCTCGTCGTCAACGTCTGGGATGCCATCACCGCGACTGTCGTGGCACAGACGCCCGGAACAACAGCGCTGGCCACCGCGAGCCACAGCATCGCCGCCGCCCACGGCTACCCAGACGGCGAGAAGATCCCCCGCGACGAGATGATCACCGCAGTAGGGCTGATCGCGCGGACTGCTGGTGATCTGCCGGTCACCGCCGACCTCGAGGGCGGCTACGGCGACCCCGGCGGCACGATCGCCCGCGCCATCGATGTGGGCGTCGTCGGCGCCAACCTCGAAGACCAGATGAAGCCGCTCGCCGAGTCGGTGAAAGCCGTGGAGGCCGCGGTCGCAGCCGGAGCGGCGGCAGGCGTGCCGTTCGTGCTCAACGCCCGAACCGACGCGTTCATCAAGGCGGGCAACCGGGACCCGGAGGAGGTTCTCGCTGACGTGATCGAACGCGGCCGGGCCTACCTCGACGCAGGCGCGTCGAACTTCTTCGCCCCCGGCAGACTCGACGAGAAGACCGTCGCCCGGTTGGTCGAGGCCCTCGGCGACCGCAAGGTCAACATCATCGGCATCCCCGGCTCCATCGACCTGGCCACCGCACAGCGCCTCGGCGTGGCCCGCGTGTCCTACGGCCCGTGGAGCCAGAACGTGGCGTTGACCGCACTTGCCGACCTCGTGGCCGACGTCTACGCAGGTGGCGGCCTGCCCGCCACGACCCGCAGACTGAACTGAAGCGCGCCGGTCCGGTGGCACCGCGCTGCGGCTTCGCACTGCGATCGCTCGTCACTCTTCCGAGGGACCTGCTCGCACTCTTCCGAGGGACCTGCTGGACATGGGGAGTCAGAACTGGGTTATATCCCAGCGTCAGGTCTGGCGGTCCGGCAGTTCAGCTCAGGGGCTGCGGTGGCCGCGTCGAGAACCGCTGAAATGAGCGTGGTCCGTGTCGCTCGAGAGTTCTGTGGGCCGAGGTGGCCGCGACCCCGGCGACCATAACCCGACGACGACGCCTTCGGTCGATCCGCCACGCGCGCCGACCTTCCCGGATCTTCCACGACTCGAGTTCGATCAACTCCTCCAACAGCTGGTGGAGGCGGCATCCGAGATCATCGACACCCGAGGTAGGCTGCGCGGTCTGCTGCACGCCAACCAGGTGATCGTCGCGGATCTGGCGCTGCCGGTCGTGCTGCGCCGCATCGCCGAGGCCGCTCGCGACCTCGTCGGAGCCCGGTACGCCGCGCTGGGTGTGATCGGTTCGGACGGCGGGCTGGCCGAGTTCATCACCGTCGGCATCCCGCAGGACGGGGTCGCCCTCATCGGCGATCTCCCACAGGGCAAGGGACTGCTCGGCGCGTTGATCGACGACCCGGAACCGATCCGGCTGCACCGCATCACCGACGATCCACGGTCATCGGGATTCCCGCCCGGACACCCACCCATGAGCAGCTTCCTCGGCGTACCCATCCGGGTCCGCGGCGAGATCTTCGGCAACCTCTACCTCACCGAGAGCACCCGCGGTGACTTCACCGCCGAGGACCAGGAGCTGGCCAAGGCCCTGGCCGCGACCGCAGGCGCCGCCATCGACAACGCCCGCCTCTACGCGACCGCCCGAGCCCGCCAGGACTGGCTGCAGGCCACCGCCTTGATCATCAGAGCGCTGCTCACCGAACCCGACGGCCTGCAGTCACCGCTACAGCTGATCGCCGAACGGAGCCGGGAGATGGCGCAAGCCGATCTCGTCGTCCTGTCGCTGCCCTCCGGCGACAACCTCCGGATCGAGGTGGCGACCGGCATGCACGCCGAGGAACTCGTCGGCCAGGACCTGCCGCTCGACAGCTCGCTGGCCGGTCGCGCCTACACCACCCGGCAGCCATTGCGACTGTCCATTCCCGACGAACAGACCGTCCTCCCGAACAACTTCGGCTTGGAAGTGGGCCCCCGCCTCAGTGTGCCGCTCCTCGGCACCCAGCGGGTGCACGGCGTCCTGGGCATGGCGCGCAAGCCAGGCCGCCCGAACTTCACCGACGAGGACCTCGACATGATAGCCGGCCTCGCCAACCAGGCGGCGCTCGCCCTCGAACTGGCCGACGCGCGCGCGGCGAAGAACCGCGCCGCCTTGTTCGACGAACGCGACCGCATCGCCGTCGAACTGCACCACCAGGTCATCCAACGGCTGTTCGGCATCGGACTGTTGTTGCAGAGCGTCGCTGGGGAGATGGGGCCGGGCAGGAGCACCGAGCGAGTTCTCGAGGCGATCCGCGACCTCGATGACACGGCAGGCCAGGTCGGCACCGCCATCTTCTCTCTCAGCCATCAACCCGACAGTTCCTCCACCGGCCTCCGGGCCAGAGTCCTTGACGTGGTCAGCGACGTCAGCCCCGCGTTGGGCTTCGAACCGGTCATCCAATTGACTGGAATGCTCGACACGCTGGCCGCCGATCTGGCTGACGATCTCTTGGCCGTCTTGCGCGAGTCGTTGACCAGCATCGCCCGACACGCTCATGCCCACGGCGCACAGATCACTCTCGCCTGCGCGCCGAACGGGGTGGTGACCCTCGATGTGGACGACGACGGGACCGGTGTCAGCTCCGGGGCCCGGGGCATCGGGGTTGCCAACCTGCGGCATCGCGCCGAACGCCGCGGTGGCCATCTGTCGCTCGAGGCCCGGCTGCCCAGCGGCACGCATCTGTCCTGGTCGGTACCGAGCGAATGATCGCGAGCGTCCAGATCGTCGGCCACTGAGAGCGCATCTGCTGCTGGCCCCCTCCATCGCAGCGCTACGAGGTGCGGCGTGCGCAGAGGTGATCGCTGGTTGTGGTGTCCGGGGTGCGCATCCGCACGTGTGGCACCACTTCCGCCGATCTTGTCCAGCGGGCCGGCCTCACCCCGCAGGGCACGAGGCCCGTGCTGCTATGGTCCGCGGCGACCAGCCCGCTCGGCGATGTCCAGCGACCCCGAAGGATCCGTAGCGGCCACCCGCTCGGCAATAGCGAGAGGCTTGCGGTATGCGTCGTTGGCGTGCTCAATCCACCGCTTCCTCGCGCAGGAGTTGACCAACTGTTCACCTGAGGTGAATTTACGGGCAGGGGCGCCCTTGCCAACATTGGCAGTCTTGGGCTACCTGCACGCTCACAAAGCGGCAAGGCCCTCAGCAGCCTCAGCGCAGGTGACGACCGCATCCTTAGGAGCATCTTGTTGCCGCACAACGGAGTTGTCGATACCTCACCGTTAGTGTACAGCGAGCGTCTCGTTCTTTCGGATGACCGCAAGACGACCGTCCACGTGCTGAAGCAAGCGTTGCGTAGCACTGTCGTCAGAGTGGCCAGCGGTGCGTCTGCCCAGCGTGTGGCAGATGTCTGCAATGAGCTCGGCGGCCAGGCGGTAGCGGCAATGTCGGGGGGGTTCTTCGCACGCGAAGCGCGCCAACCACTGGGTGAACTTTGGATCACCGGGAAGCGGCGACCGCATGTCTCCTTCCAGCCGCCTTGGCACTCCATCCGGGGAACGTTGCATGTCGACGCGGGTCGGATCATGATCGATAGGCGCCAGATGCTACCCGCTCAACCAGATGGCGACCTGCTGCAAGCCGGACCTCTCTTGGTCATGGACGGGCGACCAATGGTAGATCTGACCACAGATGGCGAAGGCTTTCGCGCTGGCTCACAGCAGTTCGACAGCGACATTACCGATGGCCGTTACCCGCGCGCCGCGATTGGTTACGACAATACGCATGTGTATGGTGTCGTTGTCGATGGCCGAACGGACACCGACGTCGGCATGACCCTCCCCGAACTTGCCGCGTACATGACAATGCGCCTGAAGGTGGCGGCGGCTTTGAACTTGGACGGTGGCGGTTCAGCTACGCTGGTCACGAGGGACCCAAAGGGTGCGCTGCACGTCATCAATAGTCCGATGGACGACTATATGCGACCTGCTCCGGGCGGGAGCAGGGAACTGTACTCGGCAATTATCTTCACCAAAGTCTAATCATTTTCACCAAGGTGTAGCGATGCTAGTGCGGTGTCCAGGAACGTTGCCGGGGTGATCGCGGGATCCAGGCGGCGCCTCGCAAGGCGCCGCCCGAAGCTCATACCGGGCGTCTTCGCGAGGGCGGCAACGCCGCGAGGCGTCGTCTGGGCCCGCGAGGACCCGGTGAACGTTTCTGGACACCGCACTAGTTGCCGCGCCGACACCACCGCGACCATGGAACGGCGTCCGAGACGCGCTGGCGTTCGGCCCGCCACCACCGCAAGCAGCCGCGTTCGGCATGAACCGGTTGGCAGGCGGCGAAGACTGGCTGACGCTCAACGTCTGGTCACCCGACCCGAGCCGCGACGCGGGCCTGCCGGTCATGGTGTGGATCCACGGCGGCGCCTACGCGATCGGCATGTCCAGCCTGCCCGAGTACGACGGCGCCCGCCTCGCGCGCGATGGCGTCGTACTGGTCACCTTCAACTACCGCGTGGGCGTCGAGGGGTTCGCGCACATCGAGGACGCTCCTGCCAACCGGGGGCTGCTCGACCAGGTCGCCGCGCCGGAGTGGGTGACGGACAACTCCGCGCGTTCGGCGGGGACCCCGCGCGGGTCACCGTGTTCGGCCCGTCGGCGGGCGGCGGATCGGTCGCCGCCCTGTTGGGGATGCCGCGTGCAGCGGGACTGTTCCGCCGAGCCGTCGCACAGCGCGTCCCCGGCACCTTCTTCACCCCGGAGCTCGCGCGCGACATCGCCGGAGCCAGCGCAGCCGAGCTCGGGCTGAAGCCCACGGCCGCCGACCTGTCCACGGTGGATGCCGAGCTGCTGGCCGCCGCGGGCGACGAGGTCACCGCGAACATCGGCGCGCACGGGCAGAAAGTGGGGGCGGCCCGTGACCAGCGGGGCAGCCCGCCGCGCTGATCGACGACCTCGTCGCCGCCGAAGCAGTGTCCGCTCGCATGCGCGCCGCCTGGATCGCGTTCGCCACCAGTGGTGATCCCGGCTGGCCCACGTTCGACAGCGGGCTCGTGCAGATCTTCGACACCGAGCCCGTCGTCGCGCCCTACCCGGAGGTGGAGTCGCGGAAGATCTGGCAGGACTACAGCTTTTCGCCGTTGGCGTTGACCTAGCTGCGCCCAGGCTCGCGACCGCGCCCCGCAGCTAGGGCGGTTGGGGCGCGGCGCGGCTGGAGGAGGGAGGGGTGTTTCACAAAAATTCACCTCCAGGTTACGTCTCGGTAGGGTGCTCTCGTGCGAATCCTGATTTTCCACGGTTACCTGCTGTCCGGGACGGGTTCGAACGTCTACAACGCGAACCTCGCCGCGGCTTTGCGCCGCGCCGGACACGAGGTGCACCTGTTCAGCCAGGACCGTCATCCCGAGCGGCTCGATTTCGTCGACGCGGTGGGAGAGTGGCGCAACGGTCGGCTCACCGTGCGTACGCTGCGGGAGCCGGTCCGCTGCACCCACTACTGCCCCGAGATCGGGCCCGTGCTCCCGGTCTACGTCGCGGACCGCTACGAAGGCGTCGACGCCCAGCCCTTCCCTGAGCTCAATCAGGAGGAGCTCGACCGCTACCTCGACGCGAACGTCGAGGCGGTGCGCGAGGTCGCCGCGCGCGTCGCGCCGGACGTCGCATTGGCCAACCACCTCGTCATGGGCCCGGTGATCCTCGCCCGTGGCCTCAACGGGTCGGTGCCCTACGCCGTCGTGGTCCACGGCTCGGCCCTCGAGTACACGGTCAAGCCGCACCCCCGCTTCCTCCCGTACGCGCATGAGGGTCTCGACGCCGCCCGCTGCGTGCTCGTCGGCTCGCGCCACACCGCCCAGAGCCTGTGGGCGGCGCTCGACGACCCTGCGCTGCCCGAGCGGACGCGCCTCGGCCCACCCGGGGTAGACATCAGCGTCTTCCACGCCCGCGGCCCCGAGGCCGCGGCAGCAGGCGTCCGGCGGCTGGTCGGGCGCCTCGCCGCCCAACCACCATCTCCGGGGGACGGGTCCTCCTTCAACCGCGACACCGCCGCTGCTGCGCGTGCGATCGACCAGCTGCGACCGGACGAGGACCGCATCGTGCTGTTCCTCGGCAAGGAGATCCTCGCCAAGGGCCTCGACCTCCTGCTCGCCGCTTGGCCACTCGTGCTCCAACAGCTGCCCGACGCGCGCCTGGTAGTGGTCGGCTTCGGCGCCTGGCACCCCACGGCGGTGCGGATGACCGCCGCGTTGGCCGACAACGACCTCGAAACGGTGCGCCAGATCGCCGAGGAAGGCCGCGGCGCCGAGGGCGGCCCGCGACGCCCGCTGCGGCGCCTGCTCGCGTTCCTCAACTCGCTGCAGGGCGAAACCCAACGGCGTTTCCTCGCGGGCGCGCCTGGAATGAGCAAGCACGTGGTGTTCACCGGACGGCTGGAGCACGAGGAGATAGCCGACCTGCTTCCCGCCTGCGAGGCGCTCGTCGTGCCCAGCACCTTCCCGGAGGCCTACGGCATGGTCGCGGCCGAGGCGGCGTCCTGCGGCGCGCTGCCGATCAGCGCCGACCACTCGGGGCTCGCCGAGGTCAGCCGCGTGCTCGAAGCGGCCGTACCGCACGAGGCGGCCCCCTGGCTGCGCTTTCCACTCGACGACAAGGCGGTGCCACATCTCGCGGCGTGCCTGGTCGGTTGGCTCGAGGCTCCTGAAGCGCTGCGCGAACGCACCCGCCAGGCGCTCACCGGGACCGCCCGCGAGCACTTCTCGTGGGACGGCGTCGCCCGCACGGTGATCGCGGCCGCCGAGGGCAGGCTGGAGGACATCCCCCGCATCAAGGGCACTCGGCGGCGGGATGGCACCCGACGCGCGGTCAGGGCGGACTCCGGTAGGACTGACGCATGCACCCACTGCGATTCGGGCTGAAGCTGAGCCAGGCAGCCACCCTCGACACCCTCACGGCAATCTGGCGTGTCGCCGACGACTCCGGCTTCGACCACTGCTGGAACATGGACCACTTCGCCAGCCTCGGCGCCGACGACAGCCTCGACATCTTCGAGGCGTGGACGCTCCTCGCGGGCATGGCCGCGCAGACCAGCCGCACCCGGATCGGCTGTTCGGTCACCGGCAACACCTACCGCCACCCGGCCGTACTCGCGAAGGCCGCCGTGACCGTCGACCAACTTTCGGCAGGACGGCTGGAGTTCGGCATCGGCACGGGCTGGGCGGAGAACGAACACACCATGCTCGGACTCCCCTTCGGCACCGCAGGCGACCGAGCCGACCGCCTCGAGGAAGCCCTGCCGATCATCCGATCGCTCTGGACCGAGTCACGCACGACGTTTACCGGCAAGCACTACCAGCTGATCGACGCCGTGGCGGAGCCCAAACCGAAACAGCACCCGCACCCGCCCATCTGGATCGGCGGCGTCGGCCGCAGACGCACCCTGCGACTGGCCGCCGAACACGCCGCCGTCTGGAACTCACCCGGCGGAACCCCGCAACAGGTCAGCGAGCTCTCCACCGTGCTCGACCGGCACTGTGGCGACATCGGCCGCGACCCCTCCGAGATCCGTCGGTCGGTGCAGATCCGCGTCCCCGACACGCTGGACAGCCTGCCCGAGCAGGTGCACGGCTTCGTCGCCGTCGGCGTCACCGAGTTCATCCTCATCGTCACCGCGGACCCGGTCGCTCAGGCCGAGCGCGTGGCCACCCTCCTCCCCCGCCTGCGGGATCTCGCGCCCGCCTGAACCCCACCTCGCAGACCGCGCATTCGGTTCGCAGCAATGCCGGGTACTCGCCACGGTGATCGCCGCACGTGGTGCCAAGAGTGCGGCGGTGCGCCGCCGACACCACTCTCGACGATCATGGCTTGGCTGCGGGCCTCCCCTGGGGCGGCAGGCTCATGGGCGGCTGCGACCGTCAGAAGCGCAGCTACCACCGACAACCCGCTGCGACCGGGGTGGTGCCGCCCGCGACCGGCGAGGGTCACCGGATGGCGGTGGCGTTGGCCGGTGACCCGACGCCGCCGACGAGGTTGATCGGCTTGGCGACCAGCATGCAGTCGTAGCGGCCGTCGTGGGCGCAGGCGTCGGCCAGGGCGTCGAGCGACCAGAGCTCGCCGACGGCCAGGCCGAGCAGCGGGATCATCACGCGGTGCATGACCGGCCCCGGCCCGTCGGCGGGCGCGCCTGCCGTCCGGAACGGGCTGGACGGCATCGCGGGCCAGCGTTCGAGCGCGAAGTTGTCCCCCGCGACGAGCGAGAACTGGTGGTCCCAGATCCACTCGAGGGTGTCGTGGGCCTGCAGAAGCCCCGGATGCGACGGGTTCTGCGGCATCGCGCGCCGCTCGTCCTCGGTCGTCGCGGTGAGGTAGTGCCCGATCCACCCGAACCGCAGGAGCAGCAGGTCGCCGGGCTCGAACCGGACACCCTGATCCTCGGCGGCCGCGGCGACGTCCTCGATCGGGATCGGCTCGCCACCGCGGTGGTCGATTGGCCGCCCCCGGCGCTCCCGGTGCCGTGCGACGTCGACGAGCACGCCCCGACCGACGATGCCATGCTCGGCCCAGTGCTGGATGCCCAGCAGCGGGTCGCCTGGCACGAGCCGATCGCCGGGGGCGCCGTTGTAGAAGCCGTGTTCGGGGTGGCCCATGTGCCGCAGGCCGTCGATCTGCGAGGACGCCTGGGGGTAGAAGTCGTCGAGGTAGTCGTCGCGGTGGAAGGCGTCGCGACCGAACACCGTGTGCCGCACCACCTTGCGCAGCGGCGCCAGCGGCGGGTCGATGGTGTTCAGCGGCAGGTCCAGGTTGAACACCTCGCCCGTGCGGACGCAGGTCGCCCCGGCGCGCGCCCGGTCCGGGGTCAACCGCGAGATGGTGCCCAGTTCGTCGTGCGGGCCGAACTCCCCCCAGGCCGAGCCTGCGGGGCCGTCGAGGCGGGCGAGCAGATCACGGTAGCTGCGCATGGACAATTTTATCGAGCTCCGGCCGTCTGTACTTGACATCATCTGCAGTCGCGGCAGTACAATCTCAGCAGCGAGAACGTCAGACGCCACAGGGACGGCGACCGGTCGAGACGAACGGAGGGTGAACATCAGGACAGCCCCCGAACATCTGGATCACCAGTGAAGTCATCGTCAACGCGGGGCTCGGCCGATATGGCCGAGCCCCGCTTCACATGTGCAGGTGCACCTGTTCGTGATCGCCCTAACCTGCGGATTCCGTGTGTAGGCGCACGGAATCCGCAGCATTCGGCGATCACCACTGGTGGTCATACTGGGCGTCGTCGGCGGGCGGTGCGGGCATCCGCCCTGAGCCGTCGGGCACAGGCACCGCGGCCAGGAGCGCCTGGGTGTAGGGGTGCCGCGGGTCGCGCCAGATCTCCTCGGCAGGCCCGGACTCGACGATCCGTCCCCGGTACATGACGACCAGCCGATCGGCGATCAGCCTCACCACCGACAGGTCGTGCGAGATGAACAGGAGGCCCGCGCCGCTGTCCACCGCGAGGTCACGCATCAGGGCAGCCACGACCGCCTGGGTCGAGGCGTCCAGGGACGAGATCGGCTCGTCGCCGATCAACAGGTCCGGCCGCGCCGCGAGGGATCGGGCGATCGCGATGCGCTGGCGCTGGCCGCCGGAGAACTGGTGCGGGTAGCGCGAAGCGGCATCGGGGTCCAGCCCGACGCGTTCCAGCCATGCCGCAGGTGCGGACGACGCCACACCCCGCGCCACGGCCGCGCGCACCCCGTCGCCGATCTGCACGCCGATCGCCCGCCGAGGGTGTAGCGAGGCGTAGGGGTCCTGGAACACCATCTGGATACGGGTGAGCGCAGCCGGGCGGCGACGCAGCCCCAGAGCCGTGACGGGGGTGCCGTCGAACGTCACCGTGCCCGCCTTCGGCTTCACCAAGCCGCAGAGGGCACGGGCGATGGTCGACTTGCCGCATCCGGACTCGCCCACCAGACCCACGACCTGGCCTGCGTCCACGGTGAGGTCGACGCCGTCGACCGCGCGCACCGGCGGTCGGCCAGGGTAGGTCACGCGCAGCCCTGCGACGTCGAGCAGCGCACGCTGTGCCGGTTGTTCGCTCGCTGCACGCCCCGCCGGCTCCGCAAGCTCCGCAGGCCGCCATCCCCCGGGCTCGCTCACGACCCCTCCAGGGCGCGCACGTCATCGAGGGTCCGCACGCCGCCGGTGGCGCCGGGCAGGCTGGCCAGCAGCGACGCGGTGTAGGGGTGGGTGGGGGCGGTGAACACCTGGTGGCGCTCACCGTTCTCCACCACCTCGCCATGCCGCATCACGGCGACACGGTCGGCCACCGCGCTCATGACCCCCAGGTCGTGTGTCACCAGCAAGACGGCCAGGCCCATCTGCGACGCCAGGTCGCGCAGCAGGTGCAGCACCCCGGCCTGCACGGTGACGTCGAGCGCGGTGGTGGGCTCATCGGCGATGAGGATCCGGGGTGAGCAGGCAAGCGCGATGGCGATCGCGATCCGCTGCCGCTGCCCGCCGGAGAACTGGTGGGGGTAGCGGCGCAGCGCGCCTGCCGGATCGGGGATGCGGACCGTGTCCAGCAGTTCGACCGCGCGGTCGCGTGCCGCGCTTCGGCTGAGCCCGAGATGGTGACGCAGGTGGTCGGTGAGCTGCGCGCTGACGCTGAGCATCGGGTGCAGGCTCGTGGACGGGTCCTGGAACACCATGGCGATCGCGGTGCCCCGCAGGGCGTTTCGCCGCCGTGGCGGGAGCCCGACGAGCTCGAGGTCGCCGTAGGTGATGCTGCCGGTGATGTCTGACCCGGACGGCAGCAACCCCATCACCGCAAGCCCCGTCATGGTCTTGCCCGACCCCGATTCGCCTGCAAGACCCTGGATCCGACCGGTCTCGAGGCGGAGGTCCACCCCACGCAGGATCACCGACTCACCGATGCCCACGGTGAGACCGGCGATGTCCAGCACCTTCTCCGTCGGCGCCTTCTCCTCTGTCCCATGCTCTCGGGTCACCGTGTCTCGGCCTTCCCGAGGACGCCCGCGGTGCGCGGATCCAGTGCGTCGCGCAGCGCGTCGCCGAGGAAGTTGAACGCCATCACGACGGTCAGGATCGCCAGGCCGGGAAACACGCCCATCCACCACGAGTCGAAGTTCTGCACTGCTGTGGACACCATCGACCCCCATTCGGCGGTGGGCGGCTTCGCCCCGAGGCCGAGGAACGACAGACCCGAGAGCAGCAGCGTGGCGGTGCCGATGTCCAGGCTCGCGAGGATCAGCACCGGCCCCACCACCATCGGGACGATATCGGTGCGCAACGACCGCATCGCGGAGAAGCCCAGCAGCCGATCGGCCAACACGAAGTCGGCGGTCCGGACACCCAGCACGAGTCCCCGCGTCACGCGCGCATACGCGGGCCAGGAGACGACGAGCGCGGCCAACACCGCGTTGACCAGGCTCGCTCCGAGCGCCGCGGCCACCACCATCGCGAGGATGACGATGGGGAACGCCATGACCAGGTCGGTCAGTCGCATCACCGTCTCGTCGAGCCAGCGCCCGAAGAACCCCGCGGCCAGCCCGAGGATGCCGCCCACCACCACGGAGAGCCCCACGAGCAGCAGCGCCAGCGGCACCGTCACCTGGGCGCCCGCCAGCACTCGGGTGAAGACGTCGCGGCCCAGCTCGTCGGTGCCGAACCAGTGCGCGCCGCTCGGCGCCTCCAGGCGGGCGAAGTCCTGCGCCAGCGGGCCGTAAGGCCACAGGACCGGACCGAGTACGGCGACGAGGATCCACAGCGCGGCCACCGTCACGCCGGTGATGCCCAGCGGGGTGCGCCAGGCCTGCGGCACCCGCTTGCGGAACCGGGCGCGCAGGGGCGTCCCCGTGGTGAGGGTGCTCATGCCACCCGCACCCGCGGGTCGATCACGCCGTAGAGGAGGTCGACGATCAGGTTGATCACCACATAGATGACGCCCACGACCAGCCCCACTCCCATCACCCCTGGCAGGTCGAGATGGGATGCCGCCTGATAGGCGTAGGAACCCATACCGGGCCAGGAGAAGATCTGCTCCACCAGCACGGTGCCCGAGAGCAGCGCGCCGAACGCGAGGCCCACCACCGTCAGGATCGGCACGAGCGCGGCCCGCAACACGTAGCGGAGGAGCACGGTGCTTCCCGGCAAGCCCTTCGCCCTGGCCGAGCGCACGTAGTCCTGGTCGAGGACCTCCAGCACGGCCGAGCGGGTGAACCGCGTGAGCAGCCCGACCGTGTACAGCGTCAGTACCAGCGTGGGCAGCATCAGGTGCGCGACGGCGTCGCCGAACGTCGCCCACTGCCCGGCGAGCAGGGAGTCCACCGTGTAGAGGCCGGTGACGGCGGGCGGGGCGGTGTCAGCAGGCGAGAGCCGCCCGGAGCCCGGCGCGATGTCGAGCTTGTAGGAGAAGACATAGAAGGCGACCATCGCCAGCCAGAACGTCGGCACGGAGATGCCCACCACCGACACCAGGCGCAGCGCATTGTCGGCCAGATGCCCGCGCTGCACGGCGGCGACGACACCGAAGCCGACGCCGATGAGGATCGACGCCGCGATGGCACCGAGGGCGATCTCCAAGGTGGCGGGCACCGCCGCCGCCAGATCCGCGACCACCGAACGGTGCGTCTGCTGGGACTCGCCGAGATCCCCGTGCACGAGGTTCCCGAGGTAGGTCAGGTACTGCACCGGCAACGGCTTGTCGAGCCCGTAGTGGGCGCGGTAGGCGGCCACGATCGTGGGGTCCGCCGCGGCCTGCTGTCCGAGGTTGGCCGCGACCGTGTCGCCGGGCACGAGGTTGGTCAGGACGAACGTCACCAGCGTCACGCCGACGACGAGCAGCACCGATACCCCGATGCGGCGCAGCACGTACCGGACGAGCGGGTGGCCCGCCCGGTACGGGCCTGCCTCGGTGTCGCTACTTGGCTCCGATGGTGCCGACATCGACCGTCCAGATCGGGTTGTACGTCGCGCCCGCCACGGTCGTCGCCGTGACGACGTTGGAGGGCGGCTGCACGAGCGGGATGAACGGGCCGGAGGCGTTGAGACTCTGCTGGAACTGTCGGTAGAGGGCGTCGCGCTTCGCCGTGTCAGCCGTCGCGCCCGCGGCGGTGGCCACCGCGTTGATCGCGGGCGCCGCGGTGGCGGGCCAGTTCGCGCGCTTGCCGATCAGGCCGCCGGGGGCGAAAGCGAGGTAGTTGGAGGGATCGGGGAAGTCCGGCCCCCAGTACCAGAGGCCCATCTGCTCCTTGCCGCCCCGGTAGTTGTCGAGCTCGGTGGCGACGGGCGCGGGCGCCAGGTCGATCGCGATGCCTGCGGCAGCGAGCTGGGACTGCAGCTTCTCCGCGAGCGTCTGGAAGCTCAGACCGTTCAGCGTGAGGTCACTCGGGTAGGCGAGCTTGGGCTTCTGGGCCGCCACACCGCTGGCGGCGAGTGCGGACTTGGCCCCGGCGACGTCCTGCTTCAGCGCGTCGGACGCGGGCAGCGTCCCCGCGATCAACGACGGGATGATGCCCGCGGGCTGGACGGCGCCCATGCCGGCCACGCCCAGCAGCCCGGTGTAGTCGATGGCCTTCTTCACGGCCGAGACGTACTGAGGGTTGCTGGTGGCCGGGGAGACGGCGGCACCCTGGTTGAGCAACAGGAAGATCGTGTAAGCGGACGGCCCGCTGGTGACGGTGACCTTGTTCGTGTCCAGGCCCTTGACCTGGTCCCCCGAGAGGTCCAGCGCGACCTGCGAATCGCCCTTCTGGACGTTGAGTACCTGGGTGGCCGCTTTGACGTTGCGGACGACGACGGTGTCGTAGGCGGGCTTGTCCTGCCCGTTGTACTTCGGGTTCTTCGTGAGGACGGCCTGGCTGGCCACGTCGAGCGACTTCAGCACGTACGGGCCGGATCCGGCGGAGGCGCCGTTGAGGTACTTCTCGGCGGCGTCCTTCTCGTCGGTGGTGCCCCCGTTGGCCGTGACGACCTTGGAGTTGACGACCGACAGGGCCGGGTTGGGCAGGATGAACGGCAGGGCCGCATTGGGCGTCGCGCTGGTCAGCACCACCGTGCTGTCGCCGGACTTGCTGACCGTGACGCCGTCGAGCAGGAAGGACGGGTTTCCCTTCATCCCGATCAGCCGCTGCAGGGAGAACACCAGCAGCAGCGAGCGGTCAGCTCGTACTCGCGCATCATGCTCCACTGATTTTTGGCGCGTCCAGCAACGATCACCGGCTTGAGCGGGCGAGTGCCATCCGTCCCGGCCTCAGACGCCTCGGGATGTCGGCCGAGCGCGACGTGAGCGGGGTCCACTCAAGATCGAACCCCGCTGGTGTGCACCTCGCGCGCTGATCGGCCGCAGGCGCGCCGCGGCCCGGGGGACGCTCACCCGCGACGGGATTGCGGGGTCAGGGCGACCAGGGCGCGGAGGAAACTACCGCCGCGTCCTCGACCGGCCACAGGAGCTCGGGCCTGCGGTCACGCAGCGGAGCAGTGTCGGCGTCCTCGGCCGCCCGCCCGAACGCGGCGATAGTGGTGACCTCCCAGTGCGCGGGCACCATGAACTCGTCCGCCAGGCCCGCGCGGTCGAACGCCCGGAACTGGCGGGCCTGCAGACCGAGCGCCTGCGCCTGGACGGTCATGTGGGCCACGGCCTGGCCCAGGTCGTAGAGCGCGAACTCCGAGTAGTCCCAGTCGGTCTCCGCGACGTAACGGTGCGCGAGGTTGGCGACGAGCACGCTCGCCGACGGCGCCCACGTTGCCGAGCTCCGGGCGAGGTGGCGGACCAACCTGCCGTGCACCGCGTCGCCACGGCGGCCCACGATGAACGCCCACGGCTGTGAGTTGCCTGCCGACGGCGCCCAGCGCGCCGCTTCGAGCAGTACCGCGACCTGGTCGGGGTCGACCTCGTGGTCGGGGTCGAACCGGGTCGGGCTGTGGCGAGCGGCCAGCAGAGGGTGCAGTGACGAGGATGCGGTACTCACGAGGACCTCCCACGCGGCGGACGTCGACACGTCCAGGTCGCGGCGCATGAACACCCGCACGTCGGTGCGCAGCCTTGACCGGCGACGATCAAGCGGTAGGCGTCGGTGAACATGACATTCCCTTCATGGATCGCGTGGCCGCCGAGACTATCAAACCGACCGGTCAGTAGTATTCTGACTTCCGTGCCATCTCTGCACCGACCGTCTGCCCGCACACGGATCCCGGACGTCGCCGACCGGATGTTCTACGAGCAGGGGGCATCCGGGCGGTCGGGGTCGACTCGATCGTCGCCGTGGCCGACACGGCGAAGACGACGCTGTACGGCCAGTTCGGATCGAAGGACGCGCTGATCGTCGCCTACTGGAGGGCGGGCGACGCAGGAGCGAGAACACCTCGACAAGGCGCTCGCGGTGCACGGCGGCCCGGCGGCTGGACGAGTTCTGCACCTGTATGATCTGCTGGCGAGCGAGCTCGCCCAGCCCGGTTACCGCGGCTCACCCTTCGTCAATGCCTGCGTGGAGCTCGGGAGTAACCATCAAGCCGCGGCCGTCGCCCGCAGGCACCGGCAGTGGTTGCTCGACACCCTCACGTCCCTCGCCGCCGCCACCGCCGCGCCCGCTCCCGATGCGCTGGCGGCGCAGCTCTTGCTGCTCTACGAGGCGGCAACCGTTGCTCCGCAGATCGGCGACGACGGCGCCGCCGCCCAGACGGCCAGGACCGCCGCCGAAGCACTCCTGTCCCTGCCGCGGCCCGCTCCGCCGGGCACGAAGCCTCCGATCACAGAACACCCAGCCGGTCACGGCGGGGGCGATCCTCTCCCCTCGCCCACCCGGCCAGGGGGCAGCCCGGAGGCGCACCACCTCGTGGCCCTCCTCAACAGCGCTCACCTGCCCGACGGCGATGACCAGTTGGCCGACGAGCGGGCCGGGCCATGGCTCGCGGGATGGCTCGCCGACGCCCCAGGCGCGGCGGCCGGACTGGACGCGGTCTCCCCCGTACCTCCTGAGCTGCTGCTCCTGCGGGAGGGGCTGCGTCAGCTCGCCGCCGTCAACTGCGGTGCGCAGGCCGATTCCCACGCGGTGGCGCGAGCGGCGGCCGTGTTGGAGCAGACGCCACTGGTCGTCGACCTCGCGGGCGGTTCCGGGCCGCGGCTGACCGCTGCCGACGGCGCCGACGCCCCCCGGAGGCGTGCCATCGCCGTCGCCGCGGGCGCCTACCTCGCCGTGCGGGCCCGTGGCGAGTGGCCCCGGCTCAAGGTTTGCGCCTCCCCCGATTGCCGCTGGGCGTTCCTCGACGCCACCCGCAACCGCACCGCTGGTGCGACATGGCCGGATGCGGCAACCGGGCCAAGAACCGAGCCTGGCGCGAGCGCCAGGATGTCCTTAACTGTCAAAACCAATTGAGCAGTTAGTACGGCTTCTAGAGTTGATGACCGGCAGGAGTTGAAAGTCGGTCAGCATCAGGAGAGACGATGGGCAGGCGGGCATCCGGGCGCGGGCAGGTCACGATCGCGGGGTGGTCGCCGGTTGTGGTGCCAGGGGTGCACCTCTACACCCATGACACCACTTCCGGCGATCTTGTTCAGGGCTGCCCGGGCGTTCACTGAGCCGAGCGGGCCCCGACAAGGTCGGCGAAAGCGACGATGTTGTCGTCGTAGCTGTGCGCCTGCCGGTCGAGCGGCCCACCGCAGGTGATCAACCGCAGACCGGGGTGGTCGAGGTCGCCGTACACGGCATTGGTGGGGAACGTGGTCTTCGGATACTCCATGACCTGCACCACCCGGAAGACTGCCGTGCTGCCGTCCTGGCGTGCCACGGTGACCTCGTCACCGGGTTTGAGTTCGTGCAGGCGGGAGAAGACTCCGAGGCGCCCGGCCCAGTTGACATGGCCCGCGAGGATCGCCGGACCCAGCTCACCCGGGGTCGGCGCGCCCGTGTACCAGCCAGCAGGGAAAGCAGCAGGCGGGACCTGCAGTGTCCCGTCGGCCTGCAATCCGAGCTCCATCAGCGGGGAGTCCACGCCGATGGCCGGGATCTGCACCCGGAGCGGTATGGACCGCGGGAGCGGTGCCACCCGCGCGACGGGTGCGGCGGTGCTGCTGATCGCCGGCTGCGATGGCGCCGAAGGTGGAGCCGGATCGCTGGAACAGGCGGTGGCGACGGCGATGACGGCCAGGGCCGCCGCTCCCGCCCGCACGCAGAGGCGGGCGAGGCGGGAGCGGCGGTTGTTGATGGAGCGCATGTGCGATCGGGTCCTCAGCTGTCCCGGCCTAGCCGTCGACGGAGACCAGCCGCGGTCCCAATGAGCGCCAGCGCAGCGGTCAGCAGGTAGTACCCGAGTCCGGTCCCTGGGTCGGTGCTGCCGTCACCGGTGTCGACCGCCCCGACCGGCACCTTCGTCACCTGAGTGCCAGACGAGGCGTGGCTGCCGGAACTGTTCTCGCTGCTGCCGGAACTGCTGTGCTCGTTGTTGTTGCTGCTGCTGTTGCGGTGGTGGCTGCTGTTGCCCCCGCTATGGTGGCCGCCCGATCTGGACGATGTCGTCGTCGACGTTGTTGTCGTCGTGGACGTTGTCGTCGTGGACGTCGTCGTCTTGGACGTCGTCGTCGTCGTAGGCGTCGTCGTCACCACCGGCGTAGTCGTCACCACCGGCGTAGTCGTCACCACCGGCGTAGTCGTCACCACCGGCGTAGTCGTCACCACCGGCGTAGTCGTCACCACCGGCGTAGTCGTCACCACCGGCGTAGTCGTCACCACCGGCGTAGTCGTCACCACCGGCGTAGTCGTCACCACCGGCGTAGTCGTCACCACCGGCGTAGTCGTCACCACCGGCGTAGTCGTCACCACCGGCGTAGTCGTCACCACCGGCGTAGTCGTCACCACCGGCGTAGTCGTCACCACCGGCGTAGTCGTCACCACCGGCGTAGTCGTCACCACCGGCGTAGTCGTCACCACCGGCGTAGTCGTCACCACCGGCGTAGTCGTCACCACCGGCGTAGTCGTCACCACCGGCGTAGTCGTCACCACCGGCGTAGTCGTCACCACCGGCGTAGTCGTCACCACCGGCGTAGTCGTCACCACCGGCGTAGTCGTCACCACCGGCGTGGTCGTCGTCGTCGGCGGTGGCGTGGTCGTCGTCGTCGGTGGCGTGGTGCAATCCGGGTGGGTGATCGTGTTGGTGTCCAGGCTGACCTGGCCATTGCGGGCCAGCACCCGTCCCGTCACCGTGGTCGAAGTCAGCACACTGATCGAGGTCAGGGCCAGGATGGATCCCACGAATGTGGTGCCGGTGCCAAGGGTGGCGGAGCTACCGACCTGCCAGAACACGTTGCACGCGCTGGCGCCGTTGATCAGATTGACGGTGCTGTTCGACGCGGTGACCAGCGTGGATCCGGCCTGGAAGATGAATACGGACCCGGGATCGTTCTGTCCATCCAGGGTGACCGTGCCGGTCAGGCTCAGTGAAGATGCCGATTTGTAGATGCCTCCCACGAGGGTCTGGCCGCCCAGATCGGTGTTCGCCAACACGGTGGCGGGGGTTTGACCGGCCGCGTCGTTGTAGGCGTTGGTGAGATCTGCTTGAGCCTGCGCCGCTTGGGCATCGGCCGCGTGAATGGTTCCGCTGATCACTGTGCCCGGCGGGAAGCCGGTGACCGCGGTACCCGGGCTCACCCCGAGATCCCCCGAGATGACCGAAGGCCCGGTATTGGTCACCGTCTGGCCTGCCAAGACGGCGTAAGTGCCCGCCGTCCCCAAAGGCACGACAGTCGCTGCTGCCGCCGCGGTACCCGTCAGTACCACCAATGATGCGGCAGCGACCAGTGCCACCAGCGTCGTTGCGCCGGCCCCTAAGCTGGCGCGTCGCGCACCTGGCGTCGTCGTGAACGACTTCATCTGCATTCTCTTTCCCCTCGCCTGAGCGGTCGCGCTGGCTCCGACGAGTCACGTATATGAGGAGGACTAGTAGTCCCGGAAGTGCGCGACAAGTGCGTCATTCGCCCATCGCGGCAGCAACTCCCGATGCCGGTTCAGAAGCAGGTCCTCCTCAGCTCCTCAACCCGCCTGGCGTTTCCGACGTATTGCCGGCTGCTTACTCGTTCCGCTAGGTCGAATCACACACCGGGGAGATGTCGGTCCGCGGGCTGCTGCAGCGCAGCTCGAACCGACATCGTGGCGATTCCACCTCACCCATTAGCCATCCACGACTGGGCGAATGACAGCCTAGGGCTTGACGGAGCGACCCGTCAAGCAGCGAGATGCGAAGTGGCAAGCCGCATTAGTCATACGCTGGTCACCATGAGCACTCAGGCCGTTCGCCGGAACCACGCCGCGTTGTCGACGCACGTGGCCGACACCTGACCGGGGGTGCGACCTGGCAAGATGGCGTCGTAGGCACGCGGGGGGAGTCGCTGGGCAGGTGACCGATCATGATCCGACCAACCACGGCGAGCCCGTATCGTCCCTGGCGCAGCTCATTCGGTCTCGTATGCAGGAGCACGGCTGGTCCTACCGAGACCTCGAGCTGCGATCCGACCATGCCCTGACCCGCGGGCGGTGGCAGCAACTCGGTTCCGGGACCCCGCAGAAGAAGTTTCCGGAACCGGCGACGCTGTCTGCCATCGCCGAGGTGTTGCAGGTTGAGATAACGCTCGTCGTGCTCGCTGCCGGGCGGGCAGTCGGCCTGGACACTCGCCTACCGGACACCGATCTCGCACGCCTCCTGCCGCCAGGGACCGAGTTGCTCACCGAGCGCATGCGCAACGCCATCTTGACCATGATCCGGGCGGCGGTCACGGACGCGCGCACCGGCCGGATCGACCCGGAGGCGTCGACCGGACTCACCCTCCAGTGGCCCAAGAGCGCCGCGCCGTCGCGGCGACGCCTTGCTGAGACCACCCACGACGATGCGCGCTGACCCCGCAGCGGGTACCGGCGATGTAGAGCGCCCGGCGAATGGGAGCCCCGGCCCGCGCCGCCCAGGCCTCGCGGAGCCCTCATTCGCCGGACCCTCTTAATCCGATCGGTTATCGCTGCGGTGAGTGCTGAAACGGTTACGTTCAGTGAGGCGACAGTCAGGAAGTAGCCCAGACCTCACGTCCGCCACGCGGCTGGCGGAGGGCCCGCTCAGTGCTGACGAGACGCCCAGACCCTGCGAGCGCCAGTACCAGGCTGAGATGCGAAAGGAGTGCGGTACGGCGGCGTCGGCGACGCCTCCCTGCCGCGTGAACCTGCATGCCCCTCGACTCCCCGGCCACCGCTGACGCGCTGATCAGCGGCTTGCGCGACATCCTCACTGTCACCTACACGCCCCTCACCCACGTCGTGGGCCGGCTTGACACCTCCACCCCGACATGGGTCCTCTACCTCGACTCCGACAGCGCACGGGAAGATCACTGCTGGGTCCTGCTCGACGTCCTCAACATCCTTACGTTCGGCATCGAGGCCGCCACCTCGGCCGCACCGAGCCTGCGTCTGGTCCGCTGATGCCCGCGACGCATGACCTCCCTGCCACGTCGAGGCGCCATCGGGTCGCTTGAGCAGGCCGTCCGCACGTGGATACCCGCCGTGCGAGACCGGGTCGGAGCCCGACGGTCGCAACATCGCCGTCGGCACTGTCCACTTCGCGTTCGATCCTCACATTGGTGAATGTCTTATGAACAGCGCCTGCGAACAAGCTGCCCTGCACGCCCGATTCGGCCAAGACGGCATCATGTCCGTTGATTTGCCTTCGCGCACGCCATGACGAACCGTACATGGTTGAGGCGGCCCGGGCGTCATCGCAACAAGCACTCACCGCCTGCCCGGTTGTGGTCGATGAATCCATCCGAGGATGCGCGACGTCGAAGTCGGCGACAGCTGACGATCCGTCTGCTAGTGCTCATGGCGAGCGCGGGAGCGGTGACCGTCACACTGCTTATGATATTGAACTGACAGTTTCGCCCTTGCGCAACGTGGTATGGGACGAGTCGCCCGACGGTGCCGGCTGGCGGCCGTCGGCTGGCGCGGTGGGTAGCGTTGGCCCGAGGGCAGCGCATTCGCGGTTTGCCGCTGTCTTCGGGCGGTCCGGCGGTGGCGGTGGCGATGGTAGGGGCTTGGGTAGTCCGATACCGGTGCACATGATCAGCGTTCCTCAACGGGGTGACGTTTCCCTGGGATACAGGGGAGGCGGTCTGGGTCTCCATGCTTCGGGTGCCGCGCAGCAGGCAAGTCGGGTGAGGATCTTGCGGCGGGCGGTCGAAGATCGCGTGGGGTCGGGCCTGTCGTCACCGCGGCACCGAAGCCACGCCGACCCAGCGCCGTCGCCGGTGCCGCTCTGGTTCTCGTTGGCACCAGCGACGTCCGGGACGGCCTCGGGCATCAGGGGCCTGCACCGCCGGGGCACCGCGGGGGCGGGGGCGTGCGGGGAGCGCCGACGCAAGCGTCGACGATGCTGGTATCAGCATGCCGGGTCCTCACCTGGCGCGATCCGGTGGGACGTCCGTCGCCGGGGTCCGGGGCTGCGGTCCGTGAATCCACGCGGTAGCGCCGCGAACACTCAAGGTAGTCGATGGCTTCCGCCCCCGCCTACCCGGGGCCCGCATCCGGGCCAACTGCGCGCCCCCGACCGACGATCACGGGTGCCGACGCACACGAGCCGAGGAGCTACACCTGGCAGGACCAGCCTTCGAGAAAGCCCGGCACGTCCTCGAAGGCGAGCGGGCGCGAGAAGTGGTAGCCCTGCGCGGCGTCACACCCGGCCTCCAAGGCCCGCGCGAGGTGATCGGCGGTCTCGACGCCCTCGACCACGACGGTGAGACCCAATATTCGACCGAGTTCCGCGACGGAGGTGACGAGAGACCCACTCCGAGTCGTGTCGAAGTCGAGCAACGTGCCGTCGATCTTCAGGACGTCCACGGTCAGTTTCATCAGCAGACCCAGCGACGAATAGCCGGAGCCGAAGTCGTCGACCGCGATCTGTACGCCGAGACGGCGGAGCAGCGCGAACTTCGCGTCCGCTCGGTCCGGGTCCTCCAGCGCGGTGCTCTCGGTGATTTCCAGCGTGAGCGCAGCGGGTGGCAGGCCGCTGTCCTCCAGTGCTTCGACGACGTGCTCGACCAGGTGTCCCGACAACACCTGATGTACCGAGACGTTGACCGCAACACCGAGGTCGCGGTGCCCGGACACGGTCCGCCGCCATAGCTGCGCGGCGTGACACGCCTGGCGCAGCACCTCACGCCCGATCTCGACGATCGCCCCGGTCTCCTCGGCGATCGGAATGAACACATCCGGCCTCACCAGCGATCGGTCGGCGCGGTGCCACCGGGCGAGTGCCTCCAGCATCGTGGGCCGAGAGGCCTTCAGGTCGATGATCGGCTGGTAGTGCACCTCGATCTCGCCCAAGTCCACGGCGCGAGCCAGGTGCTGCTGCAGGCCAATGCGCCGCGACGCCCTGACCTGCATGTCGGGTTCGAACACCTCCACGCGCCCCACGCCATTTTTCTTGGCGACGGACATCGCGATGTCGGCATCCCGCAGGAGACTCGCTGCCGACTCAGTGCCCTGGCGATGGGCAACGCCGATACTGGCGCTCACCCGCACTTCCTCCCCTGCCACCCCGAAAGGCTGACTCAGAACGTCCACGATCTGCCTGCCGACCGCGACGGCGTGCGGCGGATACCGCATCAGTACCGCGAACTCGTCACCTCCGACTCGTGCAACCATGTCTCCTTCGCGGACGCAGCCGAGCAGCCTTCGCGCCGCGAACCGCAGCAACTCGTCACCGGCAGGCTGCCCCAACGCAGCATTGACGTTCTTGAAGCCATCCAGGTTCGCCATGATGACCGAGACGGAACTCTTGGATCCCGGTTCGCAACACAGCTCCTGGGTCAGCCGGTCGAGCAGCAGCATTCGGTTGGGCAGACCCGTGAGCGGGTCGTGCAGCAACTGACGGGTGAGCTCGTCCTCGCGCGCGCGCCGATGAGTGACATCGCGCCCATTCCACAGGAGGCCCCCCACGTCAGGATCCTCGGCCAGGTTTTGGCACACGGCCTCGACCACCCGCACCTGGCCATCCCGGGTGCGCAAACGCAGCTCGATCGTGTGCATCAGGCCCGCATGCTCGACGAGTAACGCCATCGCCCGCACGACGTCCGCCCGCTCATCCACTTCCACCTGGCTGGTCAGCGGGTGCCTGAGAAGATCCTCCGGCCGGTATCCGAGCAGGGCCTCGACGGCCGGGCTGACGTAACCGATCACACCTGACTCGTCGGTGACCACCGTGAGGTCAGACGCCCGCTCCACCAGCGAGCGGAAACATCCGTCACTCGCCTGCGCGGCCCGCCGTTCGCCGACCGCCTCCCCCATCAGGGCTTTGTCGGCCTGCGCGATGTTGCGACCCCTGCGTCGGGTCACCACGGCCAGGCCGGCGTCGCCCAGCCCGAGCACCACCATCGTCAGGACTGCCACGCCGAGGTTACTGCGCCGGTTCTCACCCGGGTTCGCGCGAGCGAGGGAGTGGGGTGGTCGTCCCTCCTTGCTGCCCAGCGCGGCGGCGGGCCGCTTGTTCAGCGCGATCAGGACCCTCATGACCAGCCGCGCCAGTCGTCTGAGGTCGCGTGAGATGACGCGACTCATGTGCACCGCCCTTCAGCGCTCCCACGGGGTGCATGGAAATTTTATGAGTTTCCAGCTACCGATCGACCTACCGTTTCGAGCGCGGCGAATTCCGTCAAACATTGTCGGGCCGCTCGACCTGGCGCAGGAACACGTCGACACAGACGCGCCTCGAGGTTCGAAGTTCCCTCGTTCGTGTACCTCTTTATCGCATCCCGGCCGGGCGAGCGACGTCGTCCAGAGCCCAATGCTGGGACCCATGGCATCGAGGCGCCGCGAGTCGGCCGTCCGTTCTTGACAAGCCAATCCGAGGCTGGAGTCAGCTCGGGCCACCTGAACAGGGACGGCCGGGACTCCTCGATCCTTGCGGTGCAGGCCCACGCCGCCAGCCCGGATGCATCGTCGGACCGAGCCGGAGACGCATCGCGCATCGGCGTCGAGGCTTCCGCCCGAACGACCACGACGCACTCCTTTCCCCGGCACCATTCATAGACGCGCCGGGGTCAGGGGCGCAGTAAGGACTTCGGAGCAATACGGTAGCGGCTTGTCCTGGACCAACCAAGTGGCCAGAGCCGGAGAAGCGGTAGCCGCGTCCGACTACGTTGCGCAGTGAGTCGACCTGTGCTACGGCTCCGCTAGTGCGGTGTCCAGGAACGTTGCCGGGGTGATCGCGGGATCCAGGCGGCGCCTCGCAAGGCGCCGCCCGAAGCTCATACCGGGCGTCTTCGCGAGGGCGGCAACGCCGCGAGGCGTCGTCTGGGCCCGCGAGGACCCGGTGAACGTTTCTGGACACCGCACTAGATGCCGCTGTAGGGGGTGGGCCCGTCCTCGGAGACACGCAGCTGGGAGATCACGGTGCAGACGGCCCGGTCGAGGTGGACAAGCCGCAGGAGCCTGCGATGGGCGCGGGCGAGGGTGTTGAGCTGGTGCAGGCGAGTGAACAGCGCCGAGGGGAACGCGGTGACCGCGGCGAAGTCGACCACGACGATGGCGGCGCCTGCGGTGAAGTGCTCGGTGGCGGCGTGTTCGAGCGCGTCCAGCGCGGCCCGGTCCAGCTCGCCGGTCAAAGTCATCACGGCAACAATCTGCGCGCCAGAGATTACCACCTCAATCGCCGAGATCATCGGCGATATGTAGCGCCACCAGCACGGTGGAGGGCTGGTGTTGCGCGGCCCGGGCCTGCTCCCGCTCACGCTCCCACGCACGCCGCTTCCGCCGCAGCCTGGTCAGCGCGATGATGGGATATTGCCCACCCACGTCCCTTTCCATCACGGCAAGCGTTCGAATTGCAGTGTTAAGGTCGTCGTATGATCCCTGACTGATTACCAGCTTGACCAGTTCCTTCGCGGCTAGAATTCCGCCTGCGGTGGCGAGCTCGCCGAGCGACTGCAAATCTTCTTGCGAGACAAGCAGTCGTACGAGAAACTCCGACGCAGCGTGGCTGCGTTGCGCGAACGGCTTCAATGTCGAGATTGCCGCTTTGATCTCATGCCTTTCACATAGCAACTCGGCCAGCCGGACCGCGGCGGTGCTGTCGTTGTCTTCGGCAAGTTCGCGAAGAGCCATCGTGGTTTCGTCGAGTACCCCGCGTGCCACGGGCAGGGCCTGGTCTGGGGCCAGTCCGACCGCACGCGTCGACGATGCCGGCATGGCCGGTCCTCACCTGGCGCGATCTCGATGAGGACGTCCGCCGCCGGGTCCGGGGCTGCGGTCCGTAGAACCCATGCGTAGCGCCGTGGGCACCGACGGTAGCCGATTTCTCTGGCCCCGCCTACCCCGCTCCTCACATCTGGGCGCAAGTCAGCCATCCGACGCACGGTCACGATGTGCACTAACTGACTGTGGCGCACGCAAACGTCGACTCGGACGGGTGCTCACTCGATGGGCGGTTTGCCGATGGGGGTGTGGTGTTTGACGCTGTAAGGTGAGTGATCCGCTCCAGATTCCCGGCGGTCGGATTTCGTGGTGCTCGTCGGGGGTGCGGAGATGTCATCGCTGCAGGCAGAGCCGCATATGTTACGGCTTGAGGTCGTGATGGTATGCGTCCGCGGAACGGTGGACGAGGCGGGCGCGGCGCTCCTGGCGACCCGGGTCGGGCAGCAGCTCGGCCGGGCCCTGCACGTCGTGCTGGATCTCGGGGAGGTACGTGCGCTGCGGGGCGCGGGCGTGGATGTGCTGCTCGATCTTCATCGGGCCGCGACCGCGCGCGGCACCCAACTGCACATCATCGGCGGCGAGCAGGCCGCGGAAGCCCGCGTCCTGCGGCGGCTGCACGACGATCGGCTGCTCTGCCTGACCGACTCCGTCGAGGCGGTGATCGCGCTGCTGCCCCGGCCATGAACGGTGCGGGCGTGGGGACTCCACGGCCAAGCGGTCCCGGACGGGCACCGACGCCGAGATGTGGGTCAAGTCCTGCGGCGAGAGGGTTCGGTTCTCCCGGCGAGCACATCTACGGCCAGGTCGGCATCGATGACCTGGCGCGCGACATCTGACAGCCGAAGACCGTGGTCGCGGGCATAGCGGCGCAGCCGGTCGAACGCCATGTCCATGGACAGCTCGCCGCGCTGAGACAGCACCCCCTTGGCCTGCTCGATGATCACCCGGCTGTTCAAGGCGGCCTGCAACTGCTCGTTGAGAACCTCACCGTGCCTGATCGCGCGTTCGGACAGGATCCCGATCGTGGCCACGTCGGCCAAGGCCTGACCCAACGCAAGATCAGTGGGAGGCAACGGCCCGGGTTGGCGATGGAACAGGTTCATCGCCCCGATCGCTTGTCCGCGCAGCCGCATCGGTAGCGCATGCACCGATCGGAACGCACCTCGCTCCGACACCGCGGCGACGAACCCCGGCCAGCGCCCGACGCTGTCAGCAAGATCGGGCACGCTTACAGGCGCCACTGTCTGGAAGCAGTCCAAGCACGGGCCCTCGTCGGCCTGCAGCTGCAGCAGCTCCATCAGTTGCGCGTCCTCGCTCGAGGCGGCTACGACCTGCAGCTCCTGACGGGCATCGCCAAGCAGGATCCCCGCCGCGTCCGCGGCGAGCAACTCCACGCTGAACCCGACCAACCGATCGAGCAGGTCGATGATGTCGTACTCGTCGACCAGCGTGTCAGCCAGCGACACGAACGCACGGCTGACCAACGCCTCGCGACTACCCGCGCCGGCGCCGGTCTCCTCGGCGCCCGTCTCGCTGCGGTCTGCCTTGCCATGGGTCTGGTTCACCGCGGTACCTCCTCCGGTGCTCGCACAGCTATCGCATTTCGTCGGTGAAGCACAGCCGTCGGGCCACGACGTCTCGGGCGACGTCGATCAGCAACCGCTGCTCGACGAACGCGTAACCCCGCAACCGGGCTAACGCCTCCGTCGCGCTGACCCTCAACTGCGCCAACACCATCCCGGTGGCCTGATGGATCTCCGCGCGGTGGCCCACCGCATGCTCCAGCCACTGCCCGTGGCCCGCACCATCGGGCCGGTTGTCCTCTGAGAGGTTGTGGCCGTCCCGACGGGCGGGATCGTCATGATGAGACGGATGAGGCTCGGTGCGCGTGCCCAGCATCAGCAATGCGGCGGTGTCCGCCGCGGTGATCGCGTCGCGATACTGCGCGGTGCTCAGACCGCCCGCAGCCAGCCGGTAGAGGTCCATCACGCCCAAGTTGATCGAGCCCCACTGCAGTGGCAAGGCAAACAGCGCCCGCACCGGCGTGCGTTCAGCCACCGCCGCGGCGAACATCGGCCAGCGAGCCGCCTCCACGCTGTGGTGCAGATCCTCGACCAGCACCGGACGCCCGGTCGTCGCAGCTTCCATACAGGCGCCCTCACCCAAGCCGAACTGAAGATCCTCCAACAGCTCACCGACCGCATCACTCGCCCACAACGTCTGCCGCGACTCGGTCGCGGTCAACAGCGAGATCGATCCACCGTCCACCTGAAGGCCCTCGACACACGACTGCCCGATCTGCGCGGCCAACCCCCGGTCATCGGCGACGACATCGCGGGCGATCGCCAACAGCGACCGGGTCACCACGCCCAACTCAACCACGAACACCACTGCGGCCCGGGACACCACTGCGGCCCGGGACACGGCCCCGGCAGGCATCGCGACAGCCACCAGGGCCTTCACCGCGTCTCGTCATGATGGGAACCCACGTTTCGGCCCACGCTGAAATGCACACACAGCACGCGACGGGGACTCGATCGGTGCCAGCGCGACCACTCTACTTCCTCGACCCGCTGCCTCTCGCCCAGATCCCTCTGCTCGCAGCGGTGCGCAGAAGCATCGCAGGTGCGGAGTCCTGCGGCCGTCAGCAGAGCTATTGCTCCTGGTGTTCGCCCTCGACCAAATCTGCGAGCCGCAGCGTCGCGCACGGGTACCGCTCCCAGCGGTAGGCATGTGTCGGGTGGCTACACCAACCGTGGTGATCGGGCTCATGATCCTTCCGCAGGCGTTGGAGCATCTCGTGCGCCTCTGGGAGCTGGGCCATTTCGTGCGCGAAAGAGCGGACCATTTCCGCGGGACTCGGACGAACTGGACGAGACGACATCAGGACCCACCCATATCGAGAGACAGGCATTCATTGTTCTCATCGCGGGGACCCGGCGATAGGCTAACGTTACTCCTGCCCGGCGTGGCTAACCACCGCCAACGGCCTGACGCCTCGGGCACAGCCAGTTCGATCGGCGCATCGCTGGGTGATGCTCGATCGTGCACCACCACCCGGTCAGGGCTCCACCGATGAGTTCCATACCGACGCTCGGTCCTCGCCTACGGGTTCACAAGGTCCCTCGGCGACCCCCGGAGGGCCCACCTCACACCCCGGAGCCCGACCCCGCACCCGCGGACTGCGTGCGAGGTCGGGCCACGAGGTGCTAAGAGTGCCCGGCCCTCTCGGTCGCCACTCGGTCGGTCAGATCGAGCAGGCCCAACAGATCATTGGCGGTCACCAGCGGGGGTGCACCAAGGCCCGAAAGTACTTGTCGTAAATGGCCCGCACTCCCTTATCCAGGTCCGGCGGCACGTCGAGCGAGGCCGCCGACGCGTTCGCTTCGGCCTGTGAGCGGTTGCGTGCTCCCGGAATGACCGTGCTGACTCCGGGCTGAGCGGCTATCCAGGCAATGGCTGCGGCCGCGGCCGCAGTTCCGGGCATGGTCTTCTCGACCAGCGCGGAAAACTCCAGCGCGGCCGTCACTCCCTGCTCGAAGTCGACACCGGAGAATGTCTCCCCGATATCGAACGCACTGCCATCGCGGTTGTAGGAACGGTGATCCTTTGCCCCGAATGTGGTGTCGTGGGTGTACTTCCCGCTCAGAAGGCCGGAGGCCAGAGGCACTCGTGCGATGATCCCGACCCCCGCTTCCCGAGCCGCGGGCAGCACCTCGTCGAGCGGTTTCAACCGGAACGCGTTCAGGATGATCTGCACACTGGCCGTACCTGGTCGCGCGATGGCCGCGAGCGCCTCGGCACAGGTTTCGACGCTGACGCCATAGTTCGCGATGGCCCCTTCTTCGACGAGCACCCCGAGATCGTCGTAGACGGCGTCGGAGGAGAACACCGGAGCGGGCGGGCAGTGCAGCTGCATCAGATCAAGAGTGTCGACGCCGAGGTTGCGGCGTGAGCGATCGGTCCAGGCCCGGAAGTTCTTGAGCGTGAACTCGCCTGGCTCCTGGGGGCCTCCGCGTCCCATCTTGGTGGCCACCGTGAGCTCCGCGACGGCGTTCTCACGGAGGAACCGGCCGATGATCTGCTCGCTGCGGCCGTCGCCGTACACGTCGGCTGTGTCGAAGAAGGTGACTCCGGCGTCGACGGATGCGCGCAGCACCTCGAGCGCGGAGTCCTCGTCGACACCACCCCAGTCGGGGCCGAGCTGCCATGTGCCCAGGCCGACGGTTGAGACGGTGCGGCCAGTCCGGCCGAGGGTGTTGCGCAGCATTGCTAGAACCTAGGCCCTAGTATCCGGGCCTCAACGGGACCGGTGGATGTGCAGCGGTTCGCCACCGCTGAGGGTGTCGAGCAGAGGCACGGGCCTGCTGGTCATGGTCATCGTGGTCCCGTTCGCGGCCCGACTGATCTTCACCCGGTCCATGCAGGCGCGCACCACCGTGAGGCCGAGGTCGCCTGCTCCCCACCTGAGCGGCGACCGCCCGTGGTCTCGCACAACAGCAACGATCCGGCGATCGTCGGTGCCGACCGTCAGCCGAGCCACAACCTCCACCTCGCCTCCGCCGTCGCCGAGGCAGGCGTGCCGCACGCTGTCGTCACATGCCTCGTAGACCGCGAGCACGGCGTCCTGACGATCGATGTCGGGCCACTCCAACCCGACCAGCCAACGGTCGAGCCCGGCCCGAAAGAACGCCAGCTCAACCGGATCGGCGGTGAAACGGATCCGGAAGAAGCCCGTCTGCGCCGACATCGCTCCAGCATGACAACCGGAGGCCTGTACCGCGAACGCAGGGCTGCCGAGAGCCACGAGGCAGGCGGCCGATCGATCGTCATCGAGGAGCCCCCCGAGCTGGAGCTGGCCATCGTCGTGCTGCGCAAGACGGCACCCGGGTCGGACCTCACCGTCCTGGTGCACTGCCGCCGACCCGACGGCCATGCGGGCCGGGTCGAGGCCGTGGTCGAGACCATCGCGGGCGATCCACTGCGCGGTGGCGTAGCCCTGTTCGATGGCGACGGGTAGCAGCCGGTGAGGGGTGTATGGGTTTTTGACTACGGGGTCCGCTGCTCGGCCAAGAAGGTCAGCAGCTCGCGGTTGACCTCCTCGGCATGGGAGACACACACGACGTGCGGGCCGCCGTCGATCTCCACGTACCGGGCGTCGGGCAGGGCTGCGTGCAGGCGTCTGCCCTGGCCGTCGATGGGCAGGATCCGGTCGGCGGTGCCGTGGATCACCAGCGTGGGCACGTCGATGCGGGTGATGTCGTCGGTGAAGTCGTCCAGCCATCCCGGCGGGCAGGCCCAGGTAGCGTACGGCGCGGCTTCCGACCCCTGGTTCCAGATGGCGCGCACGGTCTCCTCGCTGACCCGCTTGCCGAGGTAGTCCTCGAGGTTGAGGAAGTCGCTCACCAGGCCGGTCAGCCAGGCGAACCGGTCGGCTAGGATGGCCTGCTGTACCGCGGCGACGCCCGCTTCGTCCACGCCGCTCGGGTTGTCGGCGGATTTCGCGAACGAGGGCGCCAGGCTCTCGATGAACACGGCGCCGCCCAGCCTGCCGGTGCCGTGGCGGCCGATGTATCTGGCCAGCTCGCCGGTGCCGAGCGAGAACCCGATCACCGTCGCGCCGCTCAGGTCCAGATGCTCCAGCAGCGCGTGCAGGTCGGCGGCGAGGGTGTCGAAGTCGTAGCCCGCCGTCGGCCTGCTGGAGCGGCCGAACCCGCGCCGGTCGTAGGTGATCACCCGGTACCCGGCGGTGAGCAGCGGGTGCACCTGCGGCTCCCAGGAGCGGCTGTCCACAGGCCAGCCGTGCACAAGCACGAGCGCGGGCCCGTCCCCGTGGTCTTCGAAGTAGAGCTCGATCGGAGTCGAGTTCTCCTGGCCGACGACGACAGTGCCCATGAGGCCTCCTCTAGAGGGATCGGCGTGACCCCATCGAGGCTGCCCGCCGCGGGAGGTCTCAGGGAGGACGCCTGCCGGATATCCACTTAGGGCTAGCCCTACCGCAGAGGCGGTGCCACCCTGACACCATGGGTGGGTGCCGCACTCGATCTTGGTCGTCGACGACGACGACGCGTTCCGCGGCCTCGTCATCCGCGTCCTGAGGGGCTGGGGCCACATGGTGACCGGCGAGGCGGCCTCGGCCGCCGAGGCGCTGCGACGGGTCGACGTGCTTCGGCCCGACACCGTGCTGGTCGACATCGGCCTGCCCGATGGTGACGGCTTCTCCCTCACCCGGCAGCTGTGCGCGCGGCCGTGGCCGATGCGGATCGTCCTGTTCTCCTCCGACGCCGACCGCACGCACGCGGCCGCCGCCGTACGCGCCGGGGCCATCGGTTTCGTGCCGAAGGACGAGATGGTCGGACGTGCGATGCGCAGGCTCGTCGAGCACGAACGTGGGGGGTGCGACGGCGATGGCGGTCCTTGAGGCGACCCGGCAACTGCGGGTGACCGTCGGCGAGGACGACGTCCTGCTCCGCGAAGGCATCACCCGGATCCTGACCGGGGCCGGGCTCGATGTCGTGGCCCAGTCCGGCGACGCCGACGATCTCTTGCGCCGCACGCTCGCGCACCGCCCCGACGTGATGATCGTAGACATCCAGATGCCACCCCGCGGCGAGGACGACGGCCTGCGCGCCGCCATCGAGCTCCGCCGCCGCGAGCCGAGCACCGGGGTGCTGATCCTGTCCCAGTTCTGCGAGCCCGCTTACGTTGTCGCGCTCATCGGCGAGCATCCCGAGGGGATCGGGTACCTGCTCAAGGAGCGCGTCGGGGATGTCACCGCGTTCGTGGACGCCGTCAGCAGGGTCGCCGGGGGTGGCAGTGCCCTGGATCCCGAGGTGGTCAGCCGCATGCTCGGCCGCCGAGCGCGCGGCGATCCTCTCCACCCCCTGACCGACCGCGAACTCGCGGTGCTCGCGGCGATGGCCGAAGGAAAGTCCAACCTGGGGATCGCGCAGAGCCTGTTCGTCAGTCCGGCCGCGGTCGAGAAGCACGTCACCGCGATCTTCCGCAAGCTCCACATCGCACCTGCGGACACGGGGCACCGCCGCGTCCAGGCCGTGCTGACCTATCTGCATCACTGCCATCCCCGGGGATGAGCGCCGAGCTCGAGGACGTCAAGCTGCTGCGCGTGGCCGAGATCGAGGCAGGGGACGCTGAGCTCCGCGCGGTCTTCGCGGAGGTCAGCGCGGTGGCGTCCACCTTGTTGGGCGGCAGGCAGGCCCGCGTCGTCCGCCTCGCCGAGGACGGATCGTCCCCGGTCGGCCTCCCGATCCGAGTGGACGGCGCGCTCTGGGGGGTGCTCACCGCCGGGCAGGCCGAGACCCCCCTCCCCACGGATGCCGAGCGACTCCTCGCGCCGCTCGTGGCAATCTGCGCGGCCGCGATCGCGGGAGCGCTGGCTCGCGACGGCCTGCGGGCACTGGCCGCGGAGCAGGCAGCGGTGCTGGGGGTGGCCGAGCTGATAGCCGACGGCGCGAACGGCACGCACGGCCGAGGCCTTCCCGCCGACGCCGAGCAGCGGCTGCAGCGGTTCGCGCAGTTCATCACCTCGGCGGCCGCCAACGTCCAGGCCCGAGAACAGCTCCAGGCGCTGGCCAACGAGCAGGCCGCATTGCGCCGGGTGGCCGAACTGGTGGCACGCGCAGCCCCGCCTGCCGACGTTTTCACCGCCGTGGCGACCGAGGCGGCAGGACTGCTCAACGGCCAGGCCATGACACTGACGCGCTTCAGCGGAGACACCGAGCTCGTCGTCGTGGCGGTCCACGGCGGCCCCGCACCGATCGGGCAACGCATCGCCTTCGAGCACGACACGTTGCCCGACCGGATCCGGCGGGGCGCCGCCGTCGACCGCGTCGACGACTACACGCGCGAACGGGATGCCGAGCTGGCCACCACCTTCAATTTGGCCGCAGCGGTGTCCGCACCGATCGTCGTCGCAGGCACGGTGTGGGGGATGCTCACGGCCACCTCCGACCAGCAACCGCTGCCCCCCGGCACCGAAGATCGCCTCAACCAGTTCGCCCAGCTCGTCGCATCGGCGCTGAGCAACAGCCAGGCCCGCGCCGAGCTCCAGGCGATGGCCGACGAGCAGGCAGCGCTGCGCCAGGTGGCCGAGCTCGCCGCGCGGGACGCGCCCGCGGACGAGGTGCTCGGGGAGGTGGCCGCGCAGGCCTCCCGGCTTACCGGCGTCGACTTCACGACGCTGCTGCGCTACGACGTCGACGGATCCACAGAGATCGTCGCCCTTGACGGCGGCCCCGACGACGTCGTCGTGGGGATGCGGGCGCCCGGTACCGGCGAGGGCGCAGTCCAACAGCTGTGGCTGACCGGGCGCGCTTCCCGCGTGGACAACCTTGCCCAGGTGTCCGGCCGCTGGCCCGGGATCGCCGCGGGCGCTGGTTACGCCGCCAGTGCCGCCGTCCCCATTGTGATCAGAGGCGCGTTGTGGGGCGCGCTCGTCGTCGTCGCCCGCCACGGGCCCCTGCCCCGCGGGATCGAGGACCGTCTGACGAACTTCGCCGACTTGGTGGGCACCGCGATCTCCGCTGCGGAGGCTCGCCAAGGAGCACGCGCGCTCGCCGACGAGCAGGCCGCCCTGCGTCGGGTCGCCGAGCTCGTCGCGCGCGGAGCCGCGCCGGACGAGGTTTTCGTGGCCGTGACGAACGAGGCGTCCGCGCTGCTTGGCGATCTCGCGGCGGCGCTCATGCTCTACGACGACGACGGGGCAGTGGTCGTCGCCAGTTGCAACTGTCCGGCACCTGTCGGGCTCCACGTGCCTTTCAGTGCAGGCACTGCGGTCAATCAGATGTTCCGCAGCGGCAGGCCCGCGCAGGTGCGGACGTACGAGGGCACATCGTTGGCCGACCTCACCGGGGAGCTCGGCATCGCCTCGACCACCGCCGTCCCCATCACGGTCGAGGGCCACGTGCGGGCCGCGCTGGTGTCAAGCAGCACCGGGGCGCCGATCCCCGCAGGTGTCGAGGCCCGCCTCACCCCGTTCGCCGAGCTGGCCGCCGTGGCGATCGCCAACGCCGAGACCAAGGCGAAGCTCACCGCATCCCGGGCGCGCATCGTCGCCACCGCCGACGAGACCCGGCGACGCCTGCAGCGCGATGTCCATGACGGCGCGCAGCAACGACTGGTGCACACGATCATCGCGCTCAAGCTCGCCCGCCAGGCGCAGGCCAAGGGAGACGCCGCCACCGATCTGATCGACGAGGCGCTGGCCCACGCCGAACGGGCGAGCACCGAGCTGCGCGACATCGTCCACGGGATCCTGCCCGCAGCGCTCACCCACGGCGGCCTGCGCAGCGGGCTCGAGTCGTTGGTCGCAGGCCTGACGCTGCCGGTTGATGTCCACGTCGCCACACCGCGTCTGCCCCCGGCTACGGAGACGACCGCCTACTTCGTCGTCGCCGAGGCGTTGACCAACGTCGTCAAACACGCTCACGCCCACCAGGGAGCCGTACACGTCGCCCTCGACGGTGACACCCTGAAGATCGAGGTTCGCGACGACGGCGTCGGTGGCGCCGACCCGGCCAGAGGCACCGGGCTGACCGGTCTGCTCGACCGCATCGACGCCGCTGAGGGCACCCTGACCATCGCCAGCCCCGCCGAGCTGGGCACCACCCTGCGCGTCACCCTTCCGGTCGAGCACACCGGGCCGTGATGCGGGTCGGGCCGAAGCGAGCCTCACCCGGGCGCTGGGTGGCCGATACCCGGCCTGCCCCCGATACCGTCCGGCCAACCCGAACCCGGCCGACGGCGCCGTGCCCGAGGATCGACGCGCGAAACCGACCCATGACGCAGACCAGGTCAGGAACGCCCACCACGCCAGGAGGCCCGAAATGACCATGCACTCCACCGACGACCTAGCGAGCAGGCTCGAGCGCACCGAGATCCAGAGGGGCGCATCGTCGATCCCCGGCCGGGAGATCGTCCAAGTGCTCACCCTGATCCCGGTCGGGGTCGAGTCGGGCTGGCACACCCACCCCGGCGAGGAGGTCGGTTACATCGTCACCGGCACGGTCCAAATGATGATCAAGGACCAGCCCACCCTCGTCCTCAAGGCGGGCGAGGGCTTCCTCATCCCGCCCGGTACCCCCCACAACGCCCTCGACTTGGGACCGGAGACCGGAAGGATGCTCTCCACCTACATCGTCGAGGTGAACAAACCCCTAGCGACCTTCACCTCGTGACTTCCCTTTCGTGAACGGTTGGGCGAGGGTGCACCGCCAGCGGTCAAACTATGTGACCCCCGCCGTCGGGCTGGGCTCGCCGGGGCCCCGTCCACAGCGTCTTCTCCGCCCACGGCACGACCCCACCCGGCTCCTCGACGTCACGGTGGCCGCCGTCAGGCGCCGCAACCCCGGAACGCCTCGCTACCACACACCGCCGAGTCAGCTTTCCGCGCCAATATCCCGTCATATGCTCAACTCCCCGCCCGTCTATCGCACTGATCATCCAATTCGTTCCTGCGGCCCCGGACATGCCTCAACCACGCGAGGCGCTGGGGTCGACAACCGCACTGGCGGTGCCGTCCCTGGCAAACATCGGGGCGGCGCGAGACGACTCGGGCGTCGTCCCGGGTGTGACCGGGACGACGCCCGAGAGCTCGAGTCATCGGTTACCAAGCGTGAACAGTACGCCGGCTCAAGCGGTCTCGGCGTCAGCAATCGGCCGTCGGCTGTTGACGCAGACCTGCGACGCATCGCCTTATCGCGGCATGCTCCGCGTGGGTGCCTGGTGCTCGAACTAGGAACACCAACCGGGAGGACGAACCTTCTCCTCCGATTCGACCTTGGCCTGCCAGCGTTCCGTGTGCCCTGGTCTACCCGATCTGCCCCCCGCAGGCAAGAGGCCCCGCTCCCGGTGGGTCCGGTTGTGGATCGCCTGCGGCAGCCGACGAGGGGACCTCGGTACCCGGTGAGGCGGGTTGCAGCCCAGAACAGCGGCCCGCTGTACTGCGACTCTGGACGAGGGCACCCGCGCGGTCCCGTTGGAGGGGCATGTCATGGACAGCGCTGACACGACGGTCGACGACCGCCCGATCGTGGTGGTCCGCAGCACCGCGCCGACCGCTGTGCCTACGCGACGTTCGGACCCGCTGCCGAACAGCCCGGCGTCGCTACAAGAGGACAACGTGGTCACATCCCTGGATGAGCCTGTGTCCACGCGGCCTCAGGTGAAGACGTCGGCGACGTAGCGGCCGTGTTCGCGTTCCATCTCGGTCATCCAGGCGTCGGCCCGTTCGGGGGTGGCGCCGGTGGCCTCGATGAAAATGCGGGTGCAGGTGTCGTGGACGGCGGGGGCCATGCGGCGCCCGTCGCCGCAGACGAAGAACACCGCGTCCTGCCGAACGAGGGCGATGACCTCGGCGCGGTCGGCCCAGAGCCGGTCCTGGACGAACGTGGCACCGCCTGTGGGCGCGGCGGAGAACGCGGGCCTGACCGACACGATGCCCTGCTCCGACCATGCGGCGAGCTCGTCGCGGTAGAGGTAGTCGACGTCGGGGTGGTCGCAGCCGAAGAACAGCAGCGCTGGAGCGGGAGTGACGGCCTGTTCCTGGGCGGCGAGGGCGCGATCCTGCAGGAACCCGCGGAACGGGGCCAGGCCGGTGCCCGCGCACACCATGACGATCGGGGTGGACAGCGACTGAGGCGGGTGGAACGCGATGTTCGACGGCCGCACGGTGACGGCGATCTTCGTGCCCGGCCGGACGTGCGCGAGGTAGGTCGACGCCGTGCCCTCGTAGGTCCCGTGCCCGGACAGGGCCGGGATGCTGAGCACGGCGACGGTCAGGGTGACGTGGTCGGCGCTCCAGCGTGGCGAGGAGGAGATCGAGTACTGACGCGGGGTGAGCGGGCTGAGCATCTGGAGGAACGTCCCGAACGCCGGTCGGCAGGCGGGATACCGCTCGAGCAGGTCGAGCACGGTGATCCGTGGGGTGAGGATCTGCTCGGTGTAGGCGGCGATGTCGGTGGCCAACGCACGCAGCGCCTGCTTGTCGGACGCGCAGATGGTGGCGTCGGCGAGCTGCTCGATCTGCTTGCGCGTGGCGGGCCGGGACAGCTCGACGTAGCTGGACAGCACCTCGCCTGCGGTGACCGGGACGTCGGTGGGCAAGAAGGTGCGGCCGCCCTCGCTGATCCGAATGGCGATCTGGGCGTCGTAGGCGAGGTCGAACCGGGTCAGGGCGCGGTCCACGGTGGCGGCGGGGTTGAGGGGGAGGATGGCGAGGTAGTCCCCGGTCCGGAAGGTGACGCCCTCGGGCAGGGCGATCTCGATGTGGCGCTTGGAACGCGCCCCGACCGCGTTCATGTTCACAAGCTCGCGGTTGGCCACGACCGTGCCGAGCTGGAGGTGGTTCTGGCGCAGGATCGGGTCGCGGGCGGCGCCGACGAACTCGACCTCCAGCAGCGGTGACGGGGCCGGGGCCTGGTCGTCCTGGCCAAGGGCGGTGTTGACCGGCGCCCAGAACCGGGCGTACCAGTCGTCGAAGTCGCCGAAGAAGTCGCCGCGGGCGTTGGCCTCACCGCGCTGGACCAGGCGGGTCCCGCCCGCGCGGGCGAGGTGCTCGTCGATGAGGGTGGGGATGGCCTGGTAGGTCCGCGCCCAGTCCTTGTTGCCGCAGCCGAACACGCCGTAGCGCACGCCGTCCAAGGCGTCGGCGGGCAGATCGGCGACCCAGGAGACGAACTGGCGGGCGTTGTCGGGCGGCTGACCCTCGTAGGAGGACGTCACGATGATGACCGCGCCATCGGTGGGCAGATGCCCGGCGGCGCTGTCGAGGGTGGCGATGGTGGAGGTGTACCCGCGCTGATGCGCATCGTTGGCGATGCGTTCGGCGAAGGCCTGCGAGGTGCCCGCGTTCGAGCCGTAGAGCACGCGGACGGGAATGCCGTTCGCGGCGGCCCCGGGGGCGGGCCGGGTGGCGGTCTGCTGCGTCGGGGCCGGGCCGGAGGTGATGGTGGTGTCGCGACGGTGGGCGTACATGTGCAGCCCGTCGGGCTTGATCGTCAGTGTCTGCTTGATCTTCAACTGGTAGTTCGGGTCGACCGGGGTGAGGTCGAAGCGCTGCAGCAGCATCGCCAGGAACAGCATCGCTTCCTGCAGGGCGAAACCGCGGCCGATGCAGGAGCGCTGCCCGTTGCCGAAGGGCTTCCACGCGTTGGGTGGCAAGACCTGCGCCCGGTCGAACGCGAATCGGTCCGGGTCGAACGTCTCGGCGTCCTCGCCCCACACGGCCGGGTCGCGGTGCAGCGAAGGAATGAACACCAGCAGCGTCTGCCCGCGCCTCACCGCGTACTTCCCGCCGATGACCGTGTCCTCGTAGGGCTGCACGGCGAACGCGGGTGCGGTGGGCCACAGACGCAGCGATTCCTTGAAGATCTGGTCGAGATAGGTCAGCTTCGCCAGGTCGGAGAACTGCGGCGCTCGCCAACCGAGCACCTGGTCGACGTGCACGCGGGCCCTGGCGAGCAGCTCGGGACGGCGCAGCAGCTCGTAGAGGGTGAAGGTCAACAGGCCGCTGGTGGTCTCGTGACCGGCGATCAGGAACGTCACCATCTGGTAGCGCACGTTCTCATCCGACAGCCGCTCCCCGGTCTGCGGGTCGGTCGCCTCAAGCATCGTGTCGAGGATGTCGTGCTGCCCGTCGGGCAGCGGGCGGCGGCGACGGTCGGCGATGAGCTGGTCGGCGATGTCGTACATCAGCCGCTTGTCCTCGTCGTACTGGTGGTGGGTCTTCAGCATCAACCGGTTTCGGATCGGCAGCCGCCGTCCCCGCTCACCGGACTCCACCAACGAACGGACCATCGCCCCGACGAAGGGATGCATCTGGTCGGAGTACATGCTGTTGAACCGGTAGGAGAACGAGCACAGCGCGATCGTGTCCAACGTCAGACGGGTGGCGTTGTCGCTGACGTCGATCGAATGTGCGGGGCCCTGCCGCTCCCACTTGAGCAACAGCTGGTCGGCGATGTCGACCATTCCGTCGAACATCTCGCGCAGGGCCGCTGGGCCGAACGCGGGCATCAGGATCCGGTGCGCGGCGCCCCAGTTCGGTTCCTGTGTCTCCGCGGTGAACAGGCCGTCCCCCGTGAAGTCACGCACCCCCTGCAGCGCCGAGTGGAGCTTCTTGTCGAACCGGGACTCGTCACACAGCTCGTTCACCAGCTCCTGGGAGCTCACGATCAGTAGCTCCCTTCCCAGCACCTCCAGCCGGAACAGTGGCCCGTACTCCTTGGCGAGGTCCATCGGCCCGTAGATGCCCTTCTCCGGGTCGAGATCGAGCAGGTTCCCCACAAACGGCCACGGCCGTGGCTGAGGGATGGGCTGGGTGATCGGTGTGGACATCGCGTACCTCTGCGGGTGGTTGTGGTTCGCCCTGTCGACCGACCGGCGCGGCCCGGGTGGAGACTTCATTACGCTATACGCCCAACTCTCGGCGGCCATCGGATAGCAGCTTCTGCGGCCGAGCCCGGGTAGGGTCCCCTGAGACCTCCGCAGGCAAGACCTGCCGCGGCAGTCGGCCGCTTCGGACCCCGGTGGCATCACCGGACACGTGATGCTCGAGGACGGGTCTTTGATGCGGCATGCGAGATCGCTGATGATCACCAACGAGCATGTCGACCTGCTGTCGGTCAGTGGCCGAATGGACGGGGCCGGGCTCCGGACGTTGCAGCAACAGATCAACCTGCTCCTCGACGCGGGCGCCCGGTTTCTGCTGGCCGATCTGTCCCGGGCCGAGAATTGCGACAGTCAAGTGTTTGATCTACTCGCCCGCGCGAACAACCTCATCCAGCAGCGCGGGGGCTGGCTACGACTCATCTCCCCCGGAAACTCGGTCATGGGCAGCGTTGATGAGACCGCGCGGGCCGCCGCGATGGGCCCCGCTTCCCACCGCGCCGATCACGTGGTCGGGAACGCACGAACGGCCGAGGTCGGCCCGACATCGCCTTGAGAGGGTCCGGCGAATGAGGGTTCCGCGAGCCCGCGGCGCCGCGGTGCCTGCAGCGCAAGGCGGCCCCGCGTCCTCGTGCCGGGGCACTCGGATGTGGGGGCAACGCCGCGATGCAGGTGCCTGGGCGTCGCGGGCCGGGACCCTCATTCGCCGGGCGCTCTTGAGCCGCGGTGGCGATCCACAACATCACGCGCGCTCCGCGAGGGCGATCGCCATCCCGCCCAACGGTCGCGTGGGGTGGCCGTTGGGCGGGTGTTGCGTCCCACCCTGGCTGCAACATGCCGGAAAGGTCACGGTCTACGGGTATCGCCCGCCGCGAATCTAGTGGGATGCTGCGCCAGCGAACACTGGACAGGCAGCACGGAGGAAGTCATGGCTGAAGGCGTTGTGAAGTGGTTCAACGGAGAGAAGGGCTTCGGTTTCATCGCCCCCGACGATGGAGGCAAGGACGTCTTCGTCCACTACTCGGCGATCGCGGGTAGCGGCTTCAAGTCCCTCGACGAGGGCCAGCGGGTGTCGTTCGAGACCTCCCAGGGCCAGAAGGGACCGCAGGCCGACAACGTCCAGGCCATCTGACCGATCCGGTCAGAGAAGCGGCCTGGCGGACACACCGGTCAGGGTTGACGTCGATGTGCTCCTGCCAGGCCCGCTCGTCGAAGCCCGGGGGTCGGCCGCGAAGGTAACCATTCCTGCGTTGGCGAGACGGCGTCGAGGCGCTCGGCGGCCCCCTTGCCGAGCGCGGCGGCATTCCCAAGGTCGCGAGCCGCGGCGCCGGGATCACCGCGAGCCGCACCGGGGTGAGCTGAGCAGGGTTCTGGTGTGCGGATGGCGCCGATCAGCCCAGGCAAGCGGGCCGAGGTCAGGTCCCGCGGGGTGAGGCAGCACCCCGCGGAGACCGACTGCGCACGCCGGAGGGTGACCTCGCAAGCCACCCATCTCCGCGTAAGACAACCGATCGTGTGGATCGCCACCTTCCCCAGTTCCGGGCTGATCGAACGAAGGGCGGACCATGGCCTCACTCCTGTCGGTGAACGTCGGCCTGCCGCGCAACGTCGCGTGGAATGGGCGGACGGTGCGCACCGGCATCTGGAAACAGCCGGTCGGCGGGCCGGTGATGGCGCGCCGCTTGAACCTCGACGGCGACGGGCAGGGCGATCTGCAAGGCCATGGCGGCGAGCAACGCGCGATCATGGTCTACCAGGCCCAGTCCTACGAGCACTGGCGGAACCACCTGCGGCGCTCGGACCTGGACTGGGGCATCTTCGGCGAGAACTTCACCGTCGACGGGCTGCCCGACGACCAGGTGTGCATCGGCGATCGCTACCGCATCGGTGACGCCGAGTTCGAGGTCACCCAGCCGCGCGTCACCTGCTACCGCCTCGGATTGCGCCTGAGCGAACCGCAGATGCCCGCACTGGTCGTGGCCCACCACCGGCCGGGCTTCTACTTCCGGGTTCTGCGGGAAGGCCACGTGCAGGCGGGCGATGACATCGTCAAGATCGGCGCGGCGGCGCAGCACGTCAGCATCGCGGTGACCGACGCCCAGCTCTACCTGCCCGACGCCGACGTGGCCACCATGCGCCGCCTGCTGCAGGTCGACGCCCTGAGCCCGGGCTGGCAAGGCTCGTTCCGCGATCTCGTCGACCAGGCCGACCACCCCCACGACACCCGCCACGCCTTGCCGGATCCGGCCTGGGACGGCTTCCGGCCCATGCGCGTCACGCGTCTGGTGCCCGAGACCGACGCCGTCACCTCCGTCTACCTCAGCCTGACCCAACGACGGCCGCTACCGAAACCCTTGCCGGGGCAGTACCTCACCGTCCGGCTCGGCGGCGCCGCCGACCCCCCTCCGGTACGCAGCTACTCCTTGTCGACCGCGAGCGCAGACAGCTACCGCATCAGCGTCAAGCGCGAGCCCAAGGGCCTGGCTAGTACCTATATCGCGACCGTGCTCGCGGTCGGCGACCAGCTGGACGTCGCGGCGCCCCGCGGCGAGTTCGTCCTCGGTGACGGCGACGACCCGGTGGTCCTGCTGTCCGCAGGCATCGGCGTCACGCCCGTGTTGGCCATGCTGCACGCGCTCGTCGCCCAGCAGAGCACGCGCGAGGTGTGGTGGCTGCACACCACGAAGGGGCGGGCCACCCACGCAATGGCCGACGAGGCCCGCCGACTGCTCGACGCGCTCCCGAACGCACGCAGCCACATCGTCTACACCTCCGCCGCGGATGCGCCCGCCCCAACCGATCAACGCCTGGACCGGTCCGCGCTCGCCCGGCTCGATCTGCCGGTCACGGCGCAGGCGTACGTGTGCGGACCGGTCGGGTTCATGGACGCGATGACGGCGGCGCTCACCGACCTCGGTCTGGAAGGCAGCCGCATCCACACCGAGCGGTTCACCTCGTTGGCAGCGATCACGCCAGGAGTGATCGCCACAGCGCGACCGGCCCCGCACGCCCCCGCCACCCCGGGAACCGGGCCTCTGGTCACCTTCGCCCGTGCAGGCCTCACCGTCGCCTTCGACGAGACCCGCGCCAACCTGCTCGACATGGCCGAGGCCTGCGACGTCCCGACTCGATGGTCCTGCCGCACCGGCGTCTGCCACACCTGCTCGACTCCGCTGCTCTCCGGCGCGGTCGACTACGCGCCCCAACCACTCACCGAGCCCGAGCCAGGCCAGGTGCTGCTGTGCTGCACCCGACCCCGGGTCGCCGTCGTCCTCGACCTGTAACCGCTCAGAAAAGGGCGACGCAATGGATCCTGATACTCAGACCAGGGCTGTGATCGAGGAACACTGGCGAGCATCCGAGCGCGGAGACATCGAAACCGAGCACACCATCTACGCAGCCGATGCGATCCTCGACTACCCGCAGTCAGGTGAACGATTCCAGGGGCGCGCGACGATCGCTGCGCAACGCGGCGGCCACCCTGCCGATCGGCACTTCACCGTTCTGCGGATCGTCGGCCGCGGGAATCTGTGGGTGAGCGAGTGCGTCATCACCTACGACGGCGTGCCCACCTACTCGGTGAGCATCATGGAATTCGCTGACGAGCACGTGGTGCACGAGACACAGTACTTCGCCGACACCTTCCGTGCGCCAGCCTGGCGGGCGGCACTCGCGGAGCCGATGCCGGGCAGGACCATCGCCGGGGCATGACCCCGCTCGGCCTGATACCGACAATTCATGCCAGCGTACATCCGTACGCCCCGGCGAAGCCGCAGCAGGGTGGCCCTGCTCCAACCCAGTCGCAGCAGTGTCACCCTGCTGCAAAACCCGGGCAGGTTCTTCACGAGTTGAGGACGCGGTGCAGCCGGACGGCCGCCGCAAGCTCACTGCTGCGGGCGAGGACGCTGTGGCCGAGCAGGTCCTCGATGCCGTGAATCCGATACGCGATTGTCCGGTCGCTGACGTTGAGCACCGCCGCCGCGGCGACCGCGTTGAGACCGGACTGCAGGTAGCTCACGAGCGTGTCGCGCAGCGCGCGGGTTCGCCGGTCCTGCGACGTCAACGGACCCAATTCGCGCTCGGCGAAGCGGCGCGCGGCACCGACGTCGCACAGCAGCGCAGCTTCTAGCGCCACGTCGTCGTATCGGGTCACCGGCTGCGGCAGGCGCGCGGCGACTCGGTGGGCGGCAAGCGCCTGCTCGTGGCTGTCGCGGAACCCGGTGATCCCCCATGCCGGTTCGCCGACGGCATACCGCGTCCGGCTCCCGACGTGGGTCCACTCGAGGTCGTGCGGTTCGCCGCGTTCGGAACGACGAGACGAACCGAGCCAGGCCCATACCGTGTCCTCGGTCATCGCGACTGTGAGCAAGCGGCGCTCCAGCCTGCGCGCCAGGTCGCGTAGGGACGCGTCGGCGGCCGGTCCGGTGGCCACGACCGCGAGATGCTCTTGTTCGAGGCGGTAGCCGAGCTCCGCGCTGTCGATGCTTGCCCCGCTGAGCACGTCGCGCACGAGTTGGACGCGTCGCTGGATGCTGCTGCGGAGTACTCGCTGACGTTCGGTGGTGTACTCCTCGGAAACTTCGCCCACGACGCGGTCGACGTAGGCGAACAGGTACTTCGACCCGATCAGCGTGGCGCTTTGCCGCTGCGCCGGACGGAGGTTCAGCTCCTCGATGAGCACGAAAAATCGCTCGAGGACGACCGCGTGTCCGATGCGGTAGGTGTGCAGCAGTGGTTCGAGGCCCACGTCGGCCCGCGCGGTCACCCGCGCCTCGTTGATTGCCTCGGGCGGCGAGTTGCGGGGCGGCTGCCGGTCCCCGCCGAGCGCCTGTAGCGCGGCGCGGATGTTGCCATAGCACGATGCGCGCAGGCCGTCGGCGAGTTCGGGCCGCGACGCCGTGTCGAAGCCCGGCGCTTCGTCCCGCATTCGGACGAGCATGGTCTCGACCAGATCGTCGATCTCGTCGCTCAGCCTCGCCGCGACGGCACGTAGCGTCTCGTCGATTCCGACCGTTGTCGCCGTCTTCGTGTGCACGACCTGCTCCTTCCCAGCCTGCGATGAACGCGATGCTGCGGCGCACCCGCGTTCGGCATACCGCAAACCCGCGCCGCAATCCTTCGGTTTTCCCATAGCGGGGCGGCCGCGCGCGACGCCAGGCTCGATCTGCAAATCAAACACCGTTCCGTGACCGACGGGGGCCGGAACCGGCGGATTCCCGCGACGGGCAGACAGATTCACGACGGAGGAGACCGATGAGCCCACAGCTGGCAGCTCTGATCGGCGACGCTCTGCGACCGGGCGATGACGGGTACGACGTCGCGGCGCGGACGTTCTACGCGACCGGCCACCCAGCACTGGTGGTGCGGCCGCGCGGGCCGGACGAGGTCGCGGCCGCGCTTGGTCACGCCGCCCGCCACGATCTGGCGGTGTCGGTGCGCTCGGGCGGGCACAGCATGCTCGGCCACGGCACCAACACCGGCGGGATGGTGATCGACCTGGCGCATCTTGACGACGTCGAGGTCCTCGACACCGAGCGCAGGCTCGTGCGGGTCGGCGGCGGCGCCACCTGGGGCCGGGTGGCCGCGGCCCTCGATCCGCAGGACTGGGCCATCACCGCAGGCGACACCGCCAACGTCGGTGTCGGCGGTCTCACACTGGGCGGCGGGATCGGCTGGATGGTGCGCAGGCACGGGCTGGCGATCGACAACCTGGTCGGCGCACGGGTGGTGACCGCCGACGGCAGGCTGCTCACGACCTCGGCTGACGAACATCCCGCCCTGTTCTGGGCACTGCGTGGCGGCGGCGGCAACTTCGGCGTTGTCGTCGACTTCGACTTCCTCGCCCAGCCGGTCAGCACCGTGCACTTCGGGACGGTGGCCTACCGGCTCGACGATCCGGCCGACCTGTTGGCCCGGTGGCGGGACGCGATGCGGGTTGCTCCGGAGGAGCTGTCCAGCACCCTGGCGCTGGTGCCGCGAATGGCTGGGGCTCCGCCGTCCGCGATGGTGCAGCTCTGTTACGCCGGTGAGCCCGGCACCACAGTGTCCGAGGCCAACGCCGCGATTGAGCGACTGCTCGAGCTGGGCGCGGTGACCGCGGTGCGGATCGCCGAGCACCGGTACTCCGAGATCCTCGAAGACGCCGATCACCCGCCAGGTCTGCGGCTGGCCACTCGCAACACCCTTGTTGCGACGCTCGACGACGCCGTGATCGCGGCAATCAGTCGGGCCCACGCCAGCCCGGTACCCACCGCCATCGCGGTGCGCAGCCTGGGCGGAGCGTTCGGTCAGGTACCGACGGACGCGACGGCCTTCGCCCACCGCCACGCGGAGGCGATGATCGTCGCCCTCCTGATGCTCCCCGACACGGCAGCCGACCCGGAGATCGAGCAAGCGCTCGTGCCCTGGCGCGCCGTAGCGGCTCACGGCACCGGCACCTACATCAACTTCCAGGGATCGGCGACGGCATCAGACCTGGTGGCCGCGTACCCGGCCGCGACGTATGCCCGCCTGGCCGCAGTCAAGCGCGCCTACGACCCCCACAACCGGTTCGCGCTCAACCACAACATCGAACCGGCCCGGTTGAGCGAGCCCCGGCCTGCGGCCTGACGTCTGCCGCTCGAACGACTCAACCAGCGACTTTCGACTGAGCATGAGCAACACGAGGAGGAAATATGACTAGCCATGCCCCGATCCGCAGCGCCGATCGCCGTCAACGGAAATCGATGCGCGGAAGCACATCGGTAATCGCGGCAATGTACACGGGCCTCGCGATGACCGTCGTCGCGACGATCGTGCCCTATATCGACCATGCCACGTCCAACACGCTGGCCGACCACATCCGAGCAGGCTATCCCACCTATACCGATGCACGCATCGACACGGCCGCCACGACCTACCTCGTGTATCTGTCGGTCACCGGAGTTCTGGGCGTCGTCGGCTGGCTTTGGACCGTCCGCGCACTCAAGACGGGCAAACGGTGGGCCCGGGGCGCCGCGACCGCATTGTTCGCCCTCGGCACGAGCATCGCCCTGGCCGATCTGCTCATCAAGGACACTTCCGGCGATACCGGCCTGCCGCTATTGCTGGGCTGGGTCGGCATGCTCCCCTGCCTGGCAGGACTCCTGGCCGTCATCCTCCTATGGAGAACCCATTGACTACGAGAGGACACCTCGTCATGAAGAACCCACTCGATCCCGCGGAGCTGAAAACCGCCATAGAGAATGTCCACCTCGCAGGAATGCCGGGAGTGTTCGCCGAGGTGCGTGACGGCGACCGGGTCTGGCGCGGCGCCGCCGGGGTCGCCGATGTCGGCACGGGCCGTCCCGTCACGCCCGACATGCGACACCGCGTCGGCAGCATCACCAAGACCTTCACCGCCGCCGCGGTGCTGCAGCAGGTCGAGAGCGGTCAGGTCGGGCTCGACACACCGATCGGCCACTACCTGCCACAGCTAGTCCCTGGAGAACGCGGTGACGCCATCACGGTCCGAATGTTGATCAACCACACCAGCGGCCTCGCCGAGTACCTCCCCTACGCCTACCCGTCGCTCAAAGCGTTCCCCTCACTGGCGGACACGACGCCCGAGAGCCTGGACGACAACCGGCTCACGCGGTTTCCACCGACCGAGCTGATCGAGATGGGGGTCACGGCGCCTGCCGTCGGTACTCCGGGTGGTACTCCTGGGGTGTACTCCAACACCAACTACCTGCTGCTCGGCCAACTCCTGGAGCAGGTGACCGGCACCACCGCGGAGAAGTGCATCACGCGAAACGTCATTGAGCGCGCTGGGCTCCTCGACACCGAGCTTCCGGCAGGACCGCATGTCAAGGGGCCGCACTCGCAGATCTACGAGGCGTGGTTCGGTATGATCGACCCGCCCCGCGACTACAGCGTCTATGACATGTCGTGGGTGGGGCCCGCGGCTTCGCTCATATCGACCGTCGCAGATATCAACCGTTTCTTCGGCAAGCTGCTTGCAGGCGAGATCGTCAACCAGTCGTCGCTGGCGCAAATGCAACGCACCGTTCCGGTCATTTCCCAAGAGGGGAAGAAAATCGACTACGGCCTCGGCCTGCACAGGAGGATGGTCCCCGGTCGCGGCGCCTTCTGGGGCCATGACGGCTCCGCCTGGGGTGCTGGAGCGATAGCGATGACCAGCGCCGACGGCAAGCGGCAGATGTCCATCGCGGTGAACCTGCAGAGGTGGAACAGACTCGACCCCTCGGGGAGGCCCCAGCCCCATCCCATCGATGACGCGCTCGCGGCTCTCTACCAGTTGGCCATGTGCGGAAGCGGTGGGGATGTCCCGCTAGAAGCGCGATGAAGGTTGCCGCCTAAGACTAAGGGCGCCCGGCACATGAGGCACGTGGCGTGGCTTGGCGTGGCAGGGGTCCTCGCAGGGTCCGCTGTCGCTTCGCAGGGTCTGTGGACTCTGCGAGGTGCATGCGCGGTCTGCGAAGTGGCCCTGGTTGGCGGCGATCAGCCCGCGCAGACGGGGATGAGGGTCCGATCCGGCCGGGTGAGGTCGCACCCCAAGGACACCAACTGCGCACGCCGCGGGGGGACGTCGCACCCCGTGCGCGGCGTGCGGGGTGCCGTTGCGGGGTGCGCAGTGGGCTGACCGTGACAGCGGCCGCGGGGAGGCTGGTCGCCGTCTGTTGGCGCCGGTGATCGCCTGCAGTGGTGCCAGAGGTGCGCCAGGGCCCCTGCGGCACCACTTTCGCCGATCACGCGGGACCAACCGGCAACATACATCCCTGGTACGTCCGAGCGGACCGTGGCCGAGGTGGTCAGCTGTCCTGGATGAGGGACGCGAGAGCGCTGAGCTCTCGAGCCAGCGTCGCGGCGGCCGAATCGGGTTGCGCGGGCGGATGCGGCCATGGCAGCGTCGTGGCCGCAACGGTTGTCGCCTTGAGGAGGATGCAGGTGCTCGAACTCCGCTGACCCGCCGGTCCGCCCCGTTCTCGGGGTCTCATCCCCTGCGTGTTCGGAGTTCACCATGAGTATCAAGCTGCCCACCTCCGTCGTCTGCACCGACGTCGAGTTCTCCTGGCCGGACGGCGAGGCCGTTTTCACCGGCCTCACTACTACGTTCGGCGAAGGTCGCTCCGGCCTCATCGGGGTGAACGGGGTGGGCAAGTCGACGCTTCTGAAGCTCGTTGCCGGGGTCCTGCGTCCGACGAGCGGGACGGTCACGGTGCACGGCGAGCTGGGCTACGTTCCGCAGGACGTCGCGCTGGCCGCCCACGTCACCGTCGAGGAGGCGCTGGGCATCGCCGAGGTGCGGGCTGCGCTGCGGGCGGTCGAAGGCGGCGATGCACGGGCGGAGCTTTTCGCCACGATCGGTGACGACTGGAACGTGGACGAGCGCGCACGGGCAACCCTCGACATGCTTGGACTGACCCAGATCGGTCTCGACCGCAGGCTCGGTCAGCTCTCGGGTGGGGAATCGGTGCTGCTGTGCCTGGCCGCGCAGTTCCTGCGCAGGCCTGCGGTGCTGCTGCTCGACGAACCGACCAACAACCTCGACCTCGCCGCAAGGCGCAAGCTTCACGAGGCCGTGCGGGCCTGGCGGGGCACGCTGATCGTCGTCACCCACGATCGAGAGCTGTTGGAGCTGGTTGACCAGATCGGTGACCTTCGCGACGGCGAGTTGACCTGGTACGGCGGCAACCTCAGCGACTACGAGGCGGCCGTCGAGGCCCAGCAGAAGGCCGCCGAGCGCCTGGTGCGGGCGGCTGAGCAGGACGTGCGACGACAGAAGCGCGAACTCGCCGACGCACGGGTCAAGCTGGACCGCAGGCTGCGCTACGGCCAGAAGATGTGGGACAACAAGCGCGAGCCGAAGGTCGTGATGGGCGCGCGCAAACGGCAGGCGCAGGTGGCGGCGGGCAAGCATCGCAACATGCACATCGACAAGCTCGAAGAGGCCAGGGACCGACTCTTGCAGACCGAGGAGGCGCTGCGGGAGGACCGCGAGATCCGCATCGACCTGCCCGACACCGTCGTGCCAGCGGGCAAGACCGTGCTCGTTCTCGACGGGCTGCGCACGCGTTGCCAGAAGCCGACCGACTTGGAGGTCCGCGGACCGGAACGGGTGGCGTTGGTGGGGAGGAACGGAGCGGGCAAGAGCACGTTGCTCGCCACGATCATCGGGGCGTTGGCTCCGGTCGCGGGCTCGGTGTCGGTCAACGTTCCGATGCGCTTCCTGCCGCAGCGACTGGACGTGCTCGATCCTGCTGCGACGGTGGCGGAGAACGTCGGTCGATTCGCGCCGAACGCGACCGACAACGACGTTCGAGCGCAGCTGGCCCGGTTCTTGTTCCGCAAGCACAAGGCCGACCAGCCCGTGAGCACCCTCTCGGGCGGGGAATGCTTCCGCGCGACCCTGGCGGCGCTGCTGCTCGCCGAGCCCACCCCGCAGCTGTTGCTGCTCGACGAGCCGACCAACAACCTCGACATGGCCAGCGTGCGCGAGCTGAGCGGCACGTTGGCCGCGTTCAGAGGGGCATTGCTTGTGGCTGGTCACGACGTCCGGTTCCTGCGAGAGGTGGGCATCACCCGGTGGCTACATCTCGACGGCGACCTCACGGAGATCGACCCGCTCTGACCCTCGCTTAGGCGGTCAACAGCAAGCCGCCGCGACCCTTGCTCCGACCTATCGAATGTCGATAGGTTGCCATCGCAATTCGTTGGAAGGACGGGCCATGGGAAAGCTGACGGTGCGTGCGCTTCGCGCCGTGCTCGTTGTGGTGCTCGCCGGCACCGTGTTCGTCCAGGCAGGGATGCTCGCGACGTTGGCCGGCGGGAGCGACCCGGAGGACGGGTCGCTCCCGCTGACCGCGCTGCGCGTGGTCACAATCCTGGGCATGGTGTCGGTCCAGGTCGCCCTGGTCTGCGTCTGGCGGCTGGTGACGATGGTGCGACGCGGAACCGTGTTCTCCCACGCCGCCTTTCGGTACGTGGACGGCGTGATCGGCGCGATCGTGGCGGCCGCCCTCGTGTGGTTCGCGGTCACGATCCTCAACGCGCCGGGCCAGCGGGACGACCCGGGCGTCACCGTCATCATGGGCGGGGTCGGCGTGGCCATACTGGGGGTCGCGCTCATCGTGCTCGTGCTGCGGATGCTGCTCGTCCAAGCCGTCGCGCGCGACGTCGAAGCGGCGCAGATGCAGGCAGAGTTGGACGAGGTGATCTGATGCCGATCGCCGTCGATATCGATGTGATGCTGGCCAGGCGGAAGATGTCCGTGGGCGAGCTCGCGGACCGCGTCGGGATCACGCCCGCCAATCTGGCGGTACTGAAGAACGGCCGCGCCAAGGCGGTGCGCTTCGCGACGCTCGCCGCCCTCTGCGAGGTGCTCAAGTGCCAGCCGGGCGACCTGCTGCGCTGGGAGGCCGAGGATGCCACGGGCGGATGGCTGCCCCAGGGCGGGCGTGAAGACGCGTGGCCCACCGGCCCGTGACACGAAGCGGGTTCGGCCGCCTCACCAGCGCGTCCACGCGTTGCATCGGTCATCATGACGTCCTACGATCGCGGCAGAGTTCAGGCTTGGCTATATGCCCCGGACCCCGGTGTATCGCCCTCGACGGTTTCTCTGGCGGCGGGCATCTCTTTCCGATATTTCCGCCTTCGGGAAAATCGTGAGTTCGCTCCCGTGGCCACCCGGCACGGGATCAAGACCCGAACCGCTCTGCCGGTTCGTCGTGCGACTCAGCTCAGGTGGGTGACTGGACACCAGCGGTGGCAAAGGGGGCTATCATTTCGCAGGCGACGATGCGCGCGGCCGTGCTCGACGAGCTGGAAACGACATTGCGCGTGGAGACCATCTGCAAACCTCAACTGCGGGCGGACGAGGTACTTGTCCGGGTTCGGGCATGCGGGGTCTGCGCGACGGATCTGCACGTCATCAAAGGTGGGGTGGGCTTCCCTACACCGTGCGTGTTGGGTCACGAGGTGTCCGGCATCGTGGAGGCGGTGGGCGTCGGTGTCCTCACCTGCGCGCCCGGGGACAAAATGGTGGCCGCGTTCCTGATGCCGTGCGGTTTCTGCCGCTCCTGCGCCCGGGGGCGCGACGACCGGCCGTCGGCCGCGGGCAGGACAAGCTGGACATCGCCCGACAGATGGGCGCCACCGACACCGTGGACAGCAGGGCCACCGATCCGGTCGAGCGCGTGCGCGAGCTCACCGACGGCGACGGAGTCGACGTCGCCTTCGAGGCACTCGGCCGCCCCGAAACCTTCCAGCAGGCCGTGGCGATGGTCGGCGAAGGCGGGACCATGGTCGCGGTAGGAATCGCCGACGGCGCCGCTACGGCTGCGGTCGGGATCACACACCTGGTGCGCCGGTCGCTGCGCCTGGTCGGATCCTATGGTGGGCGGACCCGCGCCGACATGCTGGCCCTGATCCGGCTGATCGCGGCGGGTGCCATCACCGTGGACGCCCAGATCAGCACCCGAGTGCCGCTGGAAGAGGCCGACCAGGCCTACGCTGCCTTGGACCGCGGCGAGATCGTGGGCCGCGCCCTGATCCTCCCGTGATCCGGGCCGAACGTGAGGCGGGGCCGCGGTGAGCCGGAACAAGGTCATCACCGCGGATGCCGCGGCCGGGTTGGTGCTCGCCGGGGACACCCTCGCCACCACCGGTTTCGTCGGGACAGGCTTCCCCGAGGAGCTCGCGCTCGCTCTGGAGCGGCGGTTCCTGGACTGCGGGGAACCCCGCGACCTCACCCTGGTCTTCGCGGCCGGTCAAGGCGACGGCGCGACGCGCGGATTGAGCCGCTTCTCCCACCCGGGCATGCTCAAGCGGGTCATCGGCGGGCACTGGGCGCTGGTACCGGCGCTGGGCGCGCTCGCCCTCAGCAACCGGATCGAGGCCTACTGCTTCCCGATGGGGGTGATCTCCGTGCTGTTCCGGGAGATCGCCGCCGGACGACCCGGCCTGATCACCACCGTCGGCATCGACACGTTCATCGACCCCCGCCTCGAGGGCGGCCGGATGAACGAGCGGACCACCGAGGACCTCGTCGAGGTGCTGACCGTCCGGGGCCGGGAACACCTGTTCTTCCCGGCCTTCCCGATCAACGTCGCGTTCCTGCGCGGGACCACCGCGGATCCCGAGGGCAACGTGACGATGGAGCACGAGGCGCTCACCGTCGAGGTGCTGTCCATCGCCCAGGCCGTAAAGAACTCCGGCGGCATCGTCCTGGTCCAGGTGGAGCGGCTCACCACCGCGCACATGCTCAACCCCCGCGAAGTGCGCATCCCCGGCATCCTCGTCGACGGCATCGTGCTGGCCCGGCCCGAGAACCACTGGCAAACCTTCGCCGAGGCCTACAACCCGGCCTACACCGGTGAGGTCCGGACCCCGCTCGGCATGCTGCCGCCGCTGCCGCCCGGGCCTCGCCAGGCCATCGCCCGCCGCGGCACGCTCGCGCTCAAGCCCAACTCTGTGGTGAACCTGGGCATCGGCATGCCCGAGGGCATGGCCTCGGTCGCCCACCAGGAACACATCTTGGACATGATCACCCTCACGGTGGAGGCAGGCGGGATCGGCGGCCTTCCTGCGGGCGGTCTGAGCTTCGGCGCGGTCACCAATCCGCAGGCCGTGATCGACCAGCCTTACATGTTCGACTTCTACGATGGAGGCGGGCTGGACCAGGCCTTTCTCGGCATGGCCGAGGTGGACGCCGAGGGCAACGTCAACGTCAGCCGGTTCACCCCCAAGCTGGCCGGACCCGGCGGCTTCATCAACATCAGCCAAAACGCCAAGGCGCTGTGGTTCATGGCCACCTTCACCGTGGGCACGAAGGTCGCGATCGGCGACGGGCGCTTGCACGTCCAGACCGACACCGCCACCCGGCGCTTCGTCGCGCGGCTGCAGCAGCGCACGTTCAGCGGGGCCTACGCCCGCCGCCGCGGCCAGCAGGTGCACTACCTCACCGAGCGGGCCGTGTTCCGGCTGACCGACGCCGGGCTGCTGCTCACCGAGATCGCCCCGGGCGTCGACCTCGACCGCGACGTGATGGCCCACATGGACTTCGCCCCGATCATCGCGGCGGACCTGCGCGAGATGGACCACCGCATCTTCCGCGACGAGCCGATGAGGCTGTCCCGAAACACCCTGGTGGACATGGCGGACCGCCTCGTCCACCATCCCGAGGACAACGTGCTGTATGTGAACCTCGAAGGGCTGCACCTCGACACCGACGAGCAGGCAAGGGAGCTGGCGACCTATCTAGACCGGCGACTGACCGCCCTCGGTCACCGTGTGCACGCCATCGTCAACTACGACAACCTCGAACTCGGCCCTACCGCCGAGGACGCGTTCTTCAGCATGATCCGCGACAGCACCGAGAAGCACTTCCTCAGCGCCACGCACTACTCCACCAACGCCTTCTACCGCCACCAGCTCGGGCCACTCTTCACCCAGGCACAGCTCGGCCAAACCCTCTACCCCGACTTCGCAGCGGCCCGAAAAGGCATGCGTGCCTGACCGCGGCCACTGGACCGGGGACCCTATTTGCTGACGCAACAGGAAAGGTAACGGCCGGGCGCCGTACTTCGCTACTCCCCCATGGGCCAAAGGGAATTGGATGAGCGACCCACCGTCGGCGTGGACACCGACCATCCGCTCCACGTCACCACACGTCGGCTCCCCGCGGCCGTCGTCGTCGCAGCGGCCGTTGCGATCGCGATGCCGCCTCTCGGGTGATGAGGGGCGATCGGGCGGCCGCAGCCCGGCCAGGGCTGACCTCGACGAGCCGCTTGACCGCTTCTGCCTACGGCGTTTCCCGGTCACCCCCACCATCGACGCCCCACCCCGCGCTGACACCGTGCCCGGGGGCGTTGGCGGTGATGTTCCAACGAGTCGGCTGGTTGACATTGCGGCGTAATGTCACCGGGATGTTCCACCCGGTCGCGTCGGACCTGACGATGGCCGAGGCGAAGCGGTCGCGCCTCAATGCCTTCGGCATCCAGTACGACGGAAGGACAGGTCTGTCCACATCGGCCTTCTCGTGGGACGCTTGGGCCCCGGACCTCCCTTGGCACGTTCGGCTGGTTTCTCGGTGTCTGGGTCGTGATGATGGCGGCGATGATGTTCCCGTCGGTCGCTCCGACAGTTGCGCTGTACTCCCGCATGACCAAGACCCGGCTTCCGCTGGCGCCTGCCGCGTTCACCGCGGGAATGCCGTGCGCCCGGCCCGGATCACCGTCGAGCACACCGCGCCCCGCAAACGCATCGGCGTCGTCGGCCACCTCACGGTCGAGGCCGAAGGGCCCGCCTCGCAGCCTGGCGATGTCCGCTGCGGCGTCCCCGGCTTCGACCACCCCGGCACCGAACTACACGGCGACGCGCTGCGATCAACCGATCCGGCGCTGCGCTGGGAGGTGCGAGGACGCCGCCACGCCGCTTTCGCCACCGACTTCGACTACCGCTCCGGGACCTGACGGCGGTCCGCGCCGACCTGGGTGATGGGTGGTGGGCCGACCCGATGGGCGCTCGTCGTGGCCATGGCCCGCGTGCAGGCCGGGCGGAACAGCTGGCGCGGCAACTGGGTGATCGAGCGCGACTGGCACCCGCCGTAGGGCCGCCACCGCCGGTGAGCGGGTGATCGCCGTCAGTGGTACCAGAGGTGCACCAGGGCCCCCGTGGCACCCCTTTCACCGATCATGCGGAGCCAACCGGTGCTCGGGCATCGCCGCGCGCAAGCTGTCGCCGGGCGACGCCGGGCTGCAGCTGTTGGAGAACTCCCTGACCACCGCGTTCGGGCTGGGGATCCTCATCCTGCTGTTCGGACCCGTCTCCGGCGCCCACTTCAATCCGGTGGTCTCCGGTGTGGACTGGCTGCTCGGCCGCAGCAGGCGCAACGGCCTGACCGGCCGTGACGTCGCCGTCTACACCGGCGCCCAGATCATCGGCGCGATCCTCGGGGCCGTGCTGGCGAACGTGATGTTCGACCTCGCGCCGTTGCAGGTATCGACCAAGGTCCGCGCCACACCCGGGCTGTGGGTCGGCGAGAGCGTCGCTACCGCGGGCCTGATCGCCCTGATCTTCGCCCTGGCCCGCACCGGGCGGTCCGCGCACTCAGCCGCTGCGGTCGGCGCCTACGTCGGCGCCGCCTACTGGTTCACCTCCTCGACCTCGTTCGCCAACCCCGCGGTCAGCATCGGACGGATGTTCTCCGACACCTTCGCAGGCATCACCCCGGCCTCGGTGCCCGGCTTCGTCATCGCCCAGGTCGTGGGGGCCGGGCTGGGCACCGGTCTGGTGTTGGCGCTCTACCCCGACGTGTCCCGCGCCGCGGCCGACGTGGTGGTCCCGCACGACGCCCACGCTTGACCCCGCGATCTCTCGGGCGATACCAACCCCAACGAGGAGAACCCATGTCCGAGCGCCGGATCGCCACCGCGACCCTGCTCGCCTGCCCGCGGCAGCGGTACTGCCGTCCTCGTCAGACCGGCAGTGGCGCAGAATGGGCGATGGGTCCGGGCAGGGTGTCGATGCCTTCCATCTCTTTGGTGAATTCGACCGCTTCGTTGTTCATGACGGCTCTCGGGTTGAAGGCGGAGTGGGCCATGACGCCGTGGATACGACGACGCTGCATCCCGAAGTTGCCCGCGTCATAGAGGGGCAGGATGGCGGCTTCGCGGAGATACCGCTCGAATCGGTGTTTCCGGTCGACGGAGTTGACGCCGACGACCTGCATGCATTTGTAGACGCTGTCCATCAGAAGCTCGGTGCAGAAGACTTTGTTCATCGCGCCGACGAGCTCGCCGTGGTAGTCGTGTTGGTCGAGGTAGTGCGCGCCTTTCCAGCAGAAGCAGCGGGCCGCTTCGATCGCGCTCGCGACGTCGCCGAGGACGTAGCCTGGATACTGGTGGTTGATGATCGGACGGGAGCCGCCGCCGGTGTAGGTCTTTGCCCAGACGAGAGCGTCCTCGTAGGCGGCGCGGGCTACACCGACAGCAGCGATCCCGGCGACCGGGCCCGACCATGCGAAGTTGCGATTGATGAGCAGGTCGCCGTTGCCCTTGGCGCCCTCGAGCATGTTTGCGGCAGGTACGCGCGCGTTGTCGAAGACGATCTCGCAGTTGGGTGCGAGGCGCTGCCCCGAGGTGCTGATCGAGGTGTAGGTGACGCCGGGGGTGCCGCGCTCGACGATCAGCGCCGAGAGGCCGGTGGTGCCATCCGCCCCGGTGTCGGTTCGCACGACGACCAGGTTCAGGTTCGCGCCCTGGTTGTCCCATCCTCCGACGTTGCAGGGCCAGTACTTGCGGCCGTTGACGACGTAGTCGTCGCCGTCGAGGCGGGCGGTCACCGCCATCCCCGCGCCGCCTGACGCGGGTGCGTCGAAGTTCGCGGTTCCCCCTGGTGTACCGGCGGGTTCGCTGGCCGCGTACCCGACGATGAACTCCCCGGAGGTGTCCCCGGTCGCGGCGGTGAGGAACCGCTGCTTCTGCCTTTCGGTGCCGTAGTACCACACCGGCATGAGGCCCAGACCGTTCACCAGGATGGTCGTGGCGAAACCGGGATCGACAGCGCAGATCTCCTCTGCGGCGATCACGAAATCGACATTCGACAGACCGCCCCCGCCGTACTCCTTCGGCGTAAGTAGTCGGAAGTCTTGTGGTTGGCGCCTGGCTTCGGGTTCGTCTGTCGGCGTGTGACACGCCGGGTGCGGTGCGTGCGTGATTTCCGGTGCGCCAGGGTGTCTGCTGTGGCCCGTGACGGCTGGCGCGGTGCTCGCGGAAGTGGACACCGTCGCGCGGCTGGAGGGTTTGCTCGCGCAGGCGCTGGAGGCGAACAAGCAGCTGACGGCCCTGGCGGAGCGGCAGCGGGCGGAGATCGCCGAACTCCGCGAGGTGCTGGCCGCCCGGGACGCCGAGCTGGAGCGGGTGAACGCCGAACTCGCGGTGTTGAAGCGGATTGTGTTCGGCCGGTCGTCGGAACGGGCCCGGCCGGCGACCGCCGACGGCGGCGATGACGGCGGCGATGACGGCGGCGGTGACGGCGGCGGTGACGGCGGCGATGACGGCGGCGGCGACAGCGACAACAGCGGCAGTGGTGAGGGCGGGGGGCGGCTGGCTGGCGAGGCGAAGACGGCCAAGCGGGGGCCGGGAGCGCGGTCGGGACGGCGGGATTACTCGCACCTGCCGCGAGTGGAAGTGGTGTGGGACTTCCCCGACGGCGGCTTCTGCTGCCCGCAGTGCCAGACACCGTTCCACCGGTTGGGGGACCAGGTCGCCGAGGTGCTGGACTGGGTGGTGACCGTGCGGGTGGCCGCGCACTGCCGCCGCCGGTACCGGCGGGCGTGCTCGTGCCGGGTCCCGGCCACGGTGACCGCGCCCGGGCCGCCGAAGGCGATCGGTAAGGGCCTGGTCTCCAACACGTTCATCGCGCAGTGGCTCATCGAGCGGTATGTGGCCGGGCGTTCCCAGAACTCCCTGATCACCGGTCTGGCCCGGCACGGCGCCCAGTTGTCGCCAGCCACCCTGACCGGGATGTGCGCCGCCGCGGGGAAGCTGCTGGCCCCGCTGGAAGAAGCGATCACCGCCCGGTCGCGGGGCTCGTGGCATCTGCACGCGGATGAGA
>CAWGYF010000023.1:0-111816 GCA_963826705.1 uncultured Actinomycetota bacterium
GCCAACCAGGGCCACTTCGCAGACCGCGCACGCACGTCGCAGAGTCCACGGACCCTGCGAAGCGACAGTGGACTCTGCGAAGTCCCTGTCACGCCACGCCACGTGACCCTGCGGGGCTTTGGTTGCTACGCGTCTCCGTGCGGGACGTGGGCCGCGAGTGACAGGCCGAACGGCCCTGTTGTTCCAAGTTATGCAGTTGCAGACTTTCGCACATGTCCGCGAACCGGCCGCTCTACCTGCTCAAGGCCGAGTTCTTCAAGACGTTGGGGCATCCGGTGCGGATCCGGGTGCTGGAGTTGCTCAGTGGGCGCGAACACGGCGTGTCAGAGCTCCTCGCCGCGACCGGGATCGAGCCTGCAGGCCTCTCACAACAGCTGGCCGTGCTGCGCCGGGCGGGCCTGGTCGTCACGCGCCGGGAAGGCTCGTCGGTGCACTACTCCCTGACGGACCAGCAGATCGCGGAGCTGCTGGGTGTGGCCCGATCCATTCTGAGCGGAGTGCTGTCGCTGCAGGCCGAACTGCTCGACGACCTCCGCTCCTCCTGACGTGTTCCCGTTCCTCCGAGAGGACAGATGTGCTCAGCTTGTGGCGAAAGATCCGGCGGGCAGGCCGCGTCGCCGAGCCCGCACCGCCGATGCCCGCTGCCGAGCGGCCTGTCGCCGCCGAGCGGCTCGGGGGGTCGGTGGCGGTCCGCCACGTCGACGCCGGGTCGTGCGGCGGGTGCGAGGTGGAGATCGGGGCGGCGTTCGGGCCCGTGTATGACTCGGGCGCTACGGCGCCGCTCTGGTGGCCTCGCCGCGACACGCCGACGCGCTGGTGGTCACCGGTGTGGTCACCCGGAACATGACCGAGCCACTGCGCCGCACCTACGACGCGCTGCCCCACCCGCGGCTGGTAGTCGCCGTCGGCGACTGTGCGATGGACTGCGGGATGTTCGCGGGCGCCTACGGGGTGGCGGGCGCGGTCGGCGACGTCGTGCCGGTGGACCTCGGGGTGCCCGGCTGCCCTCCGCGGCCCGAGGCGATCGTCGCGGCGCTGCGGACGCTGACCGGCCGATGAGTGCAATGCCCTTGGCGCAGGTCGTGTTCACCGCGGCCGTCGCCGTCGGCGCGCTGAGCGCCGCCGCCGCGCCGCTCATCGCCAGGCCCGTCCGGCCGGGGGTGGTGGGTGTCGGTACCGCCCTGGCCGGGGTGCTGGGGGCGGTGTCCGGTGTGGCCACCGTGCTCGGTCAGTCCTGGACGGCCGACCTCCCCGGTGTGCTGCCGCTGTCGGGCGTGGTGCTGGCGGCGGATCCGCTCGGCGCCGTGTTCCTCGCCGTCGCGGGCGGGGTCGCGACCGCCGCCGCGGTGTACGGGATCGGCTACGCCCGTCACGGCCTCGACGGGCGGACCGTCCAGGCCGCGTTCCCCCTCTTCGTCGTGGCGCTGCTGCTCGTACCCGTCGCGGGCAGCGTCTCCACCCTGCTCGTCTGCTGGGAGCTGATGGCGCTGACGTCGCTGCTGCTCGTCGTCGCCGAACACACGCAGCGGCCCGCGGTGGCGTCGGCGGGCCGCTGGTACGCAGTGATGACGCATCTCGGGTTCGTCGCGATCCTCGCCGGGCTGCTCGTGCTGGCCACGCCCGCGCCGGGCGGCTCCTTCGCCGCCGTCCGCGCCGCTGCAGGCGGACTGTCGCCTGCGACGGCGGGCCTCGCGTTCGTGTTGTGCCTCGTCGGGTTCGGGTCGAAGGCCGGGATCGTGCCGCTGCACGCCTGGCTGCCCCGCTCGCATCCCGAGGCGCCCAGCCACGTCTCCGCCCTCATGTCGGCGGCCATGGTCACGATGGGCGTCTACGGGATCGTCAGGGTCGGGGTCGACCTGCTCGGCGGCGGTACCCGCTGGTGGTGGCTGCTGGTGCTCGCGCTCGGCGCGGTGTCGGCGGTGTACGGGATCCTGCAGGCGGTGGTGGCCGCCGACCTCAAGCGGCTGCTGGCCTACTCGACCACCGAGAACATGGGGCTCGTGCTCGTCGGGGTCGGGGCGAGCGGGCTGTTCGCCACCACCGGCCGTCCGCTGCTCGCCGCGCTGGCCCTCACCGCGGCGCTGCTGCATCTGGTGGGCCACGCCGCGTTCAAGACCCTGCTCTTCCTGGCGGCGGGCTCGGTTGTGCACGCAACCGGCATCCGCGATCTGGACGCCCTCGGCGGCCTGCGTGCGGCGATGCCGTTCACCACGACAGCGTTCGGGATCGGGGCGCTCGCGGCGTCCGCGCTCCCGCCGGGCACGGCGTTCGTGAGCGAGTGGGTCCTGCTGCAGTCGTTGGTGCACGGGCTGCCTGCGCCAGAGGTGGCCGCCTCGATCGTGCTGCCGGTCGCCGTGGCCACGGTGGCCCTCACCGCGGGCCTGGCCGTGGCCACCTTCGTGAAGGCGTTCGGGATCGGGTTCCTCGCCCGCCCCCGCGGTGACGGTGCTGCCGCGGCCAGGGAGAGCCCACCCACGATGCTCGCCGGGATGGCGCTGGCCGGGCTCGTGTGCGTGGGGCTGGCCGTGGAGCCCACGCTGGTGCTGCCCGCGCTGGGCCGGGTCGCGGCGGCGCCTCACCGCTCGGCTCCTCCGGTGACGGGCACGGCCACCGTCGAGCTGACGGGGATCGTCGGCACCCTCTCGCCTGGTGCGCTCGTCGTCGCACTGCTGGCCGCGTCGGTGCTGGTGGTGTTCGGAGCGCGGGTGCTCGTGGGCCGCCGCGCGCGCCGCGTGGCCCGGCTGTGGGACTGCGGCGGTGGTCCGCTGACCGCGCGCAGCGAGTACACCGCCACGTCGTTCGCGGAGCCGGTGGCGAGGGTCTTCGACGACGTGCTGCAGCCCGTCCAGGACGTCGATGTCACCCATCACCGCGAGTCGCGCTACCTCGTGCAGGCGGTGGAATACCGGCGGCGGGTCCCCGACCGTCTGGAACAACGGGTCTATGCGCCTACGCTCGCTGCTGCGGCGGCGTGGGGCCGGGTCGGGCGGCGGCTGGCCGACGGCAGCGTGCACCGCTACCTGGGCTACGGCTTCGCGACCCTGTGCACCTTGATGGTGCTGCTCGTGGTGACCCGATGAGCGAGCTTGCGAGCGAATCATCGACACAGCGCCCGCGCGAAGCGCCGACCGAGCGTAGCGAGGGAGCGCGATGAGCGAGCTTGCGAGCGAATCATCGACACAGCGCCCGCGCGAAGCGCCGACCGAGCGTAGCGAGGGAGCGCGATGAGCGAGCTGGGGCTGTGGGGCGGCGCGATCCAGGCCGGGCTCGTCATCGGGGGGTCGCCGCTGCTGGTGGGCATCATGCGGCAGATCAGGGCGCGGCTGCAGGGCCGCGCCGGGCCGGGTGTCCTGCAGCCGTGGCGCGACCTGCGCAAGCTGATGGGCCGCGAGGCCATCCGCCCCCGCGGCACGAGCGTGGTCTTCCTGGCCGCCCCCGTCCTGCTCGTGGCCACGGCGTTCGTGGTCGCGGTCGTCGGGCCGTTCGTCACCACGGCATCCGCGCTCGACCCGGCGGCCGACCTGTTCGCCGTCGTGGCCCTGCTCGCGCTCGGCGCTGTCGCGCTCGCGCTGGCGGGCATCGACACCGGCACCGCGTTCGGCGGGATGGGCGCAAGCCGTGCGATGACGATCCTCGCCCTGGTCGAGCCGACGCTCCTGGTCGCGATCTTCGCGCTGTCGGTGCCGGTCGGATCGACAAGCCTCACGGCCATCGTCGGCTCGACGCTGCGCGATCCGGCGCGCGTGATCTCGCCGGGGAGCCTGCTCGCAGGCGTGGCGTTGCTCGTCGTGGTGGTCGCGGAGACCGGACGACTTCCCGTGGACAACCCGGCCACACACCTGGAGCTCACGATGGTCCACGAGGCGATGGTGCTCGAGTACGCGGGCCCGGACCTCGCGCTGGTCGAACTCGGCTCGGCGATGCGCCTGTCGGTCTACTTCGGACTGCTGGTGAACCTGTTCGTGCCGTGGGGTGTGGCGGCGTCGCCCGGCGCGCTCGAGCTGGTCGTCGGGAGCGTGGCCTTCGTCGTCAAGGTGGCACTGGTCGGAGCGGGGTTGGCGGTGGCAGAGGTGTTCCTGGCCAAGATCCGGCTCTTCCGGGTGCCCGAGCTGCTCGCGGGCTCGTTCCTGCTGGCACTGCTCGCCGTCACCGCGGCGGCGTTCCTGTGACCGACGCGCTGCGCACCCAACTGATCGACATCGGCGCGGGCACGATGTTGCTCGCCGCCGTCCTCGTGCTGTGGCGACGTGAGCTTTCAGTGATCATCCGCGTGTACGCCCTGCAAGGTGGCGCCTTGGCGGGCCTGGTCGCCGTGCTTGCGGTCGGCCAGGGATCGGTGGAGCTGGGAGCGGTGGCCGTCGGCGTGCTTGTGCTCCGGGCGGGTGTGCTGCCCGCCGTCCTGCGCCGGGCGCTGGCCGCTGCGGGGCCCGAGCGCCGGGTGACCCGCCCGCTGGTCAACGTGGCCGCGTCGTTGCTCGCTGCTGCCGGGCTGACGCTGCTGGCGTTCGCGGTGTCGCGGCCGTTGGTGGAGCTCGCGCCCTCGGCGGCCACCCGGGCCGTCCCGGTCGGGTTCGCCCTCGTGCTCATCGGCTTCTTCGTCCTCGTGACGCGGCGCCGCGCGTTGTCGCAGGTCATCGGCTTCCTGTTGATGGACAACGGCATCACCGCGGTCGGCTTCCTCACCACGTCGGGCATCGGCCTCGTCGTCGAGGTCGGGGTGGCCCTCGACGTGCTGCTGGTCGTGCTGGTCCTGCAGGTGCTGACCGGGCGCATGCGCGACGTCTTCGGCCGCACCGACCTCGACGAGCTGCAGGAGCTGCACGACTGATGACTCCACTCGTGACCGCCATCGCCGTGACGCCGCTCGCCGTGCCCGTGCTCGCGGCGGCGGTGTACGCGCTCGCCGGACGGCGTCCCGCCACCGCGTGGGTCGGCGTAGGCAGCGCCGCGCTCGTGCTGCTGGCCGCCATCCTGCTGGCGCGCGCCGCCACAACGGGCGGCGGCGGGGTCACCCTGGGCGGGCTGCTGCTCGTCGACCCGGTCAGCGCCTTCATGCTGATCGTCATCGGCGCACTGGCGCTGGTGACCGCGCTCGCCACCCCGGCCCACCTCGCCACCGAGATCGCCGCGGGCCGCGCCACCGCGCGCACGGCCGCCCGGCACGGCGTGCTCGTCCACATGTTCCTAGCCGCGATGGCGCTCGCCGTGCTGGCCGCGGACCTCGGAGTCCTCTGGGTGGCGGTGGAGGCGACGACGATCGTCACCGCCTTCCTCGTCGGGCAGCGTCGCAACAGGCCCGCCATCGAGGCCGCGTGGAAGTACGTGGTGATCTGCTCGGCAGGCATCGCGCTCGCGCTGCTGGGCCTCGTGGTGCTCAACTACGCCGCCCTGCAGACCGGCACGGGCGTCGGTCTGAGCTGGACGGGACTGAGCGGCGTGGCCGGGCGGCTCGACCCGGGCGTCACGCGGCTCGGGGTGGCGCTGCTGTTGCTCGGGTTCGGTACCAAAGCGGGCCTCGCGCCCCTGCACGCGTGGTTGCCCGACGCGCACAGCCAAGCCCCGGCCCCGGTGTCGGCGTTGATGTCCGGCGTCTTGCTGTCGGTCGCGTTCTCCGCGATCCTGCGGATCAAGGTCATCGCCGACGTCGCGCTCGGACCAGGCTTCGTCCGGGTGCTGCTGCTGGCCGTCGCGCTCGCGACGCTGGTGGTGGCGGCGTCGTTGATGCTCGCTCAGCGCGATCTCAAGCGGATGCTGGCCTACTCCAGCATGGAGCACATGGGGTTGCTCGCACTGGGCGCGGCGGTCGGCGGCAGCGTGGCGATCGCGGCTGTTCTGCTGCACATCCTCGGGCACGGGCTCGCCAAGACCGGGCTGTTCTTGGGGGCCGGACGCGTCCTGCAGACCACCGGCACCACTCGCATCCAGGACGTGCGAGCGCTCGCCGCCCGGCAACCGCTGCTCGCGGGGTGTCTCGGGCTCGGGGTGCTCGCGCTGGTCGGGCTGCCGCCCTTCAGCCTGTTCGCCAGCGAGCTCGCCATTCTGCGGGCGGGTTTCGCCGGTCCGTTCGCCGTCGCGTCCGCCACGGCGGTCGGGCTGCTGCTGCTGCTCGTCGTCGCCGCAGCGCTGGTTGGCCACACCAGCCGGATGTTGCTCGGCGCGGCCGTCGACGGCCCCGGCGCGGCCACCGCGCCGATTGTCCTCCCGCGTGGCACCGCGGTCGCGTTGGTTGTCGCGCTGGTGGCGGCCGCGACGCTCGGGATCGCCGCCGGTCCCCTGACCGGGCTGATCGCCGCGGCGGCCCAGACCCTGACCGGAGTATCATGACGACCGTCCTGGACCCGAACCCCCGCGTCGCACCCGACGAGCTCCCCGCCCGTGCGGCGGCGCTGCTCGACGCCGGGTTCCGCGTCGCACTCGTCGCCGGGCATGACGACCGAGCCACCGGAGCGGGGCTGCGCGCGGTCTACCTGTTCCTGCGGGCCGCCGCCGACGGGCGTCCGGAGCAGCGCGCCGAGCTCCATGTCGACCTCGACCCCACGCAGCCACAGGTCCCCAGCCTCGCCGGGACCTCCTACAGCGCTGGTCGCTTCGAACGCCAGATGCGCGACCTCTTCGGCATCGTGCCCGTCGACCACCCGCTTCCGCGGCGATTGGTCCGGCACTTCCACTGGCCACGCGGTTGGTACCCGATGCTCGCTGACGCAGGCGCACCGCCCGCGTTCGGCGCCGTCGACGGGCCCTACCCGTTCCGCACGGTCGAGGGGCCCGGGGTGTTCGAGATCCCCGTCGGCCCGGTCCACGCAGGCATGATCGGGCCGGGGCACTTCCGGTTCTCCGTGGTCGGCGAGACCATCCTCAACCTCAAGGCCCGGCTGTGGTTCGTCCACCGCGGCGTCGAGAAGCTGTTCGAGGGCCGCACCCCGGAGGCCGGGGTCGGGCTCGCGGAGCGCATCAGCGGCGACACGTCCGTCGGTCACGCGCTGGCCTTCTGCCAGGCGATCGAGGAGGCACGCGGCCAGGCCGTCTCCGACGAGGTCCGGCGGCGGCGGGCCGTCCTGCTCGAACTGGAACGGCTCTACAACCACGTGGGCGACATCGGGGCGCTGTGCAACGACGTCGCGTACGCGGTCCTCGACGCCCACGCCCAGCGGGCACGTGAGCAGCTGCTGCGGATCAACGACGAGGTCACCGGGCACCGGCTGCTGCGTGGCGCGATCCGGCCCGGGGTCGCCGAGCTGCGTGCACTGCCCGATCCCGCCGCGCTCGCAGGCATCGCCGCAGACGTCGCCGAGATCGTCGCGCTCGCGCTCGGCAACACCGTCGTGCGCGACCGCTTCACCGGCACCGCGGTGCTCACCGCCGACCAGGCCTCCGACATCGGCGCTCTCGGCCCCATCGCCCGCGCCAGCGGGCTGCAGGTCGACGCCCGCCACGACCACCCGACGATCACCCCGCCGTTCCCCCGCACCGTCCACGCCGAGACCGGCGGCGACGTGCTGGCGCGGTTCTGCGTGCGGGCCGAGGAGATCGCCGCCTCGATCGCGATCATCACCGCACTGGTCTCCGCGCCCGTCGCAGACCCCCCGGAGCCGACCAGCAAGCCCGGACCGTCGGGGGTGGGCATCGTGGAGGGCTGGCGCGGCACGATCGTGCACCGGGTCGAGCTCGCCACCGACGGCACCCTGACCAGGACAGCGGTGGTGGACCCCAGCTTCTTCAACTGGCCTGCCCTGCCCGTCGCGATGACGGACACGATCCTCCCCGACTTCCCGCTGGCCAACAAGAGCTTCAACCTCTCCTACGCAGGCAACGACCTGTGAACCTCGACCACAGCGTCGCCGACCGGCCACCACGTCGCGGCAGGCCCCGGAGCACTTGGTCGCATAGATCGCGACCTGGGATGCGGCAGTAGCTATCCGGTGTTGTCCATTCGGGCGGTCGTCGTGGCGCCGTGGTCGGTCAGTTCTGCGTCGCCGAGGCGGTGGATGAGGGCGCGTGTCGGAGTGTTCTCGGCCATGATCTCCGCCGTGAAGTGAGCGATGCCGAGTTCGCTGGCGCGCCGCGTGAGCAGCCGGATCAGCAAGGTACCCAGACCCCGTCGGTGCCAGGCGTCGGCCACCACGATGGCCAGTTCCGCGGTGTCGGGGTTGGTGGTGTCGCGGATGAGCCGGGCAACCCCGACGATGTCGCCAGACCCCGGTGCCAGCGCGACCAGTGCCTCGTGGTCGTGGTGGTCGATGTCGGTGAGGTAGGTGAGCATCGGTGCGTCCAGGCGCGGCATGGCTGAGTGGAATCGGCGGTAGCGGGACTGCTCGGTGAGCTGCTCGACCGCCGCGCCCAGCGCAGGCGCGTCGTCGGTGTGCATCGGCCGGATCAGTACCGTCTGTCCCGACCGGAGCCGGAATCGTCGTTCCTCCATCATGGGTCTTGCCTCCCTTAGACCACAGCGGTCTGCTTGCAACAGTTAGCGAATTTGGGTTATATGTCAAGCATCGGTGATATTCGGCATGGTGTCGCGTCGTGCCCTTGCCGATCGGCCGCGTCCGAAGACTCCAGGGCCGTGGTTGTCGCGATCTCCGGCCTCATTGACCGGATCGGCTTCGCAGCTCGACTCTGCCCGGCCCGAGTGGTGTCTTTCGCTAGGCGCAGCTGTCTTCGGCGAGCGGAGCGCCTGGTGGCACCGAGGGTGCGACGCCGTGACCGCGCGCCTCCGTGTGCGCGGCGCACGTCCGGCCCGAATATCGACGCGGGCACGGGCTGGTCGGTGTCCGCCTCGACCCGCGTCGACGAAGACACCGCACCGTGATGGTCAGGTTTGACGCCTGGAGTGAGGGGCCCAGCGCCGGGAACAACGCTGCCAACCCTGCCTGGGCCCTCGGGCCGAGAAACCCGCCGTGACACCACCCCGCTGCGGGCCGGGCTGGACAAGATCGGCGGAAGTGGTGCCACCCGTGCGGATCAGCACCGCTGACACCACAAACAGCGATCACTCCCTGCCCGCACCGGGCAAGATCGGCGGAAGTGGTGCCACCCGTGCAAAGGGGCACCGCCGACACCACTACCAGCGATCACCCTGCGCACCAGCGCTCCAGCACCGGCGCCAGGCCGTCGTCGGCGTTGCTGGCCGTCACCTCGTCGGCCACGTCCCGGAGCGCGGGATGCGCGTTGCTCACTCCGGCGTCACCGTCATCATGGGTGGGGTCGGCGTGGCCGTCCTCCTTGCGGACCGCGTAGGGGACCACGCCCGCCAACCTGGCAGACTCAAAGAACGGCCGCGCGAAGGCAGGCAACCTCCACGTGGAAGGCTTCCGTGTTTGACGTCGCCCACGGCCTGGTCAAGGACCTCGGCTACCCCGATGTTGCCGTGATGCCATCCGCGGTTGGGATCCCAATCGGCCCATCGTCGCGTAGCGGGGCTCGCCCACTCAGCCGCAGTGCGCGAGCACCAGCGCGTAGCTGGTGCCTGCCACGCCGACGCCCAGGTCGCCGCCCTGACCCAACACGACGTCGTGCGCGTTGGCGGTGAAGTAGTCCGACGCGGCCTTGGGGCTCCCGCCTCCGAACGCGGCGTAGCTCCACGACGTGATGCTGCCGCCCGGGCAGTAACCGGCTGCGGTGAGCGCCGCGGGCACGTCGGCTGGAGTTGCGCCCTGCGCGATCGTCGCGGCGACGGCCTGCACCGGCGCGCTCGCAGCCAGGCCTGGCAGGCTCGCTGCGGCGCGGGCACCAGCGATGAGGCAGGTGAGCGCGTCCTGCGCGGCCGACGGCGAGAGATCTGAGCCATCTGCGTTCGCGCAGGTGGTCGGCGCGCCTGCCGCCGGAGGCGTTCCGCCTAATGGAGCTCCCCCCGCGGCGGGGGTGCCGCCGGTGTCGGCGGGTGGTGTTGGGCCCGCGGGGGTGCCGCCGGTGTCGGCGGGTGGTGTTGCGCCCGCGGGGGTGCCGCCGGTGTCGGCGGGTGGTGTTGCGCCCGCGGGGGTGCCGCCGGTATCGGCGGGTGGTGTTGGGCCCGCAGGAGTGCCGCCTGCCGCGCCGGAGACGGGCGCCAGGCCCTGTTGCGGGATGAGGGCGGTGCCGACGGGGTAGGGGAACTGGCCGATGAAGTTCCCCGGTGGTGCGTACCGGCAGACGACGAGCCCGAAGGCCAACTTGTTCGCCGGGGCGAACCCGCAGCCGACTCTCGTCGTCGAGCTCCAGACGATCTGGGTGTAGTGCCCCACGGTCTTCTTCTCCTGACCGGTGGGCTGGGGGTCGGATTGGTAGTTGATCCGCTCGTCGGTACCCAGGCGCATCGTGGCGTCTTTGACCTCGCCACCGGCCAGGTTCTCGCCGAAGCCTGTGCCCGACGAGTGCTCGAACTGCCCGTCGGCCTCCTTGGCGTCGGCCCACTCCTGCGCTCCGGCGGCGATCGTGTTGTCCCAGGTCAGGGGCGGTTCACCGACCTCGGCGCGGAAGAGCGCGTGCTGCGCGAGGATCTCGTCGCGTTCAGCGGGGGTGATGTTCGAACCGGTGTCGGGAGGTGCTGCCACGGCGACCGAGGGCGTGAGCCCGAGGGTCACCGCCACCACGACCGCTGTCCATGCGATCGGTCGTACCGAGCTCCGCGCAACGCCCATCGAGCGGCCCTCCCGTGGAGCAGTGCCGACCGCCCTTTCGGAAGACCGGACCCTCATACAGTCGACTGTCGACGATCCTCCGTGGGATGTTGCGTTGTCAACATCCGGGCCACCCTTCGCCCTCGCCCCACCCCTTCCTCACCGGTCCGTGCCCACGCGGACGCGACTGGTCAGGTGTGGTGGGTGCGGTGGTAAGAGCGCCAGATCAGCCGGTGTATGCCCAGTACGCGGGGCAGTGAGCGGAGGCCGGGGATGAAGGGCACCAGGAGAAGGATCAGGGTGAGGGCCATCATCAGGCCCCAGACCAGCGCGTCGGCGTTGTCGGAGGTGGAGAACGGCGGCACCTGGTACCAGAAGGTGTAGAGCCACATCCAGGGCTGACCGGGGTAGTTCCCGGTCTCGTTCATCATGCCCCACTGATCCCCGCCCAACTGCTGGGCGCGGGCCTGATCCTCCAGGTAGGCGCCGTCGGCCAGCAGCAGCAGGCTACGGGTGGCGTCGGAGCCGTAGAAGGTCCCCGACGACGTCAGGGCCCCCTCGAGCCCTCCGGAACGGGCCAGGTTCAGGAAGCGCTGCGCCAACAGCGGCACCGGGCCGTAATCGCCGGGGGCGACCTTCGCCGGGTCGTTGTCGGGCGCGTCGCCCAGTGCCTTGACGTAGTCGCCGCTCCAGGCGGCCTGCTGGTCGCCGCTCGCGCCGGTGTAGGTGGCGAGTGCGGCGGTGAGAGCGGGGTCGTCTGCGATCCGAGTCAGCGGGGTGAGCACGAGGTCGTTGGCCGGGTCGAGGGGGATGGTCACGCCCCCCCACTTCTGCAGCGGGAGCGGACCGATGCTTTGGCCGTCGGCCGCGGTGTTGTAGGGCGGCCCGTAGCCCGCACTCGTGGTAGTGCCTGCCAACTCCCCCGCCGCGGTCGCGATGACGTCGTTCGGTGCCCCCGCGGCCCAGTCGGCGAGCGTGATCGGCTTCTCGTCCGGCGAGGAGAAGATCCACGCCAGCGCCACGGTGAAGACGAGGACGCCCACTAGTGCGAGGGTGAACTCCTTGACCAGGTCGTAGGGCCGGGTCGGGAAGAGGTGGCTGTCGGGGGTTCGGTCGCCCCGGCGGCGCGGTGCGCGCTCGGGCGTCGTGGACGGCTGCTCGGCCTTCGGCGGGACAGACGTGGTCACGGGGTCACCCGCTCACTGTCGTTCGCGACGGCGGGTTCGGGCGCCTCGACGCCGATGGGTGGGACGACGCCGTGGCGTCGCACGAGCACGACATGCCAGATCGTGAGGACACCGATGAGCAACGGCAGCAGCGTGATGTGCCACATCAGCATCTGGCCGGGGTCGAGGACGTTGAACACCGCGCCGATACCGACCGCGTTGAGCCCGTCCTTGGCCTGGGTGCTGATCCACTGGGCGTCGAAGTTGCTCTGGGACAGGTAGCCGGTGAACGCCGTGCCGATCGATCCCACGAAGGCGACGACGCCGGTCATCCAGGTCAGCGAGCGGCGGCCGCGCCAGGCGGCCATGAAGAACTTCCCCCACAGGTGCACGACCATGGCAGCGAAGAAGATCTCGGTGCTCCACAGGTGCAGCGAGTTGACGAAGAGCCCGGTGCCCGAGGTGTGCCACCAGGTCGGTCCGCCCAGGGCCAACAGCCCGCCCGTGATCAGCACGATCACGAGGCCTGCGAGGGCCAGCACCCCGAAGACGTAGATCCAGGAAGCGACGTAGACCGGTTGGCGGTCCGGGAGCGCCTGCCCCGGCGGAACCAGCGTCGCGATCCGGGTACGCAGCCGCGCCGTCCAACTACTGGACGCGCTCATCGCCGATCGGCCTTGTCACGGCTGCTGTAGGGCACCAGCACCGCCAAGGCGAAGACCGCGAGCATCAGCAGAATGATCACCAGGTTGGTGACCGAGATCTGCAGGACGCCCCACGACACGTAGCTTCCACTGGTCCCCATGCGCGAAGCGTCCGCCCCGTCTCCCGCGACCGAGTAGGGCCATTGGACCGCACACAACCCGCCAGAAGGCCGTCCGATTCGGGCCCTGCCTGCCAGGCCCTGCTCGCCAGGTGCCCCGGACGGTCAAGTGGGATCCGGTAAGATCTTGATCTCCGCCGCCACCTCGGCGATCGCGCGGTCCTCTGCCCCCGTCATCGCCCCGGCGACGCCGACGCCGCCGATCAGCACGCCGTCGAGCGTCAGCGGGATACCCCCGGCGATGAGGGCCAGGCCAGGGCGGGTGCCGAAGGAGGCGACGGCGGACGGGTCGCCGGAGATCGCGGTGAAGAAGTCGTCGGTGGCGACGCCGATGGCCGCCGCGCTGTAGGCCTTGAGGCGGGCGGTTTCCACCGACACCAGCGGCGCGCCGTCCATCCGCACCAGTGCCTTCGGTGTCCCCCCGTCGTCGACCACGACAACCGTGACGGCCAGTCTCATCTCGCCTGCCTTGGCCAGCGCCGCATCCACGCATGCCCGCGCTACGTCGGCGGTCATCACCGGCTTGCTGACCCGTGTCGTGCCGGTGCTCATCGGTCCTGCCCGCTGCGGTGCGGCCCGCTCGCCTGCGTCTTGTCCACGCCACGAACCAACACCGGCCGACGCCTGCTGTCCAAGTCCGGCTCGTACTGGCGTCGATAACCTTTCGCTATGGCCGACCTGGAGGTGCGGATCCTTCGAACGCTCGTGGCGCTCGCCGAGGAAGGTGCGATGAGCCGAGCCGCGCATCGGCTGCACATGAGTCAACCGGCGCTGAGCAAGCAGCTCGCGCAAGCCGAGCAGACCACCGGGCTGCGACTGTTCGAGCGCCACACGGCGGGGGTCACCCCGACGGACGCGGGCCGGATGCTGATCGACCGCGCGCGGGCCGTGCTGCGGGAGGTCGACGCCCTGTCCGCGGCCGCGGTCCAGGCTCGCCGCGACCTGTCGGGCCACGTCCGGCTCGGGTTCGTCGCGCAGACCGTCAACGACGACACCCGCGTGCTGCTGCGCACCTACACCGAGCGGAACCCCGCCGTGGTCCTCGACAAGCGCCAGTACGACCTGCGCGACCTCACCGCCGGGCTCGGCTCGGGCCAGACCGACGTCGCCTTTCTTCGTCAGCCGCTGGGTGCGCCGGGGCTCGCGCACGAACCGATGTTCCTCGAGCCCCGTGTCGCGGTCCTCCCCGACAGCCACCCCCTCGCTCGCCGCTGCGAGCTCGCGGTGACCGAGCTGTTCGACATGCCCTGGGTCGTCAACGCCACCAACGACGCCGCCTACCGCGCCTTCGCGCTTGCGACCCGGCAGCGTGGCGACCGATCCGCCTTGCTGGGACCCACCGTCCACACGATCGACGAGTTCCTCGAAGCCGTCCTTTCCGAGCAGGGCATCGGGCTGGCCCCGGCCTCGGCTGCCCGCTATTACCCCCGACCCGGTGTCTCCTACGTTCCGGTCCCCGACGCGGAGCCCTCCGTCTGCTCCCTGTCCTGGCGGGCCGACCGCACCCTCAGCCCGGCCGCGAGGGCGCTGCTCGACCTCGTCCGCAAGCGGCTCCCGCTCCTGCGACAGTCACCGTGACCGGCTCACGATTCACCACCTTCTACGCCCGTATGCAGTACGACCGACAGCTCCGGAAAACGATCATGGAGTCGTTCAGCAGGGTGTAGGCAGATCCCGCGTCGGGGTCGGGGAGTTGCCGCCGCGTCAGACGCGCGATCCCCGGATCGCAACGCTGACCATGATCGCCACGAGAGCGTCGTTTCCCGTGATCAAATCGCCGAAACAGCGCTATCGTCGCGATCACTTATGTATGGTCGCCTGTGATATCAGTCAGGTTTGGCGACTGGGCCGCTGGCCCGAGGGAGGGATTCGACCGGTCGCCACCAGCCTGCGGCACCGGTGGCCGCGTCGGTACCGCCGAGGCAGCGCGGATCGGCGAGCACGTCGTCGCGCCGCACACCGGGCACGATCGTGTAGTGGATCGACCCCGGCACGCTCACCAGCGCGAGAACATGCCACAACGAGCGGGCGTAGAACTCGGCGCGGGAGGGGCCGTCCCATTCGTAGACACCGCGGTAGACGCCGTCTCGGTCGTGGGCTACCCACAGCTTGGACAGGAACCCGGGAAAGCCGACGAACAGCGGCGTGTTGAGCAGACTTTCCCACCGGAACACCTGGTGCCCACGTCCGCGCACCGCGCGCAACCGGAACGCCACCACCAGCAGGCAGGGGTCGTGCGCCACGCAGGGACCGGCGACGGTCTCCCGGTAGACGCAACTGCTGGAGCCGTCCGCGAACCGCAGCCGCATCCCGACGTGCTCACGAGGGAGGTGGATACGACGCCGCGCGAGCAAGACAGCCGTCGTGGCGACACAGCGGCCCAGCGCGGCTAGGGCCGTGCGGCGGCCCAGCGGAGGTTGCTCGGGGATGGGCGCCGGTCCGCGGTGGGAGTTCTCTTCGACGCGCGGGGTGTTCATCGCGAACCCTTGTCGTGGCCTGCCATCTCGTAGCGGGGTGTCGTCAGCTTCGGCAGAACGACGGACACGACGGCTATCCACGGGGTTACCTTCCGCGGGCAACACCCGCAGGGCGAGGGTCTGCCGGTCGGGCATAGCCGGGTCGAAGGTCCCGCGCGGCCGCCGCCAGGTGAGTTGGCCCGTCCTCGCACCACCGGTTGATTCCGGGGAGACCGACCGGAACTCCAGCGGACCTTCGGTCCCTCCGCCGGGCGCAGTCGGCCCTCTGTGGGGGAGCAGTCGGTCGAGGAGGAAGGGACGGATGGCCGTGGTCGTCGTCACACCGTCGCGGGCACGCTCGTAAACCAAGGCAGACGACGCCCGAGGAGACACGACGATGGACGCTCCCGCCATTGCGCTGATGACCTGCCGCCGCCCGGCCACCAGGTCGACGATCGGCAGCACCGACCGGGTCGGCTCGACAGCGCTGACCTCTACGCCTTCTCTGACGTCGACGGTGACCTTGACCGGCCGCGACCGGGCCCTGCTGCGGGCGATCGTCGCCGGTCGATGTGATCTCGTCGCCGCGGCGGCGCCCGAGCTCCGGGTCGACGGTCTCTGGTACTGCGACCAGGCACGGGCGCACGGCCTGATCGCCGCGGGCTTCCTGACCGCCCTTCGCGCAACCGGACGCGAGCGCGGTCCGGCCGCACTGACCGCCGCGGGACGCCATGCGTTGGCCTGCTGAACACGGTCGGTCGCGGCTCGACACCTCGACGGGTGTTGTGCGCGAGGTGGCCGTACGGGGTCGACGATCGGAGTCGCATGAGCGCGCTGGACGTCCTCGTCGTCGGGGCGGGCCCGACCGGGCTCGCGGTCGCGTTGCATGCGTCCGACCACGGCGCCTGGGTGCGGGTGGTGGAGCGGCGCGCGGATCCGTTCCGGCCCTCCCGCGCCCTGCTGGTGCACCCCCGCACGCTCGAGGTCCTGCGGCCACTCGGCGTCGTCGAGGAACTGCTGGCAAACGCCGACACCGCGCCCGCGGTCCAGCTACACCTCGGGCGACGCGACACTCTGCTCCGGCTCGCCGGGCTCGCGCTGCCGGATACTCCCTATCCGCATCTCACCCTTCTGCGCCAGATGGATGTGGAGCGGGTCCTGGCCGACGCCCTCGCCGCAAGGGGGGTGCCGGTGGAGCGCGGGACAGAGCTGATCTGGCTGCGCGACGTGGGGGAGGAGGTCCAGGTACTGCTGCGTTCTGCGGTGGGTGTCGAACGTGCCACCTGCCGCGCCCTGGTGGGCTGCGACGGGGCGGAGAGCACGGTCCGCAGTCTCGCCCGCATCGGGTGGCGGGGCAGGGCCTACCGTAGAGAGGTCGTGCTCGCCGACGTCGAGCTCGACGGGACGCTGGCGCCCGGCATAGCGCACGTGGCTGCGGGGCACGACGGGGTGCTGTTCGTGTTCGCCTTGGGTGAGGCGGCGACGTGGCGGTTGCTCGGCACCCGGCGCGACCTCGGGCCGCCACCGCGGTGCGGGCAGGCGGGACCGCCGGTTCCGGCCCCCGAGTTGCAGGGTTTGATCGACGCCGCGGGTCTGGCGGCGCGGATCACGCAGGTGGCGTGGTCGAGTCGGGTGCGAGTCCAGCATCGGCTGGCAGACCGCTACCGATGGGGGTCGGTGTTCCTCGCCGGAGATGCGGCCCACACGAACTCCCCGGCGGGCGGGCTGGGGATGAACACCGGCGTTCAGGACGCCGTCAACCTGGGCTGGAAGCTGGCGTGTGCGCCGTCGTCGTCGTGCCCGGGGGTCCTGCTGGACTCATACGAGGCCGAGCGGCGTCCGGCCGCACGGCGGGTCCGCGCCCTCACCGATGCCCTGTTCTGGGCCGAGTCGGCGCGCGGGCCGATACCGTCGCTCCTGCGTGGGACGGTCGGGCCGGTCGCCGCCCCGGTTCTGCCGTGGCTGCTGGATCGACGGCAGATGCTGGCGGCCGGTTTCCGGTTGGTGTCGCGGCTCGACGCGGGATACGGCGGCGTGCCCGGTCTGGACCCGCGTGGGCGGCTCCTGCGGGTTGGTGCACGGCTGCCCGACGCGTCTGTCCTGTGTGCGGGGCGTGCGGTGCGGCTCCACGAGCTCACCGCCCAGCCGGGATTCCACGTGTTCGCCGAGCCCGGCCCGCGGCTGGACGAACCGGGCCCCGCCGCCCGGGTCCACGTGCACCGGCTTGCGCGCACTCCTGGCCGCGCCCTGTTGGGCCTTCGCCCGGACGGCTACCTCGGTTTCTGCGGTGGGGCGGACGACGTCGCTGGACTCCGCGCCTGGCTCGCCCGCGCAGGCGCGCCACACGTCCCAGTCCTTGAGCGACCTACGTGACCGACCATCGAGGCAAGCACCCGCAGGCCTTCGACAGGAACGCATTGACGGCGGCCGTGGCACGACCGCGGACGTGATCCGGGCCCGCGGCCGCGTTCGACCCGCGCCACCGGTGCGCGAGGACTCCGGTCCGGTCCAGTTCGGCGACTGCCTGGCGACGGTGAACCGGAAGGGTGATCTGGTTCTGGTCGACGAGCGCGGCACCGGTGCATCGAACGATCTGCGCTGCCGCAAGACAACGTCGCAGCCGGTGGGTCGACGCCGTCGCACGGGATGAGTGCCGCTCGTCCCGGGGTGCGCGGGTCCTTTGGCCGTTGGGTCCGGTTGTCCCCCGGTGGACCGTCGGGTGCCCCGATTCCTTGGCGACGGTGGAGGGACCATGAACGTCAGCGTGTCCCAGCCACATTGGCGTGTGGCGTTGTGGTCGGCGTGGGTGGTCGCCGCGCTGCTCCTGCTCTCGTTGCTCGGCGGGGCGATGTTCGCACTCGCGGTTGCAGGCAGCGCTCTGCTGTTGGCGGCGGTGCCCGGCGTCGTGCCGCGGACCGTCACGAGGCGGGACCGCCGCGAGCTGCTGGTGATCGCGGTGATGTACGTCGTGGTGGTGGGGTTGATGCGGCTGGCGTTCAGCGTGTTCACCACCGCCAACGTGACCGGCCTGTTCCTGGCCTTCGCCGCGGCGTTGCTGGTGGGGACGGCGGGCCCGATCCTCTACGTGGTCTGGTTCCGCCGGGGATCCCTGCGCGACCTGGGTCTGCGCACGGACAACTGGCGCTCGAGCGCCGCGTTGGCTCTGGTGTTCGGTGGTGTGCAGTTCACGCTGACGCTGTGGGGGGTCAGCCTTCCGGCAAACCCGGAGAACTGGGTCCCGCTGCTGGTCATGGCGCTCGTGGTCGGCGTGTTCGAGTCGATCTTTTTCCGCGGTTTTCTCCAGGGCAGGCTTGAGGCCCAGTTCGGGCCGAGGGCCGGGATCGCGGCCGCCGCGCTGCTTTACGGGCTCTACCACGTCGGGTACGGCATGGGCCTGACCGAGATCGGGTTCCTGCTCGGGCTGGGCGTGGTCTACGCGGTGGCCTTCGCGACCGTGCGCAACCTGCTCGTGCTCTGGCCGCTGCTCACGCCGCTGGGCTCGTTCTTCGCCAACCTCGAGACCGGCGACATCCCGCTGCCGTGGGCGTCGATCCTGGGCTTCGCAGACGTGCTCGTCGTCATCGTCGTCGTCATCGTGCTTGCCCGGCGCCACGAACGCAGGCGAGCCACCACAAGACCGCTGAGGGCCACCTGACCAGGAGGGATGACCACGATGCCCGACACCCGGCAGCCGATGCTCCCCCGGCCGCGCACGCCCGGCACGGAGATGGCCGCGCTCGACCGCTTCTACACCGACGTCACCTGGATGGGGACTATCGAGCCGAATGGGATGGGAGCAGGCAGCCCGGCGATGACTGCCCACGGACAAGGCGTGCACTCCCGTCTGCACGACGGGCTGTGGATCGTCGGGAACTACCGCCAGGACCAGTTCCTCACCGACGGCACGTTCGTGCTCACCTGGCGTCTGCACTGGGTCACCGGCTGGGACACCGACGCCGGGCAGTACCGCGCCACCCTCAACGACAACTACGGCCACGCCGACGTCATGGGCGGCCACATCGACGGTGACCGCCTGATCTACGAGACGCTCGACGAACGCCCCGCACGCCTGCGGCTGATCTGGGATCTCAACGACCCGGACGCGCCGGTCTGGACGAACGAGGTCTGCCTCGGGGGCGACCGCTGGCAGCTGATCGAGTCGTATCGGATGAGGCCCGTTGGCGCCGACGTTGTCCCGGACGGTTGAGCAGCGCGCAGGAGAAGCGTCATCGACCCGATGCCCCGTCCGGTGACGGCAAGGAGCTGCCGACGGTGCCTGCGACCCGCCCAGTCGTGGAGGGCCGCCAGAGACCTTGGCCGAGCCCCGCGCTCGGAGGTTCTGCCCGACCGACGGTCCAGGGTCAGGACTTCCGGACCCAGGTCCGACGGGCCACTGGGCCCTGACCCTCGGCGGTGCGTGGGTGGACGGTGGCGGCATGGCGGAGATGTCCTACCCGGTGCGGGTCAGTGGTCGGCTCGATCCCGGTCTGTCGCGCGGGCTGTGGTTGGTCAAGTGGCTACTGCTGATCCCGCACCTGGTCGTGCTCGTTTTCCTGGGTGTTGCCTACTGGATGCTGACCGTGGTCGCGTTCGTCGCGATCCTGGCCACCGGCCGCTACCCGCGCGCGATCTTCGGGTTCAATGTCGGGGTCCTGCGCTGGGGCTGGCGGGTGGCCTACTACGGCTACGGCGCGAACGGCACCGACCGCTACCCGCCGTTCACCTTGGCCGACGTGCCCGATTATCCGGCCCGGCTCGAGGTCGACTACCCCGAGCGGGTCTCGCGCGGGCGGGCGTTGGTGCAGTGGTGGCTGCTGGCCATCCCCCACTACCTCGTGCTGGCGTTCTTCGTCGGGTCGGCGGCCACGATCGTGGGGCGGGTCAACCTCACCGGCGCGGTCGGCTTCGACGGCGGACTGGTGACGGTGCTGGTGCTGATCGCCGCGGTGGCGCTGCTGTTCACCGGCCGTTATCCGCGGGGGATCTTCGACGCCGTGCTGGGCATGAACCGCTGGGTGCTGCGGGTGGCCGCCTACACCTCGTTGATGACCGACGTCTATCCACCGTTCCGGCTCGACCAGGGCCCCGAGGAACCCACGCAGACGCCGCAGCTCCCGGCGTCGGCCCCGGGCGTCGATCCGGCGGGCGCGGACCCGCTGGAGAGCGGGTTCAGGGGTGGGGCTGCGGTGCTGGAGCAGCGCCGCGTCGACACACCGCCCGCCGGGCCGCCACTGTCGCGCACCGTACCCCCACCGCCAGCGGGGAGGAGCGTGCTGCTGACGATCGGGGCGCTGGCGACCGCCGCCGCGGTCGCCCTGACCGCCGCAGGCATCATCGGGCTGGTGGCCGACACGAGCGGGCGCGATGCGGCCGGGTACGTCGCGGCGGCGGTCCGACCCTCCTCCACGGCCGGATACGCACTGGTCAGCGAGCCGATCCGGATCGAGGCGGGCACCGATCCCGGCGTGCTGGTCCGCACGATCGGCCAGGTCGCGGTCCGCGCGGACTCCCGCTCTGGCAGCGGGGTGTTCGTCGGGATCGGCCCGACCGCCGACGTCGCCCGCTACCTCAACGGCGTCGCCGTTGGCGCTTGGCGCTCCACCACGGACGCGAACCGGCAGCGACAGGTGTCGGTCGTGAACACCACTGGTGGGCCGCCGCCTGGGCGGGCCGCCGAACAGCCGTTCTGGGCGGCCTCGGCGACCGGGCCAGGCCAGCAGATGATGGTCTGGACGCCCGAGCCGGGCAGCTGGACGGTCGTGGTGATGAACGCCGACGCCACCCGGCCCGTCGACGCGGAGCTGACCGTCGGGGCGCAGGTCCCGGTACTGGGCGCCACCTCCGGTGCCGCGCTCGGCCTCGGGCTCGGGCTGTTGGTCGCGGGCCTGCTGCTGATCGTCCTCGGCGGTCGCACCCGCCGCGCCCCTGCAGGCGTGCCTGTCACATCCGGAACCTGACGCCGACGACGGACCGGGAACCGCCTCCGGCCTGACGAGCGCGCCGCCGGAGCCGGTGGCCCGGGGCCTCGGCGGTGTCGTGGCGGTCCATGGCTGCGTTCCGCTCGGCGCTCGACAAACCCGGCTGGGTCAACTACCTGTGGATCTTCCGCCGCACTGGGCGGTGGCCGTTCCGCTTCGTCTGGGGTCTCATGCAGCTTGATCGGCGGTTGTGGGACATGAGGGCCATATATGGCCGTCATGTCCCAACCTTGGCGATCACCGTCCCCCGGGAGGCCCGCGGCAGGCCCGCAGCCGGGCCATGATCGTCAAGAATGGTGTCGGCGGCGCACCGCGCAGTGTCGCCGAACTGCAGTTCGGCGTGCTCATCGCCCCCGCCCACGCACGCGCAGCCCGGCTGAACCGACTCAGCGCCATCCAACGACGCTTCGATCCGCTCCCCGTCGACGAAGCCGTCGCCGACAGCTACGCCCAACTCGCCGCCCGCATCAGCACTCTCGGTCGCCAGCCACGAGCCCGCGTCATGGACCTCCTCATCGCCGCCACGGCACACGCCCACAACGCTGTCGTCTACACCCGCAACCCCAAAGACCTCACCGGACTCGACGACCTCATCACCATCGCCCAGGCCTTACAAGCGCGCTTGTCGCCGAGTAAGAAGCTCGCATCTCGATCTCTTTGTCCGGCAGAGCTATGATCGATGTCGAATCCGCGTCCGGATCACCGATCGAGTGGCCCGACGAGTTCAGTGCGCTCGCCGGGCCAGAGCAGTCATGTCTACCGCGAGAACCGCACGCCGCGTCTTCGAGCTCCTTGAGCCGATCTGCCTGGTCAGCTTCTTCGCCGACGAATGCAACGAGGCGCTGGTCGCGCTCGGCCACCGCACCTACTGGGACGGCTATTTCGCCAGCCGCGCCGCGCCGCTGGGGCGGGTGCAGGCGCAGGTTGTGCACGCGGCTTTCTACAGCTTCGCCGACGGGGAGGCCGCGCGGCACATCCCTAGCGCGTGGGAGACGATCCCGCCCGAGGCGTCGGTCGGCGCGCGGGAGCGGGGCAGCGCGGCCTCCCTGCGGCGCATCCTCGGCGAGGAATTGGCCGTCTCCCCGGGCCTGGTGCGCGCCGCCGACCTGACCACCAAAGCCGCTGGTCGCCGAACTCGAACCCATCACCGCGACGCTGGTGGCCGCGGGGTCGCAGTGACGAGCAGCGACCCGTCGGCGGTTGGCCGGAGTTGGTGCGAGTCGAGATCAGCGGCGCCCTCGGCCAGCGCCGCGACGGCGCCATGGGCGGCGTCTGGATCTTCGGCCAGGACGGGCTCAGCCGGGGGCGCCGGGAGCAACGTCTGTGATGAGGACGCTGAGGAGCCGTTGCAGCTCAGCCGTACGACGGCTACCCGCGCCTGCCGACAGCCGCCCCGCCTGATCGAGTGAGGCCATCCCGTGCAGGAGGCTCCACGCGATCTCAGTGCGGACTTCGTCTGTGATGGCGAGGGCGCGACCCAAGGCGGTGAACGCCATGCGCATGGGCGCGGGCACGTCCGCGGCGGCGAATCGCAGGCCGGTCGGCATCAGGAACATCGCCTCGTACGTCGCGGGGTGTGTGCGCGCAAACTCGAGGTAGGCGGCAGCAGGGTCGCCCGCATCGAGGGTGTCGGCGAGTTCGGCGAACCCGCATAGCGCCACCGCATCGACGATGTCTTGCCGCTTGCCGAACGCCGTGTAGAGAACGGGCTGGGTCACGCCGAGTTCGGTCGCGAGCCGCCGGATCGTCACCGCGTCCCAGCCCTCGGCCTCAGCGATGCGCCGCGCGTGGCCGACGACGCTGTCGCGCCGAGCCGTCAGGTCGGGTGTGGGACGCGGGCTCACCATTCCTCCTAGCGCCGTTAAGTTAACGTCGTTAGACTACGAGGGTGCTGAAGCTACCAGGAGGAACCTTCATGACACTAGTGGCCATCGTCTTCGCCGTCCTTGCCTGCGTGAGCATCGCCGCGATCGGCCTGCGCTTCCTCGTCAGGCCGGCCGCAGCAACCCGCGACTTCGGCGTCGGATCGGGCGACACGCGGGCACTCACCGCGATCAAGGGCGTCCGCGACATCACTTCCGGCGTCGTGCCGATGGTCGTCTGGGCCGTGGCAGGCGTGCCAGCGCTCGGCTGGGTGCTCATCGCGGCGTCGATCACGCCGTGGGCCGATATGGGCATCGTCCTGGCTCGCGACGGCAGGCGCGCGGCCGCGTTCGGCATCCACGGCCTGACCGCGGCCCTGCTCGTCGTCGCCGGTGCGGTGCTCATCGCGTCGGGCTGATCCGCGGTTCCGCCCACCCCGACGCTCGCCCCATCGCCCAACGTGGCATTCGACCACACCGACTACGTCCAGATCCTCACCGACATGGCGACCTGCCTCGGACCGGCGCTCGGGTGGAAGCCTGCGGTGTTCTATAGGGCGTTGTAGGTGAGCAGGTTGACGGTCTGGGTGTAGGAGAAGTGGCCGTTGCAGGCCTCGTCGGTGTCGGCGTGGCTGTTGAAGCGGTCGGTGTGGGTGGTCGAGGGCAGCAGCGGTCCGCCGTCGATGGGATGCGCGGTGAACCCAAGCGGGATCTGCGGAACGTCGTCGATCTCGTCCCACCAGATGCCGGGCACCTTGATGTTGTCCTTCACGCTGATCGCGGTGAGGGTGCGCGCGAACTTGTTGATCGTGATGGAGTTGAAGGCCCGCATGCTCAACTCCCCGGTGGCGTCCTCGCGCCGGTCGTCGCGCCAGTGGATGACCGGCTCGCTGTCCTGGGCGATCAGCCCGGCGAAGTCGAAGTCGCAGTCGTTGGTCAGGGTGAAGGTGAGCGGGCTCAGTGTTGCGTCGTAGAGCGCTTCGACCGGCACCTTGGCCACGAACCCGAAATGCGCGCCCGCCGCTGCCCGGTCGGCGAGGCTGACCGCGACGTCCTCCGTGCGCGCGGTGCCGTCGCCTGCGTCGAAGTTGAAGACGAACCGGTTGCCCGCGGCGGGGTTGTAGGTCTGGGTCAGTCGCGAGGATCCGGACAATCCGAACAGGATGCTGATTTCGGTCGGGTCGGTCACGGGCAGCCCTCGGGGCACCGTGACGATCGTGGAGACGCTTCGGCTGCGGATCACGGTCGCGTTGGCGATGCTCGCCAGCGCCGCGGTCGGCGCGGTGGTGGTCGGTTTGGGGGCTTGGGTGCTGGCCGGGAACACTACCCCGTTGTGGATCACCGGGCCGTCCGGAGGCGCTGGGCTGTCCGGTGGCATGGGGGCGTCGGCGGTGGCGGGAGTTTGCGGGTCGGTTCCGGGCGCGGGCGGTGCCGGTGTCTGCCCGTTTCCGTCGCTCGCGGGGGGCGTAGGCGAACCCGAAGCAGGCGGCGCGGCCTGCGTCCCGGTCCCGGTCGGGGGCGCGGTCGTGCCCGCGTCGTCACAGTTCGGCTGCGCAGCTCCACCGCCCGACGAGATGATCACGCCCTTGTGCAGACCGGTGCCCGGATCTGCGGTCGGGGCCGGGGGAGTCGCGGCGCAGGTAGCGGGGTCGGTCGGTGTTGGCGTCCTCAGAATCGGCGGTGTCGTCGTCGGCTCAGCGGCGGTCGTGCTGGTTGTGTTCCCTGACCCACTCGGGTCGTGGTTCGCGGGTTGGGCCAGAGCGCCTTGTGCGGTCGTGGCGGCCAGGGCACCGGTGAGGCCGAGCACGACTATCGCGGCGCGGGCGGTGCGGGTCTTGCCTGAGGTGAACATCGTCGTGCCTTCTGGGTCGGCGTCCGCCTGATGGCGGCTTCACCGACTGTCGTCCAGGCCGCCTGCGATCGACATCGCCGCGGCCACCAGACTCCGGTGCCCCTCAACGGCACGTCCGCCTTGCTAGCAGGCAAGGGGTGCGCTGGCGAAATGCGCGGAGTGAGCGTGCCCCGCAAGGACCGAGGCGTACTCTGCCCGCTGCCGTTCAAGCGGCGCGATACAACCTCGTAGAGCCAGCCCGCCGGGGTCACCACCAGGCACAGCATGCGAGGAACTGGCACACGCGGCGTAGGCGGCGCAGCCACCACTCCCAGTCGTTCTGCACGTACTCGATTTGGCATTCGCGCTTGAGCAGAATTTGAGATGTCAAGTTGTTGTGGGTGGTCCATGCCGTAGAGCTCGGCGAGGAACTCCCGTCGGTGGCGGGTGCGCCGCTTGCCGGTGGGTATGGCCAGGCCTGCGAACCCGACCGCCCGGCTAGTGCGGTGTCCAGGAACGTTGCCGGGGTGATCGCGGGATCCAGGCGGCGTCTCGCAAGGCGCCGCCCGAAGCTCATACCGGGCGTCTTCGCGAGGGCGGCAACGCCGCGAGGCGTCGTCTGGGCCCGCGAGGACCCGGTGAACGTTTCTGGACACCGCACTAGCCCACCAGGCCGGAAGTGGCGTGGTCATCACGCCTCGCCGCCGAGCGGACGCGGGTTCGGGCGGGGTCGATAGGCCCGGGCCAGGGCCACCTGCGCGCGTTGAACGCCGTCGGGGTCAGTTGGTAGTACCGCCGCGCCGGGCGTCCCGCCGCCCGCGCGTCGACATCCTCCCATCGCGAGGTCAACCACCCCACCCCCTCGAGCCGGGCCAGGATCGGATGCACGGTGCCGCTGGGCAGCCCGGCCTGCGTGCCGATCTCGACGCCGTAGCGCTCTGATGGTCGGGTCGTCTAGGTCTAGGAGGACGCGAAGCACGAGCTGGGTCGGGATCGTCATCCGCGGCTCGGGCGCTTGTACTCTACCGAGGGGCTACGTAGAGACAAGGCACAATTGCTCCGGACGCGAATCCGCCTCACGGGCAAGGCGCCGCCATCCTCATCAGACCTTCACGTTGCAGCCGCCCGGGTTCGCTGTGTCGGGCCCGCCTTCCGCGGGTGTCACCGCCACCGTACGCGGAGCGGTCGAGGAGTCGTCGGGCAACGGGCAGAGCCGGACCACCTGGGGTTCGCCGACGATGTTGCCCGCGTCGTCGAACATCAGCCCGGCATGGATGGCACCCGGCACCGCGCCGTTCTGGAACGTGTTGGCGATCGACGTGTGGACCGACGCAGCGCGCACCGGATCCTTGAGGGGGATCGCCGCGATCGCCCCCACCACGGTCGTCAGCGCGTCATGCGCGTTGATGGCCCAGCCATCGTCGAGATGGCCGACGGCGAACTGCGTGTCGCCGGTGAACACCGCCCGGAATGCCTCGTAGTCCTTCGACTCCGTGATCGGCGACGCGGCGGGATCGCCGAACGCGGTCTGGATCAGCCGGACCTTGCCCTTCTGGAAGGAATCCGAATGCAGGGCCTTCAACCGTTCGATCTCGCGTCCGTCCGCCGGATCGACCGACTCCTCCGAGCGCAGTCGCGAGCCGTCGGACTGCTCCAGGATGGTGACCCGGTCGGGATCGCAGGTGTTCGCGGCGTAGCTGGCGTCGAGATCCAGCACGAACTCGGCCATGTCGACCGCACGGGCCGTGTAGACGACGACCACGCCGCGCCGGTCGCCCCCTCTCCCGCAGATCGTGTTGACCACACCCTTGAGGGTGCTGCTGTCCGAGGGGTCGTAGATCGGGTCCCGGGTGGGATGCATTAAAGCCTTGTACCCCGGCACCTGGGTACAGGTAGCCGGATCGGTGGTCGCGGTGGACTTGACTAGCACGTCCGCCGACGTCGCCGAGCCGTTCGGCCGTCCGTACTTCGCCAACTGCCGCGCTTGCGCTGTGACGCGGTATGCGACACGAAAGAACCAGCCGTCACCGATGCCCTTGCTGTAGGCATCGGCGTCGCGGCACGCGCTGAAGTCGGGTTGGTCGGCCTTCGAGCCGTCGGTGTCGAACCCCTCGGCGGTGATCACGTCGGCCACCATGGGGACGGGCGAGGGCAGATGCGCGACCTCATTGATGGCGTTGGCCGACTGGACGTCGCTCCGCCCCATCCCGACCATGGCGACCACGCCTTTGGCCACGGAGCGCCGCCCCGAACCGCCGATCGGGCTCGATGACGTGACGGAATTGCCAAACGCCGCCGATCTGGCGCAGGACATTTCGCCGCCTCGACCCGGCCCTACCAGCGGCCCAGCACCTCACCCCCGAACTGGTCTTCCAGAACCGCTACCAACAGCACGCCAACGGCGCGACCGGGATCGTCGAGGTCACCGTCTGCGACGATGACCCGGAAGGCCTCGCCACCACCTACAGCACCTACACCCGGACACGAGCACACCCGCGACGGCGACGTGGTCGCCGTCGACCTCGGCAGGTCGTGCGTGCGGGTCGTGCCGCCCCGACGCGCTGCCCAGCCTGATCCCGGGCGCGAAGCCACCTACCGTCGTCCCCGATCGGCTTCACCGTCACCGTTGCCGACCTCGACGCCGCCCGCGCACTGCTCGTCGACCGACTTCCGAGCGAATGCCGACCGCGAGGACACCGCGTGACGTGTAGGCAACTACGACGACCGGAGTGATCGGCGCGGCGTCGAGCTTGTCGGCGCCAACCGGCTGCCGGGAGGTGGTGCTGCGCCCCCGGACATCCCCCCTGCCCGAGGGCGCAGTGCTTATCAGGTTCGCCGAATGCGGCGACGACATCCCACGTCAGATCACCTGCCGCAGGCTCCTTGGCGAGGCAGCCAGCAGCCAGATACCCAGGGGCAATCGTCCCGTGTCGCTGGGAAGCTTCAAAGGCACAGTCACGGTCTCTTCGACGACGCAGTCGGCGTGAACGTGAGGCGCTCGCTCTCCGGATGGTGTGATGAGCTCGTCACCTCACAATCCGGTGGGCTATCTCGTCGAACAGTCGAGGGAACTACGGGACCGGGGGAGGCCCCTTCGCATGATCAACGAATGCGAGCACCGCTCCGGTAGGCCCGACGCCGGGCCGAGCCCGGTGATGCGCGAGCGGACGCAGCTTATCAATGTCGCCTACCGACTCCTGGGCTCGCTGGCCGAGGCCGAGGATGCCGTCCAAGAAACCTACGCCCGCTGGCACGCGATGACCGGCGAACAACAGCAGGCCATCGATACGCCTGTCGCGTGGCTGACGAAGGTGGCCAGCCGCATCTGCCTCGACGTGCTCGGGTCGGCCCGGGTCCGGCGGGAGCGCTACGTCGGTGAATGGCTGCCGGAGCCACTGCCCGAACCCGCGGAATGGGTGGGCGGACGGCGAGACGCGAGCACGGTGGACCCGGCCGACCGCATCACCCTCGACGAGTCGATCAACATGGCCTTCCTCGTTGTGCTCGAGGCCATGACCCCGGCCGAACGCGTCGCGTTCATCCTGCACGACGTGTTCCGGTACTCGTTCGCCGAGGTAGCCGAGATCGTCGGCCGAACCCCGGCGGCATGTCGCCAGCTGGCGTCGGCGGCCCGGCGGCGCACCCGCGGGACGCGTGCCCCCGCGACCGCGACAGCCCGGCAGGCCCGCATCGTCAGGGACTTCAAGCAGGCGTGGGAATCGAAGGACATCAACGCCCTGATCGGTCTCCTCGACCCCGACGCCGTCGCCGTCGCTGACGGCGGCGGCCTCGCCAGCGCCTACCCGCACCCGATCCACGGTCGCGAACGGGTCGCGCGGGCCTATCTGGCTTTCGCCAGCGCGGCACCCGTCCGGACGATCTTGGAGCGCACCGTCAACGGCAGGCCCGGCCTCGTCGCGCAGCTCGACGGCGTCACGATAACCGTCTGGGCGTTCGACATCGAAGGCGAGCGGATCAAGCGCATCTGGGCGATGCGCAACCCCGACAAACTCCACCCGTGGACGACGGGCTGACGTCCGCGGGCCACCGCCTCACAGTTCGGGGGACCGCGTCGTCATACCGGCATGAACCTCGTTCCATCACCCTTCCCGAACCGGCTGGCAGCGGACCTGCCGACTGACTCCCGATCCATCGCCGACCGCGTCGAGATCGAAGCATTACGCGGTGAGTTCGCGGACGCGGCGATGATGCGCGACCGTGCTCGCCTCGCTTCGCTGTTCACGCTCGACGGTGCGCTGCGGATGCCCAATATCCCCGCCGAGATGATCGGGCGCGACGAGATACGCGTCGGCGGCGAACGGCTGCAGGCCCAGTGGGAATTCTTCGTGCAGACCACGCATCCGGGCGTCATCCAGCTCGACGGCGACACCGCGACCGGACGTGCCTACCTCCAGGAGCTCGTGCGCACCCGCGACGGCCGCCAGGGCCTCAACTACGCCGTCTACCACGACCGCTACCAGCGCACCGACGACGGCTGGAAGTTCACAGAACGCGTCTATGAGGTCAAATACCTCGACACCACGCCACTGGCAGGCGCGGCTCCCGACGCATCGCAGCCACCGAGGGACCCGTTCACCGAGCCCGTGCCTGCGGAGCGTCTCGAGCGGGCGGCCGGAGCGCTCAAGACGAACGGCTTCATTGTCGAGATCCTCGACAACGCCGCCGCCGCGCGTCCTCGCATCCAGGACCTGATCCCTGCGGGCGCAAGCGTGTTCACCGCGGCCAGCGAAACCCTCCGGCTCTCGGGAATCGACGCGGACATCAACACGAGCGGGCGCTACCACGCCATCAAACCGCGCGTACTGGCCATGGACCGTGCCACCCGCGCCGACGAGATCCGGCACCTGTTGGCCAGTCCCGACATCGTCGTGGGCAGCGTAGTCGCGCTCACCGAGACCGGCTCTCTCGTGGTCGCCTCGGCCAGCGGAAGCCAACTGCCCTCCTACGCGGGTGGTGCCGCTCTCGCGATCTGGGTCGTCGGAGCCCAGAAGGTGGTGCCCGACCTGGACACCGCGATGCGTCGCGTCGAAGAACACGCCCTGCCGTTGGAGAGCGCCCGGGCCCAGACGGCCTACGGGATGCCGAGCGCCATCAACCGTCTGCTCGTGCTCAACGCCGAACCTCACCCCGGGCGCGGCATCGTTCTGCTTCTCCGCGAAGCCATCGGCTTCTGAAGCGCGGGTCATGCCCGGGGACTACTGCGTCCAGGCAGGCGGCGTCGCCGTCGTCGACGACGACACCCCGAACCTGACCACCTGCTACTTTACGAGAACGGGAACGTCGCTACCCACGACTCCAACCGCTACTACCCCTTCGAGTGGCCGCTGTGGTGACCGGACGACCGACCGCAGCTGGGTGACCTGGACTTGCTGTCCCAGTCGCAGATCGCCCACCTAGGCTCGCGCCATGACCCGCACCCGCGTCCACAACCTGTTCGTCTCGCTCGACGGTTACGCCGCAGGCGAGGACGTCACCTTCGACGCCCCGATCGGCGATGCCGTCGACCTTTTCCGCTGGTTCGACGGCCGGGTCATCCACGGGGTCGACCAGGTGCCCGACCCCGTCACCGTCGACCGCGCGCTGTACAGCATGTGGGGGCAGGGAATCGGCGCCGAAATCATGGGACGTCGCAAGTTCGGGCCGCAGGCCGGCGAGTGGCCCGATGATGGCTGGCGCGGCTGGTGGGGTGAGGAGCCGCCGTTCCGAACGCCGGTGTTCGTCTTGACCCACCACCCTCGTACCTCGATCGAGTTCGCCAACGGCACGAGCTTCCACTTCGTGGACGCGTCGCCTGCAGAGGCGCTGCGCCTGGCTCAGGAGGCCGCGAACGGCGGCGACGTCCGGATCGGTGGAGGTCCGTCCACGGTGAGGCAGTTCCTCCGGGCCGACCTGATCGACTTCATGCACGTGGTGCTCGTGCCGATCACCCTGGGCCGCGGCGCCTCCCTGTGGGAAGGCTTCAGCGGCCTCGAGGAGCGCTTCGCCGTCGAGACGATCACGTCGCCGAGCGGGGTGACCCACCAGCTCTGGAACCGGAATACCGGTAGTTGACGAGTGGTCAAGACAGCCAGTGGCGACGTCGTCTCTTGCTTGGTCAGGAGGCGACCTGGTCGAGCCATGAGCGGATCTCGTCCGCCAGCGCGACCGGGGCGTCGTAGTGGACGAGGTGCCCCACGCCGCTGTCGATCAGGCGAAGCGACGCCGTCGGGATGAGGCCTGCGAGCTTGTGCGCCTGTTCGGTCGGTATCCACGCATCGTCGGTTCCCCACACGATGCGGACCGGTATGTCGATGTCGCCCAGCCGCTGTTCGTTGTCGACGAGGAAGCGTTCGTCGTAGTGGGCGATCTGTCGGTAGAACGCAGGCTGTCCTTCCTCATCGGTCCAGGGCTGGACCAATGCGTCGAGATCGCCTTGACGCAGGCCGCGGTGGCTGGCGGCTTCGACGTAGGCGCGCACGATCGCCTCGTGGACGTAGGGCGGAAGTTGCTCGAGCAGGTCGGGGTGATCGTGCACGAACTGGAAGAACGGTGAGCCGCTCGGTGGGATGGCAACGACGTCGACCAACATCAACGATGTGTAGGCGACCTTCTTGACCAGGAGCGTCCGCAGCGACACCGCGCCGCCGAAGTCGTGGGCGATGACGTGTGGTCGGGTCAGTTCCCAGTGGTCGAGCAGCGCGGTGAAGGCGTCGGCTTGGGCACCGAAGTCCACGGCGTGTTGGGGTAGCTTCGAGGAGCGGCCGTAGCCGGGCATGTCCCACACGTAGACGGTGAAGTCACGGGACAGCGTCTGCGCGAACGGATGCCAGAGCCGCGAGGAGAACGGAGTGCCGTGGCACAGCACGACCGCCGGTCCGCGTCCGACCTTGCCCCACGCGATGGTCCGACCTTTCCACTCGAATCGCTCGCTCGGCTCCATCCCGGTGGTTATCCGTGATCCCACACCAAGGCACGGTATACGACGTGGTGATCGCAGGTGGGCGCGTGATGGATCCGGCCTCGGGTACGGACGCGGTGGTGGACGTCGCCATCAGGGGCGACAAGATCGCTGCGCTTGGTTCCGGCCTGGAAGGCGCGCGGATCATCGACGCGCGCGGGCGGGTTGTCGCGCCGGGGTTCGTCGACCTGCACAGCCACTGTGAGGATATCCCGGGGATGCGGTTACAGGCCTTCGACGGAGTGACGACCGCGCTGGAGCTCGAGATCGGCAGGTATCCGGTGTCCGTGGCCTACGCGCGAGCCGCGAGAACGGGTCGCCCGATCAACTATGGCTTCGCCACGAGTTGGGGCGCTGCGCGGGCGCAGGTGGTTCTCGGGGTGCAGGCCACCGGTGCGATCACGGATGTGTTGTCGGCGATGGACGATCCGGCGTGGCGACGAGCCGCGGAGCCTGCCGTGGTCGACCGGGTGATCGGCCTGGTCGAGGAGGACCTGGCCGAGGGGGCACTTGGCGTCGGGATCCCGGTGGGGTACGCGGCCGCGATCGACCCTGAGGAGTACGTGCGGATCGCAGCCGGGGCGGTCCGGGCGGGGCGCCCGACCTACACCCATGCCCGCGAGCTGGTCGAGCAAGATCCACAGACGCCGATCGATGGTGCCGAAGAGATCGTGCGTGCGGCCGGGGAGACCGGTGCGCACATGCACTACTGCCACGTGAACAGCACCTCGGGCCGTCACCTCGACCGTGTGCATGCGACGGTGTCGCGGGCCCGCGCCGCCGGTGCGGCGGTGACGACCGAGGCCTACCCCTACGGCAGCGGCATGACCGCCATCAGCGCCGGGTTTCTCGCCCCAGACCTCTTGCACCGCCGTGGGCTGGTGCCGTCGTCGATCCAACATCTCGCCAGTGGCCGCAGGCCTGCGGACGCGGCCGAGTTGGATCAGATGCGGGCCGCGCATCGGGGAGAGTGGGCGTTCGTGCACTCCCTCGATGAGTCCGAGCCCGCCACCCAGGACCTCATCCGCAAGGCGATGGTTTTCGGCGACACCGCCGTTGCCTCGGACGCCATCGAGCCGACTTGGCGCCACGTCATCACCAAAGACCCGCTTGCCTGGCCATTGCCTGCCGACGTGATCGGACACCCGCGCACGGCGGGGACGTACGGGCGGACCCTGCGGCTGCTGGTGCGCCAGACCGGCGCGCTGAGTCTGATGGAGGCCATCCGTCGCTGCAGCCTGGTGCCCGTCGACATTGCCGCAACCGGGGTTCGGGCACTGGCACGAAAGGGGCGGCTGCAGCCCGGTGCGGACGCCGACGTCGTGGTGTTCGATCCGCAAACGGTCACCGACAATGCCACTTACGTCTACGCCGATACCCTCCGCCCGACCAGCGGGTTCGACCATGTGATCGTGAACGGCGAGTCGGTGGTCAGCGACGGCGCCCTGGTTCACGGTTCTCTGCCTGGCCGACCCGTACGGGCCTGAGTTCGACCGCGGCCAGCAGCGCGGGCACGTCGATCGCCGTCGACGCAGCCCGGCGAAGACCGAGCGCGCTGAACACGTCGATGAGGGGGACGGCCCGGCCGTCTGGACCGATCGTGAGGACGTGGGCGATTTCGCCGACGAGGCCGGTGTGTCCCCGACGCACCATGCCGTCGTTGACGACGGCGCAGCCAAGGCCCTCGCCCAGGTGGAGGTAGGCGAAGTCGTCGAGTGGCGGCCCGTCGGTGGTGGCGTCGCGTTCGGCCCGCGCGGCCCAGTTGACGTCGTTGTCGACCATCACGGGGCCATCGACGAAACCGGCCAGCACGTCCGCCGGGGACAGCTCGCCGATGAGGAACGGGGAGTCGGGCAGATGGACCAGGCGCCCGGTGGCCCGGTCCACCGGATCGGCCGCGCTGACCACCGCGAGCCGAGGCCGCCGTGAGACATCGGCGCGCACCCCCCTGGCCGCCGTCATCAGCGCCGCGCTGACCTGCGCAGGCCGCGCCGGGTGCGTGACCGCCGCGGTCGTCGTGGAAATCACTTCGCCGCGGGCGTCCAGCAGCTCGGCCACGATCCCCTCCGGGGCCACGTCGACCACCAGGGCCCAGCCGATGTCGTCGGCGAGGCCGTAGTACGAGCCGACCCGCCCGCGCCCGGTTGTCCGTTCCCCTGTATCGGTGAGCAGGCCCGCCTCACACAGTCGGCGCACGCTGTCGGACACCGTCGGTTTGGACAGGCCCGTTCGAGCGGCGAGCTCGGCACGGGTCAGACGCCGCTGCTGCATCAGGGCGCGCAGCACGTGCTCGTCGGTCAGCGACCGCAGCAGATCGAGCGACGGCTTGGCAGGGGCCACGCCGACCATGTTAGTAAGGACTCTTGCCTAGAAGTGGGTCAGGCCGGTAGCTTCGTTCTAGTAAGGAGTCCTCACCAAAGGAGCTGACATGGCGTCCGTCTCGACCCCCCGTCCTTCGTCCCTGCAGGCGTTGCCGCATTGGGAGACCCCGCCGACCGACCTGAAGACGGCGATCCGGGAGATCAAGGCCGCGCTGCGGGCCCGCATATCCGCGTCCGGCCGCACCGTCGAAGAAGTCTTCGCTGTCATCGAGGCGCGGGTGGCCGAGCGGGTGGCCGAGATCGCGGCGGCGAAAGAGCGGGGCGAGACGGTTTGGCCGGTGATCGACTATGGAGACATCGAGGCAGGCACCGTGTCTGCCGAGGCCATGGCCAACCTCCACCGCCGCGGCTGCCTCGTCGTGCGCGGTCACTTCCCGCGCGAGCAGGCCGTGGGCTGGGACCGCGACATCGTCGGCTACGTGGAGAGCAACCGGTTCTTCGAGAACTACCGCGGCCCGGGCGACGACTTCTTCGGCAGCGTCGGCTCCAAGCCCGAGATCTACCCCGTCTACTGGTCACCGGGGCAGATGCAGGCCCGCCAGAGCGACCGGATGGCGCGCGTGCAGGCGTTCCTCAACAGCCAGTGGCGCAGCGAGTCCGACGGCGTGCGGTGGTTCGACCCCGACCGCGACTCGCTCTACCCCGACCGCATCCGCCGTCGGCCCCCGGGCGCCGACTCCGGCGGGCTCGGTACCCACCTCGACCCCGGCACGCTCGAGCTGTGGATGACCGAGGCCTACCAGAAGGCGTTCCGGCACCTGTTCGACGGCACTGTCGAGCAATACGACCCCTGGGACGCCGCCCACCGCACCGCAGGCCCGCAGTACCCCGGCACCACCATGTGCTCGGCGTTCCGCACCTTCCAAGGATGGACCGCCCTGTCGGACATGGACCACGACCAGGGCGTCCTGCACACGGTGCCCATCCCCGAGGCGATGGGCTACCTGATGCTCCGCCCGCTGCTGGCCGACGTCCCCGACGACGACATGTGCGGCGTGACCCTCAACCAGGTCTTCCCGGCCAACGAGAAATGGCATCCTCTGCTCATGCAGGCCGTCACCGGCATCCCCGATGTCAAGGCAGGCGACTCCGTCTGGTGGCACTGCGACATGATCCACCGACCAACGCGGAATTCCGCAGCGTCAGGGCCTTGGGCGCGCGTCGCTACGCAGCCCAGGTGCATCCCATGTAGCCGCCTGCCGCGAAGTCCTTGGCGACCTGATCGCGCCAGAACGCGATGTTGTCCGCGTTCCCGGAGGCGTTCGCCCAGGCGAGCTGCTGCAGGTCGCTGTTGAGGGTGCCGACCAGCGCCGAGCACAGCTCCTTCTTGCTCTTCGCCGTGCCGGTGCCTGCCGGGCGCTCGTTCTTCCGCGCCGCTCCGTCGCCGGTGTAAGTGAGCGTCCAGCCGCCCCCCGCGGGGCCGGGGGTCTGTCCCGGCGTATCGCCGGTGTCCGCGAACGCCGACGATGTCGTCGTGCAGGCAAGCCATCCGACCGCTACAACGATGACGAGCGCGGCCCGCGTCCTGCTGAACATGATCTCTCCCATCTGGTCGCGGTCGACCGCCGCGCGCTGAGAGGTAGATGGTGACGGCGCAGACCGAGCCGGAGAATCGCTGCGCAAGCTACATCGCGCCACGTCGACCTGGGGCTTTGCTTACCGACGGGCTACCGCCATGTGGACCAACTGCGTCGATGGCGCGACCTGTCCACCCCCAGATGGTCGGGACGATGCACCTAGATGCAGCGCAGGCGTGTATCACGTGGACTGGCTCATGCATCTCTCACACCAACATCGCACGGTTCACGCAGTGATAGGCAACGGAAGGCGAGGACGGTGTCAGCTCATGCCCGGTGAGAACCTCGGTCGGAACGCCAACCAGCTTTGCGGCCCGACACGCGGCTGGCGTCGAAACGAGCGACCGACGTGAACGCGCCTGCCGCCGGACCACCCGGGATCGTGTACCTGATCCGGCACGGCGAGAAGCCCGACCCCGAGTCCCCGAACGCCGGTGGCGGTGTCGAGATCGACGGAACGGCCAACGATCACTCGTTGACCCCGCGCGGTTGGCAACGCTGCGGCGCCCTCGCCGTGCTGTTCACCCGACCACCTCAACCCGGCCAGAGCTCCCTGACCACCCCGGACCGGCTGCTGTGCCCCGACTACGGCGACCCCGCCCGCACCGCTGTACACCGCCCCTACCAGTCACTGCTCGGGCTGTCCGGTATCACCGGCCACCCGATCGAAACCCCCTACCGTGAGGCGCATGAGGCCGACCTCGCCGCAGCCGTCCTCAACGGCGGCGCCGGAACGGTCCTGATCTGCTGGGATCACACCCGGATCCCGGCCATCGCCGCCGCCATCCCGACCACCACGCCCGTCCCCGCGGCTTGGCCCGACCATCGGTTCGACTTGATCTGGCAGTTCACCCTCACCGACCCGGCCACCCACACCTATGCCTTCCAGCAACTCCCGCAGAACATCTGAGGCGCGTGTGATGATCGCTGGCGGCGGGCGAGATTTCCGGTTAGAGCGCCCGGCACATGAGGCACGTGGCGTGGCGGGACGGGGTCTTCGCAGGGTCCGCTGTCGCTTCGCAGGGTCTGTGGACCCTGCGAGGTGCATGCGCGGTCTGCGAAGTGGCCCTGGTTGGCGGCGATCAGCCCGGGCAGGCGGGGGTGAGGGTCAGGTCCCACCCCGCCGGGTGCGGTCGCACCCCGTGGACACCGACTGCGCCCCCGCACCCCGCACCCCGCGCCCCGTGCGCGGCGTGCGGGGTGCTGTTGCGGGGGGCGCAGTGGGCTGACCGCGACCCGACGTGGCGGACGTGGCCGGGGGACGGTCGTGGCGTGGTCGCGGGAGGCTCGTCACGTCTGTTGAGCCGGTGATCGCCTGCAGTGGTGCCAGAGGTGCACCAGTGCGCTTGCGGCACCACTTTCGTCGATCATGCGCGGCCAATCGTCAATTGCCGGGCGCTCCTATAGTCGTCGACCAGCGCCACCGTGATCACCGGGCTTATCGTCGAGCGTCCCGGTCGCCGCACACTACCTCCCTAGGGGGGTAGTGCTGCCTCCCAAAGGGTGATTCGCTCCGGAGGTAGGCAGATCGAGGGTGGTCTGCACCTCCGAGTGGAAGGAACCGTCCGTGACCGTCACCGGGATCATCTCCGCGATCATCATTGGCCTCATCATCGGAGCTCTGGGCAGGCTGGTCGTGCCCGGCCGCCAACCCATCCCGATCTGGCTGACCATCGTGATCGGCATCATCGCCGCGTTCATCGGTACGTTCATCGCAGGCGCACTGGGTTATGCCAACGCCAACGGCGGCATCCCGTGGGTCCTGCTCATCATCCAGATCGTCATCGCCGCCATCGGCGTCGTCATCGCCGCCAACCTCTACGCTCGCCGCGGGGGCGCGCGCCGGTGATGGGCGGTTGCGCAACTGCAGCGTGATCATGTGTAGGCGTGGGGAGGCGAGTCGCAGGTGACGATTACCCCGAGTGCGGAGGAGCCCGAGCAACTCACCGTGACCGTTGATGAGCCGCAACCGGGTGTGCTCGTCGTGCGGCTGACGGGGTGGCTCGACCTGGCCACCGCGCCCGACGCGGAAGATCGACTGCAGGAGCTGATGGACACTCGTGCGCCGCGGTCGATTGTGCTCGATCTGAGTCGCACGGAGTTCCTCGGCAGTGCGGGCGTGGCGGTGCTGCTGCGACTGCGACGCCGAGCGCTTTCTGGCGCCTGTGAGGTGCCCTGCCTCGTCGGGCTCACCGGCTTGGCAGAGCGCACCTTGCACGGACTGGGGCTTCTGGAGCTGTTCTCCACCGCCGACGCCCTCCCGGAGCGGGAGACCTGAGCGCTGGAGTGAGAGACCTCGCCGGTGCTCTGTGCAGCAGGGCATGCTCAGCAAGGTGCACTTGGTCCATCTCGGTCTGCCGGTCCTCGACGCGCGGCGTAGCCGTACCTTCTACGAGCAGTACTTCGCGTTCGACCCGGAGTCGGCGCAGCGGTACGACGACGGCACTGTGATCATCCGCAACAGTGAAGGGTTCGACCTCGCGCTGCATCCCGGCGCCCCGGTCGGCCCACCGCCGGAGTTCCTACACTTCGGCTTCCGCTTCGACGACCCCGCGGAGGTCCGCACGCTGCTCGCACGGCTGCGGGCCGAGGATGTGGCGATCATCGAGGAGCACGAGGAGTCGACCTACGTTGCATTCAAGTGTCTCGATCCAGACGGTCATCGGGTCGAGTGCTATTGGGAACCGCGCCACGTCCACCTCACATCGGGTTGAGGTGGAAGTCCATGAACTCGATGATCCCGGTGCCCTCGTGCGTCTCCGGTGCGTTGCCCTCACCGGTGTCGATGGTGAGCAGGAGCGTCGACGGCCGGTGGAGCGCGGCCGTCCAACTGCGGTGAGACGATCCGTCGGTGCCTCCGCCGCTGTGGTCGTGTCCGGGGTGTGGCCGGGCCTTCGCGAACCGCAACCAGACCCACAGCTGTGGTCCGCTCGGCGACCTCGACCGGCACTTCCACGGACGAGACGTCGGGGTGCGGACGACCTTCGACCGGGTGCTCGCAGCGGCGCGGAGCGTCGGTCCGGTCACCGTGCTGCCTGAGCGAACCCGGATCGCGTTCCAGGTGCGGATGAGCTTCGCCGCCTTCGTCCCGCGCCGCCGCTGGCTCGACGGGCACGTTGTGCTCGCACGAGAGCTCCCGAGTCCGCGGTTTCGTCGCATCGAGGTCTACAGCGCCCGCAACGTGCTGCACGCGTTTCGGCTGCACGCGCCCGCCGAGGTCGACGACGAGGTCACGGCATGGCTCACCGAGGCCTATCGCGTGGGCGCTCAGGAGCACCTGCTGGACTAGGCGCGGAGTAGGCGCACAGCCGTGGATGTCGGCCGAGCGCGGCGTGAGCGGGGTCCACTCAAGATCGAACCCCGCTGGTGTGCCTCTCGCGCGCTGGTCGACAACCGTTCAGGCCGTAGCGGACCAACGATCGGTTTTCCCCGGGAGCAGCGAGGTGTCGCCGCGGGCCCAGCTGTTCATCATGTGGGCCGAAAGCGTGCTCTCCACGGCGGTGACGGCTTCGGCGCCGAAGATGATGTCGGCGGACAGGTGCGGTTCTTGTCGGGCCAGGCCGACGGCGAGCTGCTCGGCGGCCACGGTCTGGTGGTGGGCGTCGGCCACCACATGGACGTCGTAGAAGTGGCGGGCGGCGGCGCTGGCGCCGTGGCGTCGCAACGCGGCGCTATAGCGTCCCATCGGTTCCACCGACGTCATCTCGAACAGCGCGAGGTGCCCGACCAACCTCCCTCGTAGCCTGCGGTGCAGACCGAAGTAGGACACCAGATTGGTGGTCGCGAGCGAGACGCCGGGTAGCTGGGCCAGGTAGGCGTTGTACGCGGTGTCGAGGCCCAGCTCGCTCATCGTCACCGCGAACAGGGTTTGGTGCATGTCGCGTTCGATCCCGGCGCCGTATTCGTCGGCCTGGATCTCCACCATCGCCGCCTTCGCGGTGCCGCTGAGCCGCGGGAGCGCCCAGGTGTGCGGGTCGGCCTCTTTGAGCTGGTAGGCCGACCGGTGTACCGCGAATTCCTTCAGCTGGTCGAAGGTTCCGTCCTCGGCGAGATAGCCGGTAAGCAGTCAGGGGGTTGCCCCTGTGGATCATGCTGTCTGGGGTGGCATCCAGGGGTTGGCGGTGAAGGCATCGCGGATGGCGTCGATGGGTCGGCGTCCGTGGTTGCGGGCGCTGATCAGGTAGGAACGGATTCGGCAATGTCGTTGCAGGGTGGCAAGGGTGCGCCAGCAGCCTTGGACCTTGGCGGCGAGTTTGAACCCGCGGATCGCGGATTCCGAGCCGTTGTTCGTGGGAGGGACGTCGAGTCGGGTGGTGAACAGCCACACTTGGTGGGCTTTGCGTTTGAGGCGTCTGGCCAGTTGCAGGCCGGGGTGGTTGCCCTGGTGCCAGGGCCGGGACAGGTTCGTGGAGATCCCGACCGCCACCCCGTTGTCGAAGCGGCGCCGCAGCCGGGTGATCAGGCTGGTGTCGAGGTCGGTGCGGTCGGCGGCGCGGGCGGTGTTGACCTCGTGGATCGCCCCGCGCAGGGCATCGGCGACCTGACGGGCCCAGGCCTGGGCGTCGGGGTCGATGGCGTGGGCGTCGTCGAGGTAGCGCAGTACGTGGGCCAGGCACTGCTGCACGCCGGCCAGGTCCTGGTCGTAGCTGGTGTAGCCGCCGTAGTCGTCGCGGACCAGCACCCCCCGGAACTCCTCGAGGATCCCGAACGCGCTGATCGAGGTCTTGGTGCGGTCACCGGCCGCGCCGTACCAGACCAAATCTGCTCCGCCGCCGGTGTAGGCGCGCATCGTGCGCACGGTGTACACGTGCGGGTTGTGGCAGTCCGACTCGCTGCCAGTGACAGCAGCAGTGGTCGCAGCAACAGGAGCAGCAGTGGCCGCAGTGGTGGCCGCAGTGGTGGCCGCAGTGGTGGCCGCGGTGGTGGCCGCGGTGGTGGCCGCGGTGGTCAGCGGGGCGGGGGTTTCGTCGGTGCCCAGCACGTCCTGGGCACCCAGCGCGGTCTTGAGCGCCTGTTCGAACCCGGCGGTGATCAGCGCGTCGTCCAGGCGGGTCAGGCAGGAGGAGATGAACCCGGTCGACACCTCCACCCCGAGCAGGGCGGACATCAGGTCCGCGGTGCGTTCGATGCCGAGCACGTCCTGGCTGGCCAACAACGCTGCCGTGGCGGTCACGTTCGGGCCGTAGCAGGTTGGCCCGCCCCGCACCCCCGCCGGCAGGGCCGCGGTGGTGGCGTGTCCGCAGCCGCAGCGGCGGCGCATCATCTGATACTCGGTCACCGCCATCGAGAAGGCCGGCAGGTCAAACACCTGCACCCGGGACGCGACCGTTCCCGCCGCGCCGGCCAGGTCGCCACCGCAGCCCCCACAACAGGGCGGCTCGACCGGCTCCCGGCGGTCGGGGATGCTCACCGGGGCCAGGCCGCTGCCACGATGCCCCCGCTGCCCACCCTGCTTACGCCCAACCCGGCGCGCCGCCCTCTCAGCCCCGGTGGAGGGCTGCCGGTCTGGTGACTGCTCGCCCTGCTGACCCGCCGACCGCCGGCTCGCCTTCGCTGTGGCCTTCGCACCTGGCCCGTCCGTGCTCGGCGGCTGCGAGGAATTCGAGGAGTCCCGGCCCACCTGCCGCCGCAACGCCTCCACCTCGACCCGCAACGCGTCGATCAACACAGCCTGCTCGACCACCAAAGCCGCCAACTCCGCATAGGAGGGCGGCACCGGCGGCTCGGACACCGGCGGAGTCAAACATGATCAAACAGCGGATGCGAGCACCGACACGCCCCAGGTCAGCCGGGGGTCTGACGGTTAGTAGCCCGAGAGCGACACGGCTTCGGAGCCGGGCTGGGGTGAGCAGATCTCGTAGAGCCGTTGCGGGATCGTCCCGCGGATGTGGGTCGGGACCTCATCGCGGATACGGGCCTCCAACCGGCGTTCCAGATCGGCACGTGCCCCCAACAGCGCTGGTGCCCACTCCCACCCTTCGTGGACGTCGCTGAAGCCGCGGTAGTGCAGCTCGTAGAGGCAGTAGAGAGCGAGGGCGGCGTCGTTGCCGTAAAGGACGTCGTCGATCGGCTGGGGCATGGCAGGCAGTGTCGTCGAGGGCGGGGTGCGCAAGACCTGGAACAGCCAGTCTGTGAGGGGCCCGCGGGACGGGGGCAACTCGCCTGCCAGTAGGTCTGCTGGGCCCAGGACATCGCCGTACTTCATCGTGATTCCTCGTCGCTGTCTGCCTGGGCGTCGCTGCTCCAGGCTGTTGGCATCCTGAATGACCTGACCCGGGTCCCCTTCAGGCGCGCAGGCAAACCAGGTTGTCGAGGAGGACGGGCAGTTGGGTGAGCCCGCGCAGCACGAGCCCGTCGCCGTGACCCCAGCGCAGCTCGGCCGGGTCGACGGCCAGTCGCATGTGCGGGAACCGCGTGTGCAGGGCGCCGAGGGCGATGCGCCCTTCCATCCGGGCCAAAGGGGCGCCCAGGCAGTGGTGGATGCCGTGGCCGAACGCGAGGTGGCCACGCTCGGTGCGGGAGACGTCGAAGGCGTCCGGGTCGCGGAAGCGGGACCGATCCCGGTTCGCCGCCGCGAGCGACACGATCACCTGGGCGTAAGCGGGAATTGTGACGTCCCCGATCCGGACCTCCGTGGTCGTGTAGCGGAAGGTGGAGTGCGGCACCGGAGCGTCGAACCGCATGGCCTCCTCGACGGCCTGGGACGCGAGGCCGGGGTCGGCGACCAGCGCGTCGCGCTGGGCGGGATGGCGCAGCAGCGCGACCGTCGCGTTGCCGATCAAGCTGGTGGTCGTGTCGTGTCCGGCCACCACGAGCTGGAAGACGGTGGACAGCATCTCCTGCGTCGTGAGCGTGCCGTCCCGGTCGGCCGCGGTGACCAGGTCGGTCGCCAGGTCCCGCCCAGGCTCGACGCGCTTGCGTTCGAGCAGCGCGGTGAGGTGCCCGACGATCGCCTCGGATGCGGCGACCGCCTCCGGGCCCTGCTCCGGGGAGAGCAGTACGCGAAAGGCGTCACCGAGGTCCGCGCGATCCGCGTCAGCCACCCCGAGCAACTCGCAGATCACCGTGAACGGCAGCGGAAACGCGAACCCTGACACGAGGTCGACAGGCCCACTGTGGCGTGCCAGGCCATCAAGCAGGTCCTCGACGATCGCGTGCACGCGATCCTCCAGACCGCGGACGCGGCCCTTGGTGAACGCCGGTGTCGCCAGCCGCCGCAGCCGCGTGTGATCGGGCGGGTCGACGGCGAGCATGTGCCGGGCCAGTGCGGGCCCGGGCAGACCCTCCGCGACGACCTCGCCACTGCGGGCGAGCGCGGCATGCATGTCCTTGGACAGGCGTGGATCGTTCAGCGCCGCACGTGCCTCGTCGTAACCGACGACCAGCCACGCCGGATGCCCATCGGCCAGCCGCACCTCGTGCACGGGGCCGTCCGCGCGGACCTGGGCGAACAGCGGGAAGGGATCGTCACGGTCATAGTCACCCCACGCGTCGAGCGCCCGATGCCGCCGTGATGTCGTGCTCGGCGATGTGGTCATGGTGAACCTCCCGGAAGCCAGAACACAGCAAGTCGATGACCGCCAGGCATCCGTCGACGATCTTGCAGATCGCGGTCTGGGTGCACACCCAGCGGGTGGTCCCCCGGGTGACGTGCAGGCGGTAGTGGATCAGCAGGCGGTCGGCGACCGCCTCGCCCGCCGAATCGGCGAGACCGACGGCGTCGAAGTCGGCGAAGAAGCCGTGGAAGCGGGCAACCACGTCCTCGCGACCGTGCGCCTCGACCGGCCCGCCCGGCAGCAGGGCGCGCAGCCGCGCGGTCGTCGTCAACATCGACGCCAGCTGCTCGCGGTCACGGCCCGCGACGACCGCGGCGACCGCGGCCGCGACGGGATGGTGCTCCATCTCGCACTCCTCTCAGCTCGCCCGCCGCAGAGCGGTGGACAGGTGGCCGACCAGATGGTCGGCGAGGTCGCGCGCGTCGGCGTCGGCCCCGTCGATCAGCGTCGAGCGCCTGCGGCGCAGGTAGGGCAGGCCCATCACGTAGAGCCCCGGGGCGGGTGTCACCCCGCCGTCGTGCACGACTCGGCCCTTCCGGTCGAGCACCGCGGGGTGGAGATAGGACAGGTCCGGCCGGAAACCCGTAGCCCACACGACCGTGCCGATCCCGGTCAGCGGCATCGACAGGACGGGCGTCGGCACGGCGGTCGGCCCGAACCGCTCCGCTGCCACCCCGTTCTCACCCGCGCGCTCAGCCCAGGCGTCGATCCGGCCGAGCAGCCGGTTCAGCTTCAGGTCGGCGAGCGCGCACACGTTCGGTAGCGAGCCGGAGAACTGCGCCGTCGCGTCGCGGATGCCGACGAGCCGACCGACCAGGCGCACGCCGAGCCGATCGAGCACGTCGAGACCGATGCTGCGCGGTGCGCCCACGAGCTGCATAGACGGCACGTGGCGCGCCCGGTCCAGATCGGGAATCGCATCCCAGCGCTCGTCCAGCAGGCCCGACGCGTCCATCCACCACAGGATGTCGCGGCCCCGGTAGGTCCGTGGCATCCGGACGTGCTCGCCGACGGCCAGCGTCACGGCCCGGCCGGACAGGGCCAGCTCCTCGGCGATCTGCACCCCGCTCGCCGACGCACCGACGACCAGCACCCCGCCGTCAGGCAGGCCTGCCGGGTTTCGGTAGTCCGCCGCGGTCACTGAGGTGATGCTCGGTGGCAGCGGCAGGGCCGGGACGGCCGGGACGGCGGCCGCTCCAGTCGCCACGACGACCGTCCGCGCCTGCCACGTGCCCCGGTCGGTCCGCACCCGGTAGCCGCGGCCGTGCGGCTCGACCGACGTGACGGTGGTGCCGATGCGCACCGGCGCAGGCCGCGCGTACTCCTCGAGCAGCGCGACGAGCTCGGACGCGGCCCGGTAGCCGTCCGGGTCATCGCCAGGCCGGGTGTGGCCTGGCAGTCGGGTCATCCAGTTGGGCGTGAGCAGGCGCAGCGAGTCCCACCGCTGGGTGCGCCACGAGTGCGCCACCTCGCCGCGCTCGAGGACGACGTGGTCCACCGAGCGTTCGGCGAGGTGGCGGCTCATGGCCAACCCGCTGTGACCGGCGCCGATCACCACCGTGGTCGTGTTCACGCTCAGCTCACGGTGACCGTGACGGCGGTGGGGTTGGTCAGGATGTCGTACACGGCCGACCGCTTCTGCGACTGCGCGACCAGCGCCTCGACCTCCGCCTGCGTGGCGTCGGCGTCGATGCGGTAGTCGACGCGCACATCGCTGAAGCCGTTGCGCATGTCCGGGTCGGCGCCGAGGATGCCGTGCAGGTCCATCTCCGCGGCGACGAAGCGCAACGGCCGGGGTGCGGCTGGGCGACGCGGCGATCCCCGCGGTCAGGCAGCCGCCGAGGGCCACGAGTACGTACTCCACCGGTGTGATCCCGTTGTCCTGGGCGGCGAACTGCAGAGGGTGGTCGATGTCGAACGCGAACGTTCGCGAGTGCCGTTGCTCCTCGCCGAACCGTGGAAGGTCTCCACGGACGCGCGGCTGTGGGTGCCGTTGGTCCAGGACACCTCGGATCGCCATTGGAACCGGGCGATCTCCGGGGTCTCGGTGAAGGCGCTCCGAGCGCCGAGCAGCGCCTCGACGTTGACGCCGTTGTCGACAATGGACATGGTCATGACATGCTCCTTTGACAGGTGGGTTGGGAAGATCGTTCAGCACAGCAGTGCCGTGCCGTGCCGGTGCGTGAACTGCCGGGCGGCTCCTCAATAGCTGAACGTGGTGGCGCCATCGCCGATCCAGCGCCACAGCACAACGGAGCCGCCGATTTCGCGCACTTGAGAGCGTCGCGTCGTCGGCCCCTGGCGTTGAAGCAGATGGGGCACACCAGGAACTGACCCCCGGCGGCTGGTGGCGCCGAACAGGACTGGCAACGGCGGACCGCGCAGGCGGTGCCGAGGCTGTACCCTCGACCGTGAGGCGCACGGCCTCCGTGGTCTGGAACGCGTCGGGCGGCCCGCCTCGGGGGCGCCCACGGTGAGCAGGTAGCCAGGGTGACTTCTCGGGATCCTCCAGGCGGGTCGTGAGGCTGACGATCGCCGGGCCGTGCTCTGGCTCATTGGCTGCGTCGGCGGGGGGCCGACGGAGGGAACGTGGTGGGAGCGAGCAGCCCCAATGGTCGAGCTGCGTCCCGGTGGGCGCGGTGGACGCGCGCGGGGTGGCAAGGAAGTCAGCGGGGCGCAGGGGTGGACGCGGCGGTGCGTGCGGCCCGGACCGAGACGCCGGCTGCGTAGAGCCGTGGACGTGGCCACGGTGCGAACGTGATGGAGACCTCGCGCGGACGACTCCATTGTCGCGACGGGTTCACCGGCGGAGATCGAGCTCGCGGTCGGTAAGGACCGCAGGTCGCCGTCCGGGACGGCCCCGGCCACCCGGTCGGCCGCCAGGAACGCGCCCACCTCCTCGACGAACACCGGCCAGGCCTGCTCGTCGGCGAGCGTGATGTGGTTGTCGCTGTCGAGGGTGACGAGCCGGGCGTCCGGGATGCCCACCGCGAGCTCGCGGCCGATGGTGAAGTCGACCATCTGGTCGTCGCGGGCGTGGCTCACCGGCGCTGGCGTGGTGAGGTCAGGCAGAAGCGTCGACACGTCGACCCGCATTCGGGCCGCAAGGGACCGCATCGCGTTGTCCGTTGACGTCGCCCTCGCCTGGAGCGCGTCCAGCCAGCAGGCCTGCTCCTCGGTGGCGCTCGGGATCATGAGGCTGGTGAACACCCTGCGGAAGGCGCTGTCCCGCCGGGCCCACCCCACCTTGATCATTTGTAGGAACGCTTCTTCCATCTCGTTGGCGTCCGGCCCTCGTCGCAGACCGCCGGCGGACGTCCCGTAGAGGACCAACCGGGAGAGCCGGTGCGGATGCTGTGTCGCGTAGGTAGGGCCAGCGGCCCACCCTGGGACATGTCACCAGGGCGAACCGGTCCTGCCCCGCGGCGTCGACTACGGCGGCCAGATCAGCGACCCGCGCATCGAGGCCGAAGTCCTGCACGTCCCAGTCCGACATCCCGAACCCGCGCTCGTCATAGCGGATCACCGTGGCGAACCGGCCCAAGTCGAGCAGGAAGTGCCGCCACACCGGGCTCTGCCAGTCGAACTCCAGATGGCTGAGCCAGCACGATGCGAGCAACAGCGGCGGCCCGGAGCCGTGAACGGCGTACGCCAGCCGGGTGCCGTCCTCGCTACGGCAGAACCGCAGATTCTGCGGCGGTGTGCCTTCGGGCCGGGGCATATACGAAGCGTAACGGCCGGGTGCGCGGGCGAGGAGCGCCATTTCGCGCATTCTGATCGCGTCGTCGACGTCGAGCAGGCCCGCGCACGGTGGCTGCTGGCGCAGAACGGACTGGCACGGCCGACCGGCGCAGTACCAGGCCACCCTACGATCCGGACCTGGTCTGGACGGCGGGCGGTGGGCGCGGTGAGCGGTCGGGTTGGTGGCTGGTGCGAGCACGCGGGGCCCGCTCTGGCTCGTTGGCTGCGTCGGCGGGGGGCCGAGGTGACATGGTGGGCGGGCTCCCGAGCTGCGTCCCGGTGGGCGGCGCTGGCCGCCGCCGGGTGGCCCGGCGGTTCGGGCGCATGGGGTTGGACGCGGCGGTGCGTGCGGCCCAACCGAGACCGGAGGCGCGTACAACCGTGAGGTCCGGACGGGCGCCGAGCAGAACCCGGAGCCCGACATGGAGGCGCTCCTCGGGCTGGTCGAGCGCGCGATCAACGGTGTCGAGCTGCCCGACTACGCGGACGTGCCGGACTCCGGGGCCCCGACCGAACCGCTCCCGCGCGGCTGCGGTAACACGACGCCCCCGCCTTGACGATCGGGCGAGCTGACTCGCCGCCGAGGGCGATAGGCCGGTGCGCCGGTCAGGCCCTGTGCGGGCGGTACGGGCGGTCAGCAACGGCACCAATCGGTGGCTCATCTTCAACGGTCAGCGGGGCGCCAGTACGACGTCGTTCCACCTGTCGAGGACCCGGTCCACCCTGCTCCGACACTCGGTCAACCGCAGGCGCGCGGCCGGCGTGTCCCTCTCCTCCTGTGCGCGGCGGGCTGCGACGAGCTCGAGCCTGCCCAGGTCGAACTCCACCTGCAGGCGCTCCCCGAACTCGTCGTCGAGCAGATCCTTCGAGCGGGTGGCGAGAGCATCCATCTTGACCTCCGGCGATGTGCTGGTGGCTGAACTGTCTCGCGCAGCCGTGCATCGATCACAGGGGCCGCCAGCCTTTCCGCGCGGGGACAACGTCCCCGTTCGGTCGGGACCAGTGGACGCCGCCGTCGCTGCGGACTGCTGTCGCTCGGCTACCTCGGGCAGCCCTGTCGGCTCCCAGCTCCACGGGCCGCACGCGTCTGCGGCGCCCGCCGATCTCAATGCCGGTACCGTAGCCGGGCCATTCGCTAAGAGTGGTGTCGGCGGCGCACCGGCGCGCTCTGGGCACCACGTGCGGCGATCACCGTGGCGACCGGGTCGAGCGTGCGGTCTTTGCGGGGGGACGCTCACTGTGCGGACTTGGCCGGTCCATCCGGCCGCCAGTCCTCCCCGTCGCAGGCCGTGCGGCCCTGCCGCGCCGAGGGGCGCTTCGAGGAGAGTGATGATCGGACCGAGCGGAGGTTCGCATGCGCGAGCAAGCGTCACCAGGGATGTGGGGGAGGGCGGCCGCCGCGGCATGGCGCGTGGCCGTCCTCGCGCTGGTCGGAACCTCAGGCACCGCAGGCGGTGGAGGTCGGCGGGGACCGGTGAACTCCCCGAACGGCGCCGTCGTCAGCCGCGCGCCCACACCGTCGGTCGCCACCGCGGACCTCTCCGCGGTCCTCCAGAGGGTCCACCCCGCCTTGCAGCGTTGCGCATGAACCCGGTCCTGCGCCTCCGCACAGCCCTGGCCACGCTGGTCGCGGTGGTCGCCGTGGGCACGGTCGGGTACGTCCTGTTGGGCTTCGCGCCGCTCGACGCGCTCTACCAGACCGTCACCACGATCACCACGGTCGGATTCCGCGAGGTCAACCCGCTCAACTCGACCGGCAAGGTCTTCACCATGGCCCTGATCCTGACCGGGGTCGGCACGGCGCTGTACGCCCTCGGCGCCCTGCTCGAGGTTTTCGTCGAGGGCGAGCTGCGCAGCCACCTGGAAAGGCGCCGGATGAACCAGTCGATCAGTCGCATGCAGGGACACATCATCGTCTGCGGGTGGGGCCGTGTCGGGACCGCCAGCTGCCGCTACCTACGCGGCGCCGGACGGCAGGTCGTCGCCGTCGACCGGAATCCCGCACGCCTGGCCGGGCTGGCCGAACCTCACGTCGTCGGTGACGTCACCGACGACAAGGTTCTCCTCGCGGCGGGCGTCGAGCACGCAAGGGCGCTCATCGCCGCGCTCGACACCGACGCGGACAACGTCTACGTGACATTGTCCGCCCGAGCCCTGCGACCCGACATCGTGATCATCGCGCGGGCCCGGGACGAGACCTCGACGGCCAAGCTCATGCGGGCAGGTGCCAATCGCACGGTCAACCCGCAGCTGATGGGCGGGCGCAGGCTGGGCGCGTTCGCGCTGCAGCCCCACGTCGCCGAGTTTCTCGACGTCGTCATGCACGACGAGAGCCTCGACTTCCGACTCGAACAGTTCGAGGTGCTGCCCACCTCACGGCACGTCGGCACCACGGTGCGCCAACTGGCCACCCACCTTCCGGCAGGCGCCCTCCTGCTTGCGCTGCGTCGTCCCGGCAGACCCTTCGAGGCGAACCCGGACCCGGACATCGTCATCGAGGCAGGGTCGGTCCTGATCGCGCTCGGCACTGCCGATGAGCTGACCATGCTGCGCAAGCGGGTCGACGCCCTCTGACCAACATCGCTGCGCCGGTTGTCCGGGCATCACGCCGTCCTTTCCCGACGATGCCCGCCATCGGAGCACGGCGAGCAGTGTGGCGGCCCAGGATCTGTCATGCGGGTGCCTACCGTCGTCGCAGGCCGCCAGGGCATGTGGTCCGCGATCGCCGGGACCATCGGCGGACGATGCGAGGTCGGCCGCCCATGCCGAGCAGGGCCTGTGATTGACAAGGTGGGGTTTGACGGTCGGCATGCGTCCGATCGCCACCGAGGAGATCCGGTGCCCAGGGACGAGGCTTCATCGAGTCGACGGCGCGGTTCTGTGGCGATGTCGGTGGCGATGTCGCGGGCTCGGCAGTGGTTCGAGCCCGCGCTGCTCGCCGCGGCGGTGGCCTTCCTGGTGGCAGGCGGCGTGGCCTGGTTGGCGGGGTCGAGCGGGTGGGCCGACGCCCTGTGGGCCGCAGCGACCGTCGCCGCGGTCGTCCCAGCGACGGGTTGGGTGGTCGAGGCGTTGCTGCACCGGACCCTCGGGGTCGACCTGATGGCGGTGCTTGCCCTGCTCGGCACGCTCGCGGTGCGCGAGTACCTGGCTGGGGCGTTGATCGCGGTGATGCTCGCGACCGGCCGTGTGCTGGACGGCGCCGCCCAACGGCGCGCCAAACGGGACCTGCGGGCGTTGCTGGAACGGGCGCCGCGCACAGCGCGGAGGCGCGTCGGCAATCTCATCACGGAGGTGCCGGTCGACGAGGTCGCCGTCGAGGATCTCGTGGTCGTCGGCCCGAGCGAGGTCCTGCCCGTGGACGGGCTGGTCGCGGCAGGCCCTGCGGTGCTGGACGAGTCGGCACTGACCGGCGAGCCCCAACCGGTCGAGTACGCGGTCGGTGAGCTGGTGCGCAGCGGCACGGTGAACGCGGGTGGCGCCATCGAGGTGCGCTGCTCGGTGCCCGCCGCGCAGAGCACTTACGCGGGGATCGTCGCGCTGGTCGGTCAGGTAGGGGCCGAGAGCGCACCGGTGATCCGCCTGGCCGACCGGTTCGCCGCCTGGTTCCTGCCCCTGTCCCTGGCGCTGGCGGGACTCGCGTGGTGGGCGAGCGGGTCGGCCGAACGCGCGGTGGCCGTGCTGGTGGTCGCCACACCGTGCCCGCTGCTGCTGGCTGCGCCGGTCGCGATCGTCTCTGGGATGTCGCGCGCGTCGCGGCGCGGGGTCGTGATACGCAGCGGCGGCGCGTTGGAGAACCTCGGTCGGGCCCAGACGATGGTGCTGGACAAGACCGGCACCCTCACCGTGGGGCGCCCCACCGTGACTGAGGTGGCCGCCGCGCCGGGGCACCCGGCGGCCGAGGTGCTCAGGCTTGCCGCTTCGGCCGACCAGATGTCCCCGCACGTGCTCGCCGAAGCCGTCGTCGCCGAGGCACGCAGGCGCGGACTGATCCTTTCGCTGCCGCACGCCGTCGAGGAGGAGCCGGGCCGAGGTGTCACCGCCACGGTCGAGGGCATCGGGATGCGTGTGGGCAAACGGGACGCGGCGCCCCCCGCCGCGTGGGCGCGGGCGGCGATCAGCCGAGCCGGGCTGGACGGCTGCACGCTCGTGTGGGTCGAGGCCGACGGCGACCAGATCGGCGCCATTCTGCTCAAGGACCCACTGCGCGCCGACGCGGGCCGGACGCTGCGGCGCCTGCGCGCCGCCGGTATCCAGCGCCTTGTGATGCTCACCGGGGATCGGCTGGAGCCTGCCAGGGAAGTGGGGAACGTCCTCGGGCTCGACGAGGTGCGCGCCGAGCAGACGCCCGCGAGCAAGGTCGCAGGCGTGCGCGCCGAGGGGCAACGCGCGGTGACCGTGATGGTCGGCGACGGTCTCAACGACGCCCCCGCGCTGGCCGCCGCGACGGTCGGGGTGGCGATGGGCGCGCGGGGCGCGACCGCGTCCTCCGAGGCGGCCGACGTGGTGCTCACAACCGACCGGCTCGACCGGCTCGCGGACGCGATGGAGATCGCCCGGCGTGCTCGGCGGATCGCCGTGCAGAGCGCGTTGGCGGGCATGGCGATGTCGCTGGCAGCGATGGGGGCCGCTGCGTTCGGCCTGCTGCCGCCTGCTTTCGGGGCGCTGCTGCAGGAGGGCATCGACGTTGCGGTGATCCTCAATGCGCTGCGTGCGTTGCGCGGTGGCCAGGTCGGCGGCAAGCCGATGCCGGAGAGCACGGCGGTGTTGCTGCGCCGCTTCGCGGCCGAGCACGACCGCCTCCACGAGGTGCTCCCGCTGCTGCGCACGGCGGCGGATGCCCTCGTCGTGGATCCGGACCACGCGGCCGTCGAGGCGTTGCACCGGGCAAACACCGCCCTCATGGAGCGGCTGGTGCCCCACGAGGAGGCCGAGGAGGCGCAGCTTCTCCCGGCGTTGGCGCGCAGGTTCGGCAGCAGCGAGGCGGTCGCCCCGATGAGCCGGGCGCATGCCGAGATCGGCAGGCTAGCCCAGCGGCTGCATGCCCACGTCGCCGCGATCGACGACGGCGGCGAGCTGGACCCCGAGCGACGTCAGGACGTCCTCGCCTGTCTATACGGCCTGCACGTCCTCCTTGAGCTGCACTTCGTCCAGGAGGAGGAGAGCTACTTCTCGCTCGTCTCCGAGTAGACGACCGACACCCGCGCGCGCTCCGTCGCGTCGGAAATAGGCCGCTCGGCCCACCGGTTCGGGCCCGTCGGTCCTGCTCAGCAGCGCCTCGACACCCGATGCTCTATCGCAGATGAGCGCATCCGGGGAGGCACCACATGGCGCGGCGCAGCAAGTGGGCTCGGCGCACGACCGATCGGATCGAGTGTGTGGCGGCGCGGGTTCTGGTCGCGGCGGGGGTGCTGGTCGCTCTGCTCAGTGGCGGAATCGGCGTCCACGTCCACAACCAGTTGCTGGATCGGGTCCGCGTGGAGAGCGCCGGGCGCGTCCCGGCTGTCGCGCGCCTGCTGTCGGACGCCTTGGTGATCGGCTCCCCGTACGCGACCGAGAGCACGGTAATGGTCCCTGCGACCTGGCAGGACCGGTCCGGCTCGCCGCACACCGACTTCGTCGCCGCGCCGCAGGGCCTGCGTGCAGGCAGCACCGTGGCCATCTGGACCGACCCCTCGGGCGCCCAGGAGCCCGCTCCGACGTCCGCGGGTGACGCGGAGGTGGGCGGGTTCATGGCCGGTGGCTCTGCGCTCGGCGTCGGGCTCGGCCTGCTGTTCGGCCTATGGGCGCTGGTGCGCCGGGCAACGCTGGCCGCCAACTGCGCGCGTTGGGAACAGGAGTGGCGCGAGGTCGCTCCGATCTGGACCGACGGCAAAGGCACACGTAGCTGACGGTGCCCGTCGTGAAGCCGAGAAGAGGGAATGAGCATGACCACATCAACAGGTGACAGCGGTTCGGTACGGCCGATCCTGGTCGGGATCGACGGCTCGGCCCCTGCACTCGCGGCGGCCCGGTGGGCCGCGCGTGAGGCGGCTTTCCGCCAGGCCCCGATCCGGCTGGTCGACGCGTTCGGCTGGATGCCGGTGCACGACGCCGACGACCCGCTCCAACTCGTGCCCGAGGCCCGTGACGCGCTGCTGCGCTCCGCCGAGGAGAAGGTGGCCGCCGCGGCCGCCGCCGTGGCCGACGTGGCGCCGGACCTCGTCGTGAGCCAGGAGGTGACGACCGGCACCCCGGCCGGTCTCCTCGTGAAACTGTCGGCGGACGCCCAGCTGGTCGTGATCGGACACCGCGGCCAGGACGGGTTCACCGGGCTGCTCCTGGGGTCGGTCGGCTCGGCGCTCGCCGCGCACGCGACCTGTCCCGTGGTGGTTGTCCGCGGCACCGCCGACCGGCCCTCCGACGCCCCGGTGGTCGTCGGCGTCGACGGGTCGCCGCAGAGCGATGCTGTGCTGGCGTTCGCCGTCGAGGCCGCAGTAGCCCGGAGTGCTCCGCTGCGGGCGGTGCACGCCTGGTTGGAGAGCATGGTCCCGCTCGTGGTGAGCAAGCCGGTGGACTGGGATGCGCTCGCGGAGCAGCAGGCGGAGCTTCTGACCAAGGGTCTGGCCGGGTGGCGTGAGAAGTATCCGGACCTCGTGGTGGAGCCCGTGCTCTCGCACGACCGGGCCGCGCACGCGCTGATGCAGAACATCGGCGACGCGCAGTTGGTAGTGGTCGGGTCCCGGGGGCGCGGCGGTCTGGCCGGGATGACGCTGGGCTCGGTGAGCCGGGCGCTGCTGCACCACGCCGGGTGCCCTGTCGCGGTCGTGCGCTAGGCCGTACTGACCGGACACGTGGGGGAGGACCTCTCGGGAGTGCTGTGGAGCCATCTGACGGCACCCACCACGACCGGGAGGTCCTCCGTGGCACACCTAACGCGGCACTGACTCCGAAAGCCCGATTGAAGCTCGCGCCGCGTGCGTCACCCGTGGACGCCGGTGGTGATCGGCGCGCGTCCGTAGGCCAGGTCGGGGTGGTCGGCGGCGATCTCCATCAGCCGGTTGTACTTCGCGACGCGTTCACCGCGCGCCGGGGCGCCGGACTTGATCTGTCCGCAGCCCGACGCCACGACCAGGTCGGCGATGAAGGAGTCGACGGTCTCGCCGGAGCGGTGCGACACCATCTGGGCATAGCCTGCGCGGTGGCAGACGGCCATCGCCTCGAGGGTCTCGGTGACCGTGCCGATCTGGTTGAGTTTGATCAGCGCGGCGTTGGCGATGCCTGCGGTGATCGCGGCGGCGATGAGGGTCGGGTTGGTGCAGAAGTTGTCGTCACCGACCAGCTGGATCTGCCCGCCGAGGCGTGCGGTCAGCCGCTTCCAGCCGTCGTCGTCGGATTCGCCGAGGCCGTCCTCGATGCTCCAGATCGGGAACGTCTCGATCATCGCCGCGTAGCGGTCGATCATGTCGTCGCTCGACAGGCTGGCCCCGTTGACGAGGTAGCTGCCGTCGTCGCGGCGGAACTCGGATGCGGCCGGGTCCATCGCAATCGCGACGCCGTCGGGTCCGGGCGAGTAGCCAGCGTCGGTGATCGCCGCGACGATGATCTCCAGGACCTGCTCGGGTTCGGCGAGGTTCGGGGCGAAGCCGCCCTCGTCGCCGAGCCCGGTGGCATGTCCGGCGCCTGCCAGCCGCTTCCGCAGGGTCGCATACACCTCGGCCCCGGCGCGTACCGCGTCCGCGAGCGACGGCGCCCCCAACGGAGTGATCATGAACTCTTGGAAGTCCAGCGCGTTCGGGGCGTGGGCGCCGCCGTTGAGCACGTTGAAGCTCATGACGGGCAGTCGGGCGGGCGCGCCGAAGCCCGGCAGCCACGTGTGCAGGGGCTGATTCGCCGACGCTGCGAGCGCGCGGGCCAGCGCCATGGATGTACCGACGATCGCGTTCGCGCCCAGTCGCGCCTTGTTGGCGGTGCCGTCGATGGCCGCCATTGCCCCATCGACCTCCGCCAGGGACGACCACGAGCGGCCCCGGAGCAGATCGGCGATCTCGGCGTTGACGTGACCGACGGCCTGCAGGACCCCGGCTCCAGAGAACCGCGTCGGGTCGCCGTCACGCAGCTCGACCGCTTCGCGGGTGCCCGTCGACGCACCCGAGGGCACGCCCGATGTGCCCGTGGACCCATCATCGAGGATGATCCGCACCGCAACCGTCGGACGCCCGCGAGAGTCGAGGACCTCCAGAGCTGTCAAGGATCGGACATCGAAAGACCTGGTCATGCCGCGCTCCGCTTCCTCTGCATGGTGGCCGACCCTAGACGGGCAGCAGCGGCGGGACACAGGGTCGAAGGTCCCCCGCAAACGGGTCGGTCCGTCCTGCTCGCCCTCGGGAAAGCCACCCTGTCTGACTGATCTCGGCGCGGGTGGCGGGCGGCGTGATCGCGTCGAGCCGCACCTCATGGTGTTGCACAGCGCCGTGGTGTGTGGCTCGCAGCGATCCCGGAGCGACGTCGCCCGATGTCAGCGGTCGGGCAGGAGACGGTTGAGCAGGATCACGATGTGCTGTTGCCCGGCGGCGGCCTGGTCGAGCTTTCCGTGCATCTGCGCGAACCCGGTCCGCATCTCGTCCTCGAGCCGGTCGAAGCTCGCCGCGGTTTGCACGCCGAGCGCGTTGATGGCCTTCCGGTTCGCATCGACCTTGACGCCGAGGTCGGGCACATCGCGGTCCTGGGCGCTGGCGAGGTGCCGCGCAGCCGCGGCATCCTGCCGGGCGGCGGCCGCCTCTGCCGCCACCTCTTCGACGCGGACCTCCACCGCCGAGAGTCGCGCCTCAGCGTCAGATGAGTCAGCCACGGGCAAGAGGCTACCGGCCCTCGCCGCGCGGCGAGGCGTTTCGCGCGCGGTCACCGACTTCGCACAGGCAGCGGCGTCCTCGCGAGGGGACTGGTCCGCACCGCGGCCCGCGCCTGATCCGAAAATAAGGTGCCCGTGAGGCTGGTGGTGCTGATGTCCGATTTTCTGCCCTGAAAGCACGCCCGTCTCGGGCACAACCGCTGAGATGAACCCCAGCGGGCTAGAACGCGAGCGCCACCCCCACCAGGTTCATCTCAGCGGTTGGGCCCCTTTCGGGGCCGGGCGTTCAGCGGCACGCCCCCGCGACGCGGCCCACTCCGGCTTGGCCGGGCCGACTCCGCCGGACGGTTCCGCGGATCCACCCGGCCTGACTGACTCCGCGAGCAGAAGGGACTGCTCGTTGCCTGCGCTCACGCCGCACATCCCCCGCGGCAGCGACCTTGTCCCTCAACCGGTCCAATATGAGGGGTCAAGGGCACTTAGAGATCCCATGGCCCGGTGGGCCGCCTCGAAGGGGACGAACGGACCGTCGTGGCGGTGGCCATCGCCGTGGGCATCGGCGCGAGATGGGCCGTCGAGTCGCAGTTTCGGGGCGTCGCACAGAAGCGCGGGGGACGGCGCGGCGGCAGTGATCACGTCGAGAGCGCTGTTATCGGGGTTTGATCCCCGGGAACGTCGCACTCGACGCGATCATGGTCAGCATTGGGACTGTTGCCGCCCTCGACCGCCTGCTTACGCTGGCCGAGGTCTCGTATCAGCAAGCGACAAGAGGGTCCACCATGACGACGGCAGAGCAGGTCCACGACGCAGGGACAGAGCAGGTCCACGACGCAGGCCACTTCGACGTCCTCATCGTCGGTGCCGGGGTCTCCGGGATCGGCGCCGCGCGCCACCTGCGGGACCAGTTTCCGAACCGAAGCTTCGTCATCCTCGAGGCGCAGGACGACCGCGGCGGCACCTGGTGGACCAACCGCTTCCCGGGCATCCGCTCCGACAGCGACCTGTTCACCTACGGCTACCGCTTCAAGCCATGGCGCGGCCCGTCGATCGCGGCCGGGGGCGCCATCCTCAAGTACCTCGACGAGGTCATCGACGAGGGCGACCTCACGCCCCACATCCGCTACCACCACCGCGTCACCGGGGTGTCCTGGTCGACCGAAGACCGCCGCTGGACCGTCGAGGTCACCCGCGCCGACACCGGAGAGCGGCTGCGGTTCACCACTGCCTTCCTGTGGATGTGCCAGGGCTACTACAACCATGAGAAGCCCTATCAGCCGCACTGGGAGGGCATGGACCGGTTCCAGGGTCAGATCGTGCACCCGCAGCAGTGGCCCGACGACCTCGACTACACAGGCAAGCGCGTGGTCGTGATCGGCTCGGGCGCCACCGCGGCAACGCTGGTGCCCGCGATAGCGAAGACGGCAGCGCACGTGACGATGCTGCAGCGCTCGCCGTCCTACTTCGTCGCCGCGCCGAAGACCCACGAGCTCGCCGTGATGCTGCAACCGCTCGACATCCCGCAGGACTGGATGCACGAGATCCTGCGTCGCCAGTATCTGATGCAATACCACTGGCTGGCCACGACGTCGCTGACCGCGCCAGACGAGGTGCACGCATTCCTCATGGAGGGCATCCGACCCCTGCTCCCCGACGGCTACGACGTCGAGAAGCACTTCACCCCCCGCTACCGCCCGTGGCAGCAGCGCATCGCCATCGTTCCCGACGGCGATTTCTTCGCCGCCATCCGCGAGGGGAAGGCGTCGATCGTCACCGACACGATTGAGGAGTTCACCGAGAAGGGCATCCGCGTCAGCTCGGGCGAGGAGCTCGAAGCCGACCTCGTGATCACCGCTACCGGGTTCAACCTGTCGGTGTTCGGCGACATCCCGTTCACCGTCGACGGCGAGGCGGTCGACTTCGCCGAGCGGGTCACCTGGCGCGGTCTGATGATCAGCGGCGTGCCGAACATGGCCTACACGTTCGGCTACTTCCGCCACAGCTGGACACTGCGCGTGGACCTGGTCAGCGACCTCGTGCTGCGGCTGATGGAGAACATGGCGCTCAAGGATGCGACGATGGTGACGCCGACGCTGCGCCCCGAGGACGCCGACATGGAGCTCAAGCCATGGTCGGACCCGAAGAACTTCAACGCGGGCTACGTCATGCGCTCCCAACACGTGCTGTTCAAGCAGGGCGACCGCGAGCCGTGGAAGCACATGCAGGAGCACGACGAGGAACAGGAACTCCTGCCCAAGGCCGACCTGGACGACGGGTCGCTCGTCTACCGCTGAGGATCCACCACCACCCGACGAGGAGGTTCTCGTGCCACTGCAGGCGGTCCGCACCGGAGTGAGCCTGAAATACGAGGTGAGCGGGGAGGGAGAACCGCTGCTGCTCGTGGTGGGGACGTCGGGCAACATCGGACTGTGGGCCGACCTGGTGCCCCGGCTCGCCGAGCGCTATCGGGTCATCGCGTTCGACAACCGCGGGCTCGGCGGCAGCGAGCGCGGCACCGGCCCGATCACCGTGGCGTCCATGGCCGAGGACACCGCAGCGCTCCTCGAAGCCCTGGACGTGCCGAAAGCGCACGTCGTCGGCTGGTCGCTCGGGTCGGCCGTCGCCCAGGAGCTGGCGCTGGTCCACCCGCAGCGGCTCGCGTCAGCCGTGCTGTACGCGACGTGGGGCCGGTGCAACGGCTTCCAGCGCTCGATCATGGCGGCCCTGCGGCTGCCCTACGTCGTCCGAGACATGGACGCTGCGCTGGCCGCGGCAGGGCTCGCGTTCTCCCCGCAGCTGCTCGACCACCCCGACCTGCCCCAGATGATCGAAACGATGCTGCCCGCGTTCCCGCAGAACGAGGAGCAGATGCAGGTCACCGTCGAGCAGTGGGACGCCGACCTGGTCCACGACACGCTCGACCGACTCGGCGCGATCACGGTGCCGACGCTGGTGGTGGTCGGCGAGCAGGACCTGCTGACGCCGCCGGACCAGGCCAAAGCGGTCGCCGACGCCATCCCCGGGGCCCGCTACGAGCTGGTGACGGGGCCGGGATCGAGCCACTGCCTGCACATCGAGCGGCCCGACGACCTGCTGAAGATCGTCGGCGGCTTCCTCGACGAGCACATCGGGTGACGGTCCGGGCCAGGGCAGGGGATTCTTCAGCGTCCACCCGGCCCGGCGCTAGGGCCGAAGAGACTGAATCCGGTATCTGATCCCGTCTCGGCCCGGGGGCCTTCGTCCGCTGTCGGACCGGCGTGGCCCACTCCTAAGGTCGGTTGGACGCTGCCGAGGCCGCCAACGACGAGCGCGGCGCCGGAAATCCGTTCTCGGGAGGTCGAGATGTCGAAGTATGTGTACGCGTTCGCCGAGGGAAACAAGGATCTCAAGTACCTCCTCGGTGGGAAGGGAGCGAACCTCGCCGAGATGGCCGGGATGGGTTTGCCCGTGCCGCCGGGGTTCACCGTCAGCACCGAGGCGTGCCGCGTGTTCTTCGACAGCGGCGTGGTCCCCGCCGGGCTGAACGCTGAGGTGGACGAGCATCTCGCCGCTCTGGAGGCGGCGATGGGCAAACCGCTCGGTGCCACGGACGACCCACTGCTCGTCTCGGTGCGTTCCGGGTCGATGTTCTCGATGCCCGGCATGATGGAGACCGTTCTCGACGTCGGCCTGAACGACGGTTCGGTGATCGGCCTCGCGAAGGTCACCGACAACGAGCGGTTCGCATGGGACTCCTATCGCCGCCTGATCCAGATGTTCGGCAAGACCGTTCTGGGGATCGAGGGCGCCCATTTCGACGAGGCGTTCGACGCCGTGAAGAAGACCCGCGGCGCCGTCAGCGACCTGGACCTCGACGCGGCGGATCTGCAGCAGGTCGTGGTCGCCTACAAAGGCGTTGTGCGCGCGCAGGCAGGCCGGGAGTTCCCGCAACACCCGCGGGAGCAGCTCGACCTCGCGATCAACGCCGTCTTCAACTCGTGGAACTCGTCGCGCGCCCGGCTCTACCGGCGCCGCGAGCACATCCCGGACAACCTGGGTACCGCGGTCAACGTCATGGCGATGGTGTTCGGCAACCTGGGCCCCGACTCGGGCTCGGGGGTCGCCTTCACCCGCGACCCGGCCACCGGCGAGCGCGGCATCTACGGCGACTACCTGCCCAACGCCCAGGGCGAGGACGTCGTAGCAGGCATCCGCAACACGATGGCGCTGGCCGAGCTCGAGCAGCTCGACGCCCCGTCGTTCCAGCGCCTGACCGAGATCATGGCGACGCTGGAGCAGCGCTACAGCGACATGTGCGACATCGAGTTCACGATCGAGCGCGGGCGGCTGTGGATGCTGCAGACCCGCGTGGGCAAGCGGACCGCGGCCGCGGCGTTCGTGGTCGCGTGTCAGCTCGTCGACGAGGGGCTGATCGACATGGACGAGGCCCTGCGCCGGGTGACCGGCGACCAGCTCGCCCACTTGATGTTCCCGCGGTTCGACACTGGCTCCGGAGCGACCGTGCTGGGCGTCGGCATGAACGCATCCCCGGGTGCCGCGACCGGTGCGGCCGTCTTCGACCGTGCGACCGCCGTGGCGCGGGCCAGCAAGGGCGAGAAGGTGATCCTCGTCCGCCGCGAGACCAACCCGGACGACCTCAATGGCATGATCGCCGCGCAGGGCATCCTCACCAGCCACGGCGGACGCACCAGCCATGCCGCCGTCGTCGCCCGCGGGATGGGCAAGACCTGCGTGTGCGGGGCAGAGGCGCTGCTGATCGACGACGTGAACAAGAAGCTGACGGCGCCGGACGGGACCGAGGTCGTCGAGGGCGACATGGTCTCGATCGACGGCGGCACCGGCGAGGTGTTCCTCGGCGCGGTGCCGGTCGTGTCGTCGCCGGTCGTCGAGTACTTCGAGGGCACCGCGGACCCGGCGGCCGCGGACGCGAGCGACCTGCTGCGCGCCGTGCACCGGATCATGAGCCACGCCGACGAGCGGCGGCGGCTGCTGGTGCGCGCGAACGCCGACACCGGGGAGGACGCGGCGCGGGCGCGGCGGTTCGGGGCACAGGGCATCGGCCTGTGCCGCACCGAGCACATGTTCCTCGGGGAGCGCCGCGCGACGGTGGAGCGGCTGGTGCTGGCCTCGACCGACGCCGAGCGCGACGCGGCCCTGGCCGAGCTGCTGCCGCTGCAGCGTGGCGACTTCATCGAGATCTTCACGGAGATGGAAGGCCAGGCCGTCACCATCCGGCTGCTCGACCCGCCGCTGCACGAGTTCCTGCCCAACCTCACCGAGCTGTCGGTCAAGGTCGCGCTCGAACACGACCACGGCGAGCACATCGACAAGGACGAGAGGCTGCTCGCAGCCGTGCGTCGGCTGCACGAGGAGAACCCGATGCTCGGGCTGCGCGGCGTGCGGCTGGGTATCGCGGTCAAGGGACTGTTCGGGATGCAGGCCCGGGCGATCGCGCAGGCGGCCGCCGAGGTCCGTCGCCGCGGCCTCGAGGTGCGGCCGCAGATCATGATCCCGCTTGTCGGTTCGGTGCGGGAGCTTCGGACGGTGGCGGAGGAGATCTCCGTCGTGCTTGCCGAGGAGGCGGCGCGCGCGGGCGTCGAGCTGGGCGCCACGGTCGGCACGATGATCGAGCTGCCGCGGGCCGCGCTGACGGCCGGGCACATCGCCGAGGCCGCGCAGTTCTTCTCGTTCGGCACGAACGACCTGACGCAGACGACCTGGGGCTTCTCACGCGACGACGTCGAGGGCGCGTTCTTCTCCCGGTACCTGGAGCGCGGGATCTTCGAGGTCTCGCCGTTCCAGACCATCGATCGCCACGGAGTGGGCCGACTGGTGCAAATCGCCTGCGCCGAGGGCCGGGCGGTGCGTCCGGACCTGGAGCTGGGCGTCTGCGGCGAACACGGCGGCGACCCCTCGTCGGTGCACTTCTTCCACGAGGCCGGGCTGGACTACGTGTCGTGCTCGCCGTTCCGGGTGCCGGTCGCGCGCCTGGAGGCGGGCCGGGCGGCGGTCGATGTGTCGGGCGGGGCTGGCACCGCCTGACATCTGCCCGCTCGCTCCCGGCCCTGGGGTCTTCGGACCCCAGGGCCGGGCTCTGTTCCGGTGCCTGCTGGTCGGTGCCGTAAGGCCCTGTCGTTCAGAGCCTCGCTAGGTCATCATCTGCGGTATGGCCGAAGTGGCTTCTCTGTCCAGGCCCGTGTCCCGAGAGGTGCTCATGCGGGCCACCGAGCGCGCGCTGCGTGCGCCGTCGGTACACAACAGTCAGCCTTGGCAGTGGCGGATCTCCGATGGCGTGGTGGAGCTTCACGCGGACCCGAACCGGCACCTGGTCGGGACCGATCCCGACCGTCGCGACCTGGTGATCAGCTGCGGAGCGGCGCTGCATCACCTGCGGGTCGCGCTCGCGGACCTCGGCATTGCGACGACGACCCAACGATTGCCCGATCCGGAAGACAGCACGCTTCTTGCGGTCGTGCGTACCGTCGATGGGCCTGTCGACGCACACGACGCAGCACTGGCGGCCGCTATCGAGGAGCGCCGTAGCGACCGGCGCGCCTTCCGGGACGAGCCTGTCGAACCGGCGCAGCTCGAACTCCTCACGGAGCGGGCCGCCGCCCAGGGGGCGCGACTGACCCCGGTCCTGAGTGACGCCGCCCGGGCCAGACTCACGACTGTCCTCGGCGAGGCCGCGGCTAGGCAACGCACAGTTCCGGGCTACGCCGCCGAGCTGGCAATCTGGAGCAGGCGCTCCGCCGGGGGCCACGACGGGATCCCCACCGGCGCGCGCACGGGCCGCCATCCTGGATCCGAGAGCCCAGGGCTGCGGCATTTTCCCGAAGGCAGGCTGAGCCAGGCGCCGCACCCCCTCACGGCAGGCCCGGACGCCGCGACGCTCATGGTGCTCACCACCCCGGGCGACGGCCCCGCCGACTGGCTGCGCGCGGGCGAGGCCACCAGCGCCGCGCTGCTCGTTGCGACACAGAACGGCTTGGCCACCACCGTCTTGAGCCAGGCGGCGGAGGTCGCCCACACACGGCGGCAGCTGGCCGACACGGTGTTGCGGGTGCCCGAGTATGCCCAACTGGTCCTACGGGTCGGAAGGGCCCCCGAGGGCGCCACACCCCTGCCGGAAACCCCGCGCAGGCCCCTGCGACACGGGCTGCTTATCTAGGAGCGCCCTGAAAAACTCGGGCCTACTGCGCGACGCCCAGGCAGCCACCTCGCCGCGTTGTCGTCGGGCCCGATACAACAGCGGTATCGGCCCCTCCTCCGCCTTGCGATGCGGCTACCTGGCCGCCGCTCGCTACGGCCGGAGTTTTTCAGGACCCTCCTAGGAGCGCCCTCCTAGACCGACGGTCATTTGAGCAGCCGCTCAAGGAGTGCGCGTAACCCGGCCGGGCCCTCGACCACCAGGTCGGCCTCCGCGAGCAAGTCCGGCGGAGCCTCCGCCGAGCGCACGGCCACCCGGAGCCCGCCCCCGCCGAACCGGGATGCGGCGGTGAAGGCGGACAGGTCGCCGAGGTCGTCGCCTGCGACAACCACCGAGCGGGCCCCGGACTCGGCGACGACCCGGGAGACCGCGTCGCCCTTGTCGCTGTGAACCGCGGGACGCAGCTCCCAGACCATCTTGCCGGGGACGATCTCAAGCCCGTGCCGCTGCGCGATCTGCGTGGCCGCCGCCTCGATCCGCTCAGCCCAGCCTGCCGGGTCCGCGATACGGCGCGTATGGACGGCCACCGCGTAGCCCTTGTCCTCCAGATGGGCGCCGCTGTCACGGACGGTCGGGTCAGCGCGCAGGTCCTCGCGGGCCGCGGCCACCGCGGGGCCGCCCGCCGCGAGCCGCGGATCGACCCATACCTGCCCGTCGCGAATCTCCTCCAGCCCGTACATCCCCAGGTAGCGCACCCCGGGTGCCGCGGCGTGCTCGGCGAGGAAGGCCGCCGGGCGCCCCGAAACCAGGGCGACTGCCGCGAACCGGGCGGCCAACGGAGCGAGGAGCTCGACCACGCCGGGCAGCGGCCGCGCCGCGTCCGGGTCGTCGACGATCGGTGCGAGGGTGCCGTCGAAGTCCAGGCACAGTGCCACCTCGCCCGCCCGCGCGGCCAGTGCCGCCCCGGCCTCCACGGCGTTCACGACCGCACCAGCGAGAACTCGTGCCGGCCCCCGGAGCTCAGCTCCACGGTCTGGTCGTTCACCATGACGGTGATCGGCTGGGCGCGTCCGGGCCGCGAGTCCACCGTCATGTGGTCCTCGGTGAAGGCGACATCGAGGCGATGCCCCCGGTAGTACATGCTGAAGTGGAGGTGCTTGATCTCCGGGGGCAGCGCCGGACCGAACCGGAGCACCTCCCCCCGGATCCGCAGTCCGGTCAAGCAGCGCACCACGAGGTCGACCGTGCCTGCCATCGACCCCAGGTGGATGCCCTCACCGGTCGTGCCACCCTGCACGTCGGCGATGTCGCTGTTCAACGCCCGCTGCAGGAACTGCCACGCCTCCTTCGGGTGGTACCGCGCCAGAATCCATGCGCTGACCACGGAGCTCAACGTCGAGCCGTGCGAGGTGCGCGCCAGGTAGTAGTCGACGGTGCGCTGGATCTGCTCCCTGCTGACCTCGTAGCCCAGCCCGGACAACAGCTCGCGCAGCTCCCCCTGCGGCAGCAGGAACAGCAGCATCAGCACGTCGGCCTGCTTGGAGACCTTGTACCGGTCGGTGCTGTCGCCCTCGGCCTCGAGCACCCGGTCGAGCCGCTGGATGTTGCCGTAGCGCTCCCGGTAGCCCGCCCAGTCGAATTCGGCCAGCAGCTCGTAGCCCTCGAACTGGGTCAGCACGCCGTCGGCGTGGAACACGACGATCATCTTGCGGCTGACGTCGCGCCAGCGGTCCAGTTCCTCGTCGCGGATCGCCAGCTCGTCCACCACCTCCTCGCGGCGGTACGGGGGCAGCTCGTCGAGGGTCTGCAGGGCGCGCTGCAACACCCATACCGCCATGACGTTGGTGTAGGTGTTGTTGCGCAAGCCCTGCTTCTCGGTGGCGTCCGAGTAGCCCTCGTGGTATTCGTCGGGGCCCATCACACCGTGGATCTCGTAGCGGTCCCGTTCGGGGTTGTACTGGGCCATGCTGGACCAGAAGCGGGCGATCTCGATCAGCAGCTCGGCGCCGGTGAAGCGCAAGAATGCCATGTCGCCGGTTACCAGGTAGTGCTGCCAGACGTTGTAGGCGATCGCGATGTTGACGTGCCGCTGTCGGTGCGAGTGGTCGGGCAACCAGCGCCCGGACTTCGGGTTGAGGTGTACCTTCTGGGTCTCCTCCCGCCCGTCTGAGCCGCTCTGCCAGGGGAACATCGCCCCGGCGTAGCCTGCGGCCCTGGCCGCCGCCCGCGCCTTACCGAGGCGCGCGTGCCGGTACTGCAGCAACGCGGCGGCGACGAACGGCCGCTCGTAGTTCAGGAACGGGAAGATGAACAGCTCGTCCCAGAAGATGTGGCCCCGGTAGGCCTCCCCGTTCCAGCCGCGGGCAGGCACACCGACGTCCAGATGGGTCGCATGCAGCGGGACGGTCTGCATCAGGTGGAAGATGTGCAGGTGCAGGACCTTCGTGGTCCACTGGTTCGTGCTGTCCATCTCGATGCCGAACCGGTGCCAGGCGGTGTTCCAGGTGGCCGCGTGCGGGGCCAGCAGCTCCTCGAAGTCGCCTGCGTCGGCAACCGCCAGCCGGGCCTCGTAGCGGCTCTCCGCGATTGCCCGGTCCCGAGAGCTGAAGAGTGCGACGATCTTCTCGACCGTCGTCGGCTGTCCCTGCTCGAGCGGGAGGATCAGCCGGTGGGCCACGAAGCCGGGCTCCTCGACCAGCGTGCGGTCGGCAGGCACGATCGCGCCTGCGCGCAGCACCCGGGTGCGGGCGGCCAGCGAGATCCGCACCTGCGACTGGACCGTCTCGACCTTCAGGTCGATCGTCTCGTCGTCGACCTCGGCCTGATCGAGCACCCTCAGATGCCTGCCGTTCAGGTCCCGATACCGCTTGACACCCGCGTTGACCACCCGGCCGTCCAGGCCCGCATCGACCTCGAGGGCGCCCGACCAGTTCTCGGCCGTGAACTCGGTCGACAACGCGGCGAGGTGCTCGTCCTTGCGGCTGACGAACCGGCGCTGCACCATTCTCGTCCGCCGCCCGTCGGGGTCCCACCAGGTCATGTAGCGGGTGAGCGTTCCGGTGCGCATGTCGAGCTCGAGGCGGTGCTGCTCGACTCTGGCGGTGGCGATGTCGAACCACTCCCCGCCTGCGGTCCGGAACCGCAGCGGCAGCCAGTTGGGGACGTTGACCAGGTCCTCGTTCTCCACGTCGCGGCCGCCGACCTGGCTCACCAGCCGGTTGTAGAGGCCTGCGAAGTAGGTGCCCGGGTAGTTGACGTCGTCGGCGACGGCCTCGGGCAGCGCGCCGCGGGTGACGATGTAGCCGTTGCCCAGCGAGCACAGCGACTCGCGCAGCCCCTGCTGGGCGGGGTCGAAGCCGTCGTAAACCAGCGTCCAGACGGTCGGCGGCTGCTCGGTGTGCCTGCGCCGGATCTCCTCGGCGGCACGCCGCTCCTCCAGCCTGCCCTGCTCCAACGCCCGCAGGGACACGTCGTCCAGGGTCGTCACCACCAGGTCGGCGCCCGCGCGGGCCAACAGGTCCTGGTCACCGACGCGGGCCACCCCGATCGCGGCCATCTCGCCTGCCTTGGCCGCCTGCACGCCGCTCGTGGCGTCCTCGATCACGAAGCACGCCCCCGGGGCCAGGCCGAGCCCGTCGGCCGCGGCTAGGAAGATCATCGGGTCGGGCTTGCCGCGGGGGAAGTCCCGGCCGGAGATGTCAGCGTCGAACAACTCCTCCAAGGTCATCCCCTCGTGGACGAAGTCGTAGTCGAGCCGTTGCTCGGCAGCGAAGGTGTCCAGACGGATCCGTTCGAGGAACAGCCGGGCATTCTTCGACGACGACGCCGCCGCGACCCGCAGCCCCGCTGCCTTCACCACCAGGATGAACCGCAGCGCATCGGGGAACGCCGTGAACCGGCCCTGCTCGATGAGCGTGATGATTTGCTCCTGCTTGGCCGCCGCGTACAGCTCCGCCCGCCGGTCGACCTCGGGCACCTCGAAGTACGTCAGCGCGGCCCGGGCCCCGGCCATCCGCGGCATCCCCGCCACCACCTGCTGGTACACCGCAGGCGTGAAACGCTCCGGCGTCCACGTGGTGCGGTCACGGATGTCGCTCCACTCGCCCTCCATCAGCTCCTTCAGAGCCGAACGCCATGCCAACTCATGAGGGGAGTCGACCAGAACCCCGTCCACGTCGAAGATCGCACCCTGAAAAGTCACGCCACGCTGCGCCATGTGTCACTCACCGATCGTCGGCCTAGCCTCCGGCGCCGTCTCGGCCGGCGCCTCGACCCTTCACACATGCTGGCCCTCGACCGCCTCGGGGGTCGAGGCAATCGCTAGCAGCAGCCGTGACCGAGATCCGCGGTATCACCGCGTTCGGCGCCCGACCGTCGCGACGTCGTGCATCGTCGCCTTAACTCAATCATACCGACATCGATGGCCGATAGACCAGGATCCGGATCCGCACTACCGGAAGCGACCGTCATGCCATACAAATGGCACCGGGACTGCAAAGACAATTCCGATCATGAAGATTGCACCCGCTGGCTGAGGTGTTGCCCGAGCAGCCGACCGTGGACCTCGACGACCTCGCTGGTGGAGAGCTCGCAGGCACCGATGACCTGTGGGTGCCGAGAACCCTGTCATGTCGCGCGACCTGGACGTGCTCGTGGACGCCGACCCGGTCTCGGCGGAGCGGCCGGATGACCGCCACGGAGCGTGGTCGAGCACCGGCGTCGGGTGGGCGTTCGATTTCCTCCAATCCCCGTCTCCCGAAGGTGCGGAAAGCACACCTGCCGCGTGCGCTTCCTACGCTCGATCTGATCGTCGAGGGCACGACGCGGGGTGGGCGGGGAACCGTGCCTGCCCCTGAGGGCCACCCGACGCGGATCCTGCCGCGGACCGGCGGCCCTCGACCAGCTGCTCGTGCTCTGAGGATGGGGAGTCAGGACAGCACGCGGATCTGGAACGGGTAGTCGTAGGGTCGGTCGTCGGCCGCACGGATGGCGCCCTTGATGTGGCACCACGCAGAAACCACGAACAGCACGACGATCAACGGGATGCCGATGATGGCGCCGACCACGGTGAAGATCAGAAGCCAGCTGATCAGGTAGAGCAGCCAGAACGTCAGGTTGAAGTTGAAGGCCCCTGCGGCCGCCCTGCGGGCGATCGGGTCGTTCTTCTTGACCAGCCACACGAGCAGCGGGCCGAGCAGGCTCAGCGACCCGGCGCTGAGCAACGCCGCGATCGGGGCCGACAAATGGGCGATGATCGCCGCGATGCGGCTGCTCGCCGACGGAATCGCGTTCGGGACGGTGTCGGAGTAGGGCTCGTTGGGGTACGACATGGGATCCTCTTCTGGGACGGTGCTGTTCATCCAGGTCAACGGAGGGGCTGTCGGGATTGTGCCCCGGTGAAGTGCGATTCAGGGTGTCCGAGCGGGAAGTTCAGGGTTGACCCCGAGGCCACTGCCCGCGCCGTCGCGGATCGCTGGCATCACCCGTCGACGAGCGCGGCGATGCCGTCGTCGTTGAACAGCGGTGATCAGTTCGGCGGCTGCGCGGCGCGCAGCACGTCGCGCAGGTCGTCCAGCAGGGTCCGCTCCGCCAGCACCGCAATGACACCCGCCGCCAGGTCCCGCGCGGCATCGTCGAGTTGTCGACGCGGTCGCCACGGTGATCGTGATCGCCGCATGTGGTGTCAAGAGTGCGGCGGTGCGCCGCCGACACCACTCTCGACGATCATGGCTGGCTGCGAGCCTCCCGACGGACAGTGATCGCCGATATTGGGACATAACGGCCATATATGGCCCTCATGTCCCACAACCGGCGATCAACGCTCGGCAGCGACCGCAATAAGCGCAGCCACCCCGACAACCCCGCTCGACCGGCCCGAGATCAAGGCCATCAGACGCCCCCGGGCCAGCAGTGCGATGATCTGGTACTGACCGGTGAGGGTGCCTGGGCGTCGCGGGCCAGGGCCCTCATTCGCCGGGCGCTCCTGGCCCCGTGCTTGTGTGCCGTCAATCGGGGAGCCGCAGTTCGGCGAGCCGTTCTTGCAGTGACCGACGTTCGGTGTCGGTCTGGGCCAGCTCGAGCGCACGCGCGTAGGCCTGCTGCGCCTCGTCCGTGCGCCCGGCTCGTTGCAGCAGCTGCGCCCGCGCTGAGTGGAAGTAGCGGTAGTGGTCCAGCTCGAGGCGGTCCATCAGTGCGAGCCCTGCCGCGGGACCGTGCAGCTCTGCCACGGCGACGGCCCGGTTGAGTTCGACGACCGGCGAGCCGGTGAGCCGGGCGAGGGTGTCGTAGAGCCCAGCGATCTGACCCCAGTCGCGCGGCTGCTGCAAGTGCAGGTCGGCGATGGCGGCCTGCACCGTGTACGGCCCTGCGTCTGCGCGGGTGATCGCCCGTTGGAGCAGGGACCGGCCCTCGCCGATCTGGTCCTCGTCCCAGAGCGTGCGATCCTGATCGCCGAGCAGCACGGCCGCGCCGTCGCGCAGGCGGGCCCCGCGGCGCGCATCGTGCAGGAGCATCAGGGCCTGCAGGGCCAGTACCTCGGCTTCGTCGGGCATGAGCTCGACGAGGGCTCGGCCGAGCCGGATCGCCTCGGCGGCGAGGTCGACCCGACCTGCGCCCCAGCCCTGGTTGAACACGAGGTAGACCACGGCCAGCACGGCCCCCAACCGGTCGGGCAGCTGGTGGTCGGGTGGCACGGCAAAGGGGATGCCCGCGTCGCGGACCTTGTGCTTCGCGCGCGTCAGGCGCTTGCTCATGGTCTCGGTCGGGACCAGGAACGCGAGTGCGATCTGTTCGGTCGACAGGCCCCCGAGGGCGCGCAACGTCAGCGCCACCTGAGACTCGAGCGCGAGCGCGGGGTGGCAGCAGGCGAAGATCAGCTCCAGGCGCTCGTCGGGGAATGCGGACCTGCTGTCCACTGTGTCCTCCGATCCGACCTCGAGGTCGTGGGCGAGCAGCTGTGTCTTCTCGGCGTGCACGCGCTGCCTGCGAATGTGGTCGATCGCCCGGTTCCGCGCGGTGGAGATCAGCCACCCGGCGGGGTTGTCGGGTTCGCCATCTCGCGGCCAGTGCTCGGCCGCGATCGCGAAGGCCTCCTGAGCGGCGTCCTCGGCCAGCTCGAAGTCACGCAGGGTTGCGACCAGGGTCGCCAGGACCCGGCCCCAGTGCTCACGGAAGACCGCCTCAAGCGCCACGGAAGGCGCTCTCGAAGACAGGCCGGACCTCGATGGCCCCACCGATCCTCGTGTCCTGCAGCTCCTGGGCGACCGCGAGGGCCCCGTCGAGGTCCGCGGCCTCGACGACGACCAGTCCGGCGAGGTGCTCCTTGGTCTCGACGAACGGCCCGTCGATCAGCAGCGGCCGGGCGTCGCCGCTGCGCACTGTCGTGGCCGACTCCTGTGCGTGCAGCCGAGCCCAGCCGGTCACGTTCTTCTGCGAGAGGACGTCTGCGACCCGGCCATCGAGCGGGCCTGACCTCTCGCGTCCGCTCTGGCCGCCGTAGATCAGCAGTGCGTACTGCATCGGTCCTCCAGTGGTCGACGGGGGCTGTTCGGGTAGGTGACGAACGGGATCGTCGCCCACGGACATGGACCGACGAGAAAAATCATCGCCCCGGGGTGTCCGTCGCGGGGGGCGCCGTTCGTCACCCAGGCACATCGGCCGGACGATCCGGCACGAGGAGCCCGACGAAGGGACAGAGACAATGCCCGACATCTTGCACCGCATCAGCATCGACGCCCCGCAGAAGCAGGTCCACGACCTCGTCGCCACCACCGAAGGCATCGCCCGCTGGTGGACCGGCCGCCGGCTGCGGGGTGAGAGCGCGGTCGGCAGCCGCTTCTCGGTCTACTTCGGCGACACGGGAACGCCCTCCGCTGTCATGGAGGTGACCTCGGACAGGGACGAGGCGGTCACGTGGCGGGTCGTCGACGGGCCCGACTCCTGGATCGACACGCTGATCACGTTCGAGCTACGCCCCTTCGGCGACGCGGGTACGACCCTGCTGTTCACCCACGCAGGCTGGCGAGAGGCGAGCGAGTTCATGAGCGGGTGCAGCACCAACTGGGGCGCCTACCTCACCAGCCTCAAGCTCGGCGCGGAAGGCCTCGAGTTCCGTCCGTACCCCCACAGCGAGATCAGCCGCTGGGCGTGAGCCTGCCGGGGCAGTCGCCCGTGCAGCGATCCGGCTTGGACCGAGCGTCGCCCGTGTCTGAGGTCGGCGCTGACCACAACGAGGAAGGAGTCAGGAGATGGCGAATTACGTGTTCGCGTACAGCGGCGGCAAGGGTGTGGCCGCCGACGAGGCCGAGCGCAATGCGCAGATGGCCAAGTGGGGTCGGTGGTTCGGAGAGCTCGGCTCGGCCGTCGTCGACGGGGGCGCCGCGAGCGGGACCGCGAAGACGGTCGGCCCGGGCGGCTCGGTCAGCGATGGCGGCTCGCGTGGCCTGACCGGCTATTCGGTCGTGTCGGCCGACAGCCTCGATTCGGCGGTCGAGCTCGCGAAGGGCTGCCCGGTCCTCGAGATCGGCGGCGCGGTCGACGTCTACGAAGCGATCGCGATGTAGCAGCTCACAGCCATCCCTTGCGCTTGAACATGATGTAGAGGCTCCCGGCGATGACCGCGATGATGACCACGCTGGCCACGACGCCCCACGTCTGGCCGAAGCCGGGGTAGGGGACGTTCTGGCCGTAGAAACCGGTCACCGCCGTCGGGATGGCGATTATCGCTGCCCATCCGGTCAGCCTCTTCATGATCTCGTTCAGGCGGTTGCCTTGGATCGTGAGGCGGGTCTCGAGGATGGTGGTGACGAGGTCGCGCAGGCTCTCGGTCCACTCGGTGGCGCGCAGCACGTGGTCGTAGACGTCCTGGTAGTAGTGCGTCATCTCCTCGTCGAGCAGGTGGATGTCGCGGCGCATCAGCGAGTTGACGACCTCCCGCATCGGCAGTACGACGCGGCGCAGCAATACCAGGCTCTTGCGCAGCTCGAAGCTGCGCCGCTGCACCTCGATGCCGGGCCCGGCATCGGCGAACAGTTCCTCCTGGAGCTGCTCGATCTGGTCGTCGAGCGACTGCACAGCGGCGAAGTGGCTGTCGACGATGTCGTCGAGCAGTCCGTGGAGCAGGTAGCTGACGCCGTGCACGGCGAGGTCGGGGCTGTCGTCCCACCGCTTGACCAAGACGTCGACGTCGAAGCCGTCGTCCTTGCGGACGGTGATGAGGGCTTGGGGGGTGATGAAGGCGGCAAGCTCGCTGCTGGCCAGCTCGGACGTGGTGTCGTCGAGTCGCACGGCGTAGGCGGAGAGGAACAGGTGATCGGGGTAGCGGTCCAGTTTGGGCCGCTGGTGGGGCTGGATGGCGTCCTCGACCGCGAGCGGGTGCAGCCCGAACTCGTCGGTGAGGACGGTCAGGTCGGCGTCGTCGGCACAGTGCAGGTCGAGCCAGATCGTCACCCCCTCCTGCTGGAGGAGCTCACTGATCTCGGCGATGGCGAAGCCCTCCCTCTCCAGCGATCCGTTGCGGTAGAGCCGCGTGCGCGTTTCCCCCCGCGTCGGCTGCCGAGCGCACAGCGCGGCTGCCGCGTGTCCGGCGGTGCTCATCGCGGGGTAGCGCGGCTGCGCAGCGGCCACGCGAGCAGCAGGCACGAGTGGGCGAGCAGCGGGGTGGCGGCGCCCCACCAGGTCGTGATAGCGAGTGGGAGCGCGCCGAGGATCAGCAGCGCTCCGGCCAGACCGAGGATCCGGTCGACGCTGCAGGGGGATCCCGACCCAGGCGCAGAGGGCGGCGAGGACGACGATCAGACCGATCCGCCAGGTCCTGCGCACGGTCCCGGTCATGGGAGCACGACCTCTTCGGCGGGGCGGCGCGGGCTGCGCAGGGCGCTGGTGGTGGGGTGCCCGATCCGGAAGGGCACGAGGGCATGCTGGCCTGCGGGCAGGAGCGCAGCCATGGCCGTGCCGAGGTCGGCGGGACGTCCGGTGGACCGCTCGCGGTCGATGGGTTCGTGGATATGGCGCAGCGGGGTCCATGGTGTCGAGGTTGCGGGTGGTGTCGGCGAAGACGCGGCCCCTCCGAGAACCCGGTCCGTGCGGCTGCGCTGCAGGCCATGCCGACCGCCAAGCGGGTCGTCGTGCGTCATGCAACCCAGAGTTCCCCGGACTGGTCGCACCGGTACAGGGGCCGAACGTCCCGCCGACCGCTGCGTTCGGACTGCGAGTGGCCGCATTCATGATGGTGTGGCGGCGGCCGATCAGCGCGCGAGGTTCACACCGGCGGGGTTCGATCTTGAGTGGACCCCGCTCACGTCGCGCTCGGCCGTCATCCCGAGGCGTCGCTGGGCAGGGCGTGCCTGTTCACTCCTCGAGCAGCGCCACGATCTCGTCGAGCGACCGCCGTGGCGTGGGAGGCAGCTCCTCCGCGCCAGGCACCGCCCACCCGATCCTCAGCAGGATCTGGGGGTGGGCGCTATGCGCTGTCGCCACGCGGCTTCGGATGAACTCCCGGGTGTCATCGACCTCCAGCGGCTGGGTCAGCGGGCTGGCGGCCAGCCCGTGCCTCGTCGCGGTGAGCAAGATGGCGCTGGTCGCCTCGCCCGCGCGGAGCCAGTCCAACGCGTGGTCTGTCGGGGTGGTCAAGAGCAGCAGGGTGGCGTTCTCGGGCTCCCCCGTGTCCGGTGACTGCGTCAGGGTCGGCCGGGCGTACTCGCGTAGTGGCATCTGGCCGGGGGCGTGTTGCGGTGCCGGCACGTTGGCGGCCGGAACGCCGTCGTCGGACCCGGTGGGGCGGCCGCTCCACGCGGTGATCTCGGCGACGTAGGCCGGGTCCGCCACCTGCTGCTCCGCGGCGGTCGTGATGGCCCGGAACACCTTCCAGCGCAAGGCGGGCTCGGTGATCACCTCGAGCCCGACGCCGTAGTCCTGCGCCAGCTCGAGCATCTGGCCGATTATCTCGGCAGGTACCGGCCATGAGCTGAATCGTCGGCGGTCGGTGCGCCGTCGCGGGATCGCGGAGGCGAGATCGTCCTGGGCGGTGGTGGCGGTGCGCGGGAACGGCTCCACGGTGGCGACGTGGCCGGGCCGAGCCGGATCGGGCATTCGCCGCACCCGTGCGTCCCAGCCAAGGCTCGCCAGCGCGACGAGGAAGTGGTTGAGCGCCACGCCGCAGCTGATCAACAGATCGCGGCCGTGCGGATCGGTCGCCGGGACCTGCCGAGACCCGTCCGCGTACAGATGCACCGTCGCAGGCCCGACCAGCCAGCGCCACGGCTGACAGTTGTGCACCGACGGCGCCATGGCTGCCAGTCGCAACGCCGTCACCACCGCCTCGTCCGAGCCGATGCCAGCCACCGAGAACACCTCCTGATACTGCCGCGCTGCAGGTGGGCCCGTGCTCGCTGGTCGAGATCATCGTCTCGTGGCGGCAGCTGTGTCGACAGTGGCCGAAGGTCCTGACACGTGGGGTAGGACGGTCCTCGGGCCCGGCCGGAGCGGACAGCGCAGGCTCAGCCGAAGACCAGACAGAACGGGTGCCCCACCAGGTCGGCGAAGACCCGAAAGCCCTGCTCGTGCTCGGCGGGAAGCCTTCGGGCGCCGAGGGCCAGCACCGCGCGCTCGGCCGCGTCGACGTCATCGACGCGGACGTCCAGGTGCAGCTGCTGCGGGCGTTCCGGATCGGGCCACTCCGGCGGAACCCACGTCGCAGCACGTTGGAAAGCAAGCTCGCGCCAGCCCGGTCCGCGGCCGATCACCACCCAGTCGTCGCTTTCCTCGTTGATGCGCATGCCGAGGACCTCGGCGTAGAACGCGGCCAGAGCCCGGGGCTCTGGACAGTCCAATACCGTCTTCTCCAACCTTCCGATCATGCTGGTCAGCATGCCGGTGGGCGCCTCAGTCCGCAGGTCGACCGCTTCGCGAACCGGACGACCTGGGTTCGGAGCCGTTGTGGCCCTGGCTCATCGCGCTATGTGCCTCGCCGCCTGCGGCTCTCGGGCTGGCTGTTGGAGCAGACTGCAGTTATGACCGATGCGCGGTGTCCGGTGGTGGTCGGTCGGGACGCCGAGATCGCCATGCTGGGCGCCGCGTTGGCCGAGGCTCGGCAGGGCCGGGGTGGGGTCGTGGTCCTCGCGGGCGCGTCCGGGGTGGGCAAGTCGCGGCTGCTCAACGAGGTGGTCGGAGCTGCGCGTGCGGCGCGCTGCACGGTGGCTACCGGGCGGGCGTTGGCGGTGAGCGCCGGGGTGCCTTATCGACCGCTGTCTGAGGCGCTGTTGCAGGTGTTGCGCGGGTTCGACCCGGCAGGGTTGGCCGTTCTCGGGCCGTGGCGGGCAGGCCTCCGGTCGGTGTTGCCGGATCCGGGAGCTCAACCTCCCGTGGTCACGGCGAGTCCGCTGGTGTGCGGGGAGGCCGTGCTGCGGCTGCTGCGGGCGGTCTCGGCGGCGGCCCCGCTGCTGCTGGGTCTGGAGGACCTGCACTGGGCGGACCCGGACACATTGGGTGTGTTGGAGTATCTCGCCGACAACCTCGACGAGACGGCCGCGCTGTGTGTGGTCACGGTGCGCTCGGAGCCGCCCTGTGCGGCGACCCGACTCGTTTCACACGTTGTCCGTGCGTCGCAACATCGGTCTGTTGACGCTCGCGCCGCTGCCCGACGTGGACGCGCGGGACATGGTTCTGGCCTGCAGGCCTTCGGCGTCGGCTGCGACGGTCGAGTCGGTGGTGGCGGCCGCGGAGGGCAGTCCCTTTCTCGTGGAGGAGTTGCTTGCGGCGCCCGGGTTGCCGCCGCCGTTCACAGCGTCGGTGCAGGCGCGGCTCGCGGAGCTGGACCCGGCGGCGCGCGCGGTGATCGTCGCGGCGGCGATGCTGGGACGGCAAGTGGACTGGTGGCTGTTGTCTGCGGCGTGCGGGCAGGAAGACGACACCATGACGGCGGCGCTGGCGGCGGCACGCGACCGGCTGTTGGTGGACATGGAGACCCGCGCGTTCGCCGCCGTCGCGCTGGCCCGCCGTGTCGTCCCGGACGTCATGCTGATGGACATCCGCATGCCCGAGCTCGACGGCATCGAGGCCACCCGGCTCATCTGCGCGGACCCCGCGCTGCAGGGGGTGCGGGTGGTCGTGCTCACCACCTACGCCCTCGACGAGTACGTCTTCGCCGCTCTGCGCGCCGGGGCAAGCGGGTTCCTGCTCAAAGACATCGACCCAGCCGATCTGCGGGCCGCCGTGCGCGTGGTGGCCGCGGGTGACGCGCTGCTCTCACCCACCGTCACCCGCACCCTCATCGAGGCATTCACCAGCGGTCCACAGCGGTCCCCTGCCGATCTCGCCCGGCTGGCTACGCTTACCGACCGCGAACGCGAGGTCACCGCCTTGGCCTCGCTTGGCCTCGACAACACCGCCATCGCGGCCCGGCTGCTGATCAGCCCCGCCACCGCCAAGACCCACATCGCCCGAGCGATGACCAAGGTCGGCGCGCGCGACCGGGCACAACTGGTCGTCCTCGCCTACCAGACCGGGCTCGTGTCGCCACCGCTGGCGTGAACGGAGCACGGGAACGACTGCTCGAATAGGACGATCGCCAGTGCGAGTCGGGCCGATGGCCGGTCACGTTTGGGGCCATCGGCCCTACGGACCGCCGGGTGTGGCGTGGATCGTGAGCCCCACGACCACCGCTCGCACGACGGGGTCACCGCGTCCCGGTTCCTCGCCGCCGTTCGAGACACGCTATAAGGAGAGGGACTGGAATGATGAGATTGTGGAGGCAGCACCGGCCACGGTGGGTGTCCGACACGCTCGTGACGGAAGCACCGGAACGCCGGTGCGGCGAGGGGTCAGCGTTATGAAGCGAGCACTGGTGACCGGGTCGGGCGACCGCGTGGCGGCGATCGCCGAGCTGCTGGCAGGCGAGGGTATCGACGTAATGGCGGTCGATCCGTCCGAGGTCGACAGCCTGGATCTCGGACAGATCGACCACTACGTCCAGCTGCCGGTGACCGTCCATCCCGTGGGCGCGTCACTCGTCGGCCGCGTCCGATCGTTCCTGGCCGAAGGGCTTCTGGGCCGGTTCGCGCTGCTCGAGCGACTGCTTCCGGCGTTGGCCGAGCATGCAACCGTTGTGCTCGTCGCGGGCAACATCGCCGATTCGGTCCTGCCCGACGACGAGTCGTCCCGGCTCGGGATGCTCAACGTGCTGGCCCACGCCACCCGGGCGGAGCTGGCCTCACGCGGCGTACTGGTGGCCGTGGCCAGCGGCTCGCAGACCGACTCCCAGCTCTTGCACATCGCGCTGCGGGGTGGCCAGGATCCCGTCGACGAGCTGGGGGAGGCGCCCACGGGCAAGGTCACCGACAAGCAGTACCAGGACTGGCGGACCGAAGTCATGGGTGCGCACAGCGCGTACGTGTAGTGACGGTGGTCCCGCCGACGCCCCTGCCCGTCGAATAGCTGGGAGAACCATGTGCGATGCAGTGGCTGACGCCGACGATGTCCGCGCGGCCGTCCCCCGCCCGGCTGCCGGTGCGGCGGTCGATCCGATCGCGCTCGAACCGGTCGACGAGGTGTTGGTCACCACGCTGGTGGACAACGTCTTTGACGCGTTGCTCACCGGTGATGACCGCGTCGGTCGTGCTTCGTTCGGCGTGGCGCGGGCTGCGGCCCCGCAGTTCGATGGCGGGTCCACAGCGGTCGGTCTCGTGGCCGAGCACGGTTTCTCCGCCCTGGTCACGGTGCGGCGGGGGGACACCACGACCACGCTGCTGTTCGACACCGGTTTGTCGCCGACGGCGATGGTGACCAACGCCGACCGGCTCGGGGTCGACCTGTCGGAGATCCAGGGCGTGGTGCTCAGCCACGGCCACTTCGACCACGCAGGCGGGCTGGCAGGCCTCGCGGGCAGGCGCGGGGCGCGGTCGTTGCCGATGGTGGTGCACCCCCACATCTGGACCCGTCGCAGGCTGGCCGTGCCCGGTCGCGAGCCCGAGGAGCTTCCGACGCTGAGCAAGCGGGCACTGGAGGGTGAGGGCTTCAGCGTGATCGAACGCAGGCAGCCCTCATTGCTGGTAGACGGCTGCGTGCTCGTCACCGGCGAGGTCGACCGCACTACCGAGTTCGAGCGCGGCATGCCTGCGGCTCACCAGGCTTGGTCGGGTGGGGAGTGGCGGCACGATCCGCTGATCATCGACGACCAGGCCCTGGTCGTGCACGTTCGGGGCTGCGGATTGATGGTGCTGACCGGCTGCGGGCATGCGGGTGCGGTCAACATCGTGCGGCACGCCCAACGTCTCACGGGTGTGCCGCGGTTGCACGCTCTGCTCGGCGGCCTGCACCTCGGCGGCCCGGCGTTCGAACCGATCATCGGACCAACGGTCCGCGAACTCATGGCCATGGCACCCGATCTCGTGGTGCCGGGGCATTGCACGGGCTGGCGCGCCCAGCATGCCCTGGCCGCAGCCTTGCCCGACGCCTGGACGGCAGGCAGCAGCGGCTCAACTTTCCGCCTCGCCGCAGCCTGACTGAGAGCGCCCGGCACATGAGGCACGTGGCGTTGCGTGACGGGGTCCTCGCAGGGTCCGCTGTCGCTTCGCAGGGTCTGTGGACCCTGCGAGGTGCGTGCGCGGTCTGCGAAGTGGCTCGGGTGGGGTGGAGCTGACGTTTTCGGGCGGTGGGTGGTCGCGGCCCCGCGCCGAGATCGCCGCGTGCCGCGCTGGGGTGGGGTGGGCGGGGTGGCGGTGTGCGGATGGCGCCGCTGGTGGTCGCGACGGTGTCGGCGACGGCGGTCGCGCGAAAGGTGGATGGGTACTCGATATATTCCGGAAGGCTCGCGGCACGGCAGGTCAGTCCGCCCTAGGCCCCGCGGCGGCAGGTCGCAGCGTCGACACCGCTGAGAACAGACACCCGCCATCGAGCCTCGACATGCAGGAGACAGACATGACCATCCCAACGCAAACCCGGCGATCCCCTGGAGAGGCCCGATGACCCCACTCCGGAAGACCGCGCTCGTCGCCGGAGTCTTCTACCTGATCACGTTCATCTCGATCCCCACGCTGGGCCTGTACGGCAACCTCAAGACCGATCCGAACTTCATCACCAGTTCGGGCAGCAGCACCGGCGTGCTCTGGGGGGCTCTCCTCGAGGTGATCGTCGCCCTGGCAGGCATTGGCACGGCCGTCACACTTTTCCCGGTGGTCAAGCGGCAGAACGAAGGCATGGCGCTCGGCTTCGTCGCCGTCCGCACCCTCGAAGCAGCCATGATCTTCACCGGCGTCCTGAGCCTGCTCTCCCTCGTCCACCTCCGCCAGGGCCTGGGCGCAAGCGGCGGAGCGGACCCGGCCTCGCTGGTCGCCACCGGCGCGTCGCTCGTCGCGACCTACAACGGGACGATGCTCCTTGGGCAGACCCTGATGCCGTGCCTGAGCGCGGTCCTGCTGGGCACCTTGATGTACCGGTCCGGCCTCGTACCCCGAGTCCTGCCCCTGACCGGACTCATCGGCGCCCCGTTGCTCATCGCCTCCAGCGTCGCGGTGTTCTTCGGCGTCATCGAGCCGATCTCCGCCTGGACGGCGATCGCCACCCTCCCGGTGGCCCTCTGGGAGCTGTCGCTGGGTCTGTGGCTGACCTTCAAGGGCTTCCGGCCCTCCCCCATCACAGCCGCGATGGGCACGGCCGCCGCCCAGCACACCGAAACCGACGTGGCCCCCGCCTAGCCGCGACCGCCGTGGGGCGGTGCCGACGCCGTGGCCGGGCCACGTCCGCATCGCAGCAGGGTGACACTGCTCCGACCCAGTCGCAGCAGGGCCACCCTGCTGCACACCCGGCCCGCTGCATGGGGCACACAGCGACATTGCGCCATCCGGGACGGCGTTCGTCCGATCGGACCACATCGAAGCGTGAGTTGCTTAATCGGATCACTGCTCGGCGCTCTGTCGCGACCTGTAGGCGCGGATCAGCCCGCTGGGTTCTCAGGGTGCACGGTTGGGTGAAGATCCGCTCTAGGGTGACGATCCGTGCTGAGCTCGCAAATCGGCCGGTTGCCGCTCGTTGGCGTCTTGACGTGGACGGCGGACAGGAGCGCCGGTGCCCGGCCGGGTCAGCCCGCACAGCCTTCCGTCCGTCCCGCCATGCCGCGGTCGTCCGCCCGTAGGAGATCAGTGAACCAGGTCGTCGACAAGGCTTTCTCGCAGCGTTCAAGACCGTCGTTGTGGGGTCAGCGGCACTCTGCGGCCGCTCGCCGGGGCGTCGCGTGAAGCGGGCAACTGCGTGGCGGGTGCTGATGGGGGGCGCGGTCGTCGCGATCATCGCGATGGCGATCCCCACGGGCGTGGCCATGGCCGCATCCAACCTGCCGAGCGTATCCGCCCAGGTCCCGGTCACCCCGGACCCCGGCCAGCAACAACAGCAACAGCAGCAACGGCGGCAACAACAGCAACAACAGCAACAACAGCAACAACAGCAACAGCAGCAACAGCAACAGCAACAGCAACAGCAGCTCCAAGAACGGCGACAGCGGGCGGCGGCCGCGGAGGCCGCGCAGGCCGCGCGAAAGGCGGCCCAACAGGCAGCGGAGCGGCGGGCCGAGCAAGAGGCCAAGCGCAAAGCCGAAGCGGCCGCGAAGGCCGCAGCGAAGGCTGCAGCAGAAGCGGAGGCACAGCGCATCGCGGCGCAGAAGGCCGCCGCGCTCAAGGCGGCTCAGCAGGCCGCGAAGGCGGCCGCGCAGCGCGCCGCCGCCGCCCAGCGCGCGAGTGTCACCTGGAACCGTCGCGGCCGTCCGGCGAAGCTGGTCATCGTCCGTGCCACGTCGATCGACTCGGTGTCTGGTGGCAGCCTGCTGCAACGCGTGGCGCGCAACGGTCGCACGGTGTCCCTCACCACGCTCGACGCCGCGATCCCGTCGTCCTGGATGACGGTCAACGGCGACACGGCCCGGTTGAACGCGGCGGTCGTCATGACACCGAGCACCCTGCTCAACGTGGACGGGGTCAAGACGCTGCAGCTCGCGGGCGGAAACGACGTCAACACCGCCGCCTTCCTGTACACCGGCAGCGGACGTATCCAGTTCCGCGGCGTCACAGTCACCTCGATCGACATCGGCTCTGGACAGGCCGTCTCGGCCGACGCGCCGGGGCGCCCCTACATCCGGGTCTCCGACCAGGGCAGGTTGGACGCCACCGACAGCACGTTCAGCGACCTGGGGACCAAGCCGACCGGCGACGATCCGGGCTCTCCGGCGATCTCGTTCGGCAAGGGCAGCGCAGGCGCGCTGACCGGCACCCAGCTGCTGCGCAACTCCACCGGGCTCATCCTCGCCCAGTCCCAAGGCGTCAAGCTGCAGGATGTGACCATCGGTGACTCGACGCAGAACGGGATGGTCATGCGCGGTGACCTGGCCACCGTGATGAACGGGGTCAAGGCCAGGAACAACGGCGACAACGGCGTGCTCGTGTCCGGCGCCGAGGCCACCCCGCGGCCGATCGCCGGGATCAGCACCACGGGCAACCGCTCCTACGGGGTGTCGGTCAACGGGCAGAGCAACGTGGACGTCAGCGGTCTGACACTGACCGGCGATGGGGCGGGTGGGCTGGAGCTCAACCGGGTCACCGGGGGGACGGTGCACAACATCACCACCGCCGACGAGCCCAACGGTGTGTTCGTGCACGTGAACTCGGTCAACATGGTGATGGACTCGGTCACCCTCACCGGGGGCCGCGTCGGGATCGTCGTGGAGAAGACGACCAAGGGCCTGCACGTCACCAACTCGACGATCGACACCGCGCATGTCGCGGGCATGGCGATCGGCGGCCACGACACCCTGCTCGACAGCGTCACGGTCAAGGCCAGCCGTACCGGGGTCCGGGTCGAGCGCGGCGCGGGCGGCGTCACCGCCAACAAGCTCACGCTGATCGGCGGGGACGACGGATTTGTCACCTCCGGTGGCACCTCCGGCATCGTGGTCAACGATCTGTCGACCGACAGCGTCGGCAACAGCGCGGTGCGCAACCTGAGCCCCGGCATGCAGATGACCGGCGGTCAGCTCCGGGGCGGCAACACCGGCATGGACCTGCAGGCGGCCTCGACGGTCAGCGGCGTCCAGATCGGCCTGACCTCGTCCGGCATCCGCGTGCGCACCACCGACCCTGTCGTGATCGACCACGCGACGGTGGACGCCGTGTCGGTCGGCCTCGCCGCCCAGCCGGGCGCCGCCGCGACGTTGCGCAACTCGTCGGTGCACGCGCTGGAGGCGGTGCGCGGCACGGTCGCGCTCGACGCCACCGACGACTTGAGCTTGCCGCCGCTGAACCTGCTCGGCGCGATCGGGCTGCCGCTGATCATGCTGGCCGTCGTTCTGGAGGTCATGCACCAGATGCGGCAACGTCGGTTCGGGCTGACCCGCCGAACCCTGCCCCCGGCTGTGGCGGTGGGCGCGGGATAGCCAACTACTCCTGCTGCGCGCCGGGGCGGCGCGCGGATGATCGCGGCGAGCGCGGCGTTTCCGGTGATCCATCCCCGATAACACCGCCGTCTGAACGATCATCAGCGCCGCGGGGTCTGCGGGACCCCGCAGGGCGATACTAGGTTTTCCGCTACCGACGTTTCGGTCGAGGAGTCTGGAGGGCGTTAGTGTCTGCCAACCGCAGCGTCGCGGTCCTGGGGCCGATTCCGCTTGATCGCATCATCACCCACCGCGGCGAGGTCTTCGAGAAGTACGGCTGTGCGCTCTACACCGTCGCCGCGCTGTCGGCGCTCCTCGACGACGACGACCGGATCTACCCCATCGTCCACGTACGACGCGAGGACGAGGGCCCGATCAGACAGCTGCTTTCCGCCTTCCCGAATGTCGATCTGACCGGCGTCCGGTCGGGGACTGACCACGGGGCGGTCGTCAAGCTCACCTACGTCGACCAGAACACCAGGATCGAGCAGCAGACCGGGTTCATGGCCCCGATCACCCCGGCCGACGTGGAGTTCGCGCTGCACGCCGACGCCTTCGTCTGCGTGCCCATCACCGACTACGAGGTCGGGCAGACGACGCTGGCCTACATCAAGGGGCACAGCGCGGGCACGGTCCTGCTGGACGCGCACGGACCCACCAGCACCCTGGTGACCGGGGGTGAGCGCAGGCGACGACTCTGGGTCGAGCGCGACGAGTGGCTTCCCCACGTCGACATCCTGAAGATGAACCTGGAGGAGGCCGGGTGCAGCTGGTTCCCGTCGCAGATCTCGCTGGAGGAACACGACGCAGGCACCCCCATTCCGCCGGAGAAGCTGCCGGAGTTCGCCGAGCACTGCCTGCGCCACGGGGTGCGGTCGGTCTGCGTCACCCTCGACGAGCGCGGCTGTGTGGTGTATTGGCTGAACGAGTCGGGGGGCCTCGCGGAAAGAGTCGTCCCGCGGATCCCGGTGGAACACGTGGTGGACACGACCGGAGCGGGTGACTCCTTCGCCGCGGGGATGGCGTTCGGCTCCCTGCAGGACGGCGACATCGTGCGGGCCGCGCAATACGGCAACGCGATGGGGGCGCAGCGCTGCACCGGCTCGACATTGGACGTCTACCTCTCCTTGCCGGAGACCGACAAGCAGCTGGCCGACACCTATGGCACCTCCGGCTGAGGCCATCGTGAGCGAGCAACGTGGTGCAGCTGCTGCTGGGCGGCCCAGAGGGCGGGACCGAACAGATCGTGGTGGGGGACGTGGCGGTGCGACTGACGGCGGGCACACCCGTCACGGTGGCCCGGGAGGCTCCGATCGCTAAGGCGGACTGAGGCGGAGGAGCGTCTGGTGAGCCGATGATCGCCTGCAGTGGCGCCAGAGGTGCGCCAGAGCCCTGGCGGCACCACTTTCGCCGATCATGCGCCGACGACCGGCGGTGCGGGACCGGCAATGCCAGAATCTGTCGTCGCATGTCGCCGCGGTCCGGAGGGGTCGCTGAGGAGGCTCCCGATGTCTGAGCTGATGGATGCCCTGTCGTTCGAGCCTCTGACGCCCGTGTCGTTTCTGGACCGGGCCGCGGCCGCGCACGGGGACCGCATCGGCGTCGTCGACGGCAAGCGCCGCTGGACGTATGCGGAGCTGCACGACCGCTGCCGCAGGCTCGCGGGGGCGCTGGCCACGCTGGCACAGGGGCGTCCGGTGGCGGTGCTGGCGCCGAACGCCCACGTGCTGCTGGAGGCGAACTTCGGGGTGCCGTGGGCCGGGGTTGCGTTGGTGGCGGTGAACACGCGGCTGTCGGCGGGCGAGGTGGCCCACATCCTGGAGCATTCGCGGGCTGCGGTGCTGGTGCACGACCCGGTGTTCGACGGGCTGGTGGACGCGGCCTACGCGCAGATGGCCCACCCGCCGCCGCGGATCCGGGCCGGTGACGACTACGAGCAGCGGATCGCCGACGCCCCGCCGCTGGCGATCACGCCGGACGACGAGCGTGGGCTGTTGTCGATCAACTACACGTCCGGCACGACGGGCAGGCCCAAGGGCGTGATGTACCACCATCGGGGCGCCTATCTGCAGGCCTTGGCGATGGTGGGCCACACCGGGCTGACGCCGAGCGCTGTCCACCTGTGGACACTGCCGATGTTCCACTGCAACGGCTGGTGCTTTCCGTGGGCGGTCACGGCCGCGGCGGCCACCCACGTGTGCCTGCCGAAGGCGGAACCGAGCGAGGTGTGGCGGCTGATCCGCGAGGAGGGCGTCACGCACCTCAACGGGGCGCCAACGGTGCTGTCGATGCTGGCCTACGCCCCGGAGGCGGGCCGGTGTCGCCGCCGGTGCGCGTGGCGACGGGTGGGGCGCCGCCGTCCCCGGCGATCCTGCGCCGGATGGGGGAGCTGGGGTTCGACGTCACGCATCTCTACGGGCTCACCGAGACGTTCGGACCGGCGATGATCTGTGACTGGCGCCCGGAGTGGAACGGCTTGGACCCGACGGAGCAGGCCCGGCTGAAGGCGCGTCAGGGCGTCGGGAACATGATCTCCTGCGGGGCGCGGGTGATCGCGGACGACGGCACTGACGTCCCCGCCGACGGCGTCTCGGTGGGGCAGATCGCGCTGCGTGGGAACAACGTCATGCTCGGCTACCTGGACGATCCGGAGGCGACCGCGGAGGCTGTTCCTGACGGCTGGTTCCGCACCGGTGACCTCGGCGTCGTGCACCCGGACGGCTACGTGGAGCTGCGCGACCGCGGCAAGGACGTGATCATCTCCGGCGGGGAGAACATCGCGAGCGTCGAGGTCGAGCAGGCGTTCATGGACCACCCCGCGGTCCTGGAGGTGGCGGTCATCGCGGTGCCAGACGAGAAGTGGGACGAAGTGCCCGCCGCGTTCGTGACCGTGCAGGCAGGCGCCGACGTCACCGAGGCGGAGATCATCGAGCACGTGAAGAGCCGACTCGCGCGGTTCAAGGCGCCCAAGACGGTGACGTTCGGCGAGCTGCCGAAAACCTCGACGGGCAAGATCCAGAAGTTCGTCCTGCGCGACAAGGCTTGGGCCGGGGCGGAGCGCCGCATCCAGTAGGGCTGGGACGCCGCGTTGGCGCCGTCCTCGCAGGGTCCGCTGTCGCTTCGCAGGGTCCGTGGACTCTGCGACGTGCGTGCGCGGCCTGCGAAGTGGTCCTGGTTGGAATGTGCGCGCATTCGAGGACTTGTCTGAAACGCTTGACAAGGGAAGCTGTCTGCCGGTTCGATCGGCATTCTTGTCGCCCTCTTGAAGGGGTCTGTCTTGTTGTTGCCCGGCCAACCGTTCACGGCTCAGGGCTTCAGCGTCTTCCGCGTCGGCTCCGGACCATGGTGCACTCTGTACAATCCGGACAATTTTGCGCTAACCGTGGGCGACGCAATCGCCGTTGACATCGATCCGAGGCTCTTCCACGACGGGAGGCCGCCCGCCCCGGGCACCTTGATCGACGCGGGCATCTTCACGCTCGTCGGCGGCGGCGCCGCCGGGCAGGTCATCGCGGACAAGAACGTGTGGTCGTTCTCGACCGCCACGATGCGCCCTGCGCTGCTCGACGCGTTCGATCTCTTCTTGGCGAAGGCCGAGAAGTTGGAGGGCGGCGCTCTGCGGCCGGGGGCCACCGAGGTGCTGCGCCGGATCGTCGCCCAGCGGGTGCCCGCAACCCACCCCGAGACCCTCCACCTGACCCACGGGCTCGTCAGTCGCGACGGCACGGCCCAGACCTACTTCGACATCCAACCCGGCATGCGGCTGCGGCTCGACTTCAGCCACTGCCAGTTCGTGCCCACCAACCTGGGCGCGACGGGGTTGAGCGGCTTCGTCGGCGGCCCGACCGTCGTCGCCGACGTCGTCGGAATCCCGAGCCCCTCTGCCGTACCGAAGATCAGCGTCGACGCCTTTCTCAGCTCGGTCCGGCTTCCGCCGATCGCGACAGCACAGGGCGGTTTCGGTGACGTGATCGACCTGACCGCCGCTCTGACGACGGGTACCGCTGCGGCGCGCGGGTTGCGCCACGTCCGGTTCTGCTATCCCGCCCGGTCGTTTCCGCGCGCCGACAGCGGCGGCAACGTGGCGCCCGCGTTCAACGTCGCCGTGGTGGGCGCCGACGATCTCGCCACCCTCGCGGATGCCACGCAGGCCTACTACAAGAGCGGCGACGCAGGCCCGCAGCTTGTCGGTTACTTCCGCGGCCGCGCGGTGGTCCAGCCGCTGATACCCGTTCTGATCGGCGGCACCCAACGTCAATTCGTGCCGCTCGGCACAACGGTACGACAGCTCCTGGAATGGTTCGCGCCCATTCCCCGATTCCCCGGGTTCATCGACAACCCCTTGCCGTTGGAGTTCCGGCGCCGCCGCGACGGCTTTACCCTCAGCTCGCTCTACGACACCGACTCGTGCTATGCGCCGCTCTCCGTGACCGACGACGGACTCGACGCGAACGGAGCAGACGCCCTTGATTTCCCGGTCCTCGCCGCGGACGTGCTGACGATTCCGGGAGGACCGCCCCATGGCTGACCCGGTCGACTTCCGCTTCGTGCCCAGGATCGGTGGCGCGCTCTACCAGGGCAGGCCCACCAGCGTCAGCCAGGACGACCTCCGGGTCGGTTTCGTCGCCCCGCTCGGCACGCCCACGGCGGCCGAGCTGAGCGCCGCCGACAGCTGGGGTGTCGCAGGGGGCGTCTACCTGTTCCTCGGCCGCCCGGTGCGGAGCCCGGTGCCGTTCGTCGAGGCTCTGCGCGCCTTGCTCGAGACACGCACGTGGGCGGGCACCCGGATGTTGTGGATCGATGACCCGAACCTTCCGACGCTCGACTGGAACCCGGTCGGCATCAGCCTGCTCGACCCCGGTCCGGAGGGCGGCACGCTCGCCACCCTCACCCCCTTCCCGTTCCGCAACTACGGCTGTGTGCTCGACGGCGGCCTGCCGCTGCGCCTGGACGCCGCCGCCGCCCAGTTCACGGTGGCGCCTGCCGCCTCCGGCGACATCCGGCTGACCGTCGACGACGGCGCGGCCGAGCTTGCCGTGGTCACCGGACCGGTGACCATCCCGATCACGGGTCCGGCCGCGGGCTGTCTGCTCCTGTCCGCCCGGCTGCCCGTTGGCCCCGAGGGCGCGGACGCGCTCGACGCGCTCGATGTCGGCTGCCGGTTCTTCTTCGACGACCCGGAGGTTGCAGGGTCGGGCGCGCTGACGTCTCAGCGGTTCGCGGTCTTCGACGTCGCGACGCCCGCCGCGGCCGCCGACGCGGCGGAGGCCGTCGACCTCGCCGTCCAACTCGATCCGCTCGCCCCGCTCGATCCCGAGCGCACCCGGCTCTCCTTCGCCGACCCGGGCGCGCTGCGATCGTTCTACCGGACCAACCTCGGGTCCGTGGTCGACCTGCGTCCGGTCGACGCCCGCCTGCAGTTCGCCACGCGGCCCACCGGGCTGCAGCCCAGCGACAGCGATCCGCTCTACCTCGTGCCGCACGGCAGGTTCTGGCTCCGCCCGCCCGAGCACGAGACGGCACCCGCGCTGCTGTGCGGCGTCGGCGGCGCCGAGTACGTCGAGCTCGCGGCCTCGCGCACGCAGACGGTCGCCGCGGGCCCGCCCGCCGACGCGCACGCCACGCTCACCTTCACCGCGGGCCATCCCGCCTACGCGCGCGATTTCGACCCGACCGCCACGACCCGCCTGGCCAACCAGGGAGACCGCCTCGCCGGTCCGGTGTCGACGGCGTGGGTGTCGCTCACCGCGGACGCGCCGCTGAACTACTTCGCCCAGCCCGAGGGGGCAGCACTCTATGCGCCGCCCTCCGGCGCGGCGCCCGGCACCCTGCTGCCGTTCTTCGACGTGCCCGTCAACGCGCTTCCTGCCCATGACGACCCCGCGGCGACGATCGCCTACCCGCTGGTGCCGCACGCCGGGACGACCGCGGATCTCACCGCGCCCGAGCGGCTCGAGGTGCAGGTGCTCAGCCAGCAGCGGCGCCAGGTGATCCACGGCTTTCCCACCCCCGCGCCCGCACCGGTGCCCGAAAGCCTGATCGTCGATCCCGCCGTCGATCCCGCGCCGGTCACGGCGGTCACGCCGCAGGGGCTCGTCGCGACGTTCAGCGCCGACAGGTCCCGCTGGGCGACGCTGCAGATCGCCCAGTCGCGGCCTACCCGGTTCGCGCTGCACGACGTCGCCGACCCGCTGAAGGCCGCGCTGTTGACCAACCAGCAGTTCGTGGTCGTGTCCGACCCCGACGCGTTCCGGCCCTACGTCGGTGCCGACAACACGATCACCGTGGCCGACTACCGCTTGCTGCTCGACCCGGCGACATGGCCGCAGCACGGCACGATCCTCATGATTAAGAACGCTCGGAAGCCGCTCGTCGAGCTCATCGCCGACACCAACACCTGGGCGCTGGGTTCGCGGCTGAACCGCAACGTGGCCGCCACCCAGGGGCGGCTGCAGGTGATCGTCAACGACGCCGACAGCAGCTCGGACCCGGAGCTCCTCCCGTTCGTCACCCTCCTGACCGACCCCGCCTGGAACGGCGTGCTGATCCTCAACGCGCACGTGCCGCTCGACGGGCTGCCACCGGAGATCGCGGGCCTCGCCGCCGGGATCGACCCCGCGCGGTTCGTCGCCCACCACGTCGGCGTCACCCAGACGCCGGTCGCCGACGGCCTCGAGCCCCGCGAGAGCTCGATCTTCGGGCTGATCTCGTATCAGAACCCCCGAGCGCTGGCCACGACCGGCTACGACTTCTCGGTGCGCTCGCTGACCGTGCGGTTCGCCAACAGCGTCGTCGCCACCTTCCGCAGTCGGATCCGCCTCGCGCTGAACGAGCTGTTCGGCACCCGACTCAGCAGGCCGACCGCGAACGGCGACACCGGCAACCTCCTGGAGCTCGACGGTGTCTTCCAGAAGCACGGCGACAGCGGCACGTACGTGTTCTCCGAGACCGACCCGACGGCGTTCACCGCGCAGGACACGGCGCTGGCGAGCATCGGGGTGACCAAGGCCGTCTTCACGACCCTTGCCGCGCCCAGCGGCGGCGGGCAGGCCGCACCGGTCGAGACGGCCTTCTCGTTCTGGGGCACGCTGGCCTTCCGGGCGCTCACCGGCCCGGTCCCGGTGGACCTCCTCTCCTACGACAGCCTCGTGTACAGCGAGCTGCAGCTGCGCATGAGCTTCAGCTCCGCGACGCCTGCCGTCCGCACGTTCGCCTTCGACCCCGGCCAGGTCCGCTTCGACGTCGGCGCCTCCCGATCCCGGTCCGCGGGGCTCGCCAACCACTTTCCGGTGACGCCGACGGGCATGCGGGCAGGCGGTGGCACGGCCAAGTTCAGCGACCTCGGCGTCCTGCCGGTCGACACCGACCTCGACACGGCGCCGCTCGGCCCGTCGTGGTTCGCCCTGGTCTACGACCTCAACCTGGGCAGCGTCGGGTCGCTCGCGGGCAAGGCGGGACTCGTCGTGAACCTCGTGGTGGCCTGGACGCCAGGGACCGGGAAGCCCGCGGTGGTCGTGGGTCTGAAGCTGCCGGGCTCCACCGGCGCCCCGAACGCCATCACCGTCGAGGGCGTGCTCAAGATCACCATGTTCGCCGTTCAGCTGCTCGCCGACGGCCAGGCCTACCTGCTCAAGCTCACCGGCATCGCGCTGTCGGTGTTCGGCAAGACCCTGCCCCCCGGAGCCACGTTCGACCTGTTCGTCTTCGGCAACCCGGACCCGGCAGCCGGAGCGAACTCGCTCGGCTGGTACGGCGCGTTCAAGAAGGACCTCCCGGCCTAGACCGACGAGAAGCGGAAGGACACGCCATGCTCGCAAACCCCAACCCCACCGTGGCTGCGGCGACGGACCCGCCAGCGACGCCAGGGGGCTCGCAGAAGAACTTCGCGGCGACCGTGACGGTTCAGATCGCGGGCGAGATCTTCACCCTCTCGGGCAAGCTGGACACCGGCAGCATCGTCGTCGAGTACCACAAGCCGTTCGACCAGGCGATCAGCCTCGGCTCCCTCGACACCATCGCCGAACAGATCGGGACGGCGCTGAACTTCACGGATCTGACCGGAATCATCAACACCGCGCACGACGACCTCGCGAAGCTGCCGGTGCTCGGCGAGATCGTCAATGCCATCGAGACCGCTACCATCCGCATCACCGACCTCGTCATCAACACGGCGACGAAGACCTACGGGATCGGCCTCGCCCTCGACTTCACCACCTCCAACCCGCTCCCGCAGCTGTTCGGCATCACCCTGGTCTCGTTGGGCTTCAGCGTGACGAGTGTCAACAAGGGCCAGAAGCAGGAGCCCGGAAGCGCGCCCGGGGCCTAGCGGGAGCCATGGCGGACGTCCCCAGTGCCGGCGCGGCGGGCAGCAACCTCCCGGCGCCCAGCGGATCCGGCGTGCAGTTCGAGCTGCTCGCCACCCTCGACCTGTTCGGGCTCAGGGCCGACGCAACGGCCCTGTTCGGACCGGGCCGCGACGCGGTCCTGGCCGTCCGGTTGGGGGACATGCGCCTCGGCGATCTCCTGGTGTTCCTGGTGGACAAGGCCGCGCCCGGCTCGAACTTCCAGCTCACGCCGCCCTGGGACTTCCTCAACGCCGTCAACCTGCACGACTTCACGTTCGAGGTGGACCTCACCCGCTTCCGGATCGGGTTCCGCTACGACGGCATCGGGTTCAACGTCCCGCTGATCACCCTGTCCGCGGTGCAGGTGTTCTACTCGCCCGCGACGGCCGACCGCCCCAAGTCGGTCGACCTCTCGCTCTTCGGCTCGTTCCTCGGGGTGGACTACACCAGCGACCCGGGCCTGACCTGGGACCTCCTCACCGAGCCCGCGCCGTCGGTGCCCGGCCAGGGCAACAAGGTGTTCGACCTGGAGTACCTCGGGCTCGGCCAGCACGTCGCCCTGCGCAGGCCCGAGGCGCTCACCACGATCGGGGCGGTCATCGACGCCCTCGAAGGGGCCCACCGCACCGTCGACCGCCGCAAGAACCCGCTGTCGCAGCTACCCGCGCTGACCTTCGACGCCACGGCCGGATGGTTCTTCGCCACGAAGTTCTCCGCGCTGGAGACGGTCACGTTGTCCGCGGTGTTCAACGACCCCGTCCTCTACGGGCTGCGGGTCGCGCTGGACGGCAAGCGTGTCGGGAAGCTGGCGGGCCTGGAGTTCGAGATCCTCTACCGCAAGATCAGCGACAGCCTCGGCGTCTTCCACACCGAGCTGAAGCTGCCCGACGCGGTGCGCACGATCGAGGCGGGCGAGGCCACGATCACCCTGCCGATCATCGACATCGACGTGTACACCAACGGCAACTTCCTGGTGGACCTGGGCTTTCCGCGCAACCTCGACTTCTCCCGCGCGCTGTCGGTGGACGTCATCGTGTTCGTGCCGGTCCCGATCCCGGTGTCGGCGGCGGTCGGGCTGTACTTCGGGGTGCTGTCGGGCGCGACGTCGAGCCAGGTGCCGCAGGTCGTGAACGGCCGCTTCGACCCGGTGATCGTGGCGGGCATCGGCGTGCGGGTCGGCCTCGGGTACGCGATCTCGCTCGGTCCGCTGCACGCCGACTTCTTCGCGGGCGTGGTCGGGATCCTCGAAGGCGTCCTGGCCTGGTTCCACCCCGACGCCGACCCGACGTCCACGTCGATCTACTACCGGATCAGCGGCACGGTCGGCATCCAGATCCACATCGAGGGCCGGATCGACTTCGCGATCCTCTCGGCGAGCCTGGACATCGAGGCCTATGCCGACGCCTCGGCCGTGGTGGAGAGCTACCAGCCCATCCACCTCACCTTCGAGGCGGGAGTGTCGATCTCTCTCTCGGTGAAGGTGCTGTTCTTCCACATCACGCTGTCGTTCAGCGCGACGGTCCGCGAGTCGATCACTATCGGCAGCGCGACCCCCACACCGTGGATGCTCGGCGCGCCGCAGACGGGCGCCCCCATCGCCAGAGCCGCGGCCTTCGCCGACGTCGCGGCCCTGGGCATCAGCTGGCACGACCGGGCCGAGCTCGTCTCCCCGGTGGCGGCGGGCGGGCTCGTCGTCGAGGTCCACCTGCAGCCGATGCTCACCGCCGGGCTGGTCGGGGACCGGCCGGGCGAGGAGCCGACGGGGGCGGTCGCGCCGCAGGTCGTCGCGGCGCTGTTCGTGGCCGACCACGGACAGATGGAGGGCGCGCTGGCCGTGGCGAACCGGGCTGCCATCATCGGCCTCGCGGGGGGGCCCGGCGTGGACGCCAGCGACGCCGAGCTCGCCGCGTTCGGGATGGACAACGCAGGCGTCGTCGGGCTTCTGCAGGCGGGAACCCTCCTCGCCGTCCCGGACGCGACGGTGACGGCCGACGGCGGCCCGCTGGTCGTCGGCCCGCGCGACACCTTCGCCACCCTCGCGCGGCGGCTGCTCTCGCCCTTCGAGCGGCTCGCGCGGGAGGCGCTGCTGTGGGCGGTCGAGTCGGCGGACCTCTCGCTGCGCGCCGCGGCGGACGACCCGGCCGTGGCGCCGCTGGACGCCGACAGCCCCGTCTCCGCCGAGCACCTGCGCGCGCTGCACGTCGACCTCACCACCCGGCAGCTCCCGCTGGCCAGGGTGGTCGACTTCCTCACCACCCGGGGCGTCGTCCTGGACGTGCGGCCGCTGCCCGCCGCATCGCCGCGCAACCCCTCGTTCACGGTGTTCCCGATGCCGCCGTTCGTGAGCATGACCGTCGACGGCGCCACCGTCGACTTCTCCTCCGGCCCATACCTCGTGGACGCCGACTACCGCGCGCTCCTCGCCACCTACTTCCAGGACCTCGCCGGCGGTGCCGCGCCCCGGCCCCTCGCCCCGGACGGGGGGCCGGACGAGTCCATGGCGGCGGTGCTGTTCGCCGAATGCTTCGCGCTTCTGCTGCGGCAGCTCGTGCAGGACGCGCTGGACCAATTTCGGCTCTACCCGTACACGGCAGCGCCGGGCGAGTCCCTCGACGAGATCGCCGACCGGTTCGCGCTCACGACGGCGGGCCCGGGGGCGGACGCCACCGCGTCCGATGCGGCCGTCGTCCGGATCGGACGCGCCAACCAGACCTCCGAAGCCTTCTTCGCCCCCGGCGCGCGGCTGGCGATCCGTGACCGGAGCGCGCGCGTCGCCGCCGGGGACACCCTGCTCGCCCTCGCGGCCCGCCTCGGCACGAGCCCACTGACGGTAGCCAGGGCCGTGCGCGACCGCGCCGGGGTGCTGGACGTCGGGAGCGTGCTCACGATCGCGGGCGGCCACGTCACGGTGCTCGGGACCGACACGCTCGAGGGGATCGCGGCGCGGCTGGCTGCGCCGATCGACGTGGTCGTCGGCGCCGCCGCGGACGTGTCGCTGCTGTTGGCGCCGCTCACCGTCATCCCGCTGCCCACCGGCCCCTACCTCGTCAGCCCCGGCGACACCCTCGGCGGGATCGCGCGGCGTTACGAGCTGTCCCTCGCCGAGGTGGGCCAGGCCGCCGCGGCGGTGGACGGCCTCCTGGTCGTGGGGTCGGGGTTCGCGCTGCCTCCGCTGCCGTACGCGGTCGGCGCGGCGGCGGGCTCGTCGGACGCGGAGAGCCTGGCCGCGGTCGTCGCCCGCTTCGAGACGACCCTCGGCGAGCTGGTCGGGGCCAACGTCGACGCGCAGGCCCTGCGCCCGGGGGCCGTCGTGGCGCTCGGGCTTGCGACGCAGGTCCGCGGCGGCGACAGCCTCGGCTCGTTGGCCGCGCGGTTCGGGCTGGCGCCCGCGGACCTGGTGCGGGCGGTGGACGACGGCCCCGGCCTGCTGGTTGCGGGCGCGACCGTCGTGCTGCCCTCCGGGGCGATCGGCACCGTCGCACCGAACGACACGTTGGCCGCGGTCGCCGGGCGCGCGGGCCTGGCAGAGCGTGGATCTGGTCGCAGGCGGCGCGAACCTCGACGACGCGAACCTGCTGACGCCGCTGGCCGCGATTCGGCTCCCCGAGTTCACCTACGCGGCGGCGGCGGAGGACACGCCGCTGTCGGTCGCCCGCCGCTTCGGGCTCACCGTCGACCAGCTCGTGCTGGCCAACCGCGACGTCGGGTTCGACACGGTCGTCGTCCCCGACGCGCAACAGCTGCCGCTCGGCGTGCTCGTCGAGAAGCTCGCCCTGGCGGGAGCGTTCGACGCGTCAGCGGGCACGCTCGCCCGCTTCCTGCTGCACGGGCTGCGGCTGCCTGCGCCCGGCGCGACCACGGCCGCGACGCCGCACGACCGGGCCGCGTTGCCGCTCTACCCGCTCTACGCCCTCACCGGGCAGCAGGTCACGCCCCCGTCGACGCTGCCTGCCGACTACGGGATCACCCTGTCGGCCGCAGCCGAGGCCCACCCGGTGATCACGTTCGCCAATGCAGGCACCCTGAACGTGCGGCTCTCCGACGAGGACCGCGCCATGCTCGCCGCGATCGCCACGCAGCTCGCGCAGCGCCCGCCGATCGACGAGACACCGCTGGCGGCGGGCCCCTACCCGACGACCGTCGTCGCCCCCCGGCGGTACGCGCTGGGCAAGCCGGTGCCGTGGCAGACACCGTCTCCGCCGCGGCTCACGCAAGACCCGGCCGCGCCCGCGCCGGGTGCCGCGCCGCCCTGTCTCTACCCGTTCCCGGACGCGCTGCGCGTCCAGGTCGCGGCGACCGCGGGCCCCGACCCGGGTCCCGGTCTCCTGGTCGACCTGGTGAGCGGGCTGGAGGCCGCGCCGACGTCGCCAGCGGACCTGCAGCCGATCACCGGGTTCGGCTGGGGCACCCTGATCGACTTCGGGGTGCGCCGCGCCCCCGACCCCACTCGACCGGGCGCGTTCCTCCCCACCGTGTTCGAGGTGTTCGGCACGGACGCGGGCGCCGTTGACGACCTCACCCTGCTGTTGACCCACCTCGACCGCGCAGCGGACGCGCCCGTCCTCGCCGTGCTCTACCCCGCCGACGCCCGGCCCGGTGCGGCGGCCGGGCTGCGTTCCGACCAGGTCGCCCCCGCCGACATTGTGCTGCTCAAGACGAACCTGTCCACCCGGTCCCGGCCGCCGATGACCGCGCTCGCCGCCGCTGCCGAGTCCACGCCCGCGGCGCCCGTCGCCACGTCGATGGCCGATCCCCACGGCTTCCTCACGCTTCTGTGGGAGGCCACCGTGACCAACACCGGCGGCTACTACCTGAGCTACGGCGGCGGGCTCCCGCCGGAGATCTTCAACCAGGACCCGACCGCGACGCTCAGCCTGCTCGTCACGCTCCACCCGCACCTGGACGCGACCTCGACGATCGCGCTGCGGCCGCTGCACAACACGGCGGTCGTCCTCGACCCTCCCGTCGACCCGAACGCCGCCGTGCTGGCCGCGCCCCGCCGGTACCGGACCTCGGCAAGCGGTTCGACGCTGCGCGCGGTCGCCGACGCTCTGGGCGGCCCGACGGTGGCCGACCTGGGTGCGGCCAACGCCGAGACCCGCAACCTCCTCGCCCCGAACTCGAGGGTGACCGTCGACCGCACCGATCACACCGTGGCGCCGGGCGACACGATCGGCGGCGTCGCGCGGGCCCTCGGCACGAGCGTGGCCGACGTCGTCGCGGCGCTGGCCGACACACCGCTCAACCCGGGGGCAGCGGTCGAGGCCTACGCGAGCTGGCTCGTCCACCGAGGGACGCTCCGCGGGGGGGCGGCAGGCTTCCGCGTGGTGCGCGCGGACCCGGACCCGCACACGACCGGACAGGACGACGCGGCGACCAAGCTCGCCGTCCTGTTCAACCTCGTCGGCTACCGTCTCGCCGACGACGCCGCGAGCGGGTTCGTCGCCAGCGCGGACGGACTGCCGATCGGGCCTGCCCAACCCACCAGCGGCCCGCTCAACCACGAGCTGACCGCCGTCGCGGGCACGGAGCCGTGGATCTACCAGAAGCAGGTCCGGGTGGACCGGTTCGCCCGGAGCGGCGCGGTGGCGTTGGGCGACCTGCAGGACCCCTACGCGGGCGTCGGATCCACCGCCCGGTTCGGATGGCAGTACCAGGACGTGTTCGGCAACCGGCTGTCGGCGCCCGCAGCGCTCGACGTCCCGGTCCGCTACACCGACGAGCTGGCCGCGCTGAGCCAGTGGCCCGCGATCCTGCCCGGATACCGGATCGTCGGCACCGCGCAGACCGCGTCGGTCGAGGTTCTGCTGACGTTGGACGCGAGCGTGTACGCGGCGAGCCCGGGGGAGCTGTTCGCGCCCGTCGGCCTGAGCGGCCTCGGAGGCGTCGCGGCCAGGGCGACCGCGCACCGCGACCGCTACGGCGAGATCTTCTGGCAGCTCTCGCACGACGTCGCCGTCGAGGTCGCCACCACGGTGGACGGCGGAGCACCGCACCCGATGCCCCCCGAGGCCCTCGCCGGTTTCGCCGCCGCGACCTGGAGCTACCTGCAGACGGTCGCAGGCCTGATCCAGCTGACGATCCCCGTCGCGGCAAACGCGACCTTGGCCGACATCGCGGCCGCCTACCAGGTTCCGGTGGCCGAGCTCGCGTTGGTCAACCGGTCCACCGCACTGAACGCCGACGCCGCGAACCTGTTGACGGCGGGCGCCACCGTGGTCGTCGAGACGCGCTACAGCGTGCTCCAGAACGACACGCTGGCCCACATCGCGGCGCAGGCCCCGCCGCACGCGCCCGACCCCGGCCAGGTCGCCGCCACCAACCCGGGCCTCGCCCTGCAGGTCGGGCGCCTGCTCACGCCGGGCACCCTGCACCGGGTGACGGCGGCGGACACGCTCAAGGGCGTGGCCGCCGCGAACGGGCTCGACCCGGCCCAGCTCGGTGCGGCGAACGCCCAGCGCGACGACCTGCTCGTCCCGGACACGGCCCTCACCCTGTCCGGCGCGACCTACCGGATCGCCCCGCGCGACACACTCGCCGGCATCGCGACGGCGACGAAGCTCGCCGTGGTCGACGTCGTCAACGCGGTGGCCGCGGCGGGCGGGCCGCTGACGGCGGGCGCCGACATCGTGGTGCCGGTCGCGGTCGCGGCCACCGCCGAGGCCACCCTCGCCGGGCTTGCGGGCCGGTTCGGCGTGACCGCCGCCGATCTCGCGTACGCCGACGCCACCGTGGACGTGCTGGCGCCGGGCGCGCTGGTCGCGTTGCCCGGGGGCGGCGACTATCCGGTAGGCCCCGGCGACACGCTGGCCTCGATCGCGGCCGCGCACCACGTCGATGTCCGGGTGCTGGCCGAGGGCAACGCCGACACCCCCGGGCTGGTGCGGGTCGGCGCCCTCCTCACTTCGCCCTACCGGGTGCAGGCTGGTGACACCCTCGCCTCGGTCGCCGCGGCGTTCGGCCTGTCGTCGGCGGTGCTGGGCGCGGTGAACGCGCAGGTGGCGGGGCTGGTGGCAGCCGAGCAGTCGGTGCTGCTGGCGACCACGGACCAGCCGGTCGAGACGGGCGACACGCTGGCCTCTCTCGCCGCCGCGGCGGGCACCACGGTGGCCGCGCTGGCCACCGCGAACGCCAGGACGGCCGGGTTGCTGGTCGAGGGCGTGCCGATCGCGCTCCCGCGGCACGTCCAGGTGCCTGCCCCCGACGCGCACACGCACACCACCGCGGACGGCGAGACCTTGGCGGGCATCGCGGGCGACCAGGGGGATGTCGTGCTGCTGGGAGCGGCGAACGCCGACGTCGACGGGCTTCTCGCCCCCGACGTCACGCTCTCCTTCACCCCGGAAGGTGGCCGGACCTACCAGGAGGTGACACAGGCGCACGACACGCTGTCGACCGTGGCGCTGCGGCTACAGGCCCAGCTCGCGTCCGACGGCGTGAAACGCCACCTCACCGCGGGCCTGCTCGCCGAAGCCAACAGCGACGTGGCCTGCCTGGCGGCGAACCGGCTGCTGCTCGTCCCGCCCGCGACCGTCACCCTCGCCGTGCCCGTCACCGAGGCCAACCCCAAAGCGCTGTTCCCGCTGGAGACGACGCTGACCCTGCGGCGCACGGCGCACGTCGAGCCCGCGTTGGCCGACAACCCGGACGTGGCCGCCGTGACGACGCCGATCGCGCCGTTCCTGCCGGAGGGGGCAGCGGGGCGCTCGGTCGCGCTGCGGACGTTCGCCCAGACCTTCGAGGCCGCCTTCACCAACCCCCGCCTCAAGCTCACCACCACCGGCAGCACGGCGGGTACGGGCACGCCCCGGTTCGTCGCGGTGCAGTACGGCCCGGGCACCGCACTGGACATCGCCGTCGGCGCGAGCACCCCGTACTTCTTCGCCCCGCGCCCGCTCGCCGCACGACCGGACGCGACAGGCGCCTACGTCACCGCGCTGTGGAGCGCACCGGGCTCGATCCCCATTCACGGCTACACGCGGGGGCAAGGGCTCACAGCGGAGACCCAGCAGATGTCCTTCAAGGGCGTGGACCTCGACGTGTGGGGCCGTCAGCTGCTCGCGGTGCTCGACCTGGTGCTGTCGGCCGACTACGCCGCAGCGGCCTACCGGCTGGACGCGGACGCCTACGCCAGCCTGGTCGCGGCGAAGGAGCAGCTCGCCGGGGCGATCCGCGACAGCGTCACCCAGGTCACGGCGCCTGGCACCGCGCCACCCGCCGACCTGGCCGCGGCCCGTGAGGCGCTCTACCAGAGGCTCCTGACCAGGTTGTCGGAGGCCTACGAGGTCGACGCCGTCGTCGCCGTCCCGGTGGCGGTCACCGCACCGCCGGACTGGACCGGCGACACCGCGCCCCGCCTGCACGGCCAGCCGGTCGGCACCGTCGCGAGCGTGCCGGTCGAGCAGCAGAAGATCACTCCAGGGGACACGCTGACCTCGCTCGCCGAGCGCTCCACGGTGTGGGCGGTCGGCGCGGACAACGCCGAGCTCGTCGGCCTGCTCGCCGCGGGTGTCGCCCTCCGACTGTCAGAGGCCCTGGAGTACCACACCGTGTCCGGTGACACGCTCGCGAGCATCGCCGACGCCCACGACCTGCCGCTCGCCGCAGTGGTGGCCGCCGCTGCGGACGTGCCGCTCCTCCTGGTGCCCGACGTGCTCGTCGCCGTCTGCACGGCCACGCTGCGCACGCTCGCCGACGGCCTGGACGCACCGCTGCCGCTCGTGGTCGACGCCCTGGCGAACGCGGCCGGGATCCTGCGGATCGGTGCGGAGGTCGAACGGCCGACGGGATCGGCAGGGCCGCCGTCCACCACCACGACCGCCGCGGACACCCTCGCCATCGTCGCCGCCCGCCTCGGGGTGTCCGCAGCCGACCTCGGGGCGGCCCTGGCCGACGCCCCCGGCCTGCTGCAGCCCGGCGCGGGCGTCAACCTCATCGTCCGCACCTCGACGGTGCAAGCCGCGGACACACCGCGGCGCGTGCTGGGCAGGCTCGCGCTCGGCCTCACTTCCGCCGACGCGCTCGCCGCGGCCGTGGCCGACTTCGCCGCGATGAACGTCGACCTGCCCGGCCTGCTTGCGAAAGGCACCAGCATCCCGGCGCCCGACCCGGGCACCCCGCCGTACACGGTGGGCGAAGGCGACCGACTCCGCGACGTCGCGGACCGGCTCGGGCCGGGCGCGTCGCCGTCGGAGATCGTCACGGCGCTCCTGGACGTCCAAGATGCCTTCACCGCGCACACCACCGTGCGCTACCTCAGCGGAATGCCCGGCTTCACACTCTCCGACGCCGAGGTCGCGCTGGTCGACAGCACGGCCAACCCCGACGCGTCCACCGCGCTCACCTTCCTGCTGCACACCGCGTCGAACATCGCCTTCGACAGCGTCAGTCTCGACGTCGACTACCAGGTCAACCAGCTCGAATACGACATCGCGCCCGTGCCGTGGGCCACGGGGTACCGGTCATCGCACTGGCTGACCTTCCTCGTGCCGCCGCGGGACAACACCGTCGGGCGGATCGACGTCCCGATCGCCCTGCGCGCGTTCCCCGTGCCGCCGAACGTCATCGAGCAGCGCATCGTCGCGGCCGCTGTGCCGTCCTCGCCGACGTTGCAGGACCTTCGCCGCTACGCCTACGACTTCACGTTCGACCTCACGCAGGCCGCTCAGGACAGGGTCACGACCGGGTACACCCTGAACACACCGCCGGGTACCGCGGTGATGTTCGCGGCCGACGACGGCGGGGTGGGGCTGGGCGGCTCGCTCGCCCAGTTCGCGAGCATCCGCCCGCTCCTGGAGCTCGACCTGTCGCTCATCCCCGCCGTGGATCCGCTGCTGTCCGCGGCGGACGTGGTCGCCGCGAACCCGGGTGCGGCTGCGGCCCTGGTCGCGCTGGCGCGCGTCGCCACGCAGATCGCCGAGGACTGGACGCAGTGGGTGCAGCCCACCGCCCCGAACACGCTCGCCGAGCCCTCATGGCCGCGGCATGGTTCGGCGCCCGCGCACGACATCCGCTTCGACCTGCACCGCGGCGCGACCGTGACCGGCGAGCCGACGGTGACGCTGCGACCGAGGGGACCGGTGGCGGCCCGCGTCGCCGACGAGCCCCGCGTCGCGCTCGCGGGCCACGTCGCAGCCGACGGGCACAGCCGGGCAGGCCTCGCCCCGGTGTCCTTCACGCCCGACGCGGCCGCGGCCACGACCGAGCCGCTGCCCGGCCTCGACCGGTTCACCCTCAGCCTTTCCGACCGCGACGTGATCACCGCCCAGAACATCTGGGGCAGGGTGAGCCTCACCCGCAACACCGACCTGCTGGCAGGCGTGCCCACCGAGAGCGCGTTCGTCTACACCGTGCCGGACGCCCGGATGCCCGCCCCGGCGACGCCGCTGCTCTCGCCCGGCGATGCGTTCGACCTCACCGCGGTGCCCTTCGCGCCGCCCGACCCGGGCCCGGGCCCGACCGAGCGCCGCCCGCTCGTGGCCTGGCTGGCCAACTTCTTCGACAGCCTGCTCAACCGGTTCGCCGTCCTGCCAGGCGACACCCTCCCCAAGATCGCCGATCGGCACGGGATCGAGCCCGCCGAGCTCGCCTCGGCCGTGGCCGACGTGCCCGGCCTCGTGCCCCCGGAGACCTCGTTGCGGCTGGCAGGCAAGCGCGTCCGGATGGGCCGCAGGACGGTGCGGCGGCTCGCCGAGAGTCGCTCCGTGCCGCCTGCCGACGTCGTGGCCGCCGCCGCGGCCCGGGGCGTCGCGCTCACCCCGACGACCCTGGTGCGGCCCGTCGCGAATGCGCGGTACCTGCGGGTGAGCGTCGACTACGGGTTCGCCGTGGCTACCGCCGCGGGCCCGGACCCGCTCGCGCAGCAGGAGATCGTGTCTCGGCTCCCGGTGTTCCTGCGCCCTACGTTCCTGTTCGACTCGGCTGTCGACCTCACCGCCGACGGCGGGTTCTGCGCCGACCTCGCCGAGCGGCTCACCGCATGGGCGGCCGACCGCGGGTTGCCCGACGACGTCGGGATGTGGGTGCTCGACGTCAGCCTGTACACGACCGTCACCGACGCGCCGTCGGTCCCGGAATCGGTCCCGCCGCTGCTGCAGCTGCGCGACGTCCGGCTACGCCGCGACCGCATCGCCCCGACCCCCGCGCAAATGACCCCGGAGGAGACGTCATGACCGAGGTCGCCCGTACCCGCCTCCGCCGCCATGGCCTGCTTGCGGTCGGCATCGTCCTCATCGTGGTGGCGGTCCTCATGGCTTTCGTGCTGCGCTCGACGCTGATGACCTACCCGGGGGACGGCCTCCAGGACACCACCGTCGACGCAACCGGAACGGCGACGCTGCTGGTCGAGCCGGTGACGCTCGCGCAGGCGGCCCAGCCCGCGCAGAGCTACCCGCTGAAGCTGCAGCGCCGTGATCACACCCTCGACACGGTCGACGGCACCGTCGTCGTCGAGCGGGACGACGCCCAGAGCATCGCGGACCTGCCCCCGCTGCAGCTCGTCCAGCGGTACACGGTCGACCACACCACGCTGCGCAACGTCGCCACCCCGTCCGCGGCCTACGCCTACTCGCCCTCCGCCCCCGTCGACCGTGCGCCTGCCTACTCTGTCGCGTTCCCCTTCGGCGCGGGCGACGGACCGTACGCGGTATGGAACGACGAGGTCGGGCAGCCGATCGTCTACAACCAGACGGGGACGACGACGGTCGACGGGCGCACGCTCGCGCGCTATCGCGGTGTTCTGGACCATGCCGATATCCAGCAGGCGCTCCTCACCCGGCTCACCACGGCGGGCCTGCCGAGCACGACGACGCTCAAGGCCCTCACGCCTTACCTGATGGCGGCGGGGGTCGACCTGAACAATCTCGCCACGGTGGTGAAGCCCCAGCTCACCATCGACGACCAAGGTTTCGTCGACCAGCTGCTCACCGGGCTGCAGAAGGCCCCGATCCCACTCGCCTACGAGCTGTCGGCCGACACCCAGCTCCTCGTCGAGCCGCGCACCGGCACGATCGTGTCGATGGACCGGGTCGACGAGACGATCTCCGCCCGGCCCGACGTCACGGGGCTCGGGCGCCTCTACGCGATCCTCACCCAGCCCACGTACGCCACCAGGCCGGACGTGGCCGCCGCCGCCAGGTCGCTCGCCCAGCTCCTCAACGCCCCGCCCAAGATCAAGGTGGTCACGGAGAGCTACACCCAGACGCCGTCCTCCGTGGCCGCCCTCACCGCGAGCGCGGGCCGCTGGGCCGACAAGATCGTCGCGCTGACGATCGTGGTGCCGATCGTCGTCGGGGTCCTCGGGCTCCTGCTCTGCGTGGCAGCAGCGTGGCGTGGGCGCAGGCGACAGCGTGTCCAGGACGAGGTCGAGGAGTGAGTTGGTGGTGACCATGATCGCCGAAACCGGCGGATTCCGTGCATAGGCGCACGAAATCCGCAGCATTCGGCGATCAACGTGCATCGCCACCCGTGGATGATGGTTTCGTGGAATTCAGTGCCGAGGCCAGGCTCATCCATGCGGGGACCAAACGGACGGCGGGCGCGCCGCTCGGGCCTGCGCTGGTACCGACCAGCACCTATGTGTCGCTGGGCGACCCCGACCCGGCGCTGCCCGAGTACGGGCGGAATGCGAACCCGGGCTGGGAGGCCGTCGAGGAGGCGCTGGCTGCGATCGAGGGGTCCGGCTGCTACGCCGTGAGCTTTCCCTCCGGACAGGCAGCCTCCACGTTGCTGATGTTGGCGCTGGCGGACGGCCGGGAGCGGATCGTGATGCCGGACGACGGTTACTACAACACGCGGAGCCTGGCCGCCAAGCTCCGCCCGCACGGCGCTGAGGCGGTGTTCGTCGACTTGCTCGACTACGACGCCGTGGAGTCCGCGCTGGGCGTCGGGCCGTCGGTGCTGTGGGCCGAGACGCCCACCAACCCGCTGCTCCGGGTGGCCGACCTCGCCCGGCTGTCCACGCTCGCGTCAGAGGCCGGCGCGCCCTTCGTCGTGGACAACACGGTCGCGACGGCGCTGCTGCAGAAGCCCCTGGAATTCGGGGCGCTGGCTTCGGTGTACTCGCTTACCAAGTCGCTGTCGGGCCACTCGGACGTGCTCGGTGGCGCGGTCGTCACGCGTTCGGCCGAACTGGCGGAGTCGCTGCGCGGCTGGCGCAGCGCCAGCGGCGCGATCCCCGGGCCGTTCGAGAGCTGGCTGGTGCTGCGCGGACTGAAGACGCTGCCGCTGCGGATCGCCCGCCAGTCCGAGAACGCGCTGGCAGTCGCGGAGTTCCTGGACGGCCACCCGCGGGTGACGGCGGTCCACTACCCCTGGCCGTCCGACGGGCCGCTGGTGAAAACGCAGCTGCCGAACGGATCAGGGTGCCTGCTGTCGTTCGAGCTGTCCGGCACCGCGGCCGACGCGGACGCCGTCGTGGCCGCCGCCCAGCTGATCGTGCCCTCAACGAGCTTCGGCGGCGTCGAATCGACCTGGGAACGACGGGCCCGGTGGGCCGCCGAGACGGCACCGGACACCCTGATCCGGATCGGCGCGGGCATCGAGCCCGCCGCCGACATCATCGCCGACTTGGAACAGGCCCTGCTCGCCTAGTGCGGTGTCCAGAAACGTTCACCGGGTCCTCGCGGGCCCAGACGACGCCTCGCGGCGTTGCCGCCCTCGCGAAGACGCCCGGTATGAGCTTCGGGCGGCGCCTTGCGAGGCGCCGCCTGGATCCCGCGATCACCCCGGCAACGTTCCTGGACACCGCACTAGCCGGAGCCCTCACCGTGGTTGATCTTGTGAGCGACAGCGCGACGTTCTCGACGCGGTGATCGTCGGTTCCGGGACATGAGTGCCATATTGAGGCTGTTGCCAAATTGTGCTCCAAACGGCCCAGTTGCCTTCCGTGCTCGACCGAGCACGGCTGAGCTGGCCGCTGGGGCGCGAACTCGGCCCAGCCGAGGTCATTGGAACCCCGGAATTGGGCCTGATCGCGTGGTCGGCCGATTGGGCGACCGCGCACCGATCGCAGCCGTTCGGGCCGCAGCGCGGAACTTCCGGGGGTCTGGTTCAGCTGCGCGGGGGCCGAAGCGGGCAGCCGCGGGGTCCCGCGCCATCACCGCGGTGGTCAGCCTGACCCCCTGTGGTCGAGCTCGTCGGCAAGGCGCGCAGGCCGTGACCATGGGGGGCATCGGGAAGGGCCCGACGAACGTGCCGCGCCCCGGCGGCAACACGATCAACCCATCCTCGCCAGGCTGTGCAGCGCCGCCTTAAGCGTCATGAGGGTTACGGAGAACTCGGCGCTGAGTTGCCGCTGCGAAGGGAGGGACGTGCCCGGAAGCAGCTCACCCGAACGAATGCGCGCGCGAAGCTCATTCGCGATCCGCTGATGTTTCGGGGGCTTCCCGGACGAGGTCATGTGCTCCTCACTGGTGCCGTTCACGATGGCGGATCATGTGAGGTCCTATCACCTGCGCAGGTTCGCGCGCCTAACGGCGGGTTGACGTACCCCTATTGGGTTGTCCCCCATCGAGTGGTCACGACGGTGCGACACCCGGCGCTCTGGGCTGAGTCCGGCCTGAAGGACTCACCTGCACCCGCTGAGCTCTTGCCGCCCGTCGGGTTCCAGAACCCGGCCGTGGGGTCTGATCTGCGGTTCCAGGCCCCTGTCTCGTACTCGTTGACCAGGGGCCGGAGGAAGTGATGGACGGCCGCCCGGCAGCGCAGAGCCGTCGCGGTCGCAGCCCGGTAGCAGCGCCGATGTGGAGGAACCGAGCTCGATGACCTCTGGCTCAGTTCGGGGCCTCCAGACCGCCGAGCACTCATCCTCGGCCATCGCCCGACGAGCCCCACAACAGAAGGATGAATGGTTCATGAGCGCCGAGGGGCCCCACGCCACGCGTCGGTTTCGGTTCTGTTGCCAGCTGTTGTGGTAGAAGCGTGAGCCGGGCTCCCGGTGGCCGTTGATCAGCGCGGTTGGGACATGAACGCCATATATATGGCGCTCATGTCCCAACCTCGGCGATCATCGCTGGCGGCCGACGCCATGGCCCCGGCGGCTACGTCCCGGGTCTCACCGTGCACCCCTGCGTTTCGGCGACCCGGCGTGGCGCGTCGACCAGGGCGAGATTGTGCGCGACGTTCTCGCTGGGTACCCCGGGAGGTGAGCGCGGAAGTCGCCGGGCGCACCGGCGCGGTCGGGGCCGCCACCGACGACGCCGTACGCAGTCGTCGTCGAGTTCAAGCCATCGAAGGGTCAAGCTCTTTGAGCAGACTCGCCGCCCCCTGCACGACCACCCGCACGTTGCGCCGGTTCCACACCGGGTTGGCCGCCGTCCGGTCGCGAGCGCGACACGCACATGCTGACGTGTTTGAGCCAGCCGAGCAGGACCAGCACCGGGAGCGAGGAGCAGCAGCCGAGTGCCGATTGGCACCCGACGAGCACGTCGGCCTGGGCCCGCGGCACGCCCTCGAGCCACCGTCGCACCACCGGGCCGAACTCTTGGCCTGCGGTCATCGCCTCCGCCATCGACACGAACGTTGCGACGTCGAGCACGGACAGGCTGTCCGGACTTGCGGTGCACCAGTCGAAGATCGCGCTCACCTGCCCGTTCGGTGCCGTCAGCAGGTTCACCGGCAGGTAGTCACCGTGGGCCCAGCCGATCCCGACGACCTGGCCGCGCAGCCGGGCGTCCAACTGCGCGGCGAGATCGCTCGCTTCGGTCCGCAGTCCGGCAGGCAACGTGCGGGAGATCGTGTCCATCGGGCCGTCCACCCATTCGTCGAGCTCGGCGTCGCCGACGCGGCGCAGGGTGGCCGTGTGCCGATGCAGCTCGCTGAACGTGCTGACCGCGCTGGACAGGAACGCGCCGCGGCGCGCCGGGTCCGCCAGCGCGACGGGCCCGGGCCGCCGGGCATCAGGGTCTCGAGGTGGCCGTAATGTAGCCGACGGCGGTGCCGAGCACGCGAGGGAACAGCGGTGTCCAGTCGAAATGCGCGGGGCGGCGTGCGGCGCGGCCAGCGCACACGTCAGCTACGCGGCTCGACCGCCCGGTCGCGGTGTCGGCGGCCTTGTGCAGGGCCCGGCGTTCGCCCGCAGGCCCGATCGGGACCACGACGTCTCGGACCCCCGTCCGTGCAAGCCGACGTCGTCCGCGGCCGCGCCGACCCGGCGGCCGTCCCGGCCGAGCCAGCGCAGAAGGGCGACTGCGGAAGGCGCGACAGCCGGGCGGCCCAGGAACCCAGGCGCGTCGGATCAGCACGAGGGCCGCGAGCTGCACTGCACGAGCATCCAGGCCAGCCCCACGGCCAGGACGCCCAGGTATGGATGAGCAGCCAGGCCAACCCGATGGTGAGCACCGGAGGCTGGCCGGCAAACCGCTCTGTAAGCCCAGGCGATGTCGCAGCGGGCCGCGCTATGGTGCGGCGGTGATCACGTTGGGTATCTCGGAGAAGGCGATGAGCGCGAGCGCCCCGGCGCCGGAGGCGGCGTAGCTCGGCCCGAACAGCGCGAGCAGGAGCGGTGCGCCGAGGGCCAGTACCAGGGCGACGGGGGTCACGAGCATCAGCCCGCGGCGCACGGTCTCCCGCCGTGCCTCGTCGACCTTCCCCGGGTCGGCGGCGTTGTGGGCGATCATCGACTGGCCCATGGCGGACGGCACCATGTACAGGGCGAGGCCGAACTGCCAGACCATGCTGTAGGCGGCAGCAGCCTCGGCACCGAGGCGGTCCAGCACGAGCACGGGCAGGCCCATCATCGCGGCCTGCGAGAACAGGGCGCCCACGTAGTCGGCGCCGACGAACCGGCCGACGGCACCCACGGTGATCGGCACCGCCCGGTCGACGGTCTTCCCGCCGTGCGCGGGCAGCAGCCGAAGCAGCAGCCACAGGTTGATCGGCAGCACGATCAGGGCAGTGGCGACCACCCAGGACAGTGCGATCCCACCGGGCACCGCCGCGGCGGTGACTGCGACGAGCAAGCCGATCTTGAGCACCGAGAAGACGAGGTTCTCGATCGGCACGGCGGTGGCCCTGTTGACGGCGGTGAGGACGTAGTCCTGCAGGGTGAACAGCGTCCAGACCGGGCAGCTCACGGCGAAGAACGCAACCAGGGTGCCGTAGCCTGCCACGTCGACCAGCTTCGGTGCCCACCAGATCGCACCGAGCCCGAAACCGGCGCCTGCGAGGCCTGACACCGTGATCGCGACGAGGTAGCCGAGCACCACGAGCCGCCGCGCCGAGGCGCCTGCCACGGGAACGAACCGCAGCAGGGCGTGCGACATGTTCAGGTGCGCGACGCCACCGACGAACATCAGCGACGACACCATCACCGCGTTCACGCCGACGATGTCGGCCGGGAAGACCTTCGCGGCCAGCACCCAGTAGAGCAACCCGACGGCCGACGACATCCCGGAGCTCATCACGAGGGCGAGGCCGTCGCGGTGCTGTGGCGCCCGCCATCCCGCCAGCAGGCCTATTACTCGCGCGACCGCCACCGCCATGTGCGCCCCCAGGGAAGTTCGTGCCTTGCGCGCCGTGAACAGAGCATGGCCACCACCCAAACGATGTCTGTCTGCGGGACATCCTGCCCGGGTCCCGAATCCGTCTGCCGATGGGCACGGACTGTCCTGAGGTTGCACCCCGCGGAGGTCGACTGCGCATACCGCCGCGGGGTGACGTCGCACCCCGTGCGCGGCGTGCGGGGTGCCGTTGCGGGGTGCGAGGTGTGGATGAGCGGCCAGCCCGCCGCTGTCAGCTGCCTGCTGCCACGACCAGCAACCTGTCGGGTAGGCGCATCGGCTCGTCGGTGCGCACCTGCCGGGGCTGTCCAGCGAGTTCGCGGGAGAGGCTGCGGGTAGCGATGCTCAGTGCCACGACGACGGGCTGCAGGGTGGTGCCCAGGCTGCGGACGGTGAGCTCGATCGCGGCCAGTACCTCGCCGCCCCGTCCGAACACGGGCATCGCCACCCCGCAGGCGCCTGCTTCGAGTTCGTAGCGGGTGACGGCGACGTGGGTGAGGCGGGTGACGGTCAGCGCGCGGCGGAACCGGTCGGTTGAGGCTCGATGTAGGCAACTTCCAGATCGTGCAAGACACCCAGGCGGGCGCGGCTGCGGGTGGAGGCGGCGAGGTCTTCCAAGAACGCAGGGCGCGCGTTCGGGGAGGGTGGGGCTGCGGTCGGGGCCGTTGCTGATCATCCGCAACGGTGGGCCCGCGCGGTAGAGCCCGTCGGAGGTGCGTTCCAGCAGCCGCCAGGAGGTCAGCTCGGTGGTGAGGCGGTGCGCCGTGGAGATCGGCAGTTCGGCCAGGCGGGCGATCTCGGTGAGCGAGTGTTCGCTCCCCTCATCCACTCAGTGAACGTCATCAGAATTGAGGTGATCTTGCTGGTGACGGATCGTCCCGACTCGGTCGAGTTGCCTGCCATGGCGTCGTCCTTCTGTTTGGCGTGCGCGGCACGCCGAGGGCCGACCGCGGCCCACGGCGTTGCTGATGCCGCACGAGCAACTCCCCGTCGCACCGGTGGGCGGTGCAGATCGGCAGCCCGACGGGGCGGGCTTGCTCGCTCCCGGGTCTCGGTGAACGTCAGGAGGATCCGAGGTGATCGTGCTGGCGACCGATCGCCCGGTTCGCCGCACCTTGCCCGATTGCGCGGGCCGCTAGTGCGGTGGCCACAAACGTTGCCGGGGTGATCGCGTGATCCAGGCGACGACGCGCAAGGCGCCGCCCGAAGCTCATACCGGGCGTCTTCGCGAGGGCGGCAACGCCGCGCGTCGTCGCCTGGGCGCGCGAGGACCCGGTGAACGTTTGTGGCCGCCGCACTAGTCGCTGCCTGGGGTGTCTGCCTCGACAGTGTTGACCGTCTTGTCGGTGGCAGACTCGGTTGCTGCCACCGTGTGTGCGCTCAGCGACTCAATGGCCTCACGAGCCTTGGCCGTTGCGGCGTCGTTGGCCTCCAAACCGACGGCAAGCACGCGTGTGGCGAATGCACGCTGGCTGGCCAGCAACTGCTCGGCGAAGTCGAACACGTTGTCAAGGACCTGTTGGGGGCTGGGCAGCCCGGACTGCGCCGAGGTTCCGGATCCCACCATGGACTGGACGCTCTCGGTCCACGTCCGCATCGCTTTGGCGACCGCATCCTGGCCCTGGCGGGCAACCTGCGTGAACTGATCCTGTGGTGTGGTCATCGTTTTCTCCCTGTCCGTGAAGTCAGTCAGTGGCGTGTAGGAGGTGGCGCAGGTGCCCCATTGCCCGCGCGGAGTGACGCCGCCGCAGAGGTGGATACCCATGTCGCACCGCCGGGTGCCGATCGGCTCCGGTGCGGGGGCAGGCAGAAGCACCCGGATGGATCGCGATGGGAAAGAGGGAGGCCGAACCGGCCGCTGTCGGTCATCCGATTCCGCCCCCCATTGGCCAGGCGAGAGTTGGGTCGCCGGGGTCCAGGGCGGATGTACGAGTGAAGACTCTCACAGTCGTATGGGTGCTGTCGACGTGCGCATACGCGTCCGGCTCTGCCATACGCCCGGCGCAGTCGGTGGGAAGGGGGGCGCTCGTCCCAAGGGATGAGCGGGCGTCTTGCGCGTGACGGCCGCGACGGTGGGGTGTGACGGATGGGCGGCGGCGATCTAGAGTGTCCCCGGCGGTTGGGAGGTCAGCTGCCGGGCATGCGGTGCCTCGGGTTGGTCACCGGCCCGGGCGTACCCTCCTCGGCCCTCCTGAAGAGCGCCTGCGGGGCGACCCGCTCCGGGCTTCCCTGACCGATCCGATCATTGCCTCCGGGCAATGCCCGTGGTCCGGTGAGCGCCCGCGAGGTCACCGCTGCCGTTGTTGGACTGGTTCGAGCGCGTGCGCAGGCATGCACGTCGAGTCGACTGATCGGTGCCGTCCGAGTCGGGTCTGGCTCCGATCCCGAGATGGACGACGGGCGGAACGGGGGTCGGGAGCATGGGTGTGGTCGGTTTCTGGCTGCTTGGGGTGGGTGACCCGAATGCTTGAGCTGGGGGCGGTGACCCGGGCGTTGCTGACGATCGCCCGTGACACCAAGGACGAACGTGTGCTGGCGGCGGAGATCTGCCGGGCATGCGTGGAGGGCTTGGACATCGACGGTGCGGCGATCTCGCTGCTCACGGCGGACCCATTGCGGGAGACGGTGTTCGCAAGCGACGCGACCGCCGATCTGCTGGAGGATCTGCAGTTCAGCCTGGGTGAGGGGGCGTGCATGGATGCAGCGGTGTCCCGGCGCCCGGTGCTGGTGGCGGATATGAACGATCCGGTGCAGACGGTGCGGTGGCCGGTCTACGCGGCCGCCGTGGTGGAGCAGGTCGGTGTCCGGGCGGTCTTCGCGCTGCCGCTGCAGTGGGGCGCCATCGACGTGGGCGTGTTGGATCTGTACCGCCGCACCCCCGGTGCGTTGAGTGCGACCCAGATCCGGGATGCCCTCAACGCTGCGGATGCGGCAACGTTGATCCTCTTGGGTTTGCGCAGCGTTTCCGGTGCTGAGCAGTCCTGGGACCTGTCCTGGGGCGGTCGGGCGGAGATCCATCAGGCCACCGGCATGGTGGTGGCACAGCTCGGCATCAGCGCGGCCGATGCGCTTGCGAGGCTGCGCGCTCACGCGTTCGCCGAGCAGCGGCTTCTCGGTGAGGTCGCTCGTGACGTAGTGGCGCGGCGGCTGCGTTTCACGAAAGAGACGTGAGGTGCACCCCGGGCAGGCCAGCGTGTCGGCGACGGGAGCCGGTCGCCATGGTGATCGCCGCATGTGGTGCCAAGGGTGCGGTGATGCGCCCCCGACACCATTCTCGACGATCATGGCCTGGCTGCGGGCGTCACGGTGACCACCGGTAAACCGCCACGCGCCGAGTCGCCGCTGCAAGCAGGGACCACCGACCGAGTAGCTTCGTTGTTTCGGTAGGATTGTTGGGCCCTCTCCGAACAAGCATGAATGGAAAGCAGAATATGGCCCAGATCACAGAGGTCAGGCTGGTTGATGACCTCGACGGTGGCGAAGCCGCCGAGTCGGTTGCCTTCAGCATCGACGGAAAGTTCTATGAGATTGACCTGAGTGGGAAGCACGCGGCTGCGCTGCGCGAGGTTTTCGCCCCGTTCGTCGGGAGCGCCCGCCGTGCGGGTGGCTCGGTGGTCGTGACGCTTCCGAAAGCATCGACGCGAGCTGGTCGCTCACGCGCTGAGAC
>CAWGYF010000024.1:0-365471 GCA_963826705.1 uncultured Actinomycetota bacterium
CAAGAACTACCAGGTCAAGAGCTTGATCCATTTATGCTACGTGGCATTGCGCCCGGACGGGACCGGGCGTGCCATGCGTTCAGAACGCGACGTGGAGAGCCTGCGAGAGGACCAGTGCCGCCGCGCCGCGCAGCGCGGCGATGTCGTCGGCCGTGCCCAGGACGACCCGCGCAGGCCCACCCGGGTGGGTGAACGCGCGACTCCGGACCGCCTGCTCCACGCTGACCCGGAAAGGCTCGCCTGCGCCCGCCGGATCCCCGTGGAGGATGAACAGTGACAGGCCGAGCAGCTGCTGGAGGTTCGCGATCCCGAGCGCGATGTTCTCCGTGCACTCGGCGAGCACAGCCGCGGCCCGCTGATCGCGCGGAGCGAGCGCCGCCAGCGCCGCGAGGTCCGACGTCGCGGGCATCGGAAGCCCCGCCTCCGTGGCGGCCCGCCGCACCCACCGGCGGTTGACCAGCGCTTCCCAGCAACCGCGGAGGCCGCATTGGCACTGCGGACCGCCGCGGTCGACGACGACGTGCCCGACCTCGCCGCCCGCACCTCTGGCTCCGCGGTGCAACGCGCCGTCGAAGATGAAGCCTGCCCCGACGCCCTCGCCGATGTACACCGATGCATATGTCCGCTCGCCACGGCCCGCGCCGAACAGCAGATCTCCGAGCGCCTGCGCGCGTGGTTGCAGGTCGACGTAGGTCGGGACGTGGGTATCGGCCTCCACGATCCTGCCGATCGGCCACCCGTTGAGCGCGGGCGCGAGGTCCATGCGGATGATCTCGCCCGCCTCCGTGTCGACCATGCCGCCGACCGCGATCCCGAGCCCGTGCAGCGACACGCCGGACTTCGCTGCCGTGCGCCGCAGGGTCGCGGAGATCCGACGGGTCACGTCGTCGGCGTCGGCGCCAGCGGGGAAGGCCGAGGAGGTCACCGCGCTGACGCGACCGCCCGCGGTCACCACCGCGGCCTTGACGCCCCGCGGCAACACGAGGACCGCCCCGACCGGCCAGCCGTCGTCGGAGAACCACAGCGGCCGGGCGGGCTTGCCCCCTTGGACGCCGCTGGCGAGCGGCTCGAGCTCTTCCAGGACGCCGTCGTCGAGCAGGGGCGAGACGATCTGCCCGATCGTGGCGCGGGTCGAACCGGTGAGCCGGGCCAGCTCGGGCCGGGGCAGCGGTCCGTGCGCGTAGAGGGTCTTCAGCACCCGGGCCCGGTTCAGCTCGCCCGCGAGCGACGCCGACACGATCGCAGAGCGGCGGGGGGGCCGAGCGCGGGGTGCGGCGGGGGTCGGCGAGGCCACGATCGCTCCCAACTGAACAGGTTTGTCGTCAAGTAGTGCAATCCTACCGCCCCTTGGCGCAGGTGAAGCCTTCAGCGCACGCGAACCGCGCCTTGCTCTCGGTCAGTTCGTATGCCAGTCTGGCAAACTAATTCAACCGAGAAAGCCCTCCGGTCAGCGAGGAGAGTTGCATGATCAAGCGATTGGTCGCGGCCGCCGCCGCGGGTGGCATCGCGCTCGCGCTCACCGCCTGCAGCGGCGGCACCGGCGCCGCAACCGCGGGCGGGTCCGGCGGCGACAGCGGGAAGGTCACCCAGATCAAGCTCGTCGCCGCCGAGTACTCCAAGGACAACACCGCCGCGTTCTGGAACAAGTTCTCCGCTGCGTACAAGGCGAAGACCGGCATCGACCTCAACGTTCAGGTCGTCAGCTGGGACGACATCGACCAGCAGTCCAGCACGATGCTCCAGAACAACGCCGCCCCGGACATCCTCAACCTCAACGCCTACGCCAGCTACGCCAAGGACGGCCTGCTCTACTCCTCCGACGACGTCCTGTCCGAGTCGGTGAAGAGCGACCTGCTGCCGAACTTCGTCCAGAGCGGCACCTACCAGGGCAAGATGTACGGGATGCCGGACCTGTCCTCGGCACGGGCGCTGTTCTACAACACCGACATCTTCGCCAAGGCGGGCATCGCAGGGCCCCCGAAGACCTGGGACGAGTTCACCGCGGACGCCAAGAAGATCACCGCGCTCGGCGACGGCACGGTCGGCTACGCGATGCCGCTGGGCCCCGAGGAGGCCCAGGCGGAGTTCTCGATCTGGATGTTCAACAACGGCGGCAACTGGAAGACCGACGACAAGTGGACAATCAACTCACCGCAGAACGTCGACACGCTGACGTTCCTCAAGTCCCTTGCCGTGACCGACAAGGTCACGCAGAACAACCCCGGCAAGACCAACCGGACCGACGGCGCCTTCGCGCTCTTCCAGTCAGGCAAGGCAGGCATGGTGGTCGGGTTCTCGCCACTCGCCGCCACGCTCGACAAGGACGCCAAGGTCCACTACGCGACGGCGCCGATGCCGACCAAGGCAGGTGGCACGCCCGCGACCTACGGCGTCACCGACTACCTGATGGCGTTCAAGAAGCCGGGCAACCAGGACGCGCTCAAGGCGTTCTACGACCTGTACTACTCCCCTGACCAGGTCAACACGTTCATCAAGGCCGAGGGCTTCCTGCCGGTCACGAAGTCCGGAGTCCAGCAGTTCTCGTCCGACCCGAAGCTGAAGACCTATCTCGACACCCTCACCGGCGCCAAGCTCACGCCGACCGATGACCCGAACTGGGACCGGGTCAAGCTCGCGGTACAGCAGAACATCGGCGCGGCAGTCGCACCGAACGGCGACCCGAAGGCCGTTCTCGACGCGTTGCAGGCGCAGGCACAGTCCGGGGGCTGAGCGTGCCCCGCACATCGAGCGACGGGGCGGGCGCGGCGGCGACCGCCGTGCCCGCCCCGCCGCGCAGGCACCGGCCGCGAGCAGCAGACAGCGGGAGCAACGACGTGCGGTCGTTGGCTGCTCTGCCGTGGCTGGGACCCGCCCTCGTCCTCATCGCCGCCGTCGTCGTCTACCCGGCCGTCGAGCTCGTCCGGGCGTCGCTGTCGGACTACTCCATCACCGGTCTCCTCAAGGGGTCGGCAGGCCTCTCGAACTACGAGAAGGTCCTCACGCACCCCGACCTGGGCACCGTCCTGGTCAACACCGTCGTGTGGGTCGTGGCCGTGCTGGTGCTTTCCCTGCTCATCTCACTCGGACTCGCCCAGCTGCTGGGCAAGGAGTTCTTCGGCCGCAAGCTGGTGCGCTGGGCGGTGATCATCCCGTGGGCGGCGTCCTTGGTGATCACCGCCCGGCTGTTCACGCTCCTGCTCGACTACAACTACGGCATCGTCAACCGGTTCCTCGTCGCCGTCGGGCTCCGCGACACGCCGATCGACTTCCTCGGCGACGACCGCTGGACGATGCCGTCGATGATCGCCGTCGGGGTCTTCGTCACCGTGCCGTTCACCAGCTACGTCCTGCTCGCGGGGCTCAAGGCGATCCCGGCCGACGTCCACGAGGCCGCCCGCGTCGACGGCGCCTCGCCGTGGCAGGCCTACACCCGGATCACGTTGCCGCTGCTGCGGCCCGCCCTGCTCGTCGCCACCGTCCTCAACATCATCTACGTCTTCAACTCCTTCCCGATCGTCTACACGCTCAATGATCGGAACCCCGGCTTCGCGCACGACACGACGATCACCTTCATGTACAAGCTCGCGTTCAAGAGCGCCGAGAAGAGCGTCGGCATGTCGGCGGCGGCAGGCGTCGCCAACGTCCTGCTCATCCTCGTCGTCGTACTGGCGTACCTGCGGGTGTCACGGTGGCGGGAGGCGACCGACGCATGAGCGCCTCAACGGTGGTGGCACCCGGATCGTCCGCAACGTCCGGTCGCGGTGGCCCCCCGTCTGCGCGTGCCACGGGGTACCGCGCCGTGCGGCCCTACGTGCTCTCCTTCGTGGGACTGGTCGTCGCCGCGGTGTTCGCGCTGCCCTACCTCGTGATGCTGCTGGACGCCTTGCGACCCGGCGGCGACGTCCTGTCCACCCCGCCGACGCTGTTCCCCCGCACCTGGCAGTGGGACACCTTCGGCACGATCCTGGCCGACCAGCGCTTCCGCGACTGGCTGGTGTCGTCGCTGATCGTCGCGGGCACGTCGACCGTCGTTGTACTCGTGCTGGCGATCCCCGCCGCGTACTTCACCGCGCGCCACCGGTTCCGGGGTCGGACGCTTTTCCTGCTCATCGTGCTGATGACGCAGATGTTCTCGCCGACCGCGCTCGTCGTCGGCCTCTACCGGGAGTTCTTCGAGCTCAACCTCGTCAACACCTACATGGCGCTCATCCTCACGAACGCCGCCTTCAACCTGGCGTTCGCGATCTGGATCCTGCAGGGCTTCTTCTCCTCGATCCCCCGCGAGATCGAGGAGGCCGCCGAGCTCGACGGGTGCAACCGGTTCGGAACGCTGTGGCGGGTCATGCTGCCGCTGACCCTGCCCGGCCTGGTGACGACCGTGACGTTCACCTTCATCGCCGCGTGGAACGAGTACGTCGTGGCCCTGACCTTGATCCAGGACGACGCCCGCAAGCCGCTGACCGTCGGCATCAGCTCCTACGTCACCGGCTACCAGCAGAGCTGGGACCAGCTCTTCGCGGCGTCCCTCGTCGCCATCGTGCCCGTCGTCATCCTGTTCGCGGCCATCGAGAAGCACCTCGTCGGTGGCCTCACCGCAGGCGCCGTGAAGTGACCGACACCGTGCTCAGCACGAACGCCGCAGGCCCGAGCGGGACCCGCGACCTGCCCGTCGACCCTGCCACCGTCCATCTCGGACTGGACATCGGCGGCACGAAGGTGCTCGGCGTCGCCGTCCGCGGCGACGGCACGGTGCTGGCGAGCGTACGAATTTCCAGCGAGCCCGGCCCGGACCAGGTCGTCGACATCGCCGCGGCAGCCGCGCAGGAGCTCGCGGACCGGATCGGCGCGCCGCTTTCGGCATTGGCAGGCATCGGGATCGGCATCCCCGGGGTCGTCGACACCCGCCAGGGGGTGCTCGCGCACGCCGTGAACCTCGGCGTCGGAAGCGACGGGCTGCCGCTCGCCGCGCGGCTCTCCGAGCGGACCGCGCTGCCGGTCGCCGTCGAGAACGACGTCAACGCAGCCGCGCTCGGTGTCTCCCGGATTCTCGGACTCGACCGCACGGACCTGGCCTATCTCTCGATTGGGACCGGCCTCGCGGCCGGGATCGTCCTCTCCGGGCGCCTGCACCGCGGCTCCCGCGGCGGAGCGGGCGAGATCGGGCACGTTCCGGTCGACCCGCTCGGACCAACATGTGTCTGTGGACAGCGCGGCTGCCTCGAAGCCGTCGCGTCCGGCAGCGCGATCGCCCGGGCGTGGCCCGTCGCGGTCCGCCCGGAGCCACCGGACGGGCGATGGGTGGGGAAAGGGCCGGCCGACGCGCTGTTCCGCGCCGCGGCGGAGGGTGACCCGAAGGCCGCCACGCTGTGCCTCCAGGTTGCCGACCACCTCGCCGCCGCCGTGCAACTCCTCGTGCTCACCGTCGACGTCGACGTCGTTGTGCTCGGCGGCGGGGTTGCCGAGGTCGGCGAGCGTTTGCGGCTTGCCGTCGAGAACGCGCTGTCGCAGCGCAGCCGGACCTCACCCTTCCTCGCCTCGCTGGATCTCCCGGCGCGGGTGGCGCTCGCTCCCCGGGGACGCCCGGTAGCGGCGCTCGGCGCCGCACTGCTCGCGCCCGGCCGCGAACGCGCATGACAGCGACGGTGCTGGTGGCAGGCGGCGACGTCCTGGCCGCGGATGCGCCCCAGTTCCGGCGGCGCGACGTGCTGGTCGATCACAACAGGATCGTCGCCGTGGCCGCCCCGGGTGCGCTCACCGACCTCCCCGACAGACGTCCGCGTCCTCGACGCGACAGGGCTCCTCGTCACCCCGGGACTCGTCGACGCGCAGGTCAACGGGGCCGCGGGGGCCGATCTCACCCGCGAGCCCTGGCGGCTCGCCGAGGTGGCCGCCGCGCTCCCCCGGCACGGGGTCACCGCCTTCGTCGCAACGGTCGTCACGTCGGCGGCGGGGACGGTCGAGCGGGCCCTGGCAGCGGCCGCCGCGCTCTCGGCCGTCGCGCCGAACGGCGGACCACTCGCGCACGTCGTGGGAGTCCACGCCGAGGGGCCCTTCCTGTCGCCTGCTCGTCGCGGCGCCCATCCCGCCGTCCACCTGCGCGCCCCCGACCGGGATCTCGCCGCCTCATGGAGTCGGGAGGCGGGCGTCGTCGCCGTGACGCTGGCGCCCGAACTCCCTGGCGCGCTCGACGTCGTCGCCGATCTGACAGGCCGCGGCGTCGCCGTCTGGCTCGGCCACACCGAGGCCACGTACGAGCAGGCCATGGCGGCCACCGCCGCAGGCGCGCGGGCCGTCACGCACCTTTACAACGCGATGCCGCCGCTACGCCATCGGGAACCGGGTCTCGTCGGGGCCGTGCTCGGCGGTTTCGGCGGCGACCTGCCGGATCTCCTCGCAGGCGTCATCGTCGACGGCCTGCACCTGCACCCCGCTGTCGTCCGGGCGACGTGGGAGGTGTTGGGCGCCGCGCGGTTCGTCCTCGTCAGCGACACCACCGCCGCGCTCGACCTGCCCGACGGGCCGACCAAGCTCGGCGATCAGGACGTCCTCGTCACGGCGGGCGCTGTCCGCCTCGCCGCCGACGGCGTGACCCTCGCAGGCAGCGGAGTCGGGCTCGACCACTGCGTCCGAACGCTCGTCGCGACGACCGGCTGCCCGCCTGCGGAGGCGTTCACCGCCGCGACCCGCACTCCCGCAACCCTGCTCGGCAGGCCAGACCTCGGGGTGCTGGCCGCAGGGGCCTGCGGCGACCTCGCGGTGTGGACACCCGAACTGACCTTGCACGCGGTCGTCACCGGCGGCCGGATCCACCAGGAGCCGTGATGGAAGTCGTGATCCTGCCCGACGCGGGCGCCGTCGCGCGACTCTCGGCTGACGCCGTCGAGTCCGTGCTACGCGGACGGCCCTCGCCGGTCCTCGGCCTCGCCACCGGGTCGAGCCCGCTCGGCCTGTACGCGGAGCTGCGGCGGCGGCACCGCGAGGAGAACCTGTCGTTCGCGCACGCAACGGCGTTCCTGCTCGACGAGTACGTCGGCCTGCCTGCCGAGCACCCCCAGCGCTACCGTGCCGTCGTCGACAGGGAGCTCGCCGCGCACGTCGACCTGCGGGCGACCGCCGTCCACGCGCCCGACACCCAAGCCGAGGACGTGCCAGCGGCCTGCGCGGCGTACGAGCGAGCGATCGCCGAAGCGGGCGGGATCGACATCCAGCTGCTCGGCATCGGGACCGACGGCCATCTCGGGTTCAACGAGCCGGGCTCGTCGCTCGCCTCCCGCACACGAATCAAAACCCTCACCGAGCAGACCCGCAGCGACAACGCCCGGTTCTTCGCCGACCCCGCCGAGATCCCCCGCCACGTCCTGACCCAAGGCCTCGGCACGATCCTCGGCGCACGGCACCTCGTGCTCCTCGCGCTTGGCGAACGGAAGGCCGAAGCCGTCGCCGCGGCTATCGAGGGACCGCTTTCGGCGAGCTGCCCGGCGTCCCTGCTGCAGCTGCACCAGCACGCAACGGTGATCCTCGACGACGCGGCGGCCGCACGATTGCGGCTGGCCGACTACTACCGGGAGGTCTACGCGGGCAAGCCGGTCTGGCAGCACCTCTGACCTGTGGGTGCCGCCCCGGTACCTACGCGGACGCGGCGACGGCCGTCCCATAGGCAGGCTAACCGATGCCAATCGCGCCCGTCCTCCGACGTCGGGACAGACCGCGATCCGGACCGCGCAGGTGGGCGACGTCGACCTCTCTTCCCAGCGTGGCGCTGAGGTCTTCGGCGAGTGCGGCCGCGAGGTCAGAGATTGCCACTGAAGGAATCCGCGTTCCCGTCGTAGGTCAGCCCGAAGATCATCTCCTCGGCATAGACGTATCCCGCGGGCATGCTCAACAGATCGAGCGGGGCATTCACGGTGAGGCGCCTCGGCCGACTCGGGTGGAACCGGAGCCCGCCCTGGGTGTCGATCGACATCCACTGGTAGCCAACGGGCGAGTCGGCCAGGCTCTTGTACGTGTCGACGGGCTGCTCTTCGTGCGCCCGGCAATCGACGGTTGGCCGCGCATGATCGGCGAAAGTGGTGCCGCAAGGGCACTGGCGCACCTCCGGCACCACAGCAGGCGATCACCGGCTCAACAGACGTGACGAGCCTCCCGCGATCACGCCACGACCATCCCCCGGCCACGTCCGCCACGCCGGGTAACGGTCAGCCCACGGCGCACCCCGCACGCCGCGCACGGGCCGCGCCGGGGTGCGCAGTCGGTGTCCGCGGGGGGCGCGACATCCCATGGGTGCGCAGTCGGTGTCCACGGGGCGCGCGACATCCCATGGGTGCGCAGTCGGTGTCCGCGGGATGCGACCGCACCCGGCGGGACCTGACCCTCACCCCCGCCTGCCCGGGCTGATCGCCGCCAACCAGGGCCACTTCGCAGACCGCGCATGCACGTCGCAGGGTCCACAGACCCTGCGAAGCGACAGCGGACCCTGCGAAGACCCTGTCCCGCCACGCCACGTGCCTCATGTGCCGGGCGCTCTTCGTCGCCGTCAGGCTATCGCCAGCTGATGGCACTTCGTCCATGCGTGATCGGGACGAGCAGGCCGCCCGCCGAGGTTAGCGTGCCTTCCTTGATCGGGAGGGTCGGGTCCTGCACACCGATGTCGACCGGCTCCCCGGAGAGCCTCCACCCCGGCTCTCCACAACAGAGCAGCATGGTGATCTGTTCGTTCTGCCGCGCGGTTGCTCGGAGCCGGAGACGTCGAAGCGGTGAATCTCGATCAACGACTGCACCGGATAGAGCTCATTGCCGCGCGCGAAACCCGGAGCGTCCGGCCCGAGGGTCAGCGCCTGGCCGCGGCGGAAGATCGGGTCGTCGTAGAAGCTGCCGATCCACTGCCGAACCTTAAAGTCGGCGGCGAGGTTGACGTAAAGGCGCGAGGCGTCGACATCCAGATACGAGATGCCGCGACGCAGGCGTTCGATCGTCGCGGGCGCGTCCGACTCAGGGCGGAGGTCCGCGACCGCGTCGAGGTAGACCGCGCCGATCGCCGTTCCGCTCTTGCAGTACTCCGGGTCGACTTCAATGAGGAGTTCGCGCCGAGCGCGACGACCCGAAGCTCGCCCGCGAGCGTTCGTCTGATTCGGGCGACAGTATCACCGGGCAACGTCACATGATCGACGAATACGGGCGGACCAGGCGATTGCCTAAGCGCCCCAGCGCCCCGAGACCCTCGCGAGCTGCGCCAGAACCTTCTCCTGCCATCTTGTCCCCACCCATGCCTGTCCTCCGACTGTCCGTCAACCGCAAGGTAGCCCGCCAGGTCGCACCGACACTTCCCGGCATATGTGAACTCGCTCGTCGGCGTCGCCACGTTAGCGTCTGACCTGCTGCCTTGACATGAACCATCCGGCCCATCCAAGGTATTGATCTCGACCAGGGCGTTGTCGCGGGCGCTGCTACGACGGTGGGTCGAGGCGAGGTGATCGGCACCGCAGCGGTGCTATTCTGCGTAGGTCAAAAGATTGGCGGCGTCCCACTCTCTTGCGGATATTCGAAATGGCGAAGCTCGTGAGTTCAGGTGGAGCTGGAGGAGGCGGTGACGTGTCCGGAGCGTTGCCGCTTCGCGGGGAGAGGCTGTGCACTGGCCGCCTGATCGCAGGCTTCGCGGGTAGGACCTCCGGGCGGTTCGCGACCTCCCAGTTCGTCCTCGCCAGGTGGACATGCTGATGTCGACTGCGCGTCGGTGGCGGCTGCGTCCACGTCACGTCGGCGTGGTCGAGCCGCTCCGGCAGGAGGGCGGGGCCGCGCGCGTCGAGGTCGTGGCCGCCGCGCGGCTGACCGCGCCTGTTGCCCGCGCACTCGAGAACGCGCTGCTCTTCGTCGACGACGGTGGGCGGGCCGAACTGGCGTTCGACCGACCACCTACCACCGACCCGTCCATCGACACCATCGCGGACCTGGGCGACCTGGCGGGCGATTTATCCCTGCCTGGCTTCGAGGTCGACCGCGGCAGGCTCGTAGGCACCTGGCGCGAGGACGGAGTCGTTTCGGTGGCCGGACAGGTGCCGGGCTCGGCGTGGCGAACGCTCGACGGCTGGGTCGACTCGACGAGTCTGCACGCCGCGTTCGTCGACGGCTCGGCCGCGACGGTGGCGCATGTCGTGGCCGACCTCGTTCCCGAACAGGGGCCTGCGCCCGACCTCGATCCGATCGCCGAGCCGGTCGGGCTCGCTCATACCCGTCCGGGCGCGGTGCACGAGGTCTCCTTTCCCGTCTACGACCTGTGGTTCCGCCCGCTTGACAGCTTCGACGGCTGCCCAGCCCACCCCGCGGTGTTCCTGGTCCAGCCGGGAGACGAGACGTTTTCGATCACGCTGAGCACGGTCGTGGATGGGATGTCCGGGACCCTGCAACTGTCCGCGTCAGACCTGCCGATCGAGCACCACATCGACGGTCCCCAGATCCGGCTGCGCTGGCCGGACGTCGGGGGTGACCCACCGAGGTGGATTCTCGATCATCGGCCGCTCCCGCTCTCAGACCTGGAGATGGAGGCCACGTTTGTCCCGGCCGACCACACGCTGAAGGGGGTGGTCCACGCGCACACCAGCGACGGGCAACGGGTGTCGAGCGAGTTCACCGGCGTCCTGCGGGCCCGGGAAGCGCAGCGGCTGCGCGAGCGGATCGCCTTCCCGGATCCGCGGGGCACCTGGACATTGGTCGGCGGTACGGAACAGGTCGTGGTCAAGCTGAGGCCTTCCGCGACGCCACCGGTCATACCGGGGTGCGGGGTCGAGTTGCGTTTCGCGCCCGCATCGGAGCTGCTCGTCGGGGTCCGGCCGGACAGCACGGCGGGCAGTTCCGTCGTCCTTCTGAACAGACCCGCGCCCGCGCTGCCGGAACTACCCAAGGATCCTGCCGACGGGGGCGTCCTGCGATATCTCGGCCAGGAGCTGTGCCTGGCGGGCCGCCTTGTCGAGGCCCGCGCGGTACTCGACTGGGCCGCCGACCTCATCGAGCACACGGTCGCTTCCGCGCGCCCCGACAGCATCGACGGCGGCGAGAGCATGATCATCTCTTTGGTGATGCTCCTCAACTACCAGGTCCGGTGCGCGCTGCAGATGCGCGACTACCCGGGGCTGTTGCGGTATCTGGAACGGGCCGTCGCGCTGCGGAGGGACCTTTCCGACGAACGGCACGCCCGGCACCGCATGGCATCCATTGCCCGGACCGTCGGCGGACAGGCCGACCTGCTCCACACCGCCCTGGCCAGCGCCCACGCCTCCCGCGGGGAGGCGTCGAAGGCCGAGCACGGCCTCGGCGAGGCTATCGAGACGCTGGTCGGGCATCTGGAACGGGCCGCCGCTGTGCTCGCAGCCATCACCGCGGCCAGCCGTCCCCAGGGGACCGACCTGGAGGCCATCGTCGGCGAGTTCGAATCCGTGTTCAACGGCGCCGCCGAGCGGCTACGCGACCTGGCCGATCGCTGCCTCGACGACGTCGAGGGTGTGCCAACACCCAGCCCCGGGGCGAGGCGAGAACGCCGCACGATCGTCGAGATGGTAGAGCGCAGCACATCGCTGACGCCTGCTGAGCTCGCTGAGCTGGAGCAACGCGACCAGGCGCTAGAAGCGGCGGTCCGGACTCAGATGCCTCGTCCCGCGGCATGGTTGTTTGTGCTGCAGAAGAACGCCGCGGTGCTCCTCGCGGGAGCCGCGAACGCCATCGCAGAGTCCGACACATTCCTTGGCAAGATCGATCCGCTGGGCAATGCCGCTCGGCGGAAGGGCTCGAGCAGCGAGGGCGCCATCCTCCTCACGGCATCCGTCGAACAATGGCGACACCGGCTCGACGCCGACGCCGACCGGATCCTCGCCGTCGAACGGGCCGCGTCGTTCTATCGGCGCCTCGTCCTCCTTCAGCTCGACCTCGGGGCACCTGAGCAGGCATTGCTGGCGTCGGAGCTCGCCAGGGCCCGTGCGACGGCCGACCTCGTCGGCGCGCTACCCGCCGACGGGCTGACCTCGGCCGAGCTGCGGCAGGCGATCTCCAGTCTCGGCCGGACGGTCGTCGAGTATTTCCTGGGTGACGGCGAGCTGGTCGTCTGGGTCGTCGCACCCACCGGTCCCGTCCGATGGGCGCGGCGCCCCGTCGACATCGAAAGGCTCGTGGCGACGATCGGCACACTGCACCGGCTGATGGCGTTGCGCGCACCGCAGCCACAGGACCGCAGTGAGCTGGGCGCCACCCTCCGATGGCTGGGTGAGCTGCTGTGGGACCACCCGCCGCTCGAGGCGCTGGAGCCTGGTCGCGCCGTCACCGTCGTGCCGCACCGGGAGCTGGGTCTGGTTCCGTTCGCAGGCCTGGTCACCGCCACCGGCCAGACGCTGCTCGAACGCCACCCCATGACCGTCCTACCTGCGGTCGCCCTCGCCCCCCTCCTCGTCGACCGCGGGTATCTCGTCCAGTTCAGCGGGCCGCTGCTGGCACTGGTCGATCCGGAACCGATGCCCCGGCCCGACCTCGGGCCGCTGACCTGGACCCGATCCCAGTTCGACGCCGTCGCCAGGCTGTTCCCCGCCGAGGCGAGGGCCGTCTGGACCGGGCACGACGCCTCCGTCGAACGGCTCCGACGGCCCGCACATCCCCCGGCGGTGGTGATGCTCGCGACCCATGCCGAAGCCACCGACGACGACGTGTTCGTGGCCTTGGCCCCCACGGCCAAGCACGACGGCCGGACCACGCCCGCCGAGGTGCAGGACATCGACCTGCCCGGGTCGGTCGTCATCCTCTCCGCGTGCCACACCGGCAGCGGCCGGGCCACAAGCGATGGCGTCACGGGCCTGAGCCGCGCCTTCCTCGTCGGCGGCGCCTCGACGCTTGTCATGACCCTGCATCAAGTCCTCGAGGATGTCGCCCTCGACCTCGCCTACCAATTCCTGCAACGCTGGCGCGACGGCGAACCACTCGAATCAGCATTCCGGCACGCCCAGCTCGACCTCGCCAGCCAGCACCGCGACGACCCCGCCCTCTGGATCCCGTTCGTTCTGTTCGGTCTGGGGAGCCGACCCGTGAGGGGAACACCGTGAGCGGCACACCCATCGAAATCCCCCACCGCCACCTCACCCCAGATGAAGTGCTCGCCCACGACGACCTCTACTCCGAGGCGCAGACATTGGGCGGCGACGCAGAACCACGTCTGGTCCGAGAAGGGGGAATCAGTTTCGGCCGACCGGTGGTCCTGCCCTTGTCGCTCGACCATTTTCCCGCCGTCGTCAAGCGCCGCCCGGGAATCCGGCACCGCACGTTCGCCCTGATCTCGTTTCCCTTCGACCTCGACCAACTCGAAGGCGCACGTCGCTACGTCGAGGCCTCCTATCGCGTCGAGTTGAACATTCCTGACTCAGTGGCCGGAAGCCTGTGGCCGACGCTGATCACAAACGCGGTGGAGGTCGAACGCTCGCGCACCTTCACCGTGGGGGCCGACCTCAGCCTCGGTGCGATCGAAGGTGCACCCTCTTTCGAGTTCGAAGGCGGCCGCACGTTCCGCTACACCGAACTCCAACCCGTCCTCACATCCTTCGGCGCGGGCCAGTCCCACTTCTCCTGGACATTCACCGCCCGGCCCGGCCAGTCCCTGTACGCGGGCAGCCGCTGGGTCTTCGCCGTCCTCGACATGCCTGCCGCAACACCGACCGTTCTCGGCGACTTCGTGGGTGAAGTGAAGGTCGCCCGGCGCAGGCTCGGCGAGTTCGAGACGGCCAAGACCCGCCCCTGCCGCAAGCCCTTCCGTCTCCAACTCCGCGACGGCGATGTGCACGTCCCCCCGCTCGGCGAGACGTGAGCCACAATTGGATCCTGCTGGGTTCTCGATGTTAATAGCACCCTCTCAAGCTACTGATGCGGCCTCTGGGCCATGCCGGAGTGCCGCTCGCTGGCGGGCGCTGATGGAGCGGCTGTTCCTCGTTGGTTCGATGGAACGTCCCGCCGATCCCGACGGTGTCCCTAGGCGGGCGGCGACCGCCCGCCTAGGAGGCCGATGAATAACCGGGCGAGGTGACGGCGCGCCTGCCGGGCGGCGGTCACCTGGTCTGGGATGATTTTCGGGTGCAGGGTGTGGCGCGGTCGGATCGGGAGTTGTGGGACGCCGAGGCGGTGGCCGGGGGGTGATCCCGGCCGGGAGCGTGTTCGCGTTCCTGGCCGCGCATCGGGGGGTGCTGTTCGACGACTCGTTCACCGCGGATTTGTTCCCGTCGGGGACGGGGCGGCCGTCGTTGCCGGCCGATCTGGTCGGGTCGGTGCTGGTGCTCAAGGAGTTGTACGGGCTGTCGGACCGGCAGACGGCCGAGGCGGTGACGTTCGACATCCGGTGGAAGGTGGCCTGTGGCCGGTCGTTGACGGCGGGCTCGTTCGATCCGACCACGTTGGTGTATTGGCGGCGGCGGATCGCCGACTCGGATCGGCCGGACCGGGTGTTCGACAAGGTCGCGGAGGTGGTCGCGGAGACCGGGGTGCTGCGCGGGCGGCGGCGGCGGTGTGTGGATTCCACCGTGTTCGATGATGCGGTGGCCACCCAGGACACCGTCACCCAGTTGGTGGCCGCGATCCGCAAGGTGGCCCGGGTGGTTCCGGGGCGGCCGCGGTGGTGGCCCGGGTGTGCCGGGGGGACTACACGCGGGCGGGCAAGCCGGACATCGACTGGGACGACCCGGCCGCCAAGGCCGAGTTGGTGTCGCTGCTGGTCACCGACGCGTTGGCGGTGCTGGCGCGGTTGTGCGGGCCCGACGCGCCGGAGCGGGACGAGGCGGCGGCGGATGCGCTGGGGTTGCTGGCGTTGGTGGCCGGGCAGGACGTGGAGCCGGCCGAGGGGTCCGACGGCACCGATGGGCGGTGGCGGATCGCGCGGCGGGTGGCCCCCGACCGGGTGATCTCGACCGTGGACCCGCAGGCCCGGCACACCCGCAAGTCCCGTTCCCAGCGCCGGGACGGCTACCGGGCGCACCTGGCGGCCGAGCCGGACACCGGGCTGATCACCGACTGCGAGATGACCATGGCCACCGGCCCGGACAACACCGACGCCGCGATGGGCGTCACGCTGGCCGATCGGGACCGCTTCCACCCGGGCACCCAGCACGACGAGCCTGATCAGCCCGTCGACCAGCCCGCCGAGCCGGCCGAGCCGGGCCGGTCGAGCCGGTCGAGCCGGTCGAGCCGGTCGAGCCGGTCGAGCCGGTCGGGCAGCCGGTCGAGCCCGTCGGGCCCGTCGGGCAGCCGGTCGATTCGACCGAGGCGACCGGGCCCACGGCCCAGACCGGCCCGGACAGCAACAGCCAGCGCACTGGTGATGGTCAGCGCCCCGGCGATGGTCTGGAGATCTACGGGGACTCCGCCTACGGCAGCGGTCAAGCCCGGGCCGACTACGCCGCGGCCGGCCACGACACCGTGATCAAACCCAAGCCGTTGACCCCGGCCGTGCCCGGCGGGTTCACCCTGGACGACTTCACCATCGACGAGCAGGCCGGCACCGTGACCTGCCCGGGTGGGCACACCCGCCCGATGAGCACAAACCGGACGGTCACCTTCGGCAAGCTGTGCGCCGACTGCCCGCTGCGGGACCGCTGCACCACCGCCAAGGCCGGCCGGTCGATGACCATCCACGAACACGAGGACCTGCTGCGCGCCGCCCGCGCCCAGGCCCGCACCCCCGAGTTCCACACCGCCTACCCCACCCGCGCGAACGTGGAACGCACCGTGGCCCACGTGGCCACCCAGAACGGGCGCCGGATCAAGCTGCGCTACCGCGGCGTGACCAAGAACAACGCCTGGCTGCACACCCGCGCCGCCGCGCTCAACCTCCGCACCCTGATCCGGCGCGGGCTGACCCGCTCCGGCAGCACCTGGGCGCTGGCCACCGCCTGAACGGCCCCAGCGGGCCCGGCCCAGGGCTGTGACACACCCCAAGCCGCACGGGCCCGTCAGCGCCGCCGAAAGCAGATCTCGCCACCCTCCACAAACGCCTCAGCCGCAGCCGCGGCCTCCGGGGCAGACCCCGCGCCTCACACACCCGGCAACCCCAGGTTGTTCATCGGGCTCCTAGGGAGATCAGCTACCGTGGGTGACGACCAGGTTCCGCAGCTCGACGACCGACCGCGCCTCCCCCGGGTAGCTGCTGTCGTCGGACTTCGTCGAGAACTGCTGGTAGTTGCCTGCCTTGAAGTAGCAGGTTGTACTGTCGAGCCGTTCACGGTCTGCTCGACGACGCCGTCGATGTAGATCTTGACCTTGCGGTCGGCGCACTCGATCTTCCAGTGGATGTCGTCGCCGACCCTGTAGCTGCTGGCAATTCTTCTTGACCTCGGGGACGTTGGGTTCCCCGTTCGGGGTGTGGGTGCGTGCGTAGATCTTGAACCCGTTGGCGAAGTTGCTCTCCCCTGAACCGGACGATGTCACCTCCTTTGAGGCCGTGGGCCGGGTTCTTGGTGTCGTGGATCTGTGCGAAGCAGATCCACGGGCGTGCGTGCCCGCTCGCTTCGTCGTCGGGCGGCAGGTGGGTGATCCGCGAGGTTCCGACTACGTGCCTGCCGGAGGCCGAGTCCCAGGCCTTCAGCGTCGTCCTGTCCGCCTCCATCTCGCGCAGCTCGGACCGCGGGTGGGGTCTGGTTGCTGGTCGTCTTGCCGTCGGCGCGGACCGAGAACGCGACCGCGTCGCCGTTCGCGTTCGGCCTGAAGTAGAGGGGGTCCACATAGCCTTCGATGATCTCCGTCATCGAGCGGTCCAGGTGGCCGCCCTTCGACTCCGGGTAGCCGATTCCCACATTGAAGTGGTTCTGCGTCGCCCCTGTGCCAATGTTGAGAATGGCGGCAGGCGTGCCTGACCCGTGGTCGCCGTCGCTGCCGAAAGGCAGGGTCACGCCGGCCGTGTTGGACGGCGCGGTCTCGGCCCCGTCGACGGTGGCCGTGATCCAGTAGGTGTAGCCGCCGAGGGTTGACGGAGTGCGCTTGTTCTTCGTCGCCGAGCCGGGCAGCGGCATCCCGGACACACCGTCGGGAGAACGGGTTCCCGAACGGTGATCGCCGTCGCGCCCGGCACGCGTCCCACGTCAGTGCGATCGAGTTGTCCGGCTGGACGACCGCCTGGAAGTTCTGCGGTGCGTGCGCCCCGCCGCCGGGAGAATCATCACCGGGACCGGGTCCCTCGACCACGGAGACTCCGAGGGAGTCGTAGGTGTCGGCGACGACATTGTCCGAATAGAACCTCACGTCACTCGACGTGCTTGTGACCTCCATGACCTTCTTGGAGCTCCCGACGAACTTGTTCCGCGTGATCGTCACGTCCGAGACGCCGTCGAGCTTGATGCACTGGTTCCAGCTGTCACCGAACTCGTTGTCCGAGATCGTCACCGCTTCAGCTCGCCGGTTCCACCCTTGTTCCCACCGCGACCGCGCCCCTCCGCCATGACGCACTGGTGGATGCTGGCGATACCGTGGTCCATCGACGGGTTCGCCGGACCGGTGGCTTTGTTGCCCGGATGGCGACGTCGCGACTTCCGTCCGGGTGGGCCGTGGAGATCCAGGTCTGGAAGAAGTCGGTGTGGCTGCCGCCCGGGTCGCCGACGACGAAGTCGATCGCCGTGTTGTAGAGAATCTGAAGACCGTCCCCGAAGGCGGTGATGGCATTCAGGTCGCCGTCGCCGGACGCCTTCACCCCCTTGATGTCGTTGTTCTGAATGGTGATGTTGTTGCCTTCGGCCGAGATGCCGTACTGACCGCCTGCCTTGACCCGGAAGTTCTGCACGGTCACCCGGTTTTTAGATGTACGTATTGCGCCGACGCGGCGCGGTAAATCAATCGGAGGTCGCCGATCCGTCTCGTCGGCGGCGAGGAGTCGGTCGACCGCACTTAAGCGCCTCGGACGCCGCGTCGCCGAACAGCACGAACCGGAGGAGGGCCACTGCGGTGTCGGCGCCCGTACCGTCTGTGTCGGGTATGCGCCTGGCCGATCCGGCGGACTCCATCAGCGACTCAGCACTCTACGGAGTCACGGAGACTCCGAGCCGGGCGTCAAGCCGGGTCTTCCTGTGTCGCGCCGTTCAATGCCCTTCCCCGCGCGCCCGCTCCAGGACCTCCTCCTCGGTCAGCGCGCTCGGCGGGTGGTGGCTGAGACACAGAGGGGTGCGCAACTTGACGAAGCCCAGCCCGTCACCAGCCGCGTAAAACTGACCAGCGGTCAGGCGCGCGATGTCGTCAACATCTCCGCCCTTGCGCCGGGCCAGCTCCGTGGCCGCGTTGATCTGGACCCCGGCGGTGAGCCGACCGAAAAACTGTGTGGCCGCATTTCCGGGGATGCGGTTGTTTAGGCCCTTCGGCGCCTGGGTTGCGAACATCAACCCGAGCCCGTACTTGCGAGCCTGTGCAGACAGCTTCAGGGTGCTCTCAGTGCAGGCCGTCGCGGCACCGGAGGGTGCGAAGTCTTGAGCCTCGTCCATCACCAGCAACCCCCCGAGGGGCCGGTCGGCCGCTGGGTGCTTCTTTATCCAGGCGAACAGGGCCAGCTGGAGTTGGCTGACGAAGGTCTGCCGCTGGACATCGGTGGGCAGCCCGATGAAGCTGACGACCAACACCCGTGCCCGGCGTCCGGATGCCGGCGTGAACAGCGTCCCAGGATCCAGCGGCGTGCCCTCGCCGCCGAACAACGGGTCGACGATCATCGCGGCCTTGAGCCGCTCGGCCATGTCCGCCGCTAGGCCGCTGGTATCCCGCAACGCGCAGACCCCGTCGGGCAGGTCCGTCAGCATGTCGACGAAGGCGGAGAGATCGCTGCTGCCGTCACGGGCATAGTGGGCGAGCGCTTGCTGGAGCACGGCTGTGCCGACGTCGACCTTACCCGCGGTTAGCCGTACCCGCGGCACGAGTCCGGCGACTGCGGCCTGGACTTCCTGCAGAAACTCCTGACGATCATCGAGCACGTCACCGAACTCTGGCAGGGGGCGTAGGCGAGCGGTCTGCCGTGCTGCTTGCGCGGGTCATACGACGACCTCGACTTCGCGGTGATACTCCTCGGCACGTTCAGCGTCGCCCTTGCCCCACCCCGATGGCGTCTGTGGCCAGGTGTCGCCCAGACGGGCGAGGTCATTGTTCGGGTCCAGCACGATCGACGACACGCCGCACAGCGCGCACTCCTCGATCAACCGGCGCAGGAGCACTGTTTTGCCCGATCCCGACCCGGCGAAGACGACAGTGTGCTGACGCAGGCTCTCCAGGGCCACGTCGACTGGTTGGTCGGGGTTGATAGCCCGCCCGACGAGAACGGTCGGACGAGCCCCCGACTCGTCCCCCGGCAGCGATCGCGGACCAGGGACGAACGGTTGGCGACTGTCGCCCGCTGTACCGCCCGGCGGCCCGTGCGGCGCCGGGCCAGCACCCGGTCGGGCATCGACATCGTTCCCGAATATCTTGGTGAACAGCTCGGTGTGGCGCGACGGCGCCCGGTCGGCGAGCCAGTGCAGTAAGAGCGGGTCGTTCTCGTCGAGCATGGCGGCGAGCGCGTGGAAGGTCCGCAGATCGGTGTCGCCGATCGTCAGCGAACGGCCGCCCGCCTCCTCAAACTCGGCGATGCTTCGCGTGGTCACAGGACCGGCAGATAGCTGTGTGTTGCGCAGCAAGAAGAGCTTTCGTTTGCCGACCCCGGCCTGCTGGCCCGCCTCGGTCCGGGCCTTGCGGAGCCGGCTCAGGACGGCGTTGGGGTGCGCGCTCGCGATCCCGCGGAAGCTCCAGTGCACCTCGTCATCGGTTCGCTCGTCGATTGTGCGCCGCAGGCGGGCGTGCAGCGCCGGCTTTCGGCCCGGCAGGGGGTCGATCGCAAAACTCGCGCCCTCCTCGCCGAGCTCGAGGATGTAGGACTGGAGTCCAGCGTGCAGGACGCCGGGCATTACCTCGTCCTCGGTGTCGCTCGAGACCGCTGGATCCACTACGGCGCTCCTGCGGAGTCGGTCGAAAGCCTGGTCGAGCTCGGCCAACGCAACCGAGGGCACTAGCCGTGGCTGGGGCGCGGAGAGCGTGTCGCTGAAAGAGTCGAGTTCGACAACCTCGTCCGACTCCAGACAGCGGCGCAGGTGCCTGCCGACGTGCGCGAGTACCCGACGCGGTGTGGTGTGCCGCTCCGCCGTGGTGAAGGCGCGTGGCTGCACCGGCCAGGTGGGGTAGGGCGGTTTGAAGCCGATCTCAAGGTAGCGGCTGGCCAGGTGGGCACGGACGAGCTCGGCCGCCACCTGCGCACGCGGCAGCTCCTCCCTCAGAATGGTGACCGTGTAGCGTTCTGCGGCCGACGCAACGCCGCGCGTGCGAATCAGCTCCCAAGTGTCGTGGATGCAGGCCACGACGGGCAGCGTCCTGCGGGTCATTTCACGCAGCTCCATCAGGCCGTCAGCGACCTGGTTCACCAGCCCCAGCGGAACCTCGGAGGCCACGCCGTCCACGCGCCGTGACTGCACCATGAGGGAGTCGAGCTGGTCGACAGCGACGACCGTGGGGCCAACGAGGGCGATCAGTCGTGAGAGCTCTGTGATGATCTCCTGAGGCGGGCGAGCCCCACGGCGCAGCCCCCATGCCGCCCCCTCATCGACGTCCCCATCAAGGTCGAAGTACTGGCGCCCGGCCTCCCCGGCTGACCCACGAGCCCGGTACAAGACCAGTGCCCGCGCCGTGTCCGCGCAGCTCATGCCCACCGCGCGGTCGTGATCGCGCAGCCCGGCGACGAAAGCATCGAGGGCCTCGCGCGAGAGCTCGATGGGCCCGCACAGCTGCTGACGCCAGTAGGCATCGGTGATCCCGGCCACGGTGCACAGCGCGTGCAGTAGCGGGGTCAGCTGGTCGTTCTGCCCCGGGAAGAATCCGCTGACGAACCCGTGCAGCGTGCTGTGCCAAAACTCGCGTCCCTCGATGAACTTGAGCAGGAAGAAGTAGCCGCCACGCGCCTCCACTTCGTGCCGCAGCCAGCGCAGCAGGTGCGACTTGCCGACCCCCTTGCCGCCCTCAAGCACAATGCCCATCGGGTTGCGGCCGCTCTCGGCCTCCTCGAAACGGTCGAGCAACTCCAGAGCCGCGAACTCATGGAGCTCGTGGACGTGAGGGCCCATTGGGCTCCAGACGTCGTCGGAGGTGACGACCAGGTTCAGCTGCACGCGACGCAGCGCCAGTCGTTCCTCGTCGGTCACGACGCTCCGATCTGCAGGGTATGCCGATCCTCGTCGCCCAGGCGCACTGCGGCGTGGCGGTCGTCGTCGGTCAGTGTCTGCTGGTTGGTGACGGCACGGAGATAGACCTCGGGCCGGTCAGCCATCCGGATCAGCTCAGCGTCGAGGTCCCGCCGGGAGACGACGTCGTCGATGTCCTGCCGCAGCGCGCTGATCCGCACCGTCTCACCAGGCCTGCCAGCGAGGCGGCGGTAAGAGTCCTCGATGACCGACGCCGCGTCAGGTTTGAAGAACTCGGCCATCGGGATGTCGGCGACGGCGAGAAATCGACCTACGGTAGCGAGAGTCGCGTAAAGCACGCCTGCGTAGGCGCCTGCGCGGTCCGGGGGTGGCGCGGAGAGCTCCTCGTGACACCGCACCACCCCGGCGTCGGTGAGCTTGTGGACGAATGCCCTCTTGCGCTTCTCGCTCGTGACGAGCTTTTGCTCGTTGAGTCGGAGCCGGGGCGCTCCGGTCAGCTCTACCCCGGTCGCGGCCTTGAGCTGCGCGTTGGTTATCGGGCGTGCGACGTTCAGCAGCGCCAGCAGCACGCGGCGCTCCTGCGAGTTCAGAGAGTGATTGGGCACGTTGGGGTCCTCGGTTCGGCAGATCAGTCGACATGGTTTGGGTTCCGGTCGTTGGGCCCCGCCACGGCAAGGCCCCCTGGGGGAACCGCGAGATCGCGCCGGGCTCCCGACGCGTCGCGGGAGCCGGTGCCGTGGACAGTCAGTCCCTCGTGATGGGCCGCGATGGCGGCCCGGTAGTCCGTCGGTCCGGCAAGCCGGACCCATACAGCCTGTTGAACGAGCACCCCGCGCTCCGTGCGTAGATCGCCCCGAATCCGGACACGCCAGCGCCCGGCCCCGGGACTGTCGTGCAGCGTCTCGATCCGGCCAGTGATGGAGACCGGGCCGGGCAGGTCGAGCTGACGTAGCCGCACGCCCGTACGGCGGATCGCCGCACCGGCTCCTGCCGGGAACGACAGCGTCCGCGGCGACACCGTCGAGCTCACCCCGTGGGCCCAGCGGAAGTCGAGCTGGAATGGTGCTGCGTACTCGTCGCCGGCTAGACATCTGAGCGCAGCGCAGAAGTCGACCGACACGCCCGCCGCCGCCACTTGGTCAAGCGGCGCGTCCTCACCGTCACCGATCGACTCCTCGACCGCGGCCGCGGCGTCGTAGAGCTGGGTGGTGACAGCGCGCGCGAACACGCGGTCGGAGGCGAGCGGGATCCCGAGAACGAGACCAAAATGGTCGTGAGGTGCGGTCGCCAGCTCGACGGTGCGCAGCAGATCGGCGACCTCTCTCGGGTTGGGCCCGGTGAAGGACACCTGCGGACCCTGCACGACCGTTCGGGCCGCCGTGGCGACGACCTTGCGCACGCCATCGACGAGCTTGGCCCCTGCCGGTAGCGACGGCACGGCCGGGAAGCCGCTTACGCGCACCATCTGATAGGTCGCTCGGTCGGTGAACGGGGATGCCATGTCTCGGGCCACCGTCGACGGCTCCCGTCCCTCGACTGATGCGACGCCGACGATGAGTTCACGCAGGCGCAGGTTGTAGTCGTCGATGTCCGCAGGCGGCAGCAGGACCTCGTTGCCCTCATGTGTCCAGATCGCCGCCCCGCGCCATTCTTCTGGCAGCAGCCGCCATCCGGTGGCGGCAAGGTAGCCAGCCGCTTCGATCTCACCGGTCGCGGCGGTCACCGGACCGCCTCGACCAGTGCGCGGAGACGCGTGACGGTCAGTACGTTGGCGACGGGCACGCGCACTCTCACGTGGGACTGACCGTCGGGGACCGGCGGGCGTTCGCGCAACGACACGAAGTAGCCGATGTGCCGGAGCAGGAGACCGCTCGGATTGAGGTCCGCGTAGTGGACCGGTTCCCGCGGAACGGTGATCAGGAAGAGGTAGCGAGGCACCAGGAATCGGGGACCGGCGAGTCTGTTGTGCTGCCGTCCGTCGAGTCCGTCGAAGCGGAGCACGCCGTCAACAGGCTGGAGGTTCGACGCCGTCTTGACCTGGACGTCGATGCGTGGCGCCCGTACGCCCAACGGCCGGTCATCGCTCACGATGCCCAGGTCGACCCCGTCGACGTCCGGGTGATAATCAGTGACCACGAAGCCAGCGGCCGTCGCCAGAACGCGAACGTAGTCCTCGCCAAAGCGCCCTTGGTGCACGTGCCGGTGGATTACGCTCACCCTCTCTGCCCGTCACCTTAAGCACGCAGAAACGTACGGCTTGTGCCCGGCATCCGGCAGACCCGGACGGGTGACTGGTATGGCGCCCAACCCAAGGAACTCGGCTGGTCGACCGCAACCCCCGGCGACCACTGCCCCGTCCATCTCCTCCTACATGCGGCTGGCGGACGCCCGCGGCGAACGGCCGTTGCTCAACCTCGCCAACCGGCGCCTGGAGGTGGACGACCGCGACGGCGCGGGCGTCGCGGTCGCCGAAGCGATCGCCCGGTTCCGTGCGCAGGCGGACGTCGAGGAGGGACAGCTCGGTTTGGCGCGCGCGCTCAACACGCTGGCGGTCCTGCGCTCCGCCGGTGAGGCCGCGGCGGCCGTGGCGGCGTCGACAGAGTCGGTCTGTGGCGCGCCCTGGCGGCGGTCGATCCCTCGTGGCGGCCCGACCTGGCGGCCGCGTTGGGCAACCTCTCGATCCACCGCGGCGAAAACGGCGACCGCCGCGGCGCGCTCACGATCATGGAGGAGTCCTGCGCCTTGCTGCGGCGGCTGGCCGATGACGACCCGACCGGCCACGGCCCGGACCTCGCCGTCGCGCTGGTCAACCTGGCCGCGCAGCGTGCCGAGGTCGGCGACCTGCGAGGCGCCCGTGACACGGCGGAGGAGGCACTGCGATGCGCCCGGCGCGACCGAGGCGATCGAGGAGGCCGTGCGGATGCGCACCGACCTGGCCACGGACGGCTCGCCGTCGGCGGTGCACGACCTCGCCGAGTCGATGGTGAACCTGGCCAGGACCCGCAACGCCACGGGCGACCGCCGGGCCACGGCCGACGCCGCCGAGCGGGCGGTCACCCTGTTCCGCGGCCTGGTCGACGACGACCCGTCCGCACTGCCCGACCTCGCCGCGGCGTTGACCAACCGGGCGGTCGCGCGCGCCGACATCGCCGACCCGCGGGCACCCTGCGCGACAGCCGACGCGTCGTCACGGTGTACCGAACGCTAGTGCGGTGTCCAGAAACGTTCACCGGGTCCTCGCGGGCCCAGACGACGCCTCGCGGCGTTGCCGCCCTCGCGAAGACGCCCGGTATGAGCTTCGGGCGGCGCCTTGCGAGACGCCGCCTGGATCCCGCGATCACTCCGGCAACGTTCCTGGACACCGCACTAGCCGCCGAGGAACCGCTGCTGTTCGACGCCCCGTTGGCGCGGGCGCTGAACTCGCTCGCGGTCGACCTCGCCGCGGTCGGCGAGGAACGTGCCGCGCTCGACGCCGCAGAGGAGGCGGTCGGGATGCGGCGCGGGCTGGCAGCCGCCGAGCCGGACCTGTACACGGGCGACCTCGCAGAGTCCTTGACCACCCTCGCGGTGCGCCTGTCACACGCGGGGGCGGCGGACCGCGCGCTCGCGGTGGGCGAGGAGGTCACGGCGCTGCTGCGCGCGATGGCGGTGGGCACAGGAGGCGCGGGAGACACGGTCGGTCCCGCGTTGGCGGAGGCACTGAGCAACCTCTCGGTGCACCGGGCCGACGTCGGCGACCATGCGGGCGCGCTCGCCGCCGCCCGCGAGTCCACCGGCCTGTACGGCGAACTGGCCCACGCGAGCGGCGCCACGTCCGACGCCTTCGCCGCGGAGCTGGCGACCGCCCGGCACAACCTGGCCCAGCGCCTCGCTGAGCGCGGGAGCATCGGCGACGCGGCCCGCGAAGCCGAGCAGGCCGTCGAGCTGCGCCGCCGCCTTGTCGCCGCCGAGCCGGATGTGTTCGCTCCCGCCCTCGCCGATGCGCTGATCACGCTGGGCAACGTGCGGGCCGACCTGCCGGACCCGGCCGCGGCGCTCGCCGCTAGTGCGGTGTCCAGAAACGTTCACCGGGTCCTCGCGGGCCCAGACGACACCTCGCGGCGTTGCCGCCCTCGCGAAGACGCCCGGTATGAGCTTCGGGCGGCGCCTTGCGAGGCGCCGCCTGGATCCCGCGATCACCCCGGCAACGTTCCTGGACACCGCACTTGCCAAGAGGCGCTGCAGATCCGGCGCGCGTCCGACACCGGGGACGCGGGCCTGGCTGACGCCTTGCGCGCCGTCGCCGTCCACCGGTCCCTCGCGGGCCAGCCCGACCTGGCACTGGAGTCCGCCGCCGAAGCGTTGCGCCTCCACGAGTCGCTCGCGCAGGCGCAGCCCGAGCGGTTCGCCGCAGACGTCGCGCGATCGCACTGCACGCTGGCCACGCTGCGGTCCGCGACGGGGGACGGGGACGGGGCGATCTCGGCGGCTGAGCGAGGCGTTGCCGGTTTCCGTGCGCTGCACGCCGCCCAGCCCGCCGCGCATTCCGCCGAGCTCGCCACCGCCGAGTACAATCTCGCGGGGCTTCGCCTCGTCCGGGGTTATGGCTCGAGCGCGCTCTCGGCCTCTCGTCTCGCCTTCACCCGTCGGCGCGCGCTCGTCGTCGCCAACCCGGGCAGGTACACCACCGACCTCGCCCAGTCGGCGTGGCAGCTCTCCGCCTTGCTCGCCGAACGGCGCGCGATCGGGTTCGGGAGGCGAGCGGCGGGCCGGGTGTGGCGTCGCGCGAAACGGAGCGCCCCGCATCCCGCGTGCCGCGCCGAGCTGCGCGCCGCCGAGGCGCTGTGGTGGGCCGAGCGCGGCGATCCGCGCCGCGCCGCCACCGCCCTGAGCGCGGCCGCCGAGGACGCCGACCGGCCGACCTCCGCGCCGAGCTTCCTCGTCGCCAGGGCCCGGTGGAACGTTCGCGACGTGGCGGGCCGGGTTCCCGCTCCGCCATCGGGCCTACCGCCGTGGGTGAGCGTCGAGCTGCCACCCGCGCACGTCGAGCTGTTCACCGACTGGTCCGGCGCCATCGCCTGGGCCGACCGTGAGGCGGTGCTGACGCGCCACGCGGCACTCCTCACCGAACCGGTGCTCGCCGCATCGCTTGCGGTGTACGCGCACCTGGCCGTCGACCGCTCCGAGGTGCTGCAGCTGCGGGAGCTGCTCGAACGCATCCATCGGAGCGGGCTGGCGGAGGTCGTCGCCTCGTGTCGCGAGGAGGACACGCTGCGCCGCGCCGTCCGGTCGTGGGTCGAGGTCGAGCCCCACCGCGCGCTCGATCACCTGCTCGACCATCGCGCCGAGCTCGGCGGCCCTGCCGTCACTCAGGCCCTGCACGCGCTCGGCGACACCGCGGAGATCCGCCGCCGCTCGGCGCTGCTGCGGCTGGTTGCGACGCATCCGGCCGCGGAGCTCCGCGAGCTTGCGACCCATCCGACGAGGGCCGCCGACGCCTGCGTTCACGCGGTCGAGAACGCCGACCTCGCCACCCTCACCGACCTCGTCACCGTGCACCCCCACGTCCTCGACGACTCGGCGGTGGGCCTCCTGCTTCGGGCGGTGCTGCTGGTCGCGGGCGGGCACGTCGACGCGGCGTTGGAGGTCCTCGCCACGGAGCGCGGTGCGCTCACCGACATCCAGCGCCGCGCCCGCATCGTCAACCTCACCCGGCTCGCCGAGGCTCCGCCGTCGGAGCTGCCGCTGGACCGGGCGGCCGTCGACCGCATGATCGCCGCGCTGACCGCGCCGGAGCTACGGAGCTGACGTGGGGTCCGGCGGTCCGGCTTGGCGCAGCGCGTCGACCAACGGCCGCAACGGGTCGGCACGGCGCGGGTCGGCGGTTGCCCACCGCCGAAGGTTCACGATGCGCGCACGGCGTTGCACCGGGCTCGAGGCGCGTGCTCCCGCCTCGACGACGTCGACCGCCTCGTCGGCCAGGCCAGCGTCGATCATCAGGACGGCCCGCAGCAGGAACCCCACGCCGGGCAGCGACGTGACCTCGGGGTTGGCGACAGTGATGGCTCTGAGCGTGCCGAGATCGGCCCGGTCGAGCGCGGCCAGCGCGTGGTCGCCCGCTGCCGCGACCTCGGTCACGATCTCCTGGACCACCTCGACCGGACGAGCGGCCGCCAGCTCGAGCACCGCCGTCTGCCATAGCGCGACCGGATCGTCCGCCCGGGCTAGGAGCGCGGCGGCGACCTCGGGCCGCAGGAGCTCGTCGCGATGCACCCGGAGGAAGGTCATCGAGTCCGCCGCGGCGCCGGTCGACGCCCAGTCGCGCACCAGCTGTTCAATGCGGTGCCGCTCCCCTTCGCGGGTCAGGAGGGCCTCCAGGCCGTCTCGGGCCACCGCGGCCACCAGCTCGCCCAGCCTGGCCACGGCCCGGTCGCCCGGTCGCAGATGGCGCAGAACCGCGAGGCTTTCGGCGATGCTCGGGCCCTCGACGACGGCGGCGGTGGCGCGCAGCAGGGTCTCCGCCGCCGGCCAGGATGGCACCGCCCGCCAGGACCGGGCCAGCTCGTCGTCCGCCGCGGGGATCGGACGCACCGCCCACGCAGGCAGGTCGGGTGGCGCCGGACTGAAGGACTGCGCAACGGCGCGGATCCGCTCCCGGGCCCGGCTCGTCAGATAGTCGGGGTCGCAGGCGCCAGCGCCAGTGTCGGCGTCGGCGTCGGTGTCGGTCACGGCCCGGCGCAGGCACGCGACCGCCTCGGCGCGGTCGTGCGGGGCGTACCAGTCGGCCGCCTCGGCCCACAGCTCGGCGCGACAGGCGGCGGAGCGGATGGCGTCGGCCGCGGTGGTCCAGACCCGGGTAGCGCTGGGAGGGTCAAGGTCCGCCATGACGCAGGCGGCTGTCGCCAGGTCGGACAGATGCGTCCCGGGGTCGACTGCCACCAGCTGCACGGCGAGCCGGACGGCCTCCTCGATCGCCCTCACGGCGTCCGTCCGGGCGCCTGCGGCGTTGCGCGCCTGCGCCAGGTTGGTCAGCGACCCCACCAGGTCGGCGGCGTAGGCATGGGGTTGGTCTGCGTGCAGTCGGCGCAGGATGTCCGTGCCCTCCTCGCCCGCTGCGCGCGCGGCGTCGGCATCGGCCCGCCCTAGCAGGTCGATCGCGAGGTTGTTCAGCGCCTTCGCCAGGTCCGGGAATGCGGCCGGGACCTCGACGACCACCTCCCGCAGCAGCTCCACGGACTCCTCGTTCGCGGCGAAGGCACCCGCCGGGTCGCCGTTCTCCGTGCGCAGGACGGAGAGGTTGGTCAGCGACCGCGCCAGGCTCGGCAGGTGCGCCGCTGGGTGGGTCGTCGCCGCGTCCCGGTAGAGCCGGACGGCTTCCTCGGCGGCGGTCAGCGCCTCCCTGCTCTCCCCGGACCGCAACTTGCCGTAGGCGAGGTTGGTGAGCGCCATCGCCAGGTCCGGCAGGCCCGTCGGGTTGTCCTGGACGAGTGTCCGGTAGAGCGCCACGGCCTCTTCCGCGGCGACCAGCGCGGTGTCGGTGTCGCCGATGTCCAAGCGTTGGACGGAGAGGTTGTTCACCGCGGCGGCGAGATCCGGGGCAACGGCGGCCGCCGTGTCGCCCGACAGCGCCCGGTAGTGGGCGACCGCCTCCTCGAGGGCCGCCAACCCACCCGTCCGATCGCCCGTCTCCGACCGGAGGACCGACAGGTTGGTCAAGGCGGCCGCGAGGTCGCGCGGCCCGACGTCGCCTGCCGCCATCAGGCCCCGATAGCGTCCGACCGCCTCCTCTGTCGCGGCCAGAGCGGCAGCGGGCTCGCCGAGCACGAACAGCCGGTGCGCCATGTTGCTCAGCGCCAGGGCCAGGTCCCGACCGTGGGCCCCGGGATCGTCCTCCGCCAGCCGCCGCCGCAGCGCGACGGACTCCTCGATGGCGCCGAGCGCGCCCAGGCGGTCCCCCACCGCGCTCCGCCGGAGGGCGAGCGTGTTCAACGCCGCCGCCAGCCCCACGCCGTACACCTGGGGCTGCTCGGCGGCCAGCTCCCGGTAGAGGTCCCGGGACTCCTCCGCGGCCGCGAGGGCGCCGTCGAGGTCCCCGGTGGCGGCTCGGCACCCCGAGAGGTTGTTGAGCGACGCGGCCAGGTCCTCGGCGAACACGTCCGGCGCGTCCGCCATCAGATCACGTTGCAGCGCAACGGCTTCGGCGGCGGCCCGCAAGGCCGCGACGTGGTCGCCCACCTCGGCGTGCCGGTTGGAGAGGTTGCTCAGCGAGGTCGCGAGGTCCGGGACGAACGCCTGCGGATCTTCGGCGGCGAGCTCCCGGTAGAGGTCGACCGCGCGCGCCATCGGCGCCACGGCCGCGACCGGGTCGCCGATCGCGGAGAGGCACAGCGCCATGTTGTTCGACGCCATCGCCAGGTCAGGAGCGAACGCCGCCCGGTTGCGCTCGGCCAGGTCCGCATACCGGCCGACCGCCTCCGTGATGGCCGTCAGCGCGCCTCGGTGGTCGCCGAGGCTGTAGCGGGCGCTGGACAGGTTGTTCAGCGCGCTCGCCAGGTCGTCCACGTCCGCGGCGTCGTCGTCGGTGACCAGGGCGCGGCGGAGCCGGACCGCCTCCTCGATTGCCGTCAGCGCCCCGGACCGGTCCTCCAGCTCCGACCGGCAGTTGGACAGGTTGTTCAGCGCCGACGCCAACGACGACGTGAAGGACGGGTCGATGGCTGCGAGCGCCCGGTACCGCTCGACGGCCTCCTCGACGACGGCCAGCGCCTCGGTGTACCTCCCGGCCAACGCCCGGCGGTTCGACAGGTTCAGCAGCGCTCCCGCCAAAGCGGCGGCGAAGGCCTCCGGGTCGGCCTGCACGTGCCGCCGGTAGCGCTCGACCGCCTCCTCCGCCGCCGCGACCGCGGCCGACCGCTCACCCGCATCCGCCTGCCGGACCGACAGGTCGTTGAGCGCCATCGTCAGCCCTGGAGCGACGGCGTCGTCTGTCGACGCAAGACGGCGCAGGAGCTCGGTGGCCTCCTCGGCCGCCGCGACGGCCCCGGAGCGGTCGCCCGCGTCCGCGCGGCGCTGGCTGACCGCGAGGAGGAGATCGGCCACCACCGCCTGCGGGTCCGGCCGCGACCGCGCGTCGCGGAGCCTGCGCTCGTCCACAACCAGGCCGAGTCGCCACAGCCCGGCGGCCTCAAAGGGCAGCGCCGCGGCGACGTCGTCGAGGGGCAGAGGGGTGTCCGGCGCGGCGGCAAGCCGCTCGAGCACGTCGCGAGCGGCGCCGCCGAGCGAGTAGGCGATCCCCGCCACCAACGGCCACCGGCCCGGCTCGGTGCGCAGCAGCGCTTCCAGGTGCACCGCGGCGCTTGGTGCGGCGCCGCGGCCCGCGCGGGTCAACACCGCGATCGCGGTGCGGACGCCCTCACCGACGGCGTCATCGGGCAGCGTCTGCCCGACCTGCAGGCAGCGCTCAAGCAGCGCGGGTCGTCCGTCGAGGACGGTGAGCAGGTGGTGGTCGCCGATCGGGTCGGGCCGGATGGCCAGGTACTCACCGGGCCCCGGGTCCAGGCAGGTCCGCAGCGCCTGGGCGACCTCCCCGCGCAGCTCGTCGTCGGCGAGTCGATCCACCGCCATCAGCGCGTCCGCGGCGGCGACCGGTGTGGGAGTGAGCAGCGTCAGACAGGCGGCGGCCTCGGCGAGCACGTCGGTCAGCCGCAGCGCCGAGCCGGTCTGGTGGCGGAGGGTCGTCGTCCAGTACCGGCGCTCGTGTCTCAGCACGTCGTCGTAGAGCGCACCGGCAGTGCCCGGCAGCGGGCCGCGCCCGGTCGCGGCGAGCCACCCGAGCAGCACGAGGTCCAGCGTTGTCCAGCGGGTGCCGCGCTCGGGCAACGGCAGGCGCGGCGGCGCCTTCTCCGTCGTGGCGACCGCCCGATAAGTGCGCCCGTACATCTCGGCGGGCCGCGGGTGGGCATCGGGGAGGTCGATGTGCTCCAGGCGGTGCGGGTGCCCGTCCGACTCCAGCGCGTCGGTGATCGTGGTGAGCCACTCGCCCGACCGTTCGCGGGCGGTGAGCACGACGACCGCCGGACGGGGCCGCCGCGCGACCACGCTCAACACCTCGGCGGCCGTCGCCGCCCGGGCGTCCGCGTAGTCCACGACAACGAGCAGCGGCGCGGTGATCTGCGCCAACCAGTTCAGCGTGGCACCCGCTCGGGTCTGCTCGCGCAGCACTCCCCCGTACCAGCCGTCGCGCCGGGCGCGTTCGGCGAGCTCGAGCGCGAGCCGTGTCTTGCCCGCGCCGCCCCGGCCCGTGATCACCAGGACCCGGGTGCGCGTCCCGGTGAGGGTCTGCTCGCAGAGGTCAGACAGGACCGTCAACTCGTCCCGCGCCTGGAAGGGGGTGACCCGGAACTCGGCGCGCAGCAGCCGCAGCGCCGACTCCGCCGTGCCCGGCTCGCGGTAAGGGGTGCGCAGCGGCAGTACGTCGGGAACCGGCGCGGGCACGTACGGCGGCGACGTCGCGTCCGCAGGCACGACCGCGCGCACCGCGTAGCGCGGGGACGCGAGGTAGGCCGCGCCTGCGGCGACCGCCTCCGCGAGTGCCGCGTCCAAGCCCGGCGCGGCGGCGCCGACGGGGTGGGCGACACCGACCGGATCCAGCGCGAGGACGGCGCGGGGCGGCCCGTCCCAGCCGGACTGGACCTCGGCCCGGAAGTCGTCCACTGTGGACTCATCGAACCCCGGTCCCACCGAGGCGGGCCACGAGCGCCCCAGCAGCACCGCGACCAGCGCGTGGCCCGCGACGCCGGACTCGACACCGTCCAGCAGCACGATCGCCGACCGGATGCCCGCGTGCAGGCACGCCCCGGCGAGGACCACGGCGAGGTCGAGACAGGTCGCCGTGCAAGGCGCGACCAGCACCTCGCTCGGCGAGCGGATCCACTGCCCACCCGCGCCCGTCGCGAACCGCTCGAACGCGTAGCCGATCCCGACCGCGCGCAGCCGCTCCCACACCGCCCCGAGCCGCACGCTGAGCGGCCCCGCCGACACCGCGGGGATCCGCACGTGCCGGGCGACGACGTCGGGGACTACGTAACGTGCCACTTCGGTCGGATCGCGTCCCGTCCACAGCGGCCAGTCGGCCCGCCCGCCTGGGGGTGGCGGCCTACTCACTCGAGCTCGCTGTCGTCGCGGACCTCCACGACCTGCACGGCGGGCTCGTCGGTCACGTCGCGGGCGACCACGCGCACCTCCACCAGTCCCGGCGCGAAACCGGGTAGCTCCCCCCGGAACTCCCGACGATCACGATCCCACTCCAGCCGCACCTCGGCAGGCACCGCGGCGGCGACCGGCGTGCCGTCCGCGTCCGCTACGACGGCGCCTACCGCCCAGACGACGGCGTCCCCGGCGTCAATGCGGTCACCCAGTCGCACCAGCCGGGCCGCGACCGGCATCGGGCGTTCGGCCGGCTGCAGCTCGTCCACGTCCAGACCCAGGCCGACGCCTCCCTCGTCGGCGGCGCGGTACGGCTCGAGGGAGCTGTCGGCCGCCACGGCGGCCAGCAACGGCTCGATGTCGTCGATCTCCGCGATCGGGCCGTGCCTGCGGTGGACCCCGAGGTTCTCCCGCGGGTAGTTGTCCATCTCGACGGGCAGGCCGCAGAACATCGGCACGGTTCCGTCGCCCTCGTCGACCTCCCAGCCACCCATCCGCGGACCTCCCGGGGGATCCTTCGTGACCGTCACCGTCGCGCCGTCCCAGACGCACGCCCGCGGGGTAGCGTGTCCGAACCCGATCCGCGGGAAGACCGCAGGTGGCGTGCGCAGTGCCGCCCAGCCGTCCTCGATCACCGCGTGCATCGCGTGCGCCGCCGTCGCCTGCCCGACCAGCCACGGCAGGTCCAGCTCGTGCGGTCGCCGCAGCACGGGCCCGTCCGTCGTCGGTCGAACCGTCCGGTCCTCGACCGCCGGGTAGCGGGGCAGGAGATCGGCTACGCCTTGCCACTCGCGGGCCAGCGCCCGCGGCCGTGTCACGTGGAACGGCCCGATCGGCACCCCGTTCGCCAGCACGTCCAGTGCCTTCGGCGCTCCGCGGTGCGGGGTTCCCAGCGTGATGACCGCGCGGCACAGCCGTGCGTGCTCGGGCACGCTCGCCCAGTGGCGGGCGACGAGGCCGCCCATCGAGTGGGCGACGAACACCACCCGCCGGTACCGGTCCTCCGGCTTGGGCCAGAGGTGCGCCAGCCGCGGCTGGAGCGCCGTGTCCAGGCGCTCGGCGGCGTCGGCGACGCCCAGCCGGAAGTCGTACCCGACCGCGAGCACCGTGGCGTCCAGCCGCGGTTCGGGCGCGGTGCCGTCGTCGAGGATCGCACCCTCTCCGCGACCGAGCCTGCGCAGGAGCCGGTCATAGCCCGGCACCACGGTCCAGAGCCCGAACGCTGTCCGCGTGGGGATGAGCCCGACCGGGGCCAACCGCGGGTGCTCACCGATGCTCAAGCGCTCCGGTCGCACCAGCAGGTCGACGTCGCGCAGCCGGGCGCCCCACACCACTTCATCGGTCGGTCGCCCTGCCCGGTCGGGAACCGCGAGCGTCGTTCCCCCGATCCCGGGCAACAGGACGACCAGATGGCCGACCTTCACCGCGTCGCCCTTGAGACCGCGACGGTGATGTGCACGAACGGCGTGGCCAACGCCAGGATCAGTACGCCGACAAGCAATGCTCGCAGCCAATCGGCATCCCCGATCACGCCAGCCATGAACAGCAGGCATGTCGACAACGACGCGACGAGCAGCCCGGTCAGCGCGATCGTGAAGACGCGAACCCTCGGCTTGAGCCAGAACCACACCTCGTGCGCCGCCCCGGACCCGCACCTGCCTCGGGTCTCGCCCGCGAGCCGCTCCAGGTACTTCGAGTCCCAGATCAACGCCAGCAACACCACCGGCAGGACCTGGGCCATCGTCGCGTAGAAGTCGCGGTACACCTCTCACCCCTCAGCCGGAGACAAGCACCACCGTCGCTCGCAAGAGGGTTGCAGTGCCAGCTCCGGGGACATCGCGCAGGCCCCAAGCTGCTGAGTTTCCATGCCCCCGAGAACGCAACAAGATCGCGGGGGCGCCCCCGGGTCGGTGCCTCCTGTGGTGGCGGCGGCTTTCGGTCGGTGGGTCGCGCACAGGCTGACCTGCTGTCAGCGAACGGCGTTGGTCATGCGCTGCACCATTTCGCTGATCATCTCCGGGCTGGTGCCGAAGTTCAGCCGCGCGTGCCCGGCTCCGGACCGGCTGCCGTAGTTCACACCTGGTGCGAGGGCGACACGCCCACGGTCGAGGAAGACCCGGGCCGGGTCGTCGCCGAGGCCGAGGGAACGGCAGTCCAGCCAGGCCAGGTAGGTCGCCTGCGGTGGTGTCCAGACGATCTCGGGGAGGTGCTCGGTGAGGAGTCTGTCCAGCAGTGCCCGGTTGGTGTCGAGTTGGGCCAGGACGGCGTCGAGCCACTCGTCGCCCTCGTCGAAGGCGGCCTCGGCCGCGATGACGCCGAGCAGCCCGGCGTGCTCGGCCAGGGCAGGCAGCCGGTCGACGACCGCTCGGGTGCGGTCGGAGGCGGTGATCAGCAGCGCGGCCTTCAGACCAGCGAGGTTGAACGCCTTGGACGCGGAGGTCAGCGCATGGATCTCGTCGGCGATCACCCACACCTCGCGCTCGGCGCACAACTCGGCAAGCCGCTCCAACTCCGCCCGCGGCACCACCCGTCCCGTCGGGTTGTGCGGGCTCGCCAGAAGGAACACTCGGGTGCCGCGGTCGAACTCACGACGCAGCGCGTCAAGGTCGATCTGTCCACCGGGTTCCAGTGGTATCTCGCGCACCGAGAGCCCGATCGTGGGTAGATCGGCCAGGAACGGTCGGTACGCGGGCGTGGCGAAGGCGATCGAACGGTCTTGGCCTGCGAGCATCCGGGCGAGTTCGAGCACCCCGACCATGACGTCAGGCACGAGCGTCACCTGTTCAGGATCGACGTGCCAGCCCAGTCGTCGGGCGGCGAACTGGCTGAACGCTTGGGTCAGACGTGGGATGCGTGCGTGGGAGTACCCGAGGTCGTGGCGGTCGATGGCAGCGTGCAGCGCCGCTGCCACCGATGGCGCGATCGGGAAGTCCATCTCGGCAACCGTCGCGGCCAGCACGTCGTCCGGGTGGCCATCCCACTTCATGCTGCGCCGTGTGTGCAACGCCGCCAACGGCGGTACCGACAGATTGACCACCGCTGTCGTCCGACTCACGGAACGTGATGAGACACGGTCACACATCCTCCGTCGTCATCCGCTCCCTGTCGGGATCGCTGCGGAAGCCTGATCCTCTAGTGCGGTGTCCAGGAACGTTGCCGGGGTGATCGCGGGATCCAGGCGGCGCCTCGCAAGGCGCCGCCCGAAGCTCATACCGGGCGTCTTCGCGAGGGCGGCAACGCCGCGAGGCGTCGTCTGGGCCCGCGAGGACCCGGTGAACGTTTCTGGACACCGCACTAGCTGTCGATCGTGAGGCCCGAGCCGCGCGGCGAGCTGATCGGTACCCCACGTGCTGGTGGGAGGGTTCAGGTGCTGGTCTTCAGTGGACGCCGGGCGGCGGCAGGAGTTCGGTGGCGAACCGCGGCGCCAATTCCTGTGCCTTCGCCCGGAAGGCCGTCTCCTCCTCCGGACTCAGCGGGGCCGGTGGCTCGGTCCGGGTCGCGACGGGCTGCCCGACCAGGGTGAAGAACTCCTCCTGGCCCGACGGGGCGCACAGACACAGCAACCGCGCCGGGGCGGTGCCCGCGTTGGTGAACGAGTGCGGCGCGTTCGCCGGCACGTTGATCGTCTCGCCCGCCTTCAGCACGACGGTCTCGCCGCGGAAGGTCGCCGACACCTCGCCCTCGAGGATGGTGAACATCTCCTCGAAGTCGTGGCGGTGCGGCGGTGGCCCACCGCTCGGCGGCACGTGCATGTCGATCAGGGTGTACCTGCCGTCGGTGTCTTCGCCGCGGACCAGGATCGTGTAGGTGTCTCCGACCAGCCCGATGTGGGTCAGGCTCTGGTCGGTGTCGGGCCGCGCGATCGTCAGCTCGCGCGCCGGATCGTCAGCAGGGATGGGTGCGGGTCCGTCGGACATGACAACTCCTCGATCGAGCGAACGCGGCATGCCGTGCCGCCTCACTATACGGAGTACACCATCCGCTTGAACGCCTCATGACGGGTTGGCGACCACAGAGCCGCGACCAACCGCCGGATAGCATCACCGGGTGGACAGCGACCGTGGTCCGGAGACGGGCCCCGCGACGCGGCGCCGACCCCTGCGCAAGGACGCCGTAGCCAACCGCGAACGCCTTCTCGCGGCGGCGGTGACGACCCTGCTGCGGCATGGCTCCGGCGCCACCCTCTCCCAGATCGCTGAGGCGGCAGGCGTGGGCATCGGCACGCTCTACCGGCGCTACCCCACCCGCGAGGACCTGCTGGAGGCGCTGCAGCTACGAGCATTCGAGCTCGTGATCGACCTGATGAAGGAGATTGAGGCCCATGACCTGCGCGGGATCGACGCGCTGCGCATGTTCCTCGAGCGCACCGTCGAGCACGGATCGCAGCTGGTGATGCCGGCACACGGGGTGCCACTGTCGCCGTCGTCGGAGATCCACGAGCGTCGGGGCGAGCTCCACGGGCGGATCGCGGCCATGGTGGAGCGGGGGGTGCGCGACGGGTCCGTCCGGCCCGACCTGACGATGAAAGACGTGGTTGTCTTCGGCTCCCTGATCGCGGTGCCGCAGCCTGGCACCAGCGACTGGCCCGCGCTCATGGCTCGCCAGATCGGCCTGTTCCTCGACGCCGTCCGCGGCCTGCAACCTCTGGATGAGGCGGAGAACTAACTACAACGGCCGTGCGGCCTCAACGATGCCTCCTGTAGTTATTCGGAGGATGGACTTCTATTTGCTGGCTCATCCACTTGTTGCCGTCGAGAGCTGCGGTGCGGACTACGGTTGAGAAAAGATCAAGCGAAGGTACGGTGTCGTCGTGGACAGCCTGCCGCCACTCAACGCTGTGCGGGCGTTCGAGGTCGTCGGACGTCGGTTGAGCGTCACGCTGGCAGCCCAGGAGCTGTACGTCACCGCAGGCGCGGTCAGTCGCCAGATCCGGGCGCTCGAAGACGCTCTCGGCGTGCAGTTGTTGGTTCGGCGACCCTGCGTTCCTCACCTACCGCACGACCGGCCGGGGCAACGAGCCCGCGGACGGATCCGTCGGCCTGCTGGACATGACGCCCTACGGTCGGGGCGAGGCGTGGGAAGACAACACTCTCGCACCCTTGACAGGACCCTCAGCTCCACCTCCCCGCTACTCCGCGATCTTGTTGCATCGCGGGGGCCATAACCCCGAGAACGCAACAAGAACATGACGAGGTCACCATGCAGGCTGGCACAAGTTGACGCTTACCTCCCGCCGGACTCGTGTACATCAGGATTGGCAGGAGGGGGGGAATAGCCAGCATTCCGGGGGTATGGGCCGTCTGGACCGCACGTCGGGCCGCGGTCCGTCAACGACGGGATGCGGGCGGGTCCACCGCACGCCCGTGTAACCCCGGCGCCTCCGCCGACGAAGGGGACGGCGGAGGCACCGGCACAGGAGGACGGCATGACGGATCCGTGGGGCAAGGCCACAGCCGCGCTCACCGTTCTCGACCACTTCGACAACGGCGACGACCCCGGCCCCATGTCCGTGCAAGCCGCGCTGTCCGATCTCGCCGCGGCACTGGGAGAGATTCCGGATCACCCCGACTCCATCGACTGGGAGTTGCGGCTCGCGCTGGGCCACGCGGGCCTGGCCTGGACCCTCGACGGCTCGGCATCCGCCCCGCATTGGAACGAGGCGGTCAGAGGACTGCGACATCTGCGTCGCCTCACCGTCACCGATCCCGACGCGGACGCGATCCTCGTTCCGGATCTCGCATTGGCAATCTACCTGCGGTTCCAGTCGCTGGCGTCGGGATGGGCAGGTGCCGAACTCGAAAACCGGTTCGCCGAGATCGACGCCGACTTGGCCGCGCTCGGACAGGGTGACGCCGTCGTCGAGATGGTCGCCGGCCTCGTCGATCTCCGCCGCTTCGGTCGACTGCAGGATCGGATCGCTCGTGACCGTGCCCTGGGCAGGCTCGCGACGGCCCTGCCCGCGCTGCCCGATGACACCCCGCTGCTGCCCGAGGCCCTCACCGACTACGCGCTTGCCCTGGACACGGTCGTCGACGACCCGGCGGGGGACGCCGAGCGCCGAGATCTCGGGATCGCGGCCATGGAACGGGCGGCTGAACTGCTGTCGGGCCGACCGCCGCAGCTGCTGCGCGCCGAGGGAGAACAGCGTTGCTTCCGTGGCGAAGAGCGCGAGGACGCGGCGGAGATCCGAAGAGGGATTGCGCTGCTGACGGAATATCTGGTCACGCCCGACGTCGATGACGCCGACAGCGCCTACGTCCACGCAATGCTGGCGACCGCAAACGAATACCTGTGGCGCCGGTGCCGAGATGCCGATGCTGCCGAGGCCGTGGGCGGGCACGTCGACGCCGCGCTCGCGGCCGGGATCGACCGCGATGATCTCGACCTCGGCCTTGAATTGCGCCGCCGAGCCGTGAACATGCTCGTCGAGCGGAAAGACGACGCCCTCCGGACACCGGAGCGGCGAGCTGACGCCCGCGACCGGCTCGTGGAGGGGATCGCGGTGCTGGCGGGGGCGCCGGACGCCGACGCCGCGGCCCGCGCCGAGCTCGCGCTGCCGCTGGCGTCGCTGGGGATCCAACTGATCGGGTCAGGTCCCGGGCTGATCAACATCAACAGGCTCCCGCCGCTGCTGGACATCGCGCGAACCCACCCCCGACCGGAGCCCATGTGGCAGGGCTTGCGCGACGCCGTGACGTCTCAGCTCGAGCTCCTTGGTCCGGATGGGGACTTCGCCAAGGGCAAGGGCTCCGCGGGCGACATAGTCACCGTGCTGCGCAGGCTCGGCTTGTTGGACCTGCTGAGCGAAGACGAGGCCGAAAAGCTCAACGCGGAACTATCGTCGACCACCGTGATGACGGCCTATCTGGAAGGGCTGCGCACCGGCGACCGCTCGCGACTGCTCGTGGCCCGCAAACTGCTGGCCGCACGTCGAGATGACCCCTCGCTCGCGGTGGTAGCCGCCTTCATCGACCTGCAGATAGCCCATCTGGAGGATGTTCCGCCCGATCAACTCCTCGTTGTGGTCCGACGGCTGCTCGACGCGGTCATCGCTGACGAAGACGACTCGTTGCGGGACTACCTACTGCCCTACCTGCGACAGTTCAGCCGACTGCTCGGCGACGAGCGGGGTGAGGGGGTCGACCTCGATGACCTCCCGCCCGAAGTAGCCGACGATCCGATGGCAGCCCGGATGCGGCCGCTCACGATGTCGATCGCCGCTCTGGTCGAGCTCGTGCGAGGGGATCCGCAAACCCGGCGCGCGACGCTGCAAGCGGAGCAGGACCGCATCAAGCGAGCAGCCCGAGGGTCGGCCGAGCGCTTGGCGTCGGGCATGACCCTCGCCATCGGGTGGCTGGAGGTGGCCCGGTCCGCTCCGCTCGACCGGGCCGCCGTGCAGGCGGCGATCCGTTGGGGCACCGAATGCCTCGACGGATTGGGCGGCCCCACCCACCCGCTGTGGGCACAGCAGGCGTTGACCCTGGCCACCGCACTCCGTCTGCGAGGCGGCCGCGATGATCGAGGACGCGGTCGGGAGCTGGGCTTCGACGCGCTCCGCGGCCGGGCGTGGTCGGCGCTGCTCCAGGCGGGGAGCACCGACGCCCTCGACGCGGCCCGCACCGCCTCCGCCGATGCCGCAGTTCTCGCCGGGTGGTGCGCGCAGGACCAGGTCTACGACGACGTCGCCCGCGCGGTGGAAGCCGGGCGCGGTCTCGCTCTCCATGCGGCCACGACGACGCGTGGCGTCCACGCCCGGCTCGTCGACCTCGGCCACGGCGACCTCGCGGACGAATGGGCGGCCGCGGGGGGCGTCGACCACGTCGTCATACCCGGCGTCGCCGACGTCGATCTGCGCGGCGACCTGCGCCAGCGCGTGCTCGCCGCGCTCCAGGACGGCGACCACGGCTTGCTGGACCCGCCCGATCCCGACCGGGTGCGAGCCGCGCTGCGCCACCACGGCACGCACGCGCTCGTCTACCTCGTTCCCGGCCACGGCGAGGAGCCGGGACGGATGGTCGCCGTCCCCGCGCACGGTCCCGTCGAGGTGCGCGAGCTGCCCGGCCTCGACGCTGCGCCCGGCGGTCCGCTCGCCCGCTACGCCGCCGCCTACGCGGCCGCGCACCGATCCTCGAACGATCCGACGCGCGGCGTCCGCGACATCTCGGTCGAGCGGCCGCCCGACCCGCGTCAATCCTGGGCGAGCGCCGTCGCCGACCTTGGCCGTTGGGCCTGGGCCTCGGCCGGGGAGGCTCTGCTCGAAGGGGCCGCGCGCTGGGCGGCCGGAGCGCTGCCGCGGCTGGTCCTGGTGCCCGCAGGCACGCTGGCGCTAGTCCCGTGGGCCGCCGCCGTCCGGACCGTCCACGGACGGGAGCGCTACCTGGTCGCCGATGCCGTCCTGTCCACCGCAGCCTCGGCGCGGCTCTACTGCGAAAGCGTCAGCCGCCACCGAGTCCGCAACGGCGAGCAGGTACTGCTGGGCGACCCGACCGGCAATCTTCGGGGCGCCGACCTGGAGGTCCGCGCCATCGGTGACGTGATCGCGCCGGGAGCAACACACCTCGGTCTCCTCGGTGGCATCCCTTCTCCGGCCGGGTCCGGGACCGTCGCCGAGGTGCTCGCCCGCCTGGTCGTCCCGCACTCGCTCCTGCATCTGGCCTGCCACGGAACCGCCGTGGCGACCGAACCCGCGGCGTCCTACCTCGACCTGCACGACGGCAGACTGCCCGCATCGCTGCTGCTCGATCAGGACCCAACCCGTCCCCTGCCGCTCGACACTGTCGTGCTCTCGGCGTGCTCCACCCACGTCGTCGGTGACCGCTACGACGAAGCGTTCAGCCTCGCGACGGCGTTTCTCGCCGCCGGCGCCCGGACGGTCATCGGCTCGCTGTGGAACATCCCGGACGGGCCGACGTCCTGGCTCGCTTTCCTCTTCCACCGCCACCGCAGCGCGGGCGCTCCTCCAGCCGACGCCCTGCGCGCGGCTCAGTTGTGGATGCTCGATCCGGATTCCGACGTGCCGGACGCCCTGCCCGCCCTCCTGCACACCGCCAACGTCGGAGATATCCCGCTGCGCCATCCGCTCCTCTGGGCGGGACTGACCCACCTCGGCCGGTAGCTCGGAGTTGTGACATGATCGCCACGAGCGCGTCGTTTCCGTTGATCGAACCCCCTTGGCGCCGTCACGCTGCCCACCGTGCGGGCCGGGCTGCCGCAGGTGGCGGCGTTCGACCTGCCCTCGACCACGCTGCCGATGCCCGCGAGCCTGCCCGGCAACTCGCACTACTGCATGGTGGTGTTCGTCCACGCCGCCCAGGACCCGTTGACCGGCGCCGAGCGCAACGTCGACCTGGTCACACTCGGCGACCGCAAGGTCGGCCAGCGCAACCTGCACACGTCGAGTTCGTCGGCAGCCCGCCCACCAACGGCATCGGCGTCTGGGCGATGCTTGTTGTCCGCGGCGAGAACCTGGAACGAGAGGGCATGGTCGACCTCGTCGTCGAGGCACAGGACTTCCCCGGCTCGCTGCAGTTCGTGCTGCCGCCCTCGCTGTATCCCGGCGACCCGGCCGCGCAGGCGAAGGGCTTCGAGAACGGCTCGCCGACGGTCGTCCGGCGCTGGCTGGACAGCTACGGTAGGCGGGCCGAGCGGCTGTTCTACGAGGCCAAGTACCCGCAGGCGCATTTCGAGCTGCTCCGCACGGCGATGGAAGCGGTCGCGGGCCAGGCGCCACTGGTGCTCGCAGGCGGCGTCGACGCGGCGATCACCGGGCTGCCGCTGGCCACGCGCGACGAGCATGCCGTGTTCGTACGGGTCGATCCGCCGCACTCCGCCCGGCCTGGGGCTGCGTTCAGGTTCACCGTGACCCAGCGCGACTCCCGGACCGGCGCGTCCCAGGGCGCCTCTTCCTACGCCGTCGTCGTGACGAAGGAGTCCCCGTGAGCCGCAGGCTGCCCGTCCGCTTCTGGGTACAGACCGGCATTGCGACCTGCACCGCGGTGCTCCTGGTGCTGACTCTCGCGGTGCCCCGTTGGATCGAGGTGTTCTTCGACGCCGACCCCGACGCGGGCAGCGGTTCGGCCGAGTGGGTCGCCGTCGGCGCACTCGCGGCGGTGACGGCGGTCGCGGCCGGGCTGGGGGTGCGCACCTGGCGGGTGGAACGGAAGCAGGCCTAACGATCGCACCCGTCATCCCGGGATCAGCAGGTCGCATGAGCGCACACCGGGTTTTCGGGCACCCACAGTCCGAAGGATCAGGGTCGCCCGGATCAGCGGACGGTGTAGCCGCCGTCGACGAGAAGGTCCATGCCGTTGATCATGGCGGCGGCGTCGGATGCGAGGAACACGGCCGCGGCGGCGACCTCTTCGGGGTAGGCGAAGCGCCCGGTCGGGATTTGGGCCTTGAGCTGGTCACCTTTCGCGCCCGCCCAGGCTTTGCGGCCCAGATCGGTGAGGACGACGGTGGGACTGATGGTGTTGGCGGTGACACCGCGGCTTGCCCATTCGGAGGCGAGGACCTTGGTCAGGCCGACCAGCCCGAACTTGGAGGCGCAGTAGGCGGCGTGGTCGGTGAGCGCCACGCTGGCTGCCTGCGAGGCGAGGTTGATCACCCTTCCGTGACCTTGGGCCAGCATGACCGCGCCCACCCGTCGGCACATCAGGAAGGCACCGGTCAGGTTGACCGCGAGGGTGGTGGTCCAGGCCGCGAGGTCCAGTTTCTCGGCAGGCGCGAGGATGGCCACCCCTGCCGAGTTGACCAGGATGTCGATGCGGCCGAACCGCTCCTGAACCCGGCCGACGGCGTCGGTGACCGATGACTCGGCGGTGACGTCGCAAGCGAAGGCGGTGCAGTGGTCGCCGAGCCGTGCCGCGTGTTCGGCAGCGGCCGGTGAGACGTCGAGGATCGCAACGTTGGCTCCCTTGCGCACGTACGCGGTGGCGATGGCGGCGCCGATCCCAGAGGCGCCGCCGGTGACGACGGCGACCTTGTCGGCCAGCGAGAAGTCGAGGTCGACTGGCGGGTTAGCAGTCACGGACGTGCTCTCTTCCTGTGCGCGGCGAGGGCATGAGTTGTCAGCGTGGACGGCCTCGGCTCCTTCGTCGAGCAGGCTGGGCTAGCGCGTCGACCCGGCAGCCCGGCTCTGGAACCCACAACTCGACCTCCTAGGCCGCGAACCGGGGGGCGAGACACTGGACTGCACGATCGTCGTTAGACATCCTTGTCTGGGTGTCCGCTGTCGGGCGCTTTGCCCGGCGAGTCGGACCATCGCCCACCGCAAGGAAGAGGCCATGACGCAGACGGGGACACACCAGCAATCGCTGGACGCCGAGCAGGTTGGCTACAAGCAGTCGCTCGGCAGACGACACGTCCAGATGATCGCCATTGGCGGCGCGATCGGCACCGGTCTGTTCCTCGGGTCGGCGAGCCGCCTGCACAGCACCGGCCCGGCGCTGCTCCTGAGCTACGCGTTCGTCGGGGTGATCGCCTACTTCCTGATGCGCTGCCTCGGGGAGCTCGTGCTGCACCGGCCGACTTCGGGCGCGTTCGTGTCCTACATGCGGGAGTTCTATGGCGAGGCCGCCGCCTACGTCACCGGCTGGCTGTACTGGCTGAACTGGGGGTTGACCGGCATCGCCGAGCTGTCGGCCGTCGGGCTCTACGTCCAGTACTGGTACCCGCTGATGCCCACCTGGGCGACGGTGCTCATCGCGCTGGCCGTCGTGCTGGTGATCAACCTGCTGTCGGCGCGCGCGTTCGGCGAGTTCGAGTTCTGGGCGGCGATCGCCAAGGTCGGCGCGATCGTGGTATTCCTGGTCGTGGGCTTGGTCGTCGTGATCGGCCAGTTCGACATCGGAGGCCATCAGGCCGGGTTCCACAACCTGTGGAGCAACCCCGGAGGCTTCTGGCCGACCAGCGACGGCTTTTACTGGTATGGCCCGATCCTGGTGATGTCCGGCGTCGTGTTCGCCTACGCCGCCATCGAGATGGTCGGGGTGGCAGCGGGCGAGATGCAGGACTCGGAGCGCGAGGTGCCCAAGGCCGTCAACGCGGTCATCTTCCGCATCGGGATCTTCTACTGCGGCTCGATCCTGTTGCTGGTCTCGATGCTGCCGACCGCCGATTACAAGTCGGGCACGAGCCCCTTCGTCACGGTGTTCAGCAGGCTCGGCCTGGGCTGGATGGCCGACCTGATCCAGGTCGTGCTGATCATCGCGGCGATGTCGAGCCTGAACTCGGGGCTCTACTCGACGGGGCGCATCCTGCGCAGTCTCGGCATGTCGAAGCAGGCGCCGAAGTTCACGCTCAAGATGAGCAGCCAAGGCGTTCCGTGGGCGGGCATCGTGATGACCTCGGTCGTCTTCGTCCTCGGCGCTGTGCTGAACGCTCTGGCCCCGGACGCCTTCGAGATCGCCCTCGAGGCAGCGGCGATCGGTGTGGTGTTCACCTGGGGCACGATCTTCGTCTGCCAGCTGCGGCTGCGGAAGCTGGTGAACAAGGGGGTCATCCCGGCGAGTCCGTTCCAGGCGCCCGGCTACCCGTGGACGAGCTACATCGGCCTGGTCTTCCTCGCGCTGGTCATCGTCGGTCTCGCGGTCTCGGGCTGGCAGTCCTCCCCGTACTTCTGGCACAAGACCGACTTCCTGGTCGTCGTGCTCGGCATCCCGATCCTGGCCGTAGTGCTGGTGATCGGATGGCGCGTCGTCAAGCCGCAGGTGGTGGCCAACACCGGTGGCCGCCTCAAGGCCGTCTGGTCCGACGACGGCCCGACGTACGGCGCCGACGTCGACCCGGGGGACCTGGACCCCGATCCCGACGACCCCACAGTCCAATGACACCGCCCCCTCTTCCCTCGACACCCGCGCCTCCCGTGGAGTGACCATGCGCCTCAACCGGCGGCGGACGTCCGCCGCAGCCATCGTGGTCGGGCTCGCCATCGCCGTGCTGAGCGGATGCGGCGCATCGGCTGAGCAGCCCAACCCCAGCCCGGCGCCCGTTCCGGGGGCCACGCCCGGCGGCAAGCTCACCATCGGCATCTCGTTCGACCAGCCCGGCATCGGGCTCAAGGAAGGGGACACCTACACCGGCTTCGACGTGGACACCGCGATCTACGTCGCGCAGGCGCTCGGCGTGCCGAAGGAGAACATCACCTGGAAGGAGGCAGCCGGCGACCAACGCCAGCAACTCCTGGAGAGCGGCCAGGTCGACCTGATCTTCTCCACCTTCTCGATCACCGACGAGCGCAAGAAGGTGGTCGACTTTGCCGGGCCGTACTTCATCGCCCACCAAGACCTGCTCGTCCGCCGCAATGACACCGACATCACCGGCCCGGAGGCGTTGGACGGCAAGAATCTGTGCTCGGTGGCGGGCACGACGTCGGCGGCCTACGTGACCAGCCACTACCTCGGGACCATCCACCTCCTCGACCTGCCGCGCTTCTCCGACTGCGTCAAGGCGCTGGCCGACAGCCAGGTCGACGCCGTCACCACCGACGACGTGATCCTGGCTGGCTTCGCAGCGGAGCCGCAGTACCGGGGAAAGCTCAAGGTGGTCGGGAAGGGCTTCTCCGACGAGCTCTACGGCGTCGGGATCAAGAAGGGCGACAGCGCGATGGTCGCGAAGGTCAACGCCGCCTTGAAGCAGTACATCGACGACGGGTCGTGGCGGAAGGCGCTGGATTCCACCGTGCGCCCGTCGGGCTACGCGATTCCCGATCCGCCCACGCCTGCAGCCGCCTGACACGCCCACGATGTCCGGTCCCGTCACGGACGACACCGCCGAGCACCCTGCCGAGACCGCCGCCCTCGGCCGGGTGCTGGCGGACACCCCGCCGTTCGACGCGGTCACCGCCTCGGTGCGCGACGACATGGTCCGGTCGGCGCGCATCGAACGGTTCGGGCCGGGCGAGCTGATCCTCGACGCCTTTACCCACGTCGGCGTCGAGGTCTTCGTCGTCATGGCGGGAACGGTCGACCTGTGGCACGACGCCGACCGCATCCGTGACGCCGCCGACGAGCGCCTCGGCCAGGGCGGGGTGTTCGGGTTCTCCGCCATGCTGTCGGAGCGGTCGATCGGCCCGCGGGTGGTGGCCGTCGAGTCGACGACGGTGGCGGCGATCCCAGCGGCGGCGGTCGAACCCGTCTTCGCCTCCCGGCGCGGGGCCCGCTTCCTCGCAGCGCAGGGCGCGGTGGCCCGGGGCCGGGTCGCGCTGACGTCCTACAGCCTGGTCGACGAGCTCATCGAGGCCGACCCGCTCGTGGTCGACCCCGGCGATACCGTCGCGGACGTCGCCGCGGCGATGACCCGTCGCGACGTCGGGTTCGCCGTCGTGCCGATGCCGGACGGCCATTTCGGGCTGGTGACCGACGCCCTGCTGCGTCGCCGGGTGCTCGTCGAGGGCAGGGAGGCGAACATCCCGGCCCGGAAGGTCATGGACGCCTCGGTGCCCACGGTCACGCTCGGGGACTCGGCCGCCGAGGCGCTGATCCTCCTGCTCGACCGCAACGCCGAGTACCTGGTGGTGACCGACCGCAGCGGCAGGCTGCGGGGCGTGATCACCCCGCGAGACTTCACGATCTCCGCCGCCACCGCGGGTGTCTCGGTCCACGAGCAGATCCGGCGGGCCTCGACGGTCGAGGAACTGCATCGGCGGGCCCGCCGGGTGCCTGCGATACTCAGTGACCTGCTGTCCGCGGGCCTGGCCTCGGCCAAGGTCATCGCCGTCTACTCGACGATCCTCGACACGATCGTCCGACGGGCGATGAACCTGATCTTCGCGCAGCACCCCGATCTCTCCCTCGACGCGTTCACGTGGCTGTCGCTGGGCAGCAACGGGCGTCGGGAAGCGGTGCTCAGCTCTGACGTCGACTCGGCGGTCGCCTTCGTCGACGCGCTGGAGAAGACCGTGGGGCCGCCCGTGATCGCCGGCTACCGCGCGGCCTTCGCCGAGGTGGACGGCGTCCTCACCGCGGCAGGCCTCACCGGCGACACGCACGGCGCGACCGCGGGGCATCCGGCGTTCTCCCGGTCGAACGCCGCGTGGCACGCGGCCGCGCTGCAGTGGATGGCCGAGCCCGAGAAGGACCACGGCGCGATCATGACCTCGCTGCTGGTCGACGGGCGCCCCATCCACGGGGATCCCGGCCTGCCGGAGGTGAGCAAGGTCTTCAGCGACCTCCGCCGCCATCCGGGGACCATGCGGATGCTCCTGTCGGAGTCGCTGTCCGCGCGGGCGAAGTCGCGGTCGCTGCGTGACCTGCTCGCCCGCCGCGACACCGTCGACCTGAAGGAGCACGCGCTGCTCCCGATCGTCAACACGGCCCGGTGGGCGGCCCTCGCCGTCGGCTCGGCCGCGCTCTCCACCACCGAACGGCTCCAGGCGGCGGCCGGGTCGGCGATGCTGCCCGACGAGCAGGCCCACAACCTGATCGACGTGTTCGCGGTGCTACAGCGCCTGCGCCTGCGCTACCAGCTCATCCAGCACCAGCGCGGCGAGCCGCCCACCGACGTGATCACGCGGGACCGCCTGTCGCCGATCGACCGGAGCGTGGTCGCCCAGGCCATCCGGGAGATAGCGGGGGTCCAGCGGCGCATGGACAACGTCGCCGCCTACCTGCCTGCCGAGGCGTGGACGTCGCGGGCGCCCACGTGACGGGGCCCCGCCGACGGCTGGCCGTGATCGGTGACGTCGGCGGCCACCGTCTGGCGTTGCGCGAGGAGCTGATCTGCCTGGGCGCCAACCCGGACACTGGCGCGCTGCCCGCCGACCTCACTGTGGTCCAGGTCGGTGACCTGGTCCATCGCGGTCCCGACTCGGCGGGCGTGGTCGGGCTCGTCGACAGCTACCTGACCCACCAGCCCGACCAGTGGATCCAGTTGGTCGGTAACCACGAGGCGCAGTACCTGCGCGATCCCGCGTTCGTGTGGGCCGAACAGCTCGGCGCCGCCACTGTCGCCACCATCCGGCGATGGTGGGCAGAAGGGCAGCTGCGCATCGCGGCGGCGTTCACCGCGGACCGCGAGGACTACCTCGTCACGCATGCGGGTCTGACCTCAGCCGTCTGGCGCGTGGATCTCGGGTCGCCTGCCGGGGCGGCCCGCGCAGCCGCGGCGCTCAATGCGCTCGTCGGCGTCCGCGACGACGTGCTGTTCCGGGGCGGCCAGATGCTGGATGGTCGCCGACCCGTGCGGCGCGCGGGTCCGCTCTGGGCGAGCGCACGCGCCGAGCTCGTCCCGTCCTGGCTCGGCATCCCGCTGCCGTTCAGCCAGATCCACGGCCACTCCTCGGTTCTCGGCGGGTCGCCACGGCCCGCGCGGGCAGGCGACCCCGTCATCGGCATCACGACCTTCGACCACGACACCCGCCATGAGACGTCGATCCTCGACGGCGGCCGCATCATCGGCATCGACCCCGGACACGGCGCGCGACCGCGGCCCCAGTGGCGGGCATGGCAAGCCGAGGACGTCCTCTTCGCCACGTGAACCTCGTCGACGTAGCGGCCCGCGTCCTCCCGGGTCGCCGCACGGTCAGCTCTCGCGCTCCGCGGTCGGGACCGACTCCGATACCCCGGTCGGGCGCACCACGATCACGGGGCAGCGGGCATGCAGCACGCACTGCAGGCTGACCGAGCCGAGCAGCATGCTGGCGAAGCCACCGCGACCACGATGACCCAGTACCAGCACATCCACCTCGCCGGACTTATCGATCAACACGCCCGCGGCGGGCCCGGCCGCGACCACGATTTCCACTGCAGGCGGCACGCCGTCGCCTGCCAACGCTTCCTCGACCATGCGGCGGACCTCTTTCTGCAGGTCGACCTCGATCGCCGTCTCCGACGCTGACACCGGCTGAGTGCGCCCGTGCACCGAGTACTCCGGGAAGTAGGTCGATACGACGCGCAGTCGGGCACTCCGCCGGTTGGCCTCGGCCACCGCGTACTGCAAAGCGGCCCCTGACTCGGGGGAGCCGTCCACCCCGACAAGGACAACGTTGGACGAAGTCACGAGCCGTACCTCCTTGTTCTGGCCAGACGCAACCGCGCGGCCTGCGTGCATGCCAGTGTGCGCCCAGGTCCGTTCCGCCGATACCGGCCCAACGACCTAGATCTCGGTGGACCCCGACCCGGCTCGGGACCATGGCGGGCGTAGCGGGCATCGGCCGGATCAGCTCACCCGCTGCCGGTCGTGATCGTGGCGGTGCCCGGGTCGATCATCCCCCGGTGCCCGTCGTCGCCCGTGACCCGCCAGCGAAGTGGCTCGGGTGGGGTGGAGCTGACATCTTCGGGTTTCGATGAGATCGCGGGCCGCGTCGAGATCGCCACGCGCCGCGTTGGGGTGGGCTGGGTCGCCGGAACCGTTCTCCCCTTGACTCAGGGGCCGGTCCTAGCGGGGTTGTCGGTAATGGTTGCGCTTCTTGCGGTGGCTGCCGAGCGTTGATCGTCGGTTGTGGGACATGAGGGCCACATATGGCCGTTATGTCACAATTTTGGCGATCACCGTCCACCGGGAGGCCCGCAGCCGGGCCATGATCGTCGAGAGTGGTGTCGGCGGCGCAGCGCTGCACTCTTGGCACCACATGCGGCGATCACCATGGCGACCGGTCGAGCGTGCGGTCCTTGCGGGGCCGCTCACCTGCGCAGTTCGCCCGTGCGCACCCTTCAGTTGTCAGCGATCATCACAGCTCGGGTGCTGCCTATCCGGGCAACCATCAGCCGGACGTCCTACCTTTACAACCGGGACGAGCCGCATCGCGCCCCTCCGTCAAGCCGCCGCCCTACGCCCTTCTATGCGCGGCCGGACTCCCTCGACATCCCACCACCGGCGGTATGCCCATCAGTCCGCTGTAGACGATCTGCTAGCATCGGCCGCCAACCAACTTGGTCATCGCCAGCGGAGTTCGCGAGCCCCTATGTCGCCGTGTAGGTCAGTCTTTCTGTGCTACCGGCGCGACGACACCGAAGGCGAAGCTGGTCGCCTGCAGGAAGGCTTGAAGAAGCAACTCTCTAAGCCTGGGCGGAAGATTTCCGTCTTCATGGATCAGACATCCATTCCGGTCGGCAGCATGTGGCAAGAGAGAATCAGCGAAGAGATCGATCAGTCCGATGTGGTGCTTGTACTCATCGGACGACGATGGCTGGCATCGGCAGAGGGGAAGGAACGACCCCGCCTCCTCGAGGAGACCGACGAGGTTCGCTTTGAAATTGCCAAGGCGATCGAGCTTGAAAAGCCGATAGTTCCAGTCCTTGTCAATGGAGGACGGATACCGTCTGCCTCAGAATTACCCGAAGAACTCGCCAAACTGACGGCATACCAGTACGGCAGCCTGTCCACCAGGACCTACGAGGCCGATATCGACGTCCTGTGCCAGAGCCTCAGTCGGGCAGCAGGCGCACACCCTAGATTTCCTCGTGCACCATTTCCTGCTGCGCTAGTTGCTATTTTCATAGTCGCGGCGATCCTCTTCCTACTCGCCGCATGGCCGCCGTCACGTCCCGCAATCACGGTTCCCACTTCACCTCATCCCGAGTCGTCGCCGACTTCGCCACCCGGCGTGCCGACTCTACCGACGTTCGCGCCAGAACCCGGTGTGACACTGGTCGGCTCGCCCACGTTCGACGCCATGGTCAAGGCGGGTAGAATACGGATCGGCACGAAGACCGACCAGCCCGGCCTTAGCTATCGCGATTCAACAGGCAACTTGGCTGGCTTCGACGTCGAGATCGAGAATCTAATCGCCGCAAGACTCGGATTCTCGGCGACCCAGATCGATCGTGTGACCGCCGAGACTAATGACCTCTCCCGCCTCGTTGGCGACCACGAAGTAGATCTGGCCATCTCCGCCTACACGATCACCGACTTTCGCCGTCAGACAATCTCCTTCGCCGGACCTTACTTTCAAGCTGGCCAGTCCATTCTGGTCCGGCGAGACGACCAACAGATCGTGAGCAAAGACACGCTGCACGGAAGAGTGGTCTGCTCGGTGGAGGGCTCCACCGGAAACTACAAGATCACCCATCCTGCCCTCGGCCAACGCGAAACTCTCGCCCTGGCCAACACCGCGAACTGCGTTGACGACCTACTGAATCACAATGCTGACGCAGTGACGACTGACGACGCCATCCTTGCCGGCTATCAGCAGCAGTATCCGGACAAGCTAAAGATCGTAGGCGGTCAGTTCAGCGTCGAACCCTGGGGAGTAGGCCTCGGTAAGGGCGACAAGGTGCTCTGCCAGAAGGTCAATAGCATTCTTGTCGAGGCTCTGCACGACGGGACCTGGACGAAGATCTTCGACGCGACTCTCGGCAGCTCCGGGATTCATGTTCCCCAGCCAACCCCCTCCAACTCCTACTGCACCTGAACGGGTGGTCGGCCGCCTAGTGCGGTGTCCAGAAACGTTCACCGGGTCCTCGAGGGCCCAGACGACGCCTCGCAGCGTTGCCGCCCTCGCGAAGACGCCCGGTATGAGCTTCGGGCGGCGCCTTGCGAGACGCCGCCTGGATCCCGCGATCACCCCGGCAACGTTCCTGGACACCGCACTAGCTTGCCGTTTAGCCGCTCTGCTTCGTTGCAACCGGCTACTCCGTGTCTGGTTTGACGTGTTTGCGAACGGCGTCATGGGGCACGGAATGGGTGTCGCGGGCCCGTTGGGCAGCCAGAGGCCGGGTGAGCGGGTTTCGGCGCGCCAGGCGGGAGGAACAGCGTTCGCCTGTAGGACATGGCGCTGCTTCCCAAGCCGGTATCAAGACACCAGGACGGCGACTCTCCATCGCGGACCACCCGGCACACCGCCGAAGCCCGCCACAGGAGGACGCCATGGCCGCCCAGCGCATCATCCACCGCCTCACGCTCCCGGCCTGCTCGCCCCCTGAGGTGTTCGAGACCTTCATGCAGGACCGCTACGTCGCGGCGCTCCGCACGGGCCCGACGCGCATCGGGCAGATCGTCGATCTTCGGTTGCTGGCCGACAGTGGGCACGAGTCGACGTCCTACCTGCTCGATGTCGGCTTCGACGGGATCGTCTCGGACCGGATGCCGACCATCGACGACGAGCAGGTCGAGGCGGAGTTCGCGGCGTTCGGCCTCGACATCGGGTTCCTCGGCTGCTTCGACGACCTCTCCGTCGAGGACAACGACACCCCCGGGACACGCATCCACGCCCTACGTCTGCTGACCCCTGGGCGCGACGCCGACGCGTTCGCGATCTTCCTCCAGAAGCGCTACCTGCCGGGGCTGCACTTCCTGCCTAGCCGGACGGGTTTCGTCACCGGCCTGCGACTGAGCAAGCAGACCGAGCCACGTGACTCCGCCACCTTCTTGTTCGATGTGGCGCACGTCGGCGCACTTCCCCCGGTCGACGACAGCGCCGTCCGGGCCGAGTTCGACGGCTACGAGGTGCAGGTCGACCAGGTGGGAAGTTGCACAGAGGCGCTCAGTTGGCACAACAACCAATCCTGACTCGGGACCGCCGCGAGGCCGACGTATGCGGGATCGAACCCCGGGACCGTCGTACTCGCCTGCCGTGATCGCGACGAGAGCGCTGTTTCGGGGGCTTGATCACCGGAGACGACGCTCTCGTGGCGATCATGGGCAGCGCCGCGTACCGCAAGTTCCCGGCCGAGGGCCCGACGGCGGATTCGGCACCCGGCTGGAGTGCCCGTTCGCATTGTGACGGCCAGGGGCGCCCCGGATCAGCGCATCGCGAAGCCTCCCCCGCGCGCCAGGTTGACGGTCTTGAGCTCCGTGAACTCGCGTATTCCCTCGACGCCGTACTTGCGGCCCACGCCGCTCGCCTTGACGGCTCCCACAGTGATCGCCGCACGTGGTGGCAAGAGTGCAGCGCCCCGCCGCCGACACCACTCTCGACGATCATAGCCCGGCTGCGGGCCTCCCGATGGACGGTGATCGCCAAAATTGTGACATAACGGCCATATGTGGCCCGCATGTCCCACAACCGGCGATCAACGCTCGGCGGCCACCGCAAGAAACGCAGCCGCCGCCGACAACCCCGCTAGGACCGGCCCCCCGAGATCAAGACCATCAGACGCGCCGTCCTGCCCTCAAGTACAGACTGCGACGCAACCGGACGCCCCCCGACTACTGTCGGCCGACAGTTGCGGCTGCGTGCTCGGGGTCCGCTTCCTCGCGGTCACGCTGGCGCTCGCCGTCGGCTGGTATGCCCTGCGGTGGCAGTCGTTGGGACTCTCAGTCGCCGTCGCGGCTCTGCAGGTCAGCGGATGGGCGCTCCTCGGTGCCACGCTGGGAAAGCTCATCGGCATCGCCCGCTACCGACGCTCGGCAGGCAGATGATGAGCTGAGGTCGGAGGTCCGCACGACCCAGTGGGGATCGTCGAATACCTCACCGCCCCTGGGCACGACGTTCTGGTGATCGCATACGTACAAGACCTCCCGGGGTGGCCCGGCGCCCCGGTCACCCCCAGGCGGGTGAGCGTCCGCCCCTACCAGATAGTGTCCCCGCGCCGGAACTTCGTTGCGCATATAGGCGGATACACCTGCGCGTCGGCCAAGGCGCTGGTCCGAAACCTCGTGCCCGGGTTGTACTCGGCCGGATCAACAACGCCGCGGACGTGCGGCGATCCGTCGAGTATGTGGCAAGTTTCCAGCAGCGAACAATGGGTACCGAACGACATCGGGTGAAGGGAGTGTCATGGACGCACGACCCGTTCGACGGATACGGCGGCTGCTCCTCGCGATCCTCCTCGCGATCGCCCTCGCCGCGTGCTCGGTGAGCGGCTCCTCGTCCATGCGCAACGCCCCCGAGAAGCCGCATCTGCGCCTCGGCGTGCTGCCGATCGTCGACGACGCCCACCTGCAGCGCGCTCAGGTGGCAGGATACTTCGCGGCCGAGGGACTCACGGTTGACCTGGTGACGATCCAGGGCGGTGCGGCGGCGGTGCCCCGACTGGTCGACGGGGATCTCGACATGACGTTCACCAACTACGTCAGCGTGCTACTGGCCCAGTCGCGGGGCGGCGACTTCCGGTTCGTCGACGGCGGGTACGAGGCGGGCAAGAACACCCTGCTGATCATGACAAAGCCGGGTTCCGCCATCCGGTCACCGTCGGATCTCGCGGGGAAGAAGATCGCCGTCAACACCCGGCGGAACATTGTCGAGCTGACGGCACGCTCGGCGCTGGAAACGGCGGGCGTCGACCCCAACGCCGTCACATTCGTCGAAGTCCCGTTCCCGGACATGACGGCGGCGCTCCAAGACGGCCGTGTCGACGCGGCGTTCATGGTGGAGCCCTTCATCACCCAGGCGGCACTGTCGGTCGGGGCGGTCAGCGCGCTCGACGCGGGCTCGGGGGCCACCGCGGGCATCGCGATCGGGGGGGTCGCACTGACAGCGGCGTTCGCCGCGAAGTACCCGAACACGGTGGCGGCCTTCCGGCGCGCGGTCGCGCGGGCGCAGGGCGACATGGCCGACCGTAGCGTCGTGGAGCGCACCCTCCCGACCTACACCAAGATCGCTCCCGACACCGCTTCGCTGATCGCGCTCGGCACGTGGCCCGCCACGCTCGACAGTGTGCGCCTGCAGCGCGACGTCGATCTCATGCGGCAGTACGGAGTGCTCACCACGGACCTCGACGCGGGGAAGATGGTCCTGCCGCCATCGACCTGACCGGGCAGGCGGGGCGGTCTGGTCGCGGCGCTACGCGGAGGGGCTATGGCCCGCGTCCGGGCCTGCGGGCTGGGTGGCGGTTCGCTTTTCGGGCAGGCTTGCTGTCGTCCGCCACAGCAGCGCGCGCGCCGGTCGGTCGCGGACAGCCCCGGCGAGCGTGGAGGGCTTCCGCTCCCGGTCGACCCACTCGTCGCCCGGCAGCGCATCCAGCTCGCTGGTAGTTGCCGTCGTCGGCGACAGCGGGACCAGCAGGGCCGCGGGCACCTGAACGGACGCCACCAGACCGCCACCCGTCGACCGCGAGCGGAGCACGACCTCGATGCCGTGCCGCTGCGCCAGCCTGCCGACCACGAACAGCCCCATCTGCCGCGAGACCGCAGCGTCGAACAGCGGAGGCTCGGCCAGCTCGTCATTGATCTTCGCCAGCCGGGCGGCCGTCAGCCCGGGGCCCTCATCGACGATCTCCACGACCATGGCGCCGTCGGATCGGGTCCGCGCGTCCAGCGAGACCGTCGCTTCGAGCGCGGAGAACGTCGTGGCGTTCTCGAGCAGCTCGGCGACGAGATGCGCGAGGTCCGCGACCACGTCACCCCTGACGACGACGTCCGGCGCAGGCCCGACCACGATCCTCCGGTACACCTCGATCTCCGAAACCGCCGTGCCGAGCACGTCCTCGGCGGAGGTGTCTGGCGTGTGTTGCGCTTGCCGCCCCGAGTCGCCGGCCAGCACGAGGAGGTTCTCGCTGTTTCGCCGCATCCGGCTCGCGAGATGGTCGATCTTGAACAGCTCGCCGAGCTGGTCGGAGTCCCGCTCGCGCTGCTCCATTGCGTCGATCAGGCACAGCTGTCGGGTGACGAGCGCCTGGCTGCGCCGGGCGAGGTTGACGAAGCTGTCGTTCACGCTGCGCCGCAGCAGTGCCTGCTCGCCCGCGAGCCGGACGGCTGCGGCGTGCACGGCGTCGAAGGCACGCGCGACCTCCCCGATCTCCTCGTCGGTGTCCACTCCGATCGGCCTGACCCGCACGTCCGGAGCCCGGCCGTCGACGATCGCCATCCCGGCGATCGTCGCGGGCAGGCGGGAGCGGGCGATCTGGAAGGCCGTCGTGCGCAGCGTACGCAGGGGGCGCACGAGGGAACCGACCACGAGCACCAGCATGAGCACGGTTAGCAGCACGAGAAGGGCGACGACAATGGCGTCGCGCAACGCGGCGCTCCGGGCGCTCGCGGCCAGTGCGGCCCCGTCGGAGGCGAGCAGCTGCTGTTGCGCGACCTCGACCTCGCGAATCAGCCCGGCGGTGCGGTCGGAGGCGAGGTCCCAGTCGGCCGCCACGGCAGGCAGGGGCTCGTCGCGGGTCATCGCGGTGAGGGCGCGCTGCTCGATGCGCTGCCGGTTGTCGACATCGGCGCCCGCGACCGTCGCCGCGAACCGGTCCCTTGTGGACTGCAGGGCCGAGGTGTCGAGCTCTGCGAGCGTCGCCGCCAGCTGCGCGTCGGCAGAGCGCGCGGCCTCCTGCAGGGCGGTCGTGGTCGACCCGCCGACCAGCACAGCGGCAAGCGTGGCGTGCTGGCGACGCACCTGCTCCTTGGCGGTCGCGACGATCACCGCGTCGGCCGCCTCCCGTAACAGCGGGGCAGGCGCGGCCGTAAGCGCGGCGCTCTCCAACGCCAACAGGACGTCGATGACCGACGTGTACGCGGCGCCGACGCGCTCGGCCGGGAACGACGAGCCGGTCACGGCACGCCGCAGAGCGGGCATATCCCCGAGCCGGACGCGGGTGGCCACCTCGATGTCGTCAGCCGCTGGTCCGAACTGGGCGGCCGGCAGCGCGGCGACCGCCGCGATAGCGGCGTCCACATGGCTGAACTGCGTGTCCAGGTCGGCTCGGCCACCGGTCCGGCCGCGCGCGACATAGGTCTCTGCGAGCACGCGCTCGTGCTGCAGTTCGTCAACGAGCCGGGCGACTTGCTGGCCCGCCGCGACCTGCCCGACGAGCGCGTCGAGGTCTCGGGCGTCTTGGACCGACGCCTCGACCCGTACCGAGGCGAGCGTGCCGACGAGCAGCAGCGGGATGACGAGAATCGCGGCCAGCTTGGTGCGCAACCGCCAGTTCTGCATACGCCAGCTCCGCAGCTGCCACCGGCCCGGCCACCCAGGCCAGAGGGCGACCGGCGCGCGGCGCGGTCGCTGCATGCCGGGACTCGCCAGATCGGCCGCCGCAGGCGAGGTCGGCGGTGGCGAAATCGGATTGCTCACGTTGCGTCAACCCTCCGGTCGCGCGTCTCCGCGCTCAGTCCCGCACGTCGGTATCGAATGGATCCCCACCGGGCGCGGCTGCGGAGCATAGCGTTACCCCCTTGGTCGCCAGCGGGTGAGTCCCCGCAGACCTTCACCGCCCGCTGTGATCGCGACGATAGCGCTGTTTCGGGGGTTTGATCACCGGAAACGACGCTCTCGTGGCGATCATTGTCAGCCCCCATTCCCGGCTGACTTTGGTGGTTCACAATGTCATAAGGTGATCCGATGGGCGGAATCAGTCATCGCGCAGCGAACGGGTGTCACCGGCGATGACAGCGACCACGCCGAACTGAACCTGAGCGGTCGCCTCACGTGTCCGGTAGGCGCGGAGTCCGCGTGTAACGACGCCGCTGCGGAATCAGGCGGGCTGTCGATCGACCTCGGCGTGCCGGAGGCAGCGAACGTGCAGACGTCGAGCACCTCGACGACCTCTTCAGACTCGACGCCGCCGAGTTGACCGCCTTGAGATGAGCGGACCCTCCGACGCCCGGACCGCACCGACGGCGCAGCGCTTCCGCGAGCTGATCGGCTCGGTCAGCTCCGTGGTCGCGCCACTCACCCTGATCACGGCGATCCTGTTCTATTTCGGATACGCCTCTTCGCGGGCCCAGTACGCGTACTTCGGCCTCGATATCGACACGATCGGCCTCAGCACGCAGGACTTCGTCATCCGCAGCCCGCAGCCGCTCTTGGTCCCGCTGCTCGCGATCGGTCTGATCGGCGCGGCGGTCGCCCTCGGGCATGCTGCGGTCCGGCGACGCATCGCCACTGCGCACGACACCCCGCCGCGGCTCGTGCGGCTCGCCAGATCGGCCCGTGGGTGCAGCGTTCTCGGGTGGACGGCGCTCGCGGCGGGCGTCTTCCTCGTGCTCGCCTACGCGTGGCTTCGCGGCTGGGCGTACTACCCCATCGTCGCGCCCGGGGTCCTCGCCGCAGGCGCAGCGTTGACGGGGTATGGGCTGAAGCTCGACGGGCTGCTCGGCCGCCGGGGACCCACACGGCGGGCGACGGCGTGGTGGGTGTACGTCGTCCTCGCGACCAGCCTGTTCTGGGCCACCGCGACCGTCGCTGAGCTGTTCGGGCGGGGGCGGCGATCGCCATCGCGGACAACCTCGACGAACTGCCCGGCGTCGTGCTCGACACAAAGGAGCGGCTCTACCTCACGACGAGGGACATCGCCGAGACCGCCCTTCCGCAGGCCGACGGCCAAGAGTTCCACTACCGCTACCGGCACCTGCGCCTGCTGATCCAGGGGCGGGATCGGCTCTTCCTCGTGCCGAGCACCTGAGCACCTGGGCACCCAGCGACTCGACGCTGGTCGTGCCAATGGACGACAGCGTCCGCCTCCAGTTCCCATTCCAGGCCTCGTGAACCGCGCACCTTCGCGGAAGTGTTTCGCCAGCGGTCGCTTCTGTCCGGCCGCCCGGCTGGACCGCTCGATCGCCGTCTGGTTCTGCCGCCTGGGCCTACGCGCGGACGTACTGGGCGGTCGGCTCGGCGAGAAGCTCGCGCACCGTCCGCGGCTCACGGCCGAGGAGTGCTCCGAGCAGGGGATCGACGTCTGCAAAGAAGCCTTGGTCAGCGGCCTGGTACATGCCTAGGGTGAAGCCTGCCAACAACTCGCTCTGTCCAGCGGCGACTTGGGCGGCGACCCACGCCTGCGGGTCCATCACCACGCGCTCGATCATCCGCCCGGTCAGCTCGGACACGATCGTCGCGACCTCCGCGAACGTCGGCGCCGCGGTCGCGGTGAGGGTCGTGGGGCCGTCATAGGCGCCGCCCGAGGCGAGGATGATCGCGGCGGCCTCGGCGGCGTCCTCCCGAGCCGTCCACGACACGGGCCCGTCGGCAGGCACGGTGATGCGGTCCGTCTCGCGCCACGGCCCCATCAGCCAGGTGAGGCTGTGGGCGTAGAAGCCGTTGCGCAACGAGGTCCAGGCGATGCCGCTCTCGGCGAGCAGCTGCTCGGTGGCGAAGTGGACGCGCCCCGGAGCGAAAGGGTTGCCGGGCGCGGCACCTTGATGGCTCGTGTAGAGGACGCGTCCCACTCCGGCGGCGACAGCCGCGTCGATCGCCGTTCGGTGCAGGCTCACGGCGTCGGCGCCCGGGTCGTTGGACGAGACGAGCAACAGCTGGTCGGCGCCGTCGAACGCGCCGGGAAGCGAGGCCGGGTCGGCGTAGTCGCCGGGGCGGACGTCGATCCCGCGCTCGACGAACCGCTGCGCCTTGGCTGGGTCGCGCACCGTGACGGCGATCTCGTTCGCGGGGACGCGGTCGAGCAGGTGGTCGACGGTGGCGCCGTTGAGAGCGCCCGTCGCCCCGGTAACGATGATCATGTCAGCCTCAATCCGTATCGATGGAATCACTAGAACGGTATCACCGAAAACAGATTGATAGCACAGGTGAGTTATCGTTGGAATCGTGATCGATGCGCCCAGCCGCCGGAGCAACACACGATCGAAGATCGTCGAGGTCGCGGCGCGCCTCCTCCGCGAGCACGGCCCGGCCGCGGTCACGCGAACCCGGCGCTCTTCCGGCTCCTGAGCGATCCCGGCCGCGTGGGGCACTCGCCCGCGGCGCAGTCCGGAAGGCGCGTGCTGGAATCGCGGGTCCACCGGGTCGCTGCCAACCGACAGCTCCAGGTGAGCGAGGAACGCGCCGTCAACGTCATCCATGCGGCAGGCGTCGGCGTCATCCAGACGCTGCTGGCGACACCGCCCGAGCAACGCGACGCCGGTCTCGCCGAGAGCATGTACGAGGCAGTACTGCGGGAGATCCTCACCGACGCACCCGAACCTCCGGAGAGCGGGCCGATGGCGGCGACGGTCGCGTTCCGTGCGATCGCCCCGCACCTGGACATGCTGAGCACTGCGGAACAACGGCTCCTCACCGAGTGGCTCGACCGCACCGTCGATGTCTTGGCGCGCGACCGGCGGTAGGCGTGCGACTCTCCTCGCCCGCGCGGCATGATCACCGGATGCTGCGGATTCCGTGCGTCAGCGCACGAATTCCGCAGGATTCAGCGATCATCGTCAGGCTCGCCGGAGCCCAAAGCCAGGTGGCAGGACGCCCCTATGGGGTGGTCGGTGTCTCGGTGAGGGCGAAGATGCTGGTGCGGATCTGCTTGATCGTGGCGTCGAGGGTGGTGACGGTGTCGTGGATGCGGCGGGAGGCCTGCTCGTTGTCGAGGGTGGCGGCGATGCTGTGCAGGGTCAGACCGGTGCCGAAGAGTTGTTTGATGACGTGGTTGTGCAGGTCGGCGGCGATGCGGTCGCGGTCATCGAGCAGGGCCAGCAGCTGTTGTCGGGTGCGGGCGTCGGCGAGCTCGATGGCGATGCAGGCCTGGTGGGCGAATGCGGCCAGCAGGTCCCGATCGGCGGTGGTGAAGCCGCGCCGCCCGACGTGTCGGACGGCGGTGAGCACTCCGTGCACCTTGTCGGCGCCGAGCAGGGGCACCAGCACCACCGTGCCGATGTTCATCTCCATCGCGGCGGCACTGTCGAGACCGGGTTGTTCGTCCGGGCCTGCCAGCAGCATCGGTTGGCAAGTGGTGAACACCTTCCCCGACAGTGAGCCATCCAGCGACAGGCGCATGCCCCGGATCCGGTCGGCCTGCGCACCGTCGGCGACCGCGACATGCAGGGCAAGGCCCTCGTCGAAGCCATCGAGGTGATCCACCGGGCGCACGACGGTGACCAGATCGGCGTCGGCGACCTGACCGGCGGTGGCCGCCACCAGCGCCAGCGCACCGGTGGCGGTGGCCGCGGTGTCGGCGGTCAGGAGTTGTTGGGTGATGGTGGCGCCTGCGTGGAGCCAGTCCTGGCGTTGCTGGGCGGCCTCGAAGAGGCGAGCGTTCTCGATCGCGGCCGCGGCGCTGGCGGCGAGGGCTTGGGCCAGTTCCTCATCATCGGCGCTGAACGCGCCGCGGGTGCTCTGGGCCAGATACAGGTTGCCGAAGATCTGGTCCCGGATCCGGATGGGGACCCCGAGGAAGCTGTCCATCGGGGGATGCCCCGGCGGGAAACCGGTGGAGCGGACGTCATCGGCGATGCGGTGCAGACGGATCGGGTGCGGGTCCTCGATCAGCGCGCCGAGCAGGCCCTTGCCCTGGGGAAGGTGGCCGATGCGGGAGACGGTGTCGGCGGGCATGCCGGTGTGCACGAACTGGGCCAGGTGCCCGTCGGGGCCGATGACGCCCAAGGCGGCGTAACGGGCGCCGACCACCTCGCGGGCGGCCTCGGCGATGTGGCGCAGCACGGTGGGCAGGTCGAGATCGCCGATGATCAACTGGACGGCCTTGAGCAGGCCGCGAAGCCTGCCCTGGCAGGCCATGACTTCATGCGCGCGGTCAACCAACTGCCCGAGCAGCTGATCCAGCTCCAGCCGCGGCAGATCGGGAAAGCGCAGCGCGACCCGCTCGTCGGCCCCCGCCTTCGGACCGGGTGCTGCCACCGGACGCGGGGGCTGCGCAAGCGGATGGCCCTGCGCGGCACCATCCGAGCAACCGTCACCGGTATGCACGACTTTCACCTCACTCCGAAAACGACCGCACGACTCCCCGGATCAGGCGTCTACGGCGTGGCTGGTGGCTCGATGCGCCAGGGTCCGGGGGCGTCCCACCACTGGTGCCTGACGACCTGACCGTATCTTTCTGTCGAAGTTGTGTCGAGGATGCGCCGAGTTTGTGATTAGGGTTCGTCACCCTCCTCGGGTGCGCGGCCCACGCGGGCCGCCTGGCGCGGTCATCCGCCAAGGGAGAACACGATGACGGATGGGACCGCGCGATGCCGACCCACCGACCCGTGTGTCAGTCCACTATCGCGTGCATCGCACCGAGTGCGGCCCGCCCATGCTCAGGCCCTTGAGCAGCGGCCGCAGCGCGGGTGCGCAACGCATGGGGAAGGTCGTCATCCCGCATGGTCGGACGCGGCACGCGGCTCCGGGAGAGACCAAGGTCCCCGTCTGTGGCGGAATTCCGTCCAGAGAGCAGGGCCGGATGGCGTCTCCCTTGCCGGGCCGATCTGTCCGATGGTGGTGACGCAAGCCCGACCGCTGGCGGGCGAGGAGAGAGGGCTCTGATGAGTGAGTTGATCGCGGACGCCACCTTCGCCGCCGCAGCCGGACTGGTGCGCGCGCAGCGCGTGAGTTGGCTCCCGGTGCTCGCCGAAGGACGACCCGTCGGCGGGTTGGGAATTCGGCCCGACACCGTGCCGGTCCCGTCCCTGCTGTTCTGACGCGCCGACGTCGAGACCTTGCCATGACCAACACAGAACACCCTGGTGCGGACGCCACGCGCGACGGGCGGGACCGGGCCGTCGACCTCGGCGGCCCCGTGCACTACGTCGACTTCGGCGGCAACGCCGACGGCCCGACGTTCGTCCTCGTGCACGGGCTGGGCGGTTCACACCTGAACTGGGAATTGTTCGCGCCGTTGCTCACCCCGACAGGCCGAGTACTGGCCCTCGATCTGCCGGGCTTCGGCCTCAGCGAGCCCGGCGAACGCCCGGCGACCGTGCCTGCCAACGTACGGGTGCTCGACAGCTTTCTGCGGCAGGTCGCGAGCGGTCCGGTGGTGCTGGTAGGCAACTCCATGGGTGGGATGATTGCGATCCTGCTCTCGGCGAGCTCGCCCGAAAGCGTCGCGGGCCTCGTGCTGCTCGACCCGGCGTTGCCGCCACCCCTCACCCGCGGGCGAAACGCAGCCACGGGTGCGATGTTCCTCGCGTACGCACTGCCCGGTGTCGGTGAGCAGCTCATGCGGGCCCGGCGGGCACGTCTCGGACCCCGCACGCTGGTGTACGCGACGCTGCGCTTGTGCGGGATCGACCCGGCCGCGGTTCCGCCGGATCTCATCGCACGCTCTATCGCGCTGATCGAGCGACGCTCCGACGTCGCCGGGATGGATCGCGCGTTCCTCTCAGCAGCCCGCTCGCTCCTCTGGGTGCTCACCCGGGCCCGGTCCTACCGGCGGACGATGTCTTCGGTCAGTGCGCCGGTGCTCTTGGTGCACGGGGCGAAGGACCGGCTCGTGCCGGTAGCCGCGGCCCGCGACGCCGCGCGGCGCAACCCGCACTGGAGCTACGTCGAGCTGGCGGGCATCGGCCATGTGCCCCAACTGCAGACACCCGACCGGCTGGCCCGTCTCGTCCTGGGCTGGCTCGCGACCGCCCGCAGCTCCTGACGGCCTTCAGTGGGCGGAGGCGACTGTCGGGGCAGGCAAGACGTCGATCAGACGTTGCCGCGCGAGTCGCTCGACCAGCTCGGGCAGCGCGCACCTCGGGCAGGAGTCGAGGTCGTGACGCGAACTGCGCACGACGATGGCGACGGTCCCGAGGGACAGCAATCCGGCGAACTCACGAGCGAGTCGTTTGACCGTTTCGTCGAACACCGGGTCCGCTAGGGCAAGCACGAGCGCGGTCCTCCCTCCGAAGATCCTCCGAAGTATCGGTGGACCTTCGCGCATTCGTACGATCTAGAACAGGGACTTTCGACCCTATACGGTCAAAGACCGGAGGAGGCTCGCCTGCAACCACGGTAAGGCGGGCGTCGGCTGCGCGGCACCGGTCATAGACGACATCGGCCCGGGCGGCCGGGCTGACCTGCGCGGATCGCGCCGATGGCGTCGAGCATCCGGCTGGTGACCAACCGCAGGACCGAGAGGTGGCCCGCGAACCGGGCGAAGGCGGGTCATGGGACCGGGCGTCGAGACAGCGCAAACCCTGCCGCGCGGTCGCATCGACGCACATCCGGGAGTCAAAGTTGTCACGCGGCCAAGTGCGACAGCGGCGCCCCTGGAATGGGTGAGCGGATGATGGCCGGGGAACATGGCGAGAGTCCTCGCGCGCCCAGACGATCACCCGGTCGCCTGCCGTGATCGCGACGATAGCGCTGTTTCGGGGATTTGATCACCGAAAACGACGCTCTCGTGGCGATCATGACCAGCTGCGGTCGTCGCGCGTTGCCACGTTGCGCGGCGATCTCTGATCCGGCACCTGGGTCGCGGAGGGGCGGCGCGTCTCACGGCTGGTCAAGGATCTTCTCGAACCAATGATGCGCATAGGGCTCGCCGCTGAACGCTTCAACCTCACGGTATCCCGCACCTCGATAGAGGGCGATCGCCTCACCCAGTGCGCGATTGGTCTCCAGCCGGAGCACCCGGACGCCGTGCTCGCGGGCGTGGGTCTCCAATTCGGCAAGGATCCTCCGACCCAGCCCCAGACCCCGCACGGTCGGTGATACCCACATGCGTTTGACTTCTGCACAAGTGTCCTCGTGGAGCTTGAGCGCACCGATTCCCACCGCATCGCCGTGCAGCGTGGCGGCCAACAGCAATCCGCGTGGTGGAGTGAGCTCGTCGTCATCGGCGGAAATGCTGTGGGCCGGATCAAAGCCGTTGTCAAAGCGTCGTGCCAACTCCTCGACATAAGCCCGGATACAGCGGCGAGCATCGGGATGACGCGGGTCAACGACGGCGGTGTGCACCACGGAAGCGACCAGAAGCCTGTCCACCTCAGCCATCGCGGCCACGAGCCGCGCGCGCTGCACGCTGCTGAGCGGCCGCAGGATCGATACGGCCAGCTCATCCGACAGCCGGTCCAGCTCGGCCCGCTCAGCCGCTCCGGCTGCGGTCAGCCGAGCGTTTCGGACACGGCCATCGTCATCGGCGGCGTCAACGACGATCAGGCCGTCGGCCTGCAGCGCACGCAACAACCTGCTCGTGTACCCCGAGTCCAGACCGAGCCGCGACCGCAGTGAGCGCACCTCGCTCCCCTCCGCACCGATCTCCCAGAGCAACCGCGCTTGTCCCAGCGGCCTACTGCGCGAGAGGTAGGCGTCGTTCAACGCACCGATGCGCTGCGTGACCGTCCTGTTGAATCGCCTGACACGGCCGACCATCGTCGCGTCCATTGCCTGACGTTAGTCAGAGACTTGCGGTGACCGCCATGCACTCCGCTGTTCGGTCGATGGTTGCCGCCTCCAGCCATACGGTGCGCCGTCGGGCAGGCCCGCGCGGCCGTCGCCTGCGTGGAGGACCGACGTTCTGCGCGTCGCGGAGGGTGAGGGCGTCGAGCATCCGCACCATCAGGCTCGGCTTGGTCGAGGAGGACACAACCACGTCCCGGCCGTCGGCAGGAGCGACGCGCGTCTGATGGTCTTGATCTCGGGGGGCCGGACGCAGCGGGGTTGTCGGTGGTCGCTGCGTCTTCTTGCGGTGGCTGCCGAGCGTTGATCGCCGGTTGTGGGACATGAATGCCATATATGGCCGCTATGTCACAATTTTGGCGATCACCGTCCGCCGGGAGCCCGCAGCCGGGCCATGATTGTCAACAGTGGTGTCGGCGGCGCACCGCCGCACTCTTGGCACCACACGCGGCGATCACATGGCGGCCGGGTCGAGCGTGAGGTCCTCGCGGGGGCCGCTCACCCTGCGCACTTCGCCGGTGTGCACCCGTCAGATGTCAGCGATCATCACAGCTCGGGTGCTGTCTGGAGCGGGCAACCATCAGCTGAGTCGCTGAACTTGGCGGCGCCACCGGCCCGTCCAACTCGCCGAGCTCGGCGAGGGGGACGGGCTCGCGTTCGGCGCCGTCCAAGACGTCGATGTGGACGACGCCGCCGTGCGGCCCGTCGGCCTCGGCGGCCCGGGGTGGCTGGGGCGTGGTGGCGCCTATCCCGAGACCTCCGCCAGCGCGGTGCTCGCTGCCGGGCCGTGGTCGTGGTTGGACCATTGCAGCTGGACGGGCACGACGGTGCCGTCCGCGAGCGTGACCTCCTTCATGACCTCGCTCAGAGAATGCTGGACCAGCCGCATCGGGATGTCCCCGATCTCACCGCCCTGCTCGGAGTACCAACCGAGCAGGGACATGTCGCCGGTCCGGTTGACCTCGGCCACGTCCGGGTCGGTCCGGTACTCGTTGACCTCGTGGTAGAAGGTGGCGACCACGTTCTTCCACGGCCGGTCGAACGCGACGATCCCGTTGGTGCCCGCCGAGAAGACACCCACGGCGTAGTAGACGGTCGTGCCGTCCACCGGGACCGAGCCGTGGAAGCCGCCGAGCCCGTGCGTCGAGTCGGCGGGCTCGTCGTCGTCCACGAGCGCGGGATGGCGCTGGGCGGCTCCGCTGCTGTTCCCGTCGACCAGTACGACGCCGCGCGGCAGCATCAGGTTGATGATCGTGTTGGCCGGGTCGCTTGCGCCGACGGCGCCTGCCCGGAACAGGTCGGCGACCTTCGCCTCGGCCATGTCGGTGAAGAACCGATGCGGCACGTGCCCGCTGACGACCGCCGAGGGCAGCATGGCGGTGGAGATCGGGCCGTGCGGGAAGTACTGCTGGATGACGCTCTGCAGGCCGGGGTCGGTCAGGGCTGCGAGGAGTGCGCGGTCGATCGAGGTTCGGTCGTGCGCCGTCCATGCCGCGGCACCGCCGAGGTACTGGTTGACGAAGACGAGGTCGGTGACTGTGCGACCGCCCCGGAAAGTCATGTCGAGGTCCGGACGCGGCGTAAAGCCGGCGGCGATGATCTCCGCGGGCTCGCCTGCCGCGCCTGGCTCGGCGACAAGGCCGGCCGCCGCTTCGTAGGCACGCATGGCAGGTGAGTCAGCGCGGAATGCCACGTTGAGCAGGCGTGATGCCAGCTGATCTTTCATGTCGTCCCCTCCGTGGAGCGGGCCGCACTGTGCGACAGCTCACAGGTGAGGAGCGCGAGCCGGGGCGGCTGATACATCAGCTCAGTGCTCGCTGACTCGCTACCACTGTGGCGTCGACGAGCACGCCCATTCCGCTCCGTCGGGTGTAGTCCGCCAGCGTGTCGACGAGAGTGAGGGCCTCTCCCAGCGCCCGGGTCCAGACGGACGGGTCGGCGAGCCGCCACCGGGTGGGACCTGCGTAGTCCACCACCGCCAACCGCATGTGCGCCTCCGGTATGCGCTCCGCTGGTCAGTTGACGGTGCGCCTCGCATGATCGGTAGAAGTGGTGCCCACAGAGGCCTTGGTGCACCACTGGCACCACTGACGGCGATCACCGGCTCAGAGACCACCCCGTTAGTCCCCGCCGCAACCGGTTGTCCGGAGCTTCCAGCTCGGCCAGGACGGCATCCACGAGCGCTGGAATGGCGGCTGCCACCTGCGGGGACAGGCCGGGACCGAAGCCGACATCAGCGGCCTCCACCCCGAACAACACCAAGAAGCCAGGCATCCGGTCCAACGCCATGGCCAGCCGGACGGCCTCGACGACACCCAGACCATGGGTCGCCGTGGTCGTGCCCCGGGCCAGCGAGGAGGCCGCCGTGACGCGGTGGAGGCGACCCGGATCGCGGGGCTCGCACACCACCGTGTCGACCACGACCGCGAGCGCCGCCCCTGACCAGGCCTCCAGCAGCCCCGTCGGCTCGCCGTCGAGCGCTGTGACGGTAACGCCCTGGGGCACGCGATCGCGCAGTCGCTCGACCGTCTCGGGCCCCGCGCCGTCATCGCGGCGGAAGGGGTTGCCGACGCCGATCACCGCCACGCCTTCCCCGAGGGCGCCCGAGCTCACCGCCGGTCCACGGTGAGGGTGAGGAAGTGGGTCGCGCAGGAGATGCAGGGGTCGTGGTTGCGGATGGTCCGTTCGCACAGCGACGTCAGCTCGTCGTCGGGCAGGTGCAGGTTCGCCCCGGCGACGGCGCGCAGGTCGTCCTCGATCGCGGCCTGGTTCTGCGAGGTCGGCGGCACGATCATGGCGGAGACGATCCGCCCGTCGGCCGCCAGCTCATAGCGGTGGTACAGCAGGCCCCGGGGGGCCTCGCTCACACCGCGGCCCATCCCGGCGAGGGGCGGCACGTCGACCGCGGGCGGATCTGGACGCTCGTAGCTGCCGATGATCCGCAGCGCCTCCTCCAGCGCGTACACGACCTCCACCGCGCGCACGACGATGCTGCGGAAGGGGTTGCGGCAGGTGGATCCCAGCCCGGCCGCCGCGGCGACCTGCCGGGCCAGCGGCGAAAGCTGGGCGGAGTTGAGCGAGTAGCGGGCCAGCGGGCCGGTGAGGTAGCCGCGGCCGTCGAGCGTGGCGTGCAGCGCAGTGGAGTGCGCCACCTGGTGCTCGACGACGTGGTCGTCGAACTCCAACGCCGTGAAGGCGAGGCCGCCCGACGAGCGGACGTCGCCGGTCTCGATCGCGTACTGGTCGGGATGGTGCAGGGCGAGCAGCTCCCCGTCGAGCTCCCGGTCGGGGAAGTCGAACCCGGCCACCCACTCGACCGTGGCGAGGGCGTCGTCGAGGGCGGGGCGCAGCTGTTCGGCGAGCTCGGCCAGCTCGGCGGCGGTTGGCGCGCGGTGGAAGCCCCCGAGCCGCGGGTTGACCGGGTGGATCGCCCGGCCGCCGACCCGCTCAAGGATCGCGTTGCCCGCCTTCTTCAGCCGCAGCCCCCGTTCCAGCAGGTCGCGATGGTCGTTGGCGAGCGCGATCCCGTCGGGGAGGCCGAGGAAGTCGGGCGCGTGCAGGAGGTAGATGTGCAGTCCGTGGCTGGACACCCACTCGCCGCAGTACAGCAGCCTGCGCAGCGCCCCGATGCGCGGGCCTGCGTCGACGCCGCACCCCTGCTCGATCGCGTTCCAGGCGCTGGTCTGGTAGGCGACGGGACAGATCCCGCAGATGCGCGAGGTGAGGTCGCTGACCTCGGTGTGCGCGCGCCCGCGCAGGAACGACTCGAAGAACCGCGGCGGTTCGTAGATCTGCAGCTCCGCCGCGCTCACCGCGCCGTCGGTGACGATGACCTTCAGCGCGCCCTCGCCCTCCACCCTGGTCAGGGCGCCGACCCGCAGGTCACGGCTCTCGGCCGTCATCGCGGACTCGCCGGTTCGGCGGCCGCGCGGAACGCGGTCACGTTGAACGTGGAGAGGACCAGGTCGACCGTCCGCGGGGTCATCCCGCACGTGCGCAGCCCGTCGACCATCGCGGGGAGGTTGGCGCCGGTCATGGGGCCGAAACAGCCGTAGCAGCCGCGCGCGACGGAGGGGCAGAGCGCGCCGCAGCCCGCGTGCGTGACCGGGCCCAGGCAGGGGGTGCCGTTCGCGACCATCACGCACGTCAGCCCCCGACGCTTGCACTCGGTGCAGACGCTCGTGTCGGGGAGGTCGGGCTTCCGGCCCGCGAGCAGCGCCGAGATCGTCTCCAACAGCTGGTGCTTGTCGATGGGGCAGCCGCGCAATTCCAGGTCGACGGGCACGTGCTCGGCGATGGGCGTGGACGTGGCGAGGGTGTCGACGTAGAGCGGGGAGGCGTAGACGGCCGACCGGAACTCCGCGATGTCGGTGCCGTTGCGCAAGGCCTGTACACCGCCCGAGGTGGCGCACGCGCCGATGGTGACCAGCACCGTCGACTGCTCGCGCACCCGCTGGATGCGCTGCGCGTCCTCCGGTGTCGTGATCGAGCCCTCCACAAGCGACACGTCGTAGGGTCCCGGCAGAACGGTGCTGGTCGCCTCGAGGAAGTGGCTGATCCGCACGGCGCCCGCAACCGCGGTCAGCTCGTCCTCGCAGTCGAGCAGGGTGAGCTGGCAGCCGTCGCACGAGGCGAACTTCCAGACGGCGAGTGTCGGTGGCGGCATGTCACAGCTCCCGGACGGAAAACAGAGGGTGGGCGTGGGCGTAGTCGATGACGGGCCCGTCGCGGCAGACGAGCAGCGGCCCTAGCTGGCAGTGCCCGCACAGCCCGACACCGCATTTCATGTTCCGCTCCAGCGATACGCGGATGTCGCGGGCCTGCATGCGGCGGGCGAGCAACACGGTGGCGGAGAACCGCATCATCGGCTCCGGTCCGCACAGGAAGGCGGTGGTCTGCCGCGGATCGAGCGGGACACGGGCGAGCGGCTCGGTGACGAATCCGACCAGGCCCGACCAGCCGGGGCTGGGGCGGTCGATGGTGAGCTCGACCTCAAGGCCTGCCGTGGCCCGCCACACATCGATCTGGTCGCGGAAGAGGAACTCCTCCGGGCGCCGCGCGCCCGCAACCAGCATGACCTGGCCGAAGAGGTGCCTGCGCGCCAGCGCGTCGAGCAGGACAGGACGCAACGGCGCCAGCCCCACCCCGCCCGCGACGATCAGCAGGTCGCGTCCGACGGCGGTGTCGAGGTCCCAGCCCACTCCGTAGGGACCGCGGACGCCGATCAGGTCCCCCGGCATGGCTCGGTGCAGCGCCCGGCTGACCGCTCCGACGTCGCGGATGGTCTGGATGAGCGCCCCATCCCCCGCGGCCGGGTCGCCGCTCACCGAGATCGCGACCTCGCCGACACCGGGCCGGTAGAGCATCGTGAACTGGCCGGGGCGAAAAGGCGCGATCGGCGCGTCGACCGGTTCCAGGCGCAGGGTCACCGAGTCGCTTGTCTCGCGCGTCCGGTCGGCGACGCGGTAGGGCACGGGCAACATCGGCAGGGTCGCCGCCGGCCGCGGATCGACGTGGACGGTGGCGATCTCAGCGTTCACGGGGACTCCCGTACAGGTCAAGCAGCCGCGCCCGGGTGCTCTGCAGCCGCGCGAGCAGCAGCTCGAAGAAGCCCAGTGTGAGGGCGTAGCCGAAGGTGGGGTCGCGCTCGGCGAGCGCGCGCAGTGCGTCCGTGTCGCATTCGACGGCGCGGACGGGCTCGATCGCCGTCGCGGTGATGGTCCAGTGCTGCGGCGGCACGAGCCACGACCAGCCCAGCACGTCGCCTGCGCCCAGGGTCTGCATCACCACCGCGCCCCGGCCGGGGACCTCGGTCGAGAGGGAGACGCGCCCTGTGTTGATCAACCAGCAACCGTCGGCCTGCCGACCCTCGGCGATGATGGTCGCGCCCTTCGCGAACACGACGTCGTGCGCGGTGTCGGCCACGGTGTCGAGCTGCTGCGGGGTGAGCAGCCGCAGCGGAGCGAAGCGGGCGAGTTCCCCTGCGATGGTCATTGGTGCTCCCCCCGGTCCGCGAGGCTGTTGAGCTCGGCGGTGACGTCGATACCGACCGGGCACCATGCGATGCAGCGCCCGCAGCCCACGCAACCGGAGCTGCCGAACTGGTCGTGCCATGAGCTGAACTTATGGGTGATCCACTGTCGGTACCGGCTCGCCCCCGAGTCCCGCACGCTGCCGCCGTGCAGGTAGGAGAAGTCCACCTCGAAGCACGATGCCCAGCGCTGCGAGCGCGTTGCGGCACCGCTCAGGAGGTCGGTGGTGTCCTCGGTGGTGGTGCAGAAGCAGGTGGGGCAGACCATCGTGCAGTTCCCGCACGTCAGACACCGTTGTGCGATCGCTTCCCAGACCGGGGACTCCCGAGCGTCGCGTAGCAGGAGGCGCAGGTCGCCCTCCGGCAACGTCCGGCCCATGCGGTCTGCGGCGGCCTCGACGGCGGCGCGCGCGTCGTCGATCTCATCCTCGGTCGCGTCGCGGTGGGTCAGGGCGGCGAGCACCCGTTCTCCCTCGGCGGTGCCGACCGCGACGACGAAGCGGTGCCCTTCGGCGTCGATCCGTTCGGTGAGGCACAGGTCGTAGCCCGGGCCGGGCGCGGGGCCGGTGCCCGCCGACGCGCAGAAGCACACGCCGCCCGGCTCGGTGCAGCCCGCCGCGATGACGAACAGGCCCGCGCGACGGCGGTTGAAGGCGCCGTCGGCATGCGCGCCACCCCCCAGGACGGTGCCGAGGGTGGCGATCGCGGCGAGGTCACACGCGCGCACGCCGAGAAACGCGTAGCGCACCGGCTCCTCGGTGGGGGCGGTGAATCCGTCGGCGTGCGCCGTGACCAGCGGCTGCCGCGGCGGGTGCAGGAACTGCTTCCACGACTGCGCGCCTGCCGAGTGCCCGAACACCGCAGCGTCGGCGCGGCGGCGGAGGCGGTAGAGGCCCGGTCCGGTCTCGACGCCCCATCCCGACGGCAGCGCGGCACCGCCGCTGATCTCGGCGAGCACGATCGCTTCGTCGCGCACGGTGGGACCGACCACCCGGTAGCCCTCATCGATCAGGGTGCGCACCAGCTCGTCGAGCCCGTCGCGGGTGAGGACCGCCGCCGCGTTCATGCGCCCGGCTCCGGCGTTGCGACGGCGACGATGCTGCCCGGGTGGCCGGGTGGGACATGGAGCACGGCAATTCCTCTCGGTCAGAGCGGCGGTGGGCCGATCTCGTCGGCCGACACTGACCTCAGGCAGGTCCCGGCGTTCGGGTGCCTGACTGGGTGTCGGCCCAGGAAAGCGGCGAACCGGTCGATCGGCCGGGCTTCGGCGAAGGCTTCGACAGCGAGGCCGGAAATGCCCGGAACCTGCAGGGCGTCGGTGACGATGGCTGGGCGATCCGACTGGCGTCTACGACGGCGAGGTCCCACCCGTGCGCAACATGTTCGACGGCTAGGGAACCTACCAGCATCCCGCCCGTACTCGGACCCGTGGCGTCGCCGATCTGCGCTCGAGTTGTCCCGCCGCACTCCACCCTCGACAGCGAGCGCGGCCGCTGACCGGTAGAGGCGACGGGCGCCGCAGGCGCAGCGCACAGGGTCGGACCCGAGCACCCATCGTCGGGAACTCCCTTGATGAGCGCCGCGGTCCGGTGCGCCGCCTGAGCCAGCACGGCCACCAGGTCGTTTGTCGTCCGCGTCACGACCCCGAGTCCAGCGGGCGCGCTGCGGTCGGGCCAGGGCCGAACGGCAACGTGTCGACGCGCCACCTGGCCCGCGCACTGCGGCCGTAAGGCCGTGGCCGGTCCTCGATGACGCAGCATCAGGCTCGCGGTTCGTCGCAGGCCCGCAGCATCGACGTAGACCTGCTCGTAGGTATCGAGGGTACGCCACGAGCGCGTGTCGGGCGATGAGGTGGATCGTCAGGTACCCACAGGTCGGGACTCCTGGCCCTACCCGAACCCGTAATTCTCCCAGAAGGTTTCGCTATGCCACATCCTGGCGTGATCAGCCTCAGCGTCGAGGTCACGGAGCCGGACCGGACGACAGTTCTGCTCACGGGAGAACTCAGCGATGCCACATCGCCCACGCTGACGCGAACCCTCACGCGATTGATCGTCCAAGCGAACCGTGCCACGCCGCCCGTCCGGATTCTCGTCGTGGACCTGGCAGGCATTGGCAGCTTCACCCCCGGAGGTGTGAGCGCGCTGGGCAACGCCCACCGTGTCGCCTGCCAGAAGGGCATCGACCTGCAGCTCGCGGGATTGGACGGGCGCTGGCCGCTGTTGCCGCTGCAGGTGGCTCGCGATCTCATCGCCTTGGGCTTCTCCCCCTCGGTGCTCGCCCGTAGCAACCTCCCCCCTCAGGACGACACCAAGGCGAACCTCGTGGCGTCCCGCCGGGCCCGCTGCACCCGCCCGATCTCACCGGCCGGAGCAAGGCCGGAGCGGGGCCGGTAGCGCTGCCGGAGGGCGTCGGTCAGCTGCAGCACCAGTCGGTGTCGCAGCGCACGCGTTGGCGGGTCGTGTCGACCCGCACCCCGAGGACTTGCGCGGCTGCCGTCGCGGCAGCGGGCCGACCGCGAGCGGATTAGCTCAGGCGGCGGGGCTGCAGGTCAACGGTCGGGAGCGATTGGGGCATCCGCCGGGAGGGGCAGGATTCGGCGCAGCTTGCCTGCCCCCTGGCGCGATAGCTCGGCGACCGGCTTTACGGTGACCGCGGGTTCGTCGAGTCCGGCCCGTTGGAGGGCCGAGACGAGCTCGTCGCGCAGTTGCTCCAGCGCGACCGGTCCGGCCGCCCGCAGCAGCACCGTGATGCCTCGTGGTGTCTGTTGCACCTGGTACTCGGCGATGTGGGGGTGGCGCCCGAGGGGTGAGCGCACGACGATCGGGTGGACGATCACACCGCCGTCGTAGCGGAGCGACTCGTCAAGTCTGCCCTGCACTTCCTCGATCCAGGTGAAGGCGGATCCGCAGCCGCAGGAGCCCCCCCGGACGGTGACCTCGTCGGTGATCTCGAACCGAATCAGGGGAAGCACCGCGTTGAACAAGGGCGTGACCAGCACCTTCGCCGAGGTCGTTCCCACTGGCACGGGTGCGCCGTTCTCATCGACCGGCTCGACGATGACGAGGTCGTCGTTGAGGTGCATCCCGGTGCCGAGCGGGCAGGAATGGGCCAGACAGCCTGCCTCCGACGCGATCCACTGGGTCTGCACCGGTACATCCCAGACTCCGGCCAGACGGCCGCGCACTTCCGGCAGCACCGGTTCGCCGACGCAGCGGATCCGCTTCGGCGTTATCCACAGCCTGCCTGCTTCGGCCTCCCGCGCCAGCTCGTCGAGCGCGGACGGGTAGCCGCGAAGGACAGTCGGCTGCAGCGCGTTGAGCCGCGTCACCACCTCCGACAGCCCGAGCGTCATCGGGATTCGGTGGACCGGGGCGGACGGATGGGCGAATGTCCTGGCCTGCGCTGCGGACCCGTGCGCGGGTGCATCGGCCGCGACGACAGCCTCAGTCAGCGGAGCGTCGGCGAGGTCCGGGTCGCTCGCGCGGTCCAGTTCCTGCCACCGGGCTCGACCGAGGAAGTAGGTCAGCCAGCCGTACCAGTCATAGACGTAGAGGCCGCGCACGCCGCTCGAGCCGCCGGATGCGAGCACCTGATAGCGGTCGTACAGATAGGCACCCGGTACGGCCTTGGTGATGTGGCGCTCGACGGCGTCACGCGCCGACAGCGGGTCGGTGACGATCTTGTCGAACCCGCCCATGAGGTCGTGCTTGGTCATCGGCGGAATCCGGCGCAGGCCGGTCAGCTCGAGCTCTGAGGGCGTGAGGTGCGAGAGCCGGGCCCGGTGCCACGGCGAATCGCGTTGCGCCCCGGCGAGCATCGCGCGCAAGCCTCGCAGGCGTGCGACCGCGATGCGCTCGCGCGACCAACTGAGCCGATCGACGTGGGCGGGCAGCTGGGCGCGCGCCTCGGCGCTGTGGCGGCGCCGACGCGCTTCGTCGGTGTCCACGGCTGCGCCGGTCATGCCCTGCGCCCGATGTTCTGTGCCGTCGCGGTGTCCGCACGAGGCGCCGGTCCGACCGCGGCGTTCGGCCTGCCGTGGTCGCGCCGCAAAGCGTCATGCACCGCGCCCATCATGGTCGTGTCGGCGGCCCCGGTCGGGCGCAAGACGCTCGTCATGTCACGTTTCTCCGTTCGCTCATCGCTCGCAGGCGATCTGAAGGCGACAGCGTCGCGAGTGACACGTGGCCAGGACTTGGATCTGACTTGGGCGGCCCGGACATGACCGGTCGGCGGCGCCATCACGTCCACCCGGGTCCGTGCGGTCCATACGCTACCGGTGTGACCGTCACGGCGTCGGGTTCCGCCGCAGACAGCAGCGTGACGATGCGGGTGCCAGCCCGCTGTCCACCCGGTCGGGCTCATCGTTCAAGTGTCGGTCGAGCGCGACGTGAGCGGGGTCTACTCAAGATCGAAGCCCGCTGGTGTGCACCCCGGGCGGGGGTCGCCGTCGATGGTCGCATCGCAGGCCGACTCCCAGATCTCCGAGTCCGCGCTCAAGCCATCGTCAGGCCGCCGCTGACCGACAGCGTCTGGCCGGTGATGTAGCCGGTGGCGTCCGAGGCGAAGAACGCGACCGCGGCGGCGATGTCAGCGGGCTCGGCCAGCCTGCGCATCGGCACACCGCGGGTCATCCCGCTCAGGACCTTGGCGCCGTCGTCGGACTTCTCCGCGAATGCCCGCAGCATCGGGGTGTCGGTCGGCCCCGGGCACACGGTGTTGGCCGTGACGCCCTTGGCGGCGACCTCGCGGGCCAAGGTCTTGGTGAAGGCGATGGTGCCGCCCTTGGCCCCGGAGTACACGGCCTCCAGCGAGGAGCCGACGCGGCCTGCATCCGAGCCGATGTTGATCACCCGGCCCCAGCCACGCTCGATCATCCCGGGCACCACCGCGTGCGTGACGCGGAGCATGCCCTTGAAGTTGATGTCCAGAACGCGGTCCCAGAACTCCTCGGTGGTGTCGACGAAGTTCATGAAGTCGTCCCAGCCCGCGTTGTTCACCACGATCTCGATCGGCCCGAGCTCGGCGGTGACGCTCTTGACCGCCGCCAGCACGGATGCCGTGTCGGTGACGTCAGCCCGCACGGCCAGCGCGGTGCCGCCTGCCGCGGTGATCGACTCGGCCGTGGCCGTGGCCGTGTCGAGGTTGAGGTCGACCACGGCGACCCGGTACCCCTGGGCGCCGAGCATCGAACAGATGCCCTGGCCGATGCCCTGGGCCCCGCCGGTCACGAAAGCCGTCCTGCTACTCATTGGTGTCCTTTCCGGAAGTAGCCATGCCGACCGCAGAAGCTCGTCCCGGTGCTCGGGGGCCGCCACCGCCGCCAGCCGGGCGGCTCGCTCGGACAGCGGGCAGCCGCGCAGATGGGCGACACCGTGTTCGGTGACGACGACGTCGACGTCCGCGCGGGCGGTGGTCACGGCCCCGCCCCGCAGCGCTGCGACGATCGTCGACTCACGGCCAGCCAGGGAGCGCAAGGCGATGATCGAGCGCGCACCGGTGCGGGCGGCCGCCCCGGAGAAGTCGGCCTGACCGCCGATGCCGCCGAGGTAGCGCCCTCGTGCGACCTCCGCACCCACCTGGCCCGTCAAGTCGACCTCCAGGGCGGAGTTGATCGAGACAAGGCGACTGAACCGCGCCAGCACGCGTGCGCTGTGGGTGTAGCTCGCGGGCCGGAACTCGACCGGCATCTCACCCAGCCGGGCGTACAGGTCGGTGCTGCCCATAGCGGTGCCGGTGACGACCAGACCCTGGTCGATCTCCTTGCGACGGCCGGTGATCACGCCTTCGTCGACGAGCCGCAACACTCCGCTGGTCATTATGCCGGAGTGGAACCCCAGGTCCCGGTGCCCGGACAGGCCCTGCAGCACCGCCGCGGGGAGTGACCCGACGCCCACCTGGATCGTGTCGCCGTCCTCCACCAGTCCCGCCACGCGCGCGGCGATGGCCGCGTCGATCTCGTCGGGTGCGCGGTCCGGGGCCTCGGGCAGCGGGCGGTCGGTCTCGATCACCGCGGCGAAGCGGCCGAGCGGGATGCCGGGGGTTCCGCTGGTCACCGGCATCCGGTGATTGACCTCGGCGATCAGGATGCGGGAATGGCGCAGCGCGTCCGCGGCGTAGTCGGCACCGATACCGAGCGAGCACAGACCGTCGGGGCCGGGCGGCGAGACCTGAACGAGCCCGATGTCACCAGGCAGCAGCCGCTCGGCGAACAGCCGCGGAAGCGCCGAGTAGTGAGCCGGGACGATCTCCAGCCGCGGGGCCCGGCGCAACGTCCCCATCGCCCCGTAGGACGTCATCGTGAGCCCCGGCGGGAGCTCCTCGCCGAGTCGGGGGTTGAGGGTGATCCCGCAGAAGCCCCGCACCGGGCCGATCTCGCTGACCTGGTCGAGCAGCGCGTCGACCAGCGGGGTGGCCTCGGCACCGGCCTGGCTCCACCAGACGCCATCGCCTGTCCTGATGTGGTCGCGTAGATCGAGCATCAGCCCTCCTGCGGCAGGAGCGTGCCGGCGTTGGGGGGCACTAGTAACTCCGGGGCAGGCCGAGGACGTGGGAGCCGAGATAGTTCAGCACCATCTCCTGGCCGAGCCAGCCCCGGATGCGGGCGTGTCGTAGAACGCGGTGGGGAACTCGTGCGCAAGCCCACACCATCGCTGCCGATCGCGCCGTGCAGCGTCAGCGCCCTCCACACCTGTCGACTCGACGTCGACAAGGACGAGAGCTTGCCGCGGTTCGCGTCGCCGATGCTACTTTGGGTCAGACCTTTGGCCCAGAATGGCGGGATGGCATGGCAGCGGAGAAGTCTCGCTCGGCGATCAGGCTCTCGCCGATGGAGGTCCCGAAGGCCTCGGATGTGCTGGCAAGCGAGCTGCGCGAGCGCATCCTCTCCGGCGACTATCCGGAAGGCACCCCGCTCCCGCCCGAGCGGGAGCTCGTGGTCCAGACCCGGATGAGCCGCACCACCGTGCGCGAGGCCCTGCGCGTGCTGGAGGTGCAGGGCCTGGTTCGCATCAAGGCGGGCCGGGCAGGGGGCGCGTTCGTCCAACAGCCGGGCCGGGAGTCGGTGGCGAACGCCCTTGAGCTGCTGATCCGCGGTCGCCAGCTCCGGCTCGCGTCGGTGCACGAGACCCGCGAGGCGATCGAACCGTCCTGCGCGCGCCTCGCGGCGCGGGGCCGCTCGGCGGCCGACCTGCACCAGCTGGAGGCGGCCAACGCCGCCCTCGCCGCCAGCGGCAGCCGCGAGCAGTTCCTCCAGGCTGATCTCGACTGGCACATCGGTGTCGCGACGGCAGGCCACAACGACATTCTGACCGGAATCGTGATTGCCCTTTCGCGCGCGATCTACACCCTCACGCACAACGAGGGCTTCGTGAACAACGAGGTCCGCGCCATCACCGTCCGCGCGCACGAGTCCGTCACCAGGGCCATCAAGGAAAAGGACGCCGACGCTGCCGTCCGCCGAATGGCCCGCCACGTCCACTCTTACGCCGCCGCTGCGCTCGAGGTGGAGGAGCGCCCCGCCATCACGATCACCGAGGCGGACTGAGGGCGGCACCGGAGTCCGCGGCGACGTCGGTCATCAGCCGCGGGGCAGTCCGAGCAGGCGTTCGGCCACGATGTTGCGCTGGATGAAGGTGCTGCTGGCGCAGCCTCACTCTGCGTCGGCGAGGGTGATCGCGGTCCGTTTCCCCACCTCGAGAGCGGCCTCGCCGCAAGAGTGCACATGCCTGGCCATCCGACGGGCGGCGGCCTCCGGATCCTTGTCCTTGATCGCCCTGGTCACGGACCGGTGGGCGCGGACCGCGATCGACCTGACCTCGTCGTTGACGAAGGCCTCGTTGCGGGTCACCGTGTAGATCGCCCGGGACAGGGCGATCATGATCCCGGTCAGGATCTCGTTGTGGCCTGCCGCCGCGACGCCGACATGCCAGTCGACGTTGGCCTGCAGGAACGCCTTGAGGCTGCCCTCTGCGGCGATCGCCTCGTTCGCCGCATCGAGCAGACGCAGGTCGCCCGGCGTCCGATTGAGGGCGGCGAGCTGCGCGCAGGTGGGCTCGACCGCCTCGCGGGTCTCGTGGACCGACGCGAGCCTGATCTGCCTCCCCCGGATCAGCAGTTCGAGCGAGTTGGCGATCGACTCCTTGCCCGGATGCTGGACGAACGCGCCGCCTGCGCGGCCCGCCTTGATCCGCACCAGGCCCTGAACCTCGAGGACACGCAATGCCTCGCGCACGGTCGTGCGGCCCATCCGGGTCTGGATCACGAGCTCGCGCTCCGGGGGCAACGGCGTCCCCTCTGGGTACTCCCCCGAGAGGATGCGTTCCCGAAGCTCGTTCGCCAGCACATCAGAGGCCTTGGGAACGTGCACGGGCGACAGCCGAACCGCTGGTCGCGCGTTCTCGGCCGTCATTCCGCTCCCCATACTGGCCCAAAGGTCTGACCCAATTTAGCATCATCGACCGGGATCACGGCCGGTGACCGGACTCCGCCAGTACGAGCGTCTGCGGCAGGCACCCCAGATCAATGCCGGTACTCAAGGGCAGGAGCGGCGCGTCTGGTCGCCGCCGCCCGTGGGCCAACTACTCCGGGTTAGCGCGGCAATGAAAAAGTGGCCATAGCCAAGCGGACACATAAGCCTTACTCAATGGATGGGATCGGGCCAGTAATTGTCAAAGTACCGGTTCCGACCGGCACGAAGACGTCGATCGCGCCGTCACCGACCACCACAGTTGATGGCGACGGCCGCAGTTCCGTCCAAAAGTGTCGAGCTACATCATCCATCACCAGCAGGAGCTTGTCGTGACCACTGTCGAGATCATCAGGAACGTCTTCCGGAGCGGGTTCGACCTGCGCGACCTGGCTTGGACGCCATGGGTCGAGCCCGGCCGCATCGGCGTCGAGCACTACACGCTGTGGGCACCAGACGGCGACAGCGAGGACTCCGTCGGCCTGCTGCTGCGCTTCCCGCCCGGCGCGCACGGGGACTTCCACGAGCACCTGGGCTACGAGCTGATGTTGGTGTTGGACGGTGTGCTTGAGCACAGCGACGGCACCTCGTTCGAGCGCGGCGACCTCGTGGTCGAGACCCCCGGCACCCGCCACCAGATGTCGAGCAGCACCGGCTGCACCGTGCTCGCGATCCGGACCCGTCCGGCCGCGAACCGCGACCCCCTCCCGGGGGAGATCGTCCCGGGTCGGCCCACCGCCCTGCCCGTCCCCGCCGTCTGATCGCCCGCGGTCGGGACCGTGACCGCACCGTTCGCGGTCCCGATCCGCCGTATCCGCGATCCGCCGAAACCGATGTATGGAGATTCCGTTGTCCACGCTCTCGCCGCCCGCCGCTTTCACGGCTGACGACACGCGTCCTTACCACCCCACGACCACCGATCTGGCGACCGCCGACGGCGTGCCCGCCACTGGCCATCGAATCCTGTTGTCCACCACGTCGTCGGACTCCCACACCTGGAATCTGATGTTCCTGCAGCTGCTGCTGGAGGAGTGCGGCTTCGAGGTGGTGAACCTGGGCCCGTGCGTCCCGGACGCCCTGCTGGTCGAGACGGCCCGCAGCTGCCGTCCCAGCGCGATCGTGGTGAGCACCGTGAACGGACACGGCCGGATCGACGGCGCGCGGGTCGTTCGCGCCGTCCGTCGAGACACAGAGATCGCGCAGCTGCCGATGGTGATCGGCGGAAAGCTCGGCATCGAGGGACCGAGCAGCGACGACGAGGTGTCCCGTCTGCTCGAAGCCGGGTTCGACGCAGTGTTCATCGGCGACGTGAGCCCTGGCGAGCTGCCGACCACCCTGAACCGGATGTTGCCCACGCGGCGACCGGAGCTGAGCGAGGCAGGTCATGTCCGCTGATCTGGGGCGCTACGTGGGCCTGCACAGCGCCGCGGGACGGCTCGTCGTCCAGCCGCGCATGGGAATGGCGGATCCGGAGGCGATGGCGGCGGGGATCGCCGCGGTCGCCGGGCTGGATCGCCCGACCGTCGCCACCGTCACCATCGACAGCTACACCCGCGTCGGCGATCACTCCGCAGCGGCCGCGGCACTCCGGTCAGGCGCGTCGCTGAACGGGTTCCCGATCGTCTCGCACGGCCCGCACGAGACGGCGCTGGTCGCCGCCGCGGCAGGGGAGGACGTCCCGGTCCAGGTCCGACATGGGTCGGCCCGCCCGGGCGCGATCCTCGCCGCGGCGGCCGAGGCAGGCCTGGGTGCGAGCGAGGGCGGCCCGGTGTCGTACTGCTTGCCTTACGGGCGGACGCCGCTGGCCGAGGCGGTGAGCCACTGGGCGGACGCCACCGAGATGTTCGGTGAGCGCGTAGCTGCCCGGGGCGGCAGGGCGCACCTGGAAACGTTCGGCGGGTGCCTGCTCGGGCAGCTGTGCCCACCGTCCCTGCTGATCGCCACCAGCGTGCTGGAGGCGCTGTTCTTCGTGCAGCACGGCCTGCGCAGCGTCTCGCTGAGCTACGCGCAGCAGACCCACCTGGCGCAGGACGTCGAGGCGCTCGCCGCGCTCGACCAGTTGGCGACCGAGCTGCTGCCAGAAGTCGTCGACCGGCACATCGTGCTCTACACGTACATGGGCGTGTTCCCGCGCGAGATCGGCGGGGCCCGGTCGCTGCTCGCCGACAGCGCGCGGATCGCTGTCCTCGGGGGCGCCCAACGGCTCATCGTGAAGACCGAGACCGAGGCGCACCGCATCCCCACCGTGGCCGAGAACCTGGCGGCGCTGACCGCGGCCGCCGACTGGGCGACGCACGCCCGGCGCGACACCGATCTGCCGGACCGGGACGCGGTCGACTACTCGCAGGTCCTGGACGAGGCCCGGGGTCTGGTGCACGCCGTGCTGGGGCTTTCCTCCGACGTGGGCCAGTCGCTGGTGAGGGCATTCGCGTCCGGGACGCTCGACGTCCCCTACTGCCTGCACGCTGACAATGCGGGCCTGACGCGGGGCGCGATCGACGATGACGGTCGGCTGTATTGGGCGCAGGCAGGCCGGATGCCGGTGCGGACCTCCGTTGGCCACCGCGCATCAGCGGTGACCTCGAGCGGCCTGCTCCGGATGCTCAACCAGACCGCGGACCGCCACGACCAGGCCGCTGTCGCCTCCGGCACGGGTGGCGTCGCGGACCTCGACTTCGCTCGCACAGCCCGCGAGCGCCACACCACCGAGGGCGGTAGCGAGCCGGTCCGGATCGCTGTGGTCGGTTCCGGCCCGCGCGGGCTGTCGGTGCTGGAGCGGCTCGCCGCACGGGTCGCGCAAACCCCCGACGCTCCCGCCGCGGAGGTCTGGTTGATCGACGACGTCGAGGTCGGCTGCGGCCGGATCTGGCGCACCGACCAGTCCCCGTGGCTGCTGATGAACACCGCCGCCAGCGAGGTCACGATGTTCTCCGGCCCCCCGGACGACGGCCCGGCCCGGGCAGGCGCGGGCCCCTCGCTGGCCCAGTGGTGGGCCGACGTCGCCCCAGAGGACGCCGATCCCGACGGCTACGCCCCGCGCGCGGTCTACGGGCGCTACCTGCGCTTCGTCCTGGACGTCGTCGAGCAGACGGTGCCTGACCGGGTCACGGTCCACCAGGTACTGGGCCGGGTCGTGGACGTCGTGAACACCGGCTCCAGGCGCCGGTCGGCGCCGGTGTCGGTGCGGCTGCAGGACGGGCGGCACCTCAAGGTCGACCGGGCCGTGCTGACCACCGGTCACCAGATCAGCGAGCCACCCGCGGAGCAGCGTCGGTTGGAGGCGTTCGCCGCGCGGCGTCTGCAGTCGCAGTACATCCGCGGCGACAGCAGCGCCGACCTGCCGCTGGACACCATCCCGGCAGGCATCACGGTCGGTGTGATCGGGCTCGGGCTGTCGTTCTACGACGTGCTGGCGCAGCTCACCCTTGGCCGCGGCGGCCGCTTCGTCGACGACGGGGACGGCGGCCTGCGCTACCTGCCAAGCGGGCGAGAGCCGCTGCTGGTGGCGGGCTCCCGCGGTGGCCTGCCGTTGCCCGCCCGCGGGCGCAACCAGAAGCGCCCCGACCACACCTACCGACCGCGGATCCTCACCGTGGCGCGGATCCGGCAGCGCCGCGCGCGCGGCCCACTCGACTTCCGCACGGGCGTGCTGCCGTTCCTGCTGGCCGAGATCGACCTCGTGTACTGCGAGACCACGGCACGCGCGCGCGGCGTCCTGCCCCTCGAGCGGGGGGCGGTGACGGCCGGGACGGCGCAGTACGAGCTCGAGAGCGAGGTCGTGCACGACGTCGACCGGCTCGGCCCGTCGCGGGCGCTCGCCCGGCTGCGGGAGCGGCTCGGCCTGACCGATCTGCCTGCTCTTGACCTGGAAGCGCTCGCCCGTCCCGTCGCCGACCGGGAGTTCGCCTCGCCGCAGGACTACCACGCCGCCGTCCGGACGTGGATCGACGACGACCTGGCGGCCGCCGCGCAGGGCAACGTCGACGGGCCGCTCAAGGCCGCGCTCGACGTGATCCGGGACGTCCGGGGGGTGATGCGGGAGGCGGTCGACTTCGGTGGGCTGTCGGCCGAGTCGCACGAGGAGTTCCTGGGCTGGTTCGGGCCGCTCTCCTCGTTCCTGTCCGCCGGGCCCCCGATGATCCGCCTGGCCCAGACCCGCGCGCTGCTGGACGCGGGCATCCTGGTCCTGACGGGCCCGGACTCCCGGTTCGAGACGGGGCCAGACGGCTTCGTCGTGCGGTCCCCGCAGGTGGCAGGCTCGGCCCGCACGGTGCAGGTGCTGCTGGACGCGCGGCAGCCGGTCCCGGATCTGGACCGGGACACCTCCGAGCTGAGCAGGCAGCTGCGCGCACGCGGCGTCTTGACCACCTGGACCAACGAGTCCGGCCCGCGGCCAACCCGGACCGGCGGCGTCTCGGTGACGCGTGCTCCGTTCCACCCGATCGGTGAGAACGGGATCGACACGGCGCTGCACGTGCTCGGGATCCCCACCGAGCACACCCGGTGGTTCACCCAGGTCGGCAGCGGCAGGCCGCAAGTCTGGACCGGGTTCGCGGCGGACGCCGACGCGGTCGCCGCCGACCTGCTGGCCGGGCCGCGGATCGCACATCACACAGACCTGGAACTGGAGGAGTCAGCATGAACGGCGAGGCCCGCGCAACCCAGCGGTACTGGCGCTACCGCAGGACCGAGGCGCACCAGCGGTTCCGGAAGGCCCGCGATCTCCTGCTCGAGCTGCGCACCGAGCCCGACAGGGCGGCGGCCGAGTTCCGCTGGCCACGGTTGGAGTCCTTCAACTGGGCACTGGAGTGGTTCGACGTCATAGCGGCCGACAACGCCGAGACGGCGTTGGAGTTGTTGCCCGGCAACGAGCAGCAGCCGGTGCGGATGACCTTCCAGCAGCTGTCCACCCGCTCGGACACGGTGGCGTGCTGGCTGCGTGACCACGGCGTTCATCGCGGGCACCGCGTCCTGGTGGTGCTGGACGCGCGGCCGGAGCTGTGGGAGACCCTGCTGGCCTGCCTCAAGCTCGGCGCGGTTGTGATCCCCTGCCACGTCGGGCTCACCGCGCGCGAGCTGTCTGACCGGGTGAGCCGCAGCGGGGCCCGGCACGCGGTGTGTCTGGACGAGCTGGCCGAGCAGACGAGCCCGTGGGTCGACGGCGTGCCGGTCGAGGGACTGCGGGTCGCGGTAGGGGGCGTGTGGGGTCAGGCGGTTGCTCCCCGGCCGGGCTGGCACAGCTTCCCCGGCCCCCAGCACCCGGACCGGCCGTTCGAGCCGACCGGACCGACGCCGTCGGACGCGGTGGCGTTCTGCTACTTCACCTCCGGTACGACCTCGGCGCCGAAGCTGGTCGCGCACTCCCACCAGAGCTACCCGGTCGGCCACCTGTCCAGCATGTACTGGAACGGCCTGCTGCCCGGCGACCGGCACCTCAACGTGTCCTCGCCCGGCTGGGCCAAGCATTCCTGGAGCAGCCTGTTCGTGCCGTGGAACGCCGAGGCGACGATCGTGGCGCCCGCGTCGGGCCCGGCGCTCCCGGAGCTGCTGCCCGCGTTGCTCGAAAAGCACCGGGTCACCAGCTTCTGCGCCCCGCCCAGCGCATGGAAGGCGGTGCTGCCGTTCCTCCACACCGCACATCCGCCGTTGCGCGAGGCGACCAGCGCCGGGGAGATCCTCGACCCGGCGGTCGCCGACCGGGTCGAGCAGGAGTGGGGAGTCCGGCCGCGGGACGGCTACGGGCAGACCGAAACGACCGCGACGATCGGGACTACCCCAGGGCAACGGGCCCCGCGGGGCTGGCTGGGCCGGGTGCTGCCCGGATACCGCTTGGTGCTGCGTGCGACCGGCGCGGTCGAGCACGAGGTCGGGCCGGGTCTCGGGGTCCGGACCGGCGAGATCTGCATCGACCTGACCGAGCGACCGGTCGGCGCCATGCTGGGCTACCTCGGGGGCGCGTCCGAGCACCCGGTGCATCCCGGGTACCGGCCAGAGGGAGCCTGGCGCCAGGCGACCGGCGATCTGGCCGAATGCGACCACAACGGCTGGGTACGGTTGCTCGGCCGCCGCGACGACATGTTCAAGTCGTTCGACCAGCGGATCTCGCCGCTGGAGCTGGAGGCGGTCCTCGCCACCCACCCCGAGGTGCTCGAGACCGCGGTGATCCCGCTGCCGCACCCGGTGGGCGGACACGTCCCGCACGCCGTCGTCGTCCCTCGCCACCCGACGGTGCCCAGTCCGGCGCTCGCGCGGAAGCTGCTCGACCACGCGGCCGATGGACTCGCCGAGCCCCTCCGACCGCGATCGGTGACCTTCGTCGAGAGGCTCCCGCGCACCCTCACCGGGAAGATCAACCGGGCGGCCCTCCGCAGTTCTGTGGTGTCCCCCGCCTCGGGCCGCACACCACCGAACGCGCCGACCGCACCGATGCGCTCACCAGCGCCCGACGGAGACCTCTGATGACCATGCACGCCGATCGAGCGTTACCCATTGACCGCCACGGTGGTGCGCGGCCGCAGCAGGCCGGGGTCGCAGGCGGGCCGGGCTTCGCCGCGCCGATAGACCCCCGACGGCTGCTCGCAGGCACCCTGCACGTGCTGGACGGACCGGACCGGGGGCGGGTGTGGCGCCTGGCGCCGGGCACCTACCTCCTGGGCCATGCCCCCAACTGCGACCTGCCGGTGGCCGACCCCGAGGTGTCACGTTGGCACTGCATGGTGGCCGTGACCAGCCACGGGAATGGCCGACCCTGCACCGTCACCGTCGAGGACCGCGGATCGAGCACCGGCACCGTCGTTGACGGCCTGCCTGCGGGCCACCCATCGGTTCTCGCGCCCGGCGCCACGATCGTCGTCGGCCGCACAACGCTCGGCTGGGCGCCAGCAGGGTGGAATCGGGCAGCGGCTCCTCCACGCCCGGCTCCTCCACACACACCGACCCCGGAAGAGGCCACGGTTTCGGTACCGACCTCGATTCTGCCGTCGGTGGCACCCACGCCTGCACTGGCTTCCCAGGAAGCACCGGTCCTCGCGCCCGCCCCCACGCCAGAGTCGACGCCCCGGCCACCGAGGAGATGGTGGCCGCGATCGGCGGCTCCCGCGCGTCCCACGCGGAAGTCGATGGTCCTCGCCACCCTGACCAGCCTGGCCGCGCTCGGGGCCCTCGCCGCGGTCGGGGCGCTCACGCACCTCCCCCTGCTGATCCCGCCGCTGGCGGCCAGCATGGCGCTGATCGCCGCAGGCACGGCGCTGCCGTTGGCTCAGCCCCGCAACGTGGTCGGTGGCCAGGTCGTGTCCGCGCTGGTGGGATTTGCCGTCGTCGCTCTGGTCGGGCCCGGCGTGTGGGCGGCCGCGCTGGCAGGCGCAGGCGCCCTCGGCGCCATGCTCGTGCTGAGGGTCTCGCACTCGCCAGCCGCGGCGACCGCGGTGATCGTCGGCGCGACCGCCCCGTCCTTACTCCCCTTCATGGCACTGCTGGTCCTCGCCGTCGTAATTCTGGTGGCGTTCGGGATCGTCGGCGCCCGGTTGGACGGCAAGAAGTACCCCGTCTACTGGTGGTGACACCGTCGATGGTGGCGGTGCGGGCCCGGCAATGCCCAAGGTCGTCCTGTGCAGGAGTCGCAGCAGGGTGACACTGCTGCGACTCAATCGGAGCGGTGTCACCCCGCTGCAATCCCGGGGCCTTGTCCGCGCCTACAGGCCGCGAGACGAGAGGAAAGCGCGGTTGGCGCGCTGGTCCTCGGCGGCGCGGGCGAACCGTTCGGCTGTCCTCGGCAGGGTGTCTTGCTCGACGACCAGCCACCCCGACCACCCGGTGTCGCGCAGGACGGCGAGGAAGGCGTCGATGTCGACGTCCCCGGCCCCGAGCCGCGGGAACGCGTCCCGTGACCACACGGCCTCGACCGGATCGCCGTCGGCCACGATGGCCGCGACGACGTCCCGGCTCGCGTCCTTGAGGTGCACCTGGTTGACCCTCGACCCGAAGTCGCGCATCGCCGCGACGGGGTCGCCGCCGCCGACGAGGAAATGCCCCGTGTCGAGGCAGAACTGGGCGTCTGTGAGGTCCAGCACGCGCTCGACCTCCCACGGCGCTTCGACGAAGGTGCCCGTCTCGTTGTGGAACGTCGGCTCGTAGCCGCGGTCGCGGCAACGCGCCAGAACCTCGGAGAGACCAGCGGCGAAGCGGCGCCAGCCGTCGTCGTCGAGCCCCATGGACCGGTCCGCGTGCGCGCGCCCTGGCCTGCTCCGGCGTTGCGGGGCGCCAGCGTCGGCGATGGTGGGATGCGGCGGCGGCCCGGACAGTCGCCCGGCGACGGCGTCGAAGGTGTCGAGCATCGCGTCGAGGTCGGGGAGCACGCGCTCGAGCGCATCGGCGTCGGCGTAGGGCAGCTCCAGATAGGCGCCTGCCAGGCCGAGCCCGCGCGAGGCGAGCCGGTCAGCGAGCTCTGGACCCGAACCCAGGTAACCGACGGGGCCGAGGTCGATGCCCGCGTAGCCCGCCGACGCCACCTCGTCGAGAACGGCCACGCCGTCGGGCGTGGAGGGGTCGATGCCCACGGTGAGCTCGAACGCTCCGTAGCTGACCGGGGCGTTCGCCACCGTGATCGAGCCGAGGTCGGCCATCGGTTCTCCCGTCGTCGATGGGCGTCACTTGACGGCGCCCATGGTCAGCCCGCGCACGAGGTGCTTCTGCACCAGCGCGGAGAACAGCAGGATCGGCAGGGCCCCGATCACCCCCGCCGCGCTCATCGCCCCCCAGTCGGTGTTGATCCGCCCGATGAGCGTCGCTGCGCCGACCGGCATGGTCTCCGCCGAGGGGGTCGAGGTGAGCACGAGCGCGAAGAGGAACTCGTTGTAGGTCACGATGATCGCGAAGATGCCGGTCGCGACGAGACCCGGCGCCGCCAGCGGCAAGACGATCCGGCGGAAGGCCGCGAACCGGGTGTCACCATCCACCATCGCCGCCTCTTCCAGGTCGACCGGGATCTCCCGGAAGAAGCTCTCCATCATCCAGACGACGACCGACACGTTGAACGCCGAGTACATGACGATCAGCCCGAGCTTCGTGTTGAGGACACCGAAGCCCTGCGCGAGCAGGAAGACGGGGATGATGATGACGATGGGCGGCACGATCCTGGTCACCAGGAGGGCGAGCCCGACATAGCGCTCCATCCCCCGCCAGAGCCGGAACCGGGCGACCGCGTAGGCCGCGTGCGTCCCGAGGAGCAGCGCGACGCCAACGCTCACTGCGGTCACGACGATGGAGTTCGTCAGGTAGGAGCCGAACTCGCGCCCGTTGAACAGGCTGGCGTAGTTGGCGAAGGTGAACGAGTGCGGCACGAGCGTGCCGTCCTGGGTGATCTCCCGGTTCGACTTCAGCGACGTCGAGATCATCCACAGCAGCGGGACGACGGCGAACGCGAGGGCGACGGCGACAGCGACGACGTAGCCGACTCTGCGCCCTGCGGAGCCGTCGGCGCGATCCGGGTCGGTACTCATCGCTGCCTCCGCATGAGTCCGACAGCCAATCCCGCCGCCGCGATGACGACGAGCGCCACCATGATGAGCAACGCCGCGGCGTAGCCGAACTGCTGGAACTGGAAGAACGTCTGGTAGCCGTAGATGGAGATGAGCTGGGTTGCGGTTCCCGGGCCGCCGTGGGTCAGCACGTACACCTGGTCGAACGTGGTCAGGGCGTCGATCGAGCGCAGTGTCACGGCGACGAGGATCGTCGGCCGCAGCATGGGCAGCGTGTGGTCGACGAAAGTGCGCCACGCTCCGGCACCGTCCACCTTCGCGGCCTCGAACGGCTCGACCGGCAACGACTGGATGCCCGCGAGCAGGATGAGGAACACCAGCGGCGTCCACTCCCAGACGTCGAGGAGCACCAGACCGAAGAAGGCGGCATTCGGCTGGCCGAGGATCTCCGGCGGGGCCAGGCCGACGGAGCGGGCCAGCGTGGCGACGAGCCCGACGTCCGAGGCGTAGATCAACCGGAAGATGATGCCGACGACGACGGGTGTCACGATCATCGGCAGGATGAGCGAGCCGCGGATCGCCCGTATGAAGCGCACCTCCTTCGCGCACAGCAGCGCGAGCGCCAGACCGAGCACCGTCTCCAGGACCACCGCGGCTGCGACGAACTCGAGTGTCGTGCCGACGGAGCTGATGAACGTGGGGTCGTGCAACGCCTGGACATAGTTGTCCAACCCGACGTCGCGCAGGCGGCGCCCGAACCGGTAGAAGCCCGTGCTCGTGCGAGCGCCCTCGATGAGCGGGTACACGAGCACCGCGAGCACGAGGAGGATCGTCGGGGCGAGGAGGAGGTAGGGCAGGATCGTGTCCAGCCCGCTTTCCCCGAAGATCCTGCGGCGGCTGATCTGTGGTGCCGGTGTCCTGGGGTGCCGGTGTCTGCGTGACCATGCCGGTGGCCTTGGCCTCAGTCGTAGTAGCCCTGGGCCTTGAGATAGTCCTTCACCTGCCCTGCCGCGGAGTCCATGGCCGCCCCGCCGCCGCTTCCCGCGACGAGCGCGTTGTTGAGCTCCGTGCCGAGGATGGACTCGACCTTCGACCAGTCGGGCGTGCGCGGCCGCGCTTGCGCCCCGGACTGCAACTGCGCCAGGGCCGTGGGCAACAGCCGGTGGGCCTTGACCGCCTGCGGGTCGGAGAACGCGGGGATCTTCACCGGCAGGTCACCGGAGCGGGCCAGCGCCACCTGGGTCTCGTTGGAGCCGAACCACTTCATGAACGCGATCGCGTTGTCCTTGTTCGGCGCCGAAGCCGAGACGCCGTGGATGAAGATGCCGATCTGGGCGAGCGCGCTCACCTGCTTGGGGACGACGCCGAAGTCGAGTTTGCCGACCTCCTTGGACGCCGACGGGTCGTCGGACTTGATGGCGTTCCCCGAGTACTGGATGATCGCCGCCGCGTCGCCGCCGAGGATCGCTGCCCCTTCCTGGTCGGAGTCGAACTCGGCAACGGCTGGAGGGGCGATCGACTTCAGCGTGCCCACGAAGAAGTCCGCAGCCGCCTTGCCCTCCGCCGAGTTGAAGGTGGGGTTCCACTTGTCGTCGAACATGTTCGCGCCGAACGACAGGAACACGGGGTAGAACGATGTGACGATCGGGTTGCCCTTCACCCCGCGGAACACGAAGCCGTATTTGACCTTGTTCGCGGCGACGCCTGCTTTCGCGGTGGACACGAGGTCGGCCCACGTCGCGGGCGCCGAGGGGAAGACGTCGTTGCGATAGGTGAGTGTCTGCAGATCCCCGATCGTCGGCAGGGCGATCAGTTTGGGCTGGTCGTTCTCGAACCCCTTGACGCGCGGGCCCTTCTGCGGCGGCCAGTAGCCGAGCTCCGCGAAGGCAGGCGCGTAGTCGCTGTCGGCGGTGATGCCGTGGGCGCCGAGGTCCTCGAGGATTCCCGCAGCCGCGTACTGCGGGATCCACGGGTCGTCCATGATGTAGATGTCGTACTGCCCCGCCTTCGACTGGCCGTCCTGGAACGCCTTGGCGAAGAAGGAGTCGTACGGCTCCGTGAGGAACTGGACCTTGATCCCGGTGGCCTGCTCGAACATCGGCAGGATCGTCTGCTTGAGCGGCGTGAGCGCACCGTCTTCGAAGGCGCCGATGACGAGGTTGCCCCCACCCGTTGCGGTCGCGCTCGCGCCGCCCGAAGCGGGTGCTGATCCACCGGACCCGCTCCCGCATGCGCCGAGGAGTGGGATGCTGCCTGCAGCCGCGAAGGCTGTGAGGCCCAACCGCAGAACATCCCGCCTGCTGACGTGCAGATTGCCTGTCATGACAGAATCCCTTCACTTTCCTGGCCGATCGGGCTGTCTTGGCTGGAGCGATGAACGGCGGTCGTGCCGTCCGAGGTGAAGAAGCACGCGCGGGCCGGGTCGATGCGCACGCCGACGGGAGAACCCGGCTCCGCCCGGAAGCCACGCGGCGCACTGACCGACACGCGTGCTTCGCCGAGCAGGACCTCGACGAACACCTCGTCACCGAGAGGCTCGACAACGTAGACGCTGCCGGAGACGGTGCCGGAGGTTCCCGCAGGAACGAGTTCGAGATCCCGTGCGCGCGCGCCCACGTGGGAAACTCCAGCGGCCGCGCACGCGCGGTACCGGTCGCCGAGCGGAACGGGGCTGCCCGCGACGACGACGCCGCCGCGTTCCGGGTCGAGCGCCACGTCGAGGACGTTCATCGGCGGGTTGCCCACGAACTCGGCGACGAACCGGTTGGCCGGGCGGTCGAACACTTCCTGAGGCGGTGCGTACTGCTGGATGTGACCGCCCGACAGCAGGCAGACCCTGTCCGCCATCGTGAGCGCCTCGACCTGGTCGTGCGTCACGTAGATCGTGGTCGTGCCGAGCCGTTGCTGGAGGCGCTTGATCTCCGCGCGCATCGTCACGCGCAGCTTCGCGTCGAGGTTGGACAGCGGCTCGTCCATGAGGAACGCGGCCGGTTCGCGGATGATGGCCCGGGCGAGGGCGATCCGCTGGCGTTGCCCGCCGGAGAGCTGGCGCGGTCTGCGCGCCAAGAGGTGGTCCACCTCGAGGGAGCGCGCGACCCGCAGGACGGCCTCGCCGCGCTGCTTCGGGTCGACCTTGCGCACCTTGAGCGGGTAGGCGATGTTCTCGGCCACGGTCAGGTGGGGGTACAGGGCGTAGCTCTGGAAGACCATGGCGATGTCACGCCCTCGGGGCGGGCGGTGCGTCACGTCCTGCCCGGCGATGACCACGCGGCCTGCGGTCGGGCGTTCCAGGCCTGCGACGATCCGCAACGCCGTCGTCTTGCCGCACCCCGACGGTCCGAGCAGCACCACGAACTCGCCGTCCTCGACGCGCAGGTCGAGGTCCTCCAGCACACCGACGGCGTCGAACTGCTTGCTGATCTGCGAGAGGACCACCTCACCCACTGCGATCACCCACTGAGATCACCCATTGGGCCTCCTCGGGGCCGGGCCGGTGGTCGCTCGGACGGCGAGCCGGGCGGGCTGCAGGTGCCGGTGGCGGACGTGGCGGTGCTCGCGCACCGCGAGGATCAACTGCTCCGCTGCGACCTCGCCTGCCAGCTCGGCATCGGTGCCCACCGTCGTCAGCTCGATGAGGGCGTGGGAGGCCAGCGCGGTGTCGTCGTAGCCGGTGACCGACACGTCCTGCGGCACCCGTAACCCGTTGCGGTGCAACCGGTCCAGCTCGCCGATGGCCACGGCGTCGTTGTGCGCGACCACGGCGGTCGGCCCTTCCTCGAGCCCGACGACCGTCATGTTCCGACTCGCCGCCGCCTTTTCGAAGGCGATCCTGCGCAGTTCGGCGGCGGCCTCCTCGAAGCCCTGCCCGGCGAACGCGACACGCCGGTGACCCAGGCCATCGAGGTGGTCCATGATGGCCGCCATCCCCGTGGCGTCGTCGGTGTCGATGACCCCGAAGCGCTCGTCATCGGCGGCGAAACCGCACACCACCGGCACCCCCTCGTCGAGCAGCCGCACGTGCAGCGTGGAGCTGTGGCTCAGGCCACCGAGGAGCACGCCGTCCACTTGCCGGGACATCAACGCCGTCACCTGCGCCAGCTCGATGCTCGGGTCGCAGCCGGTATGCGCGACGAGCACCCCGAACCCCTCCCGTCGGGCCCGCCGCTCCATGCCGTGGGCCAGCTGGGTGTAGAAGGGGTTCACCGCATCGGGGACGACGAGCGCGAGCACCTTGGTGGCCCGCTCACGCAGCGCTCGCGCGACGCTGTTGGGCCGGTAGCCCAGCGCCCGCACCGACGCCTGGACCTTGGCCTTCGTGGCGGGCGCGACCACGGCTTTGCCGCGGACGACGTTGGAGACCGTCGACTTGGAGACCCCGGCGTGTCGGGCGACGTCAACGACGGTGACGTGCGCCATGCCTGCCCCTCACGCCTCGACCGCGTCGCGGAGCACGATCACCGATCGCGCGATGCACTCCTGCGGGGACAGCGCCGGGTCCTCGTGCTCGATGGAGATGACGCCGTCGTGCCCGGCGTCCTGCAGCGCCCGGACGACACCGCGCCAGGTGGGAAGGTCGTGACCGTCCCCGACGGCGGAGAAATGCCACGACGAGCTCGCCGGGTCCGGCGGGAAGGTCGGGTCGAGCACCCCCCGCAGGGCGACCCGCTCCGGGTAGATCGTCGTGTCCTTGCCGTGCGCCCAGCCGATCACGCCGGACAGCTCACCGATCACCCGGATCGGATCCGCGCCCTGCCACCAAAAATGGCTCGGGTCGAGGTTCACCCACACGTTGGCCCCCGCGTACGTCCTCAAGACGCGGTAGGTCTCCACGCTGTAGACGCTCACCCCGGGGTGCAGCTCGAGGCAGATCCGGACGTCGGGCGCCGCCGCCGCCGCCCAGTCCGACAGCGTGCGCCAGTACGGCCCGACCTCGGCTTCCATCTGCCAGGACCACAGACCCTCGTCGTCGTTGCTCGTCGCCCAGAGCCCGAAGACACCGATCGGCCCACCGGTCCGGCCACCGGGGCAGCCCGCCATCGTGACGACGCGGTCGATGCCGAGCACGCGGGCGAGCTCGATCGCCCCGCGCAGGGCCGACTGCGCCTCTTCGCGCGCCCCGGGATCGGGGTGAAGGGGGTTGCCCGCCGCGTTCACGGCCGAGAAAGCCAACCCGAACTCGGCGAGATCGCGGGCGAGCACCTCACGCTCGGCGGGATCGGCCAGTAGCCGATCGAGGTCGAGATGGGTGCGGGCACCCCACGAACCCACACTCATCTCGACGTCGGTGATGCCGTGTTCGACGCACCACGCGAAGGCGTCGCGGCGAGACAGGTGCTGCAGACCGTCGGTGAACAGGCCGACTCGCATCAGTCCTCCTTCTTCGCGGGCGCCACGCCTGCCGCCACCTGCAGTGCGGTCAGAAGCGCGCGCAGGTCCTCCCGGGCAGCCTCGGCCGACGCCCGGACGGGCGCGCCGGTCGTGACCGAGGCGTGGAACGCGCGCAGTTCGTTGCGGAAGGACTCCTCGTAGGAGATCCGGTGCTGCGTCACCTTGAGGGCAGCGGGGTTCGCCTTGCCTCCGGCCGATCGCTTCTCCACCAGCTGCGTCGGGTGGAAGCGCAGGTACGGGGACGGGAACGTCAGCTCGAGGATGCGGTCCCGGCAGAAGACCGTCACACGCTCGGTGTAGTCGCTCACCCCGGGGAGGTTGAGGTGGGTCAGATGGGCGCGGGCTCCGTCGTGGAGGGCCCAGCTGAGGCTCACGCCACGCCCGGCGTCGAAGTAGGCGGCGTCCGCGATCGGCAACGGCGGCCGGTGGCCGAGGGCGCCGAGCACGTGATGGGCGAGGCTGACGTCGTGCACCAGCGCGCCGAGGTACGCCTCGAAGGCGCGGCCCTCGGCGGGAAGAGCCGGTCGGCCGAGTGTGTCGTCGACGGCCTCAGCGCCCGCCGTGCGGGTACTGGCGACGAGGTCGGCCGGGACGTCGTGCCCGACGAACAGGCCCAGGTGATCCACGAACGGCAGGTGGTCGGGGTCGTTCACCTCGATGGACAGGTAGACCAGCTCGGCCGGGCCGTCTTCGAGCAGTTGGACGAGCCGCTCGACGGCTGGGTCGTAGAGCTTCATGTACCCGCACTGCAGGACGCGCTCGCCACGGGCGGCGATGAGGGCATCGGCATCCGCGAGGCGCGTGACGAGCGGCTTCTCGCAGAACACGTGCAGGCCAGCGGCCAGCGCCTCGCGGCAGGTGGCCAGATGCGCCGGGTCCGGCACAGCCACGACGACGGCGTCCAGGCCAAGGCGCAACGCCTCGGCAAGCGTGCCTACGGCATGGGGGACGCCGTAGCGGGCGGCCACGCCGGTCCGGACCGTCGGCGAGGGATCGACGACCGCGACGAAGTCGAAGCGGGCGTGGTCCTCAGCCAGCGTGATCGCATGCGCGGCCTGGCCGACGAGCCCCGCGCCGACGAGAGCGACCCGCAGCGGCGACCGTGTCTGGCCCGCCGCCGCTCGCGCATCGTGTTCCGCGTCCAAGCGACCACCCACGTCCCGGGGCGAGGCCAAAGGCCCCCCACCGCGCTCTTGGAACGTTTTTATTGGTGGGGGACGCTAGAACTGCCGAGACGTGGTGGTCAACGGTTTGGACGAGCGGAGTCGTCCAATCCGGTTACGTCTCGGTCACGACGACCCTGCCGCTGCGCAACGCCTCCGCTGCCCGAGCAGCATCCTGGAGCGCGGCAACGGCGTCAGCCGTCCCCGCACCACGACGGCGCCCGCCACGGACGAGCTCGGCGAACGACTCCGCCTGCCGCGCAAGCGCATCCAGCATGGGCTCGTCGCCTTCGCGGGGGTCGAGCACCGCCGACCGCTCGTGTCCGGTGGAACCGAAGACCTCGATCGTGACGAGGTCTCCTCCTGGATAGTGCCTGCCGAGTGACACTGCGGCGGTGGTGCCGCCGGAGAGGCCGAGCAGGGCTTGGGCGTTGTCGGCGTCCGGGCGGGCCAATGGGTCGAGCGCGGGCGTCTCGACGGCGACGACGGAGGCCACCGACTGACCCGTCAGCCACCGGACGACGTCGAACTCGTGCACACCCATGTCGACGAAGGCGCCGCCGCTGGAGTGCCGGAACTGCGCGGGCGGCGGGGCGCCGTCCCACTGCGCACACACGATGTGCAGGATCTGCCCCAGCTCACCTGCGACGATTCGCTCCCGAAGCGCGACCATCGCAGGCACAAAGCGCCGCCAGTAGGCGACTTGGAAAACCACCCCGCGGTCGGCGGCGACACCGCCGGTCTCCTCGACCTCCCGCCACGTCAACCCGGCAGGCTTCTCGCACAAGACGGGAATCCCGGCGGCGAGAGCGCCGCGGGCGACTTGCGCATGGCGATCCGTCGGGGCCGCCACCAGGACGCCGTCGGGCCGACCGGCGGCGAGCAGGTCCGTGAACGTTTCGTGCAACCGATACCCGCTGCCGCGCAACGCATCCCTGGCTGCCTCGGTTGGCTCGACCACGTCGGTCACCCGGACCGCCGCCGTCCGCCCTCCTGCGGGGTCGAGCGCCCGCAGGTGCATTCTCCCCATCCGACCTGCACCGACCAGGGCAAGCTCCACAACGCCGTCGGTCACAGCGGCCAGGATCTCAGGTCCGGCGGACGTGTGCGCAGTCGGTTCGGCGCTCGTGGACTGGGCCGCGGGGCGTGACAGAGCGCAGGGCAGCAGCGGCTGACGGCGGCCCGCATCGCAGCAGGGTGACCCTGCTGCGACTGAGTCGGAGCAGGGTCACCCTGCTGCGATGCGGACCTGGGCCAGCCACGGCAGCCACCTGGCCCGCCGGGAGGCTCGTTACCGTCGGCCGAGCGGGTGATCGCCAGCAGTGGTGCCAGAAGTGCACCAGGGTCCCTCTGGCACCACTTCCGCCGATCTTGCCCCGGCGTGCGCAGCGGTGATCGATGGTTGTGGTGTCAGCGGTGCGGATCCGCACGTGTAGCGCCACTTCCGCCGATCTTGCCCAGCCGGGCCCGCAGCGATCGCCTTCCCAGGAGATGCTCTGTGTGGCTAGTTCCCGATGAGCTCGCGGATCTGGGTTGCCACTGCGGCGTGCCGTTCGGGATGCAGCTGGGCGACCTGTTCCTCGAGCATGCCGCAGGCCACCCAGACCAGCCGGTCAAGCAATGCCGTGCCTGCGTCGACGATCGGTTCACGGTAGGTGCCTTGGTAGACGGAGCGGGAGTCGACCTCGACCGCGATCACCCGCCGGTCTCCGAACGCGGCGTTGTAGGCGTCGGAGGAGACGACGAGGTAGCTCATCGGACCCATCACCTCGTCACGGGAGACCCAGACCTGCCCGTAGCGGATCGGCTCGGTGGACCGGCTCATCCTTGGTCGAGGGCGGCGATCGCGCGGCGGCGGCGCGCCTGCATGAGTGCACGCTCCTGCTCGGTGGTGTAGAGCGGCGCGCGGGCATCCTCCTCAGCTCGAGCGCGGATCGCCTTCGCGGCCGCGGCCTGGCGCTGCAGTGCCGTCCGAACCCACTCCGACAGCGTCGTTCCCGCGTCCGCCGCCGCCACCTTGACCTGCTCCGCCAACCCGTCGTCGAGCTTCACCGCTATCTGCACCGTCATACGATGAGCATGGCACGTCGTCATCCACGATGGCATGCGCCGCGGAGGACGTTCGGGATGGTGAGGCGCCCCGCAATTGACTGGTGACCGCGCATGATCGGCGAAAGTGGTGCCGCAGTGGCCCTGGTGCACCCGTGGCACCGCTACTGGCGATCACAGCTCAACGGCGGTGAGAGAGGACCCTGTCACGCCACGCCACGTGCCTCATGTTCCCGCGCTCGTTGATCCCGTGCCTTGCCCGTCAGTGGCCGCCGCCTGCTCGTGGGTCGGCATTGGATCCTCACCGGGGAGCGCGACCTCCGACTGGGCAGGTGGGACGGCTACCACGATGGCCGTCCGGTCGTCATGCGAACCACGCCTGCGGTAGCGCAACCCATCCGACATGGCATGCGCCGTCGGACGGCCCGCCCACACCCGGCCCAGCCACTCGCGCACCGCCACCGACCGACGCAAGTCGCCCGCAAGGCCGTCGGTGGCCAGGACGAGCCGCCGGGGCGCCGCGAGCGCCACCATCTCCGGCTCAGCTTCCGGATCCGGCAAAGCCGCCCCGACAACGTTGATGTGGGCGTCGTCGACAGGATATAGCTCCGTGAATTCGCCGGAGGCGTCGATAGCGAACGCTGACACGTCCCCGACCCGGGCGACCTCGCACGACGTGCCGTCGATCACGGCGACGGCGGCGACGAACGAGACGGCGTCGGGCTCCATGTGGTAAACGGCCCGCACGACTTCGGTCGTGCGGGCCGACGCCAAGCGCAGGTATTCGGCTGCGGTGGCGTCCGGATTGGACGCTGCCGCGAGCACGACGTCCGCGCAGAACTGATCGGAGCCGAGCTGCGACGCCGAGCGCGAGCCCATGCCGTCGGCGATCGCCGCCACAAGCCTGCCCGTGCTGGTCAGGACGAAGTTGTAGGAGTCCTGACGCGGACCGCCTTGCGCAGCGTGAGACATGCCGATGTGTGAGGCCGCCGCGACGTGGAACTCACCGATGGTCACAGCGTCAGCAAGGAACGATGCTGGGCGGTACGCAGCGGCGGCGGCCAGTACCGGCGGCGCGGCGTCGAGCAGCTTGCCGATGAGCGGAGCCGCGGTGTCGAGCTCCACCACGCCGTCATGCGGGCAGGTGCGCTGCTCTTGCGGAGGCTCTGGTGGAGCGGGATGTCCCGCGGTTTCGGAACCGACGTCCGGCGCGTCGGGCGGCGGCTTGCCGACGTCCTCGGCTCGCCAGACCGCCCCCAGCGGGGGCGGCGCCTGCGTAGGCGGGGTCGGTGCTGCCTCGGATCGCTCGTATGTCTCGATCTCGGTCTCGATCGCGGTGGTCAGCCGCTCGAAAATCTGGCCGGGCCATCCGCGCCTGGTCACAGCGTCATCGCAGGCAGTGCTGTGAAGAATTCCGTCGGCGCCTCGATATGCAGGCCGTCGGCCTGGTTAGGGTCGCGGAAGCTCGTCGATGTCGTTCGGATGCTCCCGATAAGCGCATTGATTATCTCTCTGACCTGGTCGGCAGGCGGGGCGTCCTTCACGCGGAACGCGTAGCGGGTCGCGATCCTGCGCAGGACCTCGTCGTCGGCCTCGCCAAAACCGAAGGTGACGATCTCGGGCGCGAACCTCCAGGAACGGTCGCGCAGCTCGTCGAGCGCCCGCGTCCAGTCCTCCCTCGCCACGTGGATGCCGTCACTCATGAAGAACACGACGGGTCGGTAGATCGGTGTACCTTTCGGCAGCGATGTGAGGCCATTGGTGATAGCAGTCCGGGTCTCCCGGAATCCGGCAGCGAAGTTGGTCCCGCCCTCCACCATCAGCTCGGGCAGCGTGGCGTCGGCGAGGTCGCACAGCGGAATGACGGTGCGGGCGGCGTCGGAGAACGTCACCATGGCGACGCGAGCGATCTCGCCGACCGTCGGGTTCGTCACCATCTCTTTCTGCAGGTTCGGCAGGGCCTCGTTCAGGGCCTCGATCGGGCCGCCCGCCATCGAGGCGCTGACGTCGGCGACAATGAAGACCGGAAAGATCGTGTAGAGCTCGGAGTTCTCCATGGATTTCCTCTGCTAGACCAGATTGGCGAGGTAGGAGAGAATGAGCAGGACGCTCAGCCCTCCGAAGACGATGAGTGAGGTCCGGGCGCGGGCGAGCCCCCGCATACCCGCGGGCATATTGCGGAGCTGCAATAGGGCGATGCCGATGTAGATCACCGCGAAATACGGCAGGATGAACGTAGCCAGGGCACCGATGATGTACCAGCCCACACCTCCGTCGAGCGCGTGGCGGCCGACTCCGCCCAGGCGTGGCGTCCCGTACTGCGGCGGCGGAGGCTGCGGGTGGCGGTAGGGCGGTCTCTGCGGGTAGGACGGTCCCTGCGGGTAGGACGGTGCCTGAGGGTAGGGCGGTCTCTGCGGATAGGACGGGGGCGGGCCAGGTCGACGGGTCGGCGTGCCCACCACCGGGGTCGGCGTGGGCTGTGACGGCACCGGCGGCAGGGGGACAAAGGGCTTCACCGGCGCCGCCCTCGCGCTCGCCCGGTCCAGGGCGTCCAACTCGCGGGAGGCGAAGGAACCGTTCGGAACGTAGGTCTCCACCAGCGCCGTGACCCATTCACGCGGGGTGGATCGGCTTTCGCCGTCGAGCGCGGCGAGCCCGCGACGGAGCAGTGTCGCCACGGAGGCGGGCATGTCGCTTGGGATCTTCCCGGGCTCCGGCCACCTTCCCTGACTCTTCTGGTCGAGCTTTCCCGGGGTCAGCAGCAGTCCGCGGTACATCGCGAGCGCCAACGCGTACCGGTCGCTGAGGTGATCGTGCGCAGGAATGACGCGGTCGATGACGCGCGGGTCCGTCCACCCCATCGCCTGGACACCCGCCACCGGGGGTGGCGACTGCGGCACCATCCCGTCGCAGTCGATCAGGTACATGATCACGTTCGGGTCCACAGACCACGCCAGGTTCTTGCCGTTGACGTCGCCGTGGACGAGCCCGCGAGAATGAACGAAGTCGAGAATCTCGGCCATGCGGATCAGCAGGGCCACGCGGGCGCGCGACGCTGGCGGCTTCGCCCGCGCCATGACGAGGAAGTCGAGGGTGCGCACGGTGTTCAGCGCGGAGTCCTGCAGAGCGGCCGGAATGATCGGGAGGACGACGCCCTTGACTCTGCCGCTGGGCGTCAACACGAGATCGACCGGCCAGTTCACCGAGGACTCCGGTGTATCACCGGGCGCCTTGCCCTGCTCCAGCAGCACCGATCGGCCGACGGCCACAAGCCGGTCAAGATCGGCCCGCCGCGGCGCTTTGGCCGAGTCGAAGTATTCCTTATACACCAGGCCGGGGTCGTCGGTCCGGTGGATTGCCCCAACGCCCCCCTTGTTGAGGACATCCGCGGACACCCGGTAGGAACTCCACTCACCCCGAACGAGTCCGCTCATTGTCGGCCCGAAACGGGTGCGCGGCCGCTAGTGCGGTGTCCAGAAACGTTCACCGGGTCCTCGCGGGCCCAGACGACGCCTCGCGGCGTTGCCGCCCTCGCGAAGACGCCCGGTATGAGCTTCGGGCGGCGCCTTGCGAGACGCCGCCTGGATCCCGCGATCACCCCGGCAACGTTCCTGGACACGCACTAGGCGAGCGGACGGTGCGACCGAAGAAACGGTCGCCGGTGATAAGCATCGTCGATTCATCCTTCACAAATCGCGGGAGGCGGGCGCAGCGAGAACAGTGCGGTGACCGGCCTCGCGTATCGCAGGTCCTCAGCCGCCTGCTGCCTGGGTCAGGGTGTCGATCACACCGTCGACTGGACCTCGGTTTCCGCAGCTCGGGCAGCTGAACTCGGGCCATGAGCTGTCCCAGCAGCCCAACAGCCCGCACCTGCCACACCCGACGATATTGTCGGCACCGCAGCTCGGACAGCCCGGGTAGCCGTCGGCCATTGAGATCGGGCCGGTTACTGCCGGGCCCGACGACTGCGGTAGTACAGAGCCCGGACGCTGCCGGGAGACACCGATAAGAACGAGTCCCTCCTTGAGGCGGCGAAACCGACCGACCCCGGGGTGCCGCGTGCTGCTGCACGTCACCGACGCCAGCACGTCCAGAGCAGACATGAGTCACCTCGCCCCGTCATCTTGGTGTCCATTCGTCGTAGTAGGGATAGCCCGGTTGGAACCATGCAGGAGTTCGTGATATTCGTAGGACATGTTCGTTCGTGCGGCGCGGAGTGTTACGTGGTGGAACACGGATGCCGCAGACGAACCTTTCGCTATTGTGACTGCTATCACACCTGGCGAGAACTGCTGGGCGAACAGGCGGCGTCAGCCACACTGCGAAGTCCCCGTGACTACCGGGTGCACGTTCGGACGGCAAACGGTCTCACCCAGCACCAACGGCAAAGTGATCTCGACCCGGGGAAGGATCAGCGTCGCTCTATCACAGCTTGACGTTAACCCTTGATCTTTGTTGGGCGGTCTGGTGTGCGGGCGCGGGTGACGGTTTTGCCGTCGTCGCGGCGGGGTGTCCGGTGCTGGTTGGGGATGGCGGGTGGGCGTCCGGGGCCGGGCAGGCTGGTTTCGGCGCACGGGCCGGGTGGGTGATCTTCGGCGGCCGCTCGACCGCCACAGCTCGGGCGCGTCGCGGCCGCGGATGGGGCCAGGGTGAGCGCCAGCCCGATCTCATCGACCGCCCATTCCCGCCGGGCGGCTGATTCGGTGCCGGATCGGCCGGTGTGGCGGCGGGGCGGAGGGTGCCGTCGGCGGGGCGGCGGTGGCCCAGTCGGCGAGCATCACTTGTTGACCGGCGGTGGCCCAGGCGGCGAGGTGTTCGTAGCCGATGGCGGCATCGACCAGTTCGGCCGCGGACAATCTCGCGGGGCTCGCGGTGGCCCAGTCCAGTTCCAGGGCCAGTGCTCCGGACGGGGTGTTCGCGGCCGCGGGGAGGGCCGGGCCCGGGTCGTTGCCGAGCAGCCACGTGGCGTGACAGGACCCTCGCAGAGTCCGCTGTCGCTTCGCAGGGTCTGTGGACTCTGCGACGTGCACGCGCGGTCTGCGACGAAACATGGTGCCGGTGTGGCCGGTGGTACCCGCTGGGGTGGGTCCAGCGCGAGCGGATCGTCGAGGGACTGGGCGGCGCCGGGGCCCGCGCCTGACCGGAAAATAGGCGATCCGGCGGGCACACCACACTTGCCGGTCCGCACAGACCCGCCCGGCGCCTATTTTCACGCCCGCGCGGCGTCCTCACAAGGACATGAGGACTGATCCGAAAATAAGGTGCCCGTGAGGCTGGTGGTGCTGATGTCCGATTTTCTGCCCTGAAAGCCCGCCCGTCTCGGGCACAACCGCTGAGATGAACACCAGGGGGCTACAGCGCGAGCGAGACCCCCACCAGGTTCACCTCAGGCGCAGGCAACACCGGCCGCAGCCCTCGAGAGTCAGGGATCCGCACCGCGGACGACAGATCGGTGGCTCTCGCCCGATCGTGCCGAGTTTCATCCCTCCACGGGCGGGCCGGCCAGGGCCATGAAGGTCTGCGAAGTGGCCCTGCCCCCACGGAGGCCGACTGCGCACGCCGCAGCGTGGCGTCGCGCCCTGCGCCCTGCGCCCTGCGCGCGGCGTGCGGCGTGCGGGGTGCGGCGTGCGGCGTGCGGCGTGCGGGGTGCGGCGTGCGGGGTGCGGGGTGCGGGGTGCGGGGTGCGGGGTGCGGGGTGCGGGGTGCGGGGTGCGGGGTGCGGGGTGCGGGGTGCGGGGTGCGGGGTGCGGCGTGCGGGATGGGGGTGCGGGGTGCCCGCACCGCGGACGACAGATCGGTGGCTCTCGCCCGATCGTGCCGAGTTTCATCCCTCCACGGGCGGGCCCGCCAGGGCCATGAAGGTCTGCGAAGTGGCCCTGCCCCCACGGAGGCCGACTGCGCACGCCGCAGCGTGACGGCATCTCCCGCGTGATCGCGGTCCACCACGATCCGACACTGGTTGGGATGTTCGGCTTCCCGGACGCCCGGCAGCGGGGTTTCGGGTCGCTCAGGCCACCTGAAGCGATCTCTTGGACAGCCCCATCCAGAACCCGTCGATCGTGAAGTCCCGGGCCGCCTCCGGATCCGCGGCGGCACCCAACGTCACGAACAGCGGGACGAAATGTTCGACAGTGGGGTGGGCGTAGGGCATGCCCGGCGCCCGTGGTCCAGCCCGCGAGTGCGGCTCTGGTGAACCTCTTCACCGTCGCCGAGCGCGCCGAGCACCCGCTTCGCCAACACGCTCGCGTCGGGGGTGTCGCAGCGCATCCCGTAGTACATAGGGTCGAAGCCGCCGAAATCGTAGACCGGCGTGACGTGAGCGTCGGTGCTGGACAATGTCAGTGGAGCCGCTTCCCAGTGCGCCGACACGATCAGCACCGCTTTCGGCTTAGAGATCCCATGGCCCGTGGGCCGCCTCGAAGGGGACGAAACGGACCGTTTCCTTCACAGCGCCCGGCACATGAGGCACGCGGCGTGGCGTGGCAGGGTCTTCGCAGGGTCCGCTGTCGCTTCGCAGGGTCTGTGGACTCTGCGAGGTGCATGCGCGGTCTGCGAAGTGGCTCGGGTGGGGTGGAGCTGACGTTTCGGGTTTCGGTGGGTGGTCGCGGCCCACGCCGAGATCGTCGCGCGCCGCGTTGAGGTGGGCTGGGCAGGGTGGCGGCGTGCGGATGGCGCCGATCAGGCCGGGCAGGCGGGGGCCGAGATCAGCTCCGCGGGGGTGAGGTCGTGCCCGGCCCGACCGACTGCGCACGCCGCGGGGTGACTCGCACCCCGCGCGCGGCCTGCGAAGTCCCGTTGCGGGGTGCTAGGTGCCGTTGCGGGGTGGGCCGGGGTGGTCGGTGAGGCCGCTGGCAGGTGGGCGCCGTCGGCCCGGCGGGCGCGGCGGCTCCCGCGGGGCGACGGCCAGCCGCGGCCCGGGTGTGCAGCAGGGTGGCCCTGCTGCGACTGGGTCAGAGCAGGGCCACCCTGCTGCGATGCGGCGTGGCCCGGCCACGGCGTCGTGGCCGAGGCGAGGCTAGTCACCTCATCGGTTGAGCCCATGATCGCCAGCAGTGGTGCCACTGGTACACCAGCGCCCCTGTGGCACCACTCTCGCCGATCATGCGAGCCAACCGTCAACTGCCGGACCCTCTTAGGCAGTCACCGCGCCCACGCGAAGAGTTGCGCCATCCATCCCGCGTCCTCGAACAGCGGCGGCGCGCCATGGCTCAGGTAGAGCGCGGGCAGCGCGCCGTCGGCCCGGGCCCAGCTGGTGTGCTGGGCGGCCCCGGCGACGTTGGCGAGGTGCCGCTCGAAGGGATGCGCAGGCATTGCAACTCCTCGGATCTCGCGAGCGGCGGTGTCAGAGCGCGGCGCGGACGGCGTCGGCCAGCGGGGTCGTCGGTCGGCCGATGAGCCGGGCGAGGTCGTCGCTGTCGCTGTCGAGGTCCCCGCGGGCGGTGGCCTCGTCGAGTGCGGCGACGAAGCCCGCCGTGCCCTCGTCGAGCCCTGCTCCCTTGAGGACGTCGACCAGCTCGGAGACGGTCACGTCCTGGTAGACGACGCTCGATCCACTGACCTCGGTGATCTCCGCGGCGAGCTCCTTGAGCGTGAACGGGGTGCCTGCGAGCTCGTAGGTCGCACCGGAGTGGCCGTCTTCGGTCATCACGACCGCCGCTGCGGCGGCGTAGTCGGCCCGGGTGGCGGCCGCGATACGGCCATCGCCTGCGGCGCCGACGATCGCGCCGCGCGAAAGGTAGTCCGTGATCTGCTCGGTGTAGTTCTCGGTGTACCAGTCGTTGCGCAGGATCGTGAACGCCAGACCGGACGCGCGCAGAAGATCCTCGGTGGCCTTGTGCTCGGGCGCGAGCACGATCTGGGAGGTGTCAGCGCGGGTGATGCTCGTGTACACGATGCGACCCACACCGGCGGCCTTCGCGGCTTCGATCACCGCAGTGTGCTGTGCGACGCGCTGCCCCACCTCGCTGCCGGAGACCAGCAACAGCACGTCGACCCCGGTCAACGCGGCGGGCAGGGTCTCGGGCCGGGAGTAGTCGGCCGCCCGGACCGTGCCGCCCCGGGCGGCGAAACCGGCCGCTTTGGACGGCGTGCGGGCGACGGCGACGAGGTCGGCCGCGGGGACCCCGCGCTCGAGCAGCGCCTCCAACACCAGTGCTCCGAGATGTCCGGTTGCTCCGGTGACGGCGTAAGTGGTCATCATGCGCTCCCTAGTGCTTCAGAACTGATAGCACTTACTATTACACAGTGCTAGCTAGTTGGTAGGCGCTGTATGCTGAGACCATGAGCACAGAGGCAGCCCCGCCCGCGGCCTCCACCTGCGACCCGACCGACGAGTTCGTCGTCTCGGTGTTCGCCCGCAACTGCCCCTCGCGCGCGGCCCTTGAGGACATCGGCAGCAAATGGGGCATCCTCGCCCTGCTCGCGCTGCGCGAGAACGACTTCCGGTTCAACGCGCTCCGCCGCCGCGTCGAGGGCGTCAGCGAGAAGATGTTGTCCCAGACCCTGCAGACCCTCGAGCGCGACGGCCTGGTCGTCCGCGAGGTCCACTCGGCCATCCCGCCCCGCGTCGAGTACTCGCTGACCGACTTGGGCGAGCAGGTCGCGGACCGGCTCCAAGGGCTTGCGGATCTGCTCGAAGCCTCGGTCGACGAGATGAGCGGAGCGCGGCAGAGATACGACGGCCGCCAGAGCTGACTGACCCCGCATGATCGCCAAATCCCGCGGATTCCGTGCGTAGGCGCACGAAATCCGCAGCATTCGGCGATCACCGAGCGGCCTGACGCGACCGGTCCCGTTCGAGTGGATTCCTGCTCGCGGCGGTACCCCTCTGGGAGCCTGGAGGCATGGCGAGCTGCGACGGCATCGCCGCCCCCCGCGCGATCCGCGAGCTCGGCGGTCCGACCCGGCCCGTCGTCGCGGTCACCGCCGACGCGCTGGACGGTTCCGCGGCACGCGACGGGATCTCATGATCGTCGGGAAAGAGAAGGTGCGACCGACCGTCGAACCGACAGCGGGCGGGATGTCGGTTCGCACCATCGCCCTGATCGTCGGCCTGATCTACTACGCAGGCGCCCTGATCATCTTCCGGCACGTGATCACGGCGATCCCGTCGGTGCTGCGCGGGGAGTCGGTCATCGCCGGTGACGAGCTGGTGCCGTTCTTCAACCCATCCAGCCAGTTGCTCGAACAGGCTGCGGGCAAGTTCAACGAGCTCACCAACGGCTACGAGTTCCGGGTCAGGTACGCGTTCCTGACCACGTGGGTGCGGTACTACAAGGTGCTGCCGTTCGCCATTCTGATCGTGATCCCCTCGATCTTCTGGGTCGTCTACCTGACCGTGGCGCGCTTCATGGACCGCGTGTTCACCACCCTGTCGTCGCAGGCGATCTACCTGGCGACGGCGTTCCCGGTGGCGCTCATCTACCTGATCATGGTCTACGCCAAGGTCACGCACTTCTACACGTTGCTCCTCGGGCTGGGGATGTTCACGGTGTCGTCCCTGTGGATGCTCTACGCCCTGCTGTTCGAGAGGATCAAGTGGCGACGCTACGTCGTGCTGTCCAGCGTGGTGACGCTGCTCAACCCGGCGATCCACTACCTGATCCTGTTCTCGCTGTTCTTCGTGTTCACCGTCGTCACCCTGTTCCTCGGGGAGGTTGCCCGCTGGATCCGGCTCGCCGGGCCGCGCCGAGTCCGCCGCGTGCCGCGCACGCTGCGCCGCCTGGCCACCAGCCCGGTTCGCCTGCGGATGCTGCGGTACCTGTGGCACCGATGGACGAGATCGGTGATGGGTCGGTGCGTCAGCGCGGGGACCATCTTCGCCGTCGTCACCCTCATTCCGTACGGGCTGTTCGTGAAGTATGTCGCGTTGCGCGGCGTGCCGAACCTCTCCGAGACGGTGCCCGGCGACTACTACTTCATCAAAGACGCGTCGGTGTCCTGGCTGCACGTCATCTCGTGGGACCTGGCCGGAATCACCGACAAGCTCCTGTTCGGCGACTACCTGGCCAAGGTGCCCCGCTACCCGAACATTGCCTACACGCTGCTGCTGCTGGTGCCGTTGGTCGTCCCGCCGGTGACCCGGCGGCTGTTCCCGATCCGCCCGCACCGCCAGCTCCTGGGTGTGATCTACGTCCAGATGGTCTTCGCGATGTGGGCGACCTTCGGCTACTCCGAGCCCATCTGGCTCCCGACGTTCCACCGGGCGCTGGCGGGCCTGACCCGCGCCGCCACGGCCACCCAGTCGCCCGTCGGCAGCCTCACGCTGACCATCACCAGCACGATCGTGCAGGTGCTGCGGTTCCCGCACCGCTTCCAGCTCATCTTGTTCATGCTGGCCCCGCTGGTCATGACGTTGACCCTGGCGGTGGGCATCGACACACTCAGCGCCCGCTGGACGGCCCGCTACGCGAGGGGACCGAGGGCCGAGCGGGACAGGCTGTTCATCCGGCTCGCAGCGACGGTGTGGGTGGCGTCGGTGTTCTTCACCCCCTTCCTGGCGAACGCGCCGTACCGCACGGTGTTCAGCTCGGGCGATCTCAGCGGCTTCCTATCTGACTACCCGGTGGCCGACCTGAGGCAGCTGAAGAACGCGCTGGAGGCCCTGCCCGACGGCAAGACGGTGGTGCTGCCACCGACCGAGACGGCGAAGCTGGTGGTCGACGACAACGGCGTCGACCACAAGTTCATCGACAAGTTCTACATCTACTACCTGGACAAACCGAGCTTCTACTACGGGCTCACCGGAGACATAAAGAACAAGTTCGAGTTCTTCCTGATCCTGCGCGGCATCTACTACCAGCAGGACTGGTGGGTCAACGAGGCCCGCAACATCGGGCTCCGCTACATCGTGGTGAACCGCAAGCTGCGCGACAACCGGGGGGTCGGCGCCGAGTACCTGCCCCACGTCGAGGACTACACCGACCCCGACATCAAGCAGCTCCCCTCCTACCTCAAGCTGAGGTTCCAGAACAAGAGCTACTCCCTCTACGAGCTCGTCGACCAGCCTCAACCGGTCCGGCAGACGCTGCTGATCGACTCGAGCTGGTCGTCCTACCTGAAGCTGGTGTTCACCCGGCTCGACCTCAGCCGCTGCTACGACTTCCAGTACCTGCCTTACTACGAGCCGCCGCCAGCAGACAAGCGCAAACCGATGCTGGTCACCACCGACGACAAGCGCACCGCGGCCCTGGACCTCTACATGCTCGACCACCCGAAGCTCATCGCGAAGCCGGACTCGAAGATCTTCGCCTTCAACCCCGACATCATCGCGTCCAGCTACTACCTCTCGCCGATGTTCCGCTCGTTCCTGTTCTTCTCCAACACCAAGTGGAACCGCACCGAGATCATCACCCCCGGGGTGTTCGGCACGCTGCGCGGATCGTTCATCGGACTGCCGAGGGCCACCCGCTTCGACGCCCCGGTGACCATCACCCAGCCGGGGCGCTACCACCTGCTCATGCGCACCGCGGCCACCGCCAACACCGTCGACATCACAGCCCCCGCACTCGGCTACGACCACTCCTTCGAGCTCCGGTCACCACCGCAGGACCTGCAGATGTTCGACGTGGACAAGGTGTACACACCCGACCGGGTCCCGGTCGACACCGCCGCGCAGAGCGTGGCCCAGCTCGAGCAGAAGATCCCCGACCAGCTGGTGCCGGTGAACCTCGCGTTCGCCTACCAGGACTTGGGGACGGTCGACGCCACGGCCGGGCCGCACACGTTCTCGATCGACAAGACCGACACCGACCCCATGCTGTTCGAAGGGCTGATGCTCGTGCCGGAGGCCGAGTACCAGCATCTGACGCTCCCCCCGGAGGCGACCGTCGTCGACAACCCGAACACGCTCAAGTGCTCCGAGCAGACCCCGGTCAGGCCAGCGGACTCGGTGATCCACGAGCCCGCCGCCAACGCCGCGCACCCGGACCTGTCGCAGGAGCAGCTGCTCGACCTCGCCGCGTCGGGCGTGGAAGACATCGTCCCGGACGCTTCGGGCGGCCTGGGTTCGACCTGGCTGAGCCTGGGCACCACCACGCTGCTGCTGATCGGCAGTGGGCTGGTGATCCGCTGGCGGGCCCGCCGACGCCCCGATGAGGACGAGCGACCCGACCGAACCCAACCACCACCCGATGGGACCTGACCATGACCGAACCAGTCCGCCGCGTCGTGCTGCTCGGCACGCACGGCCAGTACAACATCGGCGACGAGCTGCTTCTCGAGACGTTCCTCGCGCGGTTCGGCGACCAGCACCACTACGTGGTGAACACCTACGACCCGGCGTTCACCGGCGCCCAGCTGGCCGGTCGCTACGACGTCGAGCTGATCGACACCCGGGACGGGCGGCGTGACCTGCTGCGGCACCTTCGATCATGCGACCGGCTGGTGTTCGCGGGCGGGAGCATCGTGAAGGAGCTCTACGCCTCCACCGGGCGCAACCGGTACTCGACGCTGCTCATGATCCTCGCCACGGTCACGTGGGCGAAGGTCGTGGCCCGGGTGCCCGTCGCCATGTGCAACGTCGGCGTCGGGCCGATCAGCACGCGCATCGGACGGCTCCTCGCCCGCCTGATACTGGCCCAGGTCGACCAGCTGAGCGTGCGCGACCGGCGCTCCTACACGACGTGCCTGGCCGTCGGGCGCACGCCCGGAAATGTTGTCGAAGCGACAGACGCCGTGTTCTCCACCACTGCAGGCTGGTTGCGTGGAGAGCAGGCCGCACCCCCAGGGGCCCCGGCCGAGGTGCAGCACCGCCGGGCCGACGACCAGGCGCCTACAGGCGGCCCGGAGCCGACGCGAGTGGCCCTGAACCTGAACTACGACATCGAGAACCCGGCGAACTGGGAGCTTTTTCTCACCAACCTCGCCGACGGGCTCAGCCAGCTGCACGAGCGCCACCCCCTTGAGCTGCACCTCCTGCCGATGCAGCAGGGCTTCAAGGCCCACGACGACGTCCAGGTGCTGGATTCGTTCGCCCTCCGGGTGCCGCAGATCCCGGTCCACCGCCACCAGCTGCGGACCCACATCGACGTGGCCGCCGTCCTCGACGGGTGCGACGTGCTGGTCGGCGAGCGGCTGCACGCGATCGTCGTCGCCTCGATCCTGGGCATCCCATCGTTCGCGCTGGCCTACGACGTCAAGGTCCGTGAGCTGGCCGCAGGGCTCGAGCTCGACAAGTACGTGATCGACATCAACCGCCCCTTCGAGGTCTCGGACCTGGTCGAGCGCCTCGGTGCGCTGCTCGGTGACCTTTCGGCCGTCGGCGCGGCGGTCGAGGCCCGCAGCGACCAGCTCAGAGCGCGGGCTCTTGCGGACTTCGCCCGCGTCCAGGCCTGGCTCGTCCAGTGACCGCGGTGGGCGGCACCAGGGCACCGGGCGTGGCCTACGCCCCGGCGGCACCGGCGTGCGAGGTGCGGTCCATCTCACCGAGCGCGACCCGGTCCAGGAGCTCGGCCAGCGCCGCCAGGGTCACCGGCTTGCTCAGGTAGCCGTCCATCCCGGCGGCAAGCAGCCGCTCGCGGTCACCCTCAAGGGCGTTGGCCGTCAGCGCCACCACCAGCGGAGTGCTGGGCAGGCCGAGCCCGTGGATGCCCCTGGTCGCCTCCACCCCGTCCATCCGCGGCATGTGCACGTCCATCAACACCAGGTCGTAGCCGGTCGCGCGGACCGCGTCGACGGCCTGCTGGCCGTCTGCGACCACCTCGGCGCGCACTCCGAGCCTGCCCAGCATCCGCACCGCGACCATCTGGTTGACCACGTCGTCCTCGGCCAGCAGCACCCGCAGCGCGCTGCGGTCGGGGCCTGCCTGCTGCGTGGCGGAAGGGTTGCCAGGCTCGGCCGGGCCGACCGGGACAGTGAAGGTGAACACCGAGCCGAGGCCGAGGGTGCTCTCGACCTCCAGCGTCCCGCCGAGGTGGTCGGCGATCCGCCTGCAGATCGACAGGCCCAGCCCACTGCCCCCGTACGTCCGGGTGGTCGAGGCGTTGGCCTGGGTGAAGGGCAGGAAGATCCGTTCGATCTGGTGCTCGGACATGCCGATCCCGGTGTCGCGCACGGTGATCCGCAGGCGGGTACCCGCGTCAGCGTCGGGATCGACGTCGACGTCGACCCGGACCTCGCCGCGGTGGGTGAACTTCAGCCCGTTGCCGATCAGGTTCACCAGCACCTGCCGCACCCGCGCCTGGTCACCACAGACCCGCACGGGAACCTCTGGGCAGCCTCGGCGGCGAGCTCGACGCCCTTGGCGGTCGCCGCTCCGGCGAACACCGAGGTGGTCTCGCTCAACAGTGCCCGGACGTCGAACGGCGCGGCTTCCACGACGATCGGGCCCGACTCCAGCGCGGAGTAGTCGAGGATGTCGTCGACGAGGGCGAGCAGCAGCGTGCCGCTGCGCTGCGCGGTATCGACGTACTCGGTCTGTTCCGCATCCAGGTGGGTGCCTGCCAGCAACGCCGTCGTGCCGAGCACCGCGTTGAGCGGGGTGCGGATCTCGTGGCTCATCGTGGCCAGGAAACCGGCCTTCTCCTCGGCCATGCTCATCGCGGTCTCGGTGGCGCGGCGCAGGTTCTCCTCGGTGCGCCTGCGCTCGGTCACGTCGGTCTCGATCGCGACGAAGTGGGTCAGACTGCCGTGCTCGTCACGCACCGGATGGGCTTCGACACGGACCCAGTAGGGCTCGCCTGCCGCGGTGTAGTTGAGCACCTCGGTCACGTATGCGCGCCCGGCGGCCTGGGCCGCGACCATCTCGGCCTCCGCGGCCGGGTCGGTCTCGGCGCCGTGGAGCAGCTCTGCGGGGCTTCGGCCGCGCACGTCAGACAGGGCGTGGCCGGTGGTCCGGACGAACGCCGGGTTGACCCACTCGATGCGGCCCCGCGGGTCGGTGACGATCACCAGGTTGTTGGTCGCGTGGACCACCAGCGAGTGCGTGCGCAGCTCGGCGTTGACCGCGAGGAGCTCGGCGGCGGCCCGCTCCCGGTGCCGGTGGAACTGCCAGAACGCCAACCCGGTCAGGGCGAGGAACAACAGGAACAACGAGACGGTCACGGCCAGCACGACCAGCAGCGTCCGAGCCTGCTCCAGCAGTCGGCGGGTCTCCGCGTTGGCCTGCCCTGCCCGGATCTTGCGGCTGTTCTCGCCGTCGCTGACCAGCTGGTTGTAGCTCCGCTCCAGGTCACTGATAGACCCGCCTGCCGCGCTGATGCCCGCGGCGTTGCGGTCGGCGACCGCCCGGGTCAGCTCCGGGCGGACCTGCCCGGTCCACTGCGCGGCCAGCTCGCGGGACCGGTCCATCAGCGCCTGGGAGGCGAGGGTGTCGCCCTGGTGGGGCAGCGCCCCCTCCTGCACCCGCTGGTCGACGAAGGCGATCTGCAGCTCCAGCGCCGCCGGGTCGGTGGTCGGGTCGGTCAGTACGAGCTTCAGGCGCAACAGCTCCCGCTGCACCTGGCCGAGCGTGCGCTCGTTCGCGTCCACCACGTCCTGGGTGTAATCCACGCTCGACTGCAAGGCGTGGCTCTGCGCGAGGACCAGCGCGCCGAGCCACACGGTCACCACCAGCAGCACCACCGACAGCGCACCAAGGACCGTGCCGACCAGCCGTGCGGCAGGCCGCATTTTCCCGACGCGGACGGCAGTGACCGCGGTCATGCGACGTCGATGCTGGACAGCTGCCAGATCCAGCGGGGGTCGTACACGGTCGGGTTGAGGTCGTAGCCCGCGGTGGGGTAGATGATCCGGGTCGGCCCGTAGTGCGCTACCTCCATCGGTTCGCCGTCCAGCCGGGTCGCCAGCAGCACCGGCAGGTCGCGCACGTCAGAGGCGGGCAGATCGACGGCGTAGTCATTGAGCGCGACGGTGTGCAGCGTGGCGACCGGGCGCGCCGACCGCGTCGAGCACGTCGGCAAGCAGCGGTCCGCGGAAGCTCGCCTGCCTGCCTTCGGCCTGCCGGTCGTCGACGGTGCATTCCACCTGCGGAAGGGCGTCGAGCGCAGCCAGATCGAGGTGCACCGGGCCATGGGTGACTGTCGCACCGGTCAGCACCAGCACCGTTGGTCCGGCAGGCGCGACCGGGGTACCCGTCACAGCCCGGCAGCGCCGCGGGCGAGAGCCGCGGCGTACAGCTCCCCCGTCGTCACGATGGTCGCGGGCGGTGTCGCGACCATGGCGCCTGCGCCGCAGGCGGCAAGCGTGGCGAACAGCAGGACCGCCAGCATGGCGGCCGGGAGGCGCGTAGTCATGGTGCACAGCACAGCCCCCGCGTACCGAGCAGCCGTATGGGCAAGGTCAAGAAGTGATCAAGTCGGTCGCGGAACCGGCGCGGGCCGCGCACGATGGTCGACATGCCGGCAGCTGATATCGCGACCTTGCACGCACTGGCCGAGGATCTGGGCGACGTCGACATCGTCCGCGAGGTGGTGCGGACCTACCTGGCCGAGCTCGGGCAGGCGGGCCGCGATGGCCGCGGCACTGGACAGCGGGGATGTGGCTGGGCTGCGGTTCGGGGCGCACGGCCTCGGCTCGGCCAGCACTCTGGTTGGCGCGCACGAAGTGGCCGCCGCGTGCGGGCGAATCGAGTACGCGAGCGCGGCGCAGGCACCGGATGAGTGGGCCGCGCTGGTCGCTGCGTGGGACGACGCCAACTCGCGGGCCGAGGCCGGGCTGCGTTCTGGCTGGACGCGCCACCGGTGGGCGACTAGGACGACTAGGGATCGAAGCGGTACCCCACCTCGCGCACCGTGCGCAGGCGCCGTGGCGCTGATGCCCGCTCGCCGAGCTTGCGGCGCAGGTTGGCCAGGTGCACGTCGACCAGGTGCTCGTCGCCGAACCAGTCCCGGCCCCATACGCTCGCCAGCAGCTGGGCGCGGGTCCAGGTCCGCCGCGGGCTGCCTGCCAGCATAGCCAGCAGGTCGAACTCGATCCGGGTCAGCTCAACCGCGGCCGCCCCGCGGTGACTTCACGCGCAGACAGGTCGATCACCAGGTCGCCGAAGTCCAGCAGCGACGTTGCGGGCCGGGAACGCGGGCGGCGGCGCATGGCTCGGATGCGCAGCGACACCTCGCGAGCCGAGAAGGGCTTGGTCACGTAGTCGTCGGCGCCGACACCCAGCCCCAGCACCCGGTCGACCTCGTCACAGCGGGCGGACAGCATGATCACGTAGGCGTCGCTGAACTGGCGGATCCGCCTGCACACCTCGATGCCGTCCAGGGTGGGGATGGCGATGTCGAGCAGCACCAGCTCGGGTCGGGTCGTACGGGCGAGTTGCACGGCCTGCGCGCCGTCGCCGGTCACGGCGACCTGGTAGCTCTCGCCCTCCAGCAGCCGGGTTCCCAGCATGACGAACTCGGCACTGTCCTCCACCAGCAGGGCATGCGGGGCGGTCACGGCGCACTCACCGGTCCTCCCGTCGCGAGGGCGCCGATGTCGGCGGGCGCCATGTCCAGCACGGCGGCCAGATCGACCGGGCGCAGCGGCTTGCTCAGGTAGCCGTCCATGCCTGCGGCGGTGCAGGCGGCCCGATCCTCGACGCTGACGCTCGCGGTGAGCGCGACGATACGCGGCTGGCGGATCCGCTTGCCGAGGTCCCGGATGCGCCGGGTCGCCTCCAGCGCGTCCAGCTCGGGCATGTGCACGTCCATCAGCACCAGGTCGTACTGGGCCCGGCGGACGCGGCCACGGCATCGGCCCCGGTGGCCACGTGTCGACGGTGTGCCCGCGTTTGCTGATCATCAGCAGGCCGACCTTCTGGTTGACGACGTTGTCCTCGGCGAGCAAGACCGCAGCGGGCCCGCGACGGCATCCGACGCAGGATTGGCGACGGCTCGCAACACCGCGGCGCGGAGCCGGGCGGGTCCCATGGGTGCGCCCAGCACCGCGGCGATCCCGGGCGGCGGCGGTGTGCCGTCTTCCCGTGAGCCGGTGAGCAGCAGCACCGGCACCGCGGTCCGCCCGGCCCGTCGGCTCGCCGCGACAACCCGTCCTGGGGCGTCGGACCCGGCGAGGTCGCCGTCGAGCACCACGAGGTCGACGGGGGCATCCGCCGCGGCGACCGAGCCCACGGCGCTCACCGTCATTCCCCAGCCCCGCAGCTGCCCGCATACCGCCTGGCGCAGGGCCGGGTTCGCGCTGACCACCACCGCGGTCAGCCCGGCCAGCTGGGTCGTCCGACCGGGACCGCCCGCGCCGACCGGGTCGCAGGCCGCCAGGCGCACAGCGAAGGCGAAGGTCGAGCCGCGGCCGGGAACGCTGGTCACCTCGATCGTCGAGGACATCGCCTCGACGATGGCCATGCTGATGGCCAGACCGAGGCCGGACCCGCCGTGCACACGGGTCGTCGACGCGTCGACCTGGCTGAACGACTGGAACAGCCGCGACATCCGGTCGGCCGGGATCCCCATGCCGGTGTCGCAGACCGTGAACCGCAGCGCCACCTCGTCCGCGGCGGCCTGCACGGGCTCGACCCGCACGCACACCTCGCCGTGGTCGGTGAACTTGACCGCGTTGCCAGCCAGGTTGACCAGGACCTGCCGCAGCCGGGTCGGGTCACCGCGGACCCAGGCCGGGCAGTCGGGATGCATCACGTGCCGCAGCAGCACGCTTGGCTCGCGCGGCGACCGACACCAGGTCCATCACATCGCCGACGGTCTGGGCCAGCTCGAACGGCGTGTCCTCCAGCTCGAGACACCGGACTCGATCTTGGAGAAGTCCAGCACGTCATTGATCACGTCGAGCAGCAGGGCGCCGCTGGTGCGCACGGTCTCGGCGTAGTCGCGCTGGTGCTCGTCCAGGTCGGTGTACAGCAGCAGCTCGGTCATCCCGATCACCGCGCTCAGCGGTGTGCGGATTTCATGGCTCATGGTGGCCAGGAAGCGCGACTTCGCGCGGGTAGCGGTGAGCGCGTCGTCGCGGGCCAGGGCCAGCGACGCGGCCAGCTCGGCCTGCTGGCGGGTGAGCCTCAGCGCGTCGCGCAGAGCCAGCGCCATCAGCGCGGTGGTCAGCACCAGCGTGAGCAGGGCCAGGCCGACCGCGAGCGCAGGGCGCGCGGAGACCCGGTAGATCACCAGCACGGTCACTGCTGCCAGGGAGAACACCCCCGGCGTCGCGGCGGTGATCGGCGAAGGGCTCAACGCGGCAGGCTGCGGCCGCCCGACATTCCAACCGGTCCAGGCCAGCAACAGCAGGGCGAACGGCCAGAGCGCGTCGGCAGGCGAGCCCCGACGGTACACACCGGACGCGATCGAAGGCGCGAGCGCTGCGCTGGCGATCGTCATCAGCACGAACGACCAGGTCAACATCCACCAGTTGCGGCTGGGCCTGCGGCCAAGCGCGAACAGGGTGGCCATCATGATCGCGACCAGCACCAGGGTCCCGACCGGGTAGGCGAGCGCCGTCACTGCCTCCCAGCCGACGCGGGCGCCAGCCTGCGTGACGACCCCGAACAGCAGCGCGGTGGCCACCGAGACCAACCCGACCCCGCCGATCAGGCCGTCCAGCCAGACCGCCGCCCTCGCGTGGGGCAGTCTCGGCCGCAGCAGCACCACCAACCCGGCGAAGGTGAGCGCGAGGAACGCCACGTAGCAGGCGTCGGCCGCGGACGGGAAGGGCGCGGGTCTGCCCTCGACGAACATCGAGAACACGGTGTCTCCGGCTGGGATGCACAGCGCCCCGGCGGCCAGCAGGCTCCACGCGGCCCGCTCGGGCGCCACCATCACCGCCCTGGCCGCCAGCAGCACACCGGCACCGAACTCCACACCCACGTAGAGCACGGTGTCCCACCACAGCGGCCGATCGGCACGCTGGGACAGCACAGTGGACAGGGCGTAGACGACGGCCAGCAGTGCGGTCAGGGCGAGCCCGTTGCGCACGGCGACCGGTCGGCGCGGAGGCAACCCCCGCCGGCCAGATCAGACATCAAAGCCTTTCTTGACTAGACCACTGAGAATAATGTATTGGACTAAACGGCCTAACGCGGCAATCTTGAGCTGATCTTGAGGCGACGGAGGTCTCCTGCTGACGGAGCATCGGTCAGGCTCAGTTCAGACCGCATTTGCCGGCCAGAAGGATCCCGATGGCAACCCCCACGACCAGACCCGCAACCGCCCCACCCGACTCGCCCGCACCTCGTCCCGCGGCCCTGCGGATCGGCATGGTATCGGCCTTCCCCCCAGGCCGGGGCAGCCTCGGCGAGTACGCCTTCCACCTGGTCAGCCACCTGGCCGCGCAGCCGGACGTGGCCGAGGTGATCCTGTTCGCCGACCGGTCCACCGAAGGCCCACCCACCCCGGTCCCCGGCGTGACCAGCAAGCCGTGCTGGCGGTTCAACCGGCTCGGGACGCTGCCTGCGTTGCTGCGCGAGGTGCGCCGCGCCCGTCCGGATGCGGTCGTGTTCAACCTGCAGTTCGCCACGTTCGGCGACCGCCGCATACCCGGCGGCATCGGGCTGCTGGCGCCATGGCTGGTCCGGCTGACCGGGACCCCGGTGATGGTGCTGCTGCACAACCTGGCCGACGCCGTGGACATGCGCGACGCAGGCTTCGCCAGCTCGCGGGCTGCAGCCTGGCTGATGCGCCGGGCCGGGCGGATGCTGACAAGGGCGCTGCTGCAAGCGGACCTCGTGGCGCTGACCCTGCCCCGCGCGGTGGAGTTCGTCCGGCGCAGCTACCGCGCCGAAAACGTCGTGCTCGCCCCGCACGGCAGCTTCTGCGCACCAGCCGTCTCGGCCGAGGCCGCGATCGCGGTCGCGGACGGACCTCGGCGGATACTGGCGTTCGGCAAGTGGGGCACCTACAAGACGCTCGACGTCCTGGTCGAGGCCTACCGCCAGCTGCATGCGCGCGGGCACGACGACCTCGAGCTGGTCATCGCGGGCACGGACAGCCCGAACAGCGCCGGGTACCTGGCAGGGGTCGCCCAGCGCAACGCCGGGCTGGCCGGGCTGGTGCTCACCGGATACGTGCCCGAGGCGCAGGTTCCGGCGCTGTTCGGCGGGGCGAGCGTGGTCGCCTTCCCCTACACCTCCACCACCGGCAGTTCCGGGGTGCTGCACCAGGCAGGCGAGCACGGCCGGGCGGTGGTGCTGCCCCGGATCGGCGACCTGATCGAGTGCATCGAGGAGGAGGGCTTCGGCGGGGTCTACTTCGAGCCGGGCGACGCCGCCGGTCTGGCCGACGCGCTGGAGCAGGTGCTCGACGACCCCGTCCTCCGCGAGCGGCTGGCGCGGCGCAACCTGGCCGCCGCCGCCGGAGTCCCGATCTTCGAGGTGGCTCACTGGTACGTCGTGCACCTGCGGCGAGTGATCGGCGCCCGAGCCGCGCGGCGGCGCCGGTGAGCACACTCTCCGAGCGCAACCCCGCCCCATCGCTCGCCCGCGGCGGTGGGCTGCTCGCCGTGGCCACGGTCGCCGCCAACGCAGGCAACTACGCGCTCAACCTGCTGCTGGGCCGCTGGCTCAGCCCGGCGGAGTTCGCCGACGCCACGCTGATGGTGACCCTGATGCTCACCCTCACCTCGGTGGCGCTGTGCCTGCAGCTGGTCGCGGCCCGGTTCGTCGGCGCCGACCCCGCAGGCTCCGTTCGGGTGATCGCCACCCTGCACCGGTATGCGTGGCTGGGGGGCACGGCACTGGGACTGCTGCTCATCGGGCTGGCACCGCAGTGGCAGCAGCTGTTCCAGACCAGCTCGCCCTGGCCGTTCGTGGTGCTCGGCGTGGGCGTGCCTGCCTACCTCGCACAGTCGGTCGGGCGCGGGATCCTTCAGGGCCGGTTCCGGTTCGGCTGGATCGCCGCCAGCCTGATCGTCGAGATGGTGGTCCGGCTGGTGGTCGGGGTCGCCGGGGTGGCCGCGGGGTTCGGCGTCACCGGTGCGACCGTCGGCCTGAGCGTCTCGTTCCTCGCCACCTGGCTGGTCGTGCGCCGCGCGACCGGCGGGACCGGCGGGACCGGCGGGACCGGCGGGACCGGCGGGACCGGCGAGGCGGGCGTCGTCGGGCCGGTGGGGCGGTACGCGGCGTCGGTCGGCTTGTTCATGCTGGCCCAGATCGTGATCAACAACGGTGACGTGCTGGTGGCGAAGGTGATCCTGAGCCCGAACGAGGCAGGCACGTACTGCGCGATCGCCTTGGTGGGTCGTGCGGTCTTCTTCGTCTCCAGGACCGCCGCCACGGTCGCCTTCCCCGCGGTGGCCAGCAGGCACGCCGCAGGCGGCTCGACCACCCGCCTGCTGGTCGGCGGCGTCGTCTCGGTGGGGGCCTTCGGCGGACTGTGCACGGTGGGCGCGCTGACCGTGGGCGGCCCGGCCCTCGAAGCCGTTCTCGGCCCGGCCTACTCCGGCCTGTCCTCGCTGCTGGCCGAGTACGCCTTGCTCACCACCCTGTTCGCGATGGCGAACGTCATCGCCAGCCACCACCTGTCCACCGGTCGCCTCCGCGAGACCTGGCTACTGCTGGCAGGCGCCGGGCTGCAGACCGTGCTGCTGCTGAGCTGGGCGAACTCGGTCGCCTCACTGGTAGACGCCCAGCTGCTGGTCGTGTCGCTCCTGCTGGTCGCAGTGCTCGTCGCGCAGCTGCCAGCCCTCCGCCCCCGAACCGCCGCAAAGATCGGTGACCGATGACCTCGCAGCAGAACATCCACCCCCCCGCCACCCCGGTCCCCGACACCGGCCCGGTCTACCGCGCCTACCGCCGGTGGGCCGAGGAGCCACTGACCACCCGCCCGCGGGTCTCGGTGATCGTCCCGGCCTACAACGAGGAGTGGCGGATCCTGCCCACGGTCGGGGCCATCGCGACGCACATGTGTGCCCGTGGGGAGCCGTGGGAGCTGGTGGTGGCCGACGACGGGTCCACCGACGGCACGGTCGCGCTGCTGCGCGGCCTCGGCCTGGCCAATCTGCGGATCCTGGTCGCCGAGCGCAACTGCGGCAAGGGCAGCGCCGTGCGCCGCGGCATGCTGTCCGCACACGGCGAGTTCCTGCTGTTCGCCGACGCCGACCAGTCCACGCCGATCGAACAGCTCGACCCGCTGCTGGCCGAGCTGGCGGCAGGCTACGACGTCGCCGTCGGGTCACGGGCCGCGAGCGGCGCCGCCGTGCGCGGCAAGAGCCTGCTTCGCAGGGTGCTCAGCCGCGGGCTGCGCACCGCCGTGACGCTGGGCACCGGGTTGCGCATCGCCGACACCCAGTGCGGTTTCAAGCTGTTCACCGCCGACGCCGCCGCGCGGCTGTTCGGTACCCAGGTCGTCGACGGGTTCTCCTTCGACCTCGAGGTGCTCTACCTGGCCCGCAAGCTCGGGCTGCGCGTGGCCGAGGTGCCCGTCGAGTGGATCGACGCTCCCGGGTCGTCCGTGGACGCGGCCAGGGTGAGCCTGCAGTTCCTGCGCAAGCTGGTCTGGATCCGGTGGCACGACCTGCGAGGACGCTACGACCGGCCGATCCAGTACCCGACGATCGAGGGAGACCGCTGATGCACATCACCACCGACACCGCTCGCCGACCCTTCACGCTGGCCCCGGCCGGTCGCTTCGATGCCCACGAGTGCCCGGTGTTCCGGGAGGCGATCGACGGGCTGACCGCGGGCGGCGAACGGGTCGAGCTGGACCTGTCCGCGGTCACCTTCATCGACTCCAGCGCGCTCTCCGAGCTGGTGCGCGCCCGCAAGCGGGCCCGCACCGGTGGCGGGGACACCGTCGTGGTCCAGATCTCCGACCCGGTGCGGGTCATCCTGGAGCTGACGGGCCTCACAGCCGCCCTGACCACCGGACTCGCCCCGGTCGTCGATGCGCGATGACCGCCGTGCTCGGAACGCCGACGACCCGTCCGCCTGCCGACGCGGCCGAGCAGATGCGCGCCGATCGGGACCAGGTGATCGCCGCCCTGATCGACACGCAGGATCGGCTGGCCGCGCTCGGCGCGCTGATGCAGGTACCCACCGACACCCTGGACGAGGCCCAGGTGCTGGACCGGATGCTGGTCGAGGCGCTGGCGCTGACCGGGTCGGACGCCGTGGCGCTGTGGATCGACGGCAACGAGCGGGAGGCCCTTCGCCCGGATCTGGCGCCGTCGGCCGCCGCCGGGCTGCGGGGGGTGCTGGCCGCGCCCGAGCCTGCCGCGCACCCCGGGTCCGGGGCCTGCACGACCGTTGCGGTGCCCGGATCCGCGGGTGCCCGGCTGGTGGCCGCCCGCACTGGCGCGGACCCCTACTCGACGGGCGACCTGCGGATGGTGGAGACCGTCGGCGCCGCGGCAGGCAAGCTGGTCCGGCTCGTCCGGCTGCACCGCGACGGGGTCCGGCGGGCCACGGTGGAGCGCGAGCACCGCCTGGCCAGCGAGCTGGCCCAGGGCGCACTGCCGACCCGGGTGCCCGCGATCGCCGGGCTCGAGGTCTTTGCCCGCTGCGACCAGGCCGACATCACCGGCGGAGACCTGCTCGTGTTCGCCGAGGTCGGGGATGTGCTCTGGTTCGCCGTCGGCGACGTGGCCGGGAAGGGCCTGCCCGCGGCGACGGTGATGACGAGGGCGGTGAGTGCCCTGCGGGTGGCCTTCCTGACCCACGGCCATGACGATCCCGCGGGCGCCGTCGCCGCGGTCAGCGCCGAGCTGGGCGACTACCTCGACGGCGCCAACTCGTTCGTGACCGTGGTGCTCGGCGCCGTCCGCGCGGGCCGCGAGGTGCACCTGTGCAACGCAGGCCAGTCCCCGGTCGCCTATCGCGGGCCGGGCGGAGGCGGCCCGGGCGGCGAGCTGACCGCGATCGGCCCGTCCTGCGCCCCACTCGGGGTGGACTTTGGCCTGCCGGTCACCCGGACCCTGCCGTTCGGCCCGGGCGCGCTGCTGGTGCTGGGCACCGACGGGCTGGCCGAGCAGAGCAGGCCGGACGGCGAGCTGCTCGGCTACGACCGGCTGCTGGCGTCCTTCGCAGGCCACGGCCGGTCGGCGGCCGGTATCGGCGACGCGGTGTTCGACACGATCACCCGGTTCGCGGCAGGCACCCCGGCGTCCGACGACCGGACGCTGGTCGTGCTGCGGTCGAGCGGGGAGGGCCGGTGACCGGCGCCCGCCACGTCGCCGCGCTGAGCTTGCCTGCCGACCTGGTCGCGCTGCGCGAGCTGGGCCCGTGGCTGCGCGACCTGCTCGACGAGGCAGGCGTCGGCGAGCTGCACAGCAGGCTGGAGCTGGCCCTGCACGAGGTCTGCGTCAACGTGGTGCGCCACGCCTACCACGACGGGCCGGGCACCGTCGACGTCGCAGGCTCGGTCGGCCCGGCGGCGGTCGAGCTGACGGTGACCGACCGCGGCGACGCCTTCGACCCGACCGCGCTGACTCCTCCGACCCCCGGCGAGCCCCAGGTCAACGGCTACGGCCTGTTCCTCGTCGAGCAGCTGGTCGACCGTCTCGACTACCTCCGTACAGAAGGGCAGAACCAATGGTTGCTCCGAGTGAGCCGGTGACCGACTGCACCGTCCAGGTCACTCAGGCGGTCGGTGGCGACAGTGTCACCGTGGCGCTGGCCGGCCGGTTCGACGCGATGGCGGCCGCGTCGGTCCAAGCCGATCTCGACCGGGCGATGGCCGACGCTCCGCACACCGCACTGGTCGACCTCGCCCGGGTGACGTTCCTGGACAGCGCCGCGCTCGCCGTGCTGGTCCGGCTGCGCCGCGAGCAGTTGGCCAGGGGCGGGCGCCTGGTGCTGCGCCGCCCCGACTCCGAGGACGCGATGCGGATCTTCCGGCTGACCCGGTTCGACCATGTCTTCGGCCTGGACGACGGTTTGGGAGCCGGATGATCGCGGCGCGACGGGTGCTGGTTGTCGAAGACGACCCGGTGTCGCGGCTGGTACTCGCACACATGCTCACCCGGCTGGGCCACCAGGTGGTCGTGGCCGAGGAAGTCGGGGTGGCCCGTCAGCTCGCCGGTGCCGGTGTCGACCTGGTGCTCGCCGACTTCTGGCTGCTCGGCGGAACCGGCCTCGATCTGCTGGCAGGCCTGCGCGCCGACCACGTCCTTGCCCCGTTCGTGCTGATAACCGGGGCCGTCGAGGTGGCGGGACCGGACGGCCTCGCGGCCAGGGCACCGGGTGTGGCGGCCCGGCTGACCAAGCCGCTGGACTCCCGCGGGCTGGCCACCTGCCTGGCCACGGCGTTCGCTTAAGCGGTTCGGCGGGGTGATCGCCGAATGCGGCGGATTTCGTGTGCCCATGCACGGAATCCGCCGGTTTCGGCGATCATGAGGTCCCAACCTGCACGTTGATAACCGGCGCGTCCTCACCAGATGGCGGGGATGGCGGCGAGCGTCTTGTCGTCGTGGCGCTTGGGCCGCGGTAGGGCCTTGCCATCGGGGTCGGCGTCGGCCTCCCAGCCGGATGTGCGTCGCAGCAGCGCGGCGAGTTGTTCACCGTCATGCTGGGCGATGTCGGACCAGGGCAGTCCGTGGTGGTCGATGAAGTCGGCGGCTCCGTCGGTGGCGAGAACGGCCCAAGTGATCTCGCTCGGGGCGAAGGCGCGGGTGATGGCGTGGCGGGCGGCGGCGGGGTCGGCCTCGGCGATCCAGTAGCCGTCGGGTTTGTTGCGGGCCATGCGTTGGGCGCGTTGAAGCGCGACGAGGGCTGCGTGGTGGTCGTCGTCGTAGCCGTGGCCGTTGCGGAGGCGGCTGACGTAGTGGGCCTGCTCATCGGCTGCAATTGCGGCGAGTCGGTCGTCGGTGAACGTGGTCGCCGTCTGGCCGGTGCCGTAGTGGATCGGGCTGTCGCCGAGCACGTAGAGGTCTGCGGCACCCTCGCGGGTACGCAGAATGGTGACGGTGCTCGATGGTGATCGGCCGGGGGTCAGATCGAGCCGGGCCGCGGCCTGGCTGATCGCTGCGGCGACGACCTCGGCCAGCGGTGGGTCCCCTTGGTGCGCGAGTTCCTCGGCGATGGCGGCGCCGAGAGTCTCGGCGTACGCGGCGGGGTCGACCGCGACGGGCTCGAACGCGGTGGCTCCGTCGAGGACGATGACCGCGTGATCGGCGACAAGGACCCGGTCGGCGTTGCGCGCTCCCCCGGCAAGCTGCGCGGTGTGCACCTTCACCGGGTCACCTCGCCACGGCCGGTGACCCGCAGGGGCAAGCTGCTGGGCCTCACGCCCCGTCGCGCTGAGAGCGCAGGTAGGTCAGCACGGCGAGCACCCGTCGATGGTGCTCCGCGGTGTCGACGTACAGATCGAGCTTGCCGAAGATGTTCGCGATGTGCTTTTCGATCGCTTTGGGCGTGACGAACAGCTGCGCGGCGATCCCGTTGTTGGAACGGCCCTCGGCCATCAGCCGCAGCACGTCCAGCTCACGCCCGGACAGCGCCGCGACCGGCCCGTTCCTGTCGCCCCGTGGAAGCTCGACCAGCCGCTTGGCCAGCACCGGCTCGATGACGATCTCGCCGCCCCTGATCCGGGCGAGGGTGTCGCTGAGCACGTCGACGCTGCCGACCTTCTCCTTCAGCCGGTAGCCGATCGCTTCCGTGCCGATCTGGAAGATCCGCATCAGGTAGTGCGACTCCGCGTAGTGGGAGAGAAACAGCAGCCCCAGATCGGGGTGCATGGCGCGCAGCCGCTCCGCGGTCACGAGGCCACCGTCGGGCTCTGGCGGCATGCGGATGTCCAGGATGGCGACATCGGCAGGCTGGGACGAGAGCAGCTCGACCAACGCGTTGCCGTCGGCGGTGCAACCGACGACCTCGTGTCCCGCCGCCTGCAGCAGCATGACGAGCCCCTCGCGGAAGAGGGCACCGTCCTCGGCTAGCGCTACTCGCACGGAATCCTCGCAGTGATCGTTCCGATACCGGGACCGCCGGTGACGCCGACCGTCCCACCCATGCGCCGGACGTGGTCGCGCATCAGCCGAGCGTGCCGCACGTCGACGCCGATGACACGCACCTCGAGCACGCCATCATCCGGACGGACGAGCACCTCGACCGGCGGCGCGTCGCTGTCGAGTGCGCCGAGACAGTCGATCACGGCGAAGTAGGCGGCGCCCTCCGCCGCGGGCCCGAACCGGACCTCAGAGGCGTCGATCCCGACAGGGGTGGCGATCTGGTAGGCCACCTCGCGCAACGCGGGCCCGAGCCCGGTCTCGTCGAGCAACGGGGGGTAGAGCTTGCCCGCGACGTCGCGCAGCTCTTGGAGCACGGCGTGCAGCTCGTCCTGCAGCCCCTCGATGGACTCGCGCAGGTCCGGTTCGGTGGCGGGTACGCGATGCTTGAACAACCCGAGTTGCAAGGTGAGCGCCGAGATGCGCAGCGCGGCGCCGTCGTGAAGCTGCCGTTCCAGGAGACGCCTGCGCAGCCACTGGTCACGCTCCGCGTGATGGCGGCCCCCGCGGGCAGGCGGGCGCCGCACGGCGGCATCGTCGCCCGCCGACCGCGCAGCAGGCTCGAGCGTCATGGCCGAATGGTCCGGCTCGACGGGCGGAGGAGGAAATGGGGTAAACCCCACCGTCGCGGTGGCTTCACTACCGAGACTCCGAGACGGTCCGGTCCGACGCCGTGCCCGCCGCGACCGCCGACCGTCGGGTGAGGATTCGCTCACATATCCGGATGAGGACGGCGGCCGCCCGCCGCTGGCCTCCGGAACTGATCGGGTTGGCGGCGATCCGCTGCCACCGGGCCAGCTCGCGGGATGCGGCGACCTCGACGTCCGCGGGAGCTGCCGAGACAGGCAGGCCGAGGCGGTCGGTTGGCGACGACCCCGCCGCGCCGAGCAGCCGGAGTGCGGAGGTGTGATGAGGCCCTGCGAGCGCCGCGCGCCCGCCACGCAGGTCGTCCAACAGCGCGGACTCGGCGAATTCCGGCCGTGACGCCGTCATCTGCTCCAGGCCGTAGCGCAGTCGTTCGGTGGCGCGACCCGGCGGCATCCCGGCGACGATCGCCGTCAGCCGGGCGATGGCATCGCGACCACGCAGCAGGTCGGCGCGCGCGAAGACCTGGTGGTGTAGCGCCTCACCCAGCGCGGAAACCCTGCTCCGCGCCACCATCTCGGTCCTCAGCTCGGCGAGGGTGGCTGCCCTGTTCGCCAGCGCGAGGCCCACATGGTTGCCGATCGCCCCGAGCGAGGCGACCGGCCTGCCCGCCCGCAGCGAGGCGTGGTCGGCCTCGGTCAGCTGCATGGCGGCGCACGCCGTCCGCCAGCCGATGCGCAGGACCGGCATCGGCCTGGGGAGTGCGATCGGCCGCTCGCTGTTCACGACGGCGATCGTCGGAACCCTCGAGTGCGGTGCGGTGTAGCCCCGCCCTCCTCCGTCGACGACAACAAGCGCGTCCATGCCTTCCGCGTCGGCAGGAGGGGCCGCGACGAGCTCCACACCTGGTGGCGGCCCTGCCGGGAAGACGCAGCGCAGAAACAGTCCGGTGTCCTCGCCGTCTGGGACGTGGAAGCCGACGCGCAACCGGCGGCGCAGGTCCGCTCCGACCGCGGCCAAGTCCGCGTCAACCGCGCGACCAAGGTCGGTGCTCGCCGCGGCGATGAGCGCGCGGACCTCCCCCACGAGTGATCGATCCTGCGCGGAGGTCGACGGCTCGACCGCGCGCGGAGTCTTCTCAATGTTGATCTTGACCGTCGCCGGTCCGCAGGCGAACGAATCGGTCTTCTCCTCCACATACCGCCCGCCGGGCGCCGTTCGGAAATGCTCGGTGGGCACCTCCTCGCGCATCGGCCGATCGGTGTAGGGCTGTCGGGCGACGATGCTGACGCCGGGGAGGTCCGACGCCGTCCCCGGCCCGACGATCCGCAGCAGTGTGGTGGTCTGACCGTCCGTGTCGGGTTGCCATTCGCCGTGCTCGGGCGCCGAGGGCAGCGGGGGCACCGCCACCGCTCCCCCGACGGTCGTCCCGGCACCCGGCGCCGTGCGGATGTCCACCCAACCTCCCGCGCGCATGATCCGCTGTCGCAGGTTGCGCAGGCCCCGCCCTGGCTGATCGTCGGGGTTCGCAGGCAGATCGAAGCCGGGGCCGTCATCGGTGACCGTGAACCGCAGCCACCCGTCGGCCTCGGCGAACCGGACGACGACCGACGCGCCAGGCGCATGCTTGGCGGCGTTGCCGACCGACTCGAGACAACAGAAGTACACCGCGGCTTCGACCTCGGCCGGGTAACGACGGCCCTCCGGCAGCTCCGAGACGACCGAGACCGAGCCGGACCCGGCCAACTCCGCCTCCAACGTCGCCACCAATCCGCCCTCCACGAGCGGAAGAAGTTGGACTCCGCCGACCGTCTCGGCGAGCACCGCCTCAGCGGTGTCGAGCCGCTCGAGGAGGGACTCCAGAAGTTGGGCGGCGGCGGCGCGCCCGCGGCCTGCTTCGAACTCGACAAGACCCAAGGCGAGCCGAAGCGACACCAGGTGGTGTTGGACGCCATCGTGCAGGTCGCGCTCGATCCGACGGCGTTCCGCGTCCATCTCGGTCACCGCCCTGCGGCGCGCACGAGCGATCTCCGCGCCGTGCGCGAGAGCCGCACGCATCTGGCGCTCCAGCTCGACGGCCACCCGGTGGGACGCCACGACGCTCCCGAGACCGTCGGCGATGTCTTCGAGAAGCTGGCCGCGGTCGGCCTGGAGACCGGCGACGGCGGCCTGCTCGACGGCGAGGGTCCCGATCTGCTCCTCGCCGTGTCGGATCGGCACCGTGGCCATCGGACGGGCCGACTCGGCGTCGGATGCCGACCATCGGTACGTCCGGTCCGGCAGCGACTGACGGACGACCGTGACACGGCATTCTGACGCGCCGAGAGCCTGACCGACCGCCCTCGCGACCTCCTCGAGATCGGGTCCCGTGGTCGCCGAGGCCTGAGCCAGGTCGGCGATGTCGGCGAGCGCGCGGTAAGGCGTGGGTCGGGCCCCGTAGAGCAGGCGATCGGTGAGGCCTTCCACCGCGAGGTGCACCGGCAGGAACAAGACGCCCGCCGTGGCCGCCGCGAGCAGGGACGACGGCACACCACCCAGCGCCGACGACCAGCCCATGGCCTCCACACCCGCGGCCGCCCCGCCGACGACGACGGTGGTCAGCACGGCCGCGAGCCCTCGTCCCACAGCCCGCTCCGCCGTCCACGGCCGTGTCCGCAGCACGGCCAGTAGCGCGGCCGCCGCGATCGCGATGGCCGAGGCCCGCGCGGACCAGAACAACAGGGCGATCGATCCGCCCCCTTTCGCGCCGACGAGCGCGAGTCCCGGCGCACCGAGATCGGCCAACGCCACCGTGCAGAGTCCCAGGACGCTGTTGGTCGCGATCGCGGCGACCGACACGGCGAAGACCAACCGGGCCTGGCTTCTCAGCCCGTGGGTCCGACCGTGGCGCACCGTCCGCGGCAGCACCAAGACCCCGGTTGCGGGCACGACGAAGCCGAAGAAACCGACACAGCTCACCGCGCAGGGCAGGGAAGGCGCGGCGATGCCGACGACGACGAGCAGCAGGCCGCCTGCTGCCACCGCCGATGCGCGCCCGCCAGGGGTGGCCGCGCGCGCACGCCACCAGGCCGCCGGACTCGGGGCCGGGAAGAGCAGCAGCGCGAGGATGAAGGCGACACACGCGAGCGCGTGCAGCGCGATGTCGCGCGTCGCGCCGAGCGGCAGGCCGGTCGCCTGGTCGAGCACCGTGGCGACAGCGTCGGCCTGAAGATTGAACGCTCCTGCCGAGCCCACCAGCGCCAATGCGAGAAGCGCGACCGTCCAGTTCCGCGTGCCCATGAGCGCCAGCACCACACCGGCGCCGATTCCGACGAGGCTCAGCGCGTCGTCGACGAACAGCTGAGCGAGCGGCTCACTGGCCCGCGCCGCGGCGACGAGCAGCGCGTCGCCGCGCTCAGGCGGCAACCCCGCATCGAGGAGGCCCGGCCAGTAGCGCAGTACGGCGGCAGCGCCACCGAGCACGAGCCAACCGATCGCGACAGCGGTGCAGAGTGCGAACACTGCCGCGTAGGCGACCCGGCCGAGGGGCGAACCGGCAGGCACGCTCATCGGGGCGCGTCGACGAGGGGTTCCAGCCGTTCGGGCAGGCTCGCCACCAGCACGATGGACCGGCCGTCCATGCCGAGGTCGACCGCGCCGCCCAGGGCAGCGAGCCGCTCCAGGTCGTTGGCCAGCTCGGCGTGGAGGTCGCCCGTCGACACCTCCGGGCGGGGATCGACGATCTCCACCACCAGCCTGCCATCGGCGTGGGAGAGGGTCACCTGGACCGGCGGCCCCGCACGGTCGGCAAGGCGCCGCACCGCCGACGCCGTCAGGTAGTAGATCCCCGACTCCACCTCCCAGGGCAGGCGGCGCTCGAGCGAGCCGAGCAGGTCGATCCGACGGGGGAGATCGACGACCAGCTCCTCGAGCGCAGCGGAGGGTCCCTGGTCGCGGAGCACGGTCGGGTAGACCCCGCGGGCGATCGATCGAAACCGCTCAAGGATCTCGTCGAGACTGACCCTGGCCTGCGCCAGGCCGCCAACCGCTTCCTCAGTGCGCTGTGCGAGAAGGTCCTGTCGGGCCCCGTCGAGCAGCGCACGCACCGCCGTGAGTCGTCCCGTGGTCAGGTGCCCCAGCTCGCCCGCAAGCCTCCGCCGCTCGAGTGCGCGAGCTCGAGCCAGCCGCCCGCGGGAGCGGTCCAGCTCGGCGCTGAGCTCCGCAGCCTGCCGCACCCGCTCGCGTAGCTGCGACGTGAGCGCCACACCTCGCAGAAGAAGTCGCGCTCCGTTCGCGACGTCGTGCATGAGCTGCTTGTCGGCCGCGGTGACCGAGCCGCCCGACTTGTCGACCGTCAGCGCAGCATGCAGGACCTCGCCTTCGACGACGGGGACGACGTGGTCCACGTCAGGTCGGCCGAGCAGGACGGCGAGGTTGGCGACATGCGGTAGTGGCGTATCGGAGGCCGGATGGACGGCGGCCGCCACGAGCATTTCGGAGGAGACGACCCAGATGGCGGCCTGGCGGGCCGCCGTTCCGTCCGCGACCACCTTCGCCAAGCCGGGCAGCGCGGTGTCGAGCACACCGGTGCGAATCTGCGCCGCGGCCTCGGCCAACACCGAGTACGGGCTGGTGGCACGCAGCCGGGTCGTTCGCTCGATGACCCGGTCGACGGGTCCGAGGATCGCGCGCACGGCCACCGCGCAGACGGCAGCGGCGGCGAACGGCATCAGCACGGCGACCGGCCCGACGGCCGCGCCCAGGACAAGCATCGGAACGGTGACGACCGCACCGAACACCCCGAACACCACTACGCCGACCGGCAGAGCGCGCAGGACGCCCAAGAGCAGCCGGGTCATCGGATTATCGTGCCGCCGACGACGACGTGCGCGGAAGAGGGCCAGCTCCCCGACCCGGTAGGGTTTTTCCCCCGTTCGCCGCCAGCAGAGCGTAACCGTTCCGGTATCAGCCGTCGCCGTCGCCGCCTCTTCTGGGGGAGTTCGCTCGGCGGGGTTGACGGAGGCGGCACACATGTCCTACGGGCTCGGCGTGCACCTGGGGACGACCTCGGTCGTCGCCGCTGCCGCCCAGGGCCCCCGGGTCGAGATGATCAGCCTGGGTGAACGGGGCGTCGTCGCGGGCGCTGCGGTGTATCTCCGTGCCGACGGCACGATGATCTCAGGCGATCCCGCCGTTCGCCGCCACCATCTCCACCCCGACCGCGTCGTTCGCGAGGTCAGGCGGCGACTCGGCGACCCGACACCGATCATGATCGGCAACACCGCGCATGCGCCCCCGGTCCTGCTGGCCCGGATGCTGAGCGATGTGGTGGCCAGGGCGACGGTCGCCCGCGGCCGTCCGCCCGACCAGGTGGTGCTGACGCACCCGGCGAGCTGGGGCCCGTTCCGCCGGGAGCTGTTCGACGACGTGCCGCGGCTCGCGGGCCTTGCGGCGGCGCGGACGGTGACCGAGGCGGTGGCGGCCGCGGTCCACTACGACGCGTCGGGCCGGTTCGCCGACGGCGCGGCCGTCGCGGTCTTCCACATGGGCGGCGGCACCTGCGAAGTCACCATCCTGCGCAAGAGCCTTCACGACTTCGACGTCCTCGGCACCCCCGAGTCCATCGAACGCCTCGGTGGCGCTGACATCGACGAGGCGATCCTGGGTTACGTCGACCGGGCGACGAATGGCGCCCTCGCCGAGCTGGACGTCGACGACTCGGCGATCGCGACGGCACTCGCCCGGCTGCACCGCGACTGCGTCGTCGCCAAAATGGCGCTCTCGGTCAAGACCGACACCGTCGTGCCGGTCTTCCTCCTTGAGCGACAGGTCCAGATCCCGCTCAGCAGGCCGACCCTCGAGGGCCTGATCCGGCCGCTGCTCGACGCGCCCATGGCGGCGCTGCGCCGGGCGCTCGCGTCCGCGGGCATCGCGCCCGACGACCTGAGCGGCGTCTGCCTGACCGGAGGCTCCACCCGGATCCCGCTCGTCGGCCGCACGATCTCCGAGGTCGTCGGCCGCCCGGTGCTGCTCGACGCCCATCCCGAGTTCGTCGTGGCGCTCGGCGCCGCCCGCCTCGCGACACCCTCGCACAGAGGCACGCGCCTGTCCGCCGGGGAGGCCGCCAGGGCCGCCCGAAGCCGCACCGACCCTGGCCGACCCGTCTCAGGGCCGATCGCCAGCGGACCGGGCATCCGGCGTTCTCCGGCCACCAGCACCGCCGCACCGCAGCCCGACCTCGCGACGACCGCGACGGCACTGCGGCCGCGCATGGGCTACCGCGCGGCGCGCATCGCGGTCATCGCCGTGGTCGCCACCCTCCTCCTCGTGGCCGTGACGGTCGCCGCACTGATCATCATTCTGCGCGCGGAGGGGATCGTCGGCGAGCACAAGACATCGACAATCGTCTCGACGCTTGCCCCGACAGCAGGCCACCGATGACCGGAATCCTCACCACCGGCCATATGCCCGCATGGGGGGTAGACCCCACCCCGCGCCGCAGTGCTGGCACCACCGAGCGTAGGGCGCACCCCGTTGAGTCGCTCTTGCCCCGCCGGAACCATCTCTGTCATTGCGCCTTGTTCTGCCCAACAGAGGCATCACCACGTGGAGAGGATTCTCATGCACGTCGTCATTCTTGCCGGAGGTCGAGGTGTGCGGCTGCGGCCGTATACGACCGCGATCCCCAAGCCGCTGGTGCCGATCGGCGAGGAGTACGCCATTCTCGACATCATCCTGCAGCAGCTGCGCGCTCAGGGATTCCGCCGGGTGACTCTGGCGATCGGACACCTCGGTGCGCTCATTCGCGCGTTCGCCTCCGACGGGTCGCGATGGGGCCTGAAGATCGACTACGTCGAGGAGGACAAGCCGCTGTCCACGATCGGCCCGGTGCTGAACGTCCTCGACCGGCTGCCCGAGCACTTCCTGGTGATGAACGGTGACGTCCTCACCGATCTCGACTACGCGCAGCTGCTCGCGGACCACAAGTCAACCGGTGTTCCGCTGACCGTGGCCACTTACCAGCGGCAAGTGAAGATTGACTTCGGGACACTGGAGACCTCCGAAAAGGAGATCGTCAGCTTCCGGGAGAAGCCGACGCTGTTCTACTCGGTGAGCATGGGTGTCTACGCGATTTCCCGTGCCGCACTCACCGAGTATCCGAGGAACGTGCCGTTCGGGTTCGACGACCTGGTGCTCGACCTGCTCGGCAGGCGCCCGCTGCCGCGGTCATACGGGTTCGACGGCTACTGGCTCGACATCGGTCGACCCGATGACTACGACGAGGCCAATGACATGTTCGAGGAGATAAAGTCGCGCCTTCTGCCCGATGGCGGCCGAAACTCGCGAATCGCGGCGGCGTGATGGCCGCCCGCCGCGTCCTGTTGTTCGGTGCCTCGGGATTCGTGGGCCGTCCGATCAGCGCCGTCCTGGGCCGGGAGAGCCGGGTGGGCGAGCTCGTGCGGGTCAGTCGCCGCGAGCGGCCCGGGCCGGGGTGGGTACGGCACGACCTGGTGAGCGACCCGATCGAGCAGCTGAGAGGGTTGCTCCGGGAAACGGCTCCCGATGTCGTGATCAGTCTCGTGGGCAAGCTCGCAGGTCGTGAGGACGAGCTGGTCGCGGCCAACGTGTTGGGCACCGCCCGGCTGCTCGAAGCGGTGGCAGGAGAATGTCGCGCCGCGCGGCTCGTGGTGCTGGGCTCGGCGGCCGAGTACGGGGTGGTCCCGGTCGACCGGCCGGTCGCGGAGGACGCGCCCACCGACCCGGTTTCCTCGTACGGCATCACCAAGCTGGCCGGTACGCGGCTGGTACGGCTCGCCGCCGAGGACGGCAGGGTCGACGCGGTCGCGTTGCGTGTCTTCAATCCCATCGGCCAGGGAACGTCGACCGAGAACATGCTGGGTCGGGCGGCCGCGCGCATGCGCACCGCGCTGGATCACGGACACGACCACATCGAGCTCGGCGCTCTGCACGCCTATCGGGACTTCGTCGACGTGCGGGACGTCGCGACGGCGGTCGTCTCCGCGGCCCTCGCCGACCAGCTGAAGGATTCCGTGCTCAACGTGGGCAGTGGCGTCGGAGTCTCCGCTCGCGAGGTGGTCAGGACCCTCGCCGAGGTGGCGGGCTTCAGGGGTGAGGTGCGCGAGTCAGCACCCGCGCCCACCCGTTCCCGCGACGTGCACTGGATCGCCGCGGACATCGAAAAGATCAAGACAACTCTCGGCTGGGCGCCCGTCCACGGCCTGCGCGCTTCTGCCGAGGCGCTCTGGGCCCACGCGGCCACCGGCGAGTGACTCGGACGACTCGGACACCAACCTATAGGCATACGGGAGAACACATGGAGAACCAACCACCTTCGCTGCGACGGGTCGGCATCATCGGGATGGGCTATGTCGGCCTCACCCTGGCCGCCGGGATGGCCAGGAAGGGCTACGAGGTCTACGGCGTCGATGTTCAGGCGCCGGTCGTCGAGTCGCTCCGCAACGGGCGCCCGCACATCTTCGAGCCCGGTGTCGCGGAGGCGTTCAGCGAGCTCGTCGGCAAGAACATCTTCATCGGCTCGGAGCTGCCGCGCGACACCGTCGACGCCGCCGTCATCTGCGTGTCCACGCCGGTGGACGAGACCACCCACGAGCCATACCTGAAGAACCTCGCCGCGGCGGCGCAGCACGTCGCAGAGCGCTGCTCGCCCGACACCCTCGTCGTCGTCCGGAGCACGGTCCCGGTCGGCACGAGCAGGCGGGTCGTGCTCCCCGTGCTCACCGGCGCGTGGGGTTCGGCGCGGCTGGTCATGGCCCCGGAGCGGACCATCCAGGGACAGGCGTTGCGGGAGCTCGTCGAGCTGCCGCAGGTCATCGGCGGGCTCGACGACGAGAGCCTCGAACTGGGCCGCGCGTTCTTCTCCGGGCTGGCCGAGCAGATCGTCGACGTGTCCAGCCTCGAGACCGCTGAGATGGTCAAGCTCACCAACAACTGCCACACCGATGTCATCTACTCGTTCGGCAACGAGGTCGCGATGGTGAGTGAGCGATTCGGCCTCGACCCGCTGGAGGTGATCAGGGCGACCAACCTGGACTACCCGCGGCCCGACATCGCCAAGCCAGGGTATGTGGGCGGCGGGTGCCTCTCGAAGGACCCCTACATCATGATCTCCGCAGCGGCGGCGAATGGGCACATGCCCGCCCTGATCCGCGCGGCTCGGGAGCTCAACGAGGCCCTGCCGGTGCACGTCGCCCACCGCGTGGTCGAGCTCATGCGCGAGACCGGCGGCACCACGCTTGCCGTCCTGGGCTGGGCGTACAAGGGAATGCCGCCCACCGACGACATGCGGGGGACCCCGATCGCGGCGATGATGCCCGTGTTCAACAAGGCAGGCATTCGCGTCGTGGGCCACGACCCCCTGGTCAGGGCCGATGTGATCCGCGCATACGGCGGCCTGCCCGACGACCTGGCTCCCGCCCTCCGTGACGCGGATGCCGTCCTGGTCATCATCGACCACCCGTCCTACCGGGCCCTGGACATGGCGCAGGTCCTGCCCGGCACGAACATCGGCTTCGTGTACGACTCCTGGCGGATTCTCGACGCCGCCGACGTCCGCGCGTGCGGTGTGCGTTATGCCGGACTCGGCTACGACGCGCCTGCCACCGACCGAGAGACTCTGGAGGCCTCGGCATGAAAACCCTCATTCTGGGCGGCGCGGGATTCATCGGGCTGCACCTGACCCGTCGTCTGATCGCGGACGGGCACTCCGTCACGATCGTCGACGACTTCTCCCGCGGCCGTCGCGACCCCGAGCTCGAGGCGATCGGTGTGCCGGTGCTGCACGCCGACCTCACCGATCCCCGGTCCTACGACCGCATCCCCCACGGCTGGGATCAGGTCTACATGCTGGCCGCGGTCGTCGGGGTGCGCAACGTCGAGAAGGACCCTGCGCGGGTAATCCGGATCAACACCCTCGCGCTGATGCACCTCCTCGACTGGATCAAGCCGGGCACGCGACTGTTCTTCGCGTCCACGAGCGAGGCTTACGCCGGGGGCGTCATGGCCGACATCGTGCCCGTTCCGACCCCGGAGACGGTGCCGCTGATGGTGGAGGACATCACCTCCCCCCGCTTCGCCTACGGCGTGAGCAAGATGATCGGCGAGGCGGCCGTCGTGCACACGGCAAAGGCCAAGGCGATCCCCTACGTGATCGGGCGCTTTCACAATGTCTACGGCCCGAGAATGGGTGCCGACCACGTCATTCCGGAGCTCTCGCTGCGTGCCATGCGTCGCGAGAACCCGTTCCGGGTGTTCGGCGTCGAGCAGTTCCGCGCATTTTGTCACGTCGACGACGCGACCGAGGCCATGCAACGCTTGATGGCTTCGGACGCGGCCTTCGGGAAAATCGTGCACATCGGCAATGATCTCGAGGAGACGAATATCGGAGACCTGGCCAGGCTGATCCTGCGGGTAGCCGACTACCGTCCCGAACTGCAGATCGAGCCTGCTCCGACGGGCTCGGTGGCCCGGCGGTGCCCTGACCTGACCGTGCTGCGGGCCCTGACCGGCTTCACGCCGAAGGTGGGCATCGAGGAAGGGGTGCGCCGGACGTTCGCCTGGTACCGCGACAACTGGTTTCTGGACGAGGTCGACAAGGTCGACAAGGTCGCGTGAGGGGGCGGCGCTGAACGAGGGAGGGTAAACCCCACTTCCCGGGTGGTCGTCAGCCTACCCGGGCCCGGGGTGCACCCACCCTTGTTCGGCCTGCCGTGGAAATGAAATCGTTGGTGGACGGAAGGAAATAGGCGGCTCGCCCCGACAACGGGGCTGCCGCCGGTGGCCTGATGAATGTGATGCGCAAGATTCCAGGTCTTGCCCTCGGATGCTTTCTCATCGTGATCTTGGTGGTCCCCTTGGCGCTCTTCGGAAACCTCTCCTCCGTCTGGACGAACCTGGACGCCGGTCAAGGTGCTCCTGGCAGCACGGTTGCCCTCCGCCAACTGATCATCGCATCCGACAACGACGACCTCGGTCTTGCGACCTGGAAATCGGTCTTGGACAAGATCGGTACTCCCTACGACGTCGTGCTCGCCAAGAGTGACGCGATCGACGAGGGCCACCTCGTCCGCCCGAGCGGCGTCGGCAGGTACAACGCGATCCTGTTGACCGACAGCGCTCTCCTGCTGCCCGACGGCGGCGGCAACTACGTGAGCGCGTTGAGCGCGGACAAATGGCAGGCCCTCTGGGAGTACGAGCGCGCCTTCCACGTGCGTCAGGTCGCGTTGAAGACGTCGCCGAACCCCTTCCCAGAGGATTACTGCCTCCGTCCCGGCACCGATGGCCCCGTGCCTGCCGGAGGTGTCGAGGCCACCCTCAACACCTTCGGAGCGGGGATCTTCGACTACCTGAACCCCGCGGTGCGGATACCCATCCAGAACTCCTACCTCTACCGCGCCACCGTCGCGCCGCACTGCAACGCCCAAGCCATGCTCACCGTCGGCACCGACGTGGTCGGCATCGTCGCGGTCGGTCAGGACGGCAGGGAGCGAGCCGGGCTGACGTTCTCCCTCGGGGCCAACAAGGTCGTCACCGACCTGCTCGGCTACGGGCTGCTGCGGTGGGCCACCAAGGGAGTCTTCCTCGGCGAGCTGCGGCACTGGCTCAACGTCGACGTCGACGACTGGTTCGCCACGACGCTGCGCGGGCTTCCCGGCACGGGCGCGACGTTCCGCCTCACCGGTCCTGAGGTCGCCGGGATCGACCAGCAGCAGACGGACCTGCGAAACCGCTACCCGCTCTCCGCCGGGTTCACGTTGAACATCGCCTACAACGCGGCGCCCTTCAACGCGGGCGCGCCCGCGCAATGCGACTCGGCGGGCACCCCTGATCCCCTCTCGAGCTACACCCGCTGCCTCGCCGACCGGTTCCGCTGGATCAACCACACCTTCAGCCACCCTGCCATGAACGTGACCGGCTACGACCAGAACCACTCTGAGATCGAGAAGAACCTCGAGGCGGCGAAGACCATCGGCATCAACGTGCCGTCGACCGTCTTGAAGACCCCGGAGTACTCCGGCCTCGGCGTGTTCAACGCCGACCCGCTCTCGCTCAGCTCACCGACCGACCACGGCCTGGGCGCGTCCAATCCCGACCTGCTCAAGGCCGCGCGGGACCTCGGTGTCAAGTACCTCCACGGCAACATGTCCTTCGACAGTCACCGGCCCGCGTGCTTCAACTGTGGCACCTACCACCCGCTGCAGCCCGCCCTCTTCATCGTGCCGGACTGGCCGACCAACATCGCCTTCGAGGCCACGACGCCTGCCGAACAGACCGAGATCTACAACTCCCTTTACGGCGAGCGAGGCACGGTCGCGGGCCACGCGGATCACGACCTGAGCTACGCGGAGATCATCGACGCCGAGGCCGACATCGCGTTGCAGCACATCGTGAGCGGTTCCGCCTACACGCATACCTTGCACCAGGGCAACCTCCACGTCTACGAACCGGGCAAGAGCCTGACCTTCGACTGGCTCAGCGCCGTGGTCGCGAAGTACAGCTCGATGTACTCAGTTCCACTCGAGAACCCGGACTGGCCGACGCTCGCAGGCTACGCCAAAGCGCGCACCTCCCATTTCGCCGCCCTGTCCACGGACGAGGACGCCTTGTGGAACCGGACCGACAACACCATCACCTATACGTCGACATTCGACCAGACCCGTTTCTTCACCGGGGTGGAGGACTCAGGGGCGGCCGGTGAGGACGACGCATACTCCGATCAAGTGGAAAAATACGGCTCCGACTTGATCGCACGAGTGGACACCCGCGGGGGCCGAACCACAACGCTCACGGTGAGGCCACGCCAGTGAACACCGACGCCACTGTCCTGCAGGCCCTCCCGAGGACGGACCCGATTCCGCTTCGGCCGGTCGGCACCCGACCACTGCACGTCATGATAATCGGCGAAGGCACCTACCCCTACCACGCGGGTGGTGTCAGCACCTGGTGTCATCAACTGGTTCAGGGAATGCCTGAGAACTCCTTCACCGCGGTTGCCCTCTCCGTCGACGGAACGGAGCGCAGCTCGTGGGAGGCTCCCGCCAATCTCGCGCAGGTTGTGAACATTCCGCTCTGGGGTGCCCCGCCGCCGACCGAAGGCCGTGACCGCAAGCCTGCCGCGTCCTTCGCCAAGATCCACTATGCCTTCCTGCGTGCCCTGATACGGCCCAAGGCGGCGATGGTGGCAGACCCCTGGGGCACAGTCGGTGACTTCCTGGCCGCCCTGCGCGAGATGTTCTTCTACGCGCAGAGCAATGACCTCCGGGCTGCACTCATCACGAACGCAGCGTTGGAGCGGCTCCTCGAGGTCTGGCGCGAGGCGGGCATGCACGCCGAGGCCGGTGAGCTGACACTCGACCACGCACTCGCCGCGACCGACAGCCTCGAGCACGTGCTGCGGCCCTTGTCACATCCACCCATCAGGAGCGACGTCTGCCACCTGGCGATGAATGGCATCAGTGCGCTGGTCGCCATGACCTGCAAGTGGGCCTTCGGCACCCCGGTCCTCATGTCCGAGCACGGTGTATATCTCCGCGAGCAGTACCTGAGCAATGTGCGCGAAACCGAGCCGTACCCGGTGAAGGTGATCATGCTGCGGTTCTTCCGCGCGCTTGCGGGCGCGGCCTACCGCATGTCGGATCTCCTGACCCCACACTCACAGTACAACCGCCGGTGGCAGCTCAAGAATGGCGCGGACCCAGGACGGGTGCGCACGATGTACAACGGGATCAACCCGGAGGACTTTCCGGCGGCGCAAGGCGAGCCCGCGGAGCCGACCATTGTCTTCGTCGGCCGTATCGACCCGCTCAAGGATCTGCACACCCTGATCCGCTCGTTTGCGGTCGTGCGGGCCAAGGTGCCCAATGCTCGGCTTCGCATCTTCGGCCCCGTTCCGCCGGAGAACGCCGGGTACCACAAGAGCTGTGTTGCCCTTGTCGACGAGCTCGGACTGACCGGGGCCGCCGTTTTCGAGGGCCGCGTACCCCGCCAGGTCGACGCCTACACGGCCGGTCACGTGGTTGCCTTGACCAGCATCTCGGAAGGCTTCCCCTATACCGTGGTGGAATCGATGTCCGTCGGCCGACCGCCGGTGTGCACGAATGTCGGCGGGGTCACCGAGGCGGTCGGCGACGCAGGTTTCGTCGTGCCCCCCCGCGACCACAACGCGATCGCCCAGGCCTGTGTCCAGCTGCTGACCGACCCCGAACTGCGCCAGAGGCTGGGCGGACTCGCCCGCCAGCGCGTGCTGGAGCGCTTTACGCTCGATCAATGGAATGACGCCTACCGGACGATTTACCATGAGCTCGTCGGTCAGCGTGACCAGACCATTGTGGTGCCACGCGCCCTGCCCGCACCCGCGGGGGAGTTCGCCCGCAACGGGGCGTCGCCGCAGGTTCCCGTGCGCGGCAGCCAGCAGGCACCTCCGCCTGCACCTCTGCCCGTGCGGCATCCGTTGCCGACACCGTCGCACCACCCGACGCCCGCCCACGGCCCGACGCCAACACGCCGCCCGGCACCCGCACGCCACCCTTCGCCGACCTACCGACCGGCACCCCAGCACTCCCCGTTGCCAACCCAGCGACCTGCGTCATCGCCGACCCGGCGCCCCGCGCCCGCATCCGGCCCGTCAGCAACTCGGCGTCCGGCGCCGCCGCCCTATCCACCATCGGCCCCCACCCTGACCCTGAGGCAGATCCCACTGCCCGTCCGCGGGCCGGGAACCGACCTGGGTGTCGTGCACGCCAGCGGGGAGATCACCCACCGCGGACACCTCGACGACGATGCGACACGTCGCTTCGACGTCGGGCTCCCACGCGCCGCGACCAACCCACCCCCTACGCGGCAAAGGTGGCGAGCGTCATGAACGACGTCAGGCAGCGCCACGATCCCTACGCCGAGCTGACGAAGACTGCCGCTGCGGCTGTTCCGGCAGCGGTGGACGAGATGCACGTCGCCGCCGCGCTGGAAAGCCGCGGCGTCACCGACGACATGGCCCACCTTCTTTATGGCCACCGCGATGTGTTCGCCCTGGCGAGAGTGGTGCTGGGCAGGCTCGGCGGGCGTCCAGCGGAACCAGTGGTGGAAAGGCCCAGTCGGCCGCTCGAGACGCTTCGGGTGGTGTTGCACGGCCCCCTGTACATGCTGCCCAGCGCGGTCTACCCAGCGGTCTTCGCCTACCTCGGCGCCGCCAAGATCCTCTTTGGAATGATCGTGGCCACCGCATTCGGCTGGATCTGGGGAATGGCCATGAGCGCCATCGCCAACCAGCTCCGTGGCCAGCGGCGGGAGCGCGCCGCGGGCAAGGTCATGCAGATGCTCGGCGCCGCGGGCCTCGGCGTGGCGTTCCTCGGCGGAATACTGATCGTGGTCGCGGGGCTGGGCGGACCCCCGCTGGTGCTGTTCATGGTCGGCCAGATGACGTTCCAGCTCACCTCGGGTGTCCTCGTCTTCTACAGCAAGGAACTCTGGTTGGCGATCGCGATGATTCCGGCCTGCGCCGTGGGATTCACCCACATCGCACTCAGATACCCCACCGCACTCGTTGTCCCGACGCTTCTCGCCGCGAGTCTGTCGGCCGTTCTCCTCGTCGGGGCGGCGTTCATGGCGAGCAGGCTGAGTATCGCGGGATCCAATCCCGACCCCAAGGGACTCGTCCCCTGGGGCCTTATCGTGCAACCGGTGGTTCTCGCCTGCTGCTTTGCGGGCCTGAGCGCGCTCTTCCTGCTCTTCACCGACACCCGCTACGTCATCGGGCAGTTCGATCTGGCCATCGCGGTCGCCCCGCTGGTCGCGTCGATGGGTGTCGTGGAGTGGCGGGCGGGCCGGTTCACCGAGCAGGCCGTCGAGCTGCTTCGGCGCACGGTGTCGCCTGCGGACTTCCGCCGCCACGCCCGCCGCCTCGCCCTGCGCGAGCTGTTGCTGTGCCAGCTCGTCCTCTCCGCGTTGGGGACGATCCTCCTGAGCATCCTGCAGACCTTCGGAGTTCTGACCGAGCCCGGCGTCCTGCTCGTCGAGGCGCACGTGGTGCTCGGCTCAGCCTTCTTCCTCAGCTTCGTCCTTTCTCGACACGAGCAGCTCCTCGCGCTGCTCGGGTTCATGTCGGCTGTTGTCGCGGCAAACCTCGTGGCCGTGGCGTTCTTCGCCGACCTCGTCGGATCCTACGCTCCGATCAAGGTCTTCCTGGTTGCCGCGACCTGTCTCCTCGTTCTGCTGTTGGGGAGGCTGATGGTGACAGTCGGACGCGTCTACCACTACCGCTGAGCCATTTATCGGGATCCGTGGAGGACCAGATACAGTCCGAGGGCCGCAAGCGTATTCTTCTGTTTGATCTCTCCGCACGCCACCTTGCCCCACACATCCTGCTTGGTCAACCAGTGCGTCTCGGTGCCCGCTTCCTCGGGGTCGCCCGTCGGTGTATGGGTCTGCGTCAATCCGGCCGCCCGCACAACGTGGTTCTTTTGCCCGGACCGGCGATGGTTGCCGTAGTTCATTCCGATGACATCGACATGGCCGGGCGTCCAGCCGGTCTCCTCGACCAGTTCTCGCGCCGCACCCGACACGGGGTCCTCGCCTGGTCGGAGCATTCCCTCCGGAAACTGCCACAGCCATTCATCGAGCGGGTACGAGTACTCCCACAGCATGGCGAACCTGCCCTCGCGCTCGGCGACGATCGTGACGTAATCGCGCTGCCCCTCAAAGCGCAGATACTTCGCTTCGCCGCCTTCTGGGAGGATCACGTCGTCCTCAACAATGTTGAACCGGGGGTGTTCCAACAGTGTTGCGGTGCTCAGCCTCTTCCAATGGTTGGTAGACACGGGCGGATAATACCACCACCAGCTCTGACCCCGAATTGGCGATTAGCGCCGCTGCGCCGAACTAACGAACTTGACCACTAGATCCGCGAGAGAGCCTTATTGCTGACAAAGCACGGCATGCCGAACCGGGCCGCCCGTCTGCGCGCGAACTCGGAGAGGTGCTCGGCGTCGGCGTAGTCGAGCGCGAAAGCATCCACGTCGAGCAGACGCAGCCGCTCCGCGACGCCGCCGTGGAAGTCGAGCACGTCGTGCGGCCACGACGCGTACCCGCTGTCGGTCCATCGCGCCGAGAACGACTCGAACAGGATGCCGTCCACGACCTCGGCGAGCTGAGGCAGCATCGCGAAGCCGCGGTTGGCCAGCACGTAGCCCGAGCGCGGCAGCCCGCGCAAGGTGGTGATGAGCGCGAGCAGGTCGGGGAGGTCCCCTGGATAGGTGAACTCGACGTTGAGCTGGTCGAGGAACAGGCCCGTGAACCCCGCGTCCAGGGCGGCCTCGGCGCTCGCGACGACGTGCTCCACCCACCGCCGATCGCCGATGACGACCATTGCCCCACCCCAGTCGGGGTTGCGCTCATCGCGCTGCCACGGCGCGGGCGGGCCCACGTCCTCAGAGAGCGAAAGGTAGGCGAGCGGGAGCGTGCCCGCCCCGCGGAGCTGCGCAAGCTCTGCGGGGGTGTAAGCGTCAGGCTGAAGGACGACGCGGTCGAAGCGGGTGAGCCGCTCCAGCTTGCCCGAGCCGTAGTAGAAGCCGACCGGACGATCCGTCGTCATCTCGTCATTCCTCTCACGGACAGGGTGGGGCGATGCGGTTGAGCTCGGGGGGCCCGACGTACCCTGCGAAGCCCTCCTCGCGGTAATGGGCGCAGGCCGCCCGGATGTGATCGGGTTGCGTGGCGTAGTCCACGGCGAGCACGAACTTCCCGGCGTCGTGCAGGGCCCGGACGTTGCGCAGGTTCACCGGGCAGTAGTCCAGGTCGCATGGCCGGTCGGTGGGCAGGTAGTAGAGATCCTCGATGCCGATGCCGTCGATGGCGTCGACATAGCCGGACTGCTCACGCAGTTCCGGCGAGTTCAGCGGGACGATGAGGAAGCCCGGATGGCGGCCCTTTGCATACCGGCTCATCCGGATCACCAGGTCCGCCATTGCCCTCGCCAGCTCCGGGCGCGTACGGCCGGGGACCATCGCGAGATCGAGCTCCTCATAGGCCAGCGGCGTGTCCAGATAGACGCCGTCGAAGCCTGCCGAGAGCGCCCGGTCGAGGCGGGGCGCAATCACCTTGTCCCACCAGCGTGGGTCCCAGTACCGCACGAAGTGCTCATGGGGCCAGCTTTCCCATCGGTTGAGCACGAGGTCGGGCGCGTCGCGGCCGATCAGACCTGCCTCTGGGCGGTAGTCCTCGATGCTGCCGATCTCGAAGTAGGACAGCACGATCTTGCCCGACGCCCGCACGGCCGCGACCTCCTCCGGCCCGAAGTACGACGATCCCGCGTCTCTGGCCAGATCGATGACGGCCAGCTGATGCGGCGCGGCGGTGATCGCGTCGAGCCTGCCGCCTGCGTAGTTCTGCACCTGGTCGACCCACGACGTGACGCTGAGCGGCGAGGTGGCCCTCGCCGAAGGGTCGGTGGTCGGCGGCGGAGGACGTGACGCTGCGCCGCAGGCCGTCGACGCCAGCACGACCGCCAGCACTGCCCCCAGGAGCGCTCCCCGCCTCATGCGCGGCTCGAGATGCTGACGGCCGCCCAGGCGATGGGCATGGCGGGATTCCACGACGCAGCTTCCATCACCTTGTTCTGAGGAGCGCGGTCCTCGACGACGGACAACTCGGGTCCAAGATGCGCCGAGAAGAGGATTCAATACGCCCTTAAGGCGCAATGACGCCTACGCCGCGTGCACGCTGAGGGCGTCAAGCGTTCGACCTCGACCGCGGTGGGCAACTGTGCGAGGTGCCAGCCGGGGCATCCGTGGATGCCGCCGCCAAGGGACAGCGGCGCTGGATCGACCCGCCGCGGCGGTCGTCGACCTGTGCTGCGGCGCGGGCACAGTTGGCGCCGCCATCGCCCACGCGGTGCCGGGCGCCGAGGCCCGTGCGCCGGCATCTCCGGCATCTCCGGCTCTTGGCCGTCGCGTCTGCGCTGGTCGAGCCGGTCGAGCGCCGGAATCTGGGTGATGCGGTGGGCGAGTGCGGCCGCTCGACCGAGATGCTCAAAACGGGGGCGGGTCGGCGGGATCGGCGGGTGGCGCGGGTCGGTCGAACGGTGAACCGGATGGTCGGTCGGCGGGGGCCCGAGCGGTGTCCCCCGCTGAAGCACGGTCGCGCGGCGGCTTGGTCGTGGGCGGCTTGGTCGAGGGCGGTGATGGCGGCGACCAGGTCGGGTTCGGGCCGGTAGTCGAACGGGCGGCTGCTGTAGCGGTGGCCGGTGGGGGTGGTCCAGGTCAGCCGCCCATCACGATGTTGGGTCACGCTCCAGCCGGGGGCGTCTTTCATCCGGTGATGACACAGACAAGCGTTGTACAGGTTCTGCTGGTCGGTGGTGCCGTGGTGGGTGTGATAGCCGACGGTGTGATCGAGTTGGGAATCCAGGGCGCGGCGACGGCAGATCGGCACCCGGCAATGTCGGTCGCGGGCCCGGAGGAACTCGGCCAGGGCCGCGGGTGGTCGGTAGGTGTGGCGGCCGTGGTCGAGCAGGGCCCCCGACAGGGGGTCGGTGATCAGGCGTTTCCACACCCCGTCGGCGGCCAGGGCGCGCGCCATCGCAGGCGGTAGGGGTCCGTAGCCGGTCAGCTCGACCGGGCTGTCATCAGCGCCGGTGAGGGTGCTGAGCGGGATCACCACCTGCACCAGGGGCTTGGTGGGGGCGACCGGGGTGGGCAGGTCGGTCCGGACCCACCACGACCCCGCACCGGCCCCGACGCCCCCGCCGATCGGGTCGGCATCGGCGGGGTCGGCATCGGCGGATTCGGCACCGGCGGATTCGGCACCGGCGGATTCGGCACCGGCGGATTCGGCACCGGCGGATTCGGCACCGGCGGATTCGGCACCGGCGGATTCGGCACCGGCGGATTCGGCACGCGGCGGTGGTCACCGCGGTCCCCGCCGGCAGCGGCGTGGTCACCGCGGTCCCCGCCGGTGACGTCCTGGACCGAGCAGCGTCCCCGCCGGCAGCGTCCCCGCCGGCAGCGTCCCCACCGGCAGCGTCCCCACCGGCAGCGTCCCCACCGGCAGCGTCCCCACCGGCAGCGTCCCCACCGACAGCGTCCCCACCGACAGCGTCCCCACCGGCAGCGTCCCCACCGACAGCGTCCCCACCGACAGCGTCCCCACCGACAGCGACGTCCCCACCGGCAGCGACGTCCTGGCCGGCAGCATCCCCACCGGCGGCGTCCTGGTCGGTGGCGGGTGGGTCGGTGGCGGGTGGGTCGGTGGCGGGTGGGTCGGTGGCGGGTGGGTCGGTGGCGGGTGGGTCGGTGGCGGGTGGGTTGTGGTCGGGGGTGGGGCGGAGGAGCAGGTTGCCGGTGAGCAGGGCGACCAGAAGATCGGCCCGGCGGGCGTCCATGCTGCGCGCATCGGCAGCAGGCAGACCCCGGGCCAGCGCGGTGAGCCAGCCATAACAGGTCAGCGCGTCGGGGGCCGACAGCAACGCCCACAGCGAGGCCATACCGTCGCGGTCGGGGTTGAGCGCCACCCGCCGCTGCCGGTGAGCCTTGCGGTGCCGCGCGTCCGCGCCCGCGGGGTCGGTGGCGATGACCGCCCGCTCCAACGCGGCGCGTAACTGGGCCAACGTCTGGGTGGGTGCCGTGGGCAGGACCCGGTCCTGCACCGCCTGCGCCGCGGTGTCCGACAGCGCCAACGTGGCGTCGTGGATGGCGGTGACCTTGGCCTGGTCGATCCGACCGGCGTCCCAGGCGGCCAGGGTGGCGGGCAGCACCTGGGTCAGGCGCAGCGAACGCTCCAGCCGGGCCGCGGCGGTGCCGCGTGACAGGGTCAGGGCCAACCCGACCTCATCAGGCGCCCACGCCGAGACCGGGCCGACCGTGACCCGATCCAGCACGTCGGTGCGGTCGGGTGGGCGGCGGTGGGCGAACTCGGCCAACATCCGCGCTTGGCGGGCCGCGGCCCACGACGCCACGTGGTCATAGCCGCGGATGGCCTCGATCACCTCGGCGTCGGTGAGCTCGGTGGGGTTACCGGTGGCCGACTGCAACTCCAACGCGGCGTACCCATCAGGCCGCACCGCAGAATCGGGCCGGTTCCACGGCTCCGACATCGGCTCAGGCGGCATTGACTCAGGCGGCGCGGCGTCATCTGCCTCGCTGCACCAGCCATCATCGTCGAACACATATTCGACTGTACGCCCGGTGCGTGCACCGCTCAAGAAAGAGTTTGCACCTGCAAATGCTGGTGTCGAAGGACGCCTGATGGCGCAGCCCGCCCTCGCCGACCCCGATGTTCCTGATGTCCAAGTTCTCGATCCCTGACGCGAGGTGGGGCGGACACGATCGTCAACGTCTCGCCGCCGGCAGGCACGCTGTCTCATCCCCGGTCCGTTTACGCACGACCGAGGGCGGAGCTCCATCGGGTCACCCAGGGTGTGGGGTCAGCAAACCCCGGGCCCATCAGATCGAGGCAGCACGAGTTGGTCGCGCACCGTGCCACTCGTCGCGGCGACGTATTTTCCGCGGGCTGGGTCGCTCTTTGATGGCATCGAGGGGAGGTGTGATGAGTGCGGCGTCCGCCCAGTTGGTGGTCCATCTCGGGAACGACCGGAATCAGGTCCTGGTGCTCCGTGTCGGGCGGGTCGAGGTGGGCAGGGCGCCGGGGGTGGACCTGCGCCTCGGCGGGCCGGACGTGAGCTCGCGGCACGCGGAGCTGTCATGGGACGGCACCGTCCTGCTGATGCGCGACCTCGGCTCGACCAACGGCACCTTCCTCAACGGTCACCCGTTGCGGGCTGGACGCCCCTCGGCGAGGGCGATCAGATCCGCTGGGGCAGCGTCGACGCTGAGTTCGTCGCACCTGCGGGGCGACAGGTTCCTGCCCGTCGGACGTCCGCAGCTCGCGGCGGTTCACAGCGCAGGATCTTCATCAGCCATGCCTCCGAGGACAAGCGCTGGGCGCGGTACGTCGCGGACGACCTCACAAGGCTCGGTTGGCAGCCCTGGCTCGACGAGAGCGAGATCCGCGGCGGCTCCTCGTGGGCCGCGAGCATCCAGGCCGCGGTGCGCTCGTCGACGGTCGTCGTCCTGCTCGTCACCGCGAACTCGGTGGCGAAGGAGTGGGTACTCGACGAGATCACCACGGCGCGAAACCTGCGGGTACCCGTCATCGCCGCGACCCTCGACCACGTCCGGTTGCCCGACGAGTTGCAGTTCCTGCTCCAGCGCATGCAGTTCGTCAACGTCTCGGGTCTCGCTGCGTCCTCCGACGACCGACAGAGGCGACATGCGGCCATGCGGTCACTCGACGACGCGATTCGAGGCGCGCTGGAACGCGGTCGCAGACTCAACCCCGACCGCGCGGTCCTCCGGATCGGAAAGGTGATCAAGGCGGTGGGCTACGTGATCACTATGGCAGGCTTCGCCGGGTCTTCCTGGGTTTCGCCGGGGCCTTCCTGCGTATCGCCGGGTTCATCGTGGGCATCGCCGGCGCGGGAGGGGTCTCTCTCCCAGTTTCAGAATGGAACCCTCTCACCCCTTTCGTGGGGGCCGTGGCTTCAATGGGAATCTTCGTGGCTTCAATGGGAATCGTCTTCGTCGGCGCACTGCTCGCGGCGTGCGGCGATAGGATGGTCAGAGCGGGCCGGGCGAAAGGCTTGTAATCGACAGGGTCCAATTGGGCGGCCACCGCTACCCCAGCGCGCCATGCACAGCTCGTCGCCGATGTCGGCCCGTGGCCCGCCAGCCTGGGCTGCACCACGAATTCGCTTCTTTGCCGCATCGATCGTCCGGGCGAAGGGTTCCATCCAATCAGGCCTCGCTCCCGTTTGCGCTGACGATCGCGACGCTGCCTCCATCATTTCGTAAGTCACCCGGCCAAAGAGGAGGGTGTCGGCCTGGGCGAGGTTATCCAGGCGACATTGTTCCGTGGGAGGCGTTTGTTTCTGGTCGGGCGTGCCGGTCGGTCAGCGGCCAGCGGCGTTCGGAGGGAATGCCTGTGTCGAGCGTGTCCAGCCTGCGCAAGATCACCCCCTCGCGCAACGCCCACGGGCAGATCTCCAGCTCGGTTACGTGCAGTGCGCGCATGGCTGCCTCGGCGACCAGCGCCCCGGCCACCAGCTGATGAGCACGTCCCGCGCTCACCCCCTCCAGTTCGGCGAGATCGCGAGAGGACATTCGACTGATGAACGCGACCAGCTGACGCAACCCGGCATCGGTCAGCAGCCGCCGCGTCCGCAGCCCCGCACTGGACGGCGCCGCGCCCGTCAGCCGGGCCAGTGACCGAAAGGTCTTGGACGTCCCGACCACCAATTCGCACTCACCGGGCTTGCGCACCCGCCGGGCCACCGGTCCTAACACGTCGTCCAGGTGCGCGCCGACCGCGCTCATCTCGGTCCGGGAGGGCGGGTCGGCACCGAACCAGCGCCGGGTCAGCCTGACGGCCCCCAGCGGCAAGGACACCGCGATGTCGGGGTCCTCGTCCCGGCCCGTGGCCAGCTCGAGCGATCCGCCGCCGATGTCGAGCACCAACAGCCGCCCGGCCGACCACCCATACCAGCGGCGTACGGCGAGGAAGGTGTAGCGGGCCTCGTCCTCGCCGGGCAGCACCTGCAGCTCGACCCCGGTCTCGGCCTGCACACGCCGCAGCACCGCGGCCGAGTTGCCTGCGTCGCGCAGGGCCGAGGTCGCGAACGCCAGCAGCTCGCCACACTCCGCCGCCGCGGCGGCCGCCTCGGCCCGACGGACCGCCTCGACCAGCGCGTCGGCTCCGCGCTTGGTGATCGAGCCGTCCCGGTCGAGGTGCTCGGCCAGGCGCAGCTGGGTCTTCTCCGAGCTCGTCGGGGTCGGATGGCCCCCGCGGTGGGCATCGACCACCTGCAGATGCACCGTGTTCGAGCCGACATCCAGTACACCCAGGCGCATAACACCCACGCTACTGACGCCGGTCACCACCGCAGGGCGACAGTGCGACTCACCCTCTGTGCCGACCGACTACGCAGCGGCATCCCTGATGGGTTTCCGTTCATGCCAGTCGCACCACAGAAGGACGATCAGGTCAGGAGGCGACAGCTTCGTAAAGTCGTCACATCAACGGCGGTCGAGTTCGGCCGTCCGCTGACCACCACGGCCGCGTCGCCGACGTGCTCGAGTACCCACATCCGTTGGCAGCTCAGATGCCCTTCCGCTGTCGCCGGTGCGGCCGGGCCCCGCCATCCGCACACACAGGCCGGGGCGTAGGCGGTGAATGTCGCCTCGGCGCAGCGACGCACGTCGGTCCAGTCATCGCTCCAGCCGCCGTCGCGGTAACGCCCGGCCACATACCCGGCATGAGCGTCGGCCGCACGGCGATCGCTGCGCCCGTCGAACACCATCCGACAAGTATCCGACTAACCGGCTCGTCGGCAACAATTACCACCCGACCGGTCCACCTGATCCTTGTTACCTGGCGTTCATCGTCGGGCTCCGGTAGTCAAGGGGCGTGGCGAAGAGCGTGCTGGAGACCGAGCGCAAGTACGACGTGGACGAGGACACCACGCTCCCGCCGTGGTCAGGCGTCGCGGGTGTCCAGAGCGCGGTGGGCCCGGAGGAGCAACTGCTGGAGGCCACCTATTTTGACACCCCAGATCTGCGCCTGGCCGCCGCCGGGGTGACGCTGCGCCGCCGTCGGGGTGGGTCCGACAGCGGCTGGCACCTCAAGCTGCCGGTCGCCGCGAGTACCCGCGAGGAGATCCAGGTCGGGTTCACCCGCGGCGAGGCGCGACGACGCAACCCGCAACCACCACAGGAGCTGACGAGCCTCATCCGGTCCCTCGCCCAGGGACAGCCGGTGGCGCCGGTCGCCGAGCTGAGCACCGTGCGGCGGATGTGGCGGCTGACCGACAGCGAAGAACACGAGCTCGTCGCGGTCGTCGATGACCACGTCACCGGCCGCACCCACGGCGAGACCACCGAAACCCGCACCTGGCGCGAGATCGAGGTCGAACTCGGCGACCACGGCGACAGCACCCTGCTCGACCGGCTGGAACGCCGCCTGAACAAGGCGGGCATCCACCGCTCCGACGCCCCCTCCAAACTCGCCCGGCTGCTGGGACGACGCCTCCCCCGTCGACCCGCGACCCTTGGCCGCCGCTCCACCCTCGGCGCGGTGGTGTTGGCCTACCTACACGAGCAGAACGAGGCGATCCGCGCGCTGGACCCCGCAGTGCGCCGCGAGCGGCCCAACGCTGTCCATCAGATGCGGGTCGCCACCCGCCGGATGCGCAGCACACTGCAGACCTACCGCACGCTCATCCCGCGCACGGCAACCCGCGACCTCACCACCGAGCTGGCCTGGCTCGCGTCGGTCCTTGGCACGGCGCGCGACCTCGAAGTCCTCGAACAACGCCTGCACCACGAGGTGGCCGCGCTACCCGACCACTTGGTGCTCGGACCGGTACAAGCCCAGCTCACTCGCTACTTCGCGGGCAAGCGCGCACGCGCCCACGACGACCTCGTCGCGGCCCTGGACGGCGACCGCTACCTCGACCTGCTCACCGGCATCGAGGCGCTGCTCACCGACCCCCCGTTCACCCCGGCGGCCGCCAAGCCCGCCCGCCGACGGCTCACGCCCCTACTCCGGCGCGCCTACCGCCACGTCGAGGACCACCTCACCACCGCCGCCCACCTACCCGCGGGAGACGACCGCAACACCGCCCTGCATGACGCGCGCAAAGCCGCCAAACGACTGCGTTACGCGGCCGAACTGGCCACACCCACGCTCGGCGACCCCGTCCGGCGCCTCACCACCCGGGTCAAGCAGCTCCAAGAGCTGCTCGGAGAGCATCAAGACGCCATCGTCAGCCTCGCCATCCTGCGCGAGTTGGGCGCCGACGCCCACCTTGAGGACGGCAACGGCTTCACGTTCGGACTGCTCTACCACCAGGCCGCCGCCGCCACTCCCGACGTCCGACTCGGCCCCGCCACCAAGAACCTGCGCAAGGCTGTCAACGCCCTCCCCTAGACCCAGAACCCGGCGGAGGGGGAACCGCAGCTCAGCCTGCCCGGCGCGGAGCGGCCACGAATCCGTCGAGATCGAGCAGCTCCACGACCGCCGCTGCGGCATCCGGTCCGGTCTGCGGTACCGGCAGGTGTGGCCACGCTCGCGGCCGCCCCAGCACCTCATCGATGGCGATGGCCAGCTCTGCGGGGTTCTGGGGCCACGCCGCGAGTTCAGCAGCGGCGAGCACGCGGGCATTGGCCTGACCGTGACCAGGGATGGCGAGGTAGGTGATGGCGGGCAGGCCTGCGACCAATGCCTCCGTGAAGACCAGACCACCGGCGTTGTGGATGAGCACGTCGGCCGCGGCCATGAGCTCCGCAACGTCCTCCCGCCAGCCCAGCGCCGTGACCCGCTCCTGCCCGGCGAGCTCGCGACGCAGCGACGCGTTGCGTCCGCACAGGACCACGACCCGCACGCGTGGATGCCCGAGGACTGCCCGGACAGCGGCGGGAACCGACCCCAGCCCCAGCGATCCGGCACTGATCAGCGCGATCGGCTCGGCGCCGTGCACGCCCAGGTCGCGCCGGATCCGGGACCGGTCGGCGAGGCTCAGCGGCTGGGAGAACCGGGGCTGGGTCAGCGCACCGACCGCGTGCAGCGCGACGCCGTAGCGATCCCCATCGGCCACGGTCGCCGCGGTGACGGCCAGGTGCAGATCGACCGACGGATGGCACCACAGCCGATGCGCGGCGGGATCGGTCAGGAACGTGACGGCTGGCGCGTCGAGCCGCCCGGCGGCCCGCAGCTCGCCCAACGTCTGGCTGGCCAGCGGGTACGTGGACACGACCACGTCCGCGCCCGCGGTCCACGCCCGCACGGCGTGCTCGGCCAGTTTGCAGAAGCTGACGACCGCGAACCGGACCCAGCGGCGGTGCTCGATGCCAGCGAACAGCCAATGGAAGAAGCGGGGTGCGTGCTGGATCATCGGGCCGTAGCAGTCGCGGGCGAGGAGCCGTCCGACGCCGGGCAACGCGTCGAGCCAGTCCCGCACCTCGACATCCACCCCGTCATAGGCAAGCCTTCGTGCCAGCTCGTACGCGGCACCGTCATGGCCTGCCCCGACCGCCGCGGTGAGGATCACGACGCGCCCGACTCCCGGCGTGCGGTCAGCGATCTGGGCCGGGCGCCTGCGGGCTCGGCGTGAGGACAACGGGGACAGTGGGGACAGGTTCGACCGCGTCATGCGCGGCAGGCTCCAGGGATCACGTCGACATTTGATCTCCTGGATGTGTCACAGCAGGGAACGGACGGCAAACACCGTCGACGGGTCCGCTGTCGGCTCCATGACACCTCCGACGACTGTCAGGCCGCCCGTCGAGCAGGCCGTTGGTAGCTCGTGGGAACGACGCCGTGCGCCAACGTCGCGTCGACGGCTGCCAAGACCGCCTCAGCCCGGCCGGGACGCCGGAGGTCCTTGGCGCGCATGTTGATCCGCACCGGGCCGCCGCGCCGGACCGTCCACGCGACCTCGGCGCCCAGCAGCCAATGCTCGCCCGCAGCGCGGAAGCCGAGCACGCGGGCCGCCTCGACGGCGCCGCTCGGCAGGTCGCGGATCCCGAGGTCGTCGGCCAGGATGCGGAAGCCTTGCTCGTGTAGGGCCGCGACCGTGCCGTCGGACGCCAGCCAGCGGGGGGAACAAACACGTCGGTGCGCAGGCCCAACGCCGTGAGCGCCCGCCGGGCCGCCGTCAGCCGCAGCCCGGCCTCGTGGCGGGGCAGCTCCGCGAACTCGCCTCGGCGCCCGCGCGGGTTGCCGAGCGGGCGCAAGGCGTGGTCGTAGCCGTGCAGCGCCATCGCGTCCCCGCGCTCCAAGCGCTCGCGGATCCAGCCGACCAGCTCGGGCGGGGCCGAAGCGGGCCGCAACAGGTGCGTCAGCGGCACCCCACGGTCGTCGAGCGCGGCGGCGAACTCCGGCGCATGGCGCAGATCGTCGGTCAACCCAGACAGCGAGACAACCAGCTCGGTCACGCTGCCCATCACCTCATACGGAAGTGAACGGAAAGACGCGGCCTGCCATCCGTTCGAAGACCTCCCCGCGAGCGTCGAGCCCGTGCCCGACGCCTTCAGGCCTCGATCTGTCCGGCGATATGGCGTTCGATCTGCGCTCGCATGCTTGACGGCAGCAGGATCAGACCCTCGAGTTCCTTCTGCGCCTTGCGGTATGCGCTCTGGCGCTCCGGCGGCGTAGCGCCCTCGTCCATCGCCAGCCGTAGCAGACTCTGGGCACGCACGAGGTGTTCTTGCTCGTCGTGGGTGAACCCGCCGCGGCGGCGGCGTTTGGCCTCCGCCTCGGCGACGTCGAACGCGATGACGTAGGAGTGCACGGCCTCGCGGTAGTCTTCCTGGGCTCGCCGGTCTCCCACCAGCGTCTCCGCCCTCGGCGGCCGCAGCAGGTCGGCACGGCGCTTGGCCTTGTGGAACTCGACCGTCAATGGCTCACGCATGTCGGTCATCATCGGGAAGTCGAGCAGCGTGATCGGATCGATCTCGTAAGCGAACCAGTTGGCGTCGGTCTGATCGTGCTCGAAGATGGTCTTGTCGACCTCACGCCGTTGCGTCAGCTCGTCGACCTGATCTTGGGCCCTCGCCTGTGCCACCGCGATCTTCGCCTGCTGCTTGAGACGGTAGCGCTCTTGACGCCGCTCCAGGCGTCGCTCGTTGGCCGCGCCGATCGCCTTCAGCACACCGCCGATAGTCCCGCCGAAAACGAAGATCAACCACCAGAAGTGCGAGAGGAACTGCACCACCTGGTCCACACCCCAATGATGCCACCGTAACGGGGCCCGGGTTGCGACGAGCGCGACGACCGGCCCACGCCCAGGTCACCCCGGCCCCGCTACACCTCACTCCACCATCTACGCATCTAGATGTGATGTGCATCTCAGGATTTCCTTCCCTCGGGCCTACCTAGTTCTTAGGTGTCCGATGTCCACTCCAGAGGAGGCCATGTTGCCCAAGCGCAAGAGCTCACCGACGCCGGTGCACCGATTCCGCATGTCGTTGCGCGATCTCGTCATCGTGATCATGTCGGGAGCGAGCGGCGTGGCCGCCGACTTCCTGCTCGTCGACGCCCACGTGCCCGCGGGGCAAGCCGTCCTCGGCGGCTTCGCATCGTTCGCAGCGACGCTCTACTTCCTGGACCGCGTCGCGGACCAGTAGCCCGAGTCATCTGGGGCTGCGTCATCTGGGGCTGCCGGTTGGCCCCGCATGATCGGCGAAAGTGGTGCCACAGAGGCCCTGGCGCACCTCTGGCACCACTGACGGCGATCACCGGCGGTGGCCTGCCCACGTCCGCACCGCAGCAGGGTGACCAGCCCCACTGCGCACCCCCACTGCGCACCCCGCACGCCGCGCGCACGGTGCGGCGTGCGCAGTCGGCATCCCGTGGGGCAGGGCCACTTCGCAGACCGCGCATGCGCTTCGCAGGGTCCACAGACCCTGCGAAGCGCCAGCGGACTCTGCGAGGACCCTGTCACGCGACGCCACGTGCCTCATGTGCCGGGCGTTCTAATGCTAACTAATCGGGCTCACTTTGGGTCACCTCTAAATCCCACTCGCCCTCTACCGAGCGTGATCGGTTGAGGATGTCACTATCCATTCGGACGACGGGTACGCCGGGCGGCTGGTCGTCTGGGCTGCGGCCGTGCTGGCCCTGACCGTCACCGTCGTCAAGCGCACCGACACCGTCAGCGGGTTCATCGTGCTTCCCCGCAGGTGGGTGGTAGAGCGCACTTTCGGCTGGCTCAGCCGACACCGGCGTCTGGTCCGCGACTACGAGCGGCGGCCCCAGCACCACGAGGCCATGGTGCTGCGGGCCACCACCATGATCATGACCCGGCAGTTGGCCCACCAACGCAGCGGAGAACCGCCCCGGCCGCGCTGGGGTACTGAACGCATCGTGCCGAAGCCGCAGCAGAAAGATCCACAAGCGGCGTGAACCGTTCACCAACAGGCTCTCAGGCAACCGGCGTCCCGGCCCAGCCGCTCCGGTCGGGCGTCGTGGAGACGGCCCGGCTCCCCGGGACGGATCGGGCGGGGGCGTGGTGCCGCATCACCGATGCTGCGAAGGCGCCAGTGGCCAGGCCGATAGACTGGTCACATGGCCCGACCTCCGTCTACCCTCGATGGTCTTGAAGCCCGTTGGGCGCAACGGTGGGACCACGATGGGACCTATCGCTTCGACCGCAGCCGCAGTCGCGAGGAAATCTACTCGATCGACACGCCGCCGCCGACGGTATCGGGCTCGCTGCACGTCGGCCACGTCTTCAGTTACACGCATACCGACATCATTGCCCGGTATCAGCGCATGCGTGGTCGGGAAGTGTTCTACCCGATGGGCTGGGACGACAACGGATTGCCGACCGAGCGCCGAGTGGAGAACTACTTCGGTGTCCGCTGCGATCCGTCTGTGCCGTACGAGACGAGCTTCGAGCCGCCTGCCAAACCAGCTAGCAGGCGCCAGGACTATGTCGCGGTGAGTCGCCGCAACTTTGTCGAGCTGTGCCAGCGGCTGACCGAGACCGATGAGCAGGCATTCGAGTCGCTATGGCGACTGCTGGGCCTTTCGGTGGACTGGTCACTCACCTACTCCACGGTTTCCCGCGTGTCCCAACGGGTGAGCCAGATCGCTTTTCTGCGGAATATCGAACGAGGCGAGGCGTATTCACTCGAAGCGCCGAGCCTGTGGGACACAACGTTTCATACCGCGGTTGCGCAAGCCGAGCTGGAAGACCGTGAGCGACCGGCTTCTTATCACGATCTGAGATTCCACTCCGCGTCCCGGCCGGAGGGACTCGCCATCTCGACGACCCGACCGGAGCTGCTGGTGTCGTGCGTGGCGCTCGTCGCGCACCCGAACGATGCCCGGTACCAGCCGTTGTTCGGAACGACGGCGCGAACGCCGGTGTTCGACGTCGAGGTCCCGGTCATGGCACACCGCGCCGCAGAGCCCGAGAAGGGCACCGGACTGGCGATGGTCTGCACGTTCGGCGACCTGACCGACGTCATGTGGTGGCGCGAGCTCGAACTGGCGACCCGCACGGTGATCGACAAGGCGGGCAGGCTGGAGACCGAAACGCCGTCCTGGTTGACGACCGACGCAGCGCGTGCAGCGTACTGCCGGATCGCCGGGAAGTCCGGCGCAGGCGCGCGCCAGGAGATGGTCGCTCTGCTCACGGAGAGCGGCGAACTCCTGGGCGAGCCCCGACCGATCACGCATCCGGTGAAGTTCTACGAGAAGGGCGATCGCCCACTGGAGATCGTCACCACCCGGCAGTGGTACATCCGCAACGGCGGTCGCTCCGCCGACCTGCGGGCCAGCTTCATCGAGGCGGGTCGCAAGCTCAGCTGGCACCCCGATTTCATGCGACACAGGCTCGAGAACTGGGTCGAGGGCCTCAACGGCGATTGGTTGATCTCCCGGCAGCGGTTCTTCGGCGTGCCGATCCCGCTGTGGTACCGGCTCGACGACGAGGGGCGGCCCGACTACGACGTGCCCCTCGTGCCGGACAAGGAACTGCTGCCGGTCGACCCGCTCTCCGACACCCCACCAGGATTCCACGCCGACCAGCGCGGGCAACCCGGCGGCTTCGCGGGCGATCCGGACGTGATGGATACGTGGGCGACGTCATCGTTGACACCGCAGATCGTCACCGGGTGGGAGCAGGACCCCGATCTCTTCTCCCGCACTTTCCCGATGGATCTGCGGCCGCAGGCGCACGAGATTATTCGAACGTGGTTGTTCTCGACCCTGGTGCGCAGCCGTTACGAGCACAACCAGCTGCCGTGGGAGAACATCGCGATATCCGGGTGGATCCTCGACCCCGATCGCAAGAAGATGTCGAAGTCACGAGGCAACGTGGTTGTCCCCACCGAACTGCTCCAGCAGCACGGTTCGGATGCGGTGCGATACTGGGCGGCCTGCGCGCGCCCCGGCGTCGACACAGCGTTCGATCCGGGGCAGATGAAGATCGGTCGGCGGCTCGCGACGAAGATCCTCAATGCCTCGCGTTTCGCGCTGGGTCTGGCCGACATGACCTCGGCAGGCACCGTGGCTGAGCCGATCGATCGTGCGATGCTCGAGCAGCTGGCCGGTGTCGTCGGGGACGCCACCACCGCATTCGACCAATACGACTACGCACGCGCATTGCAGCTGACCGAAAGCTTCTTCTGGCAGTTCTGTGACGACTACCTCGAGCTGGTGAAGGATCGCGCCTACGGACAGGGACCGAACTCGGACTCGGCGCGGGCTGCGTTACGCACCGCGGTGTCGACTCTGCTGCGACTGTTCGCTCCCTTCCTGCCCTACGTCACCGAAGAGGCGTGGTCCTGGGGCCAAACCGACGCTGCGCCTGCTGACACACTCGGACACGGCTCGATCCATCGCGCGATCTGGCCGCGGGCGGACAGCCTGATCGCGGCTGCCCAGGGCGACGAGGGACCTGCCGCCGACACCAACGTGCTCCTGGTGGCATCCGACGTCCTGCGGCAGATCCGTCGGGCAAAGTCCCAAGCCAAGTTGTCGATGCGCGCGGCGGTGGACGAGGTTGTGGTGACCGACGTTGCTGCTCGGATAAGCGCCGTGCGCGCGGCGCTGGCGGACGTGCGGAGTGCGGGCATCCTCGCCGAGATCACGTTCGTGGAGGTGGACGACCCTTCGCTGGCGGCAGTCGCGGTGCGTATCGACGGGCAGTCGTAGGCCCCTATCGGCCAGCGCGGCGGGTGATGCGGCCGGACGGGCGACGGCGTCACTCCCCGCAGCTCGGTCATGATCGCCAGGAGTGGTGCAGAGGGTTCACTGGTGCACCTGTGGCACCACTTCCGCCGACCTTGTCCGGCCTGCGCCGTGATGATCGCCGGTTGTGGTGTCAGACGTTCACTGGTGCACCTGTGGCACCGCATCCAGCGATCATCAGCCCGGCCGGCCGCCGAAGGTCGCGCGGATTGATCACGTTGCGGCCACCACCCGACGTGGCGAACAAGAAGCGGGCGCGGCCCTCGGGACGTCGGCCGAGCGCGACGTGAGCGGGGTCGACACAAGATCGAAACCCGCTCGTGTGCATCTCGCCCGCTGATGACCACAACCGGGGACTTCTGGTCCGCCTTCGTGCCGGGCACCTACCTGTAGCTGCGGCGCAGTCCGTTGGGTGTCCGGGTGGTCACGTGTGGGTTCGGGGGCCCGCGCGTGGGGGTGCACCGGTGACGAGGAGGTCGGTGAGTTGGTCGATCGTGTGCTCGTCGGGGGCCACCCCGAGCAGGGCGCGGTGGATCAGGGTGCCGGTGATGATGTCAAGCAGCAGGTGGACGTCGATGTCGTGAGGCAGGTCTCCCCGCCCGGCCGCGGCGAGGAGCACGGAGGCGTGGGCGGCTCGGCGGGAGCCGAGCAGGGCGGCCAGTCGGTCGGCGGCGTGGGGGTCGGCGGTGGCGTCGGCGGCGATCGCGGCAAGGTTGGGGCCCAGTGGTGTGTGGAGGTAGTCCTCGACGGTTGCCTGCACGATGGCGCGGACGTCGGTCCTGGTGTGGCCGGTGGAGACCGCGCGCGGGGTGGGGACCGTTGTGTCGAGCGCCTCGATGATCAAGCTGGCCTTGGAAGGCCACCACCGGTAGATCGTGGCCTTGCCGACTCCGGCCGCGGCCGCAACCGCCTCCATCGTGAGACCGGAGTAGCCGACGTCGTCGAGCACGGCGATGGTGGCGGTCAGGACGGCCTCGTGGGAGCGGGTGCTGCGACGCCTGCCGCGGCGTCCCTGCTCACCCTCTGATGATTTTTCCTCGGCGGCCACCGTGGGGCACCTCCTATTTCGATACTATCAGTATCGTTAATCGGCGTTGGTCTTACTTGCAGAGCGTAGCGGACTCACCCCGCCCGTGAGCCTAACGAGACGGTTACGTCACCTTAGTGCACCGAATGATGGCATCTGTGGGCAGGCGAGTGGTCACACAGCGTCAAATAGTTGGCATTTGGCGGAGTCGTAGATCACATCCGCGTGCCTTTTCAATACGTCTCGTCTTACATGGGGGACAGCACCACCGAGCCCGGCAGGCACAGAACGTAGACGTCCTCGTCTCCGAATCTCGGCCCGCCGAGCACTCGCCATCGGCCCCCTCAGCGCAGGAGACACCCCATGAACAAGAACAAGACCGCCGCCGTCGCAGGACTCGGACTCGCGCTCCTCATCAGCCTGACCGCTGGTACCGGTGCCGCTCAGGCAAGCACCCCAGCCTCCGCCACCTGCACCGCGGCCAAGCAGCAGGTCGTGTTCGCCCAGTCGAGCCTCAACGAGGCCACCCCCACCCGTAACCTGTACGCGACCCAGGTCTCCAACCAGAAGGCCAGCCGCCAGAACGCGATCAACGCGGGCAACGTGGCGCTGGTCGGGCAGATCAACGTGCAGCTCGGCTCCAGCACAGCCCTGTACAACAGCATGGACAGCGCCGTCGCCAGCGCGCAGGCCCGCCTCGTCCAGACCAAGGCAGCCAAGAACGCCGCCTGCTGACGCGCCCTTTGCCACCACCGCACGGCGCCCATGACCGAGCGACCACAGCGCCAGCAGCGGCCGGGGTGTGCAGACGCGGCCCTCGCAGGGTCTGGCTGCCGCCTCGCAGGGTCTGTGGGCTCAGCGACGTGCGTGCCCGGCCGCGCAGTGGCCCTGCGCCTTACCGCATGGTCAGGGTTTCCTACAGGCCCACGAACGCGTTCCTGATCGCGACGAGGAGTCCCGACAAGAGTCGCGGTCGACAGACTTGAGGCGTCCCGACGACCACGGGTGCGCTCGCTCAGTACAAGCAGGCCCGCGCGCCCGCCGAAGACTCCAGCGAGGGCAGACCATGCGTACAACATCGACGGGCCCCCGCGTTTCCGTATGCATCCCGGTCTACCAAGGCGAACAGTTCCTGGAAGAAACCATCCGCAGCGTGCTCGCACAGACCTACCGCAACTACGAGCTCGTCATCCTCGACAACGCCAGCACAGACGGCACCTCGCGAATCGCCCACTCGTTCGACGACCCCCGCATTCGCATCGAAACAAACCAGAACACTCTTTCGCCGTCGGAAAACTGGCGGCGAGCCGTCGAACTGTGCCGTGCCCCGCTAGTCAAATTGTTGTGCGCCGACGATCTCCTGCACCCACGCTGCCTCGAGACCCAAGTACCGCACATGGACGCCGACCCCCGCCTCGCCCTCATCGCCACACGCCGCAACATGATCGACGAGAACAGCCGGATCGTCGTCGCCCACCGCGGACTGAAAGGGCTCATCGGACGACGCTCCGGCGTGGAAGTCGCTCGCCGCGTCGTACGCAGCGGCACCAACCCGATCGGCGAACCCGGCGGAGTGATGTTCCGCCGCACCGACTACCTCGCCGTCGGCGGATGGAACCCGTCCCGCCGTTGGGCCATGGACCTCGACCTCTGGATCCGGCTCCTCGAACGCGGCGACCTGTTCGGCCAGTCTGAAACACTCGCAGCGTTCCGCCTCGGCGCCCAGAGCCTCAGCGCCGAAAACGATGCAGAGATCTACCAGGACCAGACCGCGATCATGGACCAGATCACCGCGACACCACAGCTACACATCAGACCGGTCGACCGGGGCGCCGCCCGCATCGGCGCCCCCCTGGGTCGGCTGCGTCGACGGCTGCTGTTTGCGCTCTCAGAACACACGAGCCGACAGGGACGACCCACCGCCGACGCCCGGCGGCATGAAGTCCAGGTGCTGACCGCACCGCGCCATCCGCTCGTAGACGCCGGGCGCTAGTGCGGTGTCCAGGAACGTTGCCGGGGTGATCGCGGGATCCAGGCGGCGTCTCGCAAGGCGCCGCCCGAAGCTCATACCGGGCGTCTTCGCGAGGGCGGCAACGCCGCGAGGCGTCGTCTGGGCCCTCGAGGACCCGGTGAACGTTTCTGGACACCGCACTAGGCCGCCGGGGCGACTTCCCCCTACGCCGGGCGCGCTCCGGACCAAGCCGGTCACGCGGCCATTCCCGCAGGCAAGGTAACGGTTTCGGCCGTAACCGACCGTAGTGACGCAATAACCCTGCGATCGTTAGGTCCCGAACGGAACAAGGCCTAACCTTGTGTTGTTGCCCCAGACCCCCGGTGGCACCTGTTCACGACAGCTCCGGAGGTTGTGCCATGGCGCTACACCGAGACGACACGCGCCGCCCGGGGCAACGACGTACCCGCGAGGTCGGTCGCTCGGTCGGTGCGGGAGCGCGCGGAGATCCCGCACCGGAGGCCATGGCATCGCTGCCTATCTGCAGTGTCTCGTCGTTGTCGTTGGCGACTGGGGGCATTGTCGTGCTGCGGGTCGTCGGGGAGATCGATCTGGGCAGCGACGCGGTCTTGCGGGGCGCATTGAACGCGGCACTCGACCAACATCCCGGCCACCTCGTCGTCGACGTCAGCGAGATGCGCTTCTGCAGTGTCCGCGGGATGGGCATGTTGGTGGCGGCCGCGGCAACCGCGGCCACGCAGGGCACCCAGTACGCGGTGAGCGGTGCGCCGGGCCGGGTGACCCGATTCTGGTCGACGTTGTGGCCGGTCGGACAGCTGCCGATCCAGTTCCCCAACGCCGCGGCGGGTGTCCTCGCCGCCCTGGCCGCCCTAGCCGACTTGGCCGCTCCCCTGGACGGCCCGGCCGGTTCTCGGGACGGCAGCAGCACCCGACCGCGGGCACGAAGGAGAACGCGCCGCGGATTGGTGATCGCGACAGGCATGGACTCCCACGACCGGTTGCCGAGCACCGACCCGGCGATCATCGGGCAACCCAAGTGATCTCCCCGGATGCGGCAAATGGCGGCCGCCCGGGTTGGGTCTGCCATTGGTCAGCTGAGGAGTTGGCTGCGCAGGCCCGCGATGAGGACGTCGAGTCCTTCGTCGAGTTCGGCGGCGCCGTCGTAGGTGGCCAGGACGGTGGCGAGGGAGCGCAGGCGGGGGAACTGGGTGATGGGTAGGCGATGCAGTCCGAGGCGAAGCAGGTCGTCGGTTTCGTCGGGGTCCGGTATCTCTTGTTGCAGTTCGTCTTGGATGTGGCCGTACAGGAACCCGCTGAACAGTCGGGTGGCGTGCAGCGCGCCGCGCGGGTCGAACCCGGCGCCGATGAACACCTGGAGCAGTTCTTCCAGGGGCCGCAGCGTGCCGAGCGGTCGTAGGGCGAGCGGTCCGCTGACCGAGCGGGTCACCAGCAGCGGCACCGCGTTGGGGTGGGCCAAGGCGATCCGGCGGAACGCATGCGCGGTGTGGCGCAGCGCGGTTTCCCAATCGGCGCCGCTTTCCTCGTCGGGGCCGGGCTCGCGGGCAACGACCAGTTCGGAGAGGACGTGTTCGACGACGGCGTCGAGCAAGGCGTCCTTGTCCGCGGCGTGGCGGTAGATCCCCATGGGGTTGCGGTCGAGGGCCTGCCCCAGCCTGCGCATCGTCAGCGCCTCGACACCGTCCTGGTCGATGATCTCCAAGGCCGCGATCAGCACCTGCTCACGGGTCAGCGCTACAGGGCGGCCCGTCGGCGTCGGCGCGGCGGGCGATCGGGTCTGGGTGGTGTCACTGGCCATCGTCCCTCCTCGGGAGAAGCAGGTGAGTATACGGTGTATTGATATCTTGTCCACATACGTTTACAATCGCTAACATATCGCGGGATGGATCTCCTGATCCGGGACGCGAGAACGCCTCGGCAGTGCGCCGGGCATTGAACGTCATATGAAGGAGCGCCATGGCGCGCACCACCGACCGGCCGTCCGCGGCGATTCGACCCAACGCGGCCAGGGCACAGCTGGACACCGATGGGCCTGGCACGTTCGACGGGCCGGACCAGCGGGGCGAGCGCGGTCGGCTCGGCGACAACGCCAGACGCCGCGCGAACCTGACCGCCGTGCGGGACGAGCAGGACAACGACCGCAACGAGCACAGCCCGCGCGATACGGACGTCGAGCAGCGTTCGCGCCGCGATCTGCAGCCGACGCCTTCCGCAGGCCTAGACGCCCTCGCGCCCGCACTCGAGGCCTGGAAGCAGGTCTTCAAATCCTGGTCGGAGCTGACGGAAACCGTGATGAAGGCTCAGCAGGACGCCTTCGCCAGCATGCTCGATGCCGCCGACCGGCGATAACAGGCAAGCAGTATCACACCGGCCCGGTCGGCTGCCCGGCAGTCATGGGCAGCCGACCGGCGCATGTGGTGACCCCGGTCGGGAACCCTCAGACGGCCCAGCCCACGATCTTCGCGTACTATAGTTAATGACGCGGGGTCGCGGTGATCTCTTCTGTGGCCTGACGTTCGGTGTTGCCCCGGCCCCGGTGACGCAGCCAGCACCCCAGACCGCGCATCAGGAGGCTTCATGTCCGTCACCTCGACGGCGTCATCCGTCCAGCCCCGCGAGGGAATCCGCTCCACGAGCCAGAGCGAGCTCGTCGTCCATGACCGTCGGGTCACCGTGGACGGCATGGACACCCAGTATCTGGAGGCCGGTGACGGGCCGGTACTGCTGCTGTTGCACGGGCACGAGCAGAGCGCCAGCAGCTGGCGGTGGGTCATCCCCGCACTGGCCCGCACCCACCGGGTGCTCGCGTTGAGCCTGCCCGGACACGGCGAGACCGCCCCGGCCGTCGGCGCCTACGCGCCCGGATCCGACCAGGTCCGGTTCGTGGCCGCGTTCCTCGACACCCTCGACGTCGGGCCGCCGCTTTCCGTGGTCGGCCATTCCGCAGGCGGGGCGATCGCATTGCACTTGGCACTGGCCGATCCGCAGCGCATCCACACCTTGACCCTGGTCGACAGCGCAGGCCTCGGCGCCGAGGTGCACCCCCTGCTCGCCCTGGACACCCTGCCGATCATCGGCGAGCTGGCCATCATGATCAGCCGCATGCCCGGCGGAGCCTGGGTCCGCACCACCATGTCGACGGCGATGCTGTTCGCCCAGCCCTGCCGGGTCCCGGCCGAGTTCATCACCGAGCAGCACGCCCTCGGGCGCCGCCCCGGCCAGCTCGAGGCCTCCACGGCGATGGCCCGCGCCCTGTTCGGCCCCACCGGACAACGCCAGGTACTGCTTGAACACCTGCCCAGCCTGGCCGTGCCGACCCTGGTCATCTGGGGCGGCTGCGACTACGTCCTGCCCGTCCACCACGCCCGGGCCGCCGTGAACCTGTTGCCGCAGGGGCGGCTGTCGGTGTTCCCCGACTGTGGGCACCTGCCGCAGGTCGAGCAACCCGACCGGTTCGCCGCCGTGCTCGGCGACTGGCTCGCCGAACATCGCGAGCACCAGCCCCAGAGCTCACCGTCGACCGGGTCGGTCCTGGCAGGCTCGTGGCAGCGCACGGCATGACCGACGTCCGGCCGGTGACCACCCCGACGACACGAGCACCTCATCAGGCGTCCCCGGTTCCGTCCACGGCCCATACGGGCGAGGCATACCGCAGCGAGGCCGGGCGCTACGACCAGCGCACCGGCGCCTTCCGGCAGTACCGCAAGCTGCTCATCGAGCGACTGCCCGCCCGCCGCGGCGACACCGTCCTCGACGTCGGGTGCGGCACCGGACTGTGCATGCCGCTGCTGCACGACAAGGTCGGCCCCACCGGGGCCATCATCGGGATCGACGCCTCGGATCAGATGCTGCACGTAGCCGCCGACCGCGTCGCCGAGCATGGCTGGGACAACGTCGACCTGATCGCCGCCCCGGTCGCCACCGCCCCCATCGAGGCCACCGCGGACGCTGCCGTGTTCTGCGCGGTCCACGACCTCATGCAATGCCCCGACGCGCTGGGCAACGTCTTCGCCCACCTGCGTCCCGGCGCGCCGGTGGCCGCCGCGGGCGGCAAGCTGCCGGGCCCGTGGATGTGGCCACTGCAGGCATGGGTCACCCAGCTGCACGCACCGTTCATCACCGACTTCACCGGCTTCGACCAGCCGTGGCGCCAACTGGCCTCCTACGTCCCCGATCTCCACGTGCGGGAGCTGGCCTTCGGCGCGGGATACCTGGCCGTCGGACACACGCCTTGTCGTTGACACCGGATCACGTGGCCCGCAGCAACGCCGCGTAGAGCGTGAGGCCCGGACCGAAAGCCATGGCGACCGCGAACCGGCCCGGCCGCGGGCTGGCTGTGCCACGCATGGTCTCGAGTATGAGCAGGATGGTGGCGGACGAGCAGTTGCCCGCCTCGGCCAGCACGCGGTAGGACGCGTCGAGTGCACCGTCGCGGAGCGCCAACTTCTCCGCGACGGTACTCAGAATCCGCGGGCCTCCGGGGTGCACGGCCCAGGCGTCCACATCCGATACTGCGCACCCGTTGCGCTCCAGCAGCCCGGTGACGACGCCGCCCACGTGGCGCCCCAGCACGGCGGGAACTTCGGGCGAGAGTCCCATCCGGAAGCCCTGGTCGGTGACGTCCCATGTCATGTGGTCAGCCGTCGAGGGATCGGTCAGCGCGGCGATGTCGAGGATCTCCAGATTGCTCCGGTCGTCGTCGGGCACCGGACCCGGCCTGATCACCACGGCCGCCGCCGCGTCGCCGAACAGGGCGTGGGTGACGAGCTGACCGCGGTCCCTGCCGGGCGGCTGGACATGCAGTGATGTCAGCTCAAGGCACAGTGCGACCGCCGGACGGCCGCGGCTTGCGGCGAAGTCGGCGATGGCACCGAGCCCGGGGATGGCGGCGTAGCAGCCCATGTGCCCGACGAGCAGACGCTGGACGCCGGGGCCCATGCCCAGATCGGCCGAGATCGCGATGTCGAGCCCTGGCGTCGCGTAACCGGTGCACGAGACGACCGCGAACATGCCCACGTCCTCAGGGGCCAGCCCGGCGTCGGCGAGTGCGGCGTCGACCGCCTCCTTGCCCACCGGCAGCGCCTCGGAGACGTAGCGCCGCATCCGATCGCCGGTGGACCAGCCCGAGATGTCCTCCACCATCGGGTTGACGGCGGCATGTCTGTGGCGCACGCCTGCCCCGAGGAAGATGCGCTCCGCCACCCGGTCGCCCGCGAAATGCGGTGCGAAGCAGCGCCGCCAGATGTCGCCCTGTTCGAGGGGTGGACCAGGCCGAGCCGAGCCGAAGCCCGCGATGTACGTCGACCTGTCGACCGCCGAGGATGACCTCATCTGTTCTGCTCCTAGACGCTCAAGCTGGGGTAGCGGTCCGTCGACCGATGGCCTGGAACAGCACTGCCGTCGTCGGAACCGGGACCATCGTGACGGTGTCACGGCGGCCGGTGAGCAGCAGGCCGATGTCGATCAGGGACGGTCGGATTCCACGCAGGCGCAGGTCCACCCCGTGCCGAGCGCACTCACGCACGAGTGCGGCCCGATCGACGAACAGCCCGGGATCGTGGATGCCCCTCGGAGGTCCGCCCGGCATCAGCTCGGCCACGCGCACCGCCACGAACCTCCCCACCGCGGTCGCGGCGATGGTGTCGAGCACGAGCAGGCCGCCCGGCCGAAGCAGCCTGCACGCCTCCCCCACCGCCGCCGCGTGGTCGGCGACGTGCTCGAGGATCTCCCCCGCCGTGACGACATCCGCGCAGCCGTCGGCCAGCGGCACGGCGGTGACGTCGCCGCGGAGCGCGGTCACCCCGTGCGAGGCCGCGATCCGCAGGGCCGAGGCGGTGAGATCCACGCCAACATGGTGGTATCCCTTCCCGGCGATGTGCGGGGCAAGGAGGCCCGCGCCACATCCCAGGTCGACCAGCAGCGCCCCGGGGCGACCGGCGGGAGGCACGAGCGCGCCGCGGGCGCGGGCGAGCCAATGCAGCATCGCGAAGGGCCCGCGCGGTTCCCACCACCGGTCGGCCAGCTCGTCGTACTGGCCCAGATCGTTGCGGGGGAGAGCGTTGCGGGCGACGGCCACCTCCCGAGGCTGTCAGACTGCCGAGCATGAGGCCTGTCGGGGCGGCCGCGGTGGCACTGGCCAGGTCATGTCATCCGGAGCCGACGGCGGCGGTGACGCTGATGGTGACGGCGCTGGCCGTCACCGCCGGGCGCAGCGCGGCAGGTGTGGTGCTCGTCGCCCTGGCCGTCCTCTCCGGCCAACTGTCGATCGGTTGGCTCAACGACGCGCTCGACGCCGCTCGCGATCGGGCGGTCGGACGCACCGACAAACCCGTGGTGGCAGGCGCCGTGTCCGTGCGCACCGTGCGAGCGGCGGCGCTCGTGGCCGGGCTGGCCTGCGTGCCGCTCTCACTGGCGTCCGGGCCGGTCGCGGGTGGGGTGCACCTGGTTGCGGTGGCCGCGGGCTGGGCGTATGACCTGGGGCTCAAGTCCACCCGTGGGTCGGTGCTGCCCTACGTCGTGTGTTTCGGGCTGCTGCCCGCGTTCGTGGTTCTCGGTCTGCCCGGCTCCCCCGTTCCCCCGTGGTGGCTGGTCGCCGGCGGGGCGCTGCTCGGGGCAGGCGCGCACTTCGCCAACGTGTTGCCCGACCTCGACGACGACGCCGCAACCGGGGTACGCGGCCTGCCGCACCGGCTCGGCGCGGCAGGCAGCCGGGTGGCTGCGGCGGGGCTGATGCTGGGCGCCACCGTCGTGCTCGCCCTCGGCGCTCCCGTTCCGCCCTGGCTCGCCTGGAGCGTGCCGGTCGTCGCGGTCGTGGTCCTCGCCGTCGGGTTGTCGGCCGGGCGCAAGCCCGGGTCACGAGCCCCGTTCCGCGCGGTGTTGGTTGTCGCCGCCATCGCGGTTGCCCTGCTCGTCGCAGCTGGGCCTGCCATCATCAGCTGACCTGGCCGCGCCGACGAGGCCGCCGACGTAGGCGCCGACCACCCGGGCCAGAGCGCCGGGCGGGACCGTCCCGCGACCCAGCCCGAGATCGATCGCCGCGTCGAACACGCGGCGGTGTCGGCAGGCCGCGACCACGGCCGCGTCCAGGAATCGCGGGTCCGCCGCCAGGCGGGCCATCACCCCGCTGTGCCGGTGATGACGGCCGAAGCAGCGCCGCATGGCCCGCCGGTGCAGCGCACCCGCGTCGGCACCCGACAGCGCGGCCCGACCGGCGAGGACCCCGGACGCCACGGCGTCGAAGATCCCCTCCCCGGTCAGCGGGTTGACCATGGACGCGGCATCACCGGCCAGGAGCACCCGACCGTCGGGATGGAACCGAGGTCCGGTCGACAGGGGCAGATGGTGACCCCGGACCGTCGCCGGATCCGGCTCCTGCCCGGGGAGCAGGCGGAGCAGTGCGTCGAGGAACTCCTGACGGCTCCCGGCCCCTCGCCGGTCGAACACCCCGTAACCGACGTTCGCGCCCCCGTCCGCCACCGGGAACGACCAGGCGTAAGCGGGATAGGGACCGTCCGCGAACTCGATCACCAGCGCCTCCGGATCGAGCACGGAGGGGGTGTAGCCGCGGATCGCGAGCGCCGTCGACCGCGGCAGCGCCGCGGGCGCCCCGAGAAGGCGGCGGACCGTGGAGTTCGCCCCATCGGCACCGATCACCGACCGCGCGGCGATCATGCCGTCGAGCACGACGCGATCAGACCGCACCGAAAGCGTCCTGACCCGATGACGGCGCAGCACCCCCCCGCGGGACACGACGGCGTCGACGAGCGCGGCGTCGAAGACCTCCCGGCGAATCACCCGGTTCGGACGCGCGCACGTGCGCTCCGCGATACGGCCCGACGCGGTGCGGAACCGCAGCCGGGGCACGGCGGGGGCACCATCGGCGAGACCCCGCACTCCCAGAGCGTCGAGGAGGTCGAACACCTGAGCGGCGATCCCGTCACCGCAGGTCTTGTCGCGAGGAAACGCCGCGGCGTCCAGCATCACCACACGTGCGTCGGGGCGCAGCTGCAGCAACCGCAGGGCGGCCGCCGACCCGGCCGGTCCCGCCCCGACGATCGCGACGTCGTGAACCACGTCCGTCACCGCGTCATCAAGATCGTCCATGTCGGGCCTCCCGCTGCGCAAACTATGCTGCCTCCGCCCGCGCAACCGGGCGCGTCGAAACGCGCGACGGCAGCGCACACTGAGCCGCATGCCGCACCCGTCCGTCGTCGTCGTCGGGGGCGGCCCGGTCGGGATGACCGTCGCGACACTGCTCGCGCAATACGGCGTCACCTGCACGGTCGTCGACCGGCACACCCGTCCGTACGCCATGCCGCGCGCCGTGCATCTCGACGGAGCGGCGGTCCGTGTTCTGCAGCAGCTCGGACTGGCCGACAAGTTCGCCTCGATCAGCAGGCCCGCCAGAGGGACTGCGGCTGCTGGACGCCCGGCTGCGCCCCTTCGTGGTCGTCGAGCGCGACAGGTCGCCGGGTGCCCACGGACATCCCGAGGCCAACCTGTTCGACCAACCCGACCTCGAAGCGCTCCTCGACGCGAACCTGTCCCTGTACTCCGAGGTGACCCTCCGCAGGGGAACCGTCGTCACCGGGGTCGAACAGGAGGCTGACGCGGCCGTGGTGACGGTCCAGGACGTCGCCACCAGCGCGGTCGAACAGTGGCAGGCGTTGGCCGTGCTGGGCTGCGACGGCGCCGAGAGCACGGTGCGCAGCGCGATCGGCGCGCACCTGGACGACATGGGCTTCGCCGAGCGATGGTTCGTCGTCGACGTCCGCAGCCACCGGCCGATCGAGAACTGGGGCGGCGTCGACCAGGTCTGCGACCCGCGCCGCGCCGCGACCTTCATGCATCTCACCGGCGACCGGTACCGCTGGGAGTTCCGGATGCGGCGCGGCGAGACAGCCGACGAACTCGGCAGGCCCGACCACCTTGCCGAGCTCATCGCCCCGTGGACGGGCAGGCGGGCCCCCGACGACGCGACGGTGCTCCGCAGTGGCGCCTACACCTTCCGAGCCGCCATCACCGACCGATGGCGTCGGGGCCCGGTGATGCTCGTCGGCGACGCCGCCCATCTCACCCCGCCCTTCATCGGACAGGGCCTCGGCCTCGGGCTTGGTGACGCCCACAACCTCGCGTGGAAGCTCGCCGCGGTCCTGCGGGGGAACGCGGGCGATGACCTGCTCGCCAGCTATGGTGACGAGCGGGGCGCCCACGCCCGCGACGTGGTGCGCACGGCGATCCGGGTCGGACGAGCCATGACCGGCGGCCACGGCACCCTGGCGGGGCTACGCCGCCCGATCGCCGCCACGCTGCTGCGGGTGCCAGGGATGCGGGCACGCGCCGCAGCCGCACTCACCACGCGCTACCCGCCGGGCCCGTGGGTGGATGACCGACACGGGCGCCGCGACCTCGCGGGTACCGCCTGCCCCCAGCCGTTCGTCGGCCGCGCCGGGTCGACCGCGCGTCTCGACGAGGTTCTCGGCCCCGGCTTCGCACTGGTCACGACCGGACCGGTCGGGCAGGCGCTGCGGGCGCGATCCCGCGCCGTCGGCGCGCGGGAGATCACGGTCGCCGACGGGTCCGACGGAACCATCGACGGCGGCAGGACGCTCCGAGCTTGGCTGCAGGCGGCCCGGACCACCGCCGTGCTCCTGCGCCCGGACCGGATCGTCATGGCGACCGAACGAGACGTGACGTCACAGGGTCGCTGCCCCGGCCGGCCAGCATGATCGGCGAAAGTGGTGCCAGAGGGACCCTGGTGCACCTCCGGCACCACTCGCGGCGATCACCGGCTCAGCCGGCGGTGGCGAGCCGCCCGGCCGCCACGTCGCCGCCGTACTTGGGCCAGGGTCCGCATCGCAGCAGGGTGACCCTGCTCCAACCCAGTCGCAGCAGGGCCACCCTGCTGCAAACCCGGGCAGCTGATCGAGGGCGTCAGGGTCGGTAGGACCCGGTCGGGCTGGTCTGACCGTCCACGGCGTAGCGACCATCGCTTCTCGGCTCATCGTGGGAGGCCACGTACTGCTGAGCGGCATAGGCGTCGCGCTGCGCGCGTTCCTGGCCGGTGGCCATGTCCTGCTTGACCTGGTCGGTCTGCTCCTGGGCCTTGCGGTAGCCGGAGTTGACCAGGTCTGCGGCGGCGTCGCGGCCACCCAGACCGAACGCGAGCGCGGCGGCCAGGGCCAGTGCGCCGATCAGTGCGATGTAGGTGGCAGTGACGATGACCGGGGCGATGCCGAGCTGCGTGAGGATCATGAACACGGCGATTGCCATGATCAGCGCCGGGACCGCGGCCCGCACGACCTTGCCGGTAGGTGTGTCACCCATAGTGCGGTGCACGATCCCCCCGACCGCGCCCGCGACCGCGGCAGCGACGATGAAGATCAGCAGCGCGGCGATCACGTTGGGCAGGTAGGCCAACACGAGGTTCATGAACCCGGTCAGCGCGGGGATGTTGAGGGTGCCGATCGCCGAGGTGATCACAAAGATCATGATCACCCAGAAGATCACGCCGCCGATCAGGCGCGACGGGCTGCCACCCGGGCTGACCTGTTCGACGAAGCGGCCACCGGAGTTGGCGCCCAGGCGCCGGTCCAGCTTCGCCTTCTGCAGGCCCTTGGTGATGATCGTGTCAAGGATCTTCGCGATGATGTAGCCGACCAGCAACACGATCAAGGCGCTGATCAGCTGCGGCAGGTAGTTCACAAACTGCGTGAACCCGCTCTGCAGGCTCTGCAGGACGTTGAAGCCGTTGCCGGATTCGACCTGGGCGAGAACTTGGGACATGTGTCCGCCTTCTGCATGGGGACCGACGTCGGACACAGCTCCGCGATCGGTTTCTGGGAACGTTCACAGCGAGGTCTCGCCGGACGACCCTGCATCCCCGCAGGACAGCGGCCCAAACTTCGACGGCGGAGAAGATCTCCGGTTCCCGCCTGCGCAGACGCCAGGGAACGGCGCTACCTACTCGCCGTCCGGTCCGCCTCCGGATGAAGTTGCAGGAACGCGGTCGCTGCCTCGAGCGCTCGCCGAGCGACCTCCGCCGGTGTGGGCGTGTCGACGCTGCGGAGCAGCAGCCTGAGCATCAAGTCACCCCAGAGCAGCCCCGCGAACCGCTCCGTCATCTCCGCCGGACGGCCGTCCAGCAGTCCCCGCGACCGAGCGTCGGACATGATCGCCGACAGCGCCGCGCGGCCGGTCTGGCGACCGAGGGTGTCCAGCGCCGTGGCGACCTCGGGCGTGCGCACCGCTTCGGCGATGGCCAACCGATAGACGGCGATGACCGTCGCATTCGTCGTCTCACGCAAGAGCTGAGTTCCGAAAGAGACCAGTACCTGCTTCAAGGCGTCCCGGTCACGAAGCTCGGGCAGATCGGCGGGCCCCCGCAGACGCTCGGCCCGTTCCCGGATGCAGGCTACGAGCATCTCCTGCTTGTTGCCGACCACCGCATAGAGCTCTCGCTTCGAGACCCTCGCCCGCTTGGCGATCTCGAGCGTGCTGGTCTCGGCGTAACCGGACTCGAGGAAAGCTGCGAAAGCGGCACTGAGAATGCGCCCGCGAACGGGGAGGTCGCCCGCGCCATCCCCATTTGATTTCGGCGTGGCCGTTATCGACATACCCGCCCCCTTGACCTGGTACCGCACAGTACCATACGGTGCTGGTACCGGTCGGTACCACTCGGTACCGGTGACGACGGAGGTAGCCATGACAGCGGGAACAGTGCTCGTGACCGGCGCAGCGGGCGGCCAGCAGGGCAAGACCGGACGCCGGGTGACCGAACTGCTGCTCGAGCGCGGCGTGCCGGTCCGCGCCATGGTCCGTACCTGGGACGAGCGGGCCGAGTACCTGCGCAGCCTCGGCGCGGACGTGGTGGTGGGCGACTTCCTCGAGTTCGCCTCCATCGAGAAGGCCGTTGAAGGCGTCGCAGGAGTCTACTTCGCCTACCCGGTGCAGGCGGGCCTGCTCGACGCGAGCGTCAACATGGCGGTGGCGGCCCGCAACGCCGGGGTCACCCGGCTCGTCGACATGGTGATGCTGGTGTCCGCGCCGGATGCGCCAACGCCGCGCATGCGGGAGAACTACCTGTCCGAGCAGGTCTTCGAGTGGGCAGGGATCGGAGCGGCCCACGTCCGGGCGACGGTGTTCTTCGAGAACGTCCGCGCACTGGCGAACGCGGCGATCGCGTCGGGCGTGTTCATGGCGCCGTTCGGGGACGACAGCACCGTGATCCCGCTCGTGGCCGGAGAGGACGTCGCGCGGGTCGCCGTCGGCGTGCTCACTGCCGACGAGGTGGCTACAGGCAGTTCTTACTCCCTGATCGGGCAGGTCCTGACCGTGCGGGAGATCGTCGCCAGCCTCGCCGTGGGGCTCGACCGCGACGTCACCTACCAGGACGTCTCGGATGAGCTCTGGGCCGAGGCGGCCGGTGGACGCATCAACGCGCACGCCATCGCGCACCTGTCCAAGCTCTGGGCGAACCTCCGCAGCAGGCCACGTGAGTTCGCGGTGACCGACACCATCGAGGAGGTCGGTGGCCGCAGGCCGAAGACGTTCGCCGAGTTCGTAGCCGAGGAGCAACACAGCTTCGCCCCGCAGCCTGCCTGACGATGACCATGCCGCCGACAACCGCGTCACCTGGTCGCCGCCGGTCTGAGAGCGTAGGGTGATCTCGTTTCCCGGGCCCCAGACCTCAGGCCATCGGCAGTGGACGCATCGGAGATGCAGTAGTGGTCAGTCTGGATCCTGCGCAGTTCGACGTGCTCGTCGAGATTCCGCGGGGCAGCCGCAACAAGTACGAGGTCGACCATGCCACCGGCCGCATCCGGCTCGACCGCACCCTGTTCACCGCAACGCAGTATCCCGGTGACTACGGCTTCGTCGAGAACACCTTGGGCGAAGACGGCGACCCGCTCGACGCTCTGCTGATCACGGTCGGCGAGCCGCTGTTCCCCGGAGTGCTCGTGCTGTGTCGCACGATCGGCATGTTCCGCATGCGCGACGAAGCAGGCGGCGACGACAAGCTGATGTGCGTCCCCGCACACGATCCGCGGCTAGAGCACCTCCGAGACCTCCACCACCTTCCCGAGTTCGACCGGCTCGAAATCCAGCATTTCTTCGAGATCTACAAGCAGCTCGAGCCGGGCAAGAGCGTCGAAGGCGCCGCCTGGGCGGGGCGCGCGGCAGCCGAGGCCGAGATCGAGGCGTCGAGGATTCGGCTGAAGGAGTCATCGACGTCGCACTGATCGACGCTTGCGTGACATCCCGGCCATATATGGCCGTCATGTCACACAAGCGTTGATCATGGGGTCAGCGCGGCCCGGATCTCGGCGATGCACTCCGCAGGCCGGGTGGTCAGGTCGTGCCAGGTGAAGCGCAGCACCACCCATCCCGCACGGACGAGCGCGTTGCCCTTCCTCCGGTCGTTCCGGAACCTGTCGGCGTCGACGTGCCACGCCATCCGTCCACCTCGATCGCCACCTTGGCGCCCGGGAACGCGACGTCGATGGTGTACGCACCGAAGGCCAGGCCCATCTCCCATCCGGTGATCCCGGCCTTTCGCAGCAACTGCTTCAGTAGGCGCTCGGCTGCGGAGTCGGCCCGGTCGGCGGCGGCGGTGACCAGCCGCCCTGCCGGGGTCGACCCGTGGCGGCCCATGTTGCGGCAGAAGCAGCTGTAGAGCGCGGGGAAGCGCACATGCCGCTGCAGGACCCGGTCGAGGAACAGTGAACCGTCGGCAAGCGCGACAGCAGTCTCCAGTGCCGCGAGCGGTGGGCAGGCGACCCGGATCCCACGCACTACCCAGACGTCGACCCGCGGTAGATCGCGGCGCCGCACCCGCATGCCGCCCGGCGGCCGTGGACTCTGGCGCGCAGGCACGGTCACCTGTGGAACGGCGGGCGCATCGACGGGCAGGCCGAGCCAGTGCGCGGCGGCCTGACCGGTGAGCACGGCGTCGGGTCCGGCCCACAGGAGCGCGGCCCGCACGCGCGCCTCGTCGGTCAGCCGGTGCCCGGCCACGAGGTAGACGCCGGGGTAGAGCCGCAGCCACGCGCGGGCCCATCGCGCGGCGGTGCGGGCCGGGACACCGGTCGCCGCGACCTGCGGGAGGGCGACGACCCCCGCCTGGCGCGCGACCAGATCGGCGAAGGCCGGGGTCAACATGGCACGAGCCTGACCGCGTCCACCCCGCCGCCGCGGGCGTTTACTCCAACCCCGACCCGGGAACGGCCAATGATCAGCCCTTCTGTGACTTGGCGGCCACATATGGCCGGAATGTCACGCAGGTGTTGATCTTGGCTAGGCTGGCCTGCGCCAACAAGATCAGCATAAGCTAGGTGGCATTGGCCCTTCTCCCGAACGAAAGGAACGACATGCCCGCACGCACGTCGAAGGCTGTCTGGAACGGTGACCTGCAGTCCGGGACCGGGCAGATGGTGGTGGGCAACAACGCCTACACCGGCGACTTCTCCTTCAAGTCCCGCTTCGAGGAAGGTGCGGGCACCAACCCCGAGGAGCTCATCGCGGCCGCGCACGCAGGCTGCTACTCGATGCAGCTCTCCGCGATGCTCGCGAACGCGGGGAAGAACCCGACCAGCGTCTCCACCAGCGCACACGTGACCCTCACGATGGTCGACGACAAGCCGACGATCACCAAGATCGCGCTCGACACGGTCGGGATCGTGCCGGGACTCTCGTCAGAGGAGTTCGCACAGTTCGCCGCGGACGCCAAGACAGCGTGCCTGGTCACCCGCGCGCTGGCCGGGGTCGAGACCGTGACCCTGACGGCCAAGCTGGAGGACTGAGCTTCCCGGCCGTCTCGCCGCGACGCGCGCAGCGGGTCGCCCCGCGTAAGCTGCGCCAATGATCGAACGGGCGCCGTTCGGCGCGACCGGACACGACTCGAGCCGCGCCATCTTCGGCGCCGCGGCCCTCGGCAAGGTCTCCAAGGGAGATGCCGACCGGGCGCTGGAGCTGGTGCTCGAGCACGGCATCAACCACATCGACGTCGCGGCGAGCTACGGCGACGCCGAGTTGCGCATCGCGACCTGGCTGCGGCGCAATCCCGGCACCTTCTTCGTGGCCACGAAGACGGGCGAGCGCACCTATCGCGGCGCGCGCGAGCAGATCCGCCGCTCGCTCGACCGCCTCGGGGTGGACCGGGTGGACTCCATCCAGCTGCACAACCTGGTGGACGTGATCGAGTGGGAGACCGCTTTGGGCGCGGACGGCGCCCTCGAAGCGGCGATCGAGGCGCGGGAGGAGGGCCTCGTGCGCTTCATCGGCGTCACGGGGCATGGGCTGTCGGTACCCGAGATGCACCGGCGCAGCCTGGAGCGCTTCGCGTTCGACTCCGTCCTTCTGCCCTACAACTACGTCCAAATGCAAGACCCGCGCTACGCGGACCGGTTCGAGGCGCTGGCGGCCGTGTGCGCCCAGCGCAACGTCGCGCTGCAGACGATCAAGAGCCTCGCCCTGCGCCGCTGGGACGGCCGCTCGGCCACCGCCTCGACGTGGTACGAGCCCCTGCGTGAGCAGGCGGATATCGACCTCGCGGCGCACTGGGTGCTCGGCCGGTCCGACGCGTTCCTCCTCACCACCGGGGACGTCGAGATCCTTCCTCGGCTCCTCGACGCGGTGGAGCGGTTCGATCAGCGGCCGACCGATGAGGAGATGGCCGAGTTCACCGCACGACGCGAGGTATCGGCCTTGTTCGTGTAGCGGCACCCGACGTCAGCACATCGATCGGAGATGTCATGGACCTTGGGCTCGTCGGACGCACAGCGGTGGTCTGTGCGTCGAGCCAGGGGCTCGGCCGCGCCTGCGCGACGGAGCTGGCCCGAGCAGGCTGCGCCGTGGTCGTCAACGGCCGAGACGCGGCCAAGCTCGAACGCACCGCCGAGCAGATCCGACAGGAGACCGGCGCAACCGTCATCCCGGTCGCAGCCGACCTCGACGCACCGGATGGGCCACAGCGCCTGGTCTCGGCCGTGCCCATGGTCGATATCCTGGTCACCAACAACGGCGGCCCACCCCCACGCGACTTCCGCCAGGTCGACGAGGACGCGCTCGCCGCGGGCGTGCGCGCGAACATGGCCACCCCGATACGGCTCGTCCAACTCGTCGTCGACGGCATGGTCGAGCGCCAGTTCGGCCGGATCGTCAACATCACGTCCGCATCGGTCAAGCAGCCCCTTCCAGGGCTGGATCTGTCCAGCGGCGCACGAGCCGGGCTCACCGGCTTCCTCGCGGGCGTGGCCCGCACCGTCGCGCACGCCAACGTGACCATCAACTTCCTCCTCCCTGGCTCCTTCGACACCCCGCGCATGCGGGCGATCCAGGAGGGCGCGGCGCAGCAGCAAGGCGTCACCCCCGAAGCCATCGCCCAGCACGTTCGCGCGTCCATCCCCGCAGGCCGCTTCGGCCAGCCATCCGAGTTCGGCGCGGCGTGCGCATTTCTCTGCGCGGCCCACTCAGGGTTCATCACCGGCCAGAGCCTGCTGATCGACGGCGGCGCCTACCCCGGAATTCTCTGACCCGGGTTCGCTGGGATCACTGCGGGTCGCGGACCGCGTAGGTGCGCTGGGCCGCGTCCGGATCGCCGCTGGCCCGCGCGGCCGTGACCGCGAGGAACAGCATCGGCGCGATCAGCTCCGGTGCGTGATGCTCGCGCAGGAACCGCTCGATCCGGGCCGCGGCCAGCTCCGGTTCGCCCCGGGCGAGGTGCAGCTCGACCTGGGGGCGAGGGGCGTAAGCGTCGTGCTCGGCGCCCACCAGGAGCTGTTGCGCCTCGGCCAGCCTGCCCTGCCGCACACGGAGCGCGGCCAGGCGGACGAACGCCGCTGACCGCAGGGCACGGCAACTGCGGTCGTAGAGGGCGGTCGCGGTCAGGAGCTCTCATTCCGCGTCAGCCCAGCGGCCCTCCGCGGTGAACGCCCCGCCGACGTGCGTTCGGCAGATCGCGCCGATCGGGATCCGGTTGGTGCCGTCGACGAATCGGGTCGCGAGCGCGAGCCAGTCCTCGGCGCGCCGGACATCGGAGGTGATCTCGCAGGCATGCAGCATCTTGCAGTACATCGCTCCGACCGAGACGAGATCACCGACCTCGCCCGCGGCCACGGCGGCCAAGGCCTCGTCAAGCAACGCCATGCCGCCGGTGACATCGCCCGCGGCGACGAGATGCAATCCGCGCACGCTCTCCGCGTCCCAAGTCAGGTCGATGTCGCCGTAGCGGGTGGCGATCTCGGTCGCCGCGACGAGGTGCCGGTCGCGGGTGTCGGCGTCAGTGGTCAGGCTGGCTCGGGTCAGCTCGATGCGGGCACGCTCCGGGCAGTCCCCGGCCGCGTCCACCAGACGGACTGCGCGGCCCATCCATCCCGCGGCCGCGGAGCCGTTGCCGTGCACCGCGCCGTGCTGGAAGGCGACGAACCGCGCGCACATCGCGGCGCGCAGGTCCTTTCCCTCGTCCAGATAGGCCGTGAAGGCCCGCTCGGCGCAGCCGATCGCGGCGGGATACTCGGCCAGGGAGAAGAGGGCCTGCGCCAGGCCGTCCAGCGCGTCCGCGGTGTCGCCCGCCTCGACGAACAACGTCCGAGCACCGTCCCAGTCGCCTGCCGTGAGCGCGACGCGGCCGCGCGCGACGAGAGCGTCGGCGTCGGGCACGGTGCTCATCCTCGCGCGGCCGCCTGGGTAGGGGAATGGGTGTTCCGACCCATGACCGCCCGGGCCCGCCCCGCCACCATCGTTGACGACAACAACCGGCCGTGCGCGGAAAAGGTTGCCCTGGCCACCTTTTCCGCGCACGACCGGGCTGGCTCGTCGCGGTCCCAGCGGCCGCACCCTTGAGATCGAGGAGATCTGATGACCATCCCTGCGGGCTGCCCCGCCTTCGTGGTGTCGGCCGAGAACTACGACCGGTTCATGGGCCGCTACCTTCCCACTCTCGCACCCGCGTTCGCCGGGGCCGCCGGGATCGGGGGCCACGCCCGGCTGCTCGACGTCGGCGCGGGCCCCGGTGGCCTGACCCGCGAGCTCGCGCGCCGTGCAGGCGCAGTCAACGTCACCGCCATCGATCCCTCGCCGCCGTTCGTCGCGGCCTGTCGTGAACGCAACCCGGGTGTGCAGGTGCACCAGGCCGCGGCCGAGGAGCTGCCATTCCCCGACGCGTCGTTCGATGCCACCCTCGCCTGCCTCGTCGTCGGGTTCATGGACGATCCGGGCCGCGGCCTGCGCGAGATGACCCGCGTCACACGGCCTGCAGGCACCGTCGCGGCGTGCTTCTGGGACCCCGACCGCATGCCCGCGTTGGGGATCTTCTGGACCGCAGCCGCTCAGCTCGACCCAGAGATCCCCGGTGAGCAGCGCCGCCCTGGCGCCACCGCAGGCGAGCTGGCCGCGCTGTTGCGCCAGGCCGGGCTCGACGACGTGCGCGAAGACGTCCTCCATGCACAGGCTGACTACACCGACTTCGACGACTGGTGGATCCCCTACACCCTCGGCGTCGGCCCGATCGGCACCTACTACAACGCCCGCACCGCCATCGAGCAAACCGCCCTCCGCGACGCGTGCCTGCGGCTGCTGGGCCGCCCAGCTGGCCGCTTCACCCTGCACGCCAGCTGTTGGTTCGCCGCCGGAAACCGGACCTAGGAGGCCGATGAATAACCGGGCGAGGTGACGGCGCGCCTGCCGGGCGGCGGTCACCTGGCCTGGGATGATTTTCGGGTGCAGGGCGTGGCGCGGTCGGATCGGGAGTTGTGGGACGCCGAGGCGGTGGCCGGGGGGCTGATCCCGGCCGGGAGCGTGTTCGCGTTCCTGGCCGCGCATCGGGGGGTGCTGTTCGACGACTCGTTCACCGCGGATTTGTTCCCGTCGGGGACGGGGCGGCCGTCGTTGCCGGCCGATCTGGTCGGGTCGGTGCTGGTGCTCAAGGAGTTGTACGGGCTGTCGGACCGGCAGACGGCCGAGGCGGTGACGTTCGACATCCGGTGGAAGGTGGCCTGTGGCCGGTCGTTGACGGCGGGCTCGTTCGATCCGACCACGTTGGTGTACTGGCGGCGGCGGATCGCCGACTCGGATCGGCCGGACCGGGTGTTCGACAAGGTCGCGGAGGTGATCGCGGAGACCGGGGTGCTGCGCGGGCGGCGGCGGCGGTGTGTGGATTCCACCGTGTTCGATGATGCGGTGGCCACCCAGGACACCGTCACCCAGTTGGTGGCCGCGATCCGCAAGGTGGCCCGGGTGGTGCCCGGGGCGGCCGCGGTGGTGGCCCGGGTGTGCCGGGGGGACTACACGCGGGCGGGCAAGCCGGACATCGACTGGGACGACCCGGCCGCCAAGGCCGAGTTGGTGTCGCTGCTGGTCACCGACGCGTTGGCGGTGCTGGCGCGGTTGTGCGGGCCCGACGCGCCGGAGCGGGACGAGGCGGCGGCGGATGCGCTGGGGTTGCTGGCGTTGGTGGCCGGGCAGGACGTGGAGCCGGCCGAGGGGTCCGACGGCACCGATGGGCGGTGGCGGATCGCGCGGCGGGTGGCCCCCGACCGGGTGATCTCGACCGTGGACCCGCAGGCCCGGCACACCCGCAAGTCCCGTTCCCAGCGCCGGGACGGCTACCGGGCGCACCTGGCGGCCGAGCCGGACACCGGGCTGATCACCGACTGCGAGATGACCATGGCCACCGGCCCGGACAACACCGACGCCGCGATGGGCGTCACGCTGGCCGATCGGGACCGCTTCCACCCGGGCACCCAGCACGACGAGCCTGATCAGCCCGTCGACCAGCCCGCCGAGCCGGCCGAGCCGGTCGAGCCGCCGGTCGAGCCGCCGGTCGAGCCGCCGGTCGAGCCGGCCGGTCGAGCCGCCGGTCGAGCCGGTCGAGCCCGACCGGGCCCGTCGGGCAGCCGGTCGAGCCCGTCGGGCCCGTCGGGCAGCCGGTCGATTCGACCGAGGCGACCGGGCCCACGGCCCAGACCGGCCCGGACAGCAACAGCCAGCGCACTGGTGATGGTCAGCGCCCCGGCGATGGTCTGGAGATCTACGGGGACTCCGCCTACGGCAGCGGTCAAGCCCGGGCCGACTACGCCGCGGCCGGCCACGACACCGTGATCAAACCCAAGCCGTTGACCCCGGCCGTGCCCGGCGGGTTCACCCTGGACGACTTCACCATCGACGAGCAGGCCGGCACCGTGACCTGCCCGAGTGGGCACACCCGCCCGATGAGCACAAACCGGACGGTCACCTTCGGCAAGCTGTGCGCCGACTGCCCGCTGCGGGACCGCTGCACCACCGCCAAGGCCGGCCGGTCGATGACCATCCACGAACACGAGGACCTGCTGCGCGCCGCCCGCGCCCAGGCCCGCACCCCCGAGTTCCACACCGCCTACCCCACCCGCGCGAACGTGGAACGCACCGTGGCCCACGTGGCCACCCAGAACGGGCGCCGGATCAAGCTGCGCTACCGCGGCGTGACCAAGAACAACACCTGGCTGCACACCCGCGCCGCCGCGCTCAACCTCCGCACCCTGATCCGGCGCGGGCTGACCCGCTCCGGCAGCACCTGGGCGCTGGCCACCGCTTGAACGGCCCCAGCGGGCCCGGCCCAGGGCTGTGACACACCCCAAGCCGCACGGGCCCGTCAGCGCCGCCGAAAGCAGATCTCGCCACCCTCCACAAACGCCTCAGCCGCAGCCGCGGCCTCCGGGGCAGACCCCTCGCCTCACACACCCGGCAACCCCAGGTTGTTATCGGGCTCCTAGAGGTCCGGCGGGCGCTCTTGGGCCCGGCGCACCGCCCCATGGGTACGATTCGGGCGCTTCCGGACGGGGGCGGGGACAGGCGGCACCCTGGGGTGGGCGATGCTGGCACGACAGGAATGTGCGGCGACTGTGCTGGGCGGACCGACGACGGTGCTCGATCTCGGCGGCCTCCGCATCGTCGTCGACCCGACCTTCGATGCTCCCGGTCCCTACGGCCACCTCACCAAGATCGCTGGGCCCGCCGTTCACGAGGACGCGGTCGGACCGGTCGACGTGGTACTGGTCAGCCATACCGCCCATCCCGACAATCTCGACGAACGTGGACGCGCATTCGCCATCGCCGCACCACTGGTACTCACGTGCCCGTCCGGGGCGGGCGAACTGGGGCCACGGGCCGTCGGACTGCGGCCATGGACGTTCCACCACATTGCGCGGGGCGGCGATCGGGACGTGACGATCACCGCCGTACCGGCGGTGCACGGCCCGGAGGATGCGCCGCGCGACGAGGGCGGCAACGTCCTCTGTGAGGTCATCGGGTTCGTTGTCTCCGCCCCGGACTCCCCGACGGTGTACATCAGCGGCGACAACGCCTCTCTCCGCGTCGTCACCGAGGTGGCTCGACGATTTCCGCACATCGATGCGGCGGTGCTCTTTGCCGGTGCCGCACGCGTTCGGGAGAGATTCCGCGGGCGCCCGCTCACCCTTGACGCCCCGCGTGCCGCAGCGGCGGCGGCGATCCTGGCGACGCCGCTTGTGGTGCCTGCCCACCATGACGGGTGGGCCCACTTCTCGGAGACGCGGGCGGACATTGCGGAGGCCTTCGACGAAGCGGGCTACCTCTCGGTCCTACGGCTCGCCGACCACGGCACCTGGATTCCGCTCTCGCCGCCCACGGGTTGACAGCGAAGGCAACGCAGGGCTGACAGCGGCCCGAGTTTGCAGCAGGGTGACACCGCTGCGACTGGGTCGGAGCAGGGCCACCCTGCTGCGGTGCGGGGCCGACAGCCAGCCTGTGCGCCAGCGAGGAGTTACCCTCGTCACTTCCAAGAACAAGACGCCCAGCGCTGCCTGATCGCGCTCATGTTCACCCCTCGAGGAGACAACGATGTCTGATGCCCCGGCCATGCGGGAGCTACTCGGCGAGGACGCCCCGACCAACTGGGGCAAATGGGGTCCGGACGACGAACTGGGCGCGCTGAACTACCTGGACGCGAAAGAGGTGCTGCGCGGTGTGCAGCACATCCGGACGGGCGATGTGTTCACCCTGCAGATCCAGATGGGTCGCACCGACGGCCCCGGCGACCCGCTGTGGCCCGGCCGCGAAGGTATCAAGCGCAAGAACGAGCTCGACGAGTCGTCCTGGGACGGGGAGGGCGCACCGGCGTTCCCCGGCGGGCTGCACTACGCCGACGACACCGCGCACATCTTCCTGCAGGGCTCTACGCAGTACGACGCGCTGGGCCACGTCTGGTACGACGGCAAGCTCTGGAACGGCTACGACGCCCGCAGCACCATCGGCGCGATGGACAAGGCGTCGGTGCTCCCGATCGCGGAGAAGGGCATCGTCGGGCGCGGCGTACTGATCGACATGGCCCGCCACCGCGGCAAGCAGTGGCTGGACAAGGGCGAGACGTTCGACCACAACGACCTCGAGGCGGCCGCCGCGGCGCAGGGCGTGACGATCGAGCCCCACGACATCCTGGTCGTCCGCACCGGCTGGATGAAGTACTGGTACGACCTCAACGACCCGGCCGCGTTCTACGACGGCTTCATCGAGCCGGGGCTGACCTACTCCCGCGAGCTGGTGGAGTGGTTCCAGCAGCGGGAGATCCCCAACCTCGTCACCGACACGATCGCCAACGAGGTCACCTCCGACCCGAACTCCGGTGTCGCGCTGCCGCTGCACTGCGCGCTGATGCGCAACCTCGGCGTCACGCTCACCGAGATCGCCTGGCTCGACGACCTGGCCGATGCCTGCGCCGCGGACGGACGCTGGAGCTTCCTCTACGTCGCCGCACCACTGAAGGTCGTGAGCGGCACGGGAGCGCCGGTCAACCCGGTGGCGATCCGATGACCACCGCGGCGGAGTCGAGGATCTACGGCTCGAAGCCGTGGCTGGCCCGCTACGCCCCGGGGCAGCCCACCAGCATCACCGTCGAGTTCGACAGCGCCTTGGCCATGTTCTCCGCGGCGGTGGCCCGCAACCCCGACGGGGAGATCATCCGCTATTTCGACGGCCGGATCACCCTGCGCGAGCTCGACGGGCTGACCGACGCGTTCGCCGCGGCCATCCTCGACGCCGGGTTCGCCCCCGGCGAGCGCGTGGCTGTCTACCTGCAGAACGTGCCCCAGTTCGTCATCGCCCAGATCGGCGCCTGGAAAGCGGGCGGCATCGCCGTGTCGATCAACCCGATGAACCGGGAGCGCGAGCTCACCGAGCTGCTCACCGACTCCGGCGCGACCGTGCTGGTGGCGCTGGAAAGCCTCTACCGCGACGTCGCGGCGAAGGTCGTGCCCGCCACCAGCGTGCATACGGTGATCACGACGTCGGAGCTGGAGTACCAGACCCGCAACGATCCCCGGATCTTCGCCAATGTCGAGCGCATCGCCTGCGAGGGCACGCTCGACATGGCCGAGCTGTTGGAGCGCTTCCGCGGGCAGGCCCCGCCGCCGGTCACACTGGGCCCGGACGACATCGCGTTCCTCACCTACACCTCGGGCACCACCGGCCCGCCCAAGGGTGCGATGACCACCCACCGCAACGTGGTCTTCAACGCCCAGACCTACCGCGACTGGATCGGCCTCACCGGTGACGACGTCGTGTTGGGTGTGGCCCCGCTGTTCCACATCACCGGGCTGGTCGGGCATATCGCGATCTCGCTGTTGATCGGGGCGCCGCTGGTGCTGATGTACCGGCTCGACCCGACCGCCACGATCGAGGCGATCCGCGACGAGAAGGTGAGCTTCACCGTCGGGTCGATCACAGTCTTCATCGCTCTGATGAACGCCCCGAACGCCGAGAAGGAGGCGCTGGCCAGCCTGGTCAAGATCTACTCCGGCGGTGCGCCGATCCCACCCAGCACGGTGAGGGCCTTCCAGTCGACGTTCGGGCACTACATCCACAACATCTACGGCCTGACCGAGACCACCTCACCCAGCCACGGCGTCCCGCTGGGCGCCGACGCGCCGGTGGACACGGCATCGGGCGCGCTGTCGGTGGGGGTGCCGGTCTACGACACCGTCGTCCAGATCGTCGACGACAACGGCGACGACCTTCCCGTCGGCGAGATCGGCGAGCTCGTCACCACCGGCCCCCAGGTCGTCGCGGGCTACTGGAACAAGCCAGAGGAGACCGCCAAGGCGCTGCCCGGCGGCTCGCTGCACACCGGCGACGTCGGCTACATGGACGAGCAGGGCTGGTTCTACATCGTCGACCGCAAGAAGGACCAGATCAACGCGGGCGGCTACAAGGTGTGGCCGCGGGAGGTGGAAGACGTGCTCTACGAGCACGAGGCGGTGCGGGAGGCCGCGGTGGTCGGGGTGCCCGACGAGTACCGCGGCGAGAGCGTCAAGGCGTTCGTGAGCCTGCGACCTGGCAAGACGGTGACCGAGGCCGAGCTGATCGCGTTCACCAAGCAACGGATGGCCGCCTACAAGTACCCCCGCCAGATCGAGTTCCTCGACGAGATCCCCAAGACCGTCACCGGCAAGCTGCTGCGCCGCGAGCTGCGCGGCAAGTAGCGGCAAGGAGTACCGCCATGCCTGCCGCCCCACGCTCGAGACCAGGGACGACAGGAATGTGCGGCGGCGGTGCTGGGCGGACCGACGACGGTGCTCGATCTCGGCGGCCTCCGCATCGTCGTCGACCCGACCTTCGACGCTCCCGGTCCCTACGGCCACCTCACCAAGATCGCTGGGCCCGCCGTTCACGAGGACGCGGTCGGACCAGTCGACGTGGTATTGGTCAGCCACACCGCCCATCCGGACAATCTCGACGAACGTGGACGGGCATTCACCATCGCCGCACCTCTGGTGCTCACGTGCCCATCCGGGGCTGGCGAGCTGGGCCCACGGGCCGTCGGACTGCAGCCTTGGACGACCCATCACGTTGCGCGGGGCGGCGATCGGGACGTGACGATCACCGCCGTACCGGCGGTGCACGGCCCGGAGGATGCGCCGCGCGACGAGGGCGGCAACGTCCTCTGTGAGGTCATCGGGTTCGTTGTCTCCGGCCCGGACTCCCCGACGGTGTACATCAGCGGCGACAACGCCTCTCTTCGCGTCGTCACCGAGGTGGCTCGACGATTTCCGCACATCGATGCGGCGGTGCTCTTCGCCGGTGCCGCACGCGTACGGGAGAGATTCCGCGGGCGCCCGCTCACCCTTGACGCCCCGCGCGCCGCCGCGGCGGCGGCGATCCTGGCGGCGCCGGTTGTGGTGCCTGCCCACTATGACGGGTGGGCCCACTTCTCGGAGACGCGGGCGGACATTGCGGAGGCTTTCGACGAAGCGGGCTACCTGTCGGTCCTACGGCTCGCCGATCACGGCACTTGGATTCCGCTGCGGCCGCCTGCGAGTTGACAGCGAAGGCAGCGCAGGGCTGACAGCGGCCCGAGGTGCAGCAGGGTGACACCGCTGCGACTGAGTCGGAGCAGGGCCACCCTGCTGCGGTGCGGGGCCGACAGCAAGCCTGTGCGCCCGCGGGGAGTTACCCTCGTCACTTCCAAGAACAAGACGCCCAGCGCTGCCTGATCGCGCTCATGTTCACCCCTCGAGGAGACAACGATGTCTGATGCCCCGGCCATGCGGGAGCTACTCGGCGAGGACGCCCCGACCAACTGGGGCAAATGGGGTCCGGACGACGAACTGGGCGCGCTGAACTACCTGGACGCGAAAGAGGTGCTGCGCGGTGTGCAGCACATCCGGACGGGCGATGTGTTCACCCTGCAGATCCAGATGGGTCGCACCGACGGCCCCGGCGACCCGCTGTGGCCCGGCCGCGAAGGTATCAAGCGCAAGAACGAGCTCGACGAGTCGTCCTGGGACGGGGAGGGCGCACCGGCGTTCCCCGGCGGGCTGCACTACGCCGACGACACCGCGCACATCTTCCTGCAGGGCTCTACGCAGTACGACGCGCTGGGCCACGTCTGGTACGACGGCAAGCTCTGGAACGGCTACGACGCCCGCAGCACCATCGGCGCGATGGACAAGGCGTCGGTGCTCCCGATCGCGGAGAAGGGCATCGTCGGGCGCGGCGTACTGATCGACATGGCCCGCCACCGCGGCAAGCAGTGGCTGGACAAGGGCGAGACGTTCGACCACAACGACCTCGAGGCGGCCGCCGCGGCGCAGGGCGTGACGATCGAGCCCCACGACATCCTGGTCGTCCGCACCGGCTGGATGAAGTACTGGTACGACCTCAACGACCCGGCCGCGTTCTACGACGGCTTCATCGAGCCGGGGCTGACCTACTCCCGCGAGCTGGTGGAGTGGTTCCAGCAGCGGGAGATCCCCAACCTCGTCACCGACACGATCGCCAACGAGGTCACCTCCGACCCGAACTCCGGTGTCGCGCTGCCGCTGCACTGCGCGCTGATGCGCAACCTCGGCGTCACGCTCACCGAGATCGCCTGGCTCGACGACCTGGCCGATGCCTGCGCCGCGGACGGACGCTGGAGCTTCCTCTACGTCGCCGCACCACTGAAGGTCGTGAGCGGCACGGGAGCGCCGGTCAACCCGGTGGCGATCCGATGACCACCGCGGCGGAGTCGAGGATCTACGGCTCGAAGCCGTGGCTGGCCCGCTACGCCCCGGGGCAGCCCACCAGCATCACCGTCGAGTTCGACAGCGCCTTGGCCATGTTCTCCGCGGCGGTGGCCCGCAACCCCGACGGGGAGATCATCCGCTATTTCGACGGCCGGATCACCCTGCGCGAGCTCGACGGGCTGACCGACGCGTTCGCCGCGGCCATCCTCGACGCCGGGTTCGCCCCCGGCGAGCGCGTGGCTGTCTACCTGCAGAACGTGCCCCAGTTCGTCATCGCCCAGATCGGCGCCTGGAAAGCGGGCGGCATCGCCGTGTCGATCAACCCGATGAACCGGGAGCGCGAGCTCACCGAGCTGCTCACCGACTCCGGCGCGACCGTGCTGGTGGCGCTGGAAAGCCTCTACCGCGACGTCGCGGCGAAGGTCGTGCCCGCCACCAGCGTGCATACGGTGATCACGACGTCGGAGCTGGAGTACCAGACCCGCAACGATCCCCGGATCTTCGCCAATGTCGAGCGCATCGCCTGCGAGGGCACGCTCGACATGGCCGAGCTGTTGGAGCGCTTCCGCGGGCAGGCCCCGCCGCCGGTCACACTGGGCCCGGACGACATCGCGTTCCTCACCTACACCTCGGGCACCACCGGCCCGCCCAAGGGTGCGATGACCACCCACCGCAACGTGGTCTTCAACGCCCAGACCTACCGCGACTGGATCGGCCTCACCGGTGACGACGTCGTGTTGGGTGTGGCCCCGCTGTTCCACATCACCGGGCTGGTCGGGCATATCGCGATCTCGCTGTTGATCGGGGCGCCGCTGGTGCTGATGTACCGGCTCGACCCGACCGCCACGATCGAGGCGATCCGCGACGAGAAGGTGAGCTTCACCGTCGGGTCGATCACCGTCTTCATCGCTCTGATGAACGCCCCGAACGCCGAGAAGGAGGCGCTGGCCAGCCTGGTCAAGATCTACTCCGGCGGCGCGCCGATCCCACCCAGCACGGTGAGGGCCTTCCAGTCGACGTTCGGGCACTACATCCACAACATCTACGGCCTGACCGAGACCACCTCACCCAGCCACGGCGTCCCGCTGGGCGCCGACGCGCCGGTGGACACGGCATCGGGCGCGCTGTCGGTGGGGGTGCCGGTCTACGACACCGTCGTCCAGATCGTCGACGACAACGGCGACGACCTTCCCGTCGGCGAGATCGGCGAGCTCGTCACCACCGGCCCCCAGGTCGTCGCGGGCTACTGGAACAAGCCAGAGGAGACCGCCAAGGCGCTGCCCGGCGGCTCGCTGCACACCGGCGACGTCGGCTACATGGACGAGCAGGGCTGGTTCTACATCGTCGACCGCAAGAAGGACCAGATCAACGCGGGCGGCTACAAGGTGTGGCCGCGGGAGGTGGAAGACGTGCTCTACGAGCACGAGGCGGTGCGGGAGGCCGCGGTGGTCGGGGTGCCCGACGAGTACCGCGGCGAGAGCGTCAAGGCGTTCGTGAGCCTGCGACCTGGCAAGACGGTGACCGAGGCCGAGCTGATCGCGTTCACCAAGCAACGGATGGCCGCCTACAAGTACCCCCGCCAGATCGAGTTCCTCGACGAGATCCCCAAGACCGTCACCGGCAAGCTGCTGCGCCGCGAGCTGCGCGGCAAGTAGCGGCAAGGAGTACCGCCATGCGCGCCGCTCAACTCGTCTCCTACGAGAAAGACTTCCAAGTCAACCCGGTCGACGACCCCGTGATCACCGCGCCGCACGACGTGATCGTGCGGGTCGGCGCAGCAGGCTTCTGCCGCACCGACATCCACATGTGGCTGGGCCAGTTCGACGCGATGCAGAAGGGCGCTGGCGTCGACCTCCCCTTCACCTGCGGCCACGAGACCGCGGGATGGGTCGCCGAGGTGGGGTCGGGGGTGACGCACGTGAGCGTCGGGGATGCGGTGTTGCTGCACCCGTTGTCGACGCCTACCCAGGCAGCAGCACCGTGGTCCTGGGTGCAGGCGGGCTTGGGCACATCGGTATCCAGGCACTGCGCGCCCTGTCCCAGACCGAGATCATCGTCGTCGACACCTCGGCCGCGGCGCTGGAGCGCGCCACCGGCTGGGGCGCCGACCGCGCTGTGCTCGCCAAGGACGACAGCAGCCACCTCGCCGAGATCATGGACCTGACCGGCGGCGGCGCCCAGGTAGTGATCGACTACGTCGGTGAGGGCGGCGCTCAGAACGACGCGGTCGGGATGCTCGCCGCGAACGGCGTCGATTTCCTCGTCGGCTACGGCGGCACCCTCAACGTCGAGATCTTGAGCCAGGCGCTGTTCCCGGAGACCAGCTTCGTGGGCAACATCTGCGGCGCCTACAACGAGCTGGCCGAACTGGTGGCGCTCGCCCGCCGCGGCGCCGTCACGCTCGAGACCACGACGTTCCCGCTCGAGGGCATCAACGAGGCGCTGCACGCGCTGAACGAGGGCCGCATGATCGGCCGCGGCGTCCTCGTACCCAACGAGAGCTGAGGAGAGCCCATGTTCACCGTGACCTTTGTGCTGTACGAGAAGGACGGCATCGACCGAGCCGAAGCCCTGCGCTACTGGCGCCACGACCACGGACCGATCGTCGCCAAGGTCCCGGGAGTGATTCGCTACCTGCAACAGCACGCGGTGTCGGCCCCGGACGGACAGCCGCCGTTCCTCGGGGTGGCGAGCCTGAGCTTCGCCGACCAGGACGCCTTCGGCGCCGCCGCGACCTCACCCGAGTTCGCCGCCGCGCTCGCCGACGTACCGAACTTCGCCGACGCGGAGCGCATGCCCACCGCCTTCGTCGAAGACGTCGTCATCGTCGGCTGACGCGTTCTCTCGATCCACCGACGGCTACCGATCTCTGGAGGACGTTGTGGCCGCAACCCGCCTTGACCACGCAATCCCTGCCCCCTCCGCGCGTGCCGCGGAGCTGCAGGACCGCATGCTCGTCTTCCTCCGCGAGCACGTCCTGCCCGCGGAGGCGGAGTACCTCGCCCACCGCCGCCAGACCGGGCCGGATGACCACGCCGTGCCACCGGTCATCGAGGAGCTCAAGAAGCAGGCGCAGCGCCACGGGCTGTGGAACCTGTTCCTGCCCGCCGAGTCCGGACTGACCCAGCTGGAGTACGCGCCGATCGCCGAGCTGTCGGGCTGGAGCAACGACCTGGCCCCCGAGGCGATCAACTGCCAGGCGCCCGACACCGGCAACATGGAGCTGCTGCACCTGCTCGGCACCGAGCAGCAGAAGAAGGAGTGGCTCGAACCGCTCCTGGCAGGCACCATCCGGTCGGCCTTCGCGATGACCGAGCCGGACGTGGCGAGCAGCGATGCCACCAACATCGCCACCCGAATCGACCGCGACGGCGACGAGTACGTCATCACCGGCCGCAAGTGGTGGACGAGCGGCGCGATGGACCCGCGCTGCACCGTGCTGATCGCCATGGGCAAGACCGACCCGGCCGCGCTCCCGCACCGTCAGCAGACGATGGTCCTCGTCCCCCGCGACACCGCGGGCGTCACCGTCGTACGGGACTACCCGGTGTTCGGCCACCGCGACCAGCACGGGCACGCCGAGGTCCGCTTCGACGGGGTCCGCGTCCCGGTGAGCAACGTGATCGGCGAGGAGGGCGGCGGCTTCGCTGCCGCGCAGGCCCGGCTCGGACCGGGCCGTATCCACCACTGCATGCGCGCGCTGGGCGCCGCGGAGCGCGCGTTGGCCCTCATGGTCGAGCGGTCGAAGGAACGTGTGGCGTTCGGCGGCCCGCTCGCCGAGCAGGGCGTCGTGCGCGAGCAGATCGCCGAGTCGCGGCTCGCGATCGAACAGGCCAGGCTGCTGTGCCACCGGGCCTGCCACGTGATCGACACCGAGGGCAACAAGGCGGCTCGCCACCTCGTGGCGATGGCGAAGGTCGCCGTCCCCCGGGCCGCGACCGCAGTGATCGACCGGGCCATCCAGGTGCACGGAGGCGCGGGCGTCACCGACGCCACGCCCTTGGCTGCCATGTACGGATGGCACCGCGCCATGCGGCTGTTCGACGGTCCGGACGAGGTGCACCTCCGCTCGATCGCGAAAGCCGAGCTCGGCCGCACACCCGTCCTGCCGCCCGGCCGGGTCACCATCTGACCGAATCGGGCGGCTCCGCCGTGATCACGACGAGCCGCACACCACGGTCCTGTTCGGCGCGCTGGTGTGCGTCTCGCGGGCCACCGGGTCAGGGCTGGAGGACGATCCGGCCGGGGACGCCGCCAGCAGCCTTTGCGCTGTAGGCCTCAGCTGCTTGCGCGAGCGGATACACGGCGCCGACCTGGGGGCGCAGATGCCCCTCGTCAATCAGGCAGGCGAGTTCGGTCAGCTGCGCGCGGCTGGATTCCTGGATGAAGACAACCGTCCTGATGTCGTCCCGCGCCGTGGATGGCTGCGCGTCGGCCTTGATCGTGACCAGCGTTCCTCCGGGCTTGAGAAGGGCGGACGAGCGGGCAAGCACCTCGCCGCCGATCGTGTCGAACACCAGATCGGCCTGGCCTGCCACGTCCTCGAGACTCTGAGCGTCGGCGTCCAACGCGACGAAGCGGTCGGCGCCCAACTCCGTGGCCAGCGATCGGGAGTGGCTGCGCCCGGTCCCGATCACCTCGGCGCCTGCCCAGCGGGCAAGCTGGACCGCCATCGACCCGACCGCACCGCCCGCGCCGTGGATGACCGCCGTCTGCCCCTTGGCCAGCTTCCCATGGTCGAACAGGCCCTGCCACGCGGTCAGGCCCGCCCGAGGCACCGCCGCGGCGTGGACGTGGTCCACGGTCCGCGGCTTCGGGGCCACGTTGCGGGCTTCGACGGCGACGTACTCGGACGCCGCCCCGTCACGGAGCTGGTCGGTCAGCCCGAACACCTCGTCGCCGACGGCGATCCCGGCCGTCCCGAATCCCAGCGCCGCGACCACCCCCGACACCTCGTGGCCGGGGATGATCGAGGTCCGCCGATGACCGGCCCGGCAGGTCCAGATGGGCCAGTCCAGCTCATTGTGGGTGATGCCGCACGCGGCGACCTTGATGAGCACCTCACAGAACATGGGCTTGGCATCGGGCGCCTCTTCGAAGACAAGCCCGCTGATGCCTGCCGGGTCGTGGGTGCGGATGGCCTTCAACGTCGGTCCCCCCTCGTGTGGGGAGTCGGTCCTCCCCGCTCGTTCCTGCCCGCCATATTAGAAAAGCGGTGCACGGCGGGCCTCCCACCGAAGTGGCAGCAGGGGTGGGAATCGGCGTTCGGGGTGCTTGGCTGCTCGAACGGTCTTCGCTCGTCAAAGCCGAAGGCCTGCGTATCCGGTGGTCACACCGTTGCAGGGGCCCGCAGAAGGGATTTGAGCGTGACGGACGGGTCGCTGAGGACAGCGGGGTCCGGGGCGGCTCGGGCGGCGATGAGCATCTCGGCCAGCCGCACGTCCTTGGCTACGGCGTTGCCCGGCCCGACGGCGGCCGCCGCGACGAGGCGCCCGTCGTCGGCGAGCCCGAACCAGATCTCCACCCCGTCGGGGCGCGTGCGCAGGGCGTCGTGGGTCGCGGCGGTCGTCAGGCCTGCGACCTGCAGCGACAGGTCGTGCTGGTCACTCCAGAACCACGGCACGCGCGCGTAGGCCACCGCGTCGCCGAGCATGCTCCGCGCAGCGTGGTTGCCGTGGTCCTGCGCGGCGCGCCACGACTCCAGCCGCAGGCGACGCTCGGGGTAGAGGGGGTGTGGGAAACGGCAGCAGTCCCCGGCGGCGAAGACGTCTGACGCCGAGGTCCGCAACCACGCGTCGACGAGAACTCCGTCGTCGGTGTCCAGGCCTGCTCGCTGCGCCAGTGCGGTTTCCGGTACCGCGCCGACGCCCGCGACGACGATGTCGACCTCGATCCCCGTTCCGTCGGCCCGTCCGACGACGACGCCGTCGGGCGTCTCGACGATCTCGGTGACCGCCGTGCCACAGCGGACGTCGATCCCCGCGGCGGCGTGGCGTGCGGCGAGTGTGGCGGCGATCCGGGCGGGCACCGCCCGGCCCATCAGCCGTGGGGCGAGCTCGATGACCGTCACCGTGGCGCCGAGCGTCGACGCGGCGGCCGCCAGCTCCAGTCCGATGAATCCGCCGCCGATGACGCCGACGCGCACGCCCGCCGACAGCTCGGCGCGCAGCGCTTGCGCTTCGGCGTGGGTGCGGACCATGTGCACGGGCGCGCCCCGCAGCGGCAGCGGCCGGGCCCGTGCCCCCGTCGCGAGCAGCAATCGGTGGTAGCCCAACGTGCTGCCGTCGCCCAGCGTGAGCTCGTGCGCCGCCGGGTCGAGGTCGGCCACCTCCGTGCCCGCCAGGAACGTGATGTCGCTGCTGCGCAGGAGCGCGTCGTCACAGATCGGTTTCAGGGTCCAGGTCTTGGACAACGGCGGCCGCTCGTAGGGAGCATCGGGTTCGGCGCCGATGAGCGTGACGCGCCCTTCCCACCCGTTCTCCCGCAAGGCGAAGGCGGCCCGCGTGCCGCACTCGCCCGCACCGACGATCACCATGCGCGCGCTCATGGGAGCTCGATGAAGATGGTGCCGTCTTCGACCTTGGTCGCGTAGGTCCGCACATCGACCAGCACCGGTGCCCCGAGGGCCTTTCCGGAGGTGTAGTCGAAGCGTCCGTTGTGCTTCGGGCACTCGATGACGCCGCCCATGACGAGGCCGTCACAGAGCAGCTGCTGTTCGTGGGTGCAGTGCCCATCGGTCGCGTAGTACTGATCGTCGGGTGAACGGTAGACGGCGTAGGCCTTGCCGCCGTGGTCAAAGGGGATGACGTCCTCGGGATCGACGTCCTCGGCGTCGCAGGCAGCGATCCACTGACCCATGACGGTTCTCCTCTGCTGGTGGTCGGTCGTCGATCAGGCGGCGGAGGTCAACGGCAGCGCGCGTCCGTCGCCCCACGGGGCGGGGACGTGGAACGGGTTCGCCGTGGCGGGCAGCTCGCGCCGCACGAAGAACGTGTCGTCGCGCATCTGGCGCAGTACCGCCGGGACGATCTCCTTGTAGGCGGCCCATATCGACGGGTACACGGGCGCCAGATCGTCCTTGATCTCCGCGTGCAGCTCCGGCAGGCGGTGGTAGGGGACCATCGGGAACATGTGGTGCTCGACGTGGTAGTTCATGTTCCAGTAAAGGAACCGGTTGATCACGTTCATGCGCACGGTGCGGGTGTTGAGCCGGTGGTCCAGCACGTCCTCGCCCATGCCTGCGTGCTGGGTCAGGCCGTAGACGATGTGCATGAAGGTGCCGTACAGCCGCGGCCCACCGACGAGCACCAGCGGCAGCCACGAACCGAAGACGATCGCCGCCGCGACGGCCACCGCGTAGATCGCCAGCCAGATGCGGGCGGTACGGAACACCTTGGAGCGCTCCGACTCGGGGACATAGTCGAGTTCCTCCCCCGTCAGTCTGCCCACGGCATGCAGCGCCATCGCCCTGAACGCCATCGGCACGTCGTACAGCCCGAGGAGGTTGCCGAGGATGCGCGCGAGCCGCGCCGGACGCATGGCCTGGATCTCCGGATCCCGACCCAGCACGAGCGTGTCGGTGTGATGGCGGGTGTGGCTCCAGCGTGAGGCGGTCGGGTCGCGCATGATCATGAAGCAGGCGAGCTGGTAGACCGCCTCGTCCAGTCGGCGGGACGTGAACGCGGTGCCGTGCCCGGCCTCGTGCCAGCGCGAGTCCGACGCCGAGCCGTACAGCACGCCGTACACCAGGAAGAACGGCACCGCCCACCAGCTGCCCCACAACACGATCCCGGCCGTGGCGCACGCGCTCATGACACTGACCCAGATGGCCGTGTCTCGCATCGCGGGGTAGTCGGAGCGGCGCATCAACTCCTTCATGCGCTTGCGGGGCACGGGCGAGCGGTACCAGTCGCCACCCACCAGACCCGCGTCGACGGCCGCCTCGCCTTCCATGCCGGTCAGGCTGTAGCGGCCGAGTCGCTCTCTGCCCATGACTCGATCAACCTCCGCGTTGAGTAAGTCGTTGGAGCGCTCCAACACGTTAAAGAGTGATGGCAGGTCTCAGCCCTGTCAAGAAGTCGTCGAGGGCCAGACGGCGATCTGGGCCACCCCCCGATCTGGGCCACCCCCCGATCTGGGCCACCCCCCGATCTGGGCCACCCCCCGATCTGGGCCACCCCCCGATCTAGCTGCCCTTCCTGCGCGTCGCCCAGCTTGATCGACCTGGGAGCCGCTCGGGCCCGGCCGTCGAGCGGTGACACCGACGCCCCGCCCCGCCCCGCCGACCCCGTCCGGACGGGATCGGCTAGGCAGATCGGCTAGGCAAGATCGGCAGAAGTGGTGACAAGGGTGCAGATACGCACCTCTGTCACCACAACCGGTGATCACCTCGGCACAAGCCCCGGCAAGATCGGCGGAAGTGGTGCCACGGGTGCAGATAGGCACCCCCGACACCACACGTGGTGATCACCCCCGACACCACACGGGCCCAACCTGGGCAACCCCCGGGCCCGACCTCGCAAACCCCGAGGCGACCTCGCAGAAGTTCAACCACCTGCGAGGACGCACCAACCCCTGCGAGGTCGCCGCCCCGCGGCGAGCGGCAGCGGACCCGGACGAGGAACTGCCTACCCCGGCACCGGGCCGCTGGATCCCCTGACCGCCAGTCGAGGGGGCATCAACCTCGTCTCCCGGGGTGAATCGGGCCGGTCGATGCGGGCCATGAGCATGTGCGCCGCCTGCTGTCCCATCTCGAAGGCGGCGCCGTCGACGCTGGTGAGCCACAACGCGCGAAGGCGGGCGAGCGCGGAGTTGTCGAAGCCCACGAGGGACAGCTCGCCCGGAACCCGAACTCCGAGCTCGGTTGCCGCAGAAAGGGCGCCGACGCACGAAGAGTCGTTGGCCGCGAAGACCGCTGTCGGTCGCTCGGGCCTGTTCAGGAGCCGGATCGTCGCGCGGAAGCCGCCCTCCTCGGTCATGTCCCCCGGTTCGACGTGGATGCGGTCGCCGAGCCCGGCCGCCCGCATCGCGTCCTCGTAGGCCTGCATGCGGAGGACTCCGGCCCTCCCTGGCAGACCGGCGATGTGGGCGATACGGGTGTGCCCTAGCTCGAGGAGATGCCGGACCGCCAGGGTCGCGCCCAGATGGTTGTCGTTGGCGATGACGTCGACGTGGGGCAGGTCGAGGTCCAGGCCGCCCACCGCCACGGTCGGGATTTTCCCCGCCACGTCGGCGATGGCCGCCGAAACCTCCAACGAACCGGCCAGGACCAGCCCGTCGACGCCGAGGTCGAGAAACGACCAGGTGAGCGTCTCCCCCATCATCCGGTCGATCCGGCCGTCGCCGAGCAGCATGTGCTTTCCGCCCGCGTACAGCGCCGGGGTGAGCCCGTCGAGCATGTCCGCGAACCACGGCTGACGAATGTCGTTGAGCAGCACCCCGACGGTGCGGGACTGGCGTTCGGCCAGCCGCCGGGCCGTCGCGTTGGGCCGATACCCGAGCTCGGCGACGGCGCGCAGCACGGCGTCACGGCTGGCCGAGCTGACCTTCGGCGAGTCATGCAGGACCAGCGACACCAACGACCTCGACACACCCGCCCGGGCCGCCACCGTCTCGAGCGTCGGCCGCCGCGGCGCTCGCTCGTTGCGCGGGGATGCCACGGGCCCTCCCAAGTCCTCGTTGGAGCGCTACAACCGTAGAATCGGCGCAGAACACGTGTCAAACGCGACACGGGCAGGTCGCGCGGATCAGCTCTGTTCCAGGCAGTGGCGCAAGGTCGCCATGAGCGTGAGGGCGCCCAGGCTCGCTCCGCCGATGCGCGACAACGCCGGTGGTGAAGGCGTACGCGGTGCGGGTTGCGGGTGGGCGGCGACAAGGCAGCCGTCGTGCCCGAACGAGCCGGGCGAGGTCGCGGGCCCGCGCGACGACGCGGACGGCGGGCATCGTGGCTGAGCGCAGCGGGGCGATGTTGAACGTCGTGGGGTCGTCCAACAGACCGAATCCGGCCGCGTCCAGCAGGTTCTCGGCCGTCGGGTCGGCATCGGGAAAGCGTCACGGTGACGGTGCCAGAGGTCTTCACCGGGACGGCGTCCTCGACTCCCTCTCGGGCAGGCCGAACTACAGGCTGATCAACTGTTCGGCGAGCGTGCCCACTCCCGTACAGCTCAGCTGCGGGCGTCCACCCCATCCGTGGTGGACGCCCGCAGGAGTCTCGCGTCGCTCTCGTGACCTATGTGGGGTTCCCCTGAACCATGCCTTCGGAGCTGAGCCAGCGGTAGAAGGTGAACACCTTGCCGTTGACGCTGACGGTATTCAGGAACCAATCCGGAAAGATGCCTTCCGGCCGGAAGTAGATCCATGCGGCGACAGGTGTGCCGAGATCGGCGAACGTGAAGTAGAAGTAATCGGTCTTGTTGCGCTCGAAGTTGTCCTCCGAGTTGTCGAGGTACAACCAGCCGGTCCGCCGGCCAGAACTTCCGTCCACCCAAACCCAGACGTCCCCGTCCGTACCTGCGCCAGGGACGTCACCGGTGTAGACGGAAATCTGGTACTGCACCGCGGCTTGCGCCTCGACATCCGACTTGACACCCTTGTCGAATCCGCTCGTAAACGGTGCTTCGGTCGGTGGCGCCTTCTCATTGACAGCCGTCATGGCCGTTCCTCCCCTTGGTGGTCGCCTGCTTTTCGGCTTCCCCTGTCGAATATCGTAATTTACTTTTTGTCGGAGTTGCCTACGCAGTTATGCGTATCGCGGGCGACTTTGTCGAAGGTGTGCGGGGACAAACCATCACCCATGTCACGCGCAGGGGCGCAGTCCTGTCACCGCAGTCCTGTCACCGCAGTCCTGTCACCGCAGTCCTGTCACCGCAGTCCTATCACCCGGGCGTGAGGCGGGCGGCGAGGTCGGTCAGGGATGTCACGTTGAGGTCGGCGTCGGGATCCGTCGGCGGTGGGGTGCCGCGTGGACCGAGCTCGTGGGGGCGGTGCACGTACGCGGTGCGCAAGCCCCGCGCGCGCGCCGCTGTGAGGTCGTCGACGTGCGCGGCGACCATCATCACCCGCTCCGGGGCGAGACCGAGCAGGCGAGCCGCGCCGTCGTACACCTGCGCGTCGGGCTTGTAGTGCCCGAACAACTCCGCCGACAGCACCGCGTCCCACGGCAGGCCCGCACGCTTGGCCATGTCGACAAGCAAGGCGACGTTGCCGTTGGACGCCGTCGCAAGCACAAAGCGTTCGCGCAGGCTGCTCAGCCCGGCCACCGCGTCCGGCCACGGGTCGAGCCGGTGCCAGGCGAGCACCAGCTCGGCGCGCGTCGCCTCGTCCGGGTCCTGCGCGAGCTCACGAGCAGTGCGTCGAGCGACTCGCGGTGCAGCGTGTCCAGGTTGGCCCATGCCCGCTCGCCACGGCGCACCCGATCCATCGACGGCGCGTAGCGCTCGCGCCACGCGTCGGCGAACGCCTCCGCGTCCACCCCGGGCAGAAGCCTGCGCACCTCTCGGGATACGCCACCACGCCAGTCCACGACGGTGCCGAACACGTCGAACACCAGCGCCCGCATGTCCACGGCACGACCTTACGACGAGGCGTTTGGCCGACTCACCGAGAGGGAACCTCCCGCCGACGGAAGGAGCGATCTGAAGTGATCACGTTCGTGGTGTTCGGTATCGTTTGCCTGTTTGTGCTGGCTGGTGTAGTGACGGTGGCCGATGGAGTCCGAGGAAGGCTTTGACGCCACTCGACTTGGTGTGACGAAGGTTGCTACCTTGCCGACCGCGATCACCGTCACCGATCGGATTGACCGACGTACTTGTGGGTAAACCGGTGCTCGGGACCGCATGGGCCCCGCGACTGTGGAGGACGCATGCACATCTGGCCGGGCTCACCCTATCCGCTGGGAGCCACTTTCGATGGCGGCGGCACCAACTTCGCGATCTTCTCCGAGGTGGCCGAGCGCATCGAGCTGTGCCTGGTCGACGACGAGGGCGCCGAGACCCGGGTAGACCTTCCCGAGCGCCACGGCCTGGTCTGGCCGGTTATGTCCCGCGGATCTGGCCGGGCCAGCGGTACGGCTACCGGGTACATGGGAAGTTCGATCCGAATGCAGGCTTGCGCTGCAACCCTTCAAAGTTGCTGCTCGACCCGTACGCGAAGGCGATCGACGGGCGAAACAAGTGGGACGAGGCTCTGTTCTCCTACCGGTTCGACGACCCAGGCGCCTACAACGACACAGACTCCGGCCCCTTCGCGATGAAGTCCGTCGTGATCAATCCATTCTTCGACTGGATGAACGACCAGCCGCTGCAGCTGCCCTACAACGAGTCAGTGATCTACGAGGCGCACGTAAAGGGCATGACGATGCGACACCCCGAGATCCCCGCCGACGTGCGCGGCAGCTACTCGGGCCTGGCCCACCCGGTGATGATCGAGCACTTTCGGCAGCTCGCAATCACCGCGGTAGAACTGATGCCGGTCCACCAGTTCGTGCATGACTCGACGCTGGCGGACAAGGGCCTGTCGAACTATTGGGGTTACAACACCATCGCTCTCCCCCCCCGTTCAACAACGTCTACTGCCAGGACAACGAGTTGTCCTGGGTGGACTGGGCCGCCGCCCGCGACAACGAGGTCCTCACCGAGTTCACCGCACGGTTGGCGAAGTTGCGCGCCGCGCATCCGATCTTCCGCCGCCAACGGTTCTTCCAGGGCCAACCGCTGCGCGGCACCGGCATCGACGACATCGCCTGGCTGCGCGCCGATGGGCAACCGATGAACGACCAGGACTGGAACTCCGGCCACACCCAGACCCTGGCGATCTATCTCAACGGACGCGGAATCCCCGACAGCGACAACGTCGGCCGACCCGTCGTGGACAGCTCCTTCCTGCTGCTGATCAACTCACATCACCAGCAGCACGGCTTCACCCTCCCCGACGAGACCTACGGGAAATCCTGGCAGGCCGCACTCGACACCGCCGACCCGCTGCTGACCAACAAGCGGCACCGGACACCCGCCCCCGGCGCCCACATCCGCATCGCTTCCCGATCGATGCTCGTGCTGCAGAGCAACTACTGAGGCGACAGCGGCCCGGGTTTGCAGCAGGGTGACACTGCTGTGACTGGGTCGGAGCAGTGTCACCCTGCTGCGATGCGGACGTGGCCCGGCCACGGCGGCGGCGTGGCCATCAGAAGGCTCGTCACCGTCGGCTGAGCCGGTGATCGCCTGTAATGGTGCAGCGGCGCACAACGGCCCCCGCGCCACCACTTCGGGCGACCATGCGGGCCCTCGCAGAGCTGCGTACCCGGTCTGCGAAGTGGCCTCGGTAGGGCAGGCATCACCGACGCCGACGAGATGGGCCGATCACGACTGTGTCCCGCGGGTCCGGGTACGCGAAGGCCATGACCGAGCCACGCCCACATCCTGTCGCGGATCCCACCCGTCCCGTCGCGATCGTCACCGGCGCCAGCCGCGGCCTGGGGTTCCTGTTGGCCCGCGAGCTGGCCGACCGCGGCTACGACCTCATCGTCAACGCTCGCTCGGCCGACGCCCTCGCCGCGGCAGCGGCCGGACTGCGGTCCCGCGGTGTCGAGGTCGTCGACGTAGCAGGCGACATCGGCGTCGAACCCGTCGCGCAACGGGTCGTGGACACCGCGCGGGAGCGGTTCGGCCGGTTGGACGTGCTCGTGGCCAACGCAGGCATCATCCAGGTCGGGCCCGCGGAGGCGATGCGCCCCGCCGACTACGCGACTGCGATGGACGTCATGTTCTGGGGTGTCGTACACCCCGTCCTGGCGGCGTTGCCCGCTCTGCGGGAACGGCGCGGACGGGTCCTGGTCGTCACCTCCGTCGGCGGCAAGCTGCCCGCGCCGCACCTGCTGCCCTACGTCGCGGCGAAGCACGCGGCCGTGGGCTTCGCCGAGGGCCTGCGTGTCGAGGCGGCCCGAGACGGCGTGTCGGTGACGGTCGGCGTGCCCGGGCTGATGCGGACGGGATCCCCCGCAACGCCCTGTTCACCGGCGACGGAGCTGCTGAGCACGCCTGGTTCGCCGTCGCCGACAGCCTTCCGCTGCTCTCATGGACGCGCAGCGGCCGCGAAGCGCCTCATCGCGGCGACCCTGCGGGGTGCCCCGGAGGCCATCCTCACCCCGGCCGCGAACTCGGCGCCCGCGTCCACGGGCTCGCCCCGGCGACCACTCTGCGGCTGCTGACCTTGGCCAACCGGCTCCTGCCCGCCGACGGCACGCCGCGGACCGCGCGGCCGGGTTACGCCGTGTCGGGCGGCGGGCGGCTGTTGCGCGGCCTGACGACGCTCACCCGCCGGGCTGCACTGCGCACCGGCCAGCACACCGACCCCACGCCCGACCCGGACAGCCCGACATAAACGCCGCGGTGCGGGGTACCACCTGCCATGCGAGCTCTCACCTGGCAGGGTCGACGCGACGTGCGCGTCGACACCGTGCCCGACCCGACGATCCAGGATCCCACCGACATCGTCGTGAAGATCACTTCGACTGGGCTCTGCGGCTCGGACCTGCACCTGTACGAAGTTCTCGGCCCGTTCCTCGACCCCGGCGACATCCTCGGCCACGAGCCCATGGGAGTCGTGGCCGAGACCGGACCCGCAGTCAGCCAGGTCCGGGTCGGCGACCGGGTCGTCGTGCCCTTCAACATCTCGTGCGGCACCTGCGCCATGTGCTCGTCAGGCCTGCACAGCCAGTGCGAGACCACCCAGGTGCACGAGCAAGGCAGCGGGGCCGCGCTGTTCGGCTACACCAAGCTGTACGGCCAGGTTCCCGGCGCACAGGCCGAGTACCTGCGGGTCCCGTTCGGCAACACGCTGCCGATCAAAGTCCCAGAAGGGCCTGCCGACGACCGGTTCGTCTACCTGTCCGACGTCCTCCCGACGGCGTGGCAGGCCGTCGCGTACGCCGACCCGCCCCCCGGCGGCTCGCTCGTCGTCCTGGGTCTGGGCCCGATCGGGGACATGTGCACCCGCATCGCTCGCCACCGCGGCGTGGAGCAGGTCATCGGGATCGACCTGGTGCCCGCGCGGCTGGAGCGGGCCCGCGCGCACGGCGTCAAGGTGATCGACCTGCGGGCACACCAACGGCACGTCGCCGACGTCGTCCGCGGGCTCACCGGAGGCCGCGGGGCCGACGCCGTCATCGACGCCGTCGGCATGGAGGCCCACGGCTCCCCGATCGGCAAGCTCGCCCAAGCCACCGTCGGCCTGATGCCGGACGTCATCGCGGCACCGATGATCAAAACCGCGGGCATCGACCGTCTGAACGCGTTCCGCACCGCGGTCGACGTGGTCCGCCGCGGCGGAACGATCTCCCTCTCCGGCGTCTACGGCGGCACCGCCGACCCGGTCAACATGTTGCGCCTGTTCGACAAGCAGATACAGCTGCGCATGGGCCAGGCCAACGTGCACCGCTGGGTACCCGAGATCCTGCCGCTGCTCATCGACGACGACTCCCTCGGCGTCGACGCCTTCGCCACCCACCACCTTCCCTTGGAGGAGGCACCCGCCGCCTACGCGGCGTTTCAGCACAAGTCCGACGGCATGGTCAAAGTGCTGTTCCGACCGTAGGACCCACACCATCGGGGTTTCGGCTGGACAAGATCGGCAGAAGTGGTGCCCCACGTGCATAGGTGCGCACCTGACACCACAACCAGCGATCACCCCTGACCAGAATGCACCATCTGCCGGGCGATGCTGCTGACCTGCTCCAGGTCGCTCTCGGCGCCGGTGGTGACGTCGCCGTAGACGAGCTCCTCGGCGGCCCGCCCGCCGAGCGCGCCGATGATCCGGCCGCGCAGGTAGGCGCCGGAGTAGCCGTAGCGGTCGGCGGCGGGCGCCTGGAAGGTGACGCCGAGGGCCTGGCCCCGGGGGATGATCGAGATCTTGCGGACCGGGTCGGCGCCGGGGGTGAGCATGCCGAGCAGGGCGTGACCGGACTCGTGGTAGGCGGTGCGCTCGCGTTCCTCCCGGGACAGCATGATCCCGCGGGCGGTGCCGAGGACGATCTTCTCCAGCGCGTCGGTGAAGTCTGCGCGGCTCACCCGGTCGTGGCCGCGGCGGGCGGCCAGCAGGGCCGCCTCGTTGACGAGGTTGCCCAGGTCGGCGCCGACCATGCCCGGGGTGGCCGCGGCGAGCGCGTCCAGGTCGACGTCGGGCGGCCAGCGGGACGTCGCGGGTGTGGACCGCAAGGATCTGCCGGCGCCCGGCGAGGTCAGGCGGGCTACACGATGACCCGCCGGTCGAAGCGGCCCGGGCGCAGCAGCGCCGGGTCGAGGATCTCCGGCCGGTTGGTCGCGGCCAGGACGACCACGCCCTCGGAGCCGGTGAAGCCGTCCATCTCGGTGAGGATCTGGTTGAGGGTCTGCTCCCGCTCGTCGTTGCCGCCGCAGCGATGCGCGCCGCCGCGGGCCCGGCCGATGGCGTCCAGCTCGTCGATGAAGATGATCGCCGGCGCGACCTTCTTGGCCTGGTCGAACAGGTCACGCACCCGGCTGGCCCCGACGCCGACGATCATCTCGATGAACTCGGAGGCGGAGATCGAGAAGAACGGCACGTGCGCCTCGCCGGCGACGGCGCGGGCGAGCAGCGTCTTGCCGGTGCCCGGCGGGCCGGAGAGCAGCACGCCGCGGGGGATCTGCGCCCCGAGCCGCCGGTAGCGGTCCGGGTCACGCAGGAAGTCGACGATCTCCATGACCTCGTTCTTGACCTCGTCGATGCCGGCCACGTCCGCGAACGTGGTGCGTGGCCCGGCTCCGGGCGGTAGAGCGTCGCCCGTGAACGGCCGAACGAGCCGAGGACGCCCCCGGCGCCGCCACCCGCCGTCGGCGCACCGAGAGGAGCAGCCAGACGAGCAGCAGGGTCGGTCCGAAGCCGAGCAGCAGCTGCTGCCACAGCGGCGGGCCCGCGTCCGGCGGGTTGGCGTTGATCGGTACGCCGTTGGTCTGCAGCTGCTCGAACAGGTTGTCGTTGGCGAAGGTCGGCCGTTGGGTGGTGAACCGCTCCACCTGCTGCCTGGCTCCCCGGGCGGTGTGTAGGGACGGGCTTCTTGAAGGTGCCTCGATCGTGTCCCCGGTCGAGGTGATCGAGTCGACGTTCGACGCGCTCACCTGGCTGAGGAAGAACGTGTACGACACCGCGGGCGCTGCTGCGGTGACATGCAGCGACGAGGTCCAGTTGACGAGCAGGAGCACGACCAGCTGCCATGAACGCCACGCCACTGTGGCGGACCAGTGCGACCGATGGCACCAGGGAGGGTCACTGGTGGATCCCCTGGCGGCCTGCCTCCCGCTCGACGCCGGCTCAGAAGGGCTGCACCGCCGCCCGATCGAGCGTAATCTCCGCGGGAGCGGGGTCGGTGAATTGATCGCCGGTTGTGGGACATGAGCCCATATATGGCCGTCATGTCCAACTTCGGCGATCACCGTCCCCGGGAGGCCCCGCAGCCTGCCATGATCGTCGGCGATCATACCAGCTCGGGTGCTGTCTGGTCCGGGCAACTATCAGCGTCACCTCAGGTCTGCGAGGTCGACCCGGCTCGGCGAGACCGGCAAAGCCCACCGGCAACATATTTCCCAAGATTCCCAGGCGTAACACCATCTTCCGCCGCCCGACGTTATCCACATTTACCCGGGAGATATCCACAGGCCTGTTGATGGATTGATCAATCGGTTACAGTCTGGTCACATATCCTGCGGGATCATTGTTTTCGCGAAGTCCCGGCACCTACAGTCAGAAGATCTTTCTGCTCCCCTGGCACGCCACCGCTAACCTTTTCCGGCCCGCCCGGCCAGTGGCACGTCCTTTCTTGCGAGGTAGATGTGAGTTATCCGCCGATCTTTCCCGAGTTCGATCCGGAGCTACATCCTGTCGGCTACGCACTTGCCATGGAGCTTCTCGGCGAGGATGCAGTAGCAGCACAGACAGCTGATCGATCGACGATTCCCGCACACCACGGAACCGACCGATTCGGGTGGGAATTCAGTTTCGAGGCGGCATAGCAATCGCACCGAATTCCCTCGATCGTTCATCTGCGAAGTCACCCAGATGCTCCGCATGAGTCTCTCAGATGCGTCGCTGGACTTGCACCTGTCCGGCGCCACCGCGCTGTTCGCTCGCCGACGGCGGCTGCGCGTGCCACGCGAACGGATTCATCGCGCCTTCGTTCTCCGACGGTCGTTCGCGGTTGACGCCAGTCCTCGGCTTCCCTGCCCAGGCTGGGCCAGCCGTCGCACACGAATCGGCGTTTTCGGATTTCGGGACTCCGCGCAACTCTGGTCAACAGGCCCTCAGCCTACGGTGCTCGCGCTGTATCTGCGCGGCGTCCCCTATCATCGAATAGTGTGCGACGTGCCCGATCCCGTCACCGAGGCCGCGACGATCAATCGGTGGCTCACCTCCGACGTCACGACACGAGCCCGGACCATGCGCCATGATCTGCACACTCCGAACATGTAGGTAGAGGAGCCGAAGGGGTGCGCAGGCGAAGTGCACTGCGAGGGGCCCCGCAAGGACCGCACGCTCGAACGGTCGCCATGGTGATCGCCGCACGTGGTGCCAAGAGTGCGGCGCTGCGCCGCCGACACCACTCTCGACGATCATGGCCCGGGTCACGCCGACGACAGTGCGTGACGACCTTCGATTCCGGGAACTCAGCATCCCCAAGACTGCGAAGGGTTGCTCGTGATGCAGACACTCGCACTTGTGATCGCAGGCGGCCACACGTCGTCGGGCGGCGGGATCGGCGGACTCTTGCTGATCTTGCTGATTCTCTGGCTGCTGTTCCGATGAACCGTCGCGCAGGCCGGTAGCGCGCGAGATGCACACGAGCGGGGTTCGATCTTGAGCGGATCCCGGTCACGTCGCGCTCGGCCGATATCCCGAGGTGTCGCGTGACGGGTAGCAGGTGTAGGGCCCGCCGCTTCCCGCTGGTGATGTACGGGTGTCGCTGGCTGGAGCTGGGTGGCGACGCCGCTGTGGTGCGCTGATGGGCGCCGTTCGCGGGTGAGTCAGCGCCGACTCCGGCTGGCCTGGACCAACGCTTCACCCGGGTCATGAAGCCTCCCGGATCGCCTGGTGTTCCGCGGTGCTGGCAGGCCCGGCTGGGTGGTGTTCAGGCCACAGATCCTGGGCACTTGGCCAACGCTTGTCCTCACGCGCACGTGCACAGCGTGTTTCCTCGCGGATGCTCACCGATCAACGCGGAACGGTCAGTCGTTTAGCGATCCCGTGTTCCCTCATCGGCAGGGGTCAGCGCCGCCTCCGCTACCGGCGGGACACGGTCACACCGCAGCCCGCCGCGCCGCAACCACTGAGTCGCCCGGTGATCGGACGACCGCACCGGGAAGGCCGGCTTGACGATGAGCATCGACAACGCCAACGAAACGTCGTCACCGCCCGGCACGGAGGTGCACGCCGCAGCGCCTCCGACCGGAGTCTCCGCGGCGAAGGAGACACTGGAGGACTACACGGCCTACCGGTTCGCGCCGCGGCAGGCTACCGCCGGTGGGGCACCGGAAGCGGTGGCCATCTCCGCGCTGGGGTTTCCGCCGCCACGGGCTCGTTCTGGTCAGCGTCCGGTGAACGCGGGGTTGCGGCGCTCGGCGCGAGCCTGTTGCCCTTCGACCAAGTCGGCGCTGTTCCAGCAGGCCTCGAACGCCCTGACCAGCGACGGATCGTCGACGGGCAGGTCGGTTCGATCGAGGGCCAGCTTGGTGTACGCGAGGGTGAGCGGGGCCAGCGTCGCGAGTTCCGCGGCAAGCTCCAACGCGGCGGAACGGTCGCCGATCCGGTCGACGAGACCGCGAGCGTGGGCCACATCGACGTGCACCTCGGCGCACGCGAGCAGCAACAGTCGCGCCATTCCCCCACCTGCGACCTGGGCGAGGCGGTGCACCGTCCAGGGATCGACCGCCAGCCCGATGCGGGCCGTCGGTACCCCGAACACCGCCTCCGGCGCACCGACCCGCAGATCACAGGCGATCGCGAGCTGAGTTCCCGCTCCGATCGCGGGCCCGTTGACGGCGGCCACCACCGGCACGGGCGCGTCGGTGACGGCGTGCAACGCGGAGTAGAGGGCGTCACGGAAGCCGTCGTCGTAGACCTCGCCGAAGTCGGCTCCCGAGCAGAAGCTGGTCCCCGTCCCCGTCACCACCACCGCGCGGGCACCCTCAGCCAGCACCGAAGCCACGGCGTCGACGATCGCCCGGCAGAGCACGACATTGAGCGCGTTGCGCCGCTCTGGCCGGTCGAGCTCGATCAGCCCGACACCGTCCACCACCGACACGTTGATCAACTCATTCTCCTTTCGCGACCCTCTCCGGAGAAGTGTCCATGAGCGTGTCGCGCGGAGACGCGTCCGCGCTCGCCGAAATCGCCAGAGCTCCCGGGTCAGACCACAGCTCGCCGCCGCCCCGCCCGCCCGCGCGCTGAAATAGCGCCGGGCCCACGAGATTGCCACCAACGGGATTCCACGCGACCAAAACCCCGCTCACCGTCATCTCGACGCGCCGCCACACTGCGCAACACCACGCTGCCCGGCGTAAGGGTCTCGATGACGCGCGCTACCACCAGGTACGGGTCGCCGCGATGGGTGGTTGTGTTTTTTATTTGGGTTGATTGTGGTGGTGTTTTTTGATGTGTTTTTGTTGTGTTGTAGTGGTGGGTGGTGTTGGAGGGTAGTTTATGAATTGTTGATGTGGGTGAATTGGTTGGTGTGGAAGAATTTTTATTTTATGGTGATGTTGTTGTGTGTGGTTTGGTGGTAGTGTGGAGTAGTTTATTGTGGTGTGGTTGATGTGGTTTTGTGTAGTGTGTTATTGGTGATGAGATGTTGGAATTTGGTGTGTAGTGTGTGGTGTTTTGTTTTGATTTTGGTTAGATTGTGAGTGTTAGGTGTTGGTTTTTGTGTTTTGATGTATGTTAGTTGAGTTGTTAGTGTGTGGTGAGTTGTTGATGTAGATTTTGATGATGTTTAGGAGTTTGGTATGGTGAGTTAGATTTGTGTTATTAGATAGTTTTGATTTGTTTGTGGGTTAGTTGTGTTTTGATGTGTTGTTGAGTTGTTTAGTTTTGGTTAAGAATTTATGGTTGTTAGTAGTTGTGATTGTGTGTGTGGTTGTGTTGAAGTTGAATGGAGTCGATGGGCTTGGGGATTGGGCGGCGGGTGAGGTCGGAGAGGTGTGACTCCAGCTGCGTGCGCGGAATCTTGAGGATGAGCTGCTCGCGTTGGGCGTTCATGGACGGTGTTGAGCTGGTCGGGCAGGAGCACAACGCTGCTCGCGCGGGTTTCGGTCACTGCTCGGGTGTGTCGTTGCGCTCGGCGACGTCGCGTTGCTGTGGTGATGTTGACGTGGTAGGTCGTCGTCGGCGGCTGCGCAGCTCGGCTTTCGCTCGTCGCTAGGAACTCAACGTGAAGCGCTTCTGGCGGGCGGCGTTGAGCTGCTGGTCAGCGGCTCGTTGTCGGCGCTCAACGCGTGCGGGAAGTAGACATCGGTGACGGCTTCGCGCGCTTCGTCCACGCTGGACGTCGACACCACTGGGAAGCGTGGAGCGTGTGCGTTCGGTCGGCTATGACTAAGTCCTCCATCGGGTTCAGGCCACTCGTTGGGCTAGAATCGCTGCGATCGTGCCTCGAGACAGCCATGCTGGGCGGGACCTGCGAAGGTCACCCGATGAGCGCACGGGGGAGCGCGGCTACTCCGCGTCGTCGAGCCGGAACTCGATCTTGACGGTGACCTGCCAGTCGGCCACCTGTCCGTCGGCGAGATGGCCGCGGATCTCGATCGTCTGGAACCAGTCGATGTTGCGCAGCGTTCGGTGGGCCGGCTCACGGCGTTGCGGATCGCGTCGTCGACGCCGTTGGGGGATGTGCCGACGATCTCGGCGATCCGGTAGATGTGCTCGGACATCGGGGTTCTCTCTGTCGGGGTCAGGGGTGGCAGGCGTCGGGGCCATCAGGGGAACGTTCCGGCCGCGGCACCAGCGCGGGCACCTCGTGGCCGAGCTGCTCGCCGAGGAACTCAGCCGTGGGTAGCAGCGTGTTCAGGTCGATCCCGGTGGGACGGCCCATCCGCTCGAGCATGTAGACGAGGTCGTCGGTGGCGATGTTGCCGGTGGCCTTGGGCGCGAACGGGCACCCGCCGATCCCGCCGCGCTGGCGTCGAGCACGTCGACGCCCTCGGCGACGGCCGTGTAGGCGTTGGCGAAACCGGTGTTTCGGGTGTTGTGGAAGTGGAAGCGCAGCCGCGGCGCCTCCCCCTCGCCGCCGACGGTGTCGCGCATCCGCGCGGTCAGGTCCACGACCTGGTTGGGCGCGCCGACCCGACGGTGTCGGCCAGGCACAGCTCCTGCACCCCGGATTCAGCGGAGCGACGCGCGAACTCGGCGACCCTCGTGGGCTCGACCTCGCCCTCGAACGGGCATCCGAAGGCGGTCGCGAGCGTGATCGTTGTGTAGAGGCCGCGGTCGCGAGCGGCGTCGACGACGTCGCAGGCCATCCGCATCGCCTCGTCGGCGGTCGCGTTCTGGTTGCGCCCGCTGAAGGTGTCGCTCACGCACACCACGATGTTGACCTCGTCGACGCCCGCGCCGACGGCCGGTCGAGCCCTTTGCGGTTGAGGATCAGCCCGGCGTAGGAGACGCCGTCGCGACGGGGGACGCGCGCCATGACGGCTTCGGCGTCGGCCATGGCAGGCACCAGCCGGGGATGGGCGAACGACACGGCCTCGACGCGCCGGGCGCCGGCTTCGACCAGCCGGTTGATCAGGTCCACCTTGGCGTCGGTGGTGAGGATCGTCTTCTCGTTCTGCAGCCCGTCGCGCGGGCTGACCTCGACGATCGTGACCCCGTTCATGGTCGTCCCCCATCGACGCGCCGCGGCGCCGTCGAGTGGGCGGGCGCCGCGGCCGGGTTCAGTGCCGCAGGCCCGCTTCCTTCATCAGCGGCAACACCTTCTCGCCGAAGTACTTCAGCTCCTCGTTGTAATCCACGAGCCCCATGATCATCCCGTCCATTCCGGCCTCGTTGAGCTGGCCCATGCCCTCGACGACCTGCTCGGGGGTGCCGACCAGCGGGTAGCCGCCCCACCCGGCGACGAAGCGCTCCTGGAACTCGCGGGCGTGCTCGAACGAACCGGCCGACCCCGACAGCGCGATGTTGATGACGTTCTCCGCCGCGCCGTAGTCGCCCATCTCCACCACCTGCTGGAAGGCCTCCTTGGCCTCCTTCTCGGTGTCGCGCACCACGACCAGCCCGTAGGTCATCGTGGAGAGCGGCCGCCCGTAGTCGGTGCGGGCCTTGTCCTTGATGGTGGTGGTGTAGTCCTTCATGTTCTCCAGCGTGTCGAGCGAAGCGAAGTTGATGTCGACGTTGCGCGCGGAGAAGTCGATGCCCGACTTCGAGTTGCCTGCGTTGATCAGCACCGGGCGGGGGGCCTGCACGGGCTTGGGGTAGGACTCCAGGTTGACCCCGTCGTAGTACTTGCTGTGGTGCTCGAAGCTGCCCTTCTCGCCCCACAGCTGCAGGACGTAGTCGATCCACTCCTGGCCGAAGGCGTAGCGGTCCTCCTGCTGGCGTTGCTCGCCGAACATCGCCAGCTCCGGGGTGACCCAGCCCATCACCAGGTTCAGCCCGAAGCGCTCGCCGGAGATGCGGTCGATCGTGGTGGCCATCTTCGCCGCGACGATCGGGTGCACCGTCGGCAGGTGCGAGGTCGCGAAGATCGCGATGTTCTCCGTCGCCTCGGCCAGCCCCGCGGCCCAGGTGTAGGTCTCGAAGCAGTTGCCGTTGAAGTTGGTGGTGCCGCCGAAGCCCTTCCACCGGGCGATCGGGACCAGCGCCTCCAGGCCCAGCGCGTCGGCGCGCTGCGCGATCTCCTTCGTGTGCGCCCAGCTGACCTCGTAGGTCGACGGGGCGTGGCTCATGACGAGGCCGTAGGAGCAGTTCGTGCCGAACAGCCCGAGCTTCATCTTGTTGTCGTTGAACATCGGGTTGGTCTCGTGGCTGTCGCGCAGCGGCTCGGTCTCCTCGACCGGTCGCGGGGCCGTCGGGTGGAAGTCGATCGACATCGATGTGCCTCCTTGCGGGGTCCGGGCAGGGGGTCGTTGGATGTTCGCTCCGCAAGCTCCGCTAGCCGAGCTTGAACGGGTCGCGGGTCGCGCCGGTGAGCTCCACCCACACGGACTTGACCTCGGTGTACTCGTTGAGGGCGTCGGCGCCGTTCTCGCGGCCGAGGCCGCTCTGGCCGAACCCGCCGAACGGCGCGTAGGGCCCGAGCACGCGGTAGGCGTTGATCCACACGGTGCCCGCGTGGAGCTCGGCGGCCACGCGGTGGGCGCGTTGCACGTCGCGTGTCCACACCGAGCCCGCCAGCCCGTACGGGGTGTCGTTGGCCAGCTTGAGCGCCTCCTCCTCGGTGCGGAAGGTCAGTGCCACGGCGACCGGGCCGAAGACCTCCTCGCGCACCACGGTGTCGTCGGAACCGGCCCCGGTGAACAGCGTCGGCTTCACGAACAGCCCGCCCAGCTCGTCGGCGGCCGCGCCGCCGCACGCCGCCGTCGCGCCTTCCTTCTGGGCGACGGCGAGGTAGCCGAGCACCTTTTCGTACTGTGGCTTGTTCGCGATCGGCCCGATCTCGGTGTCCGGGTCGTTGGGGTCACCGAGCTTGATCGTTTTCGCCCGCTCGGCGACCAGCCGGACCAGCTCGTCGTGCACGCTCTCGTGCACGATCACCCGCGAGCCCGCCATGCAGGTCTGCCCGGTCGCGGCGAAGACCCCCGCGATGATGCCGTTGGCCGCGGCGGCCAGGTCGGCGTCCTCGAAGACGATCTGGGGGGACTTGCCGCCCAGTTCGAGGGTCACGCGGTTGAGGTTGTCGGCCGCCGCGTGCGCGACCGCCCGTCCGGTGGCGGTCGAGCCGGTGAAGGCGATCTTGTCGACGCCCTTGTGGCTCGCGAGGTGCGGCACCGAGCTCGCGGCTCGACCCCGCCACCACGTTGAAGACCCCGTCGGGGAAGCCCGCCTCGTGCAGCACCTGGGCGAAGGCGAGCGTCGAGGCGGGCGAGTGCTCCGAGGGTTTGACGACGAACGTGCAGCCCGCGGCCAGGCCGGGGGCGAGCTTGAAGGTCATCAGCAGCAGCGGGGAGTTCCACGGCGTGATCGCGCCGACGACGCCGACGGGCTCGCGGCGGGTGAAGCAGAAGTAGTTGGGTTTGTCGGTCGGGATGACCCGGCCCTCGATCTTGTCGGCGTGCCCCGCGTAGTAGGTGTACCAGGCGCCCAGCCCCTGCAGCTGGCCGATCATCTCCCGGTACAGCTTCCCGTTGTCGCGCACCTCGACCCTGGCCAGCCGCTCGGCGTTCTCCGTGATCAGGTCGGCGAGCCTGCGCATGAGCGCGCCGCGCTGGAAGCCGGTCATCCGCCCCCACTCCCCCTGCAGGGCGCTGCGGGCGGCGGCGACCGCGTGGTCGATGTCGCCGGTCGTCCCCTCCGGGATCGCCGCCCAGGGTGCGCCCGCGTACGGGTCGAGGGAATCGAACGTCGCTCCGTCGGAGGCGTCGACGAACTTCCCTGCGACGTAGTTCTGGAAGGTTTCGAGCCGCTCCGATGTGGTCATTGCTTCCCTTCCCGTTCTAGAGGGCTCCGCCTGCCCGTTGGATCAGATCCCGGACGAGCTTGCGCACCTGCTCGGTGTGTTCGCGGATCAGCCGGCGGGCCCGGTCCACGTCGCCGTCGCGGCACGCGCTGGTCAGCGCGGCGTGGTGGGCGACGTCGAACCGCGTGCGCCAGTCCTGCTCGGCAACCGCGCGGCGCCACAGCGTGGAGATGCCGAGCGCGCTGTAGGTGTCGCGCAGCTGGGGGCTGCCCGCCAGGCCCACGTAGTGCCGGTGGTAGCCGTGGCTGGCGTCGAGGAACTCATCGAGGCTCGGCCGTTCCTCGGCGACGATCGCCGCGAGCCGTCGGGCGTAGCCGTCGAGGATCTCGAGGTCGGCCTCGGGTATGCGCCCGACACAGGTGTCGGCGACGCCCAGCTCGATCACGCAGCGGGCACCGAACAGCTCGTCGGCGAGCGAGGTGGTCAGCGGCGTCTGCACGTAGCTGCCGTCCTCGGTCCGGGTGACGACCTGCTCGCCCTCCAGGCGCACGAGGGCGTAGGCCACATGCGCGGGGTCGAGTCCGAGCGACCCGGCCAGCGCCGCCGGGTCGAGCGGTTGGGCCAGCGGCACCTTGCGGCCGAGCACCCACACCCGCACAGCTGCGTAGGCCTCCTCCTGACGGGCGTTCTCGAGCCTGCCGAACCGTCCTCGGAAGTAGGTCAACGGCGCCCGCTCGTGGCCCGCGGCGACCGCCACGTGGGCGAGGAAGACGGTGTGCGTGCCGCCGGTGACGGTCTCGGCGACCCGACACTCGAGGTGCGCCAACGTGCCGCCGAGGACCGGGACGGCATCGATGCCCTGCGCGTACGCGGTGTTCGCGAACTTGTCGCCTTTGCCCGCGAACTGGTAGGCGAGGTCCTGCTGGCCCTCGGCGAGGATGTTGACGCAGAACGTGCCCGCCTTGAGGATCGCGGCCTGGGTCTCGCTGGTCTTGTTGAGACACGCCAGCACCATCGGCGGGTCGAGCGAGAGCGAGCTGACCGCACTGGCCGTCGTCCCGAACGGCGCGTCGTCGACCGTGGTGGTGATGATCGTGACGCCGCTGGCGAACCGCCCGATGACGTCCCGGAAGACCTGTTGGTCGGCCAGCATGCCCTCCGGGGGCATCGCGTCGACTACGGCATCCGCGCCACTGCTCATGACCGCACCTGCCCTCCCAGTACACCCTTGCTCCGCAGCTTCGCCACTTCGTCGTCGGTGAGCTCCAGCAGCTCGCCCAGCACGGCGTCGGTGTCCGCGCCCAGAGCGCGACCGGCCCAGCGGATGGTTCCGGGGGTCGAGCTCAGCCGCGGCACGACGGCCTGCATGGTCAGCTCGCCGTGCCGCTCGTCCTGCACGGTCTGCAGCGAGCCGCGCTCCTGGAAGTGGGGGTCCTCGAGCATGTCCTTCGGCTCGTACACCCCGCCCGCGGGCACGCCCGCCTCATGCAGCCGGTCGAGGAGCTCGGCCGTGCCGAAGCGCTGGGTCCAGCCCGCGATGATCGTGTCGATCTCGGTCATGTGCCGTCCACGGGCCCGGTGGTCGACGAACCGGGGGTCGGTGGGCAGGTCGGTCATCCCCATCACGTCCGACAGCCTGCGGAAGACCGAATCCTGGTTGGCGGCGATGAGAATCTGGCCGTCGCTCGTCGGGTAGACGTTGCTCGGCGCGATGCCGGGCAGGGTCGGGCCGGTGCGCTCGCGTACCGTGCCGTGGGCGCACCACTCCACGACCAGCGACTCCGTGACGGCCAGCACCGACTCGAAAATGCTCGCGTCGACGACCTGGCCGCGGCCGGTGCGCCTGCGGGCCTCCAGCGCGGCCAATGCGCCGATCGCACCGAACATGCCGGTGAGCGAGTCACCGATGCTGATGCCGATGCGAATCGGTGGCAGGTCCGGGTAGCCGGTGAGCGCCCGCAGCCCGCCCATCGCCTCGCCGATCGACGCGTAGCCCGCCCGCCGGGCATACGGGCCGGTCTGGCCGAAGCCGCTGATCCGCACCATGATCAGCTCTGGGCGCAGCGCCGTCAGCTGCTCCCATCCCAGGCCCCATTGTTCGAGGGTCCCCGGACGGAAGTTCTCCACGACGATGTCAGCCTGCCGCACGAGGTCGCGCACCAGCTGCTGGCCCTCCGGGGAGCGCAGATCGACGGTGACGCTCCGCTTGTTCCGTGCCGCGACGCTCCACCAGAGGGAATCACCGCTCACATCAGCGTGGCCCCACTGCCGCAACACATCCCCGGCGCCCGGCGGTTCGATCTTGATGACGTCCGCGCCGAGATCGCCGAGAATCTGACCGCAGAAGGGACCCGCGATCACCTGTCCGAGCTCGATGACCCGGACTGCCGAGAGCGGTCCAGCCACACCGACTCCTCCCTGGCCGACGAGACAGTTCACGACTGTTCAAGAGTGTTCGGCGGGGGGTGGCCCGTTCGGCCGCCGATGGCCGGGCTCAGTTTCTGTCGCCTGGATCACACTTCGCTAGCCGCTCGCCGCAGGGCCGTAGCCGCTGAGTGCAGAACGGCCGCAACGGCCTACCGCTCCTACGTGATCGGTTCGGTGATCACTCAGCGCGTGACGATGCCGACGACGAGGTTGATCGTGGTGGCCAGGATGACGGTGCCGAAGACGTAGGACAAAAGACAGTGCCGCAGCACGATGGCACGGATCGTCGGCTTGGCGACGCCGGTGTCGGAGACCTGGTAGGTCATTCCGAGGTTGTAGCTGAAGTAGAGGAAGTCGCGGTACGTCGGTCGGATGTCGGCGTTGAAATCGATCCCGCCCTCGGGCGCCTCGTAGTAGAGGTGCGCGTAGCGGGTGGCGTACATGAGATGCAGCGCGGCCCAGACCGCGAACACCCCGATCGGCGCGGCCGCGGCCGCAGGCCGTCCACTCCCGGAGCCGCTGAGCAGCAGCAACACCACGATGGCGACCAGGCCGCCCAACGCCGCGACGACGATGACGACTTCCTCGGCGACGGGACGGAAGTCCTCCCGCTGGACGTTGGCGCGCGTCGCGGCGGCGTTCATCGGCCAGAGCACCACCCAGCCTGCCACCACGACCGTCGTCCCCGTCGCGGCGATGCCGACCAGCACGCCCATCAGCGAACCGGCCGCGAGGCCGACGGCGAGGCCGACCAGGGCACCGGCCGCGAACCCGATCTCCAGCCGGGTGGCGGCAGATTGCGGCATCACCCGCCGACGACGGCGGGCGGTCATGCGGGCCGCCCCGCACGCGGGTCCGTCACGGGCGTGCGGAAGCGGCCGCTGTCCATGTGACGCAGCACATCATGCCCGGCGAGGGACGGGTGAACCTACCCTCGTCGGCCGCGGAGTGCAGCAGGGTGGCACCGCTGCGACTCAGTCGGAGCGGTGCCACCCTGCTGCATTCCCGCGCTCTGTCTCACGCCCGCCCGGCGCCCCGGCGCCACAGCAGGACCACCGCCACCAGGCCTGCCACGCAAGGCAGCAGCCCGACCAGCCCGAGCCACGTCGGCAGGATCGGCTGGCCGTACTCGGAGACCGCGAGGTCGGCACCGGTCACTACCAGAGCGACGAGCAGGACCACGGTGGCGAACAGGGGCGCCCAGCGCCACCCCCGGCGAACCACCCAGATCGTGACCAGCCACCCGAGCGCCCCGACCACGCCGACCGTCACCAGGTACGCCACCACGACGGACGCATCCGGCGCGCGCACCCCGTACGGGCCGTAGAGCGCCTGCAGATGCGCCGCGAGGGCGTCACGGGTCTGGAGGTCGACGATCGGGACGGCCGCAACGAGCAGTTCCAGTGCGACCGCCGTATACAGCGCGCCGACCGCCCGCCGCGGCCCGGTCGCACGCGCTGCCGACACCCTGGTCGCGGCGGTCATGCCGCACGCCCCTGGTGGTCGCGGACGTCGAATGGGAAAACAGTCATGGTGATGCCTTTCGGAGAGTTGGATCGAATGAGGGTGACGTGAGCTGGTCAGCGCTCGGCCTTCGCTGAGCGTTGCCGGGCGAGTTCCGCGTGCCACGACCGGTGGCGGGGCTGCCATTGCAGGGCGCGTCGGGCCCGCGTGTTGTCCGCCCCGCGCAGCGCGGTGAGGTAGGTCACTCCCCATCCGCCTGCGACGAGCCGAGCCACGAACGTCGGCAGTCTGCGGGGCGGTGGTGCCTCGAGGATCTCGGCCATCATCGGCAGCCATTCACCGATAGGGCTCGGCTCGTCGTCGACGACGTTCAGAACACCGGGCACGTCCCGTTCCAGCGCGGCCAGCACCGCGCTCGCGACGTCGTCGACGTGCGCGAAGGAGAACACCGACGCCCCGTCGCCGAACAGGGGCAGTTTGCCCGCGCGGATGTCGGCGGTGACCGAGCCGTCCACGGCGAACATCGTGCCCGGCCCGTAAAGGTGCCCCAGCCGCAGGACGGTGCCCCCCGCCTCGGTCGTCGCGGCCTCCAGGTCCCGCAACGCCGCGACCGACGACGCGAACTGGGCAGGCGGCCTGCGCATCAGGGGCACGTCCTCGTCGGCGAGGCCGTTCCCCGGCTCGTAGGCGTAGGCCAACCCCTGAGCGACGATCCGGCGTACGCCGACCTCTCGGGCGGCGTCGAGCAGGTTGTGCGTTCCTTCGGTGCGCAGCCGGTTGGTCAGCGCCATCTGGGCGGTCATCCGCCGGGGCTCCAGCTTGGCCGGGATGGCGGTGAGCATGTTGACGACCGCGTCCGGCGCGACGTCGCGCATCGCCGCCGCGGTCGCGGCCCGGTCCAGGGCGTCGACGGCGAGCATCGACGTCGTTCCCGCGCGGGCGAGTCCGATCACCTCGTGACCCGCCGAAGCCAGCAACGGGAGGAGCGGCCGCCCGATCGCACCGGTCGCCCCTGCTACGAGCACCCTCATGGTTGTTCCTCCCCGTCTTCGCGTGTGCGCACCGAGATCAACGGCAGACCCAGGTCGCGGATCTTGGCCAACAGACCGTGCAGAGCGGCCTGATCGACAACCGGTCCGAGGATGACGCTTTCGTCGGGCCCGTCGCTGTGGACAGCCATCCCCGCGAACCACGCCGACCAGCCGGGATCCAGCACTCCGCGCACCCGTATCGCGTAGATGATCGGCGACTCAGGCACGTGCTCTCTCCCTGCTCATCGCGGCTGCGGTGGTCGGCATGGACGCAGACGCTAGGAGTGGGAAGGCGCCCGGCCATCCCGCCAAGGTGGTATCGCCGGTGGGAACGCGGATCAAAGTTCCACGGATCGCTTGGAGCGTGGGAGGATCGGCCAAGGAAGCGGGTCGGGAGCGGGTCGGAATGGTCGACGTCGAAGCGCCAGGTCGCGAGCGTGACCTGCTGCTGGCGACGAAGTTGACCGCCCCCCGACTACGCGAAGGTCGCGTGGCGCGCCCCCGGCTGTTGGAGCGGCTGCGTGCCGCGACCGGACGCGAGTTCGTGCTGGTCTGCGCACCTGCCGGGTTCGGGAAGTCGACGCTGCTGGCCGAATGGGTGCGGGATGACCAGCGGGCGGTCGCGTGGCTCTCGCTGGACGAGGGCGACAACGACCCTGTGCGGTTCTGGCGGCACGTCGCCGCGGCCGTGGACGGAGCGCGGCCCGGTGTGGCGCAACGGGCGAGCCTCCTGATCGGCGGCCCCGCGTCCTCCTTCACCTCTGCCGTGACCGCGCTGGTCAACGACCTGGCCGGGTCGACGGAGGACGTGGTGCTGGTGGTGGACGACTACCACCTGATCCACGCGCAGCACGTCCACCGCTCGGTCGAGTTCCTCCTGGACCATCTGCCCGCGTCGCTCCGGTTGGTGGTGGCCAGCCGCAGCGACCCGCCACTGCCGTTGGCCAGACTGCGCGCGCGAGGGCAGCTGGCCGAGCTGCGCGCCGCCGACCTCCGGTTCACGCTTGGCGAGACGACCCAGCTGATGGCGGCCTCGGCGGGGCACGATCTGCCAGAGGACCTCGCCGCGATGCTGGAGGAGCGCACCGAGGGCTGGGTGGCCGGGCTGCAGCTGGCCGCGTTGTGGCTGCAGGGGCGGCGCGACGTCGTCGGGTTCGTGGAGGAGTTCTCGGGCAGCCACCGCTACGTCCTGGACTACCTGACCGAGGAGGTCCTGGATCGGCAGCCCGAGGACGTCCGGACGTTCCTGTTGGAGACCTCGGTGCTCGACCGGCTGTCCGGGTCGCTGTGCGATGAGGTCCTCGGACGCCGTGACAGCCAACGATTGCTGGAGTCGGTCGAGCGGGCGAACCTGTTCCTGCTTCCGCTCGACGGGGAGCGCCGCTGGTGGCGCTACCACCACCTGTTCGCCGACCTGCTGCGGTCCCGGCTGGCCCGCGAGGACTCCGCCCGGGCCGCCGCGCTGCACCGCGGCGCTGCCGACTGGTACGAGCACCACCAACTGCCCGACGACGCACTCGGCCACGCGCTGGCAGGCGGCGACGACGAGCGGGCGGCCCGGATCGTCGAGACGCATCTGGAGGAGCAGCTGTTGCGCCGCAACGAAGGCGCGACCCTGGACCGGTGGCTCACCGCCCTTCCTTACGCGGTGTTGCAGCGTCGTCCCCGTCTCTTCATGGGCCAGGCGATCGTCGCCGTGCTGAGCGGCAGGCTGGACGACGTCGATGCGCTGCTGGCGACCGTCGAACAGTCGATTCCGCACGCGGAAGATCAGCCGTACCACCCGTCGGTCGGTCGGCGGGCCAGCATCATGACCAACCTCGGCGCGTGCGTGGCGCTGTGCCGCGCGGACCTGGCTCGCGCACGGGGCGACCCGGCGCGTGAGGTCGCCTTCGCGAACGCGGCGCTGGCGCAGGTGGGCGACGAAGACGACGTGTTGCGCGCCATGGTCGGTTACCACGTGGCCGAGACCGACTGGCTGGCCGGAAAGCTGGTCGACGCCGAGCGAGCGATGTCCGCGATCCTCGCCGAGTGGGCCACCTCCGACGAATGGCTCGTGCTGCTGCGCGTCGGATTCGACCTCGGTGCCGTCCAGCAGGCTCAGGGAAGGCTGGGGGCGGCCCTGCGGACCTACCGCACGCTGGAAGCGAGGGCGGGCTCTGCGGCGTCGGCGCTCGCGGGCATCTCGCAGGTGGGCGCGGCGATGGTGCTCTACGAGCGCGACGAGCTGAGGGAGGCGGCGGCCCAGGCGGCGGCGGGCGTCGAGCGGTGCCGCACGCTGGCCTACGGGCCACCGCTGGTCATGGGCCTGATCACGCTGGCGAAGATCCGGCTGGCCGCGGGTGACCGGGCCGGGGCGCTCGCGGCGATCGCGGAGGCCGAGACGATGCCGAGGATCGGTGACCGGCGCGTCCCCTTGGGGCCACGGCGGGCCGAGCTCGCGCTCGAAATGGGTGACGTCGCCCAAGCCGCCGACTGGGTCCGCGACCGCGGTGTGGCGGTCGACGACGAGCCTGCCTATCCGTGGGACAAGGCCTACACCGTGCTCGCCGGGGTGCTGATCGCCCAGGGAGACCCCGGTTCGGCGGTGCGGATGCTGGGGCGGTGGCGGGCGCTGGCGATGGCGCAGGGCCGGGTCGGCCATGTGCTCGTCGTTCGGGTGCTCGAGGCCGTGGCCCACGCGGCCGTCCCGGACGAGTCCGCCGCTCTGGCGGCGCTGGCCGAGGCGCTCACACTGGCCGCCCCGGAGGGCTACCTCCGGCTCTTCCTCAACCAGGGCGCACCGATGGCGGACCTCCTGCGGACGCTGCTGGTCGGTCGTCGGCTGGAGCACCTGGTGGGACCGGACGCGGTGCCGCGGGAGTTCCTGACCCGGCTGGCCGCAGCGTTCGACCGGCAGGGCACGCCCGTCCTCCCTGCCGCGCGGCCGGGCGCGGTGGCGGCGCCGGGCTTGGTCGAGCCGCTGAGCGGGCGGGAACGGGAGGTGCTCGCGCTGGTCGCGGCGGGCAAGCCGAACCGGGCGGTCGCCGAGGAGCTGTTCATCGGAGTGGACACCGTCAAGCGGCACGTCAGCCACATCTTCATGAAGCTGGGCGTCGCCAACCGCACCGAGGCTGTCGCCCGTGCCCGCGCGCTCGGCCTGCTCGGTTGAGAGCTCGAGATCCCACCTCCGATGTCACTTCGGTGGGACGCCGCGGGTGTCGGCGCCTTCCTACTGTCGAGCCATGAGCTGCACCCGAACGCACATTCTCGTCACCGGCGCGTCCTCCGGTATCGGCCGCGCCACCGCGCTGCGGCTCGCGGCGGCCGGGCACCATGTCTTCGCGGGTGTCCGCAGCGACGCAGCGGGCAAGGCGCTCGTCGATTCGGCGGGCCAGTGGATCACCCCGCTGCGGCTGGACGTCACCGACGCCGCCCAGATCGCCGCGGCCGCCGACGCCGTCCGCGCGCATACGAAACGGTTGGACGGACTGGTCAACAACGCGGGCGTCGGTCTCGCCGCGCCGGTCGAGTTGCTCCCGCCCGACGCTCTGCGCGGCCATTTCGAGGTCAACGTCATCGGCCAGATGGCGGTCACCCAGGCGTTCCTGCCGCTGCTGCGACCGGCCCGCGGACGGATCGTGTTCGTCAGCACGATCGGAACCCGGTTCCGCCCGCCCTTCGCCGGAGCGTTGGACTCCGCGAAGGCCGCCGTCGAGATGCTCGCGGACGCGCTGCGCCAGGAGCTCGCCCCGTGGGGGGTGCGCGTGGTGCTCGTGGAGCCCGCGAGCATCAACAGCGCCGCCGCGGACAAGGTCGTCCACGATGCGGAGGCGATCCTCGCGGGTGCGCCCTCGGCGTCGCGGGCGCTGTACGCGGACACCTTCACCAGGATGCTCGGCGTGATGACGCGTCGCGAGCGAGCGGGGAGCCCACCCGACGTCGTCGCCAGAACGATCGCCGACGCACTGGCCGCGCCGCGGCCCCGCAACGTCTATCTCACCGGGAGGTTCGCGCATCGGCTGGCGATGATCAGCCGACTGCCCACGCCCGCGCTGGACACGGTTCGCAGGCGCATCTTCGGCCTGCCCGCCCCGCTGTCGCAGGTGGAGAGCGCGTGATCGAGGCCGACGTCCAGGTGGGCTGCGGGCGCCGTCGGAGTCCGCGGCCGAGCAGGCGCATCGGGTGGGCCGCGCTCACGCCGTCCGAGCTGAAGGTTGCGGCCCTCGTCGCCCAGGGCATGACCAACCCGCAGATCGCCACGCGCCTCTTCCTGTCGCGCAGCACCGTACAAACCCATCTCGAACACGTCTTCGCCAAGCTCGACATCGGTTCCCGCGTTGTGCTCGCCGCCGAGGTCGCTCGACGCAGCGCTTGAGCTCAGCGCCAGGATTTCCGGCGGGAGGGTGAGGTAGTCCGGCCTCGCCACGACCGAACGACCAGTCCTCGCGACCGTTCCCACCAATCTCCCTCTCGTCGCGTCTCGGGCGCTGTTCAGGGCGTCTCGCGGACCCGAACAACGGGCCCGCGATCAGTCGATCCCGGCAACGTCCTTGGCTACGGCCGCGTAGTGGGTCTGTGCGGCCGAGACGACGTTCGACCGCTTCTTGTGGCTCTCCTCGAACCTGATCATCGCGTTGAGCTCGTCCGGGTCGGACAACTCCCGCAGCGCGGCGATAGCCGACTCCGCCGTCATCTCCTCATAGTGCTTGATCGGCAGCTCGGAGGCCCGGAGAGCGCCCAGCTCGGCGCGGGCTCTGCGGACCGTCTCGGCGACCGGGCTCGCACCTTCGCGGCCTGCCACCCGCTCTGCTCGCTGCAGGGCTGCGTCGCGGCCCGCCGTGGCGACCTCCCGACTCCCGGAACCCAACGTCGCGATCGCGGCCGCCACGCCTCCGAGTGTCTCGCGCGTCTGCTCACCTCTGCGATACACGGTGTTGACGGCCCGGTTGGCGCCCCGGACGGCGAAGCGCGTCGGAAAGGTCACGGCCGCCGCGACGCCGCCTGCCACGCGCTGCAGCGGGGTCGGCTCCAGTGCGCTGGGGCCGCCGAGCGCCTCCTCGACGAGGACGGTGGTGAGCCACTCGACGGTCGCGGAGTGGGCGGTGACGAGATCGTCGGCGAGCTCCTGCACCTCGGGCAGCCCCGCACGCTCGGCGAGAACCCGCACGTAGCGGGCGCGGTCGAGAAGCTGGTGCTCGAGGGCAAGATCGCCGAGCAGGGCCTCGTCGATCGGTTGGGCCTGTTCGACCGTGCTCTTCGCAAGGGCGAGCACGCGGCCGAGCGCGGGCTCGACCACGTCGGGCACCGCGTTGAGCGCGCGCAGCTGCGCCGAGATGCGGCGGGCCCGGCGTACGGCGTTGTCGCCGTTCTCGCTCAGCTCGCGGCGCACGGCGTCGGTGCGGGCCTGCGCGAGCCGCATCCGGGCGACCTGCGCCTCGGTCTGGGTGAGCTGGTCCAGCATCCGAAGCTGGACGACAAGGGTATTGGTGGCAACGGCCTCAGGACTGGTTGTCAATGCCATGAAGGCAGGCATGCCCCCACGCCCGACGGCCAACCACGATGGCGCTGTGAACCGGGTCTCGTAGTCGAGCGGCGGTGCGGCTGGCTCCTCAGCGGGCCGGGGCCGCTTCGCAGACCTTGGGGCGACCTGCAAGAACCGCACGCTCGACCCGGGCTATGGCGGCGGATCGTGTCCGGGCACCGCGACCTGTCGCCACGGTGATCGCCGCAAGTGGTGCCAAGAGTGCAGCGGTGCGCCGCCGACACCACTCTCGACGATCATGGCCCGGTTGCGGGCCTCCCGGTGGACGGTTGATCGCCAAAATTGTGACATAACGGCCATATATGGCCCTCATGTCACACAACCGGCGATCAACGCTCGGCAGCCACCGCAAGGTCCACACCGCGGCCACGTCCCGCCACCCCAGGGCAGCAACCACCGGGCGCCGAGGGGCGCGCAAATCGTTGAGACGCGCATCACTGAGATGGGCCTCCAACGGGTACCCGGTCCTCGTGAGCGATCAAGAAACGCGCGCGACCGCACCGGGACAGCTGACGGGCCTCGTCGTGGTCGTCGCAGTGGTGTCGGCCGTGTCAGGCATGCTCTACGGCTACGACACCGGCATCATCTCCGGCGCCTTGCTGCAGATCACGAAGGACTTCGGCATCACGGAGGGCTGGAAGCAGGTGATCGCGGCCAGCATCCTGCTCGGCGCCGTGATCGGTGCGCTCACCTGCAGCAGGCTATCGGAGCGCCGCGGCCGCAAGGGCACGCTGCTCATGCTGGCCGGGCTGGGGCTGAGCTACCTGCTCGCGCAGCTCGCCGGGCTGGCGATCATCGACCGGGTCGGCCGCAGACGGCTCACCCTCATCATGGTCCCCGGCGCGGCCGCGAGCCTGTTCGTGCTGGGGCTGCTGTTCGTCACCGGCCACGGAGGGCGCGACTCGATCGCGTTCGTGGTGACCTGCCTGGTGGTGTTCATGCTGTTCAACGCGGGTGGGCTGCAGCTGATGGGATGGCTGACCGGGTCGGAGACCTACCCGCTGGCGGTGCGGCCCGCCGGGACCGCTGTGCAGTCGGCCGCCCTGTGGGGCACCAACCTGCTCATCACCCTGACCCTGCTCAGCCTGATCAGCGCCATCGGCGTCGGGCCCGCGATGTGGCTCTACGCCGCGTTCAACGTGGCGGCGTGGTTCTTCGTGTACTTCCGCATGCCCGACCTGACCGGCGCCAGCCTGGAAGAGATCGAAGGAAAGCTGTCCGACGGCCGGTTCCGCCCCGCCGACTTCGCCCGTCAGGCGGCAGCGCCATCCGCGCGGTGAGCTATCCGGGCGGGACGGTCCATTACCCCAATCGCCATGCGCGCAGGGGATCTCGCTGTAGATCAGTACGCAAGACTGCGTACTTCCCCATGCATCTGATGGTCACTACGTTTGGCGGCTTCGGCTCTTCGGCCCCGAGAGGAATCCATGACGGACCGGAACCTCCAGACCGCGATCGTCCTTCAGGGCGGCGGCGCTCTCGGCGCATACGAATACGGCGTGCTCAAAGCCCTCTACGAGCAGCGTCCCGGCTTCCGGCCGGTGGCGGTCGCAGGCATCTCGATCGGCGCGATCACCGCCGCGGTGCTCGGCGGCGCCCCCGGTGACCCGATCCGGGCGCTGGACACGCTGTGGCGTGGCAAGCTCACGGTGAGCTCTCCAGTCCCTATGCCGTGGCTCCCGGCCCCCGTCGACCGGGCGCTCGCCACCTTCGGCAACCCGGGGATGTACCAGCTGCAACCCGCGTTGTTCACCGCGCCGTGGCTGGTCACGAGCATCTACGACACCGCACCGCTGCGGCAGACACTTGCCGAGCTCGTCGACCCGCGAGGGCTCGACGACGACGCCACGCGGGTGATCGTCGGGGCGATCAACGTCGCCACGGGCTTGATGGACTACTTCTACAGCCGACAGCCAGGAGGCCTCACCTTTGACCACGTCGTCGCCAGCGGCAGCCTCCCCCCGGGCTTTCCGATGACGCCGATCGGCGACGACTGGTTTTGGGACGGCGGCTTGTTCTCCAACACCCCGCTCAGCCCGGCGATCAATGCGCTGGAAGAGGCCGCGGACGGCGACCGGGCGGTGGAGCGCGAACTCGTCGTCGTCGAGCTGTTTCCGATGCAGGCCTCCGTGCCGCAGACCTTCAGTGAAGTTCTGCAACGGATGGTGCAGTTGCAGTACACGAGCAGGCTCACGCTCGACAAACACTTCTTCGACAAGATCAGCGGCCTCGTCGACCTGATGGCCGAGATCGACCACGCGGTTCCCGCCGACAGCGCGGTCCGCAACGACCCGGTGTTTACCAAGTTGCGCGCCCACCGCAAGATCGACCACCTCAGCGTGGTGACCTCGGGCCTGTCCCCGGACCTGTCCAACGCAGGCGACTTCTCGCACGCGTCGATCGAAGCGCGCATCAAGGCGGGCTACGCCGACGCGATGAGCCAGGGCATCGGTGAGGTCGGCGCGCCCGGGCTCCGGTTCGGGGTGACCGCAGCCGATCTCGAAGGGATCGACGCGGCAGGCTGATCACCGCCGGCGTGCGCCCGTTGAGCCGGTGATCGCCTGCAGTGGTGCCAGAGGTGCACCAGCGTCCCTGCGGTACCACTTCCGCCGATCATGCGGGGACAGCTCGCTGTCGCGTGCGCGGTCTGCGAAGTGACCCTGGTTGGGCGGCGAGCGCGGGTCGAAACACAACTGATGGGCGGCACTAGCCTAGGCCGGGCCCGGAAGCTGACAGACACGCCTGCTTGATAGCTCAGCGGCCGGTAGGAAACTGCTGCTGCCTTCAAATGGGGAGACCGGAATGTCTGCCGAGTTCACGGCGCGGGGCGCCGACGTCACGTCTGACCAGGCCAACGTCGAATCTCAACCTGGAGGCTTTGCTTACCTCTATGGGCAGGACTTTGCCCCGTACACGGTCCGGGGTTCGGTCAGGTCGCGCGGGGCAGGCCGTGGGGTCGCCGAGCAGGTTGTGCTCGACGGGGACGACAACGACGTCGTGGAGGTCGAGTACCTCGACGGGCAAGTCCGGTACGAGCGGGCCGTCAGCTTGGCGGCCGACAGCCGGTCCCGGTCCCGCGACCTCGGTTCCAGCCTCGCCCGCGCCATCGAAGGCGGCGACGCGGGCGTGTCCGACGTGCGTCGCCTCAACGCGCAGCTGCCCGCGGACATCGCCGCCGCCGTCGACGAGCTGAACCGGCGCCTGAACTGGGTCGACCGCGATCCCATCGATCGGTCGCCCGCGAGCATCGCGATCGATGTCCTTGCTCCCGTTCTCATCGACCCGGCCGCCCGCGCGGCGGCCGTGCGGGTGGCGCGCTGGATCGAGAAGCCCGCCCAGGACGACGACCTGCCGGAGATCCTCCGAAAGAAGCCCAAGCAACCCGGTGTCTACCAGATCGGAGCGGACCTTCTCGTCGATCCGAAGAGGCGGTTGACCGAGCCCGCCTCGACAGACGAGCCGTGGCTGTTGCTGCTCCACGGCACGTTCTCGCATACGGAGGCAGCGTTCAAGGGATTGCGGAAGACCGACGAGTGGTCGGCCGTCGTCGAGCGATACGGCGAGCGCATGCTCGCCCTTGAGCATCCGACGCTGTCAGCGACTCCGGCGCAGAATGCTCTGGCCGCGGTGCGCGCTTTGCCCGAGGGGGCGCGGCTGCACCTGGTGAGCCATTCCCGCGGGGGACTGGTCGGCGACATTCTGTCGCTGGCCGCAGCCGGAATGCCCGACATCGGTTGCTATACCGACAGGAAGCACCCTGACGTTGCGGTGCTCCCCCAGCTTCGCGCAGAGATCGAGAGACGCGGGATCACGGTGGCCCGGTTTGCCAGGGTCGCCTCACCCGCCCGTGGCACGGTGCTGGCCTCGCGTCGTCTCGACGCGTGGGCGTCGGTGCTGCTCAACATCATCAAGCTGATCCCGGTCATGCGCGAGACCGGGATGGCCGAACTGATCCGCAAGTTCGTGCTGGCCCTTCTGCAGGAGCGGAGCGACCCACGCGTGATGCCAGGCGTCGAGGCGATGATGCCCGAATCCGCGTGCGTGCGGATGCTCAACACCGCTGAGCCGCTGACGATCTCCGATGGCCTCGCGAGCCTCACCGGCGACCTCGACGGCAGGGGCATCGTCAGCCGTGCTCTCGTGAAGGTCGTGGACCTGTTCTACGGCGGGGCCAACGACCTGGTCGTCGACACCTCGTCGATGACGCGCGGGTTGGGCCGCCCCGATGAGCAGGTCGCCCGGTTCCGGGGATCGGGGGTCAACCACAGCTCCTACTTCAGCAGCGAGCCCAGCCGTGCTGCGCTACGGCGCTGGCTGACCGCTGACGGCGACCGGGTGACCGGCTTTGTCCTGCTCGCGGACGAGCACACGGCGGGCGGCGACGACCGAGGTGTGGGGACCCGCGTGGAACGGGCACTCGAGGGAGCGACAGTCCTGGTGGTGCCGGACGCCTTCGGATGCGTCATCGTCGATTCGACGGGTCGAACGCTGTGGCCCGACGTACGGACCTTGGCCGCTGACGGGCCCGACGCGACGTTGAGCGACGATCCGGGACGACGCCCGACCGACCTGGTCCCGGCGTACGCGGGCCTACGCGCGGGTCTTGTTGCTGCCGCAGGCGTGGAGCGCCCCGTGCTGTGGGACGTGTGCCGCCCACTCACCGAGGCGGCGAGGCACTTCCTTTCCCAACTGAGCGATGCGCTCGAGGCGACGACCGGGCCGACCCACGTCGTGGCGCACGGCGCGGGGGCGCTGATCGTCGAGAAGGCCCGTGACCTCGCATTGCCTGGGATGGCCAGCGGTCAGGACATCTGGTCGAAGATGCGGGCTCGTGGCGGCCGGTGTCTGCTCCTGAGTCCCCCGCTGAACGGCTCGTGGGCCGTCGAAGCGACGGTGCGCGGCTACGACGCCCTGACCGCCATGCTGCGCATGCTGCATCCGGCGACCACGCTCGACGCTGTCACCGACAAGCTGAAAGGGCTGGAGGCGATCGCGGCCCAACGGCCAGACATCCGGTCTGGCACGGCTCGACCGCCGTCATGGTGGGCAGGCGTCATCGCCGTCTACGGAGCCGCCACGACGACCCCTTGCGGCAAGAACGGATCATCGGAAGGCACCGGCCTGGTAGCAGGCCCGGCGGGCGATGGCAACGTGCTCTTTCCCGTGACCGAGCTGCCGGGCCTGCGCAAACGCTACGCGACGGTCAGTACGTGGGACCTGATCACCCAGCCGTCGGTCGCAGCCGATCTCGCCGCGCTGCTGGCCGGGCGGCACGCGCCCTCGCTGCTGACGGGTGCGCCGCCGGAGAGCACGATCACCACGGCATGGGAGCCGTCCACGGGCCGTTTGCTGTTCCCCACCCCCACTGACCTGACCCGCGCGGCGCTGCACGGTGCGGCGGCCGTCCGGCGGGTCCGGCCGCGGTTGCGGGTCAGTGTCCTGCATGGGGACCTGAAGAACGTCGATGCACCCGTGATCCTCGGCTCCTTCGACGGCACCCCGATCGCGGGCGCTGAAAAGGTGCTCGACAAGAAGCTGGGCGGGGCGCTCAGCCGCCGCCAACAGCTCGGTCAGCACCCCGGTCCGGCCGGGACGCTCGGGATGTTCTACAACGTCAAAGGCGTGGTCGCCGGGGCGGTGATCGGGATCGGCGATCCGGGTGACATCACGCCAGGGCGCCTTTCGGCGGGTGTCACCCAGGCCGTGCTGCGATTGGCCGCAGGCAGACTCGATGCGAGCGGCGGCCTTTCCGAGCAGTTTGACATCGCCACCGTCCTCATCGGCACGAGCGGCACAGCAGGTATGACCGTCACGGCCTCGGTAAGCGCGATCATCAACGGGGTGCGGCGGGCGAACCGGCGACTGCGGGGTCTGGCGCAGTCCAGCACGGTCGCCTCGGTCCAGTTCGTCGAGCTCTACGAGGAGCGGGCCGCTGACGCCGCCCACGCGCTGAGAGCCCTGACGACCGACGCGAACTCGGTAGACGCGGCCGACCCCGCAGGAGAGGTCCTCGTGGTGGAGGCCGTCGTGCAGACCGGTGTAGGCGGGGTGGCCGGACAACCCCGTCGGGAGGACCGGGATGACGAGTGGCGCACGATCCGGGTGGGAGCGATCGAGACCGCAGGCCCGACCGACGACGGACTGGCGGCGCTCTCGTTCACCAGCATGGGCAGTGGCGCAGGCGCCGACCAGCAGATCTCCAGCACCCAACGGAGGCTGATCGATCGGCTCGTCCTCGACAGCATCGGCAACGCCCGTGTCGACAAGCAGCTGTACAACACGCTCTACGAGCTCCTGTTGCCGCCGTCGATGAAGGGCACCGGCCGCGAGCGCGACAACATCATGTACGTCGTCGACGAGGACGCGGCGGTCCTTCCCCTCGAGCTGCTCGGCACGCGCAACTACGACGGCACCGTCCTGCCCATCGCCGTCGACGTCGGCGTCGTCCGCAGGCTCGAGACCCGCACACTGCGATCCCCGCAGCGAGGCGCGGCCGGAAGGAGCGCGCTCGTCATCGGCAACCCGCCGAGCACGATCTACCCGCAGCTGCCAGGAGCGGCGCGCGAGGCTCACGACGTCGCCGACGCGCTACGCAGGCAGGGGTTCCGCGTCACCGAACTGATCGCGGACGGTCCGGACGATCCCGGCATCGACGCCGCCGCGATCATGAACGCCCTCTTCAACGGCGAGCACCGGATCGTGCACATCGCCGCCCACGGCGTCTACGACGAGAAGCGACCCGCCGCCAGCGGCGTCGTCATCGGCGACGACCTCTATCTCACCGCGCTGGAGATCCAGCGGATGCGCGCGGCCCCGGAGATCGTCTTCCTCAACTGCTGCCATTCCGGCGCTCTGGGACCGATCGCGCTGGCCGCCGCACGAGGAGACTCCCGACAGAACCACATCGAGCAGCGCTCCCGCGGATGGCGCCCCGACCGCACTGCCGCGAGCATCGCCCGAGCTCTCATCGACGGCGGTGTCCGCGCCGTGGTCGCGGCCGGATGGGCGGTCGACGACCGCGCCGCAGCCGCATTCGCATCAAAGTTCTACCAACGCCTCCTCAGCGGTATCGATCTCGGTCACGCGAGTCTGCAAGCCCGCAAACATATCTATACCCAATTCCCCGACGTCAACACGTGGGGCGCATACCACGTCTACGGGCCACCCGCATACCGCCTCGAGGCCGCGTCGATCGGCCAAAGCGGCGACAGCACACCGGTATCGCGCCGGGAGTTCCACGACGCGCTCGCCGAGCTCAGAACACGCGCCGAGAGGAACGGCGACCCGGAGCTGATCATCACGAGACTCCATCACCTTCTCGACGCCGCCAACGACGAATGGAGCGGAGGTGCGGAGTACGAGCTGATCGGCGACATCAGATCACAGCTCGGCGACTATGCCGGAGCCATCGCGGCCTATCAGAGCGCGCTGTCGCGGTGGGGAGGCAAAGCCCGGGTCCGCGCCTTCGAGCAGCTGGTCAACATCGTGGTCAAGGCGGCGGCCGACGCACACGAACGACCTGATGCGTCGAGCGCGGACAGCCTCGACAACCAGGAGGTGTTCGACAATGCCGAGCGCCATCTCAGCGGCATCATCGATCTCCTCGGCCCCACTCCGGAGCGCTTGTCGCTCTTCGGCAGCTTCTGGCGGCGGCGCGCCCTGTTCCTCGACGACCCCGACGAGAAACGGCGGGCCATCGAGCGTTCTGTCGACAGCTACCGCAAGGCGGCCGACCTTCACCGCGAGAGCACGCGCAAGCCCGACTTCTATAGCGAAACCAACTTCGTGGCCATGAGCGCAATCGCCGCGTACTACGGCACGGAGAAAGTCGACACGGAGAAGCTCTTGAGCGCACTCGAAGCAGGAAGGCAGGCGACAACCGTACCATCCGACGACTTCTGGTCCCGCGCCGCCTTGGCTGATGCGCGCCTCGCCGCCCGCCTGGTCGAAGCCACCCTCGCCGCCGAAGACTCCGTTGCCGAGATCGCCAGCCTCTACGAGAAGGCCTTCGCCTCCGGTTCCAGTGCCCGTGGGCGGCTCACGATCGCCCAGCACCTGGAGATCCTCCGCGACCTTCTACCGGCAGATAGCATCACCGAGCGCGAGAATCTCAGCACAATCGCCCGCCGACTGAGAACGTGGACCTCCCAGCAATGATCAGGCCGAGCGGTCGGCCTGATTCTGTCAGACGATGCCGGTCGCGACGACGGACTCCGCGACCTGAACCAGCTTCGTGTTGGTCTCCTGGGAGCGGCGGACCAGCAGCGCGAAGGCATCGTCTGCGGTGATCCGGCGGGAGTGCATGATGATCCCCTTCGCCTGGCCGATCAGGTCGCGACTCTGCAGTGCCCGCTGGAGATTCACCTGGGACCGTGATTCGGAAAGGGTGATGGCGGCGAGCACAGCGAGCACCCGAGCGACCGGTTCGGCGACGTCCTTGATGGCGCGCGGGGTGTCGGCGTAGAGGCTGAGCGTGCCGAACGTCGTCGAGTCGACGTGCAGCGGCAGGCACAGCATCGAGCTCACGCCCATGTCAGCGGCAAGGGCCGCGAACGACGGCCAGCGACCGTCGGTGGTCAGGTCCTCGAGCCGTACGACCTCCTGGGTACGCGCGGCCAGCAGGCACGGGCCTTCGCCCTCGCGCTGTTGGAGCTCGTCGAGCCGTTCGGGAATCGGCCCGGTCGTCGCGACGACCTCCATGTTCCGCCTGCCGACGGCAAGGATCACACCCGCGTGCTGCACGGTGTCGACCAGCCGCACCGCCTCCGCGCAGACGGCCGAAACCAGCGCGGTCTCGTCGGCCTTGCGCAGGCGGAACAGCCGGACGAGGTGCTCGACGACCGACCACGACGCCGGGTCCTGGTCGTCGGGTTCGACGTCGTGTTCGTCCACCGGGCCCTCCTCATTGGCTGGCCATCGTATGCGGCCACAGCCGTGACCGGATGGCGGGCTCGGTGGTCGGATCCCGACGCAAGCGGCTCAATCCCCCGCCATCAGCGCGGCACGCAGGTGCGCCAGCGTCCGCGCCAACACGCGGGAGACGTGCATCTGCGAGATGCCGATCTGCTGGGCGATCTGCGTCTGGGTCATCTCACCGAAGAAGCGGAGCGTGATGATCGTGCGCTCCCGCTGAGGCAGCGCTTCGAGCAGCGGCCGCAGCGCGTGGCGGTACTCGACCATCTCCAGGTTCACGTCGGCCGCGCCCAGGCGCTCCATGACCGTGTCGCCGGTCTCCGAGCTGGTTGCGTCCAGAGCCGCCGCTGTCTGGTTGGCGCGGGCGTCGAGGGCGCTGATGACGTCCTCTACCTCGACCCCCAGCCGCGCGGCGAGCTCGCTGGGGCGGGGCGCGCGACCGAGCTCCTGCGACAGCGGCTCGGCGGCCTTGGCGACGGCAGCACTGATGTCCTTGAGCCTGCGGGGCACCCGAAGCGACCAGGTGCGGTCGCGGAACCAGCGCAGCATCTCCCCCCGCACGCAGGGGATCAGGTAGCCGAGGAACTCGCCCCGGGCCAGCGCTGGGTCCCATCGATCGATGGCGGTGATCAGCGCGACCGTCCCGACCTGGGCGAGCTCCTCGCGCTCGGCGACGGCGCCGCTGCCTGCGTGCCGCTTCGCCAGATGCTCGACGACCGGGAGGAATGCGCAGATCAGCCGCTCACGCAGCTCTGCGCGACGCGGGTCCGCCTCGGGCAACGAGGCGAACTCATACAGCAGCGGCATCTGGTCGGCGTAGTCGCTGGGCGCCGACGGTCCGGAGCCGAGCTCGCGCAGGGGAAGAGCGGATGCGGGCATGGACTCTCCAAGAGACGTTCCGAGGAGGGCGACCGGTTTGGGCCCGTGGCCGCGCGTCTATCGCAGCCTGAGCCGAACTTACGCCGCCGCGCGGCCCCGCGCAGAACAAGCGGCGACACACGCTAGTGCGGTGTCCAGGAACGTTGCCGGGGTGATCGCGGGATCCAGGCGGCGCCTCGCAAGGCGCCGCCCGAAGCTCATACCGGGCGTCTTCGCGAGGGCGGCAACGCCGCGAGGCGTCGTCTGGGCCCGCGAGGACCCGGTGAACGTTTCTGGACACCGCACTAGCTGAAGCGAACCGCAGCAGCTGCTGGTTCAACCGCCGCGGCCGGGCTCAGGTCCGCCATGCGCACCCGCCGCCACAGATGGCATAGCCTGCCGGAGCGCCCCCAAACCCGTGAGACATTTCGGCGACGCACAACGGTCCGGGCAGCGGCGCACTCACGTGATCGGAGATCCCCCGGTGACGCCCAGCACCTCCGAGGTCATGTAGCTCGATTCCTGCGACGCCAGGAACACGTAGAACGGGGCCAGTTCAGCAGGCTGCGCGGCCCGGCCCATGGGGGACTGCGCCCCGAACGACTCGAGCTTCTTCTCGTCCATCGTCGCCGGGATCAGCGGGGTCCACACCGGTCCGGGTGCCACCGAGTTGGCCCGGATCCCCCGGTCGGCGAGGTTGCTGCCCAAACCCTTGGTGAAGTTGACGATCGCGGCCTTCGAGGTCGCGTAGTCGAGCAGGTGCGGGGATGGCTGGAAGGCCTGCACCGACGACGTGGTGATCACGGTGGAACCCGGCTTCATGTGCGGCACGGCGGCCTTGCACAGCCAGAACGTCGCGTACACGTTCGTCTTCATCACCCTGTCGAACTGCTCGGTGGTGATGTCGTCGATGCCGCCGTCCTGCGCCATCTGGTATGCGGCGTTGCTCACCAGCACGTCGATTCCACCGAGCTCGCGCACCGCCCGCTCGATGACCTCCTGGCAGTTCCGTTCCTCGCGCACGTCCGTCGCGACCGTCACCACCGAGCGCCCGGCCTCGCGCACCCACCGCGCGGTCTCGTCGGCGTCGTCCTTCTCCGCATCGAGGTAGGTGATGAGCACATCGGCGCCCTCGCGGGCGAACGCGATCGCGACGGCCCGCCCGATGCCCGAGTCACCCCCGGTGATGACCGCCTTCTTCCCCTCAAGGCGCCCCGAGCCCCGGTAGGTCTGCTCACCGTGATCCGGCCGCACATCCATCTCCCCGGTACGCCCGGGATGCTCGATCGTTTGGTCGCCGCTGCCCGGCGCGGCGTGCTGCCCGGTCGGGTCCTGTTGGGTGAACTGGTCCTGGGTCATGACGAGGTTCCTCCGTGTCGCGTCGGCGTATCCGTATGAGTGGGAACGTGATGACGTACGGACCGGGTACCCCGCATCGCGACGGCCAACGACAGGCAGGCTGAGATATGCCGCTTTCGACCCGGTCAGGGAGCGGGCTTGTCCCAGATCGCATGGGAAACGCCCAGACGGCCGAGGGCGTGGATGAGCCCCGCGCGGCGCACCGTCGTGACATGGGCCGCGGGGACGCGCCAGATCGCCTTCCACCCCCCGACCCAGCGAGAGCTCGGCGTCCAGGATCGTGTCCCGTTCGGACGCCGCGTCGAGCCCGTCGAGGACCGGCGAGGCAAGCCGCACCAGTCGCGCAGGCAGCGCGATGTCGACACGGTGATCGCCGCACGTGGTGCCCAGCGTGCAGCGCTGCGCCGCCGACACCACTCTTGACGATCATGGCCAGGCCGCGGCCCGGCCGCGGGCCTCCCGGTGGACGGTGATCGCCAAAATTGTGACATAACGGCCATATATGGCCCTCATGTCACACAACCGACGATCAACGCTCGACAGCAGGCCCACGGCGGCGGCGACCCAACCTGGATCCTTGCCGACCATGAGTTGCCTGCCGCACCTCTCAGCAAGACGATCACCGAGATCCAGGCCTCGCCCGAGCCCGGTCACGGTTCGAAGGTCGCCTCAGGCACGACGGCGACCTGGAGCACCAGCGGTTCGGTGCGGTCGATCAGGGTGGGAACGACCTCGTCGAGCACCTTGATCATGGCTTCGTAGGATTCGACGCGCTCGGCGGGACAACCCAGCCCCTCCGCCAGCACCGAGACGTCCACCTCCTCGAACGCGGGCCACGGGGCCCGGCCACCCTCCTGCTCGGCGAGCCTGTCCATGATCGCGTAGCGGCCGTTCGCCAGCACGACGAACAGCACGCCGACGTGGTAGTGCGCGGCGCTCCACAACGCCTGGATCCCGTACAGCGACGAGCCGTCTCCGACGACCGCCACGACGGAGCGCCGCGGCGCGGCCATCCGCACCCCGATCGCGGCGGGCAGACCGAACCCCAGGCCGCCCATCGCGGCACTGAGGAAACCCAGCGGAGCCCGGGCAGGCAGCAGCCGGTGCAGGTCGGGCCTGCTCGACGGGGTCTCCTCCACCACGACGGTGTCAGCGGGCAGCCGCTCGGCGAGCGCCGCCATCACGACCCAGCGCCGCGTAGTGCCAGAACTCCGCCCACCCCGCCGCGATCCGCTCGTCCTCGCGGTGCAGCGCGGTCAGGAAGTCCGCCTCGGGCTCCAGCTGGGCGCCGCGCAGGTGCGCCCAGTTCGAGTGGGCGCGCTCCACCGGATCGCGCAACACCGCGACCAACCTCGCGTCGGGGATGAGCTCACGGATGCGGCGGTGCGCGCCCCGGTCGTAGAGATAGAGGGTCGTGGACTCACCCCGCAGAGCCCCGGCCGGTGCGGCGGCGAACAGAGCCTCGTAGTCGGCTCGACGCCACACGTGCTCACCCCACGTGGGCACGTCGCCTGGGCCGCCGCCCGCGCTCGGCGGCGGGCCGTCGGTGAGGAAGAACTTGGGCTCTTTGGGCTCGGAAAGGAACAGCTGCGGATGCCGGGCCAGCGCCGCGTGCAGTGCCGACGTTCCGCACTTCGGCGCGCCCAGCAGCAGAAAGTCGGGAAGGCCCACACTCCATATTCACCCGCCGCGGACGCACAGGCAACGTCACGTGGATCGCGGCGGTCCTCCGGGCTGTGCCGGAGGCGCACGGGGTCAGCACCTCGGTGAACCGGAACCTCTCCCACGCCGAACCTGTGAGGTGAGCACAAGCGCGGCCGTGCCGCGGCAGGTCCGTCCCTCCCGTTCCGACATCCCACGCGCCTTCGCCGCGCTCGTCGGCCTGCTGGCGGTCGGGGCCGCTCTGGCGTTCGGTCAGCTCGTAGCGGCATTGCTCTCTCCGGTCTCGTCCCCGTTTCTGGCCGTCGGCAACACCGTCATCAACTACTCGCCCGAGCCCGTGACCGAGTTCGCCAAGGTGTATCTCGGCACGAACGACAAGCCGATTCTGCTCTCGGGGATGGCCGGGGTGATCGCGCTCGTCGGCGTGGCCGCGGGGCTGTTGTCGCGACGTCGCGTGGGTCCCGGTGTGACGGTGGTGGCGGCGTTGGGCGGCGCCGGTCTGGGCGCTGTGGTGTTGTCACCGGTGTTCTCGCCGGTGGACATCGCGGCGCCGGTGGTGTCGCTGCTCGCGGGCCTGCTGGTGTTCACCGGGTTGCACCGGCTCGCGACCCGGACCTCCCAGCGCGGCACGGCGGTTGAGGGCGCCCCCGCTTCTCGGCCCGACGACCAGGAGGACGGCGTGTCGCGGCGGACGGTGCTGCTCGGCTCGTCGGCCGCGGTGGGGGTCGTCTCCCTCGCGGCTGCCGGGGGCGGTCTGCTGCTCGGCGGCAGCGGAGGCGCCGCCAGCTCACGCAGCGCGGTCACCGCGCGGTTGCGAGCGGCAACGCTGACCGAGCGGGCGCCTGCCGTCCCGAAGGGTGCGGCCTTCCCCGAGCTGGGCACGCCCACCTTCATCACGGCCAACCCCGACTTCTACCGGATCGACGTGGCTCTGCAGGTGCCTAGCCAGACGGCGAAGGACTGGCGGCTGCGCATTCACGGCATGGTCGACAAGGAGATCACCTTGTCCTTCGACGACCTGCTGCGACGCCCGCTCGTGGAGCGCACCCTCACCCTGACGTGCGTGTCCAATCCGGTGGGCGGCAACCTCATCTCGACGGCGAACTTCATCGGCGTCGAGCTGCGCCCGATCCTGATGGAGGCAGGCATCCAGCCGGGCGCCGAGCAGCTGCACACGACGAGCATCGACGGCTGGACCGCGGGCACCCCCACCGACGTGGTGATGGAGCCCGACTGCGGCGCGCTGCTGGCGATCGGGATGAACGGCGAGGCGCTGCCCGCCGAACACGGGTTCCCGGTACGGATGATCGTCCCCGGCCTCTACGGCTACGTGTCGGGCACCAAGTGGATCGCCGACATGGAGGTCACCACGTTCGCGGCGCACCAGAGCTACTGGCTCCAGCGGGGATGGTCTCAGGAGGCGCCGATCAAGACCGAGTGCCGGATCGACCGGCCGCAGGGATTCGCGTCCGTGCCCGCGGGCAAGGTCACCTGCGCCGGCATCGCGTGGTCCCAGCCCACCGGCATCAGCAAGGTCGAGGTCCGCATGGACGGCGGAGCGTGGCAGACCGCGGACCTGGCCAACCAGGTGAGCGGACGGACCTGGCGAATGTGGCGCATCGATTTCAACCTCGCCCCTGGCAGTCACACCGTGCAGACCCGCGCCACCGACCTCGACGGGGTAATCCAGACCGAGGTCCGTGCCGACCCGATCCCGAACGGCGCGTCGGCCTGGCCCGCCACCATCTTCACCGTCGCCTGACGCTCGTCCGCGCTTGTGGTGAAAATCCGCCATCAGAAAGACCGAACCGTTTTCTGCGCAATGGCGAACGTCGTGATGAAAGGCCCGGATCGACCGGGTCGGGCTCGAGAGGAAAACCCGTGCAAAAGTTCCACCGCCTGGCCGCGCTCGGCGCAATGGCGACCCTGACCGTGGCGCTCGCGGCCTGTGGCAGTTCCGGCACCAGCTCCAGCGCTTCAGCAACCAGCGCTCCAGAGGCCGCCCCGCCACCGCAGCCGCCACCGCCACCGCGGGGACCGCCGACAGCACCGGCGTGACGATGAACTCCGATGTCTTCGGTCCGGCATGCAACATGCTCCCGCAGGGCGACGCCCCCGGCTCACTCAACAACATGGGCCCGAACCCCGTCGCCACCGCGGCCAGCAGCAATCCGCTGTTGACCACATTGGTCACCGCCGTCGGCAAGGTCCCCGGTCTGGCTGACACGCTGAACTCCCAGAAGGGCATCACCGTGTTCGCGCCTTACAACGGCGCCTTCACCGCGGTGCAGCAGTCGATGGGTGACGCGAAGTTCAACGCGCTGCTCGGCAACCCGACCGCGCTCGGTGGGGTGTTGTCCTACCACGTGATTCCGAAGCGCTACGACGCTGCGGGCCTCGTCGCGGCAGGCAAAGTCACCGAGCTCGCGGGCGGCGACGTCACCATCGGCGGCACCGCGGCGGCGCCGACGATCACCGACGGGATGGGCAACACCGCGAAGGTGCTGTGCGGCAACATCCCCACCTCGAACGCCACCGTTTTCGTGATCGACAAGGTCCTCAGCGCGAAGACCTCCTGATCATCGCCTGATCACCACGTCCCCCGGGGCGGTCCCGCAACCGGGGATCGCCCCGCTGGGCATTCCGGCCCCCGGCTACCCTCTCGACGGGCCCAGGCTGCGGGCCAGGGACTCCCACGGGGTGCGACAGGCCGCCGAGTGCGACCGTGGCGCGGTGGGGCTGACCGGGATCGTGAGGGCGAGATGGTGGAAGGCGGGCCGGTGACGGTGGCGGTCGTGACCAGCCGCATCGAGGCAGAACTGATCGTCGGCTTGCTGCAGAGCTACGGGCTGGAGGCGTACGTGTCGGCCGACGACGCGGGCGGTCAGGAGCCACAGCTGCAACTGCAGGGTGTCCGTGTGCTCGTCACCCCCTCGGACGAAGCCGAGGCCCGCCGCATCCTGGCCGCCACCGAGAACACACCCGAAAACGCCGACGAGGACACCGCTGACGAAGTGTGATCATCTGGACACGACCACGCGGTTGAGGCGCAAGAGCGGCGCCGCGGCGGCGACCGCACAAGCGCAATGGCGTCCGCACCCCCGGCAGGGCACTCGTCGGAACACCACAACGCTTGTACTGACCTCGGCGACACCACTCAGTCTGCGAAGTGGGCGGGGCTGGGCCGCGTTGACTCGACTTAAGCTTGACGTTTAACCCTTGATCGGTTGTTGGACGGTCGCGGCTCGCGTGTGACGGTTTTGCCGACGTCGTGGCGGGGTGCGCGGTGCTGGTTGGGGATGCCGACAGGGTGTCTGGGGCTGGGTCGGCGGGGTTTCGGCGCACGGGCCGGGAGGGTGATCTTCGGTCGGAGGCGGCGAATTCCGCGGCGCACCCGGCGGGGGTCAGCCGCCCGGGTGCGCGGTCTTCTGGATCCAGAAGCGGGGTCCGCCGACTGTTGTGCAAGGACAAATCCATCGGGGAGACGAGTTGGGCGGAGGCCGCCCGCGCTGACCACGGCCGCGGCGCCGCGGCCCGCCGGTGTCGGAAGGTCATGTCGCGGGTGGGTGCCGCTGTGCCACTGGTGGTGGTCGGCTGCAGGTGACCGGTGAGGGCCTGTGACGGGTTAGTTAGAAGGGGGGTGGTGGGTCCGGTTCGGGCGGCGCGGCCGACGGAGGTGGGGGTGTTCCCGGTGGTGGTGCGCGGTGGTCGACCGGTCGGCTCCAGTAGCGGTGCCCGGTCGGGGTGATCCATTCCAGTTGTCGGTCGGGGTGCAGCAGCACCTGCCAGCCGAGTTGCTCTTTGAGGTCGTGGTGGCGTTGGCACAGGCAGCACAGGTTGTCCTCGCTGGTGGTTCCGCCGTGCTGCCAGGGCTGCACATGATCGATCTCACAGGCCACGGCCGGGCGGCGGCAGCCCGGATAGCGGCATGCGCCGTCGCGGGCGCGGAGGAACCCGGCCAGCGGGGCGGGGGGCCGGTAGGTGCGGCGGCCGTAGTCGAGCAGGGTGCCCGACACGGGGTCGGTCAGCAGACGCCGCCAGGTGCAGTCGGGATCGGCGGCGATCTGACGGGCGATCGGGGCCGGGATAGGCCCGTAACCGGCCAGTTCGCCGGGTTCGTCGTGCAAGCCCATCAGGGTGGTCAGGGGGACGGTGACGTGGATCAGGGGCCGATGCGCAGACACCGGCGCGGCCAGCACACGCGACCCGACCTCCCGGTCCACCCCGCCACCCCCGCCACCCGCACCACCCGCGTCACCCGCATCGCCTGGGTCACCCGCACCGCCTGGGTCATCACTGCCATCCGCGGTGCCATCCGCGATGCCATCCGCGGTGCCGGCCGCGGTGGCGCCGGCCGGGGTGGCGCCGGCCGCGGTGGCGCCGGCCGGGGTGGCGCCGGCCGGGGTGGCGCCGGCCGGGGTGGCGCCGGCCGCGGTGGCGCCGGCCGCGGTGGCGCCGGCCGCGGTGGCGCCGGCCGGGGTGGTGCCGGCCGGGGTGGCGGTCGGGGTGGTGGTGGCGACCAGGCGGCCGGTGAGCAGGGCGACCAGCACGTCCGCGCGGCGGCGGTCCATCGATCCTCGACCCCGCCCGGCCACGCCGTCGGGGCTGTTGCTGTCGGGGCTGGCGCAGTCGGTGCCGCGGGCCAGGCGGGTGATCCATTCGAAGGAGGCGGTGGCCTCGGGGGCGGTCAGCTGGGCGGCCAGGGTGGCCATGCCGTCCCGGCCGGGCCACAACTCGACCCGCCGCTGTCGACGCGCCTTGTGGTGACGCTTGGCGGGATCGGGCACGACCGCGGCGATGGCGTGGGTGAGCGCGGCCCGTAGCTGTCCCCAGGTCTGCTCGGGTGCCCGGCCCAGCACCCGGTGTTGCACGGCTTTGGCGACAGCGTCGTCGTAGTCGGCGAGCATGTCGGCGATGAGCCGGGCCCGGTCGGGGGAGATCCGCCCGGTGGACAGCAGGTCGCGGGTGGGGCGCAGGACGGTGGCGGCGCGGTCGGCGTGGGCCATCCGGGTCGCGGCCGCCGCCGGGGCCAGGGTGAGGGCCAGCCCGATCTCATCGACCGCCCATTCCCGCCGGGCGGCTGACTCGGCGGCCGGATCGGCTGTGGTGGCGGCGGGGCGGACGGTGCCGTCGGCGGGGCGGCGGTGGAACTCGGCGAGCATGACTTGTTGACCGGCGGTGGCCCAGGCGGCGAGGTGTTCGTAGCCGATGGCGGCATCGATCAGTTCGGCCGCGGACAACAGCGCGGGGCTACCGGTGGCCCAGTCCAGTTCCAGGGCCAGTGCTCCGGACGGGGCGCAGGCGGCGGCGGGGATGGCCAGGCCGGGGTCGGTGCCGAGCAGATCGTCGGGGCCCGGGTCGGGGAAGTCGTCCTCGGGCCACTCTGCGTCGGGGGGAGTGTCGACCAACGGATCGACCACTGGATCGAACATAGGTTCTACTCTACCACCTCGAACACTTCCTCAAGGCGCGGACGGTGGAAGATTTGTGAGGGTCCGGGCTGGTGCACGACAGCGGCTGGTGGGTTGAGCACCGACGTTCACCGGATGGGCGACCCGACCCGTGACCTCCGCCCCGGTGAGCAGGCGCTGCCCCCGCGCCGCACACTGCGCGGCTGATCTACGCCCGAGCTCGACACCACCGCGCAGCGCCGAGGACCGTGCGTGTTGATGACCGTGTTGACACTGCCCCGCCATGCCGCACCAACACCGCGGTCGGGCTGCTGCGCCCGGACATCAGCGCGGCCACGATCGAGTACGGCCAGCCCGGGATCATCGGGGGCGAGTCCGGCGGGGGTCCCTGGATCTGTCGGAAAGCCGGGCATTCCCGCCCGACCGCCGAAACCCTCCCGGCCCGGACCGAGACGGCCCCAGGCGCCACATCCGGCCCGCACCCCGCCACCCGGCCGGAAAAAACCCCAAAGGGACACGCCTCGCCGCGGGAGCCGGCAAATACCAGGTTAAAGATCAAGCTAAACCAGGTGATCGACCATCCGCGCGGCAGTCGCCTGCTCGGCAAGCGACCCGTTTTCGAGTCCTCGGATGACGCCCCTGCGATCCTCGGCACTGCGGTTCTGATTGAACTTGGCCTTCGCGACGACGCGAGTGATCGACAGCTCGACGCCCACGATTCCCCGTAGCTGCGCTTCGATGAACTTCTCCGGCGCGTCGGCGACCTTCCACGGTGCCTCGCGTCTGGCCTCGTGCTGGTCGGTGAGCCGGGTGACGTTGTCGCGCAGCCAGTCGTGGTCGTCGTGGGCAATCAACTGGCCGAAGACGTGCAGCACCTCGTAATTCCACGTCGGAACCACTCGGTGGGTCTCCTCCTTGCTCGGGTAATAGCGCGGCGTGACATAGGCGTCGACCACCGGGATGATCACCACCGACTCGGCATCGGACGTGTAGCGCCAGTGCGGGTTGGGCCGAGCCATGTGGCCGACCAGCGCGTGATGCTGATCGTCGTAGAGGAGGGGCAAGGAGGTGACCTCCATACCCGCCGGACCAGGCGTGACCAGGTGCCCGAATCCCCCTTCGTGCAGCATCGCCGCGGTCTGCTCCGGCGACACGGTGAAAGGTCGGGGCAGATACATCGTGGCTCCCATGATCTAGGCAGCGGATGATTTACACAGCGGAACCGGGCTCTGCCACGCCTATACGAAGGCAGACCGCCGCGTCAGTCCTTCGTCGTCAGCCCGTCAATCAGCAGCGCGAGCCCGGCGCCGAGCATCCACACGTCCTTCGAGATCGGCAACCCGGCCGGGGTGGATCGCGGGTCCAGTGATCCGCGACGCATGCCCGGTGTCCGCAGATAGAGCCCGAGGAGGCCGCCCGCGAATGCCGTCAGGCCTGCACCGGCCAGGCTCGCGGGCACGACGGGCAGCAGCAAGGCGACGCCGAGGCTGATCTCGCCTGCCGCCAGAAGCTTGCGGAAGGTCGTGGGCTCAATCAACTTGAGGAACGGGTAGGTTCCGGTCGCGAAACCATGCAGCTGGGTCGCCGTCTGCTCGTCCCCCTTCCACTTGTCCCATCCGGCGCTGAGGATGAACGCCCCCGTCGTCAGCCGAAGTGGTGCACGGCGCAGTCGCAAACTAGACACTCGACGCTCCTACATGAGAACTCAAGGGATGAGCACTCAACGTACTCACCCTCGCCGTGAATGCCGGTCCGCGCAGGCTCAGTGCACGCCCTCCATGTGCCCGCGGATCCACGGTCCTGCCGCGGCCAGTCCCAGGCCGATCACGATGACGACGGCGCCGTTGATGCCGAAGTAGGCGTACTCGTGGTCGGGGGAGTAGAAGCCCGCCAGCACCCCCGACAGCGAGGTGCCGATGCCGACGGAGAAGAAGTAGAGCGCCATCATCTGCGCCCGGAACGCCTCCGGTGCGAGCTTGGTCGTCACTGACAGCCCGATCGGCGAGAGCATCAGCTCCGACATCGCGAACACGGCGAGGATCAGCAACACCACGATCGCCGGGCTCGACTTTCCCGTTCCGCCCGCCATGGTCAGGAAAAGCAGAAACGCCACCCCCATGCCAACCACACCGATCGCGAACTTCATCGGCGTGGACGGCGCGCGGTTGCCCAACTTCGTCCAGATCGCGGCGAAGATCGGCGCCAGGAGGATGACCCAGATGGGTTCCTCGGAGCCGATCCACGACGACGGGGCGGTCCAGCCGAAAATGTTCCAGTCCATGCGTTCGTCCGAGTACACCGCGAGCGCCGTGAAGATCTGCTGGAACAACGACCAGAAGGCCACGTTGGCGACGAAAAGCGGAATGAAGGCACGCACCCGGCTGCGCTCGGGCGCGGTGACCCGGTCGCTGGTCAACATGACGACGAAGTACGCGATCGACGCCAACACGATCACCGCGGTCGTCACCTTTGCGAGGTTGGCCAGGGTGACCAGCCCGGTCGCCACCACCCCGACGATCACTAGCACGACGACGACGCCGACCCCGATCACCTTGACGCGCGCGCTCTGCGGCAGCGGGTTGGGCGCTCGCTTGCCCGCGTCGCCCAGATTGCGACGGAAGACGACGTACTGCGTAAGCCCGAACGCCATGCCGACGGCAGCGGCGCCGAAGCCGTAGTGGAACCCCAGCCCGGTCTGCAGGAGGCCGGTGATCAACGGACCGACGAACGCACCCAGGTTGATCCCCAGGTAGAACAGGGTGAACCCACCGTCGGCGCGCGGGTCGCCCTTCTCATAAAGCGTGCCGAGCAGGGATGAGGCATTCGCCTTCAATGCGCCGCTGCCCAACGCGATCAGCACCAGACCGACGCCGACACCCGTCAGCCCGGGAAGCACAGCCAGCGAGATGTGCCCGAACATGACCACAACGCCGCCGTAGAACACCATCCGCTCCATGCCGGCGACGCGGTCGGCCAACCAGCCGCCGAGCACAGTGGACAGGTACACCAAGCCGCCGTACGCGCCCACGATCCCGGTCGCGGTTTCCTGCGGCAGCCCCAGCCCGCCCTGCTCGAGCGAGTAATACAGGTAGTACCCGAGGATGGTCAGCATCCCGTAGAACGAGAAGCGCTCCCATAACTCGACCCCGAAGAGGTTCGCGAGTCCGATCGGATGGCCGAACAAGGTTCGACCGCCCGAGACGTGCTCCTGCCCGGCTTGTGCAGCGCTGCTCGACGTCATTGGATCCTCCCGCATCCCCGCTGGCTGCTCGGCACTACTCAGTGAAGCACGCAACAGGACGCACGCACCGCACGAAAGTCCACGGGACACGGCCTGGTGCCCTAGGTTGCACGTTCATGGACGCCAGCGGCGAGCCGCCCTTCCGAGCCGAGCATGTCGGCAGCCTGCTGCGCCCACGGTCGCTGGTGCAGGCCCGTCACGATCTCGCGGAGGGCCGCATCGACGCCACCCGTCTGCGCGAAGTGGAGGACGAAGCGATCCACGCTGTCGTCGCCTTGCAGGAGGACATCGGCCTTCGCGCGGTGACCGACGGGGAGTTCCGTCGCACGTCGTGGCATATGGACTTCATCTATCAGCTCGGCGGTATCACGCGCACCGACGATGAGATCGTGGTGACGTTCCGCAACGACGAGGGCACCGGCCAGTTCATCGCCGCCGGGTTGGCCGTGCGCGGGCCACTGCACCTCGACAAGCCGATCTTTGCCGACGATTTCCGGTTCCTGGCCGGGCAGGTGCGCACCGCGATGCCGAAGATGACCCTGCCGTCGCCCAGCATGGTCCTTTTCCGCAGCGGGACGGCCGCCGTCAATCGCAGCGTCTATCCCGACCTCGAACAGTTCTCGGCCGACCTGTCTGCCGCATACGCCGACGAGATCCGCGCGCTCGCCGCGCTGGGCTGCCGCTACCTTCAGCTCGACGACACCTTCCTGGCCTGCATGAACGATCCCGCCCAGCGCGCTGTCCTGACCGCACGGGGCGAGGACGCCGACCACGCGCACCTGCGCAACATCCGCCAGATCAACGCCGCGGTCGCCGACCGGCCAGCCGGGATGCGCATCGCCGCGCACATCTGTCGGGGCAACTTCCGGTCGTCCTGGGTGGCCGAGGGCGGCTACGACTACGTCGCGGAGGCGCTCTTCGGCGAGCTCGACGTCGACGCCTTTTTCTGCGAGTTCGACGACGAGCGCTCGGGCGGATTCGCTCCGCTGCGTTTCGTGCCGCCCGGCAAGCAGGTCGTCCTCGGGCTGGTCACCACCAAGCGCGGGCGCCTCGAGGACCCCGACGTGCTCAAACGACGCATCGACGAAGCCGCCCGCTACGTCCCGCTCGACCAGCTCAGCCTCTCGCCTCAGTGCGGCTTCTCCTCGACGGTCGACGGCAACGTGCTCAACCCCTATCAGGAGGTCGACAAGCTGCGGCTGGTCGTCAAGATCGCGCAGGACGTTTGGGGGTAAGAGCGCCCGGCGAATGAGGGCCCCGGCCCGGAGCCCTCATTCGCCGGACCCTCTAAGACTAAATATCCGGGTTGCTGCCGACACCGGCCGACACCATGCTGGCATCGCCGACCCCGACGGCGGGGCGGAGACTCGCACACGAAGGAGCCCAACGGTGGACTTCCCCGGCCTGCAGCACGTCGCGATCACGGTTTCGGACCTCGAACGCAGCACCAGGTGGTACTCGACGCTCTTCGGCTCCGACCCGGTCCTGGACGAGGACGAGGAGTCAGGCACGTTTCACCACACCGTGTTCGCGCTCGGGGGCGGCGCGCTGTTCGGGCTGCATACCCACATGGGCAACGAGACCGGTGACCGTGCCGACGAGCGCCGCACCGGGCTCGATCACATCAGCTTCGCGCTTCCCGGCAGTGCCGAGCTCGAGCAGTGGCAGACCCGTCTCGACGAGCTTGGCATCGCCCACGGCGGCATCAAGAAGGCTCACTACGGCAGTGGCATCTCCTTCCGCGACCCCGACAACATCGCGCTGGAGTTCTTCATCGCGCCCGGAACGTGACCGGCGCGCGGCAGGCCGAAGTGGAAGACTAATCATCCTCAGCGGTCGACGAGGGAACCGATGTCTGACACGACGACCATCTGCCGTACCTGCGCGGTCGAGCACGCCGAGCCCGAGGGCACCTGCCGGATCTGCGCCGACGAGCGCCAGTGGGTGCCCGCTGACGGGCAGCACTGGGTCACCCTGAAGGAACTGGCGGCGGCCGGGCAGCGCGTCGAGCTCAAAGAGGTGGAACCGGACCTGTTCGCCCTGCACGCCGAGCCGCAGGTCGGCATCGGGCAGTACGCGAAGCTGATCCGGACCGCCGAGGGGATGCTCCTCTGGGACCCCATCGGCTACGTCGACGACGACGTGGTCCAGCGTGTGCGTGCGCTCGGCCGCGTCGTCGCGATCGCCGCGAGCCACCCCCACATGTTCGGTGTGCAGGTGGCCTGGAGCCGGGCACTCGACGACGCGCCGGTGCTCGTCGCAGAGGCCGACCTGGAGTGGGTGATGCGGCCCGATCCGGTGATCCGGCCATGGTCAGGACAGCTGGAGCTCCTGCCGGGCGTGAACCTGAGCCAGCCCGGCGGCCACTACCCGGGCAGCGCGGTGGCGTACTGGGCCGCGGGCGCGGACGGGCAGGGTGTGCTGTTGTCCAGCGACACGATCATGCCCAACCCCGACCGCGTCTCGGCGAGCTTCATGCGCAGCTACCCGAATCGGATCCCGCTGTCAGGCGCGGTCGTCGAGCGAATCGCGACGCACGTCGCGCAATACGCCTTCGATCGACTCTACGGCAACTTCGACACCATCATCGACGCCGACGCATCCGCGGTCGTGCGGCGCTCGGCGGATCGCCACATCGGCTGGGTCCGGGGCGATTACGACCACCTGACCTGACGGGGGCCAGGCAACCACCGGGGAATGCGGTCCTGACGGCCGGGGTTGGCGCCGTCATGAGAATCGGCATCATCGGGGCAGGCATGATCGGCGGCACGCTCACGCGGAAGCTCACCAAGCTCGGGCATGAGGTTCGCGTCGCCAACTCGCGCGCGCCCGAGACCCTCGCTGAGCTCGCGGCCGAGACCGGTGCGACGGCGGTGTGGGCCGCGGACGCGGCGACGGATGCCGAGGTCGTGATCGTCAGCATCCCGCAGAAGAACGTTCCCGACCTGGCCCCCGGCATCGTCGCGAAGGCCAAGCCCGAGGCCCCGGTAATCGAGACGAACAACTACTACCCGCAGCAGCGCGACGGCCGGATCGAGGCGATCGAGGACGGCACGCCGGAGAGCGTGTGGGTCGCCGAGCAGCTCGGCGCCCCCGTGTTCAAGGTCTTCAACGGCATCTACTGGCAGCACTTGCTCGAGCGCGGCACGCAGGAGGGTACCGAAGGGCGGATCGCGCTGCCGGTCGCAGGCGCGCCTGGTCCGGGCAAGCAGATCGTCTTCGACCTCGTCGACCAGCTTGGCTTCGATCCCGTCGACGGGGGCACGCTCGCCGAGTCCTGGCGGCAGCAGCCCGGCACTCCCGTCTACGGCAAGGACTACGACGCCGAGCGAGCCGTCACAGCGCTCGGGCAGGCCTCGCCGGAGCGGCAGGCACGCCGCTCGCGCCGTCCGTGGCCGCGCTCCTCGGTCTGATGGGTGATCGGCACCGCGGACCAGTCCAGGGCGTCGATGCGGGCGAACAGGGCGGGCGTGTTCTCCTTGACCGTCATCACGTAGTGCGCGAGCATTTCCTCGGCGATGAAGAGGGCGTGGGCGCGGACGGTGTGTCCGGCGTCCATCGTGAACACGCACCCGCCGACGCCGCCGACCCGGGTCGCGAGGAAGCGCAGCAGCGGCGCGAACTGCGGCACCTCGTTGGACTTGGCCCCGACCAGCCGTTCGGCGATCACCGCCGACTCCCCGTGGGTGGCCGCCGCCAGCAGGTACGGGACCTGCCCGTCGGCGCCGATCGCGCCGCGCACCGCCTTGCCGTCCACCGCGACCGCGGGCAGCATCCTCGGCGCATCGATCGGGGCGCCCACACACCCGACCCCCGCCCGCGCGGCGAGATGGGCACCGACCCCGTCGGCCAGGTGTTCAGCGCCCAGCAGCGCGAACACCCGCTCCACGGTGTCGGGATGCGGCGGGGTGGCGCGGCCCGCCGGGTCGCGGCGGCACCCCAACGCGGCCAGCACCTCCTGATCAGCGGTGGCGACCCAGTCGGTGATGTCGATCAGATTGACCTGCGTGGCGAGCACCGCCGCCGTACACAACCCCAAGATCGTGGCCAACCGGTGGCGGATCCCGCGGCGCTGCCGCGGATCAGCGACCCCGGCGAAACACTCCACCACATTGCCGCCGCTGACCCGCGCCAACTCCGCTGCCCGTTCGATCAAGACCGCGACCGTGGCGTCGATGTTGACCGCGTCGGTGTCAACCGCCTCCGCGCACGACCCAACCGGCGGGGTCCCGACAGCGGTACTGACAGACTGCACGTGCAACGGAGCCACCGATCGGATGAAGGACCCTTGAGAAGTCCCCGTCCTAACGTGGCTCGGTTGCTGGCAGCCGCCGGACACGCCCGGACCGACCAAAGTGTGATTATCACGAACGGTCACCGAAGGTGCCCGCCGATCACACTCGCGGGGCCACAGTATCCGCGGCGGCATGCCTACCCACAGTCACCAGCGCCAGCGTCGTTCACCGCACCACGCCACCCGACTCACCGGCCGCGCCCAACGGCGAGTCGTCACAACGCCACGTTGACCTGCGAGAACATTTGCGATCGCGGCAGGCCGCCTTCCGCGCGGCGTAATAACGCATAGGTGCTTCGCTCGAGGGTTTCCGACTGGAGTCGAGCTAGTGGGGTCTACCCAACTCGTAGCAGGTCCGGCCCGTCGCGACCCGCCTCACCCTCGGCAGACGAAGATGCAGTTCTGCGGTCGCGGTGAATCGAGCACCTCGACGTCGGCGAAGCCAGCCTCGGCCAGCAGATCACCGGCCTGTTCGACCCCCCACATCGCGCCCAGCGCCGCGCCGTCCTCGGCCAGGGACGTGGTGGTGCAGAACATGAGGCTGATGGCGTAGCAGAGCGCCGCGTGCGGGACCCCGACGTTGCGCTCGACGTGCGTGGAGAACTTCGCGTCGACCATGACGAACACGCCGTCCGGGGCGAGCGCCGCCCGCACATTCCGTAGCACCTGCAGCGGGCGCCGCTGCTCGTGCACGGCGTCGAACGCGGTGATGACGTGGTAGCCGGGCCGGGCCGGGAGCTGCGCAGCGTCGCCCACCACGAACGTCACGTTGTCCAGGCCCCGCTTCGCCCGTTCGGCCTCGGCCAAGGCGATCACGTCGGGCTGCTGGTCGATCCCGGTGAACCTGGACCGCGGGAACGCGGTGGCGGCCACGTTCACGGCGTGCCCGGTGCCGCAGCCGAGGTCAAGCACGTCGACGCCCGCGGCCAGCCGCTCGGGCAGCCCGGCCACGGCCCCCAGGAAACCGTCGACGAGCTGCTCGTCGTAGATGCGCCGCCAGGTGTCGCCGGGCACGGCCCCGACCGCGGCAAGGTGCTCGGTGAATCGGTCGAACCCCACCCCGCCGCCGTCGACGAAGCACCGCTCCAGCTCGGGCAGGGCCGCGAGCATCGCCTGCAACATCGACGCCGACGGCGCCACGTTGGACGCGCGGTCCCCAGTGAGCAGCGGAGCATGCTCCGCGGGCAGCACGAAACGGCCGTCCGCGTCGATGTCGAGGATCCCGCCGGCGGCCATCGTTGCAAGCCACTCCCGCACGTAGCGTTCCCGCAGACCGGTGCGGGAGGCGAGCTCGTCGCTCGTTGCCGGTCCCCGCGCCACTGCCTCGAACAGCCCCAGGCGGTGCCCGAGGCCGATCAACGGCGCCACCGCCGCACCGGTCAACGTGCCCAGCATGTGCCGCGCGAAGCTCGCGCGCCGTTGGTCATCCATCGTCGTTTCCCCGTGCTCTTCGACCGCTGCGGCCAGGCGCTCGACCGTAGGACCGTCGAGGACGGCCTGGAGCTCAGCCTCGTGTCGAAACGCCGCCCGGGACTCGGGACACGAACCGCCTGTCCGACCGGGCCATCGTGACCGAACCCGGCGAAAACACCACTCGGCGCCACCACCGACGGCGCGGCCAGATGATTCAGGCCGCGCATACTACGCAACACCGGACAACACATCCGCCGACCTGCGGCCAATATCTCCGCGCTCAACAGTTCTACCGTCGTTCCACAGCAGCCGTGGGGGAGGCCCTGCGGCTGCGACAGGTGGCCAGTTGACGTGTCCCGAAATGGCCTCAGTCGGCCAGAACGAGGCCCAGGCGGAAGAGACCCGCCGTGGTGCGTCGTGACCCGGCCGCGGGCCGCGCCGCCTGCGAGGCTTCTACCCGAGACTCACCAGCCGCAGGACGATGACCGTGGCCGGGTCGTGGACCACCGCGTAGACAGGAACCCGCGCTCGCCCAGCGGAACGCTCCACTGATCAGAGCGCTCGTTGTACACCGCGCCCACGTCGACGGTCGGATTCTCCAGCAACGCGGCGATCCGCCGCCCGACCAACTCCCGCAGATCGGCGGGCAAGTCGTGGTACTGCTGGTCAGCGATCTGCAGCCAGACCAACCGGGACCGCGGCGGCATCCTTCGACGTCGACCGATGTGGCGGCTACAGGGTGGTCCAGGTGCCGTGCTCGTCGCGGACGGAAAACCCGGTGAAGTCCCCCGCCCGCGCCCGGACGAGCTGGGCCTGCTCGTCCGCGGACAGCGGGTTGGCGGCCATCGTGGCCAGCGTGTGCCAGCGGGCCAGCACCGCCTGCGGCCCGGCCAAATCGAGGTCCTCGCCAGCGCGGGCCAGCGCAGAGCGCAGCTCGGCGGTGAAGCGGGGTTCGTCGTCGGGGGCGTGTTCGGCCAGGGTCGCACGGATCGCGGGCCCGGAGAGTTGGACCGCCACCATCGTCACCGTCGCCATAGCCCCGAGTATGGCGGCAGGGACCGACACGACGCGGGATGGGGCCCGCCCGGCGCGTCGATCAAGAGCCGCCCCGGGGACGATGGTGTCCGATAACGCCTCAACTGACAGGTCTGGCGGCCCCGCAAGGTCGCTTGCCTTTCCTGTGCGGGGCCACGGCCAGTGCTACCTACCCCCACCCCCTGATCACCTGGCCACTCCGCCGGTTCGACGCGGCCCTGCTCGACGGCCGCGACGTCGCACGACGCGACCACCAGTTCTGCCGCCTCGGCGGCCGGCTCGTCGCCACCGAGACCGGCCAACCCGCCCGGCGGTGGCGGTGACGAGGTCATCGCCGGTCACCGCCGCTCACGGGCGCAGCCGGCTACCCCCCGCGCGAGTCGATCGGTTCGGTCCTTGTCGGTTCGGTGCTGTCGGGGTCAGGAGGTGCGTAGGTTCTCCAGCAGCTCAACCTGCCCGGACAGGACGCCGGTCAGGATCGAACGGGCGACGGCCATCAGCTCGGGCACCCGCGGGCTGGTCACCGAGTAGTGCACGGCCGAGCCCTCCCGGCGTTGGATGACCAGCCCGGCCCGGCGCAGCACGCCCAGCTGCTGAGACAGGCTCGCCGGCTCGACCCCGATCGCAGCCAGCAGCTCGGAGACGGCGTGCTCGCGCATGCTGAGCAGTTCCAGGACCCGGATCCGCACCGGATGGCCCAGGGTCTTGAAGAACTCCGCCTTCAGCTGGTAGAGCGGCGGGCTCACCACCGCCTCGCCCGGTGCGCGCCCGTCGAGCACGTCAGGTTCGACCGGCGATGCGGGTGTCGGCCGCGTCGCGGACGAGCGTGTAGGTCTCGGTCCGGGAGAACGTGACCCCGGCCCGGTCCACAGCGTCGCCGCGCAGCCGTCCGACCAGCAGGTCAGCCCAGGCGGCGTGCTCCTCATCCGGCCACGCGGTCACCAGCAGGCCGTCGCCGAGGTCCTCGTCGATCAGTACCTCGGCGCAGTGGAAGCCGGCGGCGGCGCGCAGCCGCGGCAGGATCTCCTCGCGCAACCAGGCCAACCCGTCGGCGATCCCGGCGGGCGCGATCCGCATCCGCACCATGCCCACCGTGGCCCCGGGGGCCGGGATCGATACCCGCTCGGCGAGCGCGAGGACGTAGCTCTCGACCACCAGGTCACCGCCGGCCGCCGCCACCGCGCCCTCGCGGGCCCGGGTCAGCTCGGCCTGCGAGGAGCGGTCGAGCTCGTCCCAGTAGGAGATCGCGACGATGACCGCGGCTCCGCGGTCGACCATCGTGGTGAGTCCCCGGTTGCCGCCGGTGGCCTCGACCGCGGCCCGGTCCGGGCCCTCGATCTGGGCGATGCCGGCGTCGACCCGGCCCTTCTCACCGAAGATGGTGTTGACCCGTGTGTACACAGGAGCTCCGTTCAAGGGGTGGGTGTGCGGCCGGTGTGAGCGGCCAGGGTCCGGGCGCAGGACAGGCACGTGTCGAGGTCGGGTGGCCAGCCCGCCGACGCGGCGGCGGCGAGCAGCCCGGCAGTGCCCGTACCGAGAAGATCGGCCATGAGGGCGACCGGTCGACCCCGGCGACGACCCGTAGCGGCGTCTCGACGCGGCCGGCCCTGCGCTGCCGCGCCCCGCAACCGAGCAGGTCGATCACCACGTCGGCGTGCCGGCAGAGAGCATCCAGGGGGAAGTCCTGGGCGTCCTCGACGTCCCAGCGGTCGATCTCGCCGATCCCTGCCGCCACGGCGAGCGTGGCCACCATCGGGCCGCGTGCGGCGCCGATGATCACCACCCGGGCGGCCGCCGGGGTCAGCTCGGCGCCGGCCAGGACGGCCAACGCCGCCGCGACGGTGGCAACGGCGGTGGTCTGCCGGTCAGTCACCACGGGCAGGGTTGCGCCCAGTGCGTCCTGGGCCACCCGACCCCGGACGGGATCGGTGAGCACGAGATGGATCCCCGCGAACCCGGGGGCCAGGCGGCGCAGCTCGGCGATGAGCTCCGCCGTGCCGCCTGCACCGACCAGCACCGCCGTGGCGGTCAGGCCGCTCCGCTCACACCGCAGCGCCGCCCCCCCGAGCAGCTCGGTCAGCAGCGACGATCCCGACTCCCGGTGATAGTCGCTGCCGTCGCTGACCACCGCGACGACACCGGGGGTCATTCCGGCACGCCGCCGGCCCGGGCCCCCGACCGGTCGATCCCCGCAGCCAGGTCGATCCCGTGCCGCGCCGCGATGTCCATCAGATCGGCCAGCCGGGCGCGATGCAGGTGGGCCTCGTAGGCGAGACCGGCCTGTTCGGCGCGACCGAGGTCGTGCCGAACAGCGTCGATCTGTGCGTACAGCTCCTCGATCACGACCGCCCTCCGCCCTGCCGACTTGATTGGGACAATATCTACACTTTCAAAATTATGCAAGTGATGTCGCCCCGGATCGCGTCCTTCGACCTCGTGGCGGAGCTGACCGCACCAAGTCACCGTCAGCCTCGACTCCTGAAGCGGCCGCGGCGGATCAGGCAACCCAAAAGATGAAAACGATAACCGTTAAGAACTATTATGACAGCACTCTCCTGGTGCGTAGTCCGGCGGGTGATCTACGTCCTTTGACAGGGCCGCCGGCCACGAAGGGAGGAGATGGGAACGCTGCGGCCCCGCCATTCGGGCAGCGCTCGCGCGCTGTCTGTCCCCCGGCCGAGGGGCCAGTTCGAGGCAGAGTTCGCCCTAGGCAGGCTGCCGCCGGGAAGCGGCGGCCCGTAGACCGCCGCTTCCCGACCGTATGGACGCGAAGTGCCTTTCAGCCGAGCAGTTGGCTGACCGCGACTAGCGGCTGATCGGTGCCTTCGGGTGCTGCTGCAGTGGCTGCAGCGATCACGCCAGCCGTGGTGATGACGGCAACCGCGGCTGCGGCCCATGCCAACGGGGATGCCGGCCTGCGGGGAAGGGTGATCCGGTAGGGCACGATGCCGCCGGGCCGGCCTTGGGCCGGCAGCGGGACGGGTCGGGTTCGGAAGCGCTCGGATTGGCCTGCTGGCAGCGCCGGGATGTCGCTGCGGCCTAGCAGCGCGACAGCCGCCGCGGTGGGTTGGTGATCTTTCAGCCAGGTGTCGATCGCCTGGACCCGTGGAATGAGTTCTTTTCGTAGCTGTTCGGTGGCTGTGGCGGTGGGCAGTTCGCGGGCGTCGATCCAAGGGCGTTCGAGGAGATCGCGCGGGACTCCGTTCCACGCCCCGAACAGGGCTCCGAGGCCGAGCCAGCTGCTCGATCCGCGCGCTGATCTGCTCCCGAGCGTGCTCGGCCAGGCTGATGTAGTCCGCGTAGGCGATCTCCAGCCAGATCAGGCCATAGCGGGCCATCGATGGGTGTTGTCCCTGCTGTGGCGTCTTGGTTGTCTTGCTGTATTGAGCCCGGCCGGGTGCGGTTAGATCTGGTGCCAGCCGCCGTGCTCTTCGCGTTCCCACAGCCCGTCGAACACGCCCTGGCGGGCGCGGGCCAGTTGGGCCTGTTCGTGGTCGGACAGGGGGTTGGCGCGGATGACCGCGATGCCCCACCAGCGGTCGAGGACCGCCTGGGCGGGGGCGAGGTCGTACTCGGCGCCGGCTCGGGCGGTGGCCTGGGCGAACTCGGCCTCGAACTGCGCGCAATCCTGCGGGGACAGCTGGGCGAGCGCGGCCCGGACCGCGGGTCCGGAGCGTTCGATCCTCGTCGTCGCAGTGGTCACCGGGCCAGTATCGCGCCGGGCCGCCGCGGGTGGGCGGTCGACGCGCCGTCCGGCGGTGGTGGATCGGTGGGCTGTGGACAGGAGGCTCGCACCAGCCGTAAGACCGGCAAACCTGCCGCCCACGCAAAGGCCGCCTGTTGGGCGGGTCGGTGCCGCCTCTCGCAAGGACGGGGGGTCACTTGCCAGCAGTGTTGTCGACGACGGCTGACCCCGTGGCGCGGGCGGGTACGAGGGGTTTATCGCAAGTTCGGCTGGTTTCCCTTCACCTGCAGGAAGTAGTCGAAGCCCCGGACGTCCTTGATGTGTCTCGCGGTCTCCCGCTGCGTGTGCGCGGCATCAGCCGTGCCCACCACCTTGTCAGGGTCGGCCACCGGCACTGCCTCAAGCAGGCTCTCCACCTGCGTACGGGCTCAGCACACAGCCCGTGACATGCTGTGATCCGCCCACTCGCTGGCGGACGCGTCGATGTCTTCGGCAGAGCTGGCTTTTAACCCGCGTGAGGTGCACCCCCGCCACCGTGGGGGCCTGGCGTCATGTGGAGATCATGGATGATCGGTTGTCGAGGTCGATACGGCGCAGCCCCGCGCGGGAGACGGTGAACAGGAACGGTCCGGGCTCGGTGCAGGCCGCGGTGAGTTGGACGAGGACGGCGAGGTAGAGCTCGGCCATGTCGCGGGCTCGGAGGTTGCCGCTGGTGAGGCAGAACGCTCGGACGTTGTGGTCGATGACCGCGGCACATTCGACGGGCCGGTAGCGGATGCGGTCGTCTTTCATCAGCACCACCCATCCTTCGCGGCCGGCTCGGGCCAGCCAGTCGACGTCGGGGATGGTCTCGTCGGCGGATATGCCGTAGACCTCGGCGAGCGTGCGCAGCCGCAGGCACGCCGCGCGGAGCAGCTCGGGCACCTGGCGGCGGCCGAGGCTGCGGTCGAGGAACAGCTCGGGCAACCCCTCGGGACGCCCGGGCATGTCAGAGCCTGTTGGTGAACGGTGTCATGCGGCTTGTGGATCTTTCTGCGGTGGCTGCGCTGTGGTGCGTTCAGCACCCCAGCGCGGGCGGGGTGGTTGTCCGCTGCGTTGGTGGACCAACTGCCGGGCCATGATCATGGTGGTGGCCCACAGCACCATGGCCTCGTGATGCTCGGGCAGCCGCTCGTAGTCACGGACCAGACGCCGGTGTCGGCTGAGCCAGCCGAAGGTGCGCTCTACCACCCACCTGCGGGGAAGCACGACGAACCCGCCGAGGTTGTCGGTGCGTTTGACGATGGTGACGGTCAGGGCCAGCACGGCCGCAGCCCAGGCGACCAGCCGCCCGGCGTACCCGCCGTCGGCCCACGCCAGCGTGATCGTGGAGAACCGTTCCCGCAGCAGCGCCAATAGGCGGTGGCCGCCGTCGCGGTCCTGCACGCTGGCGGCGGTGACCAGCACGGCCAGCAGCCACCCGTTGGTGTCCACCGCGATGTGCCGCTTGCGGCCCTTGATCTTCTTTCCGCCGTCGAATCCGCTGGTGGCGGCCCCGACGGTGTCCGCGGCCTTGACCGACTGGGAGTCGATCACCGCCGCGGTGGGCAGCTCGGCCCGGCCCGCACCCACCCGCAGTTGTCCCCGCAGCCGATCGACCAACCGCTGCGGCAACCCCCGCTCGGCCCACCGTTCGAAGAAGGCGTACACCGCCTGCCACGGCGGGAAATCCGCCGGCAGCGCCCGCCATTCCACGCCGTAGCGGACCAGGTAGCGGATCGCGTCCACCACGACCCGCAGCCGGTGGGCCATCGGGCGACCGCCCGGACCCCGCCGCAACTCGGCCATCACCGCCCGCGCCTGCGGAGCCAGCACCTCCCACTCCGCTTCGGTCATGTCCGAGGGATACCGGGGCACCCGATCGGCGCACACACAGCCGGTAACCGGGCAAGTGGCCTTCTCGGCCGAGGCAGGGTAGACAATCATCGCGAGGGCTTCTGGGCGAGGGGTTCGTGGTGATCTCCATCTGCCCAGAAGCCCTCACCTATCCCCGGCGCGACACGCCGCAGACGGCCATGATCCTTTTCACGCGTTGCACCTGCGGCGCACGCGACCCCCGATCAGTTCACCAACAGGCTCTCAGGCCGCGGGGCGGGTGGCGATACGCACGGCGTCCTCGAGCTGCTCGGGCGGGATGCCGTACTCGTCGGCGACGACGTCGAGGGTTTCACCGGCGCGGAACAGGGCCAGGGCGTCCTCGAGACGGGCACCGCCGCGGGCGAAGATGGGCTGCCCGAATCCGCGGCGGGGATCCACCACCAACTCGGCCGTCTCGTAGGCCGGGAGCCGGATCAGCCGCACATAGCCGTCGGTGTCGAATTGCAGGCGCTGCAGGTAGGCGGCCACAATGGCGTTGAACACCCGCTGCCCGTTGCGAACCACGACCAGTTCGCTGGCCGCGCGGACCATCCCGGGATCGGCGGTGGCCTCGGCGTAGTCGAACAGAACCTCCGCCCCGTCGGTGTAGAGGCGGCGGCTGGCCAGGGCGTGCGCGAGCCCGAATTGGGCATCGAGCTGTTCGAGAGCGGGACGGATGCGCTGCAGCGGAACGCCGCTGCGACGCATCGCGGTCAACACCACCCCTTCCGCGAGCCCGATGAACGGAATGACCGGGCCACGGACACCGGGCCGGGGCAGCGTGGTGAGGATCGGCGCTCCCACCACCTCGCGTTGCCCGTGGGGGTGGCGGCGATAGCCGTGCGCCCAGGTGGTGAGGGTGCTGGCGGGCACATCGAGGTACCGCGCCGCCTCACCCACGGTGTACAGCACGGTGAAGAACCGATCAGGAACATCGGTTCGATCATCGAGACCACTCACGGCTCACCTCCTCGTCCACCCCACCCCATCGTGCCGGTAACACGTGGCCACGGCCGTGACCGACACAGCAGACACGACCGCTCTCGCTAACGCGGATTTCCGCGCAGGCGGATCGGCGCAACCTCTCTGCCGGGCTGCCGGGAAGGAGCCGGTCGAATCGGGATGACCCTGCGACGACCTCGACCACTGGCTCTCGTGCTCCCGCAAGTGTTGCTGTGACCCTCCCGCTGAATCATGCTGGTGCAATTCGTTATCTGCCCCCCAATGCGGCCTACTGATCCACAGTCAGCTGCTGACCAGCGAAAGGTCGGTTGGCCCCAGCAGCCGGGCGCTCGTCACGGCCGCGCAGTCAGGACCGACAGAAGGCCCAGCGGCAGGGCGGATCACCGCAACCCGGCCTGCTGCCAAGACCGGTTGACCGCATACAGTACGAACCCATGATCGCCAGTTGGGTGCAGAAACTGGCCAGATCCTGCCGCTTCTGCACCCAGCTGGCGATCACTCCCTACTCAATCCCCATGCCCCCATTGCGCCGAACCTCCTGCGCGGAAATCCGCGCTAAGGAACCATCCCGACCCATGCTCGGGTCGCCGGTCGGCCTGTCGCTCGTCACGGTGCAGCGTTGAGCTGGTCGAGTCGGTCGAGGTGGCGGTAGATGGTCGGGCGGGTGACACCGAACTCGGCCGCGATCTGCGCCACGGTCAGCTCCCCCGCTTCGTACATCTCCCGCGCCAGCCGGGCCTGCCGCACCCCGAGCTTCGGTTTCTGCCGGCCGGTCCGGCCCTGGGCCCGTGCGGCTTCGAGGCCGTCGCGGGTGCGTTCGGACATCAGCGCGTGTTCGAACTCGGCGATTGCGCCGAGGATCTGGAAGAACATGCGGTTTCCGAGCCTCGCACACCCTCGAGTGTGCTCGCAGAGGTTCGTCCCGCTGTGACGACACCACAACTCCTGCGAAGTCGGGCGATCGCCGGAAGTGTCAGCCCAGCTGGTCGATGAAGGCCACCAGCTTGGCCAGCAGCCCGGGGGCGGCTCGTCGCTCGTCGGCCGACAAGTCGGCCCACAGGTCGGCCAGCCGCTGGTTCAGCCACTCACGCGTGTCGGCCACCAGCGACTGCCCCTCGTCGGTCAACGCCAGTACGGACGCTCGCCCGTCGTCGTCGTCGGGGCGGCGCCGCACCAGTCCGGCGCGTTCCAGAGCGGGCAGGGCCCTGCTCACCGTCGGCTGGCTCAGCCCCGCCTCGGCCGCCACCGCGCTCACGCCCAGTTGGCCCGTGCTGCCGATGGCAGCCAGCACCACCAGCTGCGGCATCGACAGCCGCGAGTGACCCGGCGCGGGCCGAAGCCGCGTCCTTCTGGCGGCCCGTAGCAGCTCGAGGACGGCCTCGCCCAGCACCGGCTCGTCCCTCGACGGCACGTCGCCCCCCTTGCCCACCGCAAATACATTACATACTATGGAAATCGCGGGCCGGTCCGCACCCAGGGTGGCGATGTCGATGACCAGACCCTTCCACGACGCAAACGGAACGATGCCGCCTGTGGTGGTGGCCGTCGACGGCAGCCCGGTCGGCCGCGACGTGCTTGCCACCGCTGCGCGGTTCGCCGCCACCTGCTCGGCGCCGGTGATCGCCGTCCATGTCCGCACGCGCCCCTCCATGATGGAGTACTTCGGCATGGGCAGCATCTATGCGGGCGTCGCTCGACTCCCTGACTGGCGCGACGAGCTGGAGCTGGACGCCTGGCTCGACTGCGTCAGCGTGCTAGGCCCCACCACGCTGAACTGGCGGTTCGCGCTCGTGCACGGCGACGTCGCGACAGCCATCAAGAAGTTCAGCGAGCAGGCGGGCGCGGTGGCAGTTTTCCTCGGCACCCGCACTCAGGCCCACCCCCATCTGCATCGGTGCCCAGCCCGCGCGCTCGCCCGCGCCGGAGGCTCCACCATCCACCTGGTCGAGCACCCCTGAGAGGGTCGCAGGCGAGGTCGGACGAGTCAGGAGTGATCGACAGCGCCTCGAACGCAACACCGGTGGGGTTTCGTCGCGGTCGAACCCCGCTGAGGTTCCCCTCGGCGTACGCGCCTGCCGCGCGCGCATCCACAGCGAGCGCTGGTGCCCGGGCCACGAAGATCGCGGGGCAGTCGTAGGGTCGGTCCGTGACTACGGCCGACCCGCGGCGGAAGGTGCCACGGACCGACGCCCTGCTCGCCGAGCCGCGCGTCGCCTCCGCGGCACAGCGGCTGGGACGGAACCTGGTCAAGGCGGCAGTCGCCGACGCGCAGGAGCGGGCCCGCGCGGGCGAGCTGGCCCCGGACGCGCTCGTCGAGGCGGTCCTCGGCGGTCTGCCCAGCGCGGCCACCCGGCTCCGGCCGGTGCTCAACGCGACCGGCGTCCTCCTGCACACCAACCTCGGCAGGGCACCGCTCTCGGCCGCCGCCAGAGCGGCACTGGACCTGGCTGCGGGCACCTGCGACGTCGAACTCGACCTCGCCACCGGCGGCCGTGGTGCCCGCGGTGCCGGCGCCCTCGACGCCCTGCTCGCCGCCGTGCCCTCAGCGGGAGCCGCGCACCTGGTGAACAACGGCGCGGCGGCGCTCGCGCTGGTCGCGACCGCCCTCGCCGCGGGCCGCGAGATCGTGATCGCGCGCGGTGAGCTCGTGGAGATCGGGGACGGCTTCCGCATCCCCGACCTGCTCACCGCCACCGGCGCGCGGCTGCGCGAGGTCGGCACCACGAACCGGGTCAGCCGGGCGGACTACGCGGCTGCGATCAATGACCACACCGCCTTCGTCCTGAAGGTGCACCCGTCCAACTTCCTCGTGACCGGCTTCACACGCTCGGTTCCCGTCGACGAGCTGACCGGGCTCGGCGTGCCCATCGTCGCCGACATCGGGTCGGGCCTGCTCGGTCCCCACCCGCTCCTGCCGGACGAGCCCGACGCGGCCACGACGTTGGCCGCGGGCGCGACGCTCGTCACCGCATCCGCCGACAAGCTGCTCGGCGGACCGCAGGCCGGGCTGCTGCTCGGCGACCGGCGCGACGGGATCGAGCTGGTGCGACAGCTCCGTCGGCACCCGATCGCCAGGGCGTTGCGGGTGGACAAGCTGACGCTCGCCGGCGTGGAGGCAACCCTGCGCGGCCCGACGCCGCCCACCCGCGTGGCGCTCGACGCCGAACCCGCCGTGCTGTGGGCCCGCGCCGAGCGGCTCGCGGCCGTCCTCGCCGCGGCAGGCGTCGACGCAGCGGCCGTCCGGTCCGACGCGACCGTGGGCGGCGGCGGCGCGCCCGGCGTCGTCCTGCCCAGCGCCGCGGTCACGCTGCCGGAGCACTACGCGGCGGCACTGCGCGCCGGTGAGCCCGCCGTGCTCGGGCGCACCGAGCACGGCCGCTGTCTCCTCGATCTGCGCGCCCTGCCTGCCGACGCCGACGCCGCGCTCGAACGCGCCGTCCTGGCCCAGACCGCAGCGCGGTAGCGCTGGCCAACCGCCCGTGCGCGGAAAACGTCGCCAGGGCAACCTTTCCCACGCACGACGCTTTTCCGCGCACGACCGTCAAGCGCGGTCACATGAAGTTGCGGGTGTGCAGCGCGGAGAGCTCGGCCGCCTCGTCGTCGGGGAAGCCGAGGCGGGCCAGGCGCTGGCGGCGTCCGTCGTCCATGGTGCTGTGCAGGTCCACAACGGCGCGGTGGCCGCGGGCGATCGCCTCCGGCGTCCACTCCCCCGCGGCCAGTACGACCAGCGCGTCGAACACGTCGGCGTTGAGGCCCGCCGTGTCCGCGAGCGCGTCGTGGCGACGCTCGACGGCGGCGCGCAGCTTGCCGCGCAGCGTCGGGTCCAGCCGCGCCTGGTGTTCGAGGTGCGCCACCCCGAACGCGACGTGGCGGGCCTCGTCGACGCGGGCGAGCCGGGTCACCTGGCGGGTGACAGGGTCCGGCGCGTGCCGGTCGAGAAACGCGAGCAGGGCCAGGAAGCTGCCCTCGCCCAACACCGAGAGCAGGAAGGTGGCGAGCGAGAAGTCCGGCTCGGCCAGCAGCGTCGCCAGCGACGCGCGGCCGCCCGCGGAGGACGTGCCCATCGGGCCGCCGTGCAGCAGCGCGCGCCGGGTGAAGACCTCGACGTGGCGCGCCTCGTCGGCAGCCTGCACCGCGAGCAGCTGCTGCACCTCGCGGAAGTGCGGATGCACCCTCGCGAGCAGCCGGGCCGGGATCACGAGCGCGGCCTGCTCGTTCTCGACGAGGTAGGTCATCACCTGCACTACGGCCACCTCGACGTCGGGCGCCACGTTGGCGGACGCGCTCCAGTCCACGGCGGTGGCCGGATCCCATTGCGCGGCCGCGGCGTGGGCGTAGAGGCGGGGGGCGAGGTCGGCCCACACGACGTCGCGGTCGTCCAGGTCGAAGGGCCTGCCCGTCGGGCCCGTGTCCGCCTCTTCGACGAGCGCGCCGCGGGCGGCGAGCCCCCATAGCGCGGGTGGCCTGCGCACGATCCCGGACGGCTCCGGTCCGCCCGCCCGGTCAGCGCCCGCCCAGCGCTGTTGCTCGGCGGGGCCACGGACCACCTCATAGCCGCCGCCGTCGGGTTCGCGGAAAGCGTGCCCGCGGTCCCGGCACCAGGCGCGCAGGTGCACGCCCAGTGCCGGGTCGGCGCCACGGACGAGGACCGCTCGCCCCGGCGGCAGCCCGCGCAGCGCCCGCGTCACCAGCAGGTGGGCGCCGTCGGGAAAGCCGAGCCCGCCCAGGTCTAGCGCAGGGCCCTCGGGGTGAAGTGTCACGGTTCGTAGTCCGCGGCGGTCACCGAGCCCCGCCCGTCGTAGAACCCGGTTTCGTCGACCGCGGCGCCGATCGGACCGAACCCGCTGGTCCGGCCCTCCTTCCACTCCCGCAGCCCCTCCAGGTCGAGCAGCGGGCGCACCTGCGGGTCGGCGTAGGACATCGACAGCAGCAGCTCGACGAACCGCTCGCTTGACCGCTGCGGCGCGGTGTCGATCAGCGTCATCGTGCAGTGGTCGTAGGACGCGGTCTGGGACAGGATCCGCGTGCTGTCGGCGGGCAGCGTGCCCTCCTGGGAGAACAGCAGGTGGTTGCCGTCGATCATGCAGGCGGCGTCCACCTCGCCCGCCACCAGCGCGCGGGCCGCCTCGCGCTCGCCGCCGACGTGGTCGCCGTGCAGGCCGACGCCCACGTCGAACCGGCGGACGGTGACGTCCTCCCCCGGACGGCGGCCCGCGGCGCGCAGGTGCGACAGCGGGATGAGGGTGGCCTGCGGGGAGTCGACGGCGCCGACGCCGACGGTGGCGCCCTTGAGGTCGGCGAGCGACGTGATGTCGGAGTCGGCCCGCACGACCACCACGGACGTCAGGTCCTGATCGGTGTCCCGCATCACCGCCGACCGCACCGTCCGCCCGTGCGCGGCCGCGAGGCGCTCGGACCGCACCCAGGCCAACGGCGAGTTCCAGGCCGCGTGGATCGAGCCGGCGACCAGGTCCTCGACCTGGCGCTCGTAGTGCGAGTACAGGACGAAGTCGAACGGCAGTCCGGCGCCGACCAACCAGCGCCTGAAGCCCTGCCAGATTGTGACGACCTTGGGGTCGTACGCGACGGCCCCCATCACCAGCGTCGGCTCGCCCATCAGTCGCTCGCTCCGTCGAACAGCGGAAGGCCCAGCGTCGCCCGGCCGACGAAGTCCCGCAGCGCGGCGGTGGTCGGGGCCATCACCCGTGCCGCCAGCGACTCGCGGAAACGCCGCTCCACGCCGAGCTCCTTGCGGAACGCGGCGCCGCCGCACAGCCGCATGACGCCGTCGGCGACGTCGGAGGCCGCCTCGGACGCGACCGCCTTCACCTGCAGCACCCGCAGCGTGGCGTCCGGTCGGCCGGAGCGCAGCGCGGCGAGGGTGTCGACGAGGAAGGCGCGCACCTCGTCGGTGCGGGTGCGCATGCGCGCGAACTCGGCCCGCGGGATCGGCTGCTGCGCCATCGTCTGATCCAAGTGCTCCAGACGGGCGCTGGTCAGGTGCGCCCCCGCCTCGGCGACGAGCGCTTCTGCCAACCCGAGGGAGAACGCGGCGTTGCCGACCAGAAACACCGGAAGGGCCGTGGCCAGCGCGGTGTCCAGGCCTGCGCCGTCGTCGGCGAGGCGGGCGCTCGGGGGAACGACGACCTCGGTGGCGCGCACTGGGCTGGACGAGTTGCCGCGCAGCCCCAGCCCGTCGAAGGGACCCGCCACGTGCAGGCCTGCCGCGTCGGCAGGCACCAGCCACAGCGTCATCGGACCCTCGGCTGCCACCGGGCGGCTGGACCACACGTAGCTGTCGGCCTCGCCCGCCGACGTGACCCAGCTCTTGGTCGCGTCGAGCCGGACCTCGTCGCCGTCGGCGATGGCCGTGCTCATCGGGGCCCAGAAGTGGCTGCGCGAGCCCGCCTCGGAGAACGCCAGGCTGCTGAGGTGCTCCCCGCGGGCGATCGCTTCGCGGACCTCCCGCGGACCGTAGGGTTCCAGCACGGCGACCGCCGCGTAATGCATCAGGACGACCATGGCGGTGGAGCCGCAGGCGCCTGCGATGCGTTCGACCACTTCGGCGACGTCGGCGAGCGATCCGCCCCCTCCTCCGACGTCGGTGGAGCTGAACAGGCCGAGGATGCCTGCCTCGCCCAGCGCGGTGATCGCCGCTCGGGGAAAGGCGCCGGTGCGGTCGATCTCGGCGGCCGCAGGCGCGATGACGGTAGCGATGACGGTGGCGAGCGCTGGCCGGAATTCGGCGGGCGCCGCGGTGTCCACAGCAGAACTCATGCGCATTCCTTCTGATCGATGACGATCGCGCGGAATGCGCCGCAATCAGGGCAAGACGGCGCAGCCGACGCGAACGGGAGGGACCGCCCGACCGGACGGCTCACAAAGTCGCGGTCAGTAGAGCGTCCGCATGACTCGCCCCCTCTCGACGTCGGCCTGCCGCTCTATTACACCTCCTGGGGCGCCGACGCCCCACCGGGGCAACCTGGCGTCTGGTCGTCTTTGCGCATTTCACGCACACCTCACGTCAGAGGGAGGTGGGGTAGACGGAGCGCCGACGCCATGACGCGCGGCGACCCGGTGCCTGCGACTTGACCAGTCCGACCCGGCCGCCTTCATCACGCTCCAACGGAGGCTGGGCAGCCAGGACGCCCTCAACGAGTACATCCGCCACACCGGGTCGGCCTCTTCGCCTGCCCACCCGGGGTGCCAGGCCGGTGACTACTGGGGCCGGGCCCTCGTGGAGGCCTGAGGGTTTGCAGCAGGGTGACACTGCTGCGACTGAGTTGGAGCAGTGTCACCCTGCCGCGATGCGGACGTGGCCCGGGCCCGGCAGCGGCGCGGCCGTGCGCAGGAGCGGGGTGGGACCTCGCAAGGTCCGCTGCCGCTTCGCAGGGTCTGTGGACTCTGCGAGGTGCGTGCGCGGTCTGCGAAGTGGGCCTGGTTGGGCGGAGCAGGCCCGCCGCAGCGGCGTGGCGCAGGCACGGCAGCGGCGTGGCGGCGTGGCGCAGCCACGGCAGCGGCGTGGCGGCGTGGCGCAGGCACGGCAGCGGCGTGCGGCGTGGCGCAGGCAGGCTCGCCGCCTTCGGCTGAGCCGTGATCGCGGGCAGTGGTGCCAGAGGTGCGCCAGGGCCCCTGTGGCACCACTTCCGCCGATCTTGTCCGGCGGCGCGCAGTGGTGATCCCCGGTTGTGGTGTCAGGGCTCCACATCCGCACGTGTGGCACCACTTCCGCCGATCTTGCCAGCCCGGCCCGGCGGCGCGTCGCCTGCGCTTCCGCGGCCGGGCTCATCGGCGCGCGGCGATCCACCGGGGCGGGGAGGATGGGGCGGTGCCGCTCCGTCTTCCGATCGATGCAGGCCAGGAGTCCGTCTGGGACTATCCGCGCCCACCACGAGCCGAACCCGACACCCGCCGCGCCGTCATCCGCATCGGCGGCGTGGTCGTCGCCGACACCACCGACCTCGTCCGCGTGCTGGAGACGAGCCACCCGCCCACCTTCTACCTGCCACGCGCGGCATTCGGCGAGTATCTGCTGGCCACCGGCAAGACCACGTTCTGCGAGTGGAAGGGCGTCGCGCGCTACGTGGACGTGATCGTGCCCGGGGTGCCCCCGCTGCGAGACGTCGGCTGGTGGTATCCGGAGCCCGACCGTCGCTACCCCCAGCTGCGCGACCGGGTCGCGGTGTACGCCGCGCCGTTCGACGCGATCACCCTCGACGACGAGCGGGTGCGGCCCCAACCCGGCGGGTTCTACGGCGGGTGGATCACCAACGAGGTCATTGGCCCGTTCAAGGGCGTACCTGGCTCCGCGGGCTGGTGAAGCCTGCTCCCTGTAGGGGGACGCCGGGCGGTGGGCCGTCGTACGGTGGGCCGGTGAGCTCGGTGAGCGATGCACGGCCGGTCTTTGTCCTCCACGAGCACGACCGGCCCCGCCACCACTTCGACCTCCGGCTGGAGGACAACGGGGTGCTCCGGTCGTGGGCGGTGCCGAAGGGGATGCCCACCGACCCCGGTCACAACCGGCTGGCCGTCCCGGTTGACGACCACGAGCTCGAGCATGCCTCCTATGAGGACGCCACCAAGCGCATCGCCGACACCGGCTGGTGGGAGTTGGAGGACCGCGACGAGCGGCGCTTCGTCTTCGTGCTGCACGGCCGCACCGGGCCACGCCGCTACGCGCTCATCTCCACCGGCACCGACGCGTTGCTGCATCTCCTACAACAACAACCGTAGGCAGGAGTGTCGTGAGCTTCCAGGTCGACAAGGAGCAGCCCAGCCGTCTCATCCTGCCGGTCTTCCGACGCTGATCGTCGGCCCAAACAAGGTCGAACCAGCCAAGCCGGCCCAGCCAATAGGTCTGATCGGTCCAAGCGTCGCGGGTTTCCTCGGTGGTGGCACTACCATTGTCGCCCGATGCTGTGGAGGTGGAGCTGGTGGTGAGTCTTCCGCCATGGCAGGGTCCCGCGGTCCCCGCGGGTGCGCATACCTGGCGGCGGGCTGCGCTGGTCGGCGCGGTGACCACGGGGGCGGCGGTGGCGTCGCTGTGGCCGATGTGGAGCACCGACTTCGTGGCCGGCGTGATCAATCTGCTGGGCGCTGTGTCTTTCTTCGTCACGGCTGCGGTGCTCGGCGAGGACCCCGCACAGCGTGGGAACGCACGGGCTCTCACCTTGTGCGGAGTGTTCTGGTTGGTGTCGTGGTGGAATGTGTGGTTGACCGGTCCCGGCCCGCTGCTCTCGGAGACAGTCGGCTATCTCTGGTTCGTCTTCGGCGGCTTGGCGCTGCTGCGCTATCCCGACGTCGTTCTGGCCCGCCGCGCTGAGCGCGTATCTCTCATCGTGCTCGGTGTGTGGGTGTGCGGTGCTCAGCTCGTCGCCGCTCTGTTCTCCCGACCCGAGTGGAGTGAGTTCGACCCGTCGGCATGGTGGCCTGCGCTCTACCCCGATTTCGCGATCTACACCGCGGTGATGACCGCGTTCTACATCGTCACCGGCTTGGCCGTGATCGTGATGCTCGGCTTCCTGGTGGCGAAGCTGCGTCGGGTGCGAGGCATCGACCGCATCGACGCCGTGCCGGTGACCGTCGCCGCCGGATCGGTCGCGGTCGTCGGGGGCGTCTACATGGTCGCGAACCTGTTCCCCCACTCCGATCACACCCTCGACGTCATCCTGACCCTGGTCGGACTCACCCTGCTGATCACACCGTTGTCCTTCCTGACCGCGGTGACGCAGCGTCGGTTGGTCGTGTCGTCGGTCGCCGACCTCGTCCTCGGCCTGCCCACGTCGCCGACCGTCGCTCAGGTTCAAGACGCGCTCCGCGAGGTGCTGCGGGATCCCTCCGTGCAGTTGTGGCTCTGGCTCCCCGTGCTGGGAACCTACGTCGACGATCGGGGCGAGAGGGCCTGCGCGCCGCCGACCGGCGACCAGTGGTCGGTTCCGGTGCGGGGCCGCGACGGCGAGCCGCTGGCTTTGCTCCTTCTCGACCCGGCCCTGCGGCGCCACCCGAGACTGGTCCGGTCGGCCATCACGGCGAGTGGCCTGTCGTTGGAGAACGGTCGCCTTCGCGCTGATCTGGAAACCCAGTTGGCCGAGGTTCGCGCATCCCGGGCCCGTATCGCCGAGGCCGGGATGGTCGAGCGTCGCCGCATCGAACGCGACATCCACGACGGAGCGCAGCAGAGCATCCTCGCCGCCGCAGCCACGCTCGGCATCGCTCGAATTCATTCGGCCGGGGACGAAAAGGCTCTTGATGCGATCGACCAGGCCCGCTCGGATCTGCAGACCGCACTGCGGGATCTGCGCGACCTTGCTCGCGGCATTCACCCCGCGATTCTGAGCCAATCGGGGCTGGGCGCCGCTATCGAGGATGTGATAGAGCGGATACCGCTACCCGTCGAGCTCAGCGTCGTCGAGCGCCGATGGCCTGCACCGATCGAGTCCACACTCTACTTCCTCACGTGCGAAGCCCTGGCCAACACCGTCAAGTACGCCCACGCGAACGTCGCCGTGGTGGAGATACGCGGCGACGCGTGCGGGGTGAGTGTCACCGTGGTCGACGACGGCATGGGCGGGGCGACGATTCCGAGAGACGGAGGCTTGGCAGGCATCGCCGACCGGGCACGGGCATTGGGGGGATCGTTCGACATTCGCAGCCCCATCGGCGTCGGCACGACGATCACCGCGAGCATTCCGTGCGGGTAGCGATCGCCGAGGATTCCGCGCTGTTCCGCCGAGGCCTCGCGGCGTTGCTCACGGCAGCAGGCGTCGAGGTGCTGTGCGAGGCGAGCGACGGCGAGGAGTTGCTTGCCTTCATCGGGCTCGAGCAACCCGATGTGGCGATCCTCGACATCCGGATGCCCCCGACGTTCACCGACGAAGGTTTGCGCGCAGCAGAAAGACTGACGACCGGCCATCCCGGCGTCGGCGTCCTCGTGCTCTCGACCTACAACGAGACCTCCTGGGCGATTCGGCTGCTGCAGAACCGGCACAGTGGCGTCGGGTACCTGCTCAAGGACCGCGTCGACGACATCGACACCCTGCTCGAGGCGCTGCAGCGCATCAGTGCCGGGCAGTCGGCTGTCGATCCCGACATCGTCACCCGCCTCGTCGCGCATCAGACCCAGACGATGACGCTGGCTGCTCTCAGTGAGCGCGAGCGCGAGGTCCTCACGCAGATGGGACAAGGCCGGTCCAATGCGGGCATCGGGCACGTACTGCACATGAGCCCGCGAACGGTCGAAGCGCACGTTGCCAACGTGTTCAGCAAGCTCGGCCTCCCCGCGGGCCCGGACGACAACCGTCGCGTGCTCGCCGTCCTGACCTGGCTCCGAGCCACGCCGTCACCAACCGATTACGACACGTAGCCGCCTGAGATCGACCGTTCGGCTGTAGCAATGACCGTGTATCCACTACGGCGAGAGCGGGTTTTCCTCGGTGCGGACGAGTCGTCCGGCGGTGGACAGTCAGTCCGTTCGAATACTGGTGCTCTCGTCGCTCCACGCTCGAACTCGGCCCCGCAGGAACCGGGAGGGGACCACCTGCGGGGCCGGCACCGGCGCTCTTGACGACGCCCGACGTAGTGGACTTGGCTGACCGCACGTAACGCAATCAGGGACAGTCCGCGACAAATGGGATACCGGCACTCAGTCCACGCGCCGCCACGACGAGGAACACGCCATGAACTGGTACGTGAAAGTGCTCAAGCAATACGTCGACTTCTCGGGTCGAGCGCGGCGTACCGAGTACTGGATGTTCACCCTCTTCAACACGATCATCTTGATCGTCCTCGAGCTCGTGGACAAGGCGCTGGGCTTCGGCAGCTTCAGCGGCAGCACGAGCGGCGGCGTCGCCGTCTCCGCCAGTCTGGGCCTGCTCAGCGGCCTCTACTCACTCGCCGTGCTGCTGCCGACCCTCGGCGTGTCGGTGCGCAGGCTCCACGACACCGACCGCTCCGGGTGGTGGCTGTTGATCGGGTTGATCCCGCTGGTCGGGGCCATCGTGTTGCTGGTGTTCTTCGTCCTCGAAGGCACGCGCGGCCCGAACCGCCACGGCGTCGACCCGAAGGCTCCGTCCGGGAGCCAGGCTTACTGACCGCGGGAGGCCGTCGACCTCTGACTAGACCGACCGCCAGAAGTCGGTCAGCACCGCGGCACCGCGGCGCGGGTCCTGCGTCATCCACCAGTGCCCGAGGCCGTCGAGCACCGCGATGCGGGCGCCCGCCCTGACCGCCGAGCGCCTGCGCTGCTCGTCCGTGCCGACCATGTGGTCGTCGGCAGGCTGGATCGACAGGCCCGGACGCGCGGCGGCCGCCTCGAGCCCGGCCCCCAGCTGGGCGATCGCGGGCTGCGCGGCGGAGCGGTACAGCTTCAGGATGCAGTCGGCCATCGTGGAGTCGAACCCCAACGCGACCCGAGCGGCCACCTCTTCGCTCATTCCCCGCTGCACGAGGCCCGCGGCCCGCGCCGCGGCGGGGGCGGCGGCCATCGCCGCGACCGCGTCCTCCCCCGTCCCGGGCCGCTGCCAGACCTGCGCGAGGTCGTGCCAGACGTAGTCGGGGTCGAACACGCCGACGACGTCTGAGCACCAGGTGCGCATCAGGTCGGGGCGGGTCATCGCGACGTTGAGTACGTGGCCGCCACCCCAGTCGTGCCCGACGAGGTCGACCGGCGCGCTGAACTGCTCCAGCTCGACCACGAGCCAGTCGCGGTAGGCGGCGACGGTGGCGTCCCAACCCGGTGGCACGGGCGCGCCGAACCCGGGCGGGGACAGTCGCACGGGCACGTCGAGACCCGCCGCGACGAGCTCTGCCACCATCGGATCCCAGACCGCCGCGGTCTCGGGGTTGCCGTGTACGAGTACGACTGTCATGGGCTCGACCCTAGAGTGCGCCCCGCAAACGAATCCCCCTCGCGCGCGGAAAGTCGGCCAGGGCGACGTTATCCGCGCACGGGGGTAGCGCGCTCGCGTCGACGGTGGGGGGCGCGAAAGATGGAGCGGTGAGCGTCATTTTCACCAGCCTCGGGTTGGTTGTGCTGTTTGTCACGATCGGCGGGTTCTTCTCCGGCTCGGAGCTCGCGGTGCTCACGCTGCGCGACAGCCAGGTGGATCGACTCCCCGGCCGCCGCGGGGAACGCGTCCGGCGGCTGCGGGTCGATGCCAGCCGGTTCCTCGCCTCCGTGCAGATCGGGGTCACGTTCGCAGGCTTCTTCGCCTCCGCGTACGGCGGGGCGACGTTGTCGGAGCCGTTGGCGGGCGTGCTTACCGAGTGGGGGCTCCCCGCGGGGCTCGCGGGCTCCGTGGCGTTCGTCGGCGTGACGGCGTTCATCTCCTACCTGTCGCTGGTGCTCGGCGAGCTGGTGCCCAAACGGCTGGCCTTACAGCGCGCCGAGGGCATCGCACTGTTCGTGTCGCCGGTGCTCGAGGTCGTCGCCCGGATCAGCCGCCCTGTGGTCTGGCTGCTGTCGATGTCGACCAACCTGATCGTGCGGATCCTCGGGGGCAACCCCAACCAGGGTCGGGAGGAGGTCACGCAGGAGGAGCTGCGCGACATCGTCAGCACCCACCGGGACCTGGACGTCGAGGAACGCCGTGTGCTCTCTGACGTGTTCGGCGCCGCCGACCGTCAGCTCGCGGGCGTGATGGTCCCGCGCACCGAGGTCGAGTTCCTCACCGCGGCGACCCCACTGCGGGAAGCCGCCCGCGAGGTGCTCGACAAGCCGCATTCGCGCTACCCGGTGATCGGTGACACGGTGGATGACGTCGTCGGCGTCGTCCACCTCCGTGACCTGCTCACCAACGCCGTCACCATCGGGGACGGCATCGACGGGCGCACGGTCGGGGACATCGCCCGGCCCGCGCCGCTGCTGCCGGGCAGCAAGCCGGTGCTGTCCGCCCTCGCCGAGATGCGGGCCAGCCGCACACATCTCGCCGTTGTGGTGGACGAGTACGGCGGCACGGACGGCATCGTCACGATGGAGGACCTCATCGAAGAGCTCGTCGGCGAGATCGAAGACGAGTTCGACCCCGCCGCCGTCGCACCGGACAGCAGCGTGTTCGACGGCCTCGTGCACCGCGAGGAGCTCGAAGCCCGCACCGGCATCGTCCTGCCCGACGGCCCCTACGAGACCCTCGGCGGTTTCGTCCTGCACCAGCTCGGGCGGATCCCCGAGAAAGGCGACGCGTTCGAGACCCAGGGCCACCTGTTCACCGTCGTCGCCATGGACGGCAGGCGGGTGGCCCGCATCGGTGTGGTGACCCCGACCCCCACCCCGACACCCGACGACACCTCGTCCGCGGCGGCCGACCGGCACTGAGCACGGCCGCCTCGCGACCAAGGATCGCTGGTCTCTGTTCGCCCTGGTGGGCCCGCGATCCTCAGGAAGGATCAGGCACGCCCACGACGTCGGCCAGGGCTCCGACCAGCCGTCCGAAGCGCCCGACCGCCGCGGTGTCGCCTGCGATGGCGATACCCGGTTCGGACGCACTCGGCCCGGCGAAGAGGAACCGGATGAACGCTTGCACGGTCGCGGTGACCATCACATCCGCGCGCACCTGCGGATCGGTGAGGGTGAGCGACCATCCGTCCCCGTCGCATTCCACGAGATAGTCCTGGTCGTGGTCTTCCTCGGGGAAGCGCAGGTGCCAGCGGGCAAGCTCTGTCGTCCGCGGTGCGGATCCCTGACTCTCGAGGGCCGCGGCCGGTGTTGCCTGCGCCTGAGGTGAACCTGGTGGGGGTCTCGCTCGCGCTGTAGCCCCCTGGTGTTCATCTCAGCGGTTGTGCCCGAGACGGGCGGGCTTTCAGGGCAGAAAATCGGACATCAGCACCACCAGCCTCACGGGCACCTTATTTTCGGATCAGGCGCGGGCGCAGGCGCAGCCCAGCCCATCGACGATCCGCTCGCGCTGGGCATCCTCGACCTGGTGGTGACACTCCTCCGATTGAGTCGCAGCAGTGTCACCCTGCTGCAAACCCGGGCGCCTTCACCGCTGCAAGACGCCCTGGCTGCGTCAGTACTCGATCGCCTCGATGAGGGGCGACGGGCTCGTCCATCAACGCCCAGAACCGGTCGCGCAGGGCCACGGTGAGCGGTCCGGGGGGTGCCTGGCTGACCGGACCACGGACGTCGCCATCCACCGACGTCGGAGCGGGCTGCGTGATGAACAGCTTCTCGGCCGCACGCCGATAGTTCAGCTCCTCACCAAGGACGGCGAAGTAGCGGAGCTGACGCAGCCTGACGTCGGCGCCCGTAGCGACCTCCTTCGCCCGCAAGGGTTTGCCGCCCCTGCGCGGATGACGTCGCCGGAGCGACGTTATCCGCGCACCACGGTAGACCTGGGCGCGTCACACGTCGTAGTCGACGGTCACCGTCGCGGAGACGGGCAGGGTCTGGCACGTGAGAACGAAACCCGCTTCGACCTCCTCGTCCTCCAGCGCGAAGTTGCGCCGCATCGTCACGTCGCCGTCGGTGACCTTCGCCCGGCACGTGCCGCAGACGCCGCCCTTGCAGGCGAACGGGACGTCCCCGCGGACCTTCTGCGCCGCGTCCAGTATGGACAGGTTGCGCGGCAGCGTGAGTGGGGTCGTCCGTCCGTTGAGGACGATCGTCACCTCGCTGGTGTCGCCGTCGACGGCGGCGTCGTCCTCCTCGCGGTGCAGCGCAGGCGGCGGCTCGTCGACGTAGAACAGCTCACGGTGCACGCGCTTCTTGTCCACGCCTAGATCGGTGAGCACCGCGACGGCGTCCTCGGTCATCCCGAGCGGTCCACAGAGCCACCAGTGATCGGTGTCCTCGACGTCCACGAGCGCGTCGAGAAGGACGCGCAACCGCTGCGCATCGAGTCGGCCGTTGAAGACGTCGGCCTCGGTCGGCTCCCGCGAGAGCACGTTGAGCAGGTGCAACCGCGGGCCGTAGGCGTTCTTGAGGTCGGCGATCTCCTCGGTGAACATCATCGTGTCCGTGCGCCGGTTGCCGTACAGCAGCGTGACATGGGTGTCGCTGTGCGCGGCCAGCAGCGAGGCGGCGATGGACAGCACCGGCGTGATGCCCGAGCCCGCGGCGATCAGCCCGTGGTGGGTCCCCGCGTCGAGCTCAGGGGTGAACGCACCCGCAGGCGGTCCGACCTCGATCTCGTCGCCTGCCTCTAGCCGGTCCACCAGCCACTCGGAGAACAACCCGCCCGCTACCCGGCGGACGCCGACGCGCGGCGACGCGCCGACGGGGGCGCAGATCGAGTACGAACGGCGCTCCTCCCCGTCCGGCGTGTGCTTGCGGAGCGTCAGGTACTGACCCGGGCGGAAGGCGTAGACGCCGCGGAGGTCGTCGGGGACCGCGAAGGTCACGGCCACGGCGTCGTCGCACAGGCGCTCCACCCCCGCGACCGTCAGCGGGTGGAAGCCCGACGTGCGGGGTTGCACAACGTCGGTATCCGCCGGTGTCTCCGTGGGCGCGCTCACGTCAGATCTCCTTCATGTGCTCGAAGGGCTCCCGGCAGGCCGGGCAGCGGCGCAGCGCCGTGCACGCCGTGGGCCCGAAGCGCGAGAGCTCCTCGGTGGCAGGCGATCCACAGTGCGGGCACCGCACCGCGGACGAGGGCGGGCCAAGCGTCAGCGGGATGGGTCCGACGGCGCTGCGCGCGGCGCGGCCGGGGGGCGCGATGCCTGCCTCGGCAAGCTTGCGCCTGCCGTCGTCGCTGATCCAGTCCGTGCTCCATGGGGGCGAGAACACCGTGCGGACCTCGACACTCGCGTAGCCTGCGCCGGTCAGCGAGGCGCGGAGGTCGTGGCGCATCTCGTCGATCGCGGGGCAGCCAGAGTACGTCGGTGTGATCGTGACCAGCACCGCGTCGCCGTCGACGTCGACGCCGCGCACGACCCCCAGGTCAGCCAGGGTCAACATCGGCATCTCCGGGTCGACGACCCCCGCGACGATCTCGCGGGCCTCGGGCCTGGTCGGTGCGCTCACCACGTCGCCCCCGGGTGCTGGCGCGCCAGGCTCTGCATCTCCGCCAGCGCGTGCCCGAGGTGCTCGGTGTGGACGCCCTGTCGGCCGCCGCAGCCGCCGATTGTCCCGATGAAGGGCCGCTCCGGGCGGGTCAGCGTGGCCTTCGCGAGCACTTGGTCCAGGACCGCGTCGACCTCCTCGCGAGTCTGCGCCGGATCCACGGCCACGCCCGTCTCGATCAGCCGTCGCTCCTCGTCGGAGGTCCGGAACAGCTCCCCGAAGTAGGGCCACAGCGCATCGAGCGCGGACTGCATGCGCCGGTGGGACTCCTCGGTGCCGTCGCCGAGACGCAGGGTCCAGCGGGCCGCGTAGTCCCGGTGGTAGGTCACCTCCTTGACACCCTTCGCGGCCACCGCGGCGATCACCGGGTCCGCCGAACCGAGCAGTCGGTGCAGGAGCGCGAGCCGCCAGGTGGAGAAGATCAGGAGTCGGGCGACGGCGCGCGCGAAGTCCAGGTGGTCCGACAGCTCGGCCAGGCCGACGTTGCGGAACTCCGCTTCCGCGCGGAGGTAGGCCAGCGCGTCCTCGTCCCGTCCGGCGGAGCCTGCCGCGGCCCGTGCAGCGGAGCTTGCCCCAGCCCGTCTGGCGGAGCTGGCCATTGCCGGTCCGGCGGAGCTTGCGGAGCCTGCCATTGCCGGTCCGGCGGAGCTGGCGGAGCCTGCCATTGACACACCCTCCGCGTGGCCTGCCCGCGCGAGCAGCATCCGCGCCTGGCCGAGCAGGTCGAGGGCGGTGTTGGCCAGCGCCATCTCCTCCTCCAACTCGGGGGCGTTGGACACCCACTCGGAGAGGCGGTGGGCATAGATCAGCGCGTCGTCGCCGAGCATGAGGCAGTAGGCCGCGAGATCAGCCGCGTCGACGCCGTCCGGCAGCGGCGAGCTGATCTCTGCGCCCGCCTCCTCGACAATGCCGGTGCCGAACGCCCAGCGCGGGTCGTCGTGCCCCGTGGTCTCTGACAGCGACTGATAGGCGTTGGTGGCGTCGTGCTCCTCGACCTCGGTGTGGTGGGCGTTCACAGGTGCGGCACCTCCTCTGGGATCACATAGAAGGTCGGGTGCCGGTAGACCTTGTCCCCTGCGGGCGCGAAGAACGGGTCCTTCTCGGCCGGGCTGGATGCGGTGATGTGGTCGGCCTTCACGACCCAGATCGAGACACCTTCGTTGCGGCGGGTGTAGACGTCGCGTGCGTTGTGCAGCGCCATCTCGTCGTCAGCGGCGTGAAGGGAGCCGACGTGGACGTGGTTCAGCCCGCGCTTGCCGCGGACGAACACCTCGTAGAGCGGCCAGGAGCGGCGGGACGGCCGCTTGCCCTCGCCCGTCTCGACCCCCGTGGTCGGCACCGCGCCGTGGCCTCCCTCGGTGGTGAACTCGTCGGGGCTGTCGGGGCTGTCGCGGGGCTGTCGTGCGAGGGCTGTCAGGGCAGGGCCGTCGGGGCCGTCGGGGCTGCCCAGGCCGTCGGGACTGCCCAGGCCGTCGGGGCTGCCCAGGCCGTCGGGACTGTCGGGACTGCCCGGGGCGCCGGGGCTGCCCAGGCCGTCCGGACCGTCGGAGCTGCCCGGGCCGTCGGAGCTGCCGGGGCCCGAGTCGGGGATCATGCCGCGGCTCCCTTGGCCGCGCGGGCAGCCTGCTTGTCGGCGTACGCCTGAGCGGCCTCGCGGACCCAGGCGCCATTCTCGTGGGCGCGGCGTCGGTGGGCGATCCGCTGCGCGTTGGCCGGACCGGACCCCGCGATCACCGCCCTGAACTCCGCCCAGTCCGGCTCGCCGTAGTCGTGGGCGTTCCGGTCGGGAATCCAGCGCAGGTCGGGGTCCGGGAGCGCCACCCCGAGCGCGGCGGCCTGCGGCACGGACATGTCGACGAACCGCTGGCGCAGCTCGTCGTTCGTGTGCCGCTTGATCCTCCAGGCCATGGACTGGGCCGAGTTCGGCGAGTCGTCGTCCGGCGGGCCGAACATCATCAGGGACGGCCACCACCAGCGGTTCACCGACTCCTGCACCATCGCCTTCTGCGCGTCGCTGCCGTTGACCATCGCCAGCAGAAGCTCGTAGCCCTGCCGCTGGTGGAACGACTCCTCCTTGCAGATGCGGATCATCGCCCGGGCGTACGGGCCGTAGGAGCAGCGGCAGAGCGGCACCTGGTTGCAGATCGCCGCGCCGTCCACCAGCCACCCGATCACGCCGATGTCGGCGTAGGTCAGGGTGGGGTAGTTGAAGATCGAGGAGTACTTCTGCCTCGACTCGATCAGCTTCTCGGTGAGCTCTTCACGGTCCACGCCGAGGGTCTCGGCCGCCGCGTACAGGTACATCCCGTGACCGGCCTCGTCCTGCACCTTGGCCAGCAGGATCGCCTTGCGGCGCAACGACGGCGCCCGCAGGATCCAGTTGCCTTCCGGCTGCATGCCGATGATCTCGGAGTGCGCGTGCTGAGCGATCTGGCGGATGAGGGTCTTCCGGTATGCCTCTGGCATCCAGTCCCGCGGCTCGATCCGCTGGTCCGCCGCGATCGTCTGGTCGAAGCCCGCCTCGAGATCGAGCTCAGGACCGGGGCGGTCCTCGGTCACCGTCATGAGAAGCCCTCCGTACCGAATGTTCGTTCGTCTCATGATGACCCAGTGTGGCGACACACGCAACCGTCGAATTCGCTTGGCAGCAGTTGAGGAGTCGTCGCGGACGGCCGAGCCGGTGTCGCGGGGCAGGTGGTGGTCGTCGGGGTGGCCGCCGGGGCCGGTGATGACGTCGACCTCGCACAGGTTGAGGTGTCCTCGCAGGTGGCCGAACTGCTGCGATGTCGCCTCTGGGTCTGCGAAGAAAGTAGGTGCTTGTGGGACCGATGGTGCCCCTGGCGTGCGGGGGCACCTACTTTCAGTACTTCCACGGGTGGCCCGCCAGGGCCATGAAGGACTTCCACGGGTGGTCCGCCAGGGCCATGAAGGACTTCCCGGGGGTGGGTCGCCCGGGCCATGAAGGTCTGCGAAGTCGGCCCCCGGTGTCGACCTCGGCGCCGGATGGCCGCGGCGACAGCTGGCCTGCAGCGCGGGGTGGTTCAGCGCCGGTCGCCGCCGCCCGCGAGCCAGCTGCCGAGCACTTGATCGCCGGTTGTGGGACATGAGCGCCATATATGGCCTTCATGTCCCAACCTTGGCGATCACCGTCCACCGGGAGGCCCGCAGCCGGGCCGCAGCCCCGTCATGATCGTCAAGAATGGTGTCGGCGGCGCACGGCTGCACTCTTGGCACCACGTACGGCGATCACCGTGGCGGCCGGGTCGAGCGTGCGGTTGTTGGGGGGCCCGCTCACTGTGCGCACTTCGCCAGCGTGCACATTTCAATCAGCGATCACCTCCACCGCACCGCCCCGACCAGCCCGACGGTGGTCAGGAGGGCGGGATGATGCCCTCGGAGACGATGCGGACGATCTCGTCAGGAAGGCTTTCCACGCCCGGACGGCCCGGCCGGTACCACTCGATGATCGAGTTCACCGTCCCGGAGAGCAGCCGCGCCGCCAACGACGGCTCGACGCCTGCCCTGACCTCGCCGTCCGCCACCGCGTCGGCCACCAGCGAGGCGATCGAGGCGTCGAACGCGCGGCGGCGAGCCAGCGCCCACCGTTCGGTGTCGGTGTTCCCGCGGACGCGCAGCAGGAGCGTCACGTACGGGAGCTCCGAGGTCAGCACCTCGACCTGGCGGCGGATGATGTACCGCAGGCGGGCGAGGGCCTGGCCGTCCTGCGCGGCGCGCTCCGCGAGGATCTCGAACAGCCCGTCCAGCGCACGTTCGAGAGCGGCCTTGAGCAGCTCTTCCTTACCGCTGACGTGGTGGTAGAACGACGACTTCGTAATGCCCGCCGCGCGGGAGAGGTCCTCCATGCTGGTGGCGTCGTAACCGCGGGTGTTGAACTCCGCCACAGCCACGGCGAGCAGGGACGACGCGTCGTAAACGGGACGGCGGGCGCCCGCCTCACCCCGCGCGCGCCGTGTGCGGACGGCGGGGGCGGGCGGCTCCGCGGGCGCGGCGGTCATGCCGCCCACCCGAACCCCGCGCACCCGAACCGCGCCCATCCGAACCCCGCCCATCCGAACCCCATGCGCCCGAACCCCGCGCACTCGGGCACCGCCCACCCGAACGATCCGTAGGGCGCCATGCCGCTCCTCCTCCGTGACCGGCAGGTCACGCGCCCTCGAAGCGCGGCCGCCGTTTGGCCAGGAACGCCTCGACCGCTTCCTTGTGGTCCTTGGTGACACCCAGCCGGGACTGCGCGGCCCCCTCGGCCGCGAGTACGGTATCGAGCGGCGCCACCGCACCCAGCGCGACCGCCTTCTTGATCTCGGCGTAGGCGAGCGTCGGTCCGGCCGCGAGCGTGCGGGCGAGCTCCAGCGCCGCGCCGAGGACCTCTTCGACCGGCACGACGGCCCTGACCAGCCCGGACGCCTGCGCCTGAGCGGCGTCGAAGGACTCCCCCAGCAACAGCAGCTCGAGGGCGCGGGCGGCACCGAGAGAGTGGACGAGGCTCGCCGAGAGGCCTGAGTCCGCGGTCAGCCCGATCGCGGCGAACGCTGTCGCGAAGGTCGCGGTGTCGGCCGCCACCCGCAGGTCGCACGCGAGCGCGAAGCCCAGACCGGCACCCACCGCACCGCCGTTGATCGCGGCGATCACGGGCTTGGGCATGGTCGCGATCGTCCGAACGATCGGGTTGTAGTGCTTCTCCACGGTGTCGAAGGACGTGGCGGAGTCCGATCCCAGCGCCTGCACGTGCTCGCCGAGATCCTGCCCGACGCAGAACGACTTGCCCGACCCAGCCAGCACAACGGCGCGGACACTCGGGTCCGCCGCAACGCCTTCCAAGGCCCAGAGCAGCGCTTCTTTGAGCTCGACGGTGAGTGCGTTGCGCTTGGCCGGACGGTTCAGCGTCACGACCGCGACGGCGGGGTCCTTCTCGTCGACGGCCACGAGGACCGCCGAGTCGCTGTCCACCGCGCCTGCGGCACTGTTCGTCTCCACCGCCTGATGGTAACCTGCCCGGCAACCGAACGATCGTTCGCCGAACTGCGCCGAGGAGAATCAGTGAGCACCCCCACCCTCCGCAGCCACGTCCTCGGAGACTGGCACACCGCCACCGCCGAGGGTCGGCCCCTGTTCGACGCCGTCACCGGCGAGGAGGTCGCCCGGATCTCCTCAGCCGGTGTCGACTTCGGTGCCACGCTCGACTTCGGCCGCACCGTCGGCGGCCCCGCCCTGCGCGAGCTGACCTTCCACCAGCGCGCCGCGCTCCTCAAGGCGTTGGCCGGGCACCTGCGCGAGCATCGCGACGAGCTCTACGCGGTCTCGGCACGGACCGGCTCGACGCTGTACGACTCCAAGTTCGACGTCGACGGCGGCATCGGCGTGCTGCTCGCGTACGCATCCAAGGCCAAGCGGGAGCTCCCCAACGACACCGTCTACGTCGACGGCGCCCTCGAACCCCTCGGTCGCGGCGGCACATTCGTCGGCCAGCACATCTGCACGCCACTGCACGGCGTCGCGGTGCAGGTCAACGCGTTCAACTTCCCCGTGTGGGGGCCGTTGGAGAAGCTCGCCCCCGCCTTCCTCGCCGGTGTCCCGAGCGTGGTGAAGCCCGCGAGCCCGACGGCGTTCCTCACCGCCAAACTCATCGAGATCATCGTGGGCTCCGGGCTGCTGCCCGCGGGCACGCTCCAGTTCGTGGCGGGCTCGGTCGGCGACATGTTCGACCACCTCACCGGCCAGGACCTCGTCGCGTTCACCGGCTCCGCGTCCACCGCCACCACGCTGCGCACGCACCCCGCGATCGTCCGCAACGCGGTGCGGTTCTCCGCAGAGGCCGACTCGCTCAACCTCTCCGCACTCGGCCCCGCCGCAGGCCCGGGCACCGACGAGTTCGACTTGTTCGTCAAAGGCATCGTCACCGAGATGACGGTCAAGGCCGGGCAGAAGTGCACTGCCATCCGCCGGGCGTTTGTGCCCGAGCAGCACGTGGACGCCGTGGTCGAGGCCGTGTCGGCCCGGCTCGCGAAGATCACGGTCGGCAACCCGGGCACCGAGGGCGTGCGCATGGGCGCGCTGGCCAGCCTGGAGCAGCGCGAGGAGGTGCGCCGCAGCGTGAAGGCGCTCACCGACGCCGGGCGCCTGGTGTTCGGCGACCCCGACAAGGTCGACCTCGTCGACGCCGACGCCGACCGCGGCGCTTTCGTCTCCCCGATGCTGCTGGTCGGCGACCCGGAGCGAGCCGAGCCGCACGAGGTGGAGGCCTTCGGTCCGGTCTCGACGATCCTCCCGTACTCGAGCACCGCACAGCTGATCGAGTACGCGGCGCGCGGCCAGGGCAGCCTCGCGGGGTCGGTCGTCACCGCTGACCCGGCGTTCGCCCGCGAGGTCGTCCTCGGGATCGCCCCGTGGCACGGTCGGATCCTCGTGCTCAACACTCGCGACGCCAAGGAGTCCACCGGGCACGGCTCGCCCATGCCCCAGCTCGTCCACGGCGGCCCCGGCCGCGCGGGCGGCGGCGAGGAGATGGGCGGCATCCGCGGCGTGCTGCACCACATGCAGCGCACCGCGATCCAGGGTGACCCGGACACCCTCGCCGCGATCACCGGCCGCTGGGTCACCGGCGCCGAGCGCCAGGAGAGCGACGTCCACCCGTTCCGCAAGCACCTCGAGGAGCTCAAGCCGGGCGACACGCTCGTCGCGGGGCCCCGCGTCGTCGCCCAGGAGGACGTCGAGCACTTCGCCGAGTTCACCGGCGACACGTTCTACGCCCACATGGACGCCGAAGCGGCGGCGGCCAACCCGCTGTTCGGCGAGCGCGTGGCCCACGGCTACCTGATCGTCTCGTTCGCGGCGGGGTTGTTCGTCGACCCGGCACCCGGCCCCGTGCTGGCCAACTTCGGCGTCGACAACCTCCGGTTCCTCACACCCGTCAAGTTCGGCGACGCGCTGACCGTCACATTGACCTGCAAGCAGCTCACCCCGCGCGACTCGGCCAACTACGGCGAGGTGCGCTGGGACGCCGACGTCACCCGCCAGGACGGCGAGTCGGTCGCCCGCTACGACGTCCTCACGCTGGTCGCCAAGGTGCAGGATCAAGCGTGACCCAGACGATCGACGCCGATGGAGGACGACGGCTGTGAGCACCCCGACTACGACGTCGACGAGCCCCAGCAGCACGGCGGTCAAGCGGCTCGGTGACGCCCCGCCCGCCGAGACGCTCGACCCCGCGGAGCGCATGTCGGTCGACGAGCTGCGGGCGCTGCAGCTGGAGCGGCTGCGGTGGACACTGCGCCACGCCTACACCAACGTGCCGCACTACCGGCGCGCGTTCGACGCCGCCGGGGTGCGTCCCGAGGACTGCCGCGAGCTCGTCGACATCGCGAAGTTCCCCACCACGAGCAAGGCCGATCTGCGGGAGAACTACCCGTTCGGCATGTTCGCCGTGCCGCAGGCCGACGTCCGACGCATCCACGCCTCGTCGGGCACCACCGGGCGGCCCACCGTGGTCGGCTACACCGCGCAGGACCTCGACATCTGGGCGGATCTCATCGCCCGCTCGCTGCGTGCCGCGGGTGCCAGGGCCGGCCACAAGATCCACAATGCGTACGGGTACGGCCTGTTCACCGGCGGCCTTGGCGCGCATTACGGGATCGAGAAGCTCGGCGCCACCGTCATCCCGGTCTCCGGCGGCATGACCCCGCGCCAGGTGCAGCTCATCGGCGACTTCCGGCCCGAGATCATCATGCTCACCCCGAGCTACATGCTGACGATCATCGATGAGTTCGAGCGCCAAGGCATCGACCCGGCGTCCACGTCGGTGCAGGTGGGGGTGTTCGGCGCCGAGCCGTGGACCGAGCAGATGCGCACCGAGATCGAGGACCGCATGGACATCCACGCTGTCGACATCTACGGGCTGTCGGAGGTCATGGGGCCCGGCGTCTCGCAGGAATGCGTGGAGACCAAGGACGGTCTGCACATCTGGGAGGACCACTTCCTGCCCGAGGTGGTCGACCCCTTCGACGACGACGTGCTCGCCGACGGCGAGGAGGGCGAGCTGCTGTTCACCTCGCTCACCAAACAGGCGCTGCCGATCATCCGCTACCGCACCCGCGACCTCACCCGCCTGCTGCCCGGCACGGCGCGGCCGGGCATGCGCCGGATGCAGAAGATCACCGGCCGCAGCGACGACATGATCATCCTGCGCGGGGTGAACCTGTTCCCCACGCAGATCGAGGAGATCGTGCTGCGGACGGCAGGCCTCGCGCCGCACTTCCAGCTGGAGCTCACCACGGAAGGCCGGATGGACGCCCTCGCGGTGCGGGTCGAGGCCCGTACCGACACCACCCCCGACCGTCGGCTCGCCGCGGCGCAGGAGCTGATCACGGCGGTCAGGGACGGCATCGGGGTGTCCGTGGCCTGCGAGGTCGTGGATCCTGACACGCTGGAGCGCTCGGTCGGCAAGCTCAAGCGCCTGCGAGACCGCCGCACGAAGTAACCCCCGGGTGAGTCGCCCACCCCACCCCGGCGAGTCGCCCACCCCACCCCGGCGAGTCGCCCACCCCACCCCGGCGAGTCGCCCACCCCACCCCGGCGAGTCGCCCACCCCACCCCGGCGAGTCGACCGGCTCACCACGACGAGGTCGCCGTTTCACCACGGAGGCACAGGACTCACGCGGGGGTGCGCTGTGCTGGCCGTGATCGCGTCGAGTGCGACGTTCCCGATCAAACCCCGACAACGGCGCTCTCGACGTGATCACCGACGCTGGATCGCTGCCGATCCGTCGCGAGCTTCACCCCTCCCGAGGAGCATGTCGGGCATGAAGCTCACGCTCGACCTGCACGACGTCTACAACCGGGGCGGCGACATCGACCGGGCGCTGCGGGCGATCATCCAGGAGGCCGTCACCAAGAGGTCACCCCTGGTCGAGATCATTCCCGGAAAGGGATCTGGCGCGCTCAAGAAGCACGTGTTGCGGTTCCTTGACCAAAAGGAGATCAAGGCCCAATACCACCGGGTCGAGAAGGACCAGAAGAACTTCGGCCGGGTCTTCGTCCACTTCCGGTGGAAGTGACGCGACCGGAGATCCCGACCCGAGCTCCCGTTCGACCTCGACACCAGCTGAAGCCGACGACCGCCGATCAGTTCGCCTCGGCCGCGGCCAACTCCGACTTCCACGCGCGGAAGCCCTCCTCCGAACGGCCGCGCCGCCAGTAGCCCGAGATCGACACCTGCTCGCGGGTGAGGCCGCGTTCGCGCAACAGGTGCGGCCGCACCCGGTGCATGATCTCCTGAGCCTCGCCGTGCGCGAACGCGTGCACGCGACCCGGCAGCCAGTCCAGTGCTTGCACGGCGAGCGCGAGCGCGCCCTCGTCGTCGTCTCCGCCTCGATGCAGGTACGCGATCTCGGCCTTGGCGGGCAGCGGGAGATCGACCTCGTGGGCCGGGGATTCGACCAGCGCCAGGACCCTGACCACCGCGTCCTCCGGCATGACGCTCAGGGCCGCGGTGATCGCGGGCAGCGCGGACTCGTCGCCGACGAGCAGGTGCCAGTCCGCGGTCGGATCAGGCCGGTAGGCACCCCCGGGACCGTTGACCATGAGTCGCGATCCGGGAACGGCCTGCGCCGCCCAGGGGCCCGCGACGCCATCGTCGCCGTGCACCACGAAGTCGATCGCCACCCTGCCCGCCTCGACGTCCGGGAAGAGCGCCGTGTACGTGCGGATCGCCGGGAGGTCTTCGGGGGGCAGCACCTTGCGGAGGGCGCGGACGTCGAGCGGCTCGGGGTAGATGACCCCTTCCTTGGGGAACACCAGCTTGACGTACCGGTCGGTGTAGGAGCTCTCCGCGAAGGCCGACAGGTCGTCGCTGTGGAACCACACGCGGCGCAGCCGCGGCGTCAGCATCTCTGTGCTCGTCACCGTCAGGTGAGTTGCCACCGTTGCTCCTTAGTTCTGCTGCTCGTTCCCCCGTTGTACCGGGCGCGCCGCTGCGCCGCTGCACACCCTGATGTCGTAGGAGCATGGTGGAGGGGTGTTCAGCGCTCCCGTCCGGGAGCAGGAAGGAAGCCATGCCTGACCACGAACTGCCCGGCGGCACCTATCGCGTCGCCGACCTCGAACTGACCCGCGTCGGCTACGGCGCCATGCAACTCGCCGGGCCCCACGTCTTCGGCCCACCGAAGGACCGCGACGCCGCGATCGCCGTGCTGCGGACGGCCGTGGAGCTCGGCATCAACCACATCGACACCTCCGACTACTACGGCCCGCACGTCACCAATGAGATCATCCGCGAAGCGCTGTCGCCGTACCCCGACGATCTGCACATCGTCACCAAGGTCGGCGCCCGCCGCGACGAGAACGGCGGCTGGACACCGGCCCGCACGCCCGCGGAGCTGCAGGCCCAGGTCCACGACAACCTGGCGCGCCTCGGGCTCGACGTGCTCGACGTCGTGAACCTGCGTCTCGGCGGCATGGACGCGCCCGAGCCGGGTTCGCTCGCGGCGCAGTTCGAGGCGCTCGCCGAGCTGCAGCAGCAGGGGCTGATCCGCCACCTCGGCCTGAGCACCGTCACCGCCGAGCAGCTCGCCGAGGCGCAGACGATCGCGCCGGTCGTCTGCGTGCAGAACCTCTACAACGTCGCCCGCCGCGACGACGACGCCCTGGTGGAGAGCACCGCCGCGGACGGCATCGCCTTCGTGCCGTACTTCCCTCTCGGCGGCTTCTCCCCGCTGCAGTCCACCGCTCTGGACGCAGTCGCGAAGCAGCTCGAGGCGACGCCGCTGGCGGTCGCGCTCGCCTGGCTGCTGCGGCGGTCGCCGAACATCCTGCTGATCCCCGGCACGTCCTCGGTGGCACACCTGCGGGACAACGTCGCCGCCGCTGGGCTCCACCTGCCTGCCGACGCGGTCGACGAGCTCGACGCGATCGGCCGCTGAGGCCTGCTGCTCCGGCTGTGACGGATCGCCGTCGCAGCCGGAGCGATGGCTTGACGAACACCTCCTGCTCGGTATACATATGTGAAATCAGTACACATCAATGCAAGGGGTTCTCGGCTTTGACACCGTCGACCCCGCCCGAAGGACAGCCGCCTCTCCCGTCGCCGGGCACACCGGCGGTGTGACGTTGATCAACAGCTTCGTGGTTCCGGCGGGCCGCGAAGAGGCCTTCCTGGCGCTGTGGAGCACGACCAGCAGCTACTTCCGAGCCCAGCCCGGGTTCTCGTCGTTGCGACTGCATCGAGCGCTCTCTCCCGATGCCCACCACCGCTTCGTCAACGTGGCCCGATGGAGCTCGCTCGCCTTGTTCGAGGCCGCCCAAGACACCGACGAGTTCGGTCAGATCATCGGCCGGGCAGAATGGCGGGAGTTCCCCAGCAGCCCTTCGCTGTACGAGGTCGTTGTGGACGTCTGAACCGATTCCACGAGGAGGGACATGGCGAAGCTGGTCTACTCGTCGATCGCGTCGCTCGACGGCTACATCGCCGACGAGGGGGGCAAGTTCGGCTGGGCCGTCCCCGACCAGGAGGTCCACGCAGCCGTCAACGACCTCCTGCGGCCGATCGGCACCCAGCTCTACGGACGACGCCTCTACGAGGTGATGACCGCATGGGAGCACCTCGACCTCACCGACGAGTCCGAGGTCAACCGGGACTTCGCCCAGATCTGGCGGGCCGCCGACAAGATCGTGTACTCGACGACGCTCAGCACCGTGTCCAGCGCCCGCACCCGACTCGAGCGGTTCTTCGCGCCCGCCGACGTCGCCGAGCTCAAGGCGAGCGCCGACCGCGACCTGATGATCGGTGGCGCCGAGTTGGCAGGCGTGGCGCTGGCCGCCGGGCTGGTCGACGAGGTCCACCTCTTCCTCTGCCCGGTCGTGGTCGGCGGCGGCACTCCCGCCTTGTCGCGGGGCACCCGCCTCGATCTCGAGCTGCGCGAGGAGCGACGGTTCGCGGGCGGCGTCGTGTACCTGCGCTACGACGCCTGACCGGGCTGGTCGGAGCGGCGCAGCGCCGCGATGCCGACGTCGAGGGCGGCTTCGAGGAGCGTCGAGCGGCCGGTGGACATCAGGCGAGCGACGCGGCGTCCAACGTCCATGCGGCCACGCTGTGGGTCGACGGCGGATGGGCGGCGGTCTGAGCGCGCGTCACCGCAGCCCGCGGCGCTGAGAGGAGATCGCGACGAGCCGTATGAGGTGGGTGCGCCTGCAACTGTGGTGTGCGGGTCGGGGCGATCTTCGAGCTGGGCTCAGCGCTGCGATGCGGGCAGCCGGAAACCGGCCGCCTCGGCCACCTGCGGGTTGGCGAACCAGACTTCGGCGACCGTGCGCTTGTAGAACGGCGAGCCGGGCACGTGGTACAGCTTCGACCCGGCGTTGCCCTTGATCGGGAAGCCGGCCGGGATCTCGGACCGATCGCTCAGCGGGGCGTGGCTGCCCTTGCCATGGGGGCCTTCAACGACCTCGGGGTTCTCGGGCTTCTTCGCGGCCGCCGGGGCCTTCGCAGCCTCCGGCTTCTTCGCGGCCGCCGACGTCTTCGCCACCTTGGGCTTTTCCGGAGCCGCCGGGGTCTTCACAACTTCGGGTGTCTCCGCGGCCTTCGGACTCTTCGCGACCTCGGGCGTCTTCGGCGCCTTCACAATCTCGGGCGCCTTCACAACCTGGAGCTTCTCCGCGACCCTGACCCTCTTCACAACCTCGGGCGTCGTCGCGGCCTTCCGCGTCGTCGCGGCCTTCCGCGTCGTCGCGGCTTTCGGCGTCGTCGCGGCCTTCCGCGTCGTCGCGGCTTTCGGCGTCGTCGCGGCCTTCCGCGTCGTCGCGGCCTTCGGCGTCGTCGCGGCCTCGAGCGCCTTCACAACCTCCGGCGTCGTCGCGGCCTCCGGCTCCTCTACAACCACGGGCGTGTTAGCGACCTCCGGTGCCTTCGCGATCTCGGGCGCGGTAGCGGCCTCCGGCTCCTCGACAACCGCGGGCGCGGTAACGACCTCCGGTGCCTTCACAACCTCCGGCGCCTTCGCGGCCTCCGGCTCCTCGACAACCACGGGCGCGGTAACGACCTCCGGTGCCTTCACAACCTCCGGCGCCTTCGCGGCCTCCGGCTCCTCGACAACCACGGGCGCGGTAACGACCTCCGGTGCCTTCACAACCTCCGGCGCCTTCGCGGCCTCCGGCTCCTCGACAACCACGGGCGCAGTAGCGACCTCCGGTGCCTTCGCGATCTCGGCGACGGCGCCGAGCTCAGCGGCGCTGGTCTCGGCAACGGCCTTACTCGTCCGCGTGGCGACGACGCCTGCGCCGTCCCCGGCCGAAGTCAGCGCGCGGAGCAGCGCGCGCTGGCCGTTTAGCACCTGGTTGGCAACGTCGAGGAAGTAAACTGCGGCCTTGCCGTCCAGCAGCTCAGTAGGCCTCGTGGTGATCACCTTGACGGAGGTCTGCGCCACGTCGGCCCAGATGCGGACAACGGCCGACACAGACTCCTGACCGCGCTTGGCGATCTCGGCGAACGAGCGGGTGGGGGCAGACATCGGGTTCCTTTCGGTCTCATAGCCAGGACGCGGCGGGGGGGCAGCTGGCGAAGGAAGAGCCGCACCGTGTCAGATGCCACAGTATGGCGCAGCGTTAAGTATTTCAAGCACGCTCAGTGGGGAGGTGAGGCAGCTCACCGCATGCCTGGGAGCTTGCTCGGTCCACCTCACAGACGGTGTGGGTGTCTGCGCAGACGGCTGACGAAAATGCCAGCTATGACCGACAGCGGATGGTTGTCCGCATCAGACAGCACCCGAGCTGTGATGATCGCTGACGGAAGGGTTGCGCAGGCGCAGTGCCCACAGTGCGCGGACCCCCGCAAGAACCGCACGATCGCCACGGTGACCGCCGCATGTGGTGCCAAGAGTGCAGCGGTGCACCGCCGACAGCGGTGAGTCGCCGGGGGACGATGATCGCCAAGATTGGGACATAACGGCCATATATGGCGCTCATGTCCCAAGACCGGCGATCAACGCTCGGCACAGGCGCACGGGCGGCGGCCCTTTGTGCTGTGCCAGACCTGGGACGACCCGGGCTACTCGGGCCCGGGCGACGGAGCGGAGACCCCGGCCAGTGCGGCGGCCACGAGGGTCGTCGCGGTCCGCGTCGCGCTGGCGACCGCCGCGTCGGCCGTGAGCCCGCACAGGTCGATGAGGGTGAACAGCGCTTCCGCGCTCACGACGAGGGCGAGGTCCCGTTTGAGCTGCTCGAAGCGCTCGGGCTCGGTCGCCGCGAAGGTGTCCGCCAGTGGGCCCAGCGCGCAGTCGATGAGCCCGAATCGTCGACCCGGCCGCACCACCGCCGCATCGCGCTTGGTGATCGACGCCGCGATCATCGCGCGCACGGCGCCCTCGTGGGCGAGCACCTCGCGCAGCAGGTGCTCGGTGGCGAAACCGATCCGGGAGACCGGGTCGGCGACGTCGGCCACCGGCGCCATGACCTCCTCGGCACTGGGCCACACCTCGCTGAACACCTCGTGCAGCAGCGAGGCGAGATCGGGAAAGTACCGGTAGGCGGTGGCCTCGGAGACCAGCGCCGTCTTGGCCACCGCGGCCATGGTGACCTCGCCAGTGGCGCCGATGAGCTCACGAGCGGCCGCCACGATGGCCGCCCGAGTGCGCTGCTTCTGGTTTGTCCGCCCGGACTGCAGCGATGCGCTCGTCACGCTGGCTCCCCTCTCGTGCAAGTGGCTCTCATCACGAGAGCATAGTTGCACAAGCCAGCATGAGTGCCTAGCCTCTTCGTAAGAGCATCTCTCACAAAGGAGACCTTGTGACTCAGGTATCGATCGTCGGACCGGAGCAGGGCGAGATCACGATGTCGCAGCCGATCCGGATGCATCCTCGAAGACGGCAGCACCACCGCCCACCGCCTGGGCATCGGCGAGATCACCATCGCCCCGCACACCGAGGGGCCAACCCAACACCGGCACGCACAGCACGACGAAGGGTTCTATGTCGTGTCGGGGACCGCCCGGTTCACCGTCGGTGACACGGTCCACGAGGCACCGGCCAGACCCTCGCCGTCTACGGCGGCGCCACGATGACCGACCAGGGCCTGGCCGGGCGCCTCGCCACCGTCACCGTTCCCACGCTCGTCCTCTGGGGCGACAGCGACGGCATCGTGGATCCCGAATACGGCCGCGCCTACGCCAACGCCGTCCCCGACACCCGGTTCCACGTGTTCCCCGAGACCGGCCACCTCCCCCAGCTCGAGTCCCCCGAACAGCTGCTGGACGCGCTGGCGACGTTCGTGGTGTGACGGGGTTGTGGAGCAGGGTGACACTGCTGCGACTCAACCGCAGCAGTGTCACCCTGCTGCAGTCCCGGCGGGGCCGAGAAGGGAACCAGCATGCAACGCCGAGTGCACGAGTTCTGCGAGCGGTACCGACTGAGGGTGCCGATCATCGAGGCGCCGATGGCGGGAGCCTGCCCGCCCGAGCTCGCGATCGCCGTGGCGGAGGCGGGAGGCATGGGCGCCGACGGGGTTGTCCTGGACCAGCCGGACCGGATCGCGGCGTGGGCGAAGCGGTTCCGCGCGGGCTCGGACGGGGCGTTCCAGCTCAACATCTGGGTGCCGGACCCACCGGTGGACGACCCCGACCGCACCGAAGCCGCCGCCCGCTTCCTTCAGCACTTCGGCGTGCCCGCGACCACCAGGGACCCCGCGCCGGACTACGCCGAGCAGTGCGCGGCCATGCTCGCCGCGGCACCCACCGCGATCTCGACGATCATGGGCCTGCTGGAACCGGACTACGTGCGCACGCTGCACGAGCGCGGCATCGCCTGGTTCGCCACCGCGATCACGCTGGACGAGGCGCAGGCCGCAGAGCAGGCGGGCGCCGATGCCGTCATCGCGCAGGGCATGGAGGCCGGTGGCCACCGCGGCAGCTTCGACCCCGACACCGCCGAGCGGACGGCGGTCGGACTCGTCGCGCTCGTCCCGCACATGGTGGACAACCTGCAGATCCCGGTCATCGCCGCGGGCGGGATCGCCGACGGCCGCGGCGTCGCCGCCGCGCTCGCGCTCGGCGCTTCCGCCGTTCAGGTCGGCACGGCGCTCCTGCGCACCCCCGAGGCCGCCATCGATCCGAGCTGGTCGGCGGCGCTCAATGAACTAAGGCCCGAGCGCACCGTCACCACCCGGGCCTACTCCGGCCGTCTCGGACGCGCGATCCCCACCCCGTACGTCAACGCGTGGCGGAGCCCCGGAGCGCCTCCGCCTGCGCGCTACCCCGCCCAGCGTCTGCTCCTGGGCCAGTGGCGAAGGGGCGCACCGGGGATCGGCCTCGACCGCGTCAACTACTGGGCGGGCCAAGGTGCGGCGCTGGCCACGACCGCGCCCGCCGGGGAGATCGTCACCCGCATGTGGGACGACGCCTGCGCGCTGCTCGCCTGACACCTCCCCCGGCCCGGGCGCGCAGCGGAGGGCCCGGGTTGTTGCAGCAGGGTGGCACTGCTGCGACTCAACCGCAGCAGTGCCACCCTGCTGCAGTCCCGGCGCCCTACCGAGCTACGCACGGCCCGCCCGCGGCGGCGTCGCCGTATAAGGTGCCCCTGGCGATGGGAGGTCTGCCCGCTGGTTTGCGCATCGTCAGAGAGCGAGAGCCGAGTGCCAGCGTCCGTCCAGGTCACACCCACCGTGCGGGCGGCCCTTCGGCCCCCGAGCCTGCCGACCGCTCTGGGCTTGACCGGCAGGTACCTCCGCGGCCTCGCGCTCGGGGTCGTCGCGGCCGGTGCGGTCATGGTCGGTCGGACGTCGGGGGCGCTCGACGGCACGACGGGCGTGCTGGTCGCCGTGATCCTGGTCCTGCTCGTGCCGACCTCACGGGACATGAACCGGCGGATCCTGCTGGCCGGTTGCCTCCTGCTGGGCTGGACGCAGGTCCTGTGGTGGTGGCCGCTGCCCGTGGGCTCCCTCGGTCGGGTGACGCTCGGGCTCGCCCTGCTCGCGGGCGCGCTGGCTGCGGGGGTCGGCATGGCCGAGCATCCCGGCCGTCGGGCGCTGCGCCTGCTGCCCCGGCCGCGGGCCGCCGACGTCATGGTGCCGCTCGTGGCGGTCTTCGGCCTCCTGGTGATGCACCCGTGGATCCAGGCCAAGACCGCGACCCAGAACCTCGGCATCCTTATGGGCGGCTGGGACAATGTCGCCCACTTCAGCATGGTGCACATGATCAGGCGCTTCGGTGTCACCGTGGACGCCCTTCCCCCGCCCGTGCCCGGCGTGACCTGGCAGTTCGCCAGCTATCCGCAGGGATTCCACGCCGCGGCGGCGGCGGTCGTCGAGCTGTTGATCGGCCCGACGAGCACCGACATCGGAACCGAGCTTCTCGCTTACACCCGCGCACTGGCCCTCATGGTGATCGCCGCGACCGCGATGCTGGTGGCGGGCTTCTGCACGCTGCCTGCCATGCGACGGCGGCCTGGTCTCGCGGCACCTGTCGCGGCGTTCGTCGCCGCCGTGATGTTCGTGGGGCCCGGCTCGCTTGCCGTCAACGGCGGCATCGGGAACTTCGCCACCGCCTGCTGCCTCGTTGTGGCCGTCCTGCTTCTGGCCGTCACCGCGGAGCGGGTGCTCGAGCCCCTGACGCTCGCCGCGATCGGGGGCGCGCTGGTCGGCATCGCGACGGGCTGGGTGCTCATGCTCATCCCGGCGGTGCCCGCGCTGCTGATGCTGGTGCTGCCGCTGCGCCGCAGCCGATGGCGGGCCTCCGCGGCGCAGGCCGCGACGGCGATCGTGCTGGTCCTCGTGGTGCTCGGTTGCCTGATCCGGACGGCGGTGGTGCTCTCGCGGGTGCAGGCCGCCGACCCGTTGACCATCGCGGGCGGCCGCGTGCCGATCGACGTCGGCCTGCTGGTCGCGCTCGGGCTGACGATCGCGGGCGGGTGTGTCGCCGTTCTGCGCGGCACACCGCGGCGGGGCACCCACATGCGGGTCGGCGCCATCATGGCGGTGCCCGCCGTCGCAGCGGTGGCCGCGGGCGCCCTCGTCGCCCTCCAGGTCAAGGCGAACGGCGAGATCACCTACTACGGGCTCAAGTTCCTGCTCGGCATGGAGATCGTGCTGCTCCCGCTGGTGTTGGTGCCGTTGCTGCAGCTCCTCGACCGGTACGCGCCCGCCAGGCGCCGACGGCGTGGCCCGGTCTCCGGTGTCGCCGCGTCGCTGCTCGTCACCGCGGCGCTCACGCAGGTCTTCGGCTTCACCGTCTCGCGCTACGCGGGCATCGGGCTCGGCGCCGAGGCCGACGGGGTGAAGGGCAGCGACCACCAGATGCAGGTGATCGCCGATCCGCCCGCGGCCGCCGACCTCGCGGAACGGGTGGCCCACTGGCGCCCTCCGGCGGCAGGCACGGCGTACTACGTCGACGTCCCCTCGGACGGGCGGGTCAGCTCCATCCTCACCGCGCAGTGGTTCCTGGCCCTCACCGACACCTGGACCGTCGACGCCAACACCGTGGCGGCGCAGACCGCGGTGAAGGAGCTCCCCGACGCGGCAGCGGCCGCCGAAGGCATCCTCGACACCCGTCCGGACGCCGTGGTCGTGGTGCGTCGCGAAGCGGTCTACTCACTGCTGGAGGAGATGGCGCGACCTGACCTCGACTCCCGGATCGTCGGCCTGTGAGCGTCGCGCCCGCGCCCGGCAGTGCGCTCGTCGCGGAGCCTCGACCCCGGCAGTGGCGCCGGTTGACGGTCGCGATCGTCACGGGCGCCGTGGCCGCGCTCGTGGTGGTGGTGTCCCTCGGCCTGCCGTCCGCGCCCGCCGGTGCGGGCGACAACGGGGACGGGCTGCGGCTCTACTGCGGCGCGGGCCTGGTTCCCCTCACCGCGGACGGCCGGTCGAACTGGAAGGGCGGAGTCGTCCTCGACTTCGCCACTGGGAAGCCTGCCTGCCCCGACCCCATCGTGTCCTCCGCCCTTCCGATGCTGCGGCTCGCCACGGTCAGCAGCGGCGCGACCTGGTCGTTGGCCCGCCTCGGTCTCCTGTACGCGGCGGCGGTGGGCCTGGTCACCGCGCTGGCCGCGTGGGCGCTGCGCCCGGCACTGCGCCTGGTGGTGCTGCTTCCCCCGCTGGTGCCGCTCGCCGGTCTGACGTTCTCCCGGTTCTTCGTGTCGACCTTCAGCGAGCCCGCTGGCCTGCTGGGCACCTACGCGCTGCTGCTCGGGGCCTGCGTGGTCGCGGCGACCGACCGCGCGGAACGGCCCGAGCGCGTCACCGGCCTGCTCCTGATCGCCGCTGGCGGGTCGTTCGCCGCGACGGCCAAGACGTCCTACGTTCCGCTGGTGGCGGTGGCCGCCGTCCTCAGCGCCGCCACGGCCGTGCAGCTCGGGGCGCGGCCCGGTCGCCGCGACCGGTGGGTGGGCCTCGCGGTGGCCGCGGTGATGGTCGTCGTGGCGGTGGCGCCGGTGCTCGCGAGCCTGCAGTGGCAGGAACGCCGCTACGCCGCCGTCAACACGCACAACCTCATCTTCACGACGGTCCTGCCCGGCGTCGGGGACGCCGCGCTGGTGCCGCTCGGGCTGCCCGCGGCGGCGGAGGCCTTCGCCGGTCGCGCCTACTACCCGGCGGGCACGGACGGGGTGCCGGGTACCTCCGCGATCGCGGCTGACCCGGTTCGGGAGCGCGTGGCGGCGTATGGGGTGCTGGCGGCCCACCCGCTCGTCGCCGCGGGGGCGGTCGGGCTCGGTATGACGGCGACGCTGGGCGCCGGGCTCACCTACCTGCCCTCCTCGCCCCTGACGCCGACGTCGGTCGGACCTCCGCTGGGCACGACGGTCGGTGAGCAAGGCGCCTACCACGACCAGCTGCAGAGCTGGTTGGACGGGCTCGCGGTCCCGTGGCTGCCCATGGTCGTGGCCGTCGCAGGTCTGCTGCTCGCCGTTCTGACGGCGCGGCGCGGAGATCCCCTGGTCAGAGCGCTGTCGCTGACCGCGGCGCTCGCGGCCGTGTCCGCGGTCGTGCTCGTCACCACCGCGGTGCTCGGGGACGGCTTCTTCGAGATCGCCAAGCACGTGTGGCTCTCGGCCTATCTCCTCGAGGTGACGGCGGCGGCCGCGGTCCTCGCCGGGATCCTCGCCTGCCGACAGCGGATCGTCCGCCCGCGGAGAGCGCTGAGCGAGCCTGCGGGCGAATCGTCGACCCGGTGGGCGCGGGGCGGCTGAGCTCCAGCAGCCGTTGCACGCAGGTGACGACGAGGTCGACGCCACGCAGACTGCACCAGACGGCGCATCATGACGCCGTCCTTACCTCGCCTCGGGCGGGCCGGGCCAGAACGGCTGCCGGACCGAGGTCGCCGCGGGCAGCCGCGGGTCGGCGTACTCGACGAGCGACAGTGCGTCCACCGTCAGCGGAACCAGTACGGGGGTGTCCAGCACCTCGCGGCGCAGCCGCTCGCCGAGCTCGGCCATCCCCGGCTGCGCCGACTCGGCAATCTCGCCGAGGACGAGGTAGATGTCGACGTCGAGATCGTCGGGGCGCGGATGGTACTTGTGCCGGAAGCCGAACCGCTCCGCCTGCCTGCGGACGTCCCCGAGGCGCGAGAACCGGGCAGGCGGAATCGGCCACCCGATCAGCACGAACCGTGTTCCCGCCACCACGAGGCTGCGCTCGTAGCGGGTCTTCCCAGCACTGAGCGGGCGCCGGTCGGTGTCGGGGAACCCGCCGAACTGGACGTCGAGGGGCTCCCGCAGGAACTCCCCGGCGAGATAGCGCAGGACCCCGTCCAGATCCCGCCGCCCGCCGGGCACGGGCCGTTCGAGACCCAGCAGCGTGGCGTGCACCTGCTCCAGGGGGCGCGGCGCGAATCCCGCGCCGCAGCGCCGAACCGCCGCCTGCTGCAGGCGGTCGACCAGCTCCGTCAGCGAGGCGGGCCGGTTCGCGTACCACGCGACGACCGTCGCCCGGTCCAGGTCGACCGATCCGTTGATCAGCTGCTCCCCGGGCTCGCTCGGCAAGAGGGCAGACTGCCCCTGATGAACACCGAAGCCCAGGCCACGGCGGAGCGGGTTGCCGCAGCGATGGTCCACCATGACGCGGCGATGCGCAGCGCAGGCATCCGACTGGTCGACGTGGGGCCCGGCCGGGCCCGCACCGCACTGACCGTCGAGGACCGGCACGTCAACGGGCACGCCATCGTGCACGGCGGGTACCTGTTCTTCCTGGCCGATGCCGCGTTCAGCTTCGCGTGCAACAGCCGCGGCGTGTCCACTGTGGCCTCGGGCGGCGACATCACGTTCCTGCGGGCGGCGCGGCTCGGCGACGAGTTGGTGGCCGAGGCCGTCGAACGCGCGGTCTCCGGAAGGTCTGGCCTGTACGACGTGACGGTCCGCACCGCGGCCGGAGAGGCCGTCGCGGAGTTCCGGGGTCGGTCACGCGCGGTCCCGCATCTCCCGGCGCCCACGCTCGGGCCCTGAGGGAAGGCCGTGTCCCGCGGATCACGGCCGCTGATCCGCGGGACGAGACGAAGTGCAGCGCCGCCCAGTGCCGGGCCTGCTCGATCAGCTCGTCGGCAAGGTCGCCCTGGGCCACCAGGCGTGCGCCGTGCTCGTCAACCAATCGCGGGAAGGGCGTTTGCCAGCAGGGACGCGACGCCGTCCCGGTCGGTGACAGGCAGGACCCTCGTAAGCGCAGATGCGGCGATCGCGACGGCCCTGGGGTCGGCCTCGCGGCCCGCGCGCGCTTCGGCGATCGCGTCCGCCGTCCGTCCGGTTCCCGCCAACACCAGCACGGGGCGGTGGCGCTTGAGGCTGGCGGACACGTCGGCGAAGGTGATCTCGCCGCCGTTGACGACCATCGTCAACATCGCCGCGCCCTCGGCGATCGCCTCCGCGACGTGCCCGAGCCACGGCGCCTCGTCGCCCCACTCGGAGCCGGGGACGAGCACGAAGTGGGTGTGGTGGGGCTCGAGCGCGGCAGCGTCCGGGTTCGACGGCACGCGGCCGCCCGTGGCGACGGTGTCCTGCGCGGCCACCCCCACGAGGGGGAACCGGTAGCCACCGGCCGCCCGCGCTCGACCGATCACCTGCATCACGCCCGAGTCGGTACCCCCGTCGACCACGGCCGCGCCGTGCCTTTCGAGCAGCGGCACCACGGCGTCCGCGAGGAGCTTGCGCAGCGTCTCCAGGTGCGCGTCGCTCATGCCGCCCGCGCCGCCGACCAACACCAGCACCGGGCGCCCCCGCCGCACCGCCAACGTGGCGAGCGCATCCGGAATCCGGTCGATCCGGCCAACCGTGACCGTGGGCGGCCCGCCGTCGTGGTCCGGTCCGGCTAGCACCGCGCCGCGCCGCTGCGCACGTCGTCCATCGCTCCCCCTCTACGGTCCGCAGGCGTGTCGCGAGCGTATCCCTCGCCCAGCCGCGTCGCGGACAACGCCATGGCGGCCGCTGGGGCGGGTGAGGTGCTGAGCTCGGCCGCATCGCAGCAGGGTGACCCTGCTCCGACTCACGCATTTTCGGCGCCGAACGCCCGCCCCACCAGGGGCACACCTGCTGAGTCGCAGCGGTGCCACCCTGCTGCAACTCCCGGACCTCACCGGCGCGGCGTGGCCGACGCTTCGAGCTTCGCCCAGCGGGCTCGGACATCCGTCCAGCCGGAACGGCCCGACAGCACCGCGATGGACGAGGTCCGCATCCTCAGTCCGACCCCGCCCAGCTCGGCGACCAGCTCCTCCAGCCCGGGGTTGTGCCCGATGAGCAACACCGCGGTGGCGGAGTCGGGGAGCTTGCGGACGACGTCCAGCAGGCCACGCTCCGACGCTGCGTACACCCGGTCGTCGACGCGCAACGGCGGCACGGGGTCCAGCTGCTTGGCGACGCGCTTCCACGTCTGCCGAGCGCGGGTGGCCGACGAGCACACCACGAGGTCGATGCCGGCGACGTTCTCCTGCAGCCAGCGTCCGGCCAGCGCCGCCTCCCGCCGCCCGCGCGCCGCCAGTGGCCGGTCGTGGTCGGCCACGTCGCCCGCCCAGTCGGACTTGGCGTGACGCAGCACGATCAGTCGGCGACGCATGCGCTCAGTCTGGCCCCCGGGAGGCGTGGCCGTCCGCACTCACGCCCGAAATCGACGTGTCCGATGTCGACGGTGTCAGGCCGTCGATGTCAGACGAGTGCCACCGCAGCATCCGGCTCGAGCACGCGGAAGGCGAAGCTCTCCTCGAAGTACAGGTGCACGAGGTCGGCGTCGTAGTGGCTGAAGCCGATCGCGAGGTCCTGGCCGACGTCGAGTTGGAAATCCCCGCCGCGCGTGGTGAGCACCACCGCGCCGTCCAGGCCGGGCGACCACACAATCTTGCCGCCGAGGATCCGGTTGAGATGGTCGATGAGCAGATAGCCGCCGTGTTCGCTGGTCTCCACGATCCGGGTGTAGCCCTCCGGGCCGATCGCCAGCGCGTACGGGCCCTCGATGCCTGCGCAGCGCAACGTGTCCACCGCGCGGGCGACGATCGACGGGTACTGGTCGACGTCGATGCCCAACGGCAGGCCGGGGTGCGGCGACGTCGGTGCGATCCCGACGATCCCGGCGTCGGCCCATCCGTGGAACACCGCCCGGTTCTCGACCTCCGCGGCCAACCGCGCCGCCCGGTCCAGATCGTCGAAGTCCGCATCGGTGGCGCCGCGCTGGATGTCGTCGATCTCGCGCCTGCTCACCGTGAACGGCACCCGGAACTCGGCCAACGGAAGCACCTGCCGCTGCCGCGCCGACACGCCCTCCGCCGCCACGCCCGCAGGTGGTGACGCCAGATCCACGACGCGCCCGAGGCTCATCGCATCGCGACGCCACCCCCCGTCGCCGACCCAGTCGGCCAGCTTGCGCGCGGCCAGCAGCGGGGTCAGCCGCTGCCGGGCCTCCTCGTCGATCTCCTTCCAGGCCCGCGTCGGGATCGGGGCGAGATCGCGCAGCAGATGATCAGTGACGGTCATGGCTCAATTCTCCTTGAGACTTCCTATGCCGAGCGAGATGTCCTTGGGGTCCACTGCGTGGATCTCGCGTTCCACGGCGGCGACGTACTCGTCGGGATCCTTGTCCGCAGTGTCGAGGGCCGCCGTCGTGCGGTGCGCGTCGAGGAACTCGCTGAACTGAACGCCCAGCGCCTCCCGCAGACCTATCGGCGCGTGGAGGCGGAAGTCGGACAGGCCCTCCCGCTCCTCCTCGCCCATGTGCTCGTCGTTCGCCTTCCGGGCGCGCCCGACCGCGGCCCACCATTCGGGGGTGCCCACCGGGTGACGGGCCGCATCGTGCACGCCGTCGCGGATCTCGTTGTGGTCGCCGATCGCGTCCAGAGTCTCACCCTCCGGATCCTCCCCGAACCGCAGCAGCTGCGGGTAGAAGATCCTCTCCTCGGCGATGGCGTGCACGTCGAGCCGCGCGGCAAGCGGCGTCCAGACCTCTCTGACGGCGTCGAGGTCGAGGGGCGAGCGCGCCTGCAACTCGTCCAGGGCAGCGAACTGCTCACGGAACCACGTGTGGTCGTCCATGATCAGTCTCGTGATGTCGGGCATGGCACGCCAAGATATCGGCCCGGCGGTCGCTGCGCAGGTCCGCCTCGACCAACCCCCTCCACTCGGTGGCGGGCGGGGCCCACTTCGACACCTGCGGACACTTCTGCGAGGTCGACGAGACGGCGGGCCGCCGCGGCGATCCCGAGCTGCTCGGCCGCACACCCGGCGTGTTCGCCGCGTCGACACCACCGGTGCGCCCCGGCAGCGCTCCGGCGTGGCGCTGGGGCCGAGCCGGGGCCGAGCCGAGCCGAGCCGAGCCGGGCCGGGCCGGGGCCGAGCCGGGCCGGGCCGGGCCGAGCCGGGGCCGAGCCCGGGCCGAGCCGGGAGCCGAGCCCGGCGGCCCAGGCCGACCTCACAGACCCCGAGGCGACCTCGCACAGGTTCGACCACTTGCGAGGACACACCAACCCCTGCGAAGTCGACGCCGCAGCCCCGCCGAACCGAGCCCCCGAACCCCGGGGCCGAGCCGGGGCCGACCCCAGACCGACCTCACAGACCCGAGGCGACCTCGCAGAAGTTCGACCATCTGCAAGGAACACCAACCCCTGCGAAGTCGACGCCGCAGCCCTCCAAACCGAGCCAACCCCGCGAAGTCGACGCCGCAGCCCTTCGAACCGAGCCAACCCCCGCAAGGTCGACGCCGCAGCCCTCCGAACCGAGCCAACCCCTGCGAAGTCGACGCCGCAGCCCGCCGAACCGAGCCAACCCCCGCAAGGTCGACGCCGCCGTCGCGGGGCTCGGCGTCGGACTGCTCCCGCCGACCGACCGACCCCGACCGGTGTCCGCCTGGTCCGCCGCACTCCCCGACCTTGTGCTGCGGGCCGTCCTCGCAGGGCCCGTGTGCGCTTCGCAGGGTCTACGGGCTCTGCGAAGTGCACACCGGCCCTGCGAGGAAGCGTGAGTTCGCCCGTTCGACACACGATCGCCGGGCGTGTGGGCACACCGTGCTCACCACGGATCCGCTGTGCCGAAGTGAACCTGTTTGGCCAACTCGCCGTGGCCAACCGGGCGACTCACCGAGCGGCCGCGGCCCCAACCAACCGCGCCCACACCATCGCCGCGCCCACACCATCGCCGCGCCCACACCATCGCCGCGCCCACACCATCGCAGCGCTGATCCCCACCTCGTGCCGCAGGCATCCCCGAGCGGAGCTCACGCAGATCGCGACCCGGCCGTCAACGGGCGGCGGCGCCCCCGACCTCCTCGACGAGCTGCCGCCGGCCGTCCTCGCAGGGCCGGTGTGCGCTTCGCAGGGTCTACGGACCCTGCGAAGCGCAGGCTGGTCCTGCGACGAAGCGACAAGCACCTCCCAAGCTCTGTGCACCCCCGGACGACGAGCATCCCGGACGACGAGCATCCTGGACGACGAGCAGTCCGGGCAAGCCCCACACCGCGCGTTCCCGCCGACCAGCCCTTTGACCGCTGCGACTGCGCGCTCCACACAATGGCCCATTGGCCCGCCGAATCCATATACGGAGAGCGACGTACACTACTCCATACGAGTGGTGAGAAGAACGTTCCCGACCATTCGGCATACCGGATCCGCTACGTTCCGGAATCGTCGGACCCCGCGTGACCCGGTCGAGTGACCGCAGGTATATGCGTCGGAGGGTTGCCGAAAGGTAAGAAACACCTTACCTGGCCCGAAGGCAAGTGTTGCGGATATACGATGGCTTCGCCATGCGACCGGAGTGATGGTTATCTCGCAATTTCTTCCATTCCGCCGAGGGGTCACGCACACCGCGAGAATCCCGCTCGATCAAAGCCTTGAGCCAATAGGGCGACACCATGAACCGCCGCGCCCGACCTGACGTGTATCTGATCGACATCGAGGAGCCGATATGAGACGCCGCGAGATCTTGGAATATGCCGCGGAGCAGGCGACGCGATATTTGGACGAGGTCGGTGAGCGTCCGGTCAGCGTCCCGTTGACCACAGAGCGCGTCGACGACTGGCGGGCCCTGCTCGGCGGGGATCTCCCCCTCCGCGGACGGGCGCCTGCCTGGCCGGTGGACGCGCTGATGCGCTGCGCGGCCGACGGCGGGGTGGTCGGCTCGACCGGCCCTCGCTACTTCCACTACGTCGTCGGCGGTGCCGTCCCCGCCGCCGTCGCCACCGACTGGCTCGTCGCCGCGTTCGACCAGTTCGCCGCGACCGCGGCCGCATCGCCTGCGGTGACCCTCGCCGAGGAGGTCGCTCTCGACTGGACGATGGATCTGCTCGGGCTGCGGCGCACCGGCCGTCCGCTGTCAGGGGCCTGGGTGACCGGCACCACCGAGGCGCATTTCGTCGCCCTCGCCGCGGCGCGCCATCAGCTCTACGCGACCCGCGGATGGAACGTCGAGGCGCGCGGGATGCGCGGCGCGCCGCCCGTAGCCGTGCTCGCCGGGCGCGACGCGCACCGCTCGCTGTTCGCCGCCGCCCAATACCTGGGCTTCGGCCGCGAGGAGATCGTCCCGGTCGACACCGACGACGAGGGCCGCATGCTCCCGTCCGCGCTCGCGGCCCGCCTCGCCGCGCAGCCCCATCCGGCGATCGTGTGCGCGGCGGGGGGTGAGATCAACACCGGGTGCTTCGACCCGTTCGAGCCGATCGCGGAGATCACCCGACAGCACGGAAGCTGGCTGCACTTGGACCTGGCCTTCGGTGCCGCCGCGGCAGCGGCGCCCGAGCTGGCCCACCTCACCGCCGGTATCGAGCTGGCCGACAGCTGGGCGACCGACGGCCACAAGATGCTGCAGACCCCCTACGCGGTCGGGCTGGTGCTGACCGCGCACCCGGAAGCCCACCGGGCCGCGATGACCAGCCAGGCCCCGTACACCACGATCGGGGCCACCGTCCCGCCCGGGCTGCGTGACGGCATGGACTGGTCGCCGGGGATGGCGCGGCGCGGCCTCGGGGTGCCCGCGTGGGCGGCCCTGGCCACGCTGGGCCGCGAAGGCATCGCCGACATCGTCGCCCGCTGCCACGACCACGCGCTGCGGTTGGCCGCAGCGCTCCGCGCCGACCCGGCCATCCGGATCGCCAACCAGGTCGTCTACAACCAGGTCCTCATCGACGTCCGGCCCGACGCCCACCCGGTGCACGACGCCGAGCGGCTGGTTCGCGCCGTGCTCGACGAGATCGTCGCCGACGGAACCTGCGTGCTCGGCGGCACCCGTTGGCGCGGGAAGCCGATGCTGCGGGCCTCGATCACCAACCACTCCACGACCGGACACGACATCGACCTGGCCGCCGAGGCGATCATCAGGGCCGTGCGCCGCGTCCACACGAAGCACGGCCTTGTTCCCGATGTCGTCGACCGGATGGAGCCATGGCATGCGCACGCGAGCGTTGTCGACTGCTGAGCTTTGTGCCGAGTTCGCAGGCACAACTCTGCTGATGTTGTTCGGGCTCGGCGTCGAGGCGCAGACCGCGACGGCCGTCCCCGCGGGAAGCATGGGCGGCCACGACGCGATCACCTGGGCCTGGGGCATCGGCGTGACGGTCGCCTGCTACGTCGCCGCCCGGCTGAGCGGGGCGCACCTCAACCCGGCGGTCACGCTGGCGCTGGCGGTGTGCAACGGGTTCCCGTGGCGCAAGGTCGCGGGCTACATCGCGGCGCAGATGGCAGGCGGTGCGGTCGCGGCGCTCATCGTCCGGGTGCTCTACCAGGACCTGATCGCCCACGTCGATCCCGGCTTCACCAGCGCCACCCAGACGGTCTTCTCCACGTCACCTGGGGCCGGGGTGTCGCTGCTCACCGCTCTGTTCGACCAGGTGCTGGGCACCGCGATCCTGGTTTTCGTGGTGTGCGCACTGATCTCCACCACCAACAACCCGCCACTGGCCAACCTGGAGCCGGTGGTGGTCGGGCTGCTCGTGGTGGTCATCGGGATGTCGTGGGGGGCGAACGCGGGCTACGCGATCAACCCGGCCCGCGACCTGCCGCCACGGTTGGTGTCCTGGCTCACCGGCTACGAGACGGCGTGGGTCGACCTGAACGGCGATCCGTACTGGTGGGTGCCGGTGGTCGGTCCGTTGGTCGGCGGGCTGGTCGGAGCGGGTCTCTTCCGCGTCGCCATCGCCCGACACCTTCCGCCTGCCTACAGCGGGGTGGACCCCTTCGCGGCGCTGGATCCGAGCCGCGTCGCGCGGGCCCAGCTCGCCGACCAGCTCGCCTTCGCCCGTGAAGAGGCCGCTGCCGCGGCGAAGAAGGCTCGGCAAGCTGCGGAGCACGCGCACGAGATGGAGACGGGTTACGTGCAGCTGGCCGCCCGCGCGACCGCCCAGGGCTGGTCGCCGGAGGACCTGGCGCCGGTGCCGCATACGGGGCCACACACGGGGCCACATACGGGGCCACAGCCGACCGCACCGCCCACCCGCCCTCCCCACGCACCCATCAATGGCCACAGATCCGGGCCTCTGCGGGCGCCCGCTGCAACAGTTCGGGGGATGTGACATGCATCAGACATGGGTAGACGTCGAGACGGCCCTGGAAGCTGCGTCGGCGGGACGGCTGGGTCTCGTCAGCCAGGCGGCGGCGGCCCGCAGCGCGCAGAAGGAGATCTTCGCGCGGCTGGTCGAGCTGCGTGCGCAGTACGCGCAGGCCCACCGCACCTACTGTGCGGCCTACGCCGCGGCGCGCCGCGACGGGGTGCGCGAGAGCATCTTGATCGGCCTCGACTGCCCGCCGCTCGACCCCCGCCACGACCCGTTCCTGCGCGACGGGTACGTCGCACGCGGAAAGCCGAGGTAAGCCGAGGTAAGAGCGCCGTCCAACGCGCGACGGAGGCGGTTCTGCCGCCTCCGTCCGCGCAACGTCGTGGTCAGTAGTTCCTGCGGCCGGTGCGTCGGCCGCCCTTGCCGCGGAACGCGTCCTTGATCTTCTCGCCTGCCTGCCGCAGGTTGCCTGCCATCTCCTCGGCCCGGCCTCGCGCCTGGAGCCCGCGATCGCCGGTGACCTCACCCGCGTTGCGCTTCATGCGCCCACGTAGTTCCCTGGCCTTGTTGTTCATCTTGTCGGTGAATCCCACAAAGCACCTCCTCCTCGTCACAGGAGTACCCATATCCGAGGATGCTCACGCGGTGATCGAACGATTGCGGGAGGATTGCGCCCGGGAAGGCAGGTGGAGCGAGAAATGCACGTCGCCGTGATCGGTGCAGCCGGGATGATCGGGTGCAAGCTGGTCGACCGGCTGGTCCGCGACGGGCGGTTAGGCGACGCGGAGCTTCGCCGCCTCAGTCTGGTCGACGTCGTGGCCCCGGAGGCACCTGCCGGGTGGGCCGCCGACGCGGTCTGCCTGGCCGCCGACCTCGCCTCGCCCGGCGCGGCCGAGCGGCTGCTTCTCGAGCGGCCGGAGGTGATCATCCAGCTGGCTGCCGTGGTGTCGGGCGAGGCTGAGGCCGACTTCGAGAAGGGCTACCAGGTCAACCTCGACGGCAACCGCGCGCTGTTGGAGGCGATCCGGACCGCTCACGCGTCGGACGGATACCGACCGCGGCTGGTGTATACGTCCTCGATCGCGGTCTTCGGGGCGCCGCTGCCCAACCCGATTCCCGAAGACTTCGCGCAGACCCCGCTGACCAGCTACGGCACCCAGAAGGCGATCGGCGAGCTGCTGCTGGCCGACTACACGCGGCGGGGTTTCGTCGACGGTGTCGGCATCAGGCTGCCGACCATCTGCATCCGGCCCGGCCTGCCGAACCGGGCAGCGTCGGGGTTCTTCTCCAGCATCCTGCGCGAGCCGCTGGTCGGGCGGGAGGCGATCCTGCCGGTGCCCGAGACGGTGCGGCACTGGCACGCCTCACCGCGCTCGGCGGTCGGGTTCTGCCTGCGGGCCGCGACCGTCGACACGGAGCTCGTCGGACCGCACCGCACCCTGTCGATGCCCGGGCTCAGCGCGACCGTCGGCGAGCAGATCGAGGCGCTGCGGCGCGCGGGCGGCGACGCGGCGGTGCGGCTGATCCGCCGCGAGCCGGACCCGGCGATCATGCAGATGGTGGGTGGCTGGGCGGCCGCGCTGGATGCGACCAGGGCGCAGCGGCTGGGGTTCACGGCGGAGACGTCGTTCGACGAGATCGTCCGGGTGCATCTGGAGGACGAGCTGCAGCGCTGAGGCCCGGCCGCCATCTGGGGTTGCAGCAGGGTGGCCCTGCTCCAACCCAGTCGCAGCAGGGTCACCCTGCTGCGGTCCGGTGGGCGACCAGCGCCGGGTAGTCCTTCGGCCTCACCGAGTCGTGCAAGCCGATGCCGTTGTTGCCCACGGCGGTAAGCGTGCGCCCGACCGCCTCGGGCAGGGTCGTGAACAGCTTCACCCCAGTCGTCAACGCCCAGGCCTGCGCCCGCGTCGACGGGATGATCCGCTTCGCCATCGTGATGGCGAACTTCCGGCTGCGCTGCACGTAGTCGGCTATCGCGCCCTCGTAGGCGGGGAAGGCCGTGGCCGCGTCACCTGCCGCGACCGCCAGCTCGCCTGCCAGTGTGTAGGCACCGACGACGGCCAAGCTGGTGCTGCCCCCGACCGCCGGGCCGGGGCAGTACCCGGCGTCGCCGACCAGCGCGACCCGGCCACGGGTCCAGTGCGGCATGCGCAGCTGGGTGACCGAGTCGAAGTAGAACGCGGACGCCCGGTCGGTCTCGTCGAGCAGCCGCGGCACCTCCCACCCGAGATCGCCGAACTCGGCGCGCAGGAGGCGGCGCTCGCCGTCGACGTCATGGCGGTCGTAGGCGAGCTCGGCGGCCGGTCGGAAGAGGAAGATCGCGCGGGCGTCGGTCATGTGCCGGGCGCTGTAGAGCCCGACGATCCGGTTCACCCCGGTGAACCCGACCATGTGATCGCGCAGCGCCAGGTAGTTCGGGATCGTGGCGACGGCGATGTATGCCCCGATCCATGTCGCGTACGTCGTCTCGGGGCCGAAGACCAGCTTGCGCACTCCGGAATGCAAGCCGTCGGCCCCGATCACCAGGTCGAACCGACGTGGGCTGCCGTGCGCGAACGTGACCCCGCCGTCGTCGTCGAGCGAGGTGATCTCGTCGCCGAACACGTACTCGACGTCGTCGCGGGTGGCGTCGTACACGATCTCGCCCAGGTCGTCGCGCATGATCTCGACGTGCCGACGGCTGATCCGACCCATCAGCTTCGCCATATCGACGCTGGTCGGCCTCCGGGCTCCTTCCCGCAGCACGGTCATGCGCTCGGTCCCGGTGCGCCGGTCCATGACCTGGTCGATCAGCCCCATCCGCTCGATGATGTCCATCGCGGGCGTGAAGAGGTCGACGGCGTGGCCGCCGGTCTTGCGCAGCGATGAGGCCCGCTCGACGACCGTCACGCGGAAGCCGTAGCGGCGCAGCCAGTAAGCGGTGACCGGGCCCGCCACGCTGGCTCCGGAGATCAGGACATCCATGTCGCCCCCTGACTTAACGCTTAGTAAGTAACCTACCAAGCCAGCTAACCTTCCGGTAGGTAGAATTAACGGATGGCACGTGGCGACACCCGGGAACGCATCCAGCAGGTCGCGCGCGAGCTGTTCGTGACCAAGGGCGTGCAGGCGACGAGCCTGCAGGACATCGCGGCGCAGCTGGGCATCACGAAGGCCGCGCTGTACTACCACTTCGCCTCGCGCGACGACCTTGTCCGCAGCATCATCGTCCCGATGATCGACGACGGATACGCCTTCCTCGCGCGGGTCGAGGCCGAGCGCGACCTCGGCCCGCGAGCACTGCTCGAGGGCTACTTCGACGTCCATCTCAAGCACCGCGACATCCTGCTTCTCGCCGTGCGCGAGATCGGGACCCCGGCCGACCTCGGCCTGCTCGACATCGTGACCGACTGGCGAGACCGGATGTGCGCGATGCTCGTGGGGCCCGATGCACCTCTGGAGCGACAGTGTCAGGCCGTGGTGGCCCTCGGCGGCCTCGCCGACTGCGCCTGGTCGTTCGATGACGTGCCGACCGCGAGGCTCCGCGTGGCCGCTGTCGACGCCGCCTGCACGGCGCTCGCTGTCACCTGATCAACACCCCCGGCCGCGATGACTCCCCGCCACCCGTTCGGGGCTCAACGCGCGTGTGAGCGGATAGAACATCGGGAGGCCGGGTATGCCCAAGACGTCCCCCGATCCGCCGTTGCGACGTTTCTTTCAACGGCGTCGCCCCTCGAACGCAAAGGCCGGAAGCGTGAACTTCGTCGCCGACGCTCCCCCCATGCTCACCGGCCCGCCCGAGATCCACCTGGACGTCGACGGGCCGTCCTGTCTGCGCCCGCTCCGCCGGATGATCGCCACGTTCCTCGCCGACAAACCAGATGATCTCCGCATCGACGCCGACCTCGTCGCCACCGAGCTCGTCACCAACGCACTCGAACACGCCGCCCCACCCTGGAGCGTGAGCATCGGGTACTCCATCGCGGGCCGTCTCAAGATCGCGGTGACCGACAGCGATCCCGAGAGCCGCCCGACCGTCGGACGATCTCGCCTCGGCCCTTATCGCGGGCGCGGGCTCACCATCGTCGACCAGATCGCCACCTGGGGAGTCCAGTACGGTCTGACCACCAAGACGGTTTGGGCCATGCTCGGCAGGGGCGGGGGTTATGCAGCAGGGTGACACTGCTGCAGCTCAGTCGGAGCAGTGTCACCCTGCTGGGACGTGGGCGGCCGGTGATCACCGGCGGTGCGCTACCCGGCGCGCGCCGCCCGTGGTTGATCTGCAGGCAGCTCCGCCGCGGGCTGTATTCGCAGGCCCGAGCCTGCGCACGAGCTCCGGCGTGACGTCTCGATACGCGGTCGGATCGACCGGATTGAGCCAGTGCGTCGCGCGGACCTTGGCCGAGATGTTGAGGCCGAGGTCGTCGAGCACCTCGTCCACATTGTGCAGCGAGAACGGGATGATCTTTCCGCCGCGGCAGTGGTGGCCGTCGGTGGCCTCGTCCATGAACGCAATCTGTGTCGCGACCGCCCTGCGCATCGTCTCGTCGTCGGGCCGCGGCGCCGCGCCTGCCAGGTCCGCCGCAATCCACACGGCGGCCATCTCGGCGTTCAACGGGCTGAAGAACGACGAGTTGTAGCCGTTGAAGTACAAACCCGGGATGCCCGGCGCAACGATCTGGCGGTAGAGCCGGAAGTTGCCGCGCGGGTCCAACAGCCGCCCGCGCACGTCGTCGTCGAGGAACGGCACACCCTGGGTGAACCCCGTGGCGCATACGACGAGGTCGGCAGGCAGGGTCGTACCGTCGCTCAGCACCGCGGCGGGACGGCCGTCGCGCGCGAACAACCTGGAGATGGTGCGGTCCCTCCGCACGTCGATGCGACCGTCCGCGACACCCTCGAAGAAGCCCTCGGTCGCCAGGCCGATGGCCCCGCGGACGATGTCCTCCATGTGCCCCGACGGGACGAGGCCCAGCTCGCGCAGCCGGAACTGGCGCACCGACACCGACCCCACGCTGTTGAGCAGGCGGCGGCGCACCCCGTCGCCCGGCCCGTGCAGGAAGCGCTCGAACCCGCGCAGCCGCAGGTACCGGAACAGCGCCTCGCCCATCCTGGTCAGCAGCAGCATCTTGAAGTTGACGACGCCCGCGATCTTGCGGGGCACCTTCCACAGCATCTGCCGGGCGATCACGGTGGTGCTCGCGGCGACCTCGCTGATCGGCACCGTCACGTCACACGCGGACTTGCCGTAGCCCACCACCAGCACATTCAGCCCGCGAGCCTGCTCGGCATCGTGGAACTCGGTGCCCGCGCAGAGGCGACCACCGGCGGCCGTGAACTCCTCGAGGCCGGGAAAGGAGGGGAGGGCAGGCTCGCAGAACACGCCGTTGGCGATGACGAGCCGGTCGAACTTCTCGGTCGTGGCCCCGGAGGTTCCGCGCAGGTCCAGCTCCCAGCCGCCGTCGGTCGGGCGGGCGGCGCTGACCTCGGTGGAGAGCCGCAGGTCGAGCCCGAACCGCGTCGCGTAGGCAGCGAGCCACGCCTGCACCTGCGCACCCGTCGGCCACTCCGGACAGTCGGCGGGCATCGGGAAGTCCGACAGGGCGTACTGCGCCTTCGGGCTCTGCGTGGTCAGACCCGGATAGCGGCGGGTCGCGCTCCACACCCCGCCCACGTCGGGCGTGCGGTCGAACACCTCGACCGCGTGGCCGGCCTGGGAGAGCACCTTGGCCGTGGCGAGCCCGGCCACGCCCGCTCCGACGACCGCGACCCGCATCGTCATTCCGCCTTGGCCGGGAGCCGAAGCTCAAGGCCGTAGTCGGCCATGATGAGCTTGATGGCTGCGATGTCCGGTGGGCCGGGAGGCAGCTCGGCGAGGGCTTCGTAATAGCGCTCCAGACCCGCGGGCGACACGACCGAGATCACCCGCGCCTCTTCGTCGGTGGCGTTGCGGAACGTGTGGACGACGTCGCGGGGCAGCAGCAGGTAGTCGCCGTGGCCGAGGGTGAAGTTCTCGCCGCCCAGCATGACCGACAGCTGCCCGGCGATGCAGAGGAACGACTCGTCCTCGCGGGTGTGCACATGCGGGGGCGGCCCGCTGGTCTGCGGCGGCACGGTGTACTCGAACATCGAGTACGCATCGTGGGTGGACTTCCCGTTCGTCTTCATCGTGATGCCGAGCCCGATCGCCGCGATTGCGTGTCCTTCGCGGGACGGGAGCATGTAGCCGCCACCCAGGGTCACCGTGGTCTCCTTCGACGTCCGTTGCCGGGCCCACAGAGTGCTGCGAGCGCGACCCGCCGACCAACCGACCGTCCAACTCAGTGGGACCCCGCGTTGGCGCGGCGACCACCCGACCGCACGCTGGCTGCGTCGCGGAACGGCCGCGGCACCGCCCGTGAGGAGGCCCGTCATCACCGGACGCAACGCGCTCGTCGGCGGGGGCGCCACCGGCATCGGTCGCGCGGTGGCCGAGCATCTGGCCCGCTCTGGCCACCGCGTCATCGTCACCGGGCGCCGCGCCGACGTGCTGGACGCCGCCGCGAAACAGATCCACGAAGACACCGGTGCGGAGGTCGACGCGCTGGTCAGCGACGTGTCGGCGACAGACTCGGCCGCCGTGCTCGACGAGGCGGAACGGCGCCACGGCGGCGTCGACGTGCTCGTCCTCAACGCGGGCGGGCCACCGCCGGGCCGGATCCTCGAGCTCGATGACGCCCAGTGGGACGCCGCGTTCGCACTGCTGGTGACCGGCCCGCTGCGGCTGGCCCGCCGGGCGCTTCCCGGGATGGCGCGCCGCGGCTTCGGCCGCGTGGTGTTCGTGACGTCGGTGGCGGTGCGCCAGCCCCAGCCCGACCTCGCGGCTTCGGTCGTCGGCCGAGCCGCGACCACCGCCGCGGCCAAGCTGCTCGCCAGGGAGTTCGCGACACGGGGCGTGACGGTCAACTGCGTCGCGCCGGGAGCGACCGCGACCGACCGCAGGTCGGCGATCCTTTCCGCCAGGGCCGCGGCCATGGGCGTCGAGTTCGCGGAGCTGGACGCCGCCGACGCCGCCGACATCCCCGTCGGGCGCGCCGCGCGGCCCGAGGAGATCGCCGCCGCGGTCGCGTTCCTCGCGTCGGCGGACGCGAGCTTCATCAACGGAACCGTGCTCACCGCCGATGGCGGACGGACAGACGGGATCTAAACGTGCCGAGGACAACCGCGAGTCCCGTCCGGGACGCAGCCCGCGGCTTGGTGGGGAGACAAGACGTGCCGAGGACAACCGCGAGCCGCGGCGTGGTGGGGGGATAGGAATGGCCGTGTCGGGACAGGGCTTCACGATGGGCGAGTTCCTCGGTGCGATCGCCGACACCGTGCGGCCGAGCACCGCACGCCCCGTCGTCCTGCGGGCGGACGAGCTGGCGCCGCTGCCCGCCGACCAGGTGCACAACCCGTCGGCCCTCGCCGTCGCGGGCCGGCTGCCGACCACCACGTTCGAGATCTTCCGGCAGACGATCCCGCCCGGCTCGAGCTCGGACATGCAACGCCACCACCACGAGACCGTGCACTACGTGATCGCCGGTGATGGGCACAGCGAGATCGAGGGCGCGGGCGAGGTCCCCGACACGACCGTGCGCTGGTCGACCGGCGATCTCGTCTACACCCCGCCGTGGGCGTGGCACCGCCACTACAACGACGCGGCCGACCACCCGGTCGAGTTCCTGACCATCGAGAACTCGCGGCTGCTCACCGTCCTGGGTGTGAGCAGACGGCAGAGCGCAGGCCTGGCCACGCTGGACGAGGCGAGGGCCCGATTCAAGGAGGAGCAGTAGGCATGACCGCCCTTCCCGAGCACATCAGCATCTGGGCCGAGCTGGCCGACGTCGACCATCAGGTGCGCCACGTCGACGTCGGCGGCGTCCGCACCAGGGTGCTGCAGGCGGGATCTGGGCCCGACCTGATCCTCCTGCACGGCACGGGCGGCCACCTGGAGGCCTACGCCCGCGACATCGCCGGGCTCGCGGAGGACTTCCACGTGACGGCCTACGACATGGTCGGGCACGGCTGGTCGGACCTGCCGGACCGGCTGTACACGATCGACGTGCTCGCCGAGCACCTGCTCGGCACGATGGATGCGCTGGGCATCGACGCGGCCCATCTGTCGGGTGAGTCGCTGGGCGGCTGGGTGGCGGCGTGGCTGGCCGCGCACCATTCCGAGCGGGTGCAACGGCTGGTGCTCAACACCCCCGGCAACATCGCGAACAAGCCCGAGGTCATGGCCAGAGTGCGGGACAGCACGCTGGCCGCTGTGCGGGACCCGAGCGACGCGACCGTCCGCCGCAGGGTGGAGTTCCTGTTCCACCACACCGAGATGGTCACCGACGAGCTGGTGAACCTGCGCAGAGCCGTCTACAGCAGGCCGGGGTTCGAGCGCGCGATCGAAAACACCCTCGCCCTGCAGGACCCCGTCGTGCGCGCGGACTTCGCGTGGGACCCGAGCTGGGTGGGGAAGGTGACCGCGCCCACCCTGCTGCTGTGGACCGAGCACGACCCCACCGGTGGGCTCGACGAGGCGGACATGCTGCTGGGCTGGCTGCCCGACGCGCGGCTGCACGTCATCGCCGATGCCGGGCACTGGCCGCAGTGGGAGAAGGTCGACGAGTACCTGCGCGTCCACCGGGACTTCCTGCTCCTGGGCAAGGACGTCGTCACGACCCCGCCATCCCTCCCAGCCGCGGCACCGGTCAAGGAGCACTGGGCATGACCGACCTCGTCGGCTTTGTCGGGATGTCGCACTCCCCGTTCGCGACGATGACGCCGCCGCAGTCGCCGTCGGACCCGGGCGCGGCCTTCGTCGCCGACGCGGCCCGGCTGGCCGACGCCGTCGCCCGGATGGCGCCCGACGCCGTCGTGGTGATCGGGCCTGACCACTTCCACGCGAACTTCTACGACGTGATGCCACCCTTCGTGCTCGGCGTCGAGGAGGTGGAGGCGTTCGGGGACTTCGGCACCCGCTCGGGCCCGCTGCCTGTCGCGAGCGATCTGGCGTGGTCGATCCGGGGCGGGCTCGCCGACGACGGCTTCGACCTGTCGCTGTCGTACTCCCTCACGGTCGACCACGGTGTGGTCCAGACCTACGACATGCTCACCGGCACGTCCGGCGTCCCGCTGGTCGCGCTCGTGCTCAACACCGCGGCGCCGCCGCTGCCCACCATGGCCCGGTGCGTCCGGCTCGGCCGTGCGCTGGGTGCCGCGATCCGCGCGTCGGAGGGGTCGGGGCGCGTGCTCGTCGCGGCCAGCGGCGGCCTGTCGCACTGGCTGCCGTCCAACGACCCGCGCGACCCCTCGGTCTCCGGGGATCGGCGGGCCTCGGTCATCCACGGCCGCCGCGACGTCCACGCCGTGGCCGCCACCCGCGAGCCCCGGGTCCGGGCGATGGGCGGCGACCCGAACGCGCGGGTCAACCCGGACTGGGACCGCTGGTTCCTCGACCGGCTCGCGGCAGGCGACCTGGACGCCGTCGCGGAGCTCGGCGACGACAAGCTGCAGCACGAGGCGGGCAGCGGCGCGCACGAGATCCGCACCTGGCTCGCGGGGCTGGCCGCCGTCGGGCGACCGCTCGTGTGGACCGGCTACGAGCCCGTCCCCGAGTGGATCACGGGCATGGGTCTCGGAGCGACGTTCGCCCCCTGACCGTACGCGGGCCGCTACGGCCACCATGTTTCATCGCACGACCCATTCAGCGGCGGCGCAGGTGCACCCGGGATGCCGCAGCGGCGGCCATCCGCACCGCGGGTCCGAAGCGGTCCGCCTTGACCATCGCCGACGGCCCCGTCACCGACAGGGCAGCGACGATCTCGCCGAGCGGGCCGAAGATCGGAGCTCCGATGCAGCTCACCCCCGGGTTGCCCTCCTCGTGGTCGAACGCGTAGCCGCGTTCGCAAGTCTCGCCGATCTCGCGCCGGATCGCGGCGGGGTCAGTCAACGTGTGGCTCGTGCGTGCGGGGAGCTCGCCCGCTAGTGCCACGTCGACCACGTCCTCGCTCGAGTGCGCGAGGATGGCCCGGCCGAGGCTGGAGCAGTAGGCCGGGATCTGGCCGCCGACCTGGCTGAGCATCGGCATCCGCCGGTGGCCGGTGATCTTCTCGACGATCAGCACGCGGTCCCGGTCGAGCACCCCGAGCTGCACCGTGGTGCGCGTCGCCTCGTAGAGGTCCTGCAGAAACGGCAGCACCGACTCGCGCAGCGCATGCCGCACGGGCGTCAGGCTGGAGATCTCGAAGAGCCGGTTCCCGACCCGGTACCGCTCGCCTGGCTTGTCCAGCCAGCCCAGAGCCACCATCTGCCCGGCCATCCGATGCGCCGTCGACCGGGGCAGCCCGGACCGGCTGACGAGCGCGGCCAAGGTCAGCTCGCGATGCTCCTCGTCGAACGCGTCCAGTAGGGCGGCAGCCCGGCTCAGCACACCTGCCCCGTGGTCGTCGAGAGGCACCTGGGCCATGGCGACGACTGTAGGCGCCCCCAGCGTGATCACATGCCCGCGAGGGGACATCCACAGATCCCATGGACAGCACCAGCGCCATCCACTGAGAACGGATCACCACCGGGTCCTACGACCGAACCTCCGCACCGGAGTACGCCCCGACGGGCGTGCACGATCCGGCGGCCGACGTGGGTGCGACCGGCGGCCCTACCGGCGTCTCGAGCAGCCAGAACGGCGGAGCGGGGACAGGCACCGCGGGGATCGGGTTCCGGAACCAGCTCGGGGCCGAGCGCCTGATCCCAGGGGAGGGAACGGCGTCGCCCCTCCCCAGCGGGCACACTCGGCAGCCCCTGGTCGCCGCCCACCGCAACGGAGCGCAGCGAGGCCGAGCACTCGGGGCACGTCCGGCGCCCCCAAGGCATGGTGAGACCCGCGCACCGCGGCCCGAGGGCCGCACATCGGGGACGCGTCAGGCGCCCAGGGGCACGGCGGTGCCGCGCACGGTCCAGCGGCTCGGGCCACCGGAAAGGACGGTCACGGTCAGGGGCGCGATATCGAGCCGCCAGAACCCTGACGGCGCGGCGCCGAGCGTCGTGACCACCGCGGCGCGCACCACGGCCGCATGCGTGACCGCCACGGTGTGACCGTCCCCGTCGGCGGCGCGCAGCCACTCGGCGACGCGGGCCAGCAGCGCGGTCAGGGTCTCCCCGCCGTGTGGCGCGGCGTCGGGGACGGTCAGCCACGTGCTGACCGCATCCGGATCGGTGGCCGCGATCTCGTCGAGGGTGTGGCCCCGCCACTCGCCGAGGTCCCAGTCGGCCAGTCCGACGTCGACCGCGGGGGTGAGCCCCAGCGCTTCCGCGGTCTCCCGCGCGGCCGTCGCAGGCGAACGCAGGGCCCGCGCCACACGGCGAAGGCGGCCTGCCGCCTCCTGCGCCGCCGCGACACCTCGTCGCGCCAGGCTCTCGTCCAGTGGGAACGCCGCGCGGACCGTCGCCTCCGTCGCCGCGTGCGCGACCAGCGTCAGGCGGGCGCTCACCCGCCGAAGGCTAGCCGCCGACCCGCCGACCCGCCGACCCGCCGATCCGCCAGTCCGCCGGGGCGCGGGCCGCCGACCCGCCGACCCGCCAGTCCGCCGACCCGCCGACCCGCCGGCCCGCGTCGGCTGGGCAAGATCAGCGCAAGTGGTGCCGCAGGTGCGTATGTGCGCGTCTGACACCACAACCGGCGATCGCCTACCCCGAGCTGGGCAAGATCGGCGCAAGTGGTGCCGCAGGTGCGCATGTGCGCGTCCGACACCACAACCGTCGATCGCCCCCGCCGCCTCCGAACCCGCGCTCATCGACGTCGCCGCGCGCCTGCACGCGATCGCTCGAAGGCGGCGTAGTCGACTCGCCGGGCGGCGTAGTGGACCCACCGTGGTGGCGCAGTCGACTCACCGGGGCGGCATAGTCGACCCACCGGGGCAGCGTGGTCGACTCACCGTGGCAGCGCAGTCGACTCACCGGGGCGGCGCAGTCGACTCACCGGGCGGGGTGGTGGACCCACCGGGGCAGCGCAGTCGACTCACCGGGGCAGCGCAGTCGACTCACCGGGGCGGCGTGGTGGACTCGGCGGGGCTGCGCGGGCGACTCACCGGGCGGCACTGACAGGGCGGATCGAGGCCCGGCCGTATGACGTGCCGGACGGCAGTCGATCACGATGCTTGATCCGTCTAGGCTCACAGCGATGAGCAGTGCAGCGGAGCGTGAGCCGATGCTGGAGGTGTGTGTCGATCCGACGGGTGTCGTCAGGCTAAGCTGGATGCCCGGACTGCGGATCACCGGCCCCCTCGCCGCCGACGCGATGGCGACGGTCGACCAGCTCAACCGCGACAAGGAACGGCCGCTGCTGGTCGACATGACCGGCACCGCGGCCCTCACACGCGACGCACGGCAGACGTTCGCCAAGAAGTGCTCGGCGTCGCGGATCGCCCTCCTGGGCAGCTCCGCCGTGGACCGGGTGATCGCGAACTTCGCGATCAGCGTGAGCGCCGTCCCGGTGCCGACCCGGTTCTTCACGTCCGAGCCCGCGGCGCTGGCCTGGTTGCGTGATGGCATCCCCCCGGCCTGAACCCCTTGATCGGCGCCTGGACCAGCTGCTCGAGCTCGTAGTGCAGCTCGCGTCCGGCGAGCTGAGCGCGCGGATGGACCCGTCCTCCGCCTCTGACGAGATCGATGCGGTCATCGTCGGCGTGAACATGTTGGCCGAGGAGCTGGAGGCGCTCAACGACGATCTCGAGGGCCGGGTGGCCGAGCGCACCCAGCAACTGGAGGAGGTCCAGCAGCAGCTGGAGCGACTTGCGCTCTACGACCCGTTGACCGGCTTGGCCAACCGGACCTTGCTGGCCGACCGCATCGCGCAGGCCACGGCCCGCGCCGACCGGGACGAGACCCCGCCCGCGGTGCTGGTGCTCGACCTCGACGGCTTCAAAGCGGTGAACGACAGCTTCGGGCACGCCGTGGGCGACCAGCTGCTGATCGAGGTGGCGTGCAGGCTGCGCGCGGTGGCCAGGAAGAGCGACACCGTCGCGCGGCTCGGCGGGGACGAGTTCGCGTTGGTCGTCCTCGACGCTGCCGACGAGCAGGTCCTCGACGTCGCGGACCGGATCATGCTCGCGCTCAGCGCTCCCGTGCAGGCCGGTGAGCGGTCGTGCTGGGTGAGCGGCAGCATCGGGGTGCGGTTCGCGGGTCGCGGCGAGACATCCGGGATCCTGCTGCGCGACGCCGACACCGCCATGTATGTGGCCAAGGCCAGCGGTCGCGGCGGAATCCAGGTCTACGAGCCGGTGATGCACACGGCCGCCCTGCGGCGCGTCCGCCAGGCCGACGAGCTGCGCGGCGCGCTGGCCGCAAGCGAGCTGCGCGTCCACTACCAGCCGATCGTGGAGCTGGCGAGCGGCGCCACGACCGCGGTGGAGGCGCTGGTCCGCTGGGAGCACCCGATCCACGGCCTGCTGTCGGCCGACGACGTGATCCCGGGGGCCGAGGAGACCGGTTTGATCGTGTCCCTCGACCACTGGGTCCTCGACGCTGCACTAGCCCAGATGGCGCTCTGGCAGGCCACGGCGCCGACGACAGGAGAGCTGCGCATCAACGTCAACGTCTCGCCGATCACGATCCGCTCGCCGGGCTTCACCGAGGAGGTCCTCCTGTGCCTCGCGAAGCACGGGGTGCGGGCGCGCGAGGTGATGCTGGAGGTCACCGAGACCCAGATGATGGGCGAGGACGCCCAGACCATGGCGGCGATGGAGGCGCTGCAGATGGCCGGGGTCGGGGTGGCGATCGACGACTTCGGCGCCGGGTGCTCGTCGCTCGGCTACGTCCGCCGCCAGCTCGTCGACATCATCAAGATCGACGGGACGCTGGTCGCGGGCCTGGACTCCGACCCGAACCAGCGACGGGTGACCGCGGCTTTGCTGGCCGTCGTCGAGGCGTTCGGGTTAGCGGCTGTCGCGGAGGGTGTGCAGACCGAGGCGGAGGCGGCGGAGCTGCAATCCCTCGGCTGCCGCTACGGCCAGGGCTTTCTCTGGGGGAAGGCCGTCTCGGCCACCGAGATGACGGCGTTGTGGGCCGCCTCCCTGACCTAGCCTCTACGTGGCGGGGGTTGCGGCGAAATCCCGCTGTTGTCGACCTCGACGCGCAGAACACCGTTCAGGAACGGGGACGCCGACCCTGATGATCGCGGCGAGCCGTATCTGGTGGTTGTGCGCGCCCGCATGGTGCGCGGATGGTCGCGATCATCGCGCAAGGTGGGGCGTGTTCGCGCACCGTTGGTCACGTCCCAGACGGTGTTGGGGTGCCGGGGAGTGTGATGGCTGCGTCGAGATGACAGTGAGCGGGGTTTTGGTCGTGTGGAATCCCCTTGGTGGCAATCTCGGGGGGACTGGCCCGGCGCGGGTCGGCCCCAAGCCCAGCACGATCTCCACCACCACACCCCGCACCGGCACCTTGATCAACACAAGCTAGGTGGCGTTGCCGCTCACGGGGTGCGAGACATCCGCGGCATGCGCAGTCTGCCTCCGTGGGGTGCGGGGTCCACTCCCCCGGAAACCGATGACGTCAGCTCCGCCGAATGTCTTGTGCCGGTCGCTGTCAGGGACCGGGGAGGTTCTGCACGTGCTGAAACCCGAAGCGGCCCTTGATACAGAGGTGGCCGTGGGTGACCGAGTGGTCGGCCGGGCTGGTGACGTTGACGATCTCTCCCTGCTGGACGTGCAGCTCCAGGTTGCAGCCCACACCGCAGAACGAGCAGACGGTGGTGGTGACGGTCTCGGACTCCGGGTGCCATTCCCCCGCCTCGCGCAGGTCGTGCTCCCGCACGGACTTCAGCGCGCCCGTCGGGCACACGCCGACACAGTTGCCGCAGTACACGCACGCCGAGTCGGGCAGCTCGACGTTCTGCTCCGTCGCGATCCGGGCGTCGAACCCCCGCCCCGCCGCGGAGATCGCGAACGTGAACTGCGCGTCGGTGCCGCACGCCTTGACGCACTTGTAGCAAAGGATGCAGCGGGCGTAGTCGCGCACGTAGAGGTCGTTGTCGACCTTCACCGGCTGCGCGACGGTCTCGGCGGTCGTCCCGTCGGGGGCGTGGTGGTGCCCGGCGTGGCGGGTGTCGCGGTCGTGGGCAGGCGGCGCGGGCGGCCCGTAGCGGGCGGCGTCGACGCCGTACTCCCGCATCCAGCGCTGGACCTCGTCGCTCGCCTCGCCCAGGTCGACCGACGACGCGAGCAGCTCCAACACCATCCGACGGCTGTGGCGCACCTTCTCGGTGTCGGTGCGCACCACCATGCCGTCCTCGACCTTGCGCGCGCACGACGGCACGAGCACCCGGGAACCCTCGACCTCGACCATGCACACCCGGCAGGCGTTGATCGGGGTCATGTTGGGCGCCCAGCACAGCGTCGGGGTCTCGATGTCCCGCTCGTGCAGCACGTCGAGGATGGTGGCGCCTTCGGGTACCCGCACCTCGCGGTCGTCGACGGTGAGCGTCAGCATGCGGGAGATGCTGCCGAGCATGACCGGCCCGTCGGAGCTGCGACCGCTGCGGGACGCGGGTCCGCCTCCCCCGACGACCGGGTCGACGGCCGTGGGGCCGACCGGGCCCGCATCCGCCTCGCGGTAGTCCGCGGCGCGCTCGCCCGCGTCGGGTCCGTCGGTGTCGGTGCCCGGCACCGGCGCGCCGTGCGCGTTGGCCTCGGGGGTGCCGTCCGGCACGGCATCGTCGGGCACCGCGCGGGAGCCGGGTGCGGGGGCGTCGGACGGGCTTCGGGTGGTCATGCTTGCGGCACCTTCCCGTTGCGCGATCCTGCGGGAGCGTCCAGCAGACCCCGATCGAGCGCGGACTTCAAGGCCGCGGGCGCGGTCTGCCCGAGACCGCAGATCGACGCGTCCTGCATGACCCTCGCGAGGTCGCCGAGCAGGAGGAGCTCCGGACCGCGGGGCGCGCCTCTGACAATCCTGGCCAGCGCTTCCTCCTGGCGCACGGTGCCGACACGACACGGCACGCACTGTCCGCACGACTCGTCGCGGAAGAACGCCGCGATGCGCTGCAGCGTGACGGTGAGGTCGGCGGCCGTGTCGAACACGAGCACCACGCCCGAGCCGAGCGTGGCCCCGATCTCGCGCGCACCCTCAAGGGTGAGCGGTACGTCGAGCTGGTCGGGCAGCACGAAGCCGCCTGCTGCCCCACCGAGCAAGATCGCGCGCAGCTCACCGCGCACGCCGCCCGCCAGCGCCAACAGCTCGCGCAGCGTCGTACCGAAGTCGACCTCGTACACCCCTGGGGTGCCCACGGCGCCGGAGACGCAGAACAGCTTGCTGCCGGTGGAGCGCCCGCCGCCGCCCTCGGCGAACGCCGGGCCGCCGATCGCGAGCACCTCGAGCACGTTGTAGAGCGTCTCCACGTTGTTGATCACCGTGGGCTTGCCGAAGAGGCCGCTGACCGATGGGAACGGAGGCTTGTTGCGGGGCTCGCCGCGGAAGCCCTCGATCGAGTTCAGCAACGCGGTCTCCTCGCCGCAGATGTACGCCCCTGCGCCGCGGCGCAGTTCGATGTCGAAGGCGAACCCCTCGCCCATGACGTCGGGGCCGAGGTAGCCGCGCTGCCGCGCGGCGGAGATCGCGTTCAGCAGCCTGCGGGTGGCCAACGGGTACTCGCCGCGGATGTAGAGGTAGCCGCGCTCGCATCCCGCGGCGTAGCCCGCGATCGTCATGGCCTCGATCAAGCCGAACGGGTCGCCCTCCATCAGCACGCGGTCCTTGAACGTGCCGGGCTCGGACTCGTCGGCGTTGCACACGAGGTAGTGCGGCCGTTCCGGGGCCTTGGTGACGCCGTCCCACTTCATGCCGGTGGGGAAGGCGGCGCCGCCGCGCCCGGTGAGCGCGGAGTCCGTGACCTCCTTGATCGTCCGGGACGGCCCCAACCCGAGCGCCCTGCGCAGGGCCGCGTACCCGCCGTGGGCGCGGTAGTCGTCGAGGCTCTCCGGGTCGACGACGCCCACCCTCCCCAGCAACCGCAGAGCGGGGTCAGGGGTCTGCGGGGCGCTGACGGTCGTGTCGGCGAACGCGGCGTCCGCGGGGGAGCCCGTCGGGCGGTCCCCGCCCTCCTCGACCTCCGCGGCGTGGGCCAGCGCTTCGCGCACCGCGGCGGCCGTGGCAGGCGCGAGGCTCGCGTCGGGCTGGCGCGCCAGCTGCAGCAGCACCGCGGGCGCTCGCTCGCACAGCCCGAGGCACGGGCTGCGCACCACGGTGGCCTGGTCGCCGGTGTCGCCCAGCTCGGCGAGGATCTCCTCGCCGCCGAACGGTCCGCAGGCCACGTCGTCGCACACGTGGACGACATGGGGCGCCCGCTCCTCGGTGGCGAACATCGCGTAGAACGTGGCGACGCCGTAGACGTCGGCGGGGGGCACGGCCAGAGTGCGCGCGACGTGATTGAGCGCGCCCATCGACAGGTAGCCTGCTTCGGCCATCACCGCGTGCAGCGCTGGGAGCAGGATGTGCCGCCGACCGCGGGCAGCGTGCCCGCTGTCGGGGAACCGCTGGTCCTCCCCCGGCCGGTCGTCCGGTGCGCGGTGCGCAGCGAACTCGGCTTCGATCGCGCGCCGCTCGGCCTCGGTCGGCTCCGCGGAGGACAGCTTGAGGTCCACCCCGTCACCCTGCCACGTCGCAGGCCGGATCGGGCATCAGCGCCGTCAACTCCCGGCCGCAGGCAAGTCGGCGGTGATCTTCTCCACCCGGATCGCGGTGGCTTTGAACTCCGACGTGCCTGACTTCGGGTCCCAGGCGTCGTTGGTCAACACGTTGATGTCGACCTCCTCGCTGAAGTGCGGGGTGAACGACGCCAACCCCGGCCGCAGCGCCGGGTCGAACGACACCGGGGCTTCCACCGCCCCGCGCCGCGACACGACCCGCACCCGCTCGCCGTCGGCTATGCCGAGCTTCTCCCCGTCGGTCGCGTCCATGCGCAGCGCCTCCTTGCGCCGCAGCGGCGAGGCGTAACCGCCGGTCTGCACGCCCGAGTTGTAGGCATCCAACACCCGCACGGTGGTGAGCCGGATCGGGAACTCCCCGCTGAGGGTGTCGACCGGCGGCACGTGCTCGACTGGCGTGAACGGCGCGGCCGCGCCCCGCTTCGCCGGGTCGAGCTCCCACAGCCGCGCGTGCAGCAGCGGAGTGCCGGGGTGGTCCTCGGTCGGGCACGGCCACTGCAGACCGCCCAGCGCGTCGAGCCGCTCGTAGGACATGCCGTGGTGCCAGTTCAGCGACAGCGACCGCAGCTCGTCCCACACCTCCTCGGCCTCCGGCTGGCCCCACGGATGTCCGAGCCGCTCGGCGAGCGCGCAGATGATGTGGGTGTCGGGTCGGGCCTGGCCCGGCGCGTCGATCGCCTTGCGGACCCGCTGCACCCGCCGCTCGGAGCTGGTGACCGTGCCCTCGTACTCGCACCAGTCGGCGGTGGCGGGCAGCACGACGTCGGCGAGATCCGCCGTGGCGGTGCGGAAGATGTCCTGGACGACCAGGTGGTCCAGCCCTTCCAGCAGGTGGCGCGCGTGGGTGGCGTTGGCCTCTGACTCGGCCGGGTTCTCCCCGATGCAGTACAGCGCGCGCAGCGTGCCCGCGTTCATGGCGTCGAACATCTGCGAGAGGTGCATGCCCGGCTTCTGGGAGATCGATGCCCCCCAGGCCCGCTCGTACCGGGTGCGGGCCTCGTCGTCGCCGAGGTCGTAGCCGCCGGGGAGCTTGGAGGGGATGGCGCCCATGTCCCCGCCGCCCTGCACGTTGTTCTGGCCGCGCAGCGGCACCAGGCCGGAGCCGTAGCGCCCGACGTGCCCGGTGAGCAGCGCGAGGTTGATCAGCGCGAACACGTAGTCGGCGGCGTTGTGGTGCTCGGTGATGCCCAGCGTCCAGCAGATCTGGGCGCGGTCGGCGCTGGCGTAGGCGTGCGCCAGGTCGCGGATCAGGTCCGCGTCGACGCCGGTGATCTCCTGCGCCCGTTCCAGCGTGTAGGGCTCAACGGTGGCCTTGTAGTCCTCGAACCCGGTGGTCGCGCGGCGCACGAACGCCTCGTTCACCAGGCCCGCGTGGATGATCTCGCGGCCGATCGCATTGGCCAGCGCGATGTCGGTGCCCACGTCCAGCCCGAGCCACCCGTCGGCCCACTGCGCCGTGGACGTGCGCCGCGGGTCGACCGACCACATGCGAGTGCCGTTCTGGAGCCCCTGCAGCACGTGGTGGAAGAAGATCGGGTGCGTCTCCCGCGCGTTGGAGCCCCACAGCACCAGCAGGTCGGCGTTCTCGGCCTCGACGTAGGACGACGTGCCGCCACCCGCTCCGAACACTGCCGTCAGACCGACGACCGAGGGAGCGTGTCAAGTGCGGTTGCAGGAGTCGACGTTATTGCTGCCCATCACGACCCGGGTGAACTTCTGCGCGGCGAAGTTCATCTCGTTGGTGGCCTTGGAGCAGCTGAACATGCCGAAGGCGTCCGGTGAAACCCCGCGGAAGCCTTCCGCCGCCCGATCCAGCGCCTCGTCCCAGGTGGCGGTGCGCAGCACACCGTTCTCACGGACGAGCGGCTCGGTGATGCGGACATGACGGGGGCGGCGGCGCTTCATTGCATCCTCCAAGGGCGAGCGGTGGACAGACCCCAGAGTAGAGAGCGTGCGTCAGCGCAGCCAGAGCCTGCTCGCGGCGTCGTCTGTGGTGGCGAGCACGAGACGGGGTCCGAGCGGGCCGAGCGCCGCCGTCGCCGACGGCACCGGCAGCTCGACGGGAGCCCAGCCGCTGCAGTTGCGACCGACCGTGTCGAGTCGCGCAACGCGGTCGACGGCGCTGAGCACGTAGACGCGACCGGCCACCAGGAGGGCCTGTCCGACCTCGACCAGGCCATGGCCGGGCCCGTCGACGCGGGCGCCCGGCTGGCTGCCGTCGAGGGTCCAGCAGGTCAGGTGCTGGTCGGCGGCGGCGGTGTTGCCCAGCAGCGCGCAGCCCGCCGCGTCGCACGCCGCGGCCGACGCCGTCGCCGAGTCAGCAGAGGGGAGCGCGACGCGCCGCCAGCTCGTCGCGTCCGACGAGGTCCAGGCCACTGGCTCGGTCCGGGCGCCCGCCCCCAGGCTCGACCCCAGCAGGACGAACCCGTCACTGGCGGCCGTCGCGCCTCGGGCGAAGGTCTGCTCTCCCGACTCGGACGCGAGCCCCGGCGCGTCGGCGTCGCGGGTCCATCGCGCCCCGTCAGCGGACTTCCAGACGGCGGCGCCGTAGCGGCCGCTCGCCCCGTCGAAGGCGCCCGCGAGCAGGAACGTGCCGCCTCGCGCCGCCTCGGCGTCGGTCGCGATCGCGTCCTCGCCCCCCAGAAGCGTGTACGGCTGCTCGTGTTCGACGAGACCAGCCGCTGTCCCCGCCCACAGCGTGGGCCGAGGATTGCTGTGAGCCCCGCCGAAGGCCTGCCCGTAAGCCGCGATCCGGGGACCGTCGGCGGCGGCCATGACGAGCTCGGCCTGGGCGCCGTAGCCGGTCGCGGACGCGATCGGCAGCGGGCGCCAACTGTGGGCGTCGGAGGTCGCCCACGCCGCGGGCACGTGCCCGTCGGGGCCCGGCAGGGAGCCGAGCGCGAGCAGCTCGTCGCCGACCGGGAGCAGGACCAGCACGCGGGCGTCCGGAGCAGGCAGCGGGAGGGCGGTCCACCCCGCCGCGGTTGTCGCCTGTTGAGCGGCCCCGGCACCCGCCGGGCCGGGCGCGGCTGTGGTGCTCGCGGGCGCGCAAGCGGTGAGGAGGGCCAAGACCGCCAGCCACCACCGACGCCGCATAACACGGCATCGTGCGCCTCGACCGTCGTGCACGCACCCTCCGATCCAGCCTGCTTGTCGACGATCACGCCGCGCGTTGTGCACTAAGTATTTAGAACGCCCGGCACATGAGGCACGTGGCGTGGCGTGGCGTGACAGGGTCCTCGCAGGGTCCGCTGTCGCTTCGCAGGGTCTGTGGACCCTGCGAGGTGCGTGCGCGGTCTGCGAAGTGGCTCGGGTGGGGTGGAGCTGACGTTTTCGGGCGGTGGGTGGTCGCGGCCCGCGCCGCGCTGGGGTGAGCTGGGCAGGGTGGCGGTGTGCGGATGGCGCCGATCAGCTCGGGCAGGCGGGGGCGAGGTCAGCTCCTCCGGGGGTGAGGCGCGCCCGGCCCGGCCGACTGCGCACGCCGCGGGGTGACGTGGCCCCGCCCCCGTCGACTGCGCACACCGCGGGGTGACGTGGCCCTGCCCGGCCGACGGCGCACGCCGCGGGGTGGGGGCGGCCCCGGCCCGGCCGACTGCGCACGCCGCGGGGTGACGTGGCCCCGCCCCCGTCGACTGCGCACACCGCGGGGTGACTCGCACCCGGCGCGGCCTGCGAGGTGCCGTTGCGGGGTGCGAGGTGGGCCGGGGTGGTCGGCGAGGCCGCCAGCGGGTGGGCGCTGTCGGCCCAGCGGGCGCAGCGTCGCCCGCAGGGCAGCGCCCGAGTGCGCAGCAGGGTGGCCCTGCTGCGACTGGGTCGCAGCAGTGTCACCCTGCTGCGATGCGGAGGTGGCCCGGCCACGGCATCGTGGCATCGGTTCAGCCCGTGATCGCCAGCAGTGGTGCCACTGGTACCCCAGCGCCCCTGTGGCACCACTCTCGCCGATCATGCGAGCCAACCGTCAACTGCCGGACCCTCTAAGCTTGGCGTTTGACCTCGTCCTGACCCGGCTCAGGTAAAACGTGGGTCAGGAAAGTTCTGCGCACCGGTTGGGAGGGCCGCATGAGCCGCCTCACCGCGCGAAGGCCCGTGCTGCGCATCGACGCCGAGGGCAGGCGCCGCGTGCAGGACACGCTCGCCGCGGAGGAGCCGCTGGAGCTGCGGGTCGACGGGCACGCGCTGTCGGTCACGATGCGCACCCCCGGCCACGACGTCGAGCTGGCGCACGGGTTCCTGCTCACCGAGGGCGTGATCGGCGGTCCGTCGGAGGTGCTCACCGCGCGCTACTGCGACTCGGTCGACGACAGCGGCCGCAACACCTACAACGTGCTCGACATCGCGCTCGCACCCGGAGTCGCACCGCCCGACGCGAGCGTCGAGCGCAACTTCTACACCACCTCGTCGTGTGGGGTCTGCGGCAAAGCCGCGCTGGACGCCGTGCGGCTCACCACCCGGTTCCCGCCGGGCGCCGATCCCGTCACCGTCACCCCCGCGCTACTCAGCGGACTGCCCGACACCCTGCGCGCCGCCCAGCGCCTCTTCTCGTCCACCGGCGGGCTGCACGCGGCGGGCCTCTTCACGACCGACGGCGAGCTGCTCGTCACGCGCGAGGACGTCGGGCGACACAACGCCGTGGACAAGGTGCTGGGCTGGGCGCTGCTCGACGGGCGCGTCCCGGCGAAGGGCACCGTGCTGATGGTGTCGGGGCGGGCGTCGTTCGAGCTGGTCCAGAAGGCGGGGATGGCCGGGGTGCCCGTGCTCGCGGCGGTGTCGGCGCCCTCGTCGCTGGCCGTGGAGCTGGCCGTGGAGCTGGGCATGACCCTGGTCGGCTTCCTCCGCGGGGCCACGATGAACGTGTATGCCGGAACGCAACGGATCGAGGGCTGACCCGCCCGTGCGCGGAAATCGTCGCCATGGCGACGATGTGCGCGCACGATCCGGCGACCAAGAGCGCCCGGCGAATGGCCCGCGACGCCCAGGCACCCGCATCGCGGCGTTGCCCCCACATCCGAGTGCCCCGGCACGAGGACGCGGGGGTGCTTGCGCTGCGGGCACCTGGACGCCACGGGCTCGCGGAACCCTCATTCGCCGGACCCTCTAACCTCGGTCACCGTGCTGGACCGCGCTGTCATCGACTCCCTCTTCCCCGCCGACCTGCCAGAGCCCGAGCACTGGGAGCGGCGATACCCGCCCCGGGAGCTCGCCGAGGGAGCGCAGGTCACGCGGTTCGGCCCGTCGCCGACCGGCTTCGTGCACATCGGGGGCCTCTACGTCGCGATGATCGACCGCGACGTCGCCACCCACTCCGATGGGGTCTACCTCGTGCGGGTGGAGGACACCGACCAGTCCCGCGAGGTCGAGGGCGCGCTGGCCCAGTTCGCGCGCGCCTTCGCCTACTTCGACCTGCCCGCCGACGAGGCCGACGGCGGCGACGATCCCACGGGCAACTACGGGCCCTACCACCAGTCGGCCCGCGAGCAGATCTACCTGACCTACGTCCGCGAGTTGCTGCGCACAGGCCGGGCCTACCCGTGCTTCGCGACGAAGGAGGAGCTGGCCGACATCGCCGCCCGTCAGCAGGCGGCGAAGCTCCCCACCGGCTACTACGGCACGTGGGCGCTGTGGCGCGACGCCGCCCCGGAAGACGTGGCAGCCCGGCTGGCGGCTGGCGAGGCCTACGTGGTGCGCTTCCGCGCCCCCGACCTGACCGCCACGTCGCGCGCGCGCTTCACCGATGCCATCCGCGGCGAGCTTTCGCACGAGGCCAACCGCAACGACGCGGTGATCCTCAAGTCGTCGGACACGAGCCCGCGCCTGCCCACCTACCACTTCGCGCACGCCGTCGACGACCACCTCATGCGGGTCACGCTCGTCATCCGCGGCGAGGAGTGGATCAGCTCGGTGCCGCTGCACCAGCAGCTCTTCGCCGCGCTGGGCCACGAGCCGATCACCTACGCGCACATCGCGCCGCTGATGAAGCAGATCCCCGGCGGAAAGCGCAAGCTCTCCAAGCGCAAGGACCCCGAGGCGAGCGTCGACTTCTACATCGAGGCGGGCTACCCGGCGCCCGCCGTCCTCTACTACCTGCGCGGCCTGGCCAACGGGCGGCTGGCCGAGCTGCCGCTGGCCGAGGCGCTGGCCGAGCCGATCCGGCTCGACCAGTGCGGGGTCGCGGGGCCGCTCGTCGACCTGGTCAAGCTCGAGGACATCAGCGCCGACCACATCGCCACCCTCAGCGTCGACGAGGTGCTGGCGGCCGTCACGACGTGGGCGCGGGCCTACGACGCCGAGCTGGCCCAGGTGCTCGCCGCGGAGCCGGACCTTTCGCTGCGCGCCATCGGCGTGGAGCGCGACGGGCCCAACCCCCGCAAGGACCTGCGCAAATGGTCGGACTTCCGGGGGGCCTACGGCTTCTTCTTCCCGCAGCTGTTCGAGCGCCTCACCGGGCAGGCCGACCCACGGGTCGGCGACGCGTCCGCGGTCGACCCGGCGGCGGTCACCGCGTTCGTCGGCGATCTCGTCGGCGCTTACCAGCATCTCGACGACCCGCGGGAGTGGTTCGACCAGATCCGCGCGGCCAGCGTCCGCAACGGGTTCGCCGCGAGCCCCAAGGAGTACAAGGCCGATCCCGACGCCTTCCACGGGTCGATCCGCGAGGCCTCCCAGCTCGTGCGGCTGGCGCTCACGGGCTCGACCCGGAGCCCGGACATGCACGCCGTCGCCAGGGCGTTGGGTCCCGACGAGGTGCTCGGGCGGCTGGCGGTCCTCGCGAACCCGTGACCGGGCCGACTCTCACCTGGGCGCAGCTCAACCGGGCGGTGTTGGGCCGCCAGCTGTTGCTGGAGCGCGCCGAGCTGAGCGCGGTCGAGGCCGTGGAGCGGGTGGGCGGCCTGCAGACCCAGTACGCGCCCTCGGCCTACGTCGGGCTGTGGTCTCGGCTCGCCGGGTTCCGCCGCGCCGACCTGACCACCGCGTTGCTGGACGCGAGGATCGTGCAGGCGTGGGTGATGCGCTGCACGATCCACATGGTGTCGGCGCGGGACTACCGGCCGTTGACCGACGCCGTGCGCATCCAACGGCGGCGCTGGTGGCTGCGGTCCCCGCGCGGGGTGACCGAGGCCGAGATGGCGGGTGCGGCCGCGGCCGCGAGGCGTTGCCTCGCCGACGGTCCGCTGCGCCAGGCCGACCTCGTTGCCGGGCTGGTGGCCGACGGTGTCCCAGCCGCCGTCTTCCCCGCGGTGCAGCTGTGGATCGACCTCGTGCGCGTCCCGCCCGCGGGCACGTGGGAGCGCCCCCGCGCCCACGTCTACGGCCTGGCCGACGGCTGGGTGCCACCGCATCCGCCCGCGGACCTCGCCGCGGCCGAGGAGTTGCTGGTGACCCGTTACCTGACGGGGTTCGGCCCGGCGACGGCGGCGGACGTGGCGCGCTACGGCGGCTGGACGGTCACCGAGACCAAGGCGGTGCTGGGCAGGCTCGACCTGTGCCGAGCCCGTGATCCCGACGGCGCGCAGCTCGTGGACCTGCCCGACGCGCCCCGCCCCGACGGCGACACCACCGCCCCCGTCCGCTTCCTCTCGACCTTCGACGCCCTGCTGCTGCTGGGCCACGCCAAACGCGCCCGGATCGTGCCCGAGGAACACCGGGACAAGGTGTTCTCGACGAAGATGCCCCAGTCCACCCCGACCTTCCTGGTCGACGGGCGGGTGGCGGGCACCTGGCGCTACATCGATGACCAGGTGGTGCCGACCCCCTTCACCGCCCTCCCCCGCGCGGTCTGGGGCGAGGTTGAGGAGGAGGCCGAGCGCCTCACCGCGTTCCACCGCAACGGCTGAGCACGGCAGCGGGCATCCAGGTGTCGGCGCGCCGATCCGGCAACGCCACATGAACTAGCTCAAGGCACAGAAGGGCTTGCTGATCTTGCCCGGCGCGCGCCACATGTGATCGCTGGTTGTGGTGTCCGGGGTGCGCCTCTGCACGTCTGGCCCCACCTCCGCCGATCTTGTCAGCCGGGCTCGGAGAGGGTGGTGTCAGGGCTGCCTTTCGGCCCGCGTGCCCACCTCACAGGGGGTGTGGTGTCGGCGCAGGCGCCGGACGGTGTGCGAGTGCGGCCGGAGGTGCGTGGACTCGTGCTGCCGACGCGCCCCACCCACCGCCGCGGTGCACCCCACCCGCCGCCCCACCTCGCAGACCCCGCATACACTTCGCAGAGTCCACGGACCCTGCGAAGTGACAGCGGACCCTGCGAAGTGACAGCGGACCCTGCGAAGCGACAGCGGACCCTGCGAAGCGACAGCGGACCCTGCGAAGCGACAGCGGACCCTGCGGAGCGACAGCGGACCCTGCGAAGCGACAGCGGTGCCCTCCGGGAGCGCCGAACGACGCGGCCCTCCCCCCTTGGCTGAGGCCCGAGCGCGACACGAGCGGGGTTCGACCGCGCTGAACCCCGCTCAGGTTCACCTCGAAAGGCCCCGCCGAGCGCGCCCGTCAACGCGCACAACATGCCGAGCATGCCGGACCTGGCCGCCCCACCTCGCAGACGCCGCATACGCCTCGCAGAGTCCACGGACCCTGCGAAGCGTCGATCGACCCTGCGAGGGGATCGTCGTACCCACGCGCTCCGACATTTCGCACCAAACGTACGTCGGTCCGGTCCGACCATGCCTACAGTGGATCGGTGTCGCCGACCGTCCACGTCCGGCTGCTCGGCCGCTTCGAGGTCACGGTCGACGGCGCGATGGTCCCCGCCGCCCGGTGGACGCGCAAGCACGCCGCGTCGCTGGTGAAGGTCCTCGCGATCGCGCCCGGCCTGCGGCTGCACCGTGAGCAGGTGATCGACCTCGTCTGGCCGGAGGAGGCGACGGCCGAGGCCCTCCCCAAGCTGCACAAGGCCGCCCACTTCGCCCGACGCGCCATCGACCTGCCAGGCGCCGTGGTGCTCCGCGGCGAGCAGGTGCTCCTGTGCCCGGAGGCCGAGGTGACGGTCGACGTCGTGCAGTTCGAGGAGCTGGCCCGCCGCGCCATCGCCGACGGTGACGCCGCCGTCGCCCGGCAGGCGCTCACCGTCCACAGCGGCGAGCTGTTGCCGCTGGACCGCTACGAGCCGTGGGCGCAGGAGCGACGCGACCAGATCCGGCTGCGGCTGCTGGGCCTCCTCCGGCTCGACGGGGCGTGGGAGGCGCTCGTCGAGCTCGACGACACCGACGAGGTGGCCCATCTCGCGCTCATGCGTCGCCACATCGCGAACGGCGACCGCCACGCCGCGCTGCGGGAGTTCGAACGCCTCGCGCGGGCGCTGCGGCACGAGCTCGGCGTCGGACCGAGCCGGACGGCACTGGCGTTGCGCGACCAGGTCGTCGGCGCGACCGGCGCGCCCCGGCCCCAGCGGCTGCTGGGTCGCGACCAGGAACTGGCGCTCCTCACGCGGGTGCTGCGCGAGGCGACGGCGGGTCGGGGCCGCGCCGTCGTCGTCAACGGGGTCGCTGGCATCGGCAAGACCGCGATGCTGGCCGCCGTCGCCGCGCGCGCGGGAGCTGGGCGTCCGCGTCGGATCGGGCACGGCGTCGGGGGTCGAGGGCGGCTGGCCCTACGCGCCGGTGCTGGAGGCGCTGGGGCAGGTGTGCCGCGAGCATCCCGACGTGCTCGCCGGGCTCGGCGCCGAACACCGCGAGGCGATCGAGCGCGCTGTGTCGGGGGCGGAGTTCCGCTGGGACGGCGCGGGCTCCCATCAGCGGCTGTTCGTCGCCGCCGGTGAGCTGCTCCGGCGGGCGGCGACGTCACCAGGCCTGCTGCTCACCGTCGACGACGTGCACGAGGCCGACGACGCGGCCCTGCGCCTGGTGCACTACCTCGCCCGCTGCGCGCACGACCGCCCTGTCGCCGTCGTGCTCGCCCACCGCCCCGGGGTGCTGAGCGAAGCGCTGGAGTCCACCCGACGCAGCCTCCTCGGCCGCCAGGGCGCGGTCGGGATCACCCTGCGTCCGATCGCCGCCGCCGACGTCGACGCGGTGGTGCGGCGGCACGTGGCCGCCCCCGCACCCGCCGTGGTCGACCGCATCGCAGCGCTCGCGGGCGGCGTCCCGTTCGTGGTGCACGAGCTGGCCAGGCAGGCGGCGGCCGGGTCCGACCGACCGACGCTCGAGCCGGGTCTCGCCGGCGGGATCACGGCGGCCACCAGGGAGATCCTGGTGCGGGTGGCCATCGCGGGGGTCGCCTTCGACACCGACGAGTTCGTCGCGCTGTCCGGACGGCCCGAACACGAAGCATTCGACCACCTCGACGCCGCCCTCGCCGCGCGCATCGTCGAGCAGGCGGGCGCGGGCTACCGCTTCCGGCATCCGCTTGTGCGCGCGGCTCTGCTGGAAGGCCTTCCCCCGCATCGGCTGCGGGCGGCGCACCGCGACGTCGCCGACCGGCTGATCGAGGCAGGCGCGTCCGGCGCGCGCATCGCGCACCACCTCGTCGCGGCGGGTGCGTCCGCGGCCGCCGTGCCCTACCTGCTGCGGGCCGCCGAAACCGACGCCGCGCTCGGCGCCTACCGAGATGCGCTGGCGCTGGTCGACACCGCCGCGCCGCACTCCACGGAGGCCGAGCGCACGAAGGCGCTTCAGCTGCGCGGAGATCTGCTCAACGCCGTCGGCGACCCGATGGCCACGTCGGCCTACCGGGAGGCGCTGGCGGGCGCGGCTGCGGAGGACACGCGCAACCTGCGGATCCGGCTCGGCCGCGCGGCGCTCTTGTCCGGTGACCTCGACACCGCCTTCGCCGCGATCGACGGCCTGGAGCCCGACGGCAGCCGCGACGACGTCGACCTCCTGCTGACGCGCGGCAAGACCGCCTTCTACGGCGCCGACTTCCCGACCGCGGAGGCGGCCGCGGCCGCGGCCGGTCCCCTCGTCCTCACCGGTGACGCGGACTGGAAGATCCTCGACCTGGTCACGCTGCAGGCCCTCCTGTCGCACCGGTCGGGTGGCTGGTTCGGCCGCATCGGCTCCGAGCTGCGACGGCTCGCGGCGAGCCCCGAGATCGCGGCGAGGCCCATTGCCTGCAGCGCCTGGCTGAGGTACGCCTGGCCGAGGGCGATCACGACGGGGCGTGGCGGCTGCTGCGCCAGGCGCTCCCGCTCGCGCGCGGTTCGATACTTGTGCGCCATCTCCTGCACCGCGTCTACGGAAGCATGATCATTGCGGCCCCGGATCCGGAAACGGCCCGCGTTTTCGTCGACGACGCCGAGGCCACCCTCGCGTGGGACGACATCTGCCCGTTCTGCTCGGTCATGTTCCTGGTGCCCGCGGTGATCGCCTGCGCCGCCGTCGCCGACATGGAGGAGGCCGAGCGGCTGCTCGACCGCGCACGCAAGTCGGCGCTGATGTGGCAGTCGACGGCGTGGGAGGCGGCTCTCGACGAGGCGCAGGCCGCGGTCGCGGCGGCGCGCGGCGACCTGACCACCGCCCGCAACCACCTCCACGCCGCGCTCAGGGGGTTCGAGGAGGCGGGACACCGGCTGGACGCCGCGCGCGTCCGGCAGGCGATCAGCGCCTACCCGGGGGCCGAGCGGGACAGGACCGAGGCCGCCCCCCAGCTAGGAGCGCCCTGACAACTCGGGCCTAGCGCGACGCCCAGAGTTGTTCAGTACCCTCCCAGGGCATCACGCAGGCGGTGCGAACACCTCGAGCGCGATGTTGTCCGGGTCACGGAACGACAGACCCGAGCCGTAGCCCGCGTCCTTGATCTCGCCGTGGGCGACGCCCATCTCGTCGAGCCGCGCTGCCCAGCCTTCCAGTTCGGCGCGGCTCGCCACCCCGAACGCGATGTGGTCCAGGCCCGGCCGCCGCTCGTCGAACGGCTCCTCGGTCGTGAGCACGGGAAAGCCGTGCAGCCCGAGCAGTGTGGTGCCGACCGCGTAGACGACGTGCCGGAACGGTCCGGTGTCCTCGTCGAGCACCGGCTTGGTGCCGAGCACGCGGCTGTACCACTCGGTGCTGGCCTCCAGGTCGGTGACGGTCACGGCGACGTGGGCGATGGCGGGCATGGTCGTGGGAATCTCCACGGTGTTCCTCCTGAGGCGATGTCGATTGACACCGACGACGTTAGGAGCCCGACCTTCCCCGATCCGTCCGCGTCAGAGACGCCGGAGCGCGCCAGCCCCGCCGGGCGCCCGGGCCGTAGCCGATACCGTCGCTCCCCCGCTGCGCCCCGTCGGCGCGTTCGTTGTGCCCAACGACCGCTCGACGACCACGCCCGCAAGAAATCCGATCGCGACGAGCAGCAGAGCGACCAGCACGGTCGTCGCCCGGCTCCGCCGCCGGGGTTCGGTCCAGCCGTCGTCGAGGAAATCGTCGCTCTGGTACTCGACGTCCTCCGGAACGACGGGGATCGCCTCGGTGGGCAGGTCGTCGGCATGAAGGGTCATCGAGACTCCGGTCACTCGTAGCGGAGAGCGTCGATCGGACGCAGTGAGGCGGCCCGGTTCGCGGGATACCAGCCGAAGAACAGGCCGATGGCCACGGACACCACGAAGGCCAGCACGATCGAGTAGGGGGCGACGACCAGCTGGAATGTGCCGATCTTCAGTTGGCTCACGAGCACCCCGATCACCACGCCGATGAGCCCGCCCACCAACGACAGCAGCACCGCCTCCAGCAGGAACTGCCCGACGATGGCGCTGCGCTGGGCACCGATGGCCTTGCGGATACCGATCTCCCTCGTTCGCTCGGTGACGGTCACCAGCATGATGTTCATGACCCCGATGCCGCCGACGAACAGTGAGATCCCGGCGACGCCGCCGAGGAGCAGCGTGAAGATGCCCGTGACGGTGTTGACGGTGTCCAGGATCGAGCTGGGGTTGTTGATCGTGAAGTCGGCCGTGGCCGCTGTGACGTGGTGCCGCGAGATGAGGATCTGGTTCACCTCGGTCTGCGCCACGTCGACCTGCTGCGCGGTGACGGCCTCCGCGGCGATGCTGGACAGGGTGCCGTAGCTGGCGAGCGTGTCCTGCACGGAGGTCAGCGGCGCGATGACGAGGTCGTCGCGGTCCTGAGGTCCCTGGCTGCCCTTGGCCGTGAGGACGCCGACCACCTCGTAGGACACCCCGTTGAACTGCACGGTCTGGCCGACGATCGCGAGCCCGTCGCCGCCGATGAGGTCCTTCGCGACGGTGGGACCCAGCAGCGCGGCGCGGCGGTGGCCCGTGTAGTCGGAGTCGGTGAGCGTCGTGCCCGCCTGGACGGTGTCGTTGTTGATCGTGAGGTAGCTGGGGCTAGTCCCGGTGAAGGTCGCAACGGCGTGCGTCGCCCCGTTGTACGTGGACGTCACCGAGCTGACCGACACCACGGGCGCGACGAGGCCGACGTCGGGCGCGAGCTCGGGGTCGACGAGCGCCTCGGCGTCATCCAGCGTGAGCTCTGGCGTGCGGATCTCGGTGCCGGTCTGGACGCCCGTGTTGGCCCCGGTGCGGTTTGCTGCGGCACCACCGAGACCACCTCCACCGCCTGCCCGAGCGCCGCCGAACCCGCCGCCACCGCCGCGGCCACCCCCGGTGGTGGAGTTCGGCGTGATCGTCAGCGTGTTGGCGCCAAGAGCGGTGATCTGGTCGGTGATCTGCTTGTTCGCCCCGGTGCCCGCCGAGATCAGGATGATGACGGCGGCGACCCCGATGAAGATCCCGGACATCGTCAGCATCGAACGGAGCTTGTTGGCCAGCACCCCGCGAACGGCGAACATCAAGGTCTCACGAAGGTTCACGGCAGTACCTCTGTCGTGGCGGCCACGTACGCACCGGTGCGGTTGCGCTCGTCACCGATGATCCGGCCGTCGCGCATCCGGATGACCCGCTGGGCGTGCGCGGCGACGTCCTCCTCGTGGGTGATCACCACGAGGGTCCGGCCCGCCCTGTTGATCCCCTCGAAGAGCTCGAGCACCTCTTCGGTGCTGTGGCTGTCCAGCGCGCCGGTCGGCTCGTCGGCCAGGAGCAGGACCGGGTCGGTGGCGATCGCCCGCGCGATCGCGACGCGCTGTTGCTGGCCACCGGACAGCTGCGAGGGCAGGTGGTGCCAGCGGTCCCCGAGGCCGACGCGTTCCAGCGCCGCGCGGGCCCGTCGGCGCCGATCGGCCGACTTCACCCCCCCGTAGGCCAGCGGCAGCTCCACGTTGCTCTGCGCGGTGGTGCGCGGGATCAGGTTGAACGACTGGAAGATGAACCCGATCTTGCGGTTGCGGATGGTGGCCTGCCGCCGCTCGTCGAGCCGCCGCACGTCGACGCCGTCGAGCAGGTAACGCCCGGATGTCGGCCCGTCGAGGCAGCCGATGATGTTCATCAGCGTCGACTTGCCTGAGCCGGATGCCCCCATGACCGCGACGTAGTCACCGCGCTGCACAACGAGGTCGACCCGGTCGACGGCGCGCACGATGGTGTCGCCGCTGCCGTAGATCTTCGACACCGCCCGCAACTCGATGACCGGCCGTTGCATCAGCCCCCGCCTCGTGGGAAGCCGTTGGTGGTCGACGCGGTCGTGACTGTCGGCAGCACGAGCTGGTCGCCCGCCTGCACCCCGTCGGTGATCTCCGTGGTGGTGTCGCCGACGAGGCCGATCTGCACGGGGACCACCGTGTCGACATCGTTCCTCCGGACGATCACGGTGTGCCGGTTGCCGACGGTGGTGATCGCGGACGTCGGCGCGAGCAGCACGCCGGTCTTGGAGCCGGTCGTGATCGACATGCCCGCGGTGGAGCCCACGTCGACCCCTGGTGGTGCCGTGTTCAGGGAGACCTGAACCGGGAACTGCACCACGTTGTTGGTCACGGTGCTCTGCGGCGTGAACTGCGTGACCGCGCCGGTGGCGGTGGTGCCCGTGGCCGGGAACGTGACCGTTGCGGCCTGCCCGACCTGCACCTTCGACGCGTCGGCCTCGGCGATGTTGGCTGTGACGGCGAGGTTGCTGAGGTTCGCGATCACGACGAAGCCGGAGCCCGTCGAACCGCTCACGGTCGAGGCGGACGACGTGCTTGACCCGCCCGTGGTTCCGCTCGTGCTGGAGGATGAGCTGCTCGAACCGCCGCTGGACACCTCTCCCACTTTGCCTGCAACCGACAGCACTACGCCATCTTGTGGCGCAACCAATGCTGTTTGATTCACACCGCGCTGGGCGGCGTCGAGGGAGGCCTGTGCGCTGTCGACGGTGGACTGGACCTGCGCGATCTGGTCGGGCGTCTCCGGGTGCAGGTCCGCCTGCGCGGCCAACTGCGCGGACGTGACGTTGCTCTGCGACGAGATCACGTTCGCCTTCTCGCTGGCGATCGCCTGGTTGTCCTTGAGGATCGTGTCCTTCTGGTTCTGCTGGGCGCTGGTCACGGCCTGACGGTCGGTGTCGAGCGTGGAATTGCGGGTCTGCTGGGCGTTGGTGACGTCCTGCTGGTCGCCCTGCAGCACGGACCTCCGGGTGTTCTGCGCGTTGGTCAGTCCCGCACAGCTGGCCGAAAAGAAGCTGCGGACGGTGCCCCTGGCGACGGAGTTGCCCGTGGTCGTCGGAGCGCTGGCAGTGGTGGTACTGGCACTGGTGCTGCCGCTGCTGCTGACTGTGCCGGTTCCGGTCGACGTCGTTGGTTTGGTCGTCGTCGTCGGGGACGCCGAGGTGGTGTTGCAGTTTGCGCTCGCTTGGCTGACCAGGTCGTTCTGCGTCCTCGTGTCGGTCGACAGCTTCGCCTTGGCCTGGTCGACGGCGGTGCTGGTCGACTTGTCGTCGTTGTCGAGCTTCGTCTGGGCGTTCTTGATGGCGGTGTCCGTCGCCGTCTTGTCCAGCGAGAGCTGCTGCTGCGCCTGGTTCAGCGCGATGTTCGCGGCGTCGACCGACTGCTGCGCCTGCGTGATGGCGAGGGCGTCCTGCTGCCGCTTTACGTCGGTCGGACCAGCACTCGCCTGCGCCAGGTTCGCCTTGGCCCCGTCCAGATTCGCCTGGGCCGTGCGCAGCGTGGTGCGCGCGCTCGCGTCGTCGATGGTGGCGAGGAGCTGGCCGCGGCTCACGGCTTCGCCGGGCGCCACGGGCACCGACGTCAGCACACCCTGCGACACGAAGCTCACCGGCGTCGCCGCTGACGATATGGCGTTCCCGGTGGCGGTGACGGCCGCGGTGACGGTGCCGCGGGTCACCGCCACGGTGCGCTCGACGTTGGTGTTGCGGCGGGGCGCGAACGCCGTGATCAGGGCGAACACCAGCACTATGATCAACAACAGCGCCAGGCCGATGTTGAGCAGCAGCGTACGACGCCGCGTCCCCCTCAACCGACCGAACAGCCTCGACAGGAACGAAGGCCGACGGTCGGGCGGGGGAGGCGGGTCTGACGCGGCGAACGGGGGAGCTGGCAGCGACATTCGACTTCCTCTCGCACCGACCTCCCTTGCTCGGGCCGGCGGGCCGAGGATAGGGGACGTCCCTATGTGACCCCTGAGAAGGGACTGAGCCACGCGCCCGGGTCACCCAGGCGATTTCCGACGTCACGGCCTGTGCTGAACGATTCGTCCGTAACCTTCCGGCTCCCGAAGAAGGTCATGTGACGCACGTCGCCGTCAGTACATCACCGGATCGATACATCTGAAGCGAGCTCGTCCGGCCCGGCGTACATCCACCCTGCCACCGCAACGCCTGCCACACGAATCTGACCCGACTTGTATCACATTAGTGCGCACCGCCAATCTCGACGGTACTCGTTGGGTGCCACTCGGATTGTCATCGAGCCCGATCGGCGGTTCGGACGGCGCTCCGGGAAGGTCGAGAGTCACCAATCTGCTCCGAACAGCGGATTGGTGACTCTCGGGGGCCACGGGTGCACGCGACCGCTATCACACAGACCGACACGTCCCTACGATCGCGACCGTAAGGCACCGTCGACATTGCTCGCCCGAGAACGTCGAACAACCGACCGTACAGACAGCCACAAGACAACAGCCAGCCCGAGGTCGGCGAGGATGCTCGTCACGATCGCACCGCCAATGCCATATTTAGGAATCAACATAAGGTTAGCTGCAAAATTCGAAATAGCCATCGCGACCTGCCAAGCCGTTCTAACCCCCTGCTTTCCGGCGCCAGTCAGACTGTCGGCGGCCAGGTAGTGCAGAGTCCGTAGCAAAGGTATGACAGCGAGCACCCGGACGATCCACACCGCGTCCGCGTACCCTTCGCCAAGTAACACAGGGATTAAATTGGCGCCAAAAAGGAGCGACAGCGATGCGGCGCCGGAGAGGGCTTGGAGAGGGCTAGACTGGGCTTCAACAGTGAGACTGCCAACGTCGCCGACTTCTCAGCGCCAGACGCGCCCAGTCGAAAAAATCGTACATAAGTGACGCTCAGTACCGCCCGCATAGGAACGAATGCTAGATCGATGACACGGTAGGCGGCAGCATAGACGCCCGCGCTTCCCAACGAAGACAAACTCGCCAACATCACCTTATCAATGTCGTTGTACACGCCCTGCGCAGACAGTCCGATCGAGTACATAAGCCCCTCTCTCCACTGACGGAGGAAAGACATAGGGCGCGGCCACGCGGCACCCACAACTGAAACTGTGCCAATTACGACGAGCACGGCGACCACGACGGACCCTATCGAATACGCGACCGCCACTAAAGCCAGGCTGACGTGATCAGCAAGGTAGTATGCAACCAACACGCCAGCCAACCGACCTAATCCGACAAAGGCGGGGAAGCAGGCTGTACCAAAGATCCAATCACGGGCCTGCAGCGCGGCACCCGATAGCTCCGACAACCGGTAGCCGACGAGATCGCTGACCGCAACGAGGAATAGAATATGCGCTGGAACATTGATTGGGTTCACGAACAGATTAGCAATGCAGAGTATTCCGGAGGCCGTCAGACCGCAGCCTATGGTAACCGCTACGGCACTGGAATAGTCAACAGCTACATTCTCGATGTCGCGAGCATTTCGTCGTATCATCACGCTCATTGCGCCAAGATTGGCAAAGGGGGCAGCTAAAGCCACGAGCGCGATACTGCTTGCAAAGCTTCCAAACCCGTCCACGCCAAGAAGCCGGGCCACGACGACAAATATGCCGGCATTGAGTATCGCGCGTCCGAGTTGCCCTCCAAACGACAGTCCGGATTTGCGCACGAGCCCACCCAACGCGAAAGGCTGCCGCACCCGCGCATCTCGAGAATTACTCACGGGTGAACACGCTCGAATATAGATGCGCGGTCATCAGACGGCCGGCGCGAGGGGAACAACCTTCGCAGGTTGTACCGATGCAGTGTTGCCTCTTATGCAACTCAGGAGAACCGACAGCCAGGTAAGCCCATCGACCGCCAACGGGTTCCAGATGACCTCCGTCAGCGAATACACCATCAATAGGACGACGAGAGGAACGATCACGATCACCACTTCGGCCCCTCGGGCACGGCGCAGCAAAAGACTAAACCACACGCACAGAAGTATCATCGCAACAATTCCGCCCGAGAATATGACGAGTGCATAACCCGAATGAAAGAAGTGCTGCGGGGATTCACCAACGCCTTGAAGATAAGACCACTTTGAAACGCCCACACCGCCGATTAGATTGCCGTCAATATGCGTCCGCACCGCAAGCCAGATCGTGCCTCGCTTGCTCAGAGTTTCAGGATCGGCAGTGAATATCAAATAGGCGGCCAGCCCGCCAGCCATCGCGGAACCTGCAATCGACACGGGGCTAGATATCTGGACGAGCGGCTTCAGCCGATAGCGACAGACGTTAAGCAGCGCGATCACCGCAACCGCCGTTGCCAGCGCAACCATTCCAGTACGCGACCCTGTGGCAACAATGACAATCGCAGCATTCATTAGGGCGAGCACTCTCAATGTGCCACGGAGCGCGGTCAGACATGCAACGAAAGTAAAAGCCGCCACGATAGCAATGTAGTTCTCCGATGACGCGAAGCTGCGAAATAGTTCTCCAGCCGGACTGCATTTGTCGAACCGTTGACTACAAGACGTCCAGAACGAGTCGATGGCAACTGCTGGTAAAGTCATCAAAGCAAGAAGAACCGAGCTGGAGTAAGCGAAGGAAACAGGCGACAACATTGACCCACCGGCGATCAGCCCGACGCCTATCCAAATGGCGAACGCAGCACCATAGGTAATCCACCGGTCCGCGAACACTCCTGACCCGACACTGACATCGACAACAAAGCACCACGCTAACATCGCGCCATAGACGAACCATGCGACGCGCTGCCACTTGTCAGGCCCGCCCAAAACATCGTCAGAGCATGACGCGCAGCAGGCAAACCCAAGAAATAGGACAGCGGTTATACCAAGAGGAAAGGAGGACGTATCGGGAAATGCGGCAATACTCGCGTTCGCCCCCAGCGTGACAACAATTGTCGCCAAACAGCACCATCCGCTGCCCAAGCTTCGTCTGATAGCGGCATGTTGCCGAACGAGCCCAATGGGAAATGTAGTAGCGGACTCCGAGATACCGATACTAAAGATCGTTCTCATTTGGACGACATGCCTCCAGCCTCGAACCCGAATCTACCGGAGCCATCACGTTGCGTCTGAACAGCGGAACGCCATGCTTCTGCAACTGCCCGAGCGGAAAAAGCCTCACTACGGCGACGCCAAGAGATGGCCTGGTCCTCAGCAGTCCATGTGCGGCGAGCGGCTGTTTCGACAGCATTTGCCAGCGACTCAGCCGTCAGGCCATCAGCCATAACTCCAGGAACGTAGCGCGGAACCATCTCTTCTATGGCTGGCGCGGCGAGCGTGACAACCGGCACGCCGGCATCCGCTGCCTCGACGAGACTGAAGCCGAAGGTCTCCGACAGCGACGGATGAACGAGTAGATGGGAGTCGGCTAACAAGGAGTCCACGGACGGAACTCGGCCCAGAAACTGAACACGGGCGGAAATCCCCGCCTGTTCGGCAAGTGCCCGCAACTGGGAGAACTGCCGACCGTCACCAGCCATACGCATTGTGAAACGGCCCGAGAGGTGTTGCATAGCTTCAACCGCACAGACATAATTCTTGTAGGGCCTAAATGCCCCCGTCGTCAAGAGCCTGACCTCATCCCCCAGGCTGGCCGGCCGAGGCGGCGCTGGCGGTCGCTGAGGTGCTTCAACAATGTTTGGTATGACGGATATCGGACAATCAGGCCAATGCGTCGATACGGCTGCACGCACTCCTTCGGACACCGCAATGACCTGCCGAGGACGCAAGGCCGGGGTGTCGATAATACGGAAAAGGAGCAACACTCGCTTATCGATCCGGAGCCGTGGCGGGAGCACCGAATGCTCCCATGAGACATACGAACGGCCAGTGCCAAGAAGGGCCGCAGCCACGGGAGCAGCACCCCAGAGCCCACTCGCAACGATAACTGTGGTGCTGGGCAGCTCGCCTAGACGTCGCCTTAATACTGGCACTGCACGCGCAAGCCTCGATCGCCCTCGATCGATATTAAGTAAATCAATATTCATAGCTGCAGTGCCGGGTGAAAGGCCACCGCTCAGAACAGTTGCCGAAACCTCGCATCCATCTCTTGCCAACGCGCGCATGAGCAAAGCTGCTGCCTTTTCCATGCCGTAGTACGGCAGCAGCTGCGGTAGCACAAAATGGAGCCGCATTCTAATGATGAGCCTTTCGCCGTCGAGCGGCCTGGTCACCAACGCGGAACGCGACACGCTCGGCCAAGTCCCGCGGAACGAGCCCTAGCAGTCCCGAAGCGATACTTCCCGCAGACGGCGTTATTCCGCCGACGACGATCTCCTTGACTACGTCTCGAACGCCCGCGGCCGCGCACGATTGGAGGGCATAGCGCAGCACCTGAGCGGCCAAGAAATCAGCGTATGCCTGTCCATCCCATTCATTTCGCCAAGACTTGGCCCAACTCAGTGAAGATCGCCAATCCGGGGTGGCCGAGATGGATTTAGGGCTGCCTACCGTGTAGATCGCTGTAGCTTGTTCAACTTGCACAATCTCCACATCAGGGAAGCGGGCCGCCTCTATGAGCCATTGCCAGTCTTGGTGACGACGGAGCGAGGTCTTCCATGGAACTCGCCGAGCAAGCTCGGCGGTTGTCAGGATGGTCGACGTCGGAAACAGTGGCCGACTTGCCGTCACAACGCGGCCCCGGAACAAGTAGTCCTGGGGGGCCTCGCGCTCGCCAATCAAAATTCGCGGAAGTGCGCCGGTAAGGAACTCAGCAGCCGCACGCCTTTGAAATACTCGCGATCCGACAACCGGCTGTGCTCCTCGGCCGAGGAGCTCATCCGCTCGCGCAAGTTGCGAACGAAGCTTCTCCGGCAGCCACTCGTCGTCGTCGTCCAGGAATGCTATGAAATCGCCGCCAGCAGAATCTACGCCAAGGTTTCTCGCCGCCGCGGCACCTTTTCTGCCTCCCGTGGCAAGCGTACGGACCCCCGACATCTCATAACCGACCGGAACGCTCTCGGCATCAAATACAACGATAGGATCGATTGTGCATCCATCCTGGCGCATAGCACTGCGCAGGGCGAGCCTGAGCGATGGCCGTCCAGTAGTTGGAATTACGACGCTGACCGTCGGGTTGCGGAATGGCGTGGCCACAATCATCTCCAAAGAGTAACCGCCGGACGACATCCGGAAGCGCCGTGTTGAATTGCGCGTCTAGGTACCGGTCGCACAGTGGCCGATCCGTTCTGCGCCAGCGAACGCTCTGCGGCGGGCTCGGCTCGATAGTAACTGTTGTATCGAGCATAGGCGCGCGGACCAGAGCCGGGCAACATCGTGATGACCGTCCCCAATAGTGGCGCAGAAACAGCCTCTAGCGAGCGAGCAGCAGACTCTACTTGTGCACGGGTGGTCTTGTTGAACCGGCAAACCATGACCGCACCATCGGTCGCGGACGCAAGCGCAGCGGCGTCTGCGACGGGTAGAAGCGGTGGCGTGTCGATCAAGATCATGTCGTACGTCCCGCGCAACAGGTTGATCAGTCCCCGCATATGCTTAGACGCAAGGAGTTCACTTGGATTCGGCGGCAAGGGTCCCGTGCCAAGGACGTCGAGTGCGCCGCGGCCCCACGACTGAATTGCTTGTTCGGGATCTACGCGCCCGGATAGAACACTGGTAAGGCCGACCATAGGCTCGACTCCGAGAAGGCCGGAAAGCGTTGGGCGGCGCAGGTCTGCCTCGATAACCAACAGCTCTGGATCCCCGCGTCGAGATGCACGGCGCGTTTGATCATCGTCGTAGTCTTTCCCTCGTTCGGCATCGCGCTAGTTACAAGAATGACTTTCCGCGGATTATCGACGTCAATGAACTGCAAGTTGGTGCGCAGGTGACGAAAAGCTTCCGATCGCGGTGATTGGGGATCTTCATGGACGATCAACGGCCGCTTCGGCACCGCCGGGTCAAACGCGATAGCACCAAGGCCGGGAGCGCCGGTTAGCGCCTTCAACTGTTCTGGCGACTTCACCCTTACGTCGAAGGCATTGCGGGCCAACGCCGCGCCGATTCCGACGAAAATGCCACCGAGCAAACCAAGCGCAAGGCTAACCGGCAAGCCGGCCGATGATGGCTTAATTGGCAGGAGGGCAGGTTGAACAACTCTTACGGCGACGGCTGGCCGCACACCAGTAGTTGTCGGGCGCTCCAACTCTGCCACAAGATCTGGAAAGACCTCGGCGACGGCATTGACGATATCGGTCGCACGTTGCGGCGATGGGTCGGTGACGGCGACATCGAGCAGGACCGAGTCCAGCTTGCTGCTGGCCGACATTTTCCAGACCCAGCTCGTCTGGGGTCTGAGGCAAGCTCAGTCTCCGAATCACATCGGTGGTCACTCTCGGACTTACGAGCAATTCCGTGTACGACGCCACTCGGTCCTGAGACAGCTGCGCACCTTGAAACGCCGCCTGTGTGGTGTCGGCCCCTTGCGAGGAAACATACATCGTTACTGTGGCTGTGTACTCGGGCGGCCGAAGATAGAAGAAGGCGGTAGCGCACCCCAAGCCGAACAGCATGGCTATCACTACGATCAGCCATCGCTCGCGCAGAATCTGGAGGAAGTCTCTAATCGTCATAGGATTGCTCACCGTGTCACTGAACCGAGCACATCGGCTTGGTGTTGGTCTAGGTAGGTTTGCGTTGTGCCGTTTCGCAGAGCTGCCCACAGGTCCTCGGCCCCGGGATCAAGGTAGTCGACGGCCTGGTGGCCTTCTCGACCGAAGCCCGCGACGGGGGCGCGGACAAAGTGCGTCTCTGAGGCTTTCATGTTGCGTAGCTTGAGAGCCAACTTGCGGAGGCCGCCGTTGGTAAGCGTGTCATCCACACCAATTGAGTGCGTCGTGGCATCCAATAAACGATATAGATCACGAAGGTCGGACACCTCGCCTACCAACTCTGCCTTGATGAGAAGCGAACGAAGCGCAGATTGCTCTCGCTGAGCCCGATCGAGATCTCCGTCAGCGCGTTGGTGCCGCTGTCGCACGAAGATCAGCGCGGCCCGACCGTCCAAATGATTTATGCCCTGATGGAAGTCGGTACCGCGATCGCTTGTCGAGGCCGATATAGCCACATCGATCCCGCCCACCGCATCGACCACGGCCTGGAAACCCGCGAAGTCGATCACGGCGAAGTGGTCGACGCGGATCTGAGTGAGCTTCTCCACCGTGTCGATCAAGAGGCTCGGACCACCGAGGGCGTACGCAGCGTTAATGTTGTTCATTCCGTGGCCCGGGATGTTGACCCAGCTGTCGTGCGGGATCGAGACGACCGTCGCACCCGTACGAGATGGGTCTATGCGTGCGAGCATCAGGACGTCGCTGCGGTCGCCGCCCAGCCCGTTTCCCCCAGCGTCGGTGCCCGTGGTTGGGGCGTCGCTGCGAGTGTCGGTGCCGACGAGGAGGAACGTCATCGCATCGGTCGCGGCCGGACGGGCGGCGGCGTCCAGCGGAGAGAACACGTTCGGGACTCGCCCGACGTGATCGCCCAGATGCTCGGAAAGGGTGAAGGCAACACCCGTCACCGCGCCAACCAAGGTCAAGAGAATCAACCCGAGGATCAGTAGGGTGCGCCGCTGACTTCGCGGGGGAGCTGCGGAATGGCGAGCTCGCGGGAGTACGGGGACGGTCATATGCGGGTCCCCGGGTGAAGGCGTGGGGCATCAAGGCGGTCGCGACGACTACGCCGCAACCACTCCTCTCTTGCGCTCATCTGCTGGTCCCTTCGGGAGCGGTGGTCATCGTGTGACGGTCCCGAGCACGTCAGCCCGATGCTGGTCGAGGTAGGCATTGGTCGAGCCGTTTCGCAGGGAGGCCCATAGCTCGACCGCGCGAGGATCCAGATAGTCGACGGCCTGCTGCCCCTGTCGTCCGACGCTTGCGATGGGAGCCCGCAGAAACTGAACATTCGGTGTCCGCAGATCACGCAGTTCCAGTGCGAGCGAGGCAAGGCCGCCGTTCGTGAGGGTGTCGTCAACATCGACCGACTGCGTTGTCGCGTCCAGGAGCCGGTAGAGCCGGTTGAGATCGGAGAGCAGGCCATTCGATGTGGCCTTGTTCAGCAGCGCGCGCAGCGCGGCTTGCTCGCGCTGCGCGTGATCGTCGTCCGTCGCCTGCCCGTGCTGACGCAGGAAGCCCAGTGCCGCGCTGCCGTCCATGTGGTTGGCGCCGTGGCGGAATGCCACACCCTGCGCACCAGCCGCAGCGGAGATCGTCATGTCGATGCCGCCCACCGCGTCGACCATGGCTTGGAAGCCTGCGAAGTCGATGACAGCGAGGTGATCGATCCGGATGTCGGTGAGCTTCTCCACCGTCTGGATCAGCAGGCTCGGGCCACCCACGGCGTAGACGTTGTTGATCCTGTTCATCGAGTGCCCCGGAACCTCGACCCAACTGTCCCGCGGAATCGAGACCACCGTCGCGCTCGTGCGGGAGGGGTCGACGCTGGCGAGCATCAGGACGTCGCTGTGGTCACCGAGTGCGGTCACCCTGGAGTTGGCGCCGGTCGTCGGGCCTGCGCTGCGCGTGTCGGTGCCGACGAGCAGGAACGTCAGCGCGTCGGTCGCTGGTGGCCGGGCGGCCCCGTCGAGCGGGCCGAACACGTTGGGCAGGCGGTCGACGTTGTTGCCAAGGTGTTCGGACAGGTAGAACCCGCCCCCTGCCAGTGCGACCAGAAGCACCATGAGCACGATGCCCGCGACGAACAACGTGCGGCGCGGCCTGGAGGCCCGGGGCTTGCCCGGGTCTTTCGGGACGGTCATGGTGGGGTTCCCCGACGGATGAGGCGGCGGCCGGTCAACGGCCGCGGGCGAACAGAACCTCCGCGAACGTGCGGATGACGATCTTGACGTCGAGCCAGAGCGACCAATGCTCGATGTAGTAGTTGTCATACCGGGCCCTGTCGGCGATTGACGTGTTCCCCCGTAGGCCGCTGACCTGCGCGAGGCCGGTAAGACCAGCCTGGACGCGGTGGCGGTGGGAGTAGCGGTCGTACTCCGAGGAGAACTTGTCGACGAAGTGCGGACGCTCCGGCCGCGGCCCGACCAGCGTCATGTCGCCACGCACGATGTTCCACAGCTGCGGCAGCTCGTCGATGGACGTGCGGCGGAGGAACGCGCCGACCGGACCGATCCGCCGGTCACCTGCCACCGACCGGTTGGTGGCCGACTCGACGCTGTCGACGGGCCGGATCGAGCGCAGCTTCAAGCAGCTGAAAACGACGCCGTGCCTGCCGACGCGCTGCTGCCGGAAGATCACGCCGGGGCCGCCCTCGATGCGGACGAGCACCGCGAACACCGCGAGCATGGGCAACGACATTACAAGGAGGGCGCCTGCCACGACGACGTCGAACGCACGCTTGACCACCCACGAGATCCCCCGCAGGTTGGGGGTGCGGATGCGCACCACCGGGATCGACCCGATGTGGTCGCCCGGGCCGGTCTGGGTGGCGAAGTGGTGCAGCCGAGGGACGACGAGCAGGTCGCAGCCCCACTCCTTGCGGGGTCATCTCCACGTCGAACTGCGTGGTCGGATGAGATCCCGTCGGTGACGAGCAGGACGTCCGCCCTGACCCTGGCGACGCAGGCGTCGAGGTCGTCGAGGCCCCCGAGCTGCGGGATCACGTCCTGGGCGGTGCCGTAACAGCTGTCGTCCACGATAGCCGACGGGGATGAGCCCACAACGGGGAATCGCTGGAGGAACTGGGCCAACTGGCGGCCGTGGATCCGCGACCGACGAGCCATCCGGTGCGCCGTGGTGCGCCGCCCCCGGCTCCAGGCGATGATGCGAGTGGTGAGGAAGCGGCCGAGCACCACCAGGCCGAGCGAGATGGCGGCGTTGATGAGGAACGTGGTGACCGCTTCCTGGTCGTGCCGCAGCGCGATCACGGTGGCGACGACCGCGGCCGCAGCAAGTATCCGGGTCACCAGGCTCGGCAGCTCGTCCAGCACGCTCAGGTGCAGCCGGGCCCGATAGCGGCCGCCGGTGAGCAGCAGGATCGACAGTGCGGCCACCGCAGATGATCGCCTGGTCTGCTGATCGGTCACAGCAGCGGGAGGAGCAGCAGCGCCGGGAAGCGGACGATACCAACCATCCAGGCCCGGATTCTGCCGAGGAGACGCGGCGCCTCCGCAGGCTGAAGCGCCGGAGCTTGCTCGGACGTCATCAGAACCAGCTCGGGCGTCGGAGTCACGAGTACTTTTCTTCCCGGGAAGTCCCGGGGTGCGGGCTCGACGGCGTTCAGCCGCTCGGTCCTCGCCATGATCGACCGCCGGCAGTCCCCGCTACGTCGACGACCGGTAGAGCAGGCGCGATGTGGTCGGCTCCACGCCCGGGTGCGGGTGGACGGCACGGACGCGCGTCCACTTCATCAATGTTGCGAACCATAGAAGCTCGGGATCCTGGTCAGGCGTCCGAATTCGCATCCGGACGCGAGGAGCAGGGCATGATCGCGTGGAGGGGAGTCCGCGATCGTGACCCGTGTTCGGACGGGCGACGGATACGCCGATGCTTCACGAGAAAACAGTACCGCAATATGGGGAGCAGTTACGCTAGCCAGCTCCGTGATTTCACCATAGTAACACCGCTCGACGTGCGAAAACAGCCGCTCAGCGGGCTCGAGGGCTAACGACGTCCACGATTGTCGTAACGGCCTGCGCGATCAGTTCGGCAGCGGCGTGGTGGGCAGCCTGCGGCCCGCCGATGGGGTCGGGGATGAGGTCGTCCTCCGGCGCGACCGGCGGCAACAGCCCGCGACGGTCCCTGGCCTTCTCGACGAGCGCATGGGCGCGGGCCACGGGCTGAGACGGGAGCGCCGCGGCGTCGACGGCCGCGGCGAGACGCGCGAACTCGCGCAGACCGAACGCGAACGGGAGGGCGGCGGGCACTTCGCGCACGACAGTGGAGCGGTGCTGCGGGCTTGCGCCCAGCACGAGGTCGGCCGATTCGACGAGCTCTGGCACGAGCTGGCGTGCCGCGAACCGCTCCGCCTCCGGCTCCAGCCCCCACGGCGCCAGCTCTTTGCACATGTCGGGGTGCACCGGAGCGCCGACGACGGCCTGCACCCCCGCGCTGCCGACGCGGAACGCCGAGGCGGCACGGCCGCCGAGCCTGCCGATGAGCAGGTGACGGGTAAGGATCTCCGCGACGGGCGAGCGGCAGATGTTGCCCGTGCACACGATCAGGATCCGAAAGCCCGTCTCCACTCGCCGATGCCTGCCCACCCGATCATTCTCACCCGAGCGGGGCACCGCTAGCCCTTCAGGGGTTGCCACCAGTCACGGCGGTCGGCGTACCAGGCGACGGTGGCGGCCAGACCGTCGTCGAAACGGACGCGCGGCGCGTACCCCAACTCGTCGGCGATCTTGCTCCAGTCGACGCAGTAGCGGCGGTCATGGCCGAGCCGGTCGGGCACCTTCTCGATGCGGTCAGCACCGGCGCCGACCGCGGCGAGCAGGCGGTAGGTGAGGTCCCGGTTGGTGAGCTCGGTGCCGCCGCCGATGTTGTAGATCTCGCCGTCGCGGCCCTTCTCGGCGACGAGCTGGATGCCGCGGCAATGGTCGTCGACGTGCAGCCAGTCACGGATGTTCAGGCCGTCGCCGTACAACGGCACCTTCAGGCCGTCCAGGAGGTTGGTCACGAACAGCGGGATGACCTTCTCGGGGAACTGGTGCGGCCCGTAGTTGTTCGAGCAGCGGGTGATGCAGACGGGCAGGCCGTGGGTGCGGTGGTAGGACCGGGCGAGCAGGTCCGCACCCGCCTTCGACGCGGAGTAGGGCGAGTTCGGCAGCAGCGGGTGGCTCTCCCGCCAGGCGCCCTCGTCGATGGAGCCGTACACCTCGTCGGTCGAGACGTGGACGAACCGGTCGACGCGCGCCTCCAAGGCCCCCTGCAGCAGCACCTGGGTGCCGACGACGTTCGTGGACACGAAGTCGGCGGCGCCGGTGATCGAGCGGTCCACATGCGACTCGGCTGCGAAGTGCACCACGACGTCGGTGCCCGCCATCACGCCGGCGACCGTCTCGGCGTCGCGGATGTCCCCGCGCACGAACTCGACGTCGTAGCCGGTGAGGTTGGTCAGCGTGCCCGCGTAGGTCAGCAGGTCGAGCACCACCACTTCGGCCCCCGCGAACGCCGGGTAGGCGCCGTCGAGCAGCGAGCGGACGTAGTGGGAGCCGATGAAGCCTGCTCCGCCGGTGACGACGATGCGCATGTGCTGACTATCCCCGGAAGGATTTCGCGACGTCCATGACGTACTGCCCGTATCCCGACTTCGCCATCCGCTCGCCGAGCGCGTGGCAGGCCTCCGGGTTGATGAAGCCCATCCGCATGGCGATCTCCTCGACGCACGCGATGCGGATGCCCTGCCGGTTCTCCAGCACGCGGACGTACTCCCCCGCTTCCAGCAACGACGCGTGCGTGCCCGTGTCCAGCCAGGCGAAGCCGCGGCCGAGGTCACGCAGGTGGGCGGTGCCGCGCTCGAGGTAGGCGCGGTTGACGTCGGTGATTTCCAGCTCCCCCCGTTCGGATGGCCGCAGCGCCGCGGCGATCTCGACCACGTCGTTGTCGTAGAAGTACAGCCCGGTGACGGCCCGGTTGGACCGCGGCTTGTCCGGCTTCTCCTCGATGGACAGCAGCCGTCCGTCGTCGTCGGCCTCGGCCACGCCGTAGCGCTGGGGGTCGCGGACGGGGTAACCGAACAGCACGCACCCCGCGTCACCCGAGGTGATGTCGGCGATCGCGCCCTTCAGGGTCGCGGAGAAGCCGGGGCCGTGGAAGATGTTGTCACCCAGCACCAGCGCGGCGGGTTCGTCACCTACGTGGTCGGCGCCGATGACGAACGCCTCGGCCAGTCCGTTGGGCTGAGCCTGCTCGGCATAGGTGATCGAGAGGCCGAGCTCCTCCCCCGCGTCGAGCAGCCGCCTGAACTGGGGAAGGTCCTGCGGCGTGGAGATCACGAGGATGTCCCTGATCCCGGCCAGCATCAGCGCCGACAGCGGGTAGTAGATCATCGGCTTGTCGTAGACGGGCAGAAGCTGCTTGGACACCGCACGTGTGATCGGGTGCAGTCGCGTGCCGGAGCCCCCGGCCAAAATGATCCCCTTCATCACCCGTGAGGTCGGGCCTGCGTCAAGGTCCGTTAACGCGGCCACGTGACAACTGTGTCGCGTCTGCCAGATGGGTGATCGGTCCGAGACCGACATCGGCGGGGTTTGATCGACGCTGTCGGCCTGCTCGGCGCCATCATGCAGCGACCGCGAGCCACGGCTCCCACGCCGGGAGGGGCTCGATGGCCAGCACGAGCACGCCACCCGCCGTGCGGCTGGGCGGACGCGGGGGGCGGTCGAGGGTCCAGCCGAGCTCGCCGAGGAGCCGGTCGGCCTTCTTGGAGTTGCAGGTGCGGCACGCCGCGACGCAGTTCTCCCACGTGTGGCCACCGCCGCGACTGCGGGGGACGACGTGGTCGATGGTGTCGGCGCGACGTCCACAGTAGGCGCAACGGCGGCCGTCGCGGCGCAGCACGCCTGCTCGCGTCATCGGGACGGCGGTGCGGTAAGGCACGCGTACGTAGCGGGAAAGGCGCATCACCGAGGGAGCGGGAATGGTGAGGTTCTCCGAGTGGAAGGCCTCATCGAGGGTGACCTCCACGCACTCGGCCTTACCGGAGAGCATGAGGACCACGGCACGCTTGGCCGTGACGACGGCTAGCGGCTCGAAGGTCGCGTTGAGCAACAAGACCCGTGAACCCGGCGGGAGCACACCCGGCCTAGGCATGCCCCCCGGTACATCCCCTGGCTCGGGGTCAGCACCGTCGGGATCGGGTTGTCGATGCTTCACGCGACCACCTCCCTGCGCAGATCAGACCATAGCCCGGGTGGGTTAGGCGAGTGTGATAAGCAACCCGTCCGTTCGGCGCGGCGAGCGGCTGATCGACGAGGTGGTGTGGGCCGCGCGACACGCCGGTGGTCACCGGTTGTGGTGCCGGGGCGGGGTGCAGGCCAGGTACCACAGGACGGCGATCACTGGGCGTGTGCGGATGCGCTGGGGTGGGGTGGGTCGCTGAGTGGGATGTGCGGGTGGGCGCGATCTTGGCGATGGGGGCGGTTGGAGGGGTGGGCACCGCTCGCATTGCAGCAGGGCCACCCTGCTGCGACTGGGATGCAGCGGGGCCACCCTGCTGCTACCGGGTTGCAGCGTTGCCACCCTGCTCCGACTGGGCTGCAGCGGTGCCACCCTGCTCCGACCGGGATGCAGCGGTGCCACCCTGTTTGGCGCGCGCGGACCGTGATGGGGCCGCTGTGGGACCGGGAGCCGCGGGTGATCGCCAGTAGTGGTGCCAGGTGTGCACCACTGCCCGTCTGGCACCACAACTGGCGATCACCGGCCGAGAAGCGGTCGGGCTAACCCTGACGTCGACCACGGGCACACCGGTGATCAGCGGTTGTGGTACCAGGGGTGCGCGGACTGCACGTCTGGCACCACAACTGGCGATCTGCGCCCGCCCCGCCCGCCCGCCCGCGCTGCCCGCCGCCCGCCTGTCCGCGCTGCCCGCCGCCCGCCTGTCCGCGCTGCCCGCCGCCCGCCTGTCCGCGCTGCCCGCCGCCCGCCTGTCCGCCCGCCCGCCCGCGCTGCCCGCCCCGCCAGCCTGTCCGCACCGCCCCGCGCGCCCCCGCCCGCCTGACTGTCCGACCCGCGGGCGCCACCCTAGGTCGTGCGCGAAAAAGGTTGCTCTGGCGACCATTTTCCGCGCACGGGGGTTGTTACCGCCGCTCATGGCGGGGTGCACGCGAGATCAGCTCCTTGCCCATCTCCGCCGGGGAGAGCCCCTCGTGGCAGACGCGGCGCACGGCGTCGGCGATCGGCAGCTCGACGCCGTGCCGCTCCCCCAGCTCACAGATCGACAGGCACGACTTCACGCCTTCGGCCACCTGCCCGTGGTTAGCCGCCTCGGCCTGGGCAATGCTCTCCCCACGCCCGAGGCGCTCGCCGAACGTCCGGTTGCGCGACAGCGGCGACGAGCACGTGGCCACGAGATCACCGAGCCCGGCCAGGCCCGAGAACGTCAGGGGGTCGGCGCCGAGCACGGTGCCCAGGCGGGCGGTCTCGTCGAGGCCGCGGGTGATGAGCGACGCCTTGGTGTTGTCGCCGAAGCCCATCCCCGCCGCGATCCCGCAGGCCAGAGCGATCACGTTCTTGCCTGCCCCGCCGATCTCGCAGCCCACGACGTCGGTGTGGGTGTAGGAGCGGAAGTACCCGGTGGTGCAGGCGAGCTGGACGGCGATGGCGCGGTCATGGTCGGTGCAGGCGATCACCGTGGCGGTCGGCTCTTCGGCGGCGATCTCGCGGGCCAGGTTGGGCCCGGTCACCACGGCGATCTGGTCGGCAGGCACCCGCCCGACCTCGGCAATCACCTCGCTCATCCGCTTGAGCGTGCCCAGCTCGACGCCTTTGGCCAGGCTCACCAGGGTGCGGCCCCGCGGAAGCAGGTCGCGCCAGCGTTCGAGGTTGGCCCGAAGCGTCTGCGACGGCACGGCGAGCGCGACGACGTCCACCCCGCGCAGCGCGGCCTCTGCGTCGGTCGTGGCCGTGACCAGCCCGGGAAGGATCACGCCGGGAAGGTAGTCGGGGTTGGTGTGCGCCTCGTTGATCGCCGCGGCGACGTCCGCCCGACGCGCCCACAGCACGACCTCGCGGCCGGCGTCGGCCATGACCTTGGCGAAGGCCGTGCCCCACGACCCAGCCCCCAGCACCGCCGCCCTGCGGACCTCGGTGACCGCGGCCGATGTCACGAGGAGCTCCGCCGGTAGAACTCCACCGGAGCGACCGCGCCGCGGACCTCGGCCAGCAGTGCGCGGACCTCGCCCATGATCACGTCGGTCACCTCGCGCAGCAGGGGGGCATCGATCGGCCGACCGCGGTAGGCCGACAGGTCGACCGGCGCCCCGCACCGGAGCACGATCGGCTTGCGGGGCAGGGGCCGGAAGCGTTTCTGGTAGCCGTCGAACACGTCGCGGGTGCCCCAGTGCACCACCGGCAGCACGGGCGCGTCCGACGACAGCGCGAGCCGCGCGACGCCGGTGCGCGAGTGCATCGGCCAGCCGTCGGGGTCGCGGGTGATCGTGCCTTCGGGGTAGATGACCACGACCTTGCCCTCGTCAAGCGCGCGGGCTCCTTCGCGGAGGCTGCGCTGGGCGTCGGCCGATTCCCGGTACACCGGGATCTGCCCGGAGTACCGCAGGGCAAGGCCGAGCACCGGGGCGCTCCACAGGCTGTGCTTGGCCAGGAACCGCGGCACCCGCCGGGCGCGATGCACGAGCAGGCCGGTGAACACCGGGTCGAGATGCGAGATGTGGTTGGCGACGATCAGCGCACCCCCCTCAGCCGGGATGTGCTCAAGTCCCTCGAACCGCGAGCGGCCCACCAGCCAGCCCGTCGGGTAGAAGAACACAGCGCAGAAGGCGATCCAGAACCCGCCCTTCTCCCGCCTCACCTACGCCCCCTTCTCCCGATCGCCTTGAGTCTTCCCGGCCGGGCGCCCCGGGTCCACCACGGGGGTTGGCCGTGATCGCCGCGAGAGCGTCGTTTCCAGATCAAACCCCGAACCGGCGCTCCCGTCGCGATCTTCATGCTCGACGCACGCCGACACCGTGGAATTGGTCATGTGGTGGCAGCATGATCTCGTGCAGCGGGTGGACCTCGTCGTCCCGGTCAAGCGGCTGGCGGCGGCCAAGTCCCGGCTGCGCGGGGCGGCCGACACCAGTGCCGGGGGGATCGGCGCCCAGGCCGCCCACACCCGTCTCGCGCTCGCCCTCACGTTGGACACCCTCTCGGCGGCCCGGGCCTCGTCCCGGGTGCGGACGGTGCTGGTGGTCACCGCCGACCCCGTGGTGGCGGCGGCCGTCACGGCGCCGGGCGTGGAGGCGGTCGGCGACCCGCTGGTCGGACTCAACGCCGCCTACGAGCGCGGCGCCGCTGTGCTGCGCGAACGTGACCCGGGCGGCGCGGTCGGCGCGCTGCAGGCGGACCTGCCCGCACTGCGCCCCGTCGAGCTGGACGAGGCGATCGCCGCCGCGTTGGCAGGCCGATGGCCTCGGGCGTTCACTGCCGACGCCGAGGGCACCGGCACCACGTTCCTGCTGGCCGCGCCCGGGGTCGAGCTGAACCCGAGGTTCGGCGGCGGGTCGGCGGCCCGTCACGCGGCCTCGGGAGCGGTGGCGCTCGTGGGGTGGTGGCCGGGCCTGCGCCGCGACGTCGACACGCCCGCTGACCTGGCAGTCGCCCGAGATTTGGGGGTCGGCGCGCACACCCGCGAGGCGCTCGTGCCGCGGATGGCCGATCGCGATCCGCACAGTTCACCCAGTTGACCTCCCTGGAGAGCGGCGCAGGGGCACCGTGGTGGGACAGAATCACCGCCGTGGGTGATGACGTGAGCAGCTCGCCGGGGACGGAGCCCGGACCGCAGGAGCCGAAGCGTCGATCGACCCGCACCCCACACCGGCGCACCCCCCGGCCTGCGACGCGGCGGGTGAACGCCGCCGCCCGCGGCGCGGCGACGACGAGCGCGCTGATCGCGAGTGTGGCGACCACGACCGCCCCGGCCGCGAACGCCCCGAGCGCCAACGCCCCGGCGAAGGGCGCACCCGCGAAGAACGCCATGAACGCTGAACGCAACACCCCCGACCCTCCGGCGGCGGCCGCCGAACAGCGCGCGGCCGACGCGCCGGAGGCGGTCAACGGCGAGGCCACGGGCAGCAGCGTCGCCACCCTCCTCGATGACCGCGCGGAGCTCGGTGCGGTCGCCGCGGTGCCGGTCAGCCCGCCCGCCCGCACGCCAGGGCCGGTGTCGGAGCTGCCCGATGACCGCTACCTCAACCGCGAGCTCTCCTGGCTCGACTTCAACGCGCGCGTGCTCGCGCTGGCCGAGGACACCAGCCAACCCCTGCTGGAGCGGGCCAAGTTCCTGGCGATCTTCGCGTCCAACCTCGACGAGTTCTACATGGTGCGGGTCGCGGGGCTGAAGCGCCGCGATGAGACCGGCCTGGCCGTCCGCAGCGCCGACGGGCTGTCCCCACGCGAGCAGCTGGTCCGGATCGCCGCGCGCAGCCAGGCCATCGCCGAGACGCAGGCGCTGCTGTTCCTCGAACAGGTGCGCCCCGAGCTGGAGGCTGAGGGCATCCGCATCATGCGCTGGAGCGACCTGTCCGACGACCAGCGGCGGCGCCTCTCCGAGTACTTCTCCGCGCAGGTCTTCCCCGTCCTCACCCCGCTCGCGGTGGACCCGGCCCACCCCTTCCCCTACATCTCGGGGCTCTCGCTCAACCTCGCGGTGACCGTCCGCGATCCAGAGGGCCGCACCGAGCGGTTCGCGCGGGTCAAGGTGCCCAACAACGTGCCGCGGCTGGTGCGGGTGCGCACCGAGGATCCCGGTGTGATCTTCCTGCCCATCGAGGACCTCATCTCCGCGCACCTCGGGGAGCTGTTCGCGGGCATGGACGTCGCCGAGGTGCACGCGTTCCGCGTCACCCGCAACGCCGACGTCGAGGTCGAGGAGGACCGCGACGAGGACCTCCTGCAGTCGCTCGAGCGCGAGCTGGCCCGGCGCCGGTTCGGACCGCCGGTGCGCCTCGAGGTCACCGACGCCATGAGCGAGCACATGCTGGAGCTGCTGCTGCGCGAGCTCGACGTCGACCCGGCCGACGTCGTCACGGTGCCGGGGCTGCTCGACCTCACGGCGCTGTGGGCGATCCACGCCGTCGACCGGCCCGACCTCAAGGACGAGCCGTTCGTGCCCGCGACGCACCCCGCGTTCGCCGAGCGCGAGACGCCGCGCAGCATCTTCGCCACCCTGCGCGAGGGCGACGTGCTCGTCCACCACCCGTACGACTCGTTCTCGACGAGCGTGCAGCGGTTCATCGAGCAGGCGGCCGCCGACCCGAACGTCCTGGCCATCAAGCAGACCCTCTACCGGACCTCAGGCGACTCCCCCATCGTCGACGCGCTGGTCGACGCGGCCGCGGCGGGCAAGCAGGTCGTGGCGCTCGTCGAGATCAAGGCCCGGTTCGACGAGCAGGCCAACATCCGTTGGGCGCGTGAGCTGGAGAAGGCAGGCGTGCACGTCGTGTACGGCCTGGTGGGGCTCAAGACACATTGCAAGACCTCGCTGGTCGTCCGCCAGGAAGGGGTTCAGATCCGCCGCTACTGCCACATCGGCACTGGCAACTACCACCCGAAGACCGCCCGGCTGTACGAGGACATCGGCGTGCTGACCGCCGACCCGGAGATCGGCGCCGACCTCACCGACCTGTTCAACTCGCTCACCGGCTACTCGCGCCAGACCTCGTACCGGTCGCTGCTGGTCGCGCCGTATGGCGTGCGGCGCGGGATCGTGCGGCGCATCGAGGACGAGATCGAGGCCCATCGCGACGGCAACAGCGCCGCGCGGGTGCGGATCAAGGTCAACTCGCTGGTCGACGAGCAGGTGATCGACGCGCTCTACCGGGCGTCGCAGGCGGGCGTGCCGGTGGACATCGTGGTGCGTGGGATCTGCGCGATCCGCCCCGGCCGCGCGGGTCTCTCGGAGAACATCCAGGTGCGGTCGATCCTCGGCCGGTTCCTCGAGCACAGCAGGGTGTTCCACTTCGGCGCGGCGGACGAGTACTGGATCGGCAGCGCCGACATGATGCACCGCAACCTCGACCGACGCGTCGAGGTGCTGCTGAATGTGGCCGAGCCCGCGCTCGCGGCCAAGCTCGGCGAGGTGCTCGACTCGTGCCTCCACCCGGCCACCCGATGTTGGACGCTGGCCGCCGACGGGTCCTGGGCGCCCTCGCCGACCCCGGAGTCCGGGCTGTCGCCGGTGCGTGACCACCAGGCCGAGATGATGCTGCGGCACGCGGCGCCCGCCGCTGAGGCAGAGTGACGGCCGCGCCACGCCGCGCAGGCGTGGACCCCGACCGCGTCGACGTCCGCGCGGCCGGCGCCGTCGTGTGGCGCGACGGCGGCGAGATCGCCGTCGTGCACCGCCCGCGGTATGACGACTGGTCCTTCCCCAAGGGCAAGCTGAACCGCGGAGAGACGATGCCGTTCGCCGCGGTGCGCGAGGTCGCGGAGGAGACCGGTTTGCGGGCCCGCCTCGGACCCGTGCTCGGCGACGTGCGGTACACGGTCCCCGAGGGCCGCAAGCTCGTCGGCTACTGGTCGGCGCGCGCGGGCGACGGCTGCTTCGCGCCCAACTCGGAGACCGACGAGCTGCGGTGGGTCTCGCCGGGGCATGCCGCCGAGATGCTGTCGTATCTGCACGATCTGGACGTGCTGAGACGGTTCGCGGCACGTGGCCGCCCCACGTCGACGATCGTGCTCGTCCGGCACGCCAAGGCGGGCAGCCGTGCCCAGTGGGACGGGGACGACGACGAGCGCCCCCTGTCGTCGACGGGGCGGGAGCAGGCGGCGCACCTCGCCGAGCTGCTGCCGCTGTTCGGCCCCGACCGCATCGCAAGTGCGCCGCTGATGCGGTGCCGGGCGACGGTCACACCGCTGGCCGCGGCACTCGGGCTGCCGGTGAGCGACGAACCGCTGCTCGGCGAGGACAGCTACGACAACCACCCCGGAGCGGCCCTCGACCGCCTGCTCGAACTGGCCGCCGCGCCCGGTGTGACTGTGGTGAGCAGCCAGGGTGGAGTGATCCCTGACCTCGTGGGCGCGCTGGTCAGGGCGTCCCCGCACGCGTTCGCCATCGACCCGTCCGCTGTGCCGTCCCGCAAGGCGAGCACCTGGGTGCTGGGGTTCGTGGGGACGTCGTTGCGCTCGGCGGACTACTACTCCCATCCGACGGGCTGATCGGCGCTACTTCTTCTTCTTGGACTTCGCCTTCTTCGCGGACTTCTCCGCGGGCTTCGCCTTCGTCGGCGTCTTCGCCTTTGTCGACCTGCCCTGGGCCTTGACCGCCACCTCGACCGGTGCGGGCGCCGCGACACCCGTGACGGCCGTCCGGAAGCCGGTGCCGGGCCGGAAGACGGGCACGGTGGCCGCGGGCACGGCGACGGTCTCGCCCGTGCGCGGGTTGCGTCCGACCCGGGCCGCGCGGGCCCGGGACTCAAAAACACCGAAGCCGGTGAGCGACACCGGCTCTCCCGCCTGCACGGTCTCGACGATGGTCGACAGCAGCCCTTCGACCGCGGTGGCCGCGGTGCGCCGGTCACCGATGCGCGCCGCCAGCGCGTCAATGAGCTGGGTCTTGTTCATGGTCTGCAGACGGTAGAGCCGGATCACGTTGACCGGCAACGGGTCCGGCGGCGGCTACGGGGTGGTGACGGGCATCCGCGCCGGACGGCGCGCCTCGAAGGCCGAGATGTCGTCGGCGTGGCGCATAGTGAGCCCGATGTCGTCGAGTCCCTCCAACAGACGCCAGCGCGTGTAGCTGTCGATCTCGAAGGGCACGGTGAGGTCGGCGGCTACCACGGTGCGCTCGGCCAGGTCCACGGTGACCTCCGTGCCGGGCGCGTTCTCCAGCAGCTTCCACAGCAGCTCGACGTCGGGCTGCGCCACCTGTGCGGCGAGGAGGCCCGCCTTGGCGGAGTTGCCGCGGAAGATGTCGGCGAAGCGCGAAGAGATCACCACGCGGAAGCCGTAGTTCGTCAGGGCCCACACGGCGTGCTCCCGCGAGCTGCCCGTGCCGAAGTCGGGGCCTGCCACCAGCACCGACCCCCGCGAGAAGGGCTCGAGGTTGAGGATGAAGGACGGGTCGGAGCGCCACGCGGAGAACAGGCCGTCCTCGAACCCGGTGCGGGTGACCCGCTTGAGCCACACGGCCGGGATGATCTGGTCGGTGTCCACATTGGACCGACGCAGCGGCACGCCGATACCGGTGTGGGTGGTGAACTTGTCCATCAGTCCCCGTCCTTCACGTCAAGGTCCTCCGGGCTCGAGAGGGTGCCGCGCACGGCCGTGGCCGCGGCCACCAGCGGCGACACGAGGTGGGTTCGGCCGCCCTTGCCCTGGCGGCCTTCGAAGTTGCGGTTGGACGTCGAAGCCGAACGCTCGCCGGGCGAGAGCTGGTCGGGGTTCATGCCGAGGCACATGGAGCACCCCGCCGATCGCCACTCGGCCCCGGCCGCGGTGAACACCTTGTCCAGGCCTTCCTCCTCGGCCTGGAAGCGCACCCGCATCGAGCCGGGGACGACGAGCATGCGCACGCCTTCCGCGACGCGGCGGCCGTCGATGATCTCGGCGGCCGCGCGTAGGTCCTCGATCCGCCCGTTGGTGCAGGAGCCGACGAACACCGTGTCGACGGGGATCTCGCGCAGCGGAGTGCCCGCCGTCAGTCCCATGTACACCAACGCCTTCTCCGCGGCGACGCGCTCGTTCTCGTCGACGATCAGCTCCGGGTCGGGCACCCGCTCCGACAGCGGGAGGCCTTGACCGGGGTTGGTGCCCCAGGTGACGAACGGGGTGAGCGTGTCGGCGTCGATGGCCACCTCGGCGTCGAACGCCGCGTCGTCGTCGGTGCGCAGCTCGCGCCACTCGGCGACGGCCGCGTCGAAGTTGACGGGCGCGTGGTCGCGGCCCCGCAGGTAGGCGAACGTGGTGTCGTCCGGCGCGATCAGGCCCGCGCGGGCGCCCGCCTCGATCGACATGTTGCAGATCGTCATCCGGGCTTCCATCGAGAGGTTCTCGATGACGTTGCCCCGGTACTCCAGCACATAGCCCTGGCCGCCGCCGGTGCCGATCTCAGCGATGATCGCGAGCACGACGTCCTTGCTCGTGACGCCGGGGCGGAGCCGCCCGTCCTTCGACGTCACGGTGATCGCCATCGTCTTGAACGGCTTGAGCGGCAACGTCTGCGTGGCGAGCACGTGCTCGACCTCCGACGTGCCGATGCCGAACGCAATGGCGCCGAACGCACCGTGCGTCGAGGTGTGGGAGTCGCCGCAGACCACCGTCATGCCGGGCTGGGTCAGGCCCAGCTGCGGTCCGACGACGTGCACGATGCCCTGCTCGGCGTGGTTCATCGGGTAGAGCGTGATGCCGAACTCCGCGCAGTTGCGCCGCAACGTCTCGACCTGCAGCCGCGAGACCTCGTCGGCGATCGGCGCGAGGACGTCGAGCGTCGGGACGTTGTGGTCCTCGGTCGCCAGGGTCAGGTCCGGTCTGCGCACCGGGCGGCCCGCCAGCCTCAGGCCCTCGAACGCCTGCGGGCTGGTGACCTCGTGCACCAGGTGCAGGTCGACATACAGGAGATCGGGCTCCCCGTTCTCCCCCTTGCGGACCAGATGCTGAGCCCAGACCTTCTCGGCCAGTGTTCTCGGGTGTTGGGCGCTTCCCACGCCGTACCTCCTCTGGACGTCTCAAATGTTAGGAAGTTAGTATCGGCTCGTGAGACAGCATAGCGGGATCGGCGTGCTCGACAAGGCCGTGGGGGTGTTGCGCGTAGCAGCGGCCGAGCCGTGTGGCCTGGCGGAGCTGTGCGAGCGCACCGGGTTGCCGCGGGCCACGGCCCACCGGCTCGCCGTCGGCCTGGAGGTACACGGCCTGCTGCATCGAGGCAACGACGGCAAGTGGCGGCCGGGCCCGACGTTGGCCGAGCTGGCCTCGGGCGGCGTCGACCCCTTGCTGGAGGCCGCAGCCGCAGTGCTGCCTCGCCTGCGCGACATCACCGGGGAGAGCGTCCAGCTCTATCGGCGCGACGGGGCGCAGCGCGTGTGCGTGGCCGCCGCCGAGCCCGCGAGCGGGCTGCGCGACACCGTGCCCGTCGGCTCCCGGCTGCCCATGACCGCGGGCTCGGGCGCGAAGGTGCTCGCCGCGTGGGCCGAGCCGTCCGTGCAGCGCGCGGTGCTGACCGACGCCACGTTCAGCGAGCGTGCGCTGGTCGACGTCCGGCGCCGGGGATGGGCACAGAGCGTAGCCGAGCGCGAGTCCGGGGTCGCGAGCGTCTCGGCCCCGGTTCGCGACGCGGGGGGACACGTGGTGGCCGCCGTGTCGGTCTCTGGCCCGGTGGAGCGCATCGGTCGACGCCCCGGCGTTCGGTGGGCGGCGGACCTGTTGGCTGCGGCGGAAGCCCTGCACCACCGCCTCTGACCCGACTCTCACTCCGAAGCCGGTACCGACGCGGGGCGGCCCGCGCCGTCACGTTACCGTGGATCGACCCCGTCCTGGGCATCACCGAACGTCACGAGCGGACGGGCGAGGCGAGAGGATGAACGTGGCGGCAGGTCATCTGTTGGGCATCGATGTGGGCACCACCCGCACCGCGGCCGCGACATGCCGCACGGACGCCAGGCACGCCGAGACCGAGATCGTCGACCTCGGCGACCGGTCGAGCGCGGTGCCGTCCGTGCTCTTCGTCGACGACGACGGGAGCGTCGTCGTCGGGGAGGCCGCCGAGCAGAGGGCGACCAGCGACCCCGGCCACATCGTGCGCGAGTTCAAGCGACGGGTCGGCGACCCGACGCCGGTGCTGGTCAGTGGACGGCCATGGGCGCCAGAAGAGCTGTTCGCCTTGATGGTGCAGTGGGTGGTCGACCGGGTCGCCGAGCGCGAGGGCGGTCCCGCGACGCGCATCGCCGTCACCCACCCGGCCTGGTGGGACACGCACAAGAAGGACCTCCTCGGCGCGGCGCTGCGCCACCACGGCCTGCCCGTCACGTTCCTGGCCGAGCCGCAGGCCGCCGCGCTGCATTACGCGGCGGCCGAGCGGCTGGAGTCGGGATCGACGGTCGCGGTGTACGACTTCGGCGGCGGCACCTTCGACGCGGCCGTCGTCCACAAGGAGCCACAGGGCTTCAGCCTGCTCGGCCGTCCGGAAGGTGTGGAACGGCTCGGCGGGATCGACCTGGACGAGCTCGTGTTCGAGCACGTCCGCGAAGGCCTTCCCGAGGCGTTCGACGGCCTCGACGAAGCCGACCCGGCCGTCCTGTCCGCGCTGGCGGCGGTACGGCGGGAGTGCACGGAGGCCAAAGAAGCGCTCTCGGCCGACACTGAGGTGTCGATCCCGGTGCTGACACCCGCAGGCCAGGGCTCCGTGCGGCTGCACCGTAGCGAGTTCGAGGCGATGATCGCACCATCGGTCGAGGAGACGGTGAGCGCCCTGCGGCGGGCGATCGCTTCGGCGGCCATGACCCCCGAGCAGCTCACGGCCGTCCTGCTGGTCGGCGGCTCCTCGCGGATCCCGCTGGTCGCCCAGTTGGTGTCGGAGCACCTCGGGCGCCCGGTCGCCGTGGACGCCGACCCGAAGAACGCCATCGCGAGGGGCGCGGCGCTGTCGTTGAGTTCCGCAGGCATCTTGGCGACGGGCGCGCACGTGGCCGCCCCATGGGCTGGGACCACCGGGCACCCGGTTCCCGCCGCGGTCCCCGGCGCCTTACATGGCGCGCCGGGGCGCCAGCATCCCGAGCCGCCGCCGCAGACGGGCGCGTTCGCGGCCGAGCCCATCGCGCCGACCGAGCGGATCAGCGCGTCCCGACCGCCGCTCCCGCCGCCGCCCATGCGCCCCGCGCTGCCCGAGCGACCCCCCTACGAGCAGGACGCCGACTACAACTACGAGCAGGACGCCGAGTACAACTACGAGGAGGACGCCGAGTACACCTACGCCCAGCCGCCCGTGCGGCGCTCCAGCCCCGCCGCGTTGGTGGGGACGGGTGGCGCGATGGCCGCTGTGGCCGTCCTGTTAGCGGTGTTCCTCTGGCCACGGCCCGCGCCGCCGACGACGCTAACCGGCCTCGCCTCGGGCCCGACTCCCGCCTTGGCGACGACCGAGGCCGCGCCGACCACCGCCCCGGCGCCGACCACGGCGGCGGTCGTGACCGCCCGGGCGCCGGTGGGACCGCGGCCGACGATCCGCGTCGTGCCACCCCCACCGGTCATCACGACCACGGTTGCGGTGACGACGACGGAGGCTCCGCCAACCACGATCACCACGACGACGAAGCCGCCGCCGACGACACCGACGCCACCGACGCCGACCACACCGACCACATCGCAGACGCCGCCGACAACAACCGAGCCCTAGCCCTGCAGCCGCGAGGTGGGGGCGGGGGTGGGGTGGGGGTCGGGGTCGCAGCAGGGTGACACTGCTGCGACTCAATCGGAGCAGGGTCACCCTGCTGCGAT
>CAWGYF010000025.1:0-86233 GCA_963826705.1 uncultured Actinomycetota bacterium
GGCGTCGAGGGCGACCGTCGTGCCGCCCGCCCACCAGTAGACGTGGGAGCCGTCGGTGGTGACGGTCGCGGGCGCACCGGCAGGTGTCGTCGCGAACGCCGAGGGGGGAACGGCGAGGGGAGTCTCGGTTACCTCCAAGCCCGCCTTGTCGTAGATCGCGAGGCGGGCGGGGTTGGGCAGCGCGACGGCGACCCGGTCGTCCGACAGTGCCACGAGCACTGTGCCCGCTGTCGGCAGCTCGATCGAGAACGGCACGTCGGGGGTGTCGGCGCCCTTCGGGCCGTCCGGAGTGAGAACGGTGAGCCGGTCGACCGGCACCTCCGGGCAGCGTTCGATCACGCCGATCCGGTCGCTGCTGACCGCCGTGGAGCCGTAGGAGCAGTTCGGCCGCGGCTGTCTACCCGGCTGGACAGGGGTGGGCACGTTGCCGTACTCGAGGGTGCGCACGAGATCGGAGCGCCACACCTCGAGGTAGTTGGCGCCGGTCGCCGTGACGTAGGACCCGTCGGCCAGCATCTGGACGCCGGGCTGCATGTTCGGGTTGCTGGCACCGGCGCGCCGTCCGCTCAGGGGATGCAGCGCGGTGAGCTCGCTGCACCAGCCGCTGCGGCTCTCATAGAGGGCGAGCGCGTGGCCGTTGCCGTCGTCGGTTCCCGAGAAGGCCGCGGTGACCGCGCAGAGCGGAACGTCGCGCTGGTAGCTCCAGGCCACGTCGCCGGTCTCGGCGTCGCGGCCAGACACCGTCGATCCGTCGCCGGTGACGACGGCGGGCCCGGCGATGACGGGGGCCACCGAGGCGCCGCTCGGCGCGCGCCACACTTCGGCGAAGGCCGCGGGCACGTCGCCTGCGGGCGTCGGAGCCGCGACGGGCATGGCGTCGGGGGTGTCGACGGTGGCGACCTCAGGACTGCGTACCCACAGCACGGCCACTCCGACGGCGATCAACACGACGAGCGCCACCGCCACGTACACGTCACTGCGCCGCCGCCGTTCCGGGGCGATCAGGCGGCCCCTGAGGTGGAGCCACCTGGATGGCATCGACGGCTGCGGCGGCGTCGGCGTTTCGGGCGGGGCGCTCGTCACCGTGCAGGTTTCTCGCTCAGCTAGCGGCGGCGTCCGAAGCCGCGGCGCCGACCTCGCCCATCGACTGTCCCGGGCCGCGGCGTCGAGCGCCTCCACGGCGGCGACGGCGGCGCGGCTGGTCGGTGTCGCCACCCTCGTTGGGCGCGTCGCCCGTGGCGGCTCGCTGAGGCTCGCCTGCTGAGGACTCCGCTCTAGCCGATTCTGCCGGAGCCGATGTCGCCAACACGCTGCCGTCCGCGGACTGTGCTCGGGAGCCTCGGGTGCGTGTGCGGGGCCTGCGCACGCGGACCGGGGTGGCGGGCTCCTCCCGCTCGCCCGTGCGGGTGCGCCTGCGTCCGCGGCCGCCGACGTCGCCTTCGCTGTCGACGTACTCGGCCGCGAGCCCGGCCCTGGTACGCCGGGACAGCGGCAGCCGCCCGGTGGCAGACGCCGAGATGGCAAGGTCGGTGTACAGGTGCTCGGACGTGGAGTAGGTCTCGGCGGGCTCGTCGATGCCCAGCCCGAGCTCGTCGCTGATCATCTTCCAGCGGGGCATGTCGTCCCAGTCGACGAGCGTGACGGCGACGCCCTCCTTGCCCGCCCGGCCGGTGCGGCCGATCCGGTGTACGTAGGTCTTGTCGTCCTCAGGGCACTGGTAGTTGACCACGTGCGTGACGTCGATGACGTCAATGCCGCGGGCGGCGACGTCGGTGGCCACCAGCACGTCGACTTTGCCGGACCGGAACGCGCGCAGGGCCTGCTCGCGCGCGCCCTGGCCGAGGTCACCGTGCACGGCGGCGGCGGCGAACCCGCGTTCCGCGAGGTCGTCGGCGACGCGCTGCACCGTGCGCTTGGTGCGAGCGAAAATCATGGTGAGGCCGCGGCCCTCGGCTTGCAGGACACGGGTGAGCAGCTCGACCTTGTCCATCGCGTGCGCGCGGTAGACGAACTGGTGGGTGCGCTCGTGCACCGAGCCCTGGGTGGACTCCTCCGCCCGAATGTGGGTCGGGCGGTTCAGGAACGCGCGGGAGAGGGCGATGATCGGGCCGGGCATCGTGGCCGAGAACAGCATGGTCTGGCGCTGCTCGGGAAGCATCCGCATGATGCGCTCGACGTCGGGCAGGAAGCCGAGGTCCAGCATCTCGTCGGCCTCGTCGAGCACCAGCGCGCTGACCCGGCCGAGGGCGAGGTGACGCTGCTCGGCGAGGTCGAGTAGCCGCCCAGGGGTGCCGACCACGATGTCGACGCCCTTGCGCAGCGCGGCAAGCTGCGGCTCGTACGCGCGGCCGCCGTAGATCGCGACGACGCGGACGCCCAGGTGGCGGCCCGCGTCGGCGATGTCCTTGGCGACCTGGACGCACAGCTCGCGCGTCGGCACCACGACCAGCGCTTGCGGGACGTCCTTGGTGCGGTCGGCGGCTTCGCCGTCGGCCGTGGCGGCGGGTCGCTCAGCAGGGGGCACCAGCCGTTGCAGCATCGGGACGCCGAAGCCGAGGGTCTTGCCCATGCCGGTGCGGGCCTGGCCGATGACGTCCTCGCCCGCCAGCGCGAGCGGGAGGGTGAGAGCTTGGATGGCGAACGTGCGGACGATGCCCGCTTCGCCCAGCGCCCGCACGATCTCGGGCCGGACGCCCAGTTCGGCAAAGGTGGGGGAGTCTTCGCTGACGGAGGCGCCCGCCTGAAGCGGGTGCGCCTCGACGTCTTCGGGGGAGTCAATGGAGTTTTCGATGTCGATGGAACTTTCAACGGGGACGGACAGGGTGATCGCCTCTCTCCGCGCACAGGAGCCGGGGCCAGCTCCTCGACCGCCCGCTGCAGAACTTCCGCGCGGGCAGGAGAGCCGACGAAGCGCTGCACGCACCAGGTCGTGTGCGGCTCCGGCGATTGTCCGGTGGGCCGCGGCAGGGCGCGCGCCCGAAATGAGCGACGCGCTGACAGAGAGCATACCCGCCCGGGCAGCGACGTGTCAGGTCGCGGCAGGCGAGTCGGGTCACAGTGCCGTTCCTGCCGTCCCCCATGCAGTGTGGCCGCCCAAGCGGCGCACGTCCCCGTCGCAGGTCAACTAGCCTGCAGGTCAACTAAGCTGGGCTCATGACGACTGCCGCGACGCCGGACGGGATCGACGAGTCGGGCGCGGCGCGCGCGACCGTCGACCTGCTCGGGGTGCTGGCCTACGGCGAGCTCTCGGCGTTCGATCGGATCTCGGAGGACGCGCGTGCCGCCCCGACGCTGTCCGGCCGCGCGACGCTGTCCAAGATCGCGGCCGCGGAGATGGGCCACTTCGTGCTGCTCGAGGAGCACCTTCGCGGGATGGGGGTGGCCGTCGAGGACGCGATGCTGCCCTTCGTCGTCGCGTGGAACTCCTACCACGCGTCGACGGCCCCGCGGAGCTGGCTCGAGTCGATCGTCAAGGTGTACCTGGGCGACGGGCTGGCGGGCGATTTCTACCGCGAGATCTCCGGGTGGCTGCCCGGAGCCACTGGCGAGCTGGTGCAGCGGGTGCTGGCCGACACCGGGCACAGCGCGTTCGCCGAGCGGGAGGTGCATGCAGCCTGCGACACCGACCGCCGCATGCGCGACCGGCTCGCGCTCTGGGGACGGCGGCTGCTCGGTGAGGCGGTCACCCAGGCCCAGCAGATCGTCGCCGAACGCGACGAGCTCGCCGCCTTCATCATCTCCGGAAGCGGCGACCTGGCCGGGATCGCCGCGCTGCTCCGCCGCGTGCAGTCCAACCACGGCAAGCGGATGGCGAAGCTGGGCCTGAACTGACCCCCAGCTGAGCCCCTCACGGGTGAGTCGCCCACCCCACCTCGCCGAGTCGGCCGTTTCACCACGGTGAGTCGCCCGCCCCGCCGCGGTGAGTCGCCCGCCCGGCCACGGTGAGTCGCCCGCCCCGCCACGGTGAGTCGCCCGCCCCGCCACGGTGAGTCGCCCGCCCGGCCACGGTGAGTCGCCGGTTTCACCACGCCGAGTCGCCCGCCCCGCCCCGGTCAGTCGCCCGCCCCGCCATGGGCCCGGCCTGCGAGGCTGGGGAACGACGTCTGGAGGCCGACCTCGCACCCCGGAGCCCGACGTCGCACTCCGCGGGCAGCCTGCGAGGTCGGGCCGCGCGGTGCGAAGTCGCCCCGCCCGGCTGACGAGGCGTAGACCGTGCCTACCAGGCCCCACGCGCGCGGTGAGTCGGCGGTTTCGCCACCCCGAGTCGCTGGTTCACCGCGGTGATTCGGACGGTTCGTCGTCGTGCGCGGACCGGGTGTGAGACGGCGGAGCTGCGGCCAAGCGGCCCGGCTGCCAGCGGGCACGGCGGAGGACTTTCGCCGAGGGCGGACGCCCGGGCACGGCTCGGCGACCTGGGCTCGACTAGCCTGGGCCTCGCTCGTCCATTCGTCACGACCAGGAGGTCCCCCGTGGAGGTCAAGATCGGCATCGCGGAGAGCGCGCGGGAGCTCGTGGTGTCAAGCGACCAGTCCGCAGACGAGGTCGCGGGCCTGGTCGACGCCGCGCTGTCAGGCGGGAGCGACAGCCTGCTGCGGCTCGTCGATGAGAAGGGTCGCACCTTCATCGTCCGCGCAGGCCAGATCTCCTACGTCGAGATCGGGCCCGAGGATGGCCGCAAGGTGGGCTTCGCCATCGGCTGACGCATTCTGCTCAATGATCGCCAGAAATGGGACATGAGCGCCAGATATGGCGCTCATGTCCCATTTTCGCTGATCAAGCTCGCGATCGGGTGGCCTGGCGTGGTGATACAGCCAGCTCGGTGTGGCGGGGCAGTCGACTCACCGTGCCGTGGCGGGGAAGTCGTCGGGGTCAGTCGGGCGACTCACGGTGGTGCGCCCCGACCGACGATTGGGCAACCCCCGACTGCTCGCAGCCGGCGCGCCGGACCGTCGAGACTCCCGTCTGCGCAGCTCATGGTGATTCCCGGTGCACATGCTCCTCGTGGGGGCGGGTGACAGGCGTGGCGGCGCAGCTCGCCGTGCTCGTGCGCGGAAAGGTGGCCAGAGCGACATCTTCCGCGCACGGGTATCAGTGCACCAGAGGGAAGCCAGCAAGACCGCGCCACGCGAGGCCCGCCAGTAGCGCCACGGCGTCGTCCCTCGAGACGCTCTGTTCGGAGTCCAACCAGTACTGCGCCGCGACCTGTGACAGCCCGACCAGCCCGACGGCGAGCAGCCGCGCGCGGGAGGGGTCGAGCCCGGCGTCCGTGGTGACGGCTTGGGCGACGGTCTCGATGCAGCGGTTCAGCGCGCCCTCGACGACGCCGGTCTCCTCGCCGCGCAGGTCGGAACCGAAGACCAGGCGGTAGGCCTTGCCCTCACCCGCGACGAAGTCGAAGTACGCGGCGACGGCCGCCTGCACCCGCTCCTCGTTGTCGGACGTGGTCGAGAGCGCCGAGCGGACCTGCGCGACCAGCTCGTCGGCGTAGGTCGTGAGCAGTGCCTGGTAAAGCTCCAGCTTCCCAGGGAAGTGCTGGTAGAGCACGGGTTTGCTGACACCGGCGCGCTCGGCGATGTCATCCATGGCCGCGGCGTGGTAGCCCTGGTCGGCGAAGACGTCGCGGGCCGCGACCAGCAGCTGTGCCCGGCGGGCGCTGCGCGACAGCCTGCCGCGCTGCGCCGTCGTCTCAGTCATGATCGCGCCCTCGCCTCCTGCCCTCGCTGCCGGCTCACCGTACCCGTCGGTAGCCACTTTGGGGCGATGTGACCCGTTGCGGAGCCGCCGAATCCACTGTGGAACCGCCGCAGCCGCAGGCTGTTGGCCACGACGAAGACCGAGCTGAACGCCATGGTCGCACCCGCGATTTTCGGACTGAGCAGCCCGGACGCGCCGAGCGGCTGTGGGGGCATATCCGCGGTGGGGTCGCGGGACTGTCCGCGCAGACGGTGGCGAGGAGCGGCCCGTCCGGGTCATGCTCGACGGGTGACCGCGCCTCCGTCCGCCCGCTCGTCACTGTGATGACGCGCTCCCGGCCCCGCGCGCCGACAGCCGCATCGACAGCAGTGACGGCTCCGCCGCTCGCTGATACCGCGACACTGCCCGCCCGCGATCCGAACGCCCGTCAGTGGCCGGGTCGGGAGATCACCGCAGGCGGGGTCACGCTGCACGTCCGCGAGACGCCGGGGGCGTCGGCCGTGGAGGCCGTCTATGTGCACGGGCTGTCTGGCTCGGCCACCAACTGGACCGACCTCGCCGCCCTGCTCGCCCCCAGAGCGTCGGGCATCGCGGTTGACCTGCCGGGGTTCGGGCTGACCCGGCCGCTCCCTGTGCCCGACTACAGCCCTGACGGCCACGCTGACGCCCTGATGTGCTTCCTCGCAGGCCGCGGCCGCCCTGTGCACCTGCTCGGCAACTCCCTCGGCGGGGCGATCGCCGCCATGGTCGCGGCCCGGCGTCCGGAGCTCGTGCGGTCGCTCACCCTCGTCTCGCCCGCCATGCCCGACCGCCGACTCGACCCGCGCCGCGTGTCGGATCCGCGGATGATCGTCGCGATGCTGCCGGGCCCTGCGGGCCGCCGCGCTCGGGCCGAGATGGCGGCGGTGACCAACCGGCAGCGGGTGGAGAGCGTCGTCAGGCTGTGCTTCGGCAACCCGGGCCTGGCCACCGAGCAGCGCCTGGCCGAGCAGGTGGCCGAGTTCGACGCGCGCGGGCTGCAGCCGTGGGCGGGCGAGGCCTTCGAGCGGACGGCCAAGGCGATGCTGCGCAGCTGGTGGCGCGGCGAGTCGCTGTGGGCGGTGGCCGCGCGGATCCGGGTGCCGACGCTGGTGGTCTGGGGAGATCTCGACCGGCTCGTCGCCCCGCGGCTGGCGGTGCGGACCGCCGAGGTGGTCGGCGGGCGGCTGCTGATGCTTCCGGGTGTCGGACACGTCGCGCAGATCGAGGCACCCGAAGCCGTCGCGGCGGCGGTGGCGGGTATGTGGGACGCCCTCGCGCAGCGTCGGTGGGAAGACCCCGTCCCCGCGGGCCGATGGGAAGATGACGGCTGAGGCCAGCGTTGGTCAAGGCAGACACGGACGCGATCGCAAGGAGCAGAAGATTATGGCGTTACCGCCGCTCGTGGAGCCCGCGGCCGAGCTGACCAAGGATGAGGTGGCCCGCTACAGCCGTCACCTGATCATCCCCGATGTGGGGATGAGTGGGCAGAAGCGCTGAAAAACGCGAAGGTGCTCGTCGTCGGCGCGGGCGGGTTGGGCAGCCCCGCGCTGCTGTACCTGGCCGCGGCGGGCGTCGGCACGCTGGGCATCGTCGAGTTCGACGAGGTCGACGAGTCGAACCTGCACCGTCAGGTGATCCACGGCCAGTCCGACATCGGGCGGCCGAAGGGGGAGTCGGCGCGCGACTCGATCGCCGAGATCAACCCGTTCGTCAAGGTTGTGCTGCACCCCGTGCGGCTGGAGGCCTCGAACGTCCTCGACATCTTCCGCGATTACGACCTGATCCTCGACGGCACCGACAACTTTGCCACCCGCTACCTGGTCAACGACGCCGCGGTGCTGCTCGGCAAGCCCTACGTCTGGGGTTCGATCTTCCGGTTCGAGGGCCAGGCCTCGGTGTTCTGGGAGGACGCGCCCAACGGCAAGGGCCTGAACTACCGCGACCTCTACCCCGAGCCGCCGCCTCCCGGCATGGTGCCTTCGTGCGCGGAGGGTGGCGTGCTGGGCGTGCTCTGCGCGTCGATCGGGTCGATCATGGTCAACGAGGCGATCAAGCTGATCACCGGCATCGGCGAGCCGCTGCTGGGTCGGCTGATGGTCTACGACGCACTTGAGATGTCCTACCGCACAATCCGCATCCGCAAGGACCCCGAGTCCAAGCCGATCACCGAGCTGATCGACTACGACGCGTTCTGCGGTGTGGTGTCCGACGACGCGCAGCGCGCAGCGGCGGGGCACACGATCACTCCGGTCGAGCTCAAGGAGATGATGGACGCGGGCAAGGACTTCGCCCTCATCGACGTCCGTGAGCCGCACGAGTACGAGATCGTCAGCATCCCGGGGGCCGTCCTGATCCCGAAGGACCGGATCCTGTCCGGGGAGGCGCTGTCGGAGATCCCGCAGGACAAGCCGGTTGTGCTGCACTGCAAGTCGGGCGCGCGTTCGGCGGACGCGCTCGCGGCGTTGCACAAGGCCGGGTTCAAGGACGCGGTGCACGTCGGCGGCGGGGTGTTGGCCTGGGCCAAGCAGGTGGACCCGAGCCTGCCGACCTACTAGAGACAGGATCGGCCGCTGCAGCGTGGCTGTCTCGATCCGAGGTCGAGCGCAGGTAGCGTGACCAGCGTGCCCGTGCTTCCGCCCGCCACGTCCACCGCGCAAGCGGTCCAGCTCCCGCCCCACGTCCGGACCGCCTTCGGTGCGAAGGACAAGGAGCCCAGACCGGTGCTGTGGGCGGGGCGTCCGGCGTGGAAGTGCGGCGACGTGCTGATCCGTCCGGTGTCTGACAACGCCGTCGCGGCCTGGTCGGCGGGCGTGCTCGATGGGTTGCACGTGGACGGTGTGCGGCTGGCGCGTCCCGTCCGGTCGTCGGACGGGCGGTGGGTCGTCGCGGGTTGGGCGGCCTGCAGGGCTGTCGCGGGGGCGTTGGAGCCCCGTTACGACGCGGTGCTGGCGGCGGCTATGGCGCTGCACGCCGCCACCGCGGGCCTCGAGCGCCCCCGCGTCCTCGACGGCGGCGACGACCTGCTGACCCGATCGGCCGCAGGCGCGTTCGGCGAGCGCAAGCTCTACCTCGAACCGAAGGCGGGCGGCGACCTGTACGCCCAGCTCGCCGCCTACCGCACCCCGGTCCGCCTCACCGCGCAGGTCGTGCACCCCGAACTGTTCGGCTCCGTCGTCTTCGACGCCGACGGCATCCCCGCGATCGTCGACCTCGTGCCGTGCTGGCGGCCCAAGGAGTGGGCCGCCGCCGTCGTCGTCGTCGACGCGCTGGCGTGGGGCGGAGCGGACGTCGGACTGTTGCAACGCTGGGCCCATCTGGACGAGTGGCCGCAGATGATGTTGCGCGCGGTGCTGCACCGGCTCGCGCTGCACGCCCAGCACCCGGACGCGTCCGCGCGCACGTTCGCGGGCCTCGAGCGCGCCGCGGGGTTGGTCAGCACGTTGCTCTAGGGGGTCCTTGGCAAGTCGACCCCTTCTCGGGAGCCGCGGTGATGTCTCGCGGCATCGTCGGCGTGCCGACCGTCGCCTCCGCCTCTGCAAGCAGGGTGTTCTTACTCCTTTCCGGGCGGTGCCCCGACGACCCGACCGTGAGCGTGCCCACTCACTTGGTCCGGATCGGTGACGGCGGCGCGGTCCAGGTCGGACTAAAATCCGGAGCACTGTGACCGCCGCCCCTGTTCCCGTGACCCACGACGTGCCGCCGCTTCAGGGCTTCACCGTGGGTGTCACCGCAGCGCGCCGGGCCGACGAGCTGGGCGCGATGCTGGAGCGCCGCGGTGCGGTCGTCCAACACGGTCCGGCCCTGCGGATCGTGCCGCTGGCCGACGACACGAAGCTGCTCGCCGCCACGCGGGAGCTCATCGCGCGGCCCCCGGACATCACGGTCGCCACGACCGGCATCGGGTTCCGCGGCTGGGTCGACGCCGCGCGCGGCTGGGGCCGCGGCGAGGAGCTGGTGCGCGCGCTCGGCTGCGGCGAGCTGATCGCGCGTGGTCCGAAGGCGCGCGGGGCCATCCGGGCCTCTGGACTGGCCGATGCGTGGTCGCCGCCTTCCGAGTCGTCGGCCGAGGTGCTCGACCACCTGCTCGACTGCGGCGTCGAGGGCGTCCGGATCGCGGTGCAGCTGCACGGCGAGCCGCTGCCCGACGTCGTCGAGGCCCTGTGCGTCGCGGGGGCCGAGGTCGTCGAGGTGCCGGTGTACCGGTGGATGCAGCCTGCCGACATCGGCCCGCTGGACCGGCTCATCGACGCGGTGCTGGCCGGTGGCATCGACGTCGTCGCCTTCACCAGCGCGCCCGCGGCGGCGAGCCTGCTGGCCAGGGCGCGTGACCGCTGCGTTGCCGACGCGTTGCTGGCGGGCCTGCGGGGACCGGTGCTGGCGCTGTGCGTCGGGCCGGTCACGGCCGCGCCACTTGAGGCCGAGGACGTGCCTACCGTCCAGCCGCAGCGCTCCCGCCTCGGCGCCATGGTGCGGCGGCTGGAGACCGAGATGCCCGCCCGGGCCCGGCGGTTGCCCGTCGCGGGCCATTGGCTGGAGCTGCGGGGCCAGGCCGTACTCGTCGACGGTCAGCTGCGCCGCGTCGCGCCCGTGGGCATGACGTTGCTGCGGGCCCTCGCACGGCGGCCGGGGCGGGTGGTGACGCGCACCGAGCTGTTGCAGGCCCTGCCCGGCTCCGGCGCCGACGAGCACGCCGTCGAGACGGCGATGACCCGCCTGCGCGCCGCGTTGGGGGAGGCTCGGCTGGTGCAGACCGTCGTGAAGCGCGGGTACCGGCTGGCGTTGGATCCCGCGGCCGGACCCGTCCCCGTCGGGGGGCATTGCCTGCACGGGGACGCCAGGTGAACGGGGCGCTCCTCCTGGTTGCCCACGGCACACGCGACCCGGCAGGCGCCGCGGTCACCGAGGCGGTCGCCGAGCAGGTGCGCGCGCACGCCGAAGTACCCGTGGAGCCGTGCTACGTCGACGTGCGACACCCGACGCCCGCCGAGGCGCTCGCCCAGCTGCCCGGACCGGTGGTCGCCGTGCCGATGTTCCTCGCGGCGGGCTACCACGTGCGCGTCGACGTGCCCGCTCAGCTTGCCGCCACCGGCCGCACCGACGTGCGGCTGGCGGAGACGTTCGGCCCGGATCCGGCGCTCGTTCGCGCGGCGGCGTCGCGGCTGTGGACCGCGGGTATGCGCGACGGCGACGCGGTCATCCTCGCCGTCGCGGGCTCGAGCGACCCGTCCGCCCAGGCCGACGGGGCCACCGCGGCCCGGCGGCTGGCCCGGGTGCTGCGGACGCCGGTTGTCCTGGCCACCATCGCCGCGGGCGGGCCGCGGGTGGACGAGACCGTCGCCCGGCTGCGGGCCGACGGCGCCGCGCGGGTCGCCGTGGCGTCCTGGCTGCTGGCACCCGGGCTCTTCCAGCGCGCGCTCACCGCGTCCGGGGCCGACGTCGTCGCGGACCCCCTCACGACCCACGAAGCCGTCGCCGATCTGGTGCTCGCCCGCTACGCGGCCGCCTGTGCCCGGTCGTCGGTGGCGTAGCCCACGGCCTCGGGCCTGGCTCGACCCGCAATGCCGGTTACTTGAAGCAGGAGCGGCGCGTCTGATGGTCGTGATCTCGGAGGGCGTAGCGGGGTTGTTGGTGGTGGCTGGGTTTCTTGCGGTCGCCGCGTCGGTGATCGCCTTGTGAGCCTGCTGGCGAGCGTTGATCGCCGGTTGTGGGACACGAGGGTCATATGGCCGTTATGTCCCATCCTTGGCGATCACCGTCCGTCGGGAGGCCCACAGCGGGGCCATGATCGTCAATAATGGTGTCGGCGGCGCACCACTGCACTCTTAACACCACATGCGGCGATCGCCGTGGCGACCGGGTCGAGCAGGCGGTTGCTGCGGGGGGCCGCTCCGCTGCGGTGTCGACGCATGTGTTCGGGCGTCTGCGACGACACCACACCCTCTGCGAAATGGGCGGGGCGTGCCCGGGTGGCCAGCCCGCTCAGCGGTGGCCGCGCTGCAGGAGGACGCCCTCCGCCCGCAGCCGGGCCAGTTGCTCCTGCGCGATCTGCGGGGCGCAGGTGCCGTCGGCGCGTAGCACCCGGTGCCATGGCAGGTCGTGTCCGTCCTCGGCGAGGATCCGGCCCACGAGCCGGGCCCGCCCGGGGATCCCCGCTTGCGCCGCCACCTCCCCGTAGGTCGACGTCTCGCCCGGCGGGATCGCGCGCACCACCGCCCGCACGCGCTCCAGGACCGCCTCGTCCATCGGACGTCCCGTCAGGCCAGGAACGCCCGGACCGCGGCGGCCGTCTCGGCCGGACGTTCCAGGTAGATCATGTGCCCAGTGTCCATCTCCACGACGACAAGCCGCCCGCCCAGCTCCGCGCGCAGCCGCTCGACCCAGGCGGGGTTGACGTAGTCGACCTTCGTCGCGGGCAGGAGGAGGGTGGGCAGGTCCGGCGGGGGCGTGATCGCCGGTCGGGCCATCTCACTCCAGGCCGCGACGACCGCTGGCGTCGCGTAGCGGTAGCGCCACCGGTCCCCTTCCGCGACGAGGTGGTTCTCGATCTCCGCGTCGACCAGCGCGTCGGGGATCCCCTCCCAGCGCTGCGCCCGCTCGGCCCTCGCGGCCGCGAGGTCGGGATAGGACTCACCTGCGCAGGCCTCGTCCGCCGCCTCCAGCATGTCGTCCGGGGGGAGGCCGAGCGCCGGATCGACCAGGATGAGCCGCTCCACCCGCTCCGGGGCGATCCGGGCGAGGTGCAGCGCGATCGCTCCGCCGAACGAGTGACCCAGCACCGGGACGCGGTCGAGGCCGTGCGCGTCGAGCACGGAGACGGCGTCCGCGACGTGCTGCTCGAAGCCCCATGGCGGGGTCCAGGGCGAGTGGCCGTGTCCGCGCAGGTCCACCGCGAGCAGACGCAGCTCCGGCAGCTGCTCGGCCAGCACCGCCCAGCGCAGGGCATGTCCGGTGACGCCATGCAGCGCGAGGACAGGACGACCGTCATCCGGGCCGAAGACATGAACGTGGAGAGCACTCACATCGCGATCCTGCCAGCCCCGCGGCGGTAGTGGGACAGTCGCTGGGGGTCGGTGGATGGCAGCGGTGCCACCCTGCAGCGACTGAGTTGCAGCGGTGTCACCCTGCTGCGATCCCCGCCCCGCCCTTCGCCCCGCCGCCGCCCCGGCCTTCGCCCCGCCGTCGCCCGCCCCGCCGTCGCCCCGCCCGCCTTCGCCCCGCCTCCGCCCACGGCGGCGCTCGCCCACGGCCCGCCTCCGCCCACGCCCGAGGCTCGCCCACGGCCCGCCGTCCGCCCACGGCGGGGCTCGCCCACGGCCCGCCTCCGCCCACGGCGGGGCTCGCCCACGGCCCGCCTCCGCCCACGGCGGCGCCCCGCCCACAGCCCGCCTCCGCCTCCCGGCCGCTTCCGTCCCGCTCCGGACCGCCCCCACCCCTGCCCCCGCCTCACCCCGCCATCGGCCCCGCGCTCCGCAAACTGTCGGTGCCTCGTGGTTGCATCCCCACCATGACCGCAGCGCTCGCTCCCTCGCTCGTGCGCCGCGCCCAACCGTCTCTGCCGGAGCCGGAGTGGGACGCGGCGGCGCTCCGCGTCCTCACCCACGAGAAGGGGCCGCTGCGGATCGTCGGAGGGCCGGGCACGGGGAAGACCACGTTGGTGCTTGCCGCCACCGCGCGCCGGGTGGCGGCCGGGCACGACCCGGCCCGCACCCTGGTGCTGGTCGGCAGCAGGCGGGCCGCCGCGGAGCTGCGGGAGCGGCTGGTGCGCGGGGGTGTTGGGGGTGGGGGCACCAGCCGCGAGGCGCTGGTCCGCACCGTGCACTCCTACGCCTTCGGGGTGCTGCGGCTGCACGCCGCACGCCATGGCGATCCGCCGCCGCGGCTGCTCGCCAGCGCCGAGCAGGATGCGCTGGTCCGCGATCTGTTGGGTGGTGAGGTCGACGGCGTGGTCCCCGGCTCGGGGTGGCCGCAGCGCATCGAGCCTGCGCTCGGCGTGCCCGGGTTCGCCGCCGAGCTGCGGGAGCTGCTGCTGCGCGCCGCTGAGCGCGGCCTGGGGCCTGACGAGCTGGCCGAGCTCGGTGCGCGCCACGAGGTCGCCGAGTGGTTCGCCGCGGGCCGGTTCTTCCGCAGCTACGAACAGGTCACGCTGTTGCGGGGAGCGGCAGGCCGAGGCGCGCCACAAGCCACCGCCCCCGCGCTCGACGCCGCTGAGCTGGTGGCCGCCGCCCTCGACGCCCTCGCCGCGGACCCGAAGCTCCTCGCCGCCGAGCGGGAGCGGGTGCGCCATCTCGTCGTCGACGATGCGCAGGATCTCGATCCCCAGCAGATGGAGCTGGTCGGCGTGCTCGGCCGCAGCGCGGACACGGTCCTCCTCGCGGGCGATCCCGATCAGGCCGTCCTCACCTTCCGCGGCGCCGATCCGACCGGGATGCGGGCGATCGAGGCCGAGACGGTGGTGCTCACCGTCGATCACCGCGGCACGCCTGCCGTCCGGGCCGCGGCCGCGGCCATCGCGGCCCGGCTGCCCGGGATGGGCGAAGGGCGGCGACGGGTGGCCCCGCCCGGCGCGGGCGGTGGATCGCCTGCCGCGTCGGCACCCGCGCAATCAACCGGCGCGGGTCAGGCCGTCGCGGATCGCCCGGCCGAGCATGGCGGAGTGCAAGCCGCAGCGGAAGATCGCTTCGACGGGCACGCCGGAGCCCAGGCCGCGACGGAAGATCGCTTCGACGGGCACGCGGGAGCCCAGGCCGCAGCGGAAGATCGCTCCGGAGGGCAGGCGGGAGCGCAGGCTGTCGCGGATCGCTCGGATGGGCGCGGGGGAGCGGGGGCCGTTGCGGATCGCCCAGACGGGGGCACGGGAGCGCAGGCGGTCGCGGATCGCCTGAACGGGCGCGAGCGGCTGGACGGAACGGGTCGGGTCGCCGTCCGGGTCTTCACCTCAGCCGCACAGGAGGCGGGCTGGATCGCCGACCAGCTGCGCCGGGCCCACCTCACCGACGGGGTGCCGTGGTCGCGGATGGCCGTGCTCGCGCGGTCGGCCCGCCGCGCGCTGCCTGCGCTGCGCCGCGCGCTTCTCGCCGCGGGCGTCCCGATCGCCGCCCCGCCCGACGAGCTGCCGCTGGCCCGTCAGCCCGCGGTCGTGCCGTTGTTGATGGTGCTCCGCTACGCCACCCGCCCTGCTGAGCTGGACGCCGACGCCGCGACAGCTCTGCTCACCTCCCCGCTCGGCTCGGCCGATCCGCTGCGGATGCGCCGCCTGCGCCGGGGTCTGCTCCGCCTGCACGCCGCAGGCCCGACCGCCGTCGTTCCTGGTCCGCCCGCCGCCTCGGCCGCTCCGGGCCAGGCCACCCCCGCGGACGCGGAACGGATCGGGAGCGATCCGCTGCTGGTCGAGGCCCTGCGTGCGGCTGCGGCAGGCCATCCCGATCCGCTCGCCGCCCTCCCGGCGCACGAGACGGCGCCGCTGCGCCGCGTCGGCAACCTGTTGGCGATAGCGGGCGACGCCGCCCGCGGCGGAGAGAGCGCGGAAGAGGTGCTGTGGCGGGTCTGGCAGAAGTGTGGGCTCGACCGTCGGTGGAGCGACGCGAGTGCCCGCGGCGGGCCGGTCGGCGCGGCCGCTGATCGCGATCTCGACGCTGTCCTCGCCCTCTTCGACGCCGCGGCGCGCTTCGCCGACCGGCTCCCCGGGGCGGATGTCGCGACGTTCACGGAATACCTCGCCGAGCAGCAGCTCCCGGGCACGTCGCTGGCCGATCGCGCCCCGCGCGCGGAGGCCGTCGAGCTGCTCACCGCGCACGCCTCCCGCGGGCAGGAGTGGGAGGTCGTCGCTGTGCCCGGCGTGCAGGAAGGCAGCTGGCCTGATCTGCGCTTGCGCGGAAGTCTGTTGGGCAACGAGCGGCTGGTCGACCTACTGGCCGGGGTCGCAGAGCCAGGCGGGGCCACGGTGTCGCGGGTCGCGCCGCTGCTGGCCGAGGAGCGGCGGCTGTTCTACGTCGCCTGCAGCCGCGCGCGGCACACCCTGCTGGTGAGCGCCATCCAGGGGGAGGACGAGCAGCCGTCCCGGTTCCTCGACGAGCTCGACCCACTGCCCGCGGACCAGGCCGACCGCCCGGTCCACCGTCCCGGACGCTCGCTGATGTTGGCCGAGCTCGTCGGTGAGCTGCGCCGCGCCGTCTGTGCGCCCGACGGGCCGGATCCGGGGACGTCGGCCGCGCGCAGGGAAAGGGCCGCTGCGCAGCTGGCCCGGCTCGCCGAGGCCGGCGTGCCCGGCGCCCACCCCGACGACTGGTACGGCGCAGCTCCGGTGTCCTCCGCCGGGCCGCTGCGGGCCGACGGCGAGATCGTCCCGGTGTCGCCGTCGGACGTCGAAAAGATTCTGCGCTGCCCGTTGCGCTGGGTTCTCGAACGCCACGGCGGGGGCGATGCGGGCGCGCTCGCCGCGATCACCGGCTCGTTGGTGCACGCGCTCGTCCAGGCCGAGGCCGCGGGCGCAGCCACAGCGGAGCTGGATCAGGCGCTGAACTCGGCGTGGGCGCGGCTCGACGCCGGCGCCCCATGGTTCTCCCGGCGCGAGCTGGCGCGGGTGCGCGGCATGCTCGGGGCGTTCGACGGCTGGGTGCGGGCCAGCCGGGCCGAGGGCCTGCGGCTCGTCGCGGTCGAGCAGCCGGTGCAGCTCGACCTCGTCGACGGGGTCGACGGGGGCGCCGCCCGCCGCAGCGGGCGCGGGCTGCGGCTGCGCGGCCGGGTCGACCGGCTGGAGGTCGACGGCATGGGCCGCCCGGTCGTCATCGACGTCAAGACGGGCCGCACCGCGGTCAGTGCGCGCACGGCCGCAGAGCACCCACAGCTCGCGCTTTACCAGCTCGCCGCTGCGCTCGGCGCGTTCGGTGAGCTGGTGCAGCGGGGCGCTCCGCCCGGCGGGGCCCGGCTCGTGTACGTAGCCGACCAGCGCGCCGACGGCCAAGCCAAGGAGCTCGCCCAGCCCCCGCTGGACGTGGAGGGGGTTGCACACTGGCAGCAGGTCCTGCACACCTGCGCCGCGGACACGGCCGGGCCGGTGTTCGTGGCCAAGGTCGGACCCGACTGTGATCGCTGCCCGGTTCGTACGGCTTGTCCGGCCCACGGGTCGGGACGGGCTGTGCCGGACGTATGAGGCGACCGTGATGATTCGTCGTCGAGGCCTACCCACGAGCGCCTGTGTCGGTGGGGTGATCCGAACGCGGCGGGTTCGTCCGGGTAGCCTTCTGGGCACGCTGGCGCTCCCCGCGCACCGACCGGCGTGCCAGGAGGCTCCTTGTCTCGCATGCGTTCCCATGCCCGTGCCGTGCTCGCTTGCGCCGCCACCGCCAGCCTGCTCGCGGGCTGCGGTAGCGCACCGGACACGCCTGATCTGCTCAGCACGCTGCCCTCGCCCGTCCCCACGGTGCCCCCCTCCGCGCCGTCGGGCGCGGCCCAGCCTGCCACCGCGCACGGCGCGCAGGCAGGCAGCGCGGGCGCCACGATCGGGGCGGGCCCTGGCTTCAGGCCCGTCGGCGGCGACGAGTTCAACTCCGGCTCGCTCAACCTGAGGAAGTGGGGCCTCTACAACAGCGTCGGCGCCTTCGGCAACGGCCTGCGCAGACCCAGCGCGATCACCCAGACCGGGGGCAACCTCGTGATCACGGCGTCGGGCAACACGTCGGGGGGCATGGGGGACAATTTCGGTCAGCTCTACGGCCGCTGGGAGTTCCGGGCCCGCACCGACTACGGCCGGGGCTTCAGCTCGGCGATCTTGTTGTGGCCCGATTCGGAGAAGGTGTCCGACGGGGAGATCGACATCGCCGAGGTGCCGTTCGAAAAGCGCGACCTCGTGCACTACATCCTGCACTCGGGGCCCGACGGCAACACGCTCAACGGCTGGCACCTGCCGGGCGACTACTCGCAGTGGCATACGTTCGCGGTCGACTGGCTGCCCGACCACATCACCTGGTACGTCGATGGCGCGGTGGTGTACACCGTCACCGACAGGAGCCGCATCCCGGACAGGCCGATGCACCTGGCGATCCAGCTCGACGAGGGACCGGTGAAGGACTGGCTCCTCCCGCCCGACGCCACCACGCCGCCTCAGATCCATCTGCAGGTGGACTGGGTCCGCGAGTACGCCGTGGCCACCCCAACCGCGCCCAAGCCCGCGGCTGCGCCAAGGCCAGTGGCCGCGCCCAGGCCCGTGGCCACGACCAATCCCGCGGCCACGACCAATCCCGCGGCCACGACCAATCCCGCACCCACGACCACGAAAGCCGTCAAGCCCAGCCCCACCAAGAAGCCGCGCGACTGACGGTGCGGTCGCCGTGCGGCTGCCGGGCCGTTCCGTCCCGACCGCGCAGGCGTTGCGGTGGCCGCGCGGAAGCGTCGGTCGCGTCCGGTAGAACGATCCCGTGGAGCTGACCCCGCGCGCCCTCGCCACCGCGCTCGGCCTGCCCCCGCCCACCGAGGAGCAGGCCGCGGTGATCGCGGCTCCGCCCCGTCCGGCGTTGGTCGTCGCGGGCGCCGGGGCGGGCAAGACCGAGACGATGGCCGCGCGGGTGGTCTGGCTGGTGGCCACCGGCGCGGTCCTGCCCGAGCAGGTCCTCGGCCTCACGTTCACCCGTAAGGCCGCCCAGCAGCTCGGGGTCCGGGTCCGCTCGCGGCTGCGCAGGCTGGCGGGTTCGCGCCTGCTCGACGAGCTGGACCCGAGCGGGGCCCGACGGGCCGCGCTGCTCGCGGGCGAGCCGACCGTCGCCACGTACCACGCCTACGCGGGGCGGCTCGTCGGCGAACACGCGCTGCGGCTGCCAGCCGAGCCTGCCGCGCGGTTGCTGGGGGAGACCGCGTCGTGGCAGCTCGCGCACCGGGTGGTCAGCACGTGGGCGGACGAGCTGGAGGTCGACGTGATGCCCGCCACGGTCACCAACTGGCTGCTCGCCCTCGCCGGGGAGCTCGGCGAGCACCTCGTCGAGCCCGAGGCGGTGCGCGTTCACGCCGAGCGGATGGCTGCGGCGTTGGAGGCGGCGCCACGCGGCAAAGGCCAGCGCGCCGAGCCGTCGCAGACCTACCAGCGCTGGATCGGCACCCAGCGCCGCCGCGTCGCGCTGCTGCCGCTGGTGGCGGCGTTCGTCGCCCGGAAACGCGCCGAGCGCGCCGTCGACTTCGCCGACCAGCTCGCCATCGCCGCGCGGGTCGCCGACGCCCACCCCGAGGTCGGGGCCGCCGAGCGGGCCACCTACCGGGCCGTGCTGCTGGACGAGTACCAGGACACCGGCCACGCGCAGCGGGTGCTGCTGCGCGCGCTGTTCGGCACCCGGGCAGGAGAGCCGGTGCGCGCGGACGGGCCGACCGTCACGGCTGTCGGCGACCCGTGCCAGTCGATCTACGGCTGGCGCGGGGCCAGCGCAGGCAACCTCGTCCGCTTCCGTACGGATTTCCCGGCGCCCGGCGACCCGGGTTCGGCCGCCGCCCCGCGCCCCGCCGACCAGTACGGGTTGCTCACCAGCTTCCGCAACCCGCCGGAGGTGCTGCGGCTGGCCAACACCACGTCGGCGGCCCTGCGCGGGGCGGGGGTCGAGGTCGGGGAGCTGCGACCGGGCCCGGAGGCACCCGATGGCGACGTCCGCGTGGCGCTGCTGCCCGACGTCGCGGCCGAGATCGCCTGGATGGCCGACGCCATCGCCGAGCAATGGCGTCGCGACGGGTCGCCGCCAACGTCGGCCGTGCTGGTGCGGCGCCGGGTCGACATGGACGCGATCGCCGCCGCGCTGCGCGCCCGCGGCCTGCCCGTCGAAGTCGTCGGGCTCGGGGGGTTGCTGGACACGCCCGAGGTCCGCGACCTGGTCAGCGCGCTGCGCCTGGTCGCCGACCCCCTCGCCGGGCCCGCCGCCGTACGCCTGCTCACCGGAGCGCGCTGGCGGCTGGGCGTCGCGGATCTGGCCGCGCTCTGGGCGCGGGCCCGCGAGCTCGTCCCGCCGTCACCGCCGCGCGGTGGATCCCGCTCGCCGACCGAGCTCGCGTTGGGCGCGCTGCCCGGCGAACAGGCCGAGCAGGCGGGGCTGGTCGACGCGCTCGACGACCCGGGCCCCGCGTCGGCGTACTCGCCTGCGGGCTTCGCGCGGATCAGCAGGCTGGCCCGTGAGCTGGGCTGGCTGCGCTCACGTGCAAGCGCCCCGCTCACCGACCTCGTTGCCGACGCCGAGCGGGTCCTGCTGCTCGACGCGGAAACCGCCGCCCGTCCGGGGCCGGTCGGGCGTGCGCACCTCGACGCGTTCGCGGACGTGGTCGCCGATTTCGCCGCGGGCGCGGAGATCGCGACACTGCCCGCGCTGCTGGATTACCTGCAGACCGCTGAACAGGCCGAGGACGGGCTCACCCCCGGTGAGGTCGAGGTCGCGCCCGACCGGATCCAGGTGCTCACGGTGCACGCCGCGAAGGGTCTGGAGTGGGAGGTCGTCGCCGTACCGCACCTGGTGGCGCAGGTCTTCCCCGGCCGCAAGATCAGCGGCACGTGGCTCACCAGCCCGGCTGAGCTGCCGGTGGCCCTGCGCGGCGACGTCCTGGACCTGCCCGGCCTCACCCTTCCCGACGGGGGTGACCGGCGCGCGCTGGAGAACGCCGTCAAGGCCCACTCCGAGGCGTTGGACGAGCGGCGGCTGGTCGAGGAACGTCGGCTGTTCTACGTGGCGCTCACCCGGTCTGAACGGATGCTGCTGTTGTCGGGGCACCGCTGGCCCGCCACCGGGGAGAAGCCGCGGCCGCCGTCGGAGTTCCTCGTCGAGGTCGCGGATGCCCATGGCGCCGAGGTCTGGGCGCAGGAGCCTGCCGCAGACGCGGTCAACCCCGCCACGCTGGAGCAGGCCACGGCATCGTGGCCTGCTGACCCGCTCGGCGCCCGCTCGGCCGACGTCCAGGTCGGCGCCGAGCTCGTCCGGGTGGCCATGCGTGCGCGTATCGACGCCCACGACGCCCGCATGGCTGCGGCCGACCCCGGATCGCAGCTGCCTCTGCTCGACCTGGAGCCCCCGCTCGAGCCCGCCGAGGAGGACCCCGAGGGGTGGGCCTCCGACGTCGAGGTCCTGCTCGCCGAGCGGGCCGCCGCCCGCGTGCGACCCGCGGTGGAGCTGCCGTCACAGCTCACGGTGAGCAGGCTGGTGGAGCTGGCCGCCGACCCGGCGGCCCTCGCCGCCCGCCTCCGCCGCCCCCTTCCGCTGCCCCCCAACCCGCACGCCCGGCGGGGCACGGCCTTCCACGCGTGGCTGGAGCAGCGGTTCGGCGCGGCCCAGCTGCTCGATCTCGACGAGCTGCCGGGGGCCGCCGACGAGGGCGCCGCTTCCGACGACGCGCTGGCGGCGCTGCAGGAGGCGTTCCTGGAAAGCGCGTGGGCGGACCGCCGACCGCTGGAGGCGGAGGTGCCGTTCGAGACGGTGATCGCGGGCGTCGGCGTGCGGGGGCGGATGGACGCGGTGTTCGCCGACCCGGACGGCGGCTTCACCGTGGTCGACTGGAAGACCGGGCCGCTTCCCGAGGAGTCGCGCCTCCCCGCGTTGGCCGTGCAGCTGGCCGCGTACCGCCTGGCCTGGGCCGATCTCGCAGGCGTCCCGCCGGATCGGGTGCGGGCGGCGTTTCACTTCGTGCGCGCCGACATCACCCTCCGCCCGGCGGATCTGCTGGACGCCGACGGGCTGCGCGCCCTGCTGGAGTCGGTCCCTACGCGGTGATCAGCTGGTCGAGCTTGGTGATCGTGTTCCAGTTGCGCCCGGTGACGGGCACGCCGATCTTCGCGGTGATCGGCGGGGCCTCGAGCAGCCCGGCAGGGCACCACTGGTAGATCACGCGCGGGCCCGGGCGCGCGTTGTCCGGGTCGAGCTTGAGTGCCTCGTCGAGCTTCGCGGGGTCCGGCTCGGCGCCCAGGACGTGCGCGAACATGCGCGAGCCGTTCGTCGCGACGTCGGTGAACGGGTGGCCGTCCACGATCGCGCGCAGCTCCTTCGCGGTGAGCACCACGCAGCGCACGTCCAGTCCGGTGCCCTTGGTGATCGCCTTCTCCAGGCGAGCCACAGAGGCGGACTTGCCGGTGAGGATCACGTTGCCGCTGTTGAGGTGCGTCCGGACATCGGTGTAACCGGCGTCGGTCATGAGCGCGCGCAGGTCGGCCATCGCGACACGCTTGGCGGAGCCGACGTTGATCCCGCGCAGCAGGACGGCGTAGCGAGGCACGGCGGGAGGCTACTGCAGGACCCAGCCGCGGGTGGTGCGCGAGCAGGGCATCCCTCGGGCCGACGGGAGGGCCGCTCTACCCTGCCGTCATGAGCGCAAGGATCGTGCTGTTCGGCGCGTCCGGGTACACGGGCGGGCGGACCGCGGAGGCGATGGTCGCGCGCGGGCTGCGACCGGTCCTCGCCGGACGCGATCTGGGAAAGCTCGCGCCGCTCGCGCAGCGCCTGGGCGGCCTGGAGTGCGCCCATGCCGACGCAGCGGACCGCACGTCGGTCATCGAGCTGGTCGAGGCGGGTGACGTGCTGGTCAGCACGGTCGGGCCGTTCCAGAAGTTCGGCTGGGCCGCGATCCGCACCGCGATCGACGCCGGTGCGATCTACTTCGACTCGACGGGCGAGCCGCCGTTCGTCCGCAGTGTGTACGAGTGGTTCGGGCCCGAGGCGGACAGTTCCGGCGCTGCGCTGCTCACCGCGTTCGGCCACGACTACGTGCCCGGCGTGCTCGCAGGCGCGCTGGCGTTGCGGGAGGCGGGTCCGACCGCCCGCCGCGTCGACGTCGGGTACTACATCACCGGCCGCGGCAGGCTGTTCTCCCGCGGCACCGTGCACTCCGTGCTCGGGATCGCGCTGGAGCCGGGGTACGCGTTCCGCGGCGGCCGTCTGCGCGTCGAGCCGACCGGCGCCCGTCTGCGGACGTTCGACATCGGCGGAAGGCCGCGGCCGGGAGTGAGCATCGGCGCGAGCGAACAGTTCGCCCTGCCGCGGCTGGCGCCCCAGCTGCAGACGGTGGACGTGTATCTCGGTTGGTTCGGGGCTGCCTCGGGCATGCTGCATGCCACGTCCGGCGTGACGGCGGCGGTGGGCCGTATTCGGGGCACGCGGATGGCGACGCGGATGCTCGCCGACCTCGCGACGCGCCGTGTACCCGCCGCCCCCGCACCGGAGGCGCTGGCCGCCGCGACCGTGCACGTTGTGGCCGAGGTCTTCGACGCAACGGGCACCCTGCTGGCGCGGACGCGACTGCGGTCGCAGGAGGCATACAGCCTCACCGCCGAGTTGCTGGCCTGGGGCGCGGGCCGGGCGGCCGAGCACGGCGTCAACGGTGTGGGTGCCCTCGACGCGGTGTCGGCCTTCGGTCTGGACGAGCTGGTGAAGGGCGCGGCGGACGCGGGCCTCCAAGTGGAGGCCTGATGTCGAGCCGTGGCGTCGAGAAGTGGATGGGCAGGAGTGATCACGCCCCGAGGGGCTGCGGTTCCTCAGCTCTGATCACCCCCTCGCCGAGCCTGCGGTCGTCGACGAAGAACGCGTAGGTGTGCGTGAGGTAGTCGGGGTGGCGGTGGGTCTCCCCGCGGTTGCCGAGCCCCACCCCGGCCGTGGGCAGGTAGGGGTAGCCCTCGGCCATCGGTCGGCCGGACGCCGTCGCGGCCGTGCCGCCGCGGAAGACGGACTGGGGATCGGCGGGGGCACCGCCGCGGCCGGGCGTACCCGGTGCGCCGTTCGCCCCACCACCAAGAGGTGGTTCGACGCCGTTTGGCCCCTGGCCGAGGGGCGATGTCGAGATGTCCGGTGGGCCGCCCGGTATCCGGCCGCGGGTCGGCAGCGCGGATCCGTCGGCTGCGCGTGGCGCCCCGGCGCCGGGTGCTGATCCGTCGGGGAGTCCGCGCAGGACGCCCGTCGTTTCGTGGGGCGGGCCCGAGCCGCCAGAGGCTCCTCCGCTGAGGACTCCGGCACCCCCGCGGGCAGGCGGACCGCCTCCGTCGGGGAGGCCGCGGAGCACACCGGGCGCGCCGGGCAAGCTTCGCCCTGCGGCTGGTCCGTCGTCGGGCGGTCTTTGCCCCGCGGCGCCGGGCAGCGTCTGGCCTGCGACCCCACCGACGATGGGCGGGGTCGAGCTGTCGCGCGTCGACGGTGACCGGCCATCCGCCTGCGGATCCGCTGGTCCGAGGGCCGTGGGTGCGATCGCGGGCACGGCCACAGGAGGCACGCGACCCGCCCCGACACCGCTCTCACCTCCCCCGCCCCCAGGCCGGTGCGCCGCGCCGATGCCGGTGGCGACGCCCGCTACGCCGCCCGCCGCGACGGCTGCGGGCGGCGGGGCCGCGGCGGGCGCAGTGGTGGCAGGCGACATGCCGACGGCCGGTCCGGGCGAGGTCGCGCCGGTTGGCGGCGGAAGGTCCGCGACGGCCATGGTCACCGCGGGCGGCGGAGTCCACGTCGGGGCCTGCTGCTGGATGAGTGCCGTGTTCGTGGCGTAGGTGTCCATGATGTGGAAGGCCTGATCGGCGAGAGCGGTGTTGCGCCCGACCGTCACAGTCCAGTCCTGCAGAACGGCCGGGTCGACGCCTGCGTCGCTCAACGGGATCGGCGAGGCGATCGCGGGATCGGGACCCGGCACGGGCAGGTTGGCCCGCACCCAGGCGACCTGCACCTGATGCTCGGTCAATGACGCTGCGGCCCGCCCCGCCCAACCGGTGGCGTCGACGGCCCACCCGCCCAGCGGCGTCAGCCCACGGCGCGCCGCGTCCGCCGCCGTTCCCGTCCAACCCATCGCCTTGGTGATCGCGGCATCGAGATCACCGTCGATCTGTCGGAGCGCGGCCTGGGCGTCGCGCCATGCCGCGGCCGCGGCGTCGGAGACGTAGGGGCCCGGGCCCGCGTGCACCTGTTCCCACACCTCCTGGTGGGTGAGGTCGTGCCAGAGCGGCCCGGTCACAGCGACCTCATCCTGGTGGCGGCATCGTCCTCGGCGGCGTTGTAGGTGGTGTGCAACTCGCGAAGGGTTTCCAGCACTCGCCGCACCTCGGCTTCGTACAGGCGGAGACAGGAATAGGCCGACGTCGGGCCGTCGACCGCGTATTCGTTGAAGCGGGCGGCGACATCCCGCGCCACCGGATCGTGGGTCCACGGCTCGGGGACGCGGCCGGCAAACCGGAGGCTCGACAGCATCGGCCCTAGCTGGCTGAGAGCCTGCTCATGTGCGGTGATGAGATCTGGTAAGGCGCGCGCCGGAACGTACATCACCGACGCGGTGCCGCCGCTGTCGTTGACGTGCACTCGGCCTCCCTTCGTCGATGTTCGGGACGCTACCGCCGGCCGCAGTTCTGTGTCGCTGATTCGGACAAACGGTTTGCGAGTGCGAATTACGAGCGGCGGAGCAAGGCGCTCATCGTCTGGTCAGCGACGTCGACGGCGTCTCGACAGAGCTGATCTTGCGATATCGGCGGCGTGCCTCCGCCATCGGCGAATTGCACATCGAGCAGTTGGCCCTGAGCGACATCCACATCGAGGAAGCAACTGTCCGGATTGTGCGGCCGGGCGAGCACGGCGGGGAAGCCTGCGACGACTGTCGGGGTGAGCGTGTCAGTCACCGCTCCAGGCGCGGTAATCACGCTGATGCCCACCGTCGTCGCCACCGTCAGACTGACGTTGACCGCCCGCGGCTCGAAGCCCGTGATCGAGCACGCCTTACCGGGCGTTGGGCGCCCTGACGTGTAGGGCTGCGGTGTTCCGCCCAGCCCGAGGGACATCCGCTGGGCGGGGGTGAGGAGTGTGCACGGGTCGACCCTGTCCAGCCGGACCTCGCGCGGTCGGGCCACCGAGGTCGGCGCAACCACGGTCGGCGCAGTCGAGGCCTGCGCGGCCGAGCTCGGCGCCGCGGCCGACGGAGCCACCGGCGCACCAGGCCTGCTCGGCGCAGGCGAGGTGCAAGCGACGGCAAACACGCCGATCAGCAGCACCACCAGCCCGCGCACGGGCCGCACCGTAGCGCAGCGGGGCAAGATCCGGCGCTCGTCGGATCGCCGCCGGGGTCTCAGCGTGATCTCGGGCGGCGGCGGGCGATCATCGCCCGGATGTCCGGCTACGCTCACGCGCTGTGAAAGGTGATCGGCGCGTGGAGATCTCGCCTGTGGGCGCGATCCGGATGGGGGAGCCCAGCATCTCGCCGCTGGCGTCCCTCATCCGGCGGCTGGTGATCGCGCTGGGTGCGCTCATCGTCACCGCGCTGATCGTCTTCTTCGGCCGCGACGGCTACAAGGACGCCAACGGCGCGGCTCCGCTCAGCCTCGCCGACGCCTTCTATTACGCCACCGTGTCGGTCTCGACCACCGGCTACGGCGACATCGTGCCGGTGACCGATACCGCACGACTCATCACGACGGTCGTCATCACCCCGTTGCGGCTGATCTTCCTCATCACCTTCGTCGGGACCACCGTCGAACTGCTCACCGAGCGGTCGCGGCAGTCGTTCCGGATCCAGCGCTGGAGGTCCCGCGTGCGTGACCACACGGTCGTCGTCGGCTACGGCACCAAGGGGAGGGCCGCGGTCGAGACGCTGTTGGGGGACGGCGCTGACCGGACCGCCATCGTCGTCGTCGACACCGAGCGCGCCCAGCTCGACGCGGCCGCGGCACTCGGTCTGGTGACCGTGACCGGCAACGCGACGCGGTCGAGCGTGCTGCGCAGTGCGGGCGTCCACGTGGCCAAAGCGATCGTGGTGGCGACCAACCGCGACGACACCGCCGTACTGGTGACGCTGACGGCGCGACAGCTGGCGCCCGACATCCGCATCGTCGCGTCGGTGCGCGAGTCGGAGAACGTGCATCTCCTGCGCCAGTCGGGGGCCAGCTCAGTGATCGTCTCGGCGGAGACGGCGGGCAGGCTTCTGGGTGCCGCGACGATCACGCCCCTGGTGGTCGAGGTCATCGAGGACCTGTTGACGCCCGACGCCGGGTTCGCGATCAGCGAGCGGGAGGTGGAGCAGTCGGAGGTCGACGGTTCGCCGAGGCACCTCGCCGACATCGTGCTGGGCGTTGTCCGCGCAGGCGAGCTCCACCGTGTCGACTCCTCCGTGGTCGACTCGCTGGAGTCGGGCGATCGGCTGCTCTTCATCCGCAAGGCGACCCCGCCCGACAAGCCCTGATCAGGTGAGCTGGGACAACGTGAGCTCGCGGGCCTCCGCGTACCGCGCCCGAACGGCCGGGGTCGGGTCGGCGGTGAACCGCTCCTGCCCGGCCGCCGCCCACTCCGGCGGAGCGGCCGCTCCCGACAGCGCCCAGGCCGCCTGCCGGGCGGCCCCGTCGGCGACGTACTCGCCGGGCGTCGGCCGATCCACCGGCCGGTCGAGCACCGCGGGAGCAATCCGGGCCACCGCCTCCGACCGCGCCGCGCCGCCGATCAGGATGGCCCGCTGCACCGGTACGTCGACGGCGAGCAGCGCGTCGACCGCGTCGGCCAAACCGCAGAGCAGACCCTCGACCGCGGCGCGCGCCATGTGCGCGGGTGTGGACGTGCCGAGGGTGATGCCGTGCAGCGCGCCCGTCGAGTCCGGCTTGTTGGGGGTGCGCTCGCCCTCGAGGTAGGGCACCAGCACCAGCCCGCCTGCGCCCGCGGGGGCATCGAGCGCGAGCTTGGCCAGCCCGGCGTGGTCGACGCCCAGCAGGGTGGCCGCCGCGTCCAGCACCCGCGCGGCGTTGAGCGTGCACACCAGGGGCAGCTGTTCACCGCTTGCCGACGCGAACCCGGCGATGATGCCGGTGGGGTCGGCGGTCGGGATGGGGCTCACCGCGGACACCACGCCGGAGGTCCCGAGCGACACAACGACGTCGCCGGGCCCCGCCCCCAGCCCCAGCGCGGCGCCCGCGTTGTCGCCGGTGCCGGGCCCGAGCAGCACGCCGTCGAGCGTGTGTCCGGCCGCCTCGCCGGGCCCGAGCACCCGCGGCAGGATCACATCGGAGCGCCCGAGCGCGCGTTCCAGCAGGTCGAGGCGGTAGGTGTTGGTGACGGCCGAGAAGTAGCCGGTGCCCGACGCGTCGCCGCGGTCGGTGACGAGGTCCTCCAGCGCGCCGGTGCCGCGCAGCTTCCACGTCAGCCAGTCGTGTGGCAGGCAGACCGCGGCCGTGCGCGCGGCGTTCTCCGGCTCGTGGGTGGCCAGCCAGCGCAGCTTCGCGGCGGTGATCGAGGCGACCGGCACCGTGCCGACCGCGGAGGCCCACGCCTGCGCGCCCAGCTCGTTGACCAGATCGGTCGCCGCACCGGCGGAGCGCGTGTCGTTCCAGAGCAACGCGGGCCGCACGACCTCGCCATCCGCGGAAAGGCACACCATCCCGTGCTGCTGCCCGGCGACGGCGATCGCCGCGACCCCGTCCAACCCGCCCGCTTCGGCCAGCGCGGCCTGCAGGGCGTTCCACCACCCGGCCGGGTCGACCTCGGTGCCCGGCGGATGCGGGGCGCGCCCGGAACGGACGTGTTCGCCCGTCGCCGCGTCCCGGACGACGACGGTGCAGGACTGCGTCGACGAGTCGACGCCCGCGACCAGACTCATAGGTGCGCCTCCGGCGCTCGTGCGTGGATGGTGTGGCCAGGGCAACGTTATCCGCGCACGGGCTACGGTGAAAACGTGCGCCTGGCGACCTGGAACGTCAACTCTGCCCTGTCCCGGCTGCCCCGTCTGCTGCCCTGGCTTGACCAGCGGGCGCCCGACGTCGTCTGCCTCCAGGAGACGAAGCTGTCCGACGAGGCGTTCGCCGAGTCCTTCGACAAGCCGTTGGGTGAGCGCGGGTACGCCGTCGCGCACGTCGGCGAGGGGCGCTGGAACGGGGTGGCGCTGCTCTCGCGGGTCGGTCTCGACGACGTCGTGCGCGAGCTTCCGGGCGCGCCGCGCTACCCGACGCCCGACGCGCCCGCCGAAGCCCGCGCCGTCACCGCGACCTGCGGCGGCCTGCGCGTCACCTCGGTCTACGTGCCAAACGGCCGCACGCCCGACGACCCGCACTACGCGTACAAGCTGGAATGGCTGGCGGCGCTGCGCGAGTCGGTGGGTGCCCCCGCGACCGCCGTGATCGCGGGCGACATGAACATCGCCCCCACCGACGCCGACGTGTGGGACCCGAGTCTGTTCATCGAGTCGACCCACGTCACGCCTCCCGAGCGGAAGGCGCTGGCCGAGCTGCAGGGCCTCGGGCTGCACGACGTGCTGCGTGACCGTTGGCCCGGCGAGCGGATGTTCAGCTATTGGGACTACCGCGCCGGGCGGTTCCACCAGGACAAGGGCATGCGCATCGACCTGGTGCTCGCGGGCGCCGACCCGGCGGGGCGGGTGGCCGCCGCGTGGGTGGACCGCCAGGCGCGGAAGGGGTCGGGGCCGAGCGACCACGCTCCGCTGATCGTCGACCTCGACACCGCGCCCGACGGCGACATCGGCCCGGTCGTGCCGCCGCCGTCAAACCCTTCGCGCCGCTGAGGGCGCCTGCCGCATCGCAGCAGGGTGGCCCTGCTCCGACCCAGTCGCAGCAGGGTCACCCTGCTGCGGCGCCGCCTGCCCGGCCCGCCGCCGCGACGCCCAGCAGCGCGAGCCCGGCCACGATCGCCACCAGCACGGGCAAGGCGACCGCGGGCGAGCCAAGCAGCGCCAGCAGCGCGCCGCCCGCGCCGACCATGGTGGCGACCGAAAGCTGGTCGGCCATCTGCGCTGCCGCCGAGTTGAACCCGACAGTGCCCTCCGGCGACTGCGCCAGCACCAGGAACGACACCGCGGAGAAGCCCAGCCCCATCCCGACGCCCGCGACCATCCAGAACGGCACAGCCAGCCAGCCGATGCCCCAAGCAGGCGCAACGAGCAGCATCCCAGCCGCCCCGATCGCAACGGCGACGAACCCGGCCCGCAGCAGCAGCACTCGCGACAGGTCGGGATGGCGGCCCTGCCACGCCGACGACGCCGACCACGACAGCGAGCCCGCCACCAGCGGCAGCCCGGCCGCGGCCAGCGACCAGCCGTGGGTGCCGTTCAGCATCAGCGGCAGGTAGGCGTTGACGGTGAAGAACGTGCCCGCCAAGAGCCCGCGCGACGCCACGATCGTCGGGATCCCACGTGCGGCCCGGAACACGCCTCGGGGTAGCAGCACCCGCAGCGACGGCGCGAGCGCCCCGATCGCGACCACGGCGACGAAGACGCCGACCCCCGCCGGGTGTTGCCCCGCCCAGCTCAGCGCGGCGATCCCGACCGCAACACCGATGGCGGCGGCTGCGGTACCCCGCCGAGCCGCCGCGACGTGCCCGGGGCGCTCGAGGTGGCGGACGGCGGGCGCGAGGAGCGCCAGTGCGACGACCACGAGCGGCACCAGCCCGAGGAACACCCAGTGCCAGGACAGCGTCTCGGTGACGAGCCCGGCGACCGGCGGCCCGAGCAGCGCAGGCAACACCCAGGCCGAGGAGATCAGCCCGAACACCGCGGGGCGCAGCCTCGCCGGGTAGACGGCCGCGATCATCACGAAGCTGGCCACCGCAAGGGCGCCCGCGCCGAGGCCCTGCAGCACGCGTCCGACCAACAGCTGCGGCATCGCGGTCGCCGTGCCCGCCACGAGCAGACCGACGCCGAACAGCACCGGTCCGACGAGGATCGGCGGCCGCGGGCCGGAACGGTCCGACCAGCGGCCGCCCACGACGGTCGCCAGCACCGACGCCGCCAGGAACGTCACGAACGGCCAGGAGTAGAGCGACACCGCGCCCAGGTCGGCGACCAGCGCGGGCATCGCCGTGCCGACCCCCATAGCCTCGAACGCGACGAGGCTGATGAGCAGCACCAGGCCGATCGTGGTGGCCCGGCGCTCCGCTCCGAACAGCTCAGCGCGGACGGGGGTCGGTGTCGTCATTGTCACGTGACTGATGATCCGACCTCGACCGGGCTTCAAGTCAAGCCAGTTCCGCCGCACGGTCCGATCGCCGCCCAGGCCCACCCGAATGCCGACTGCGGCCCCACGCCCGCTTCGCACCCTCGACGCCGAGCTCGCGCCGCGGCGGCGGCGTGCGCAGTCGGTGGCGAGGTGCGGAGTGCGCGGGTGAGGAAGGCACTCGCTTGCCCGCCCCGCTCCGCCCCGGCCGGACAAGATCAGCAGAAGTGGTGCCGCACGTGCAGATGTGCACCTCTGCCACCACAACTGTGGATCATCTCGTGGCGCGCCGGGCAAGATCGGCGGATGTGGTGCCACACGTGCAGAGGTGCACTTCTGACACCACTCCTGCCGATGCCCTGCACAGCCGGACAAGATCGGCCGAAGTGGTGGCCCACGCGTCTCCCCGGACCGGCCCTGCCATCCGGCTGCCCACCGCGGCCCCACTTCGCACGGCTGACGTCGACCTGGAGTCCGGGCGTCGACCTCGCACCCCGCTGGCGCCGTCGGAAGTGTGCTGGCGCCGTGCGAAGCGGGCGCCGTGCGAAGTGGGGCTCGCGGGGTGCGGAGTGCGCCCTGGAGAGCGCGGCGGCGATGTGGGCCGCGGATAACGGGGCGCTCAGCCGGGCCACGATGGGGGCGGCTGGTATCCGGGCGACCAGCCGGGCGACACCGTGGCAGGCTTGCGGCGTGAGCACCGCCGTAGTCGACTCCCCCGAGCAGATCGCCGTCCTGGAGGCGGCCCGCCGCGCCGCGGCAGCGGCCCCGGGGGTCCGGGCGGCGGGCGGACCGGCGATCGACGCGGCCCTGCGCGCCGCAGCCGGGCTGCTGCGGGCGCGCTCCGCGGACCTCCTCGCCGCCAACCGCACCGACGTGGAGGCCGCGCAGTTGGGCGGCATGGCGGCCGGTCTGCTCGACCGCCTCCGGCTCACCCCCGAGCGCCTCGTCGACATGGCCACGCAGCTCGACGTCCTCGCCGCCACTCCCGAGCCGCCGCTGCAGACGTTCGTGCGGGAGCTGCCGACGGGGGAGCGGGTGTTCGAGCGGCGGGTGCCCGTCGGCGTGATCGGCGCGGTGTTCGAGGCGCGGCCCAACGTCACCGTCGACGTCGCGTCGCAGGTTCTCAAGGCCCGCAGCGCGGCCGTCCTGCGCACCGGTTCGGCGGCGCTGGGCAGCGCCCGCGCCCTGATCGAGCACGTCATCGCCCCCGCGCTCCACGAGAACGGCATCCCAACCGATGCCGTTCAGCTCGTGCCGACCCCCGGACACGCCGGCGCCGAGGCACTCGTCGGCCTCCCCGAGCTCGTGCCGCTGGTCGTGGTTCGCGGCAGCGGCGAGGTGACAAGGCGGCTCTCCGCGCTCGGCGCGGCGGCAGGCACGCGGGTGCTCGCGCACGCCGACGGCGGCGGTGTCCTCTACCTCGACGCCAGCGCGGCCGAAGAGGACGTCACCCGGCTGGTCACCGACTCGACCGACCGCCTCGGCGTCTGCAACCGCCTCAACCTCCTGCTCATCGACGCCGCCGCCTACGACCGCCTCTGGCCCGTGGCCGAGCGGGCCCTCCGCGCACGCAACATCGAGCCCAGCCTGCCCCCGCACCCCCACCCGCTCGGCCACGAGTGGGCGCTGGACTCCGGCGCCGAGGCGCACGTGACCGTCGCGACCGTGGACGGCCCCGTCGACGCGGCGCAGACCGCGGCCCGCGAGACGTCCGGCCTGGCCGCCTGCGTCTGCGCCACCGACGAGAAGTCGGCGACGGCGTTCATCGACGCCTACACCGGCACCGGCGTCTTCTGGAACGCCACCACCCGCCTGCTGGATGGCTACAAGCTGCTGGGCCTGCCCGAGACCGGCATCAACGTCGACCACACACCCGGTCCGCGGGGCCCGGTCACCTACGTGGACCTGTCCCTGCGCCAGTTCGTCGTCCTGCCACCGGTCTAGCGCAGGGACGAGGCCCCTGATCCGACGGTCGTGGAGCGCATCCGGCTGGCCACCTTCCGCGATCTCGACGCGGCCGAGTTCGGGCGGGCGGTCACCGCGGTGGCCGACCAGGGCACGCGGGTGCTCGTGAGCGGAGGCCGGTTCACACCGGCGCAGGCCGCGCCTCTCACCTGGTACCTGCAGACGCTGCGGCTGGTCTGCGATCCGAACCTGTCGCCGATCGCCCCCGGCGCGGACCTGGTGCTGCCGATGGAGGCCGTCGAGCTCACCCGCACCAGCCCGCTGTACCGGGGGCGTGCGGCGACGGGTTCGTCGACCGGCTGCTGGGCTTGACGGACTTCGAGATCAACCGGTTCTCCGCGGCCGAGGGGGAGTGGGACCCGGACGACGTCTCGGCGTGGTAGCACCGGGAGTACTTCGGCCAGTACTGAGCGAGCGGGGAGGATCGGGGACATGACCCAGGCGCTCGTTCTCGTCCATTCGCTCGCCGCCGCGTCGGGAGTGCGGCGCGTCGGCACGATCTTCCCGGCGCTGCGCGAGCAGGGCTTCGCGGTCACCGTCGCGACGCTGGTCGCGGGCGGCGACCCGGTGCCCGAGCCGGACGGGCTCGGGGTGCTGGTGATCATGGGCGCGGCCGAGTCCGCGTACGACGACACCGTGCCCTGGCTGGCGGCGGAGCTGGCCTACGTGCGCCGGGCGCTGGATAGCGGGACGCCGGTGCTCGGCATCTGCTTCGGCGGCCAGGTGCTTGCCCGTGCGCTCGGCGCGACCGTCGGCCGGGCGCCGCGACCCGAGCGGGGGTTCGTCACGCTGGGCTCCGCTGATCCTGCGGTGCTGCCCGCGGGCACCTGGATGGAGTTCCACTACGACGCGTTCACGCTCCCGCCGGGCGCCGCGGAGCTGGCGCGCAACGAGGTCGGTGTGCAGGCCTTCAGCCATGGCCCGCACCTCGGCCTGCAGTTCCACCCCGAGATCACCCCTGATGTGTTCGCCTCCTGGGTCGCGACGTGGCCGCCGAAGGCCCGCGCCGCGATCGGGGCGCAGCTCGACCTCCCGGGGCTGACCGCCGAGATCGCCCGCCGAGCCGACGCGTCGGCGAGCGCCTGCCGGGACCTGGTCGCCAGGTTCTGCGCGTGGTCGGCGAGCGCACCCCCGACCGTGCGCGGATAACGTCGCCATGGCGACGTTATCCGCGCACGACTACGTTGCCGGGTGCTCGCGGTCGCGCTGGGCCGCGCAGACCGGTCGGGCACGGCGCCGGGGCGGAGCGCGTTGCGCCGGGCGATCGGCCGAGGGCGCGCCCCCCGATCGTCGAACGGTTAGATTCGAGGGGTGCCGGTCCCCGAACTACATCGCTCGACCCTGTCGAACGGCTTGCGCGTCCTGATCCTTCCCGACCCCGCCACGCCGGTCGTCGGCGTGGCGGTGCACGTGGACGTCGGTTTCCGCTCCGAGCCGGAGGGCCGCACCGGGTTCGCGCACCTCTTCGAACACCTCATGTTCCAGGGCAGCGAAAGCCTCGAGAAGCTCGCTCACTTCCGGCACGTGCAAAGCTCCGGCGGGGTGTTCAACGGCTCCACTCACCAGGACTACACCGACTACTTCGAGGTGCTCCCCGCCGCGGCGCTGGAGCGTGCGCTGTTCCTGGAGGCCGACCGGCTGCGGGCGCCGACCCTGTCGGTCGAGAACCTGCGCAACCAGGTCGACGTCGTCAAGGAGGAGATCCGGCTCAACGTCCTGAACCGGCCCTACGGCGGCTTCCCGTGGATCCTGCTGCCGCCCGTCCTGTACGACACCTTCCCCAACGCGCACAACGGCTATGGCGACTTCTCCGAGTTGGAGCAGGCCTCCCTCGACGACGCCGCCTCGTTCTTCGACACCTATTACGCGCCGGGCAACGCACAGGTCACCGTCGCGGGCTACCTCGACGTCGACGAGACGCTGAAGCTGGTCGAAAAGCACTTCGGCGACATCCCCGCCCGCCCGACGCCCACCCGCCCCTCGTTCTACGAGCCGCCGCCGGGGGCGGAGCGCCGCCAGGCCGTGCCCGACGCGCACGCCCCTTTGCCCGCTCTCGCCGTCGGCTACCGGCTGCCCGATCCCGCCGCTGATCTCGACGGCTATCTCGGCCATGCCCTGCTCGGCTCGGTGCTCGGCGACGGCGAGGCGGCGCGGCTGCAGCGTCGCCTCGTGCACGCCGACGGGCTGGTCACCGACATCTCCGCGGGCGCGGGCCTGATGGGCGCGCTCGACGCGCGCGACCCCGACACGTTCACGATCACCGCGGTGCACCCCGCCGCCGTCGATCCCGAGCGGGTGCTGGCCGCGGTCGACGAGGAGCTGGACAAGCTCGCCGCAGAAGGCCCGTCCGACGACGAGCTGGCCCGTCAGGTCGCGCGCTGGTCCGCGGGGCTCTACCAGGAGAACGACCGCGTGATCTACCGCATGCTCGGCCTCGGCGCCCGCGAGCTGCTCTACGGCCGGGCCGAGATCGCCGTGGAGCTGCCGGAGCGGCTCGCGGCCGTCACGCCGGAGCAGGTGCGGTCGGCGGCTGCGACGTTGCGCGGCGGCGGACGCGGTGTGTTGCTGGTGGAGCCTGGGGGTGAGCAGTCGTGAACCGCTGTCGCAGCAGGGTGACCCCGCTGCAACCCAGTCGCAGCAGGGTGACACTGCTCCAATCCGCCGGGAGGCCCGCGTGACCAGGACTGCCGAAGAGATCGGCCACACCGCGACGGGACCACGCCCGCTGCCACCGCTCGGCCTGACCCGCGACGTCCCGCTGCCCGACGTCGAGGAGCGGCTGTTGTCCAGCGGCCTGCGCGTGCTCGTCGCGCACCGGACGGGCATTCCCATGGTCGAGCTGCGCCTGCGGGTGCCGTTCGGGGGCGACGCCCCTGAGCATCCGGCCGTCGCGGAGCTGCTCGCGGAGACGCTGCTCACCGGCACTCTCACCCGCGACCGCGTGGCCATCGACGACGAGCTGGCGGCCGTCGGAGCCGACCTCGGCGTCACCGTCGATCCCGAGCGGCTGCTGCTGTCCGGGTCCGGCCTCGCCGCGGGTCTCCCCGACGTGCTCGGGGTGCTCGCCGACGTGCTCACCGCGGCGACCCACCCCGACGCCGAGGTGGCCCGCGAGCGCGGCAGGCTCGCCGAGCGGATCACGATGGCCCGTGCCCAACCGCGCACCATCGCGCGGGAGGCGTTGCAGCGCAAGCGCTTCGGCACCCACCCCATCGCGCGGGAGATGCCGACGGAGGCCGAGGTCGCAGCCGTCACCGCCGAGCAGGTGCGCGCGTTGCAGAGCGCGTCGCTGGTGCCGCGGGGCTCGATCCTCACCCTCGTCGGCGACATCGACATGGAGGCGGCCCTCGCGGAGATCGAGAAGCAGCTCGCGGCGTGGACGGCCGACCACGCGGCGGTCGAGCTGCTGCCCCCGCCCCCGCTCGTCGCGGGCGATCTGGAGCTGGTGCACCGGCCCGGTTCGGTACAGTCGCAGCTGCGGCTCACCGCGCCTGCCATCGGTCGCGCGCACCCGGACTACACGGCCCTGCAGGTGGCGAACCTGGTGTTCGGCGGCTACTTCTCCTCGCGGTGGATGGAGAACATCCGCGAGGACAAGGGCTACACCTACGGCGCCCACTCGGGCGTCGAGTTCGTGCCGGGCGGGGGAGTGCTGGGCGTCGACACCGACGTGGCCTCGGGTGTCACCGCCGCCGCTCTCCTGGAGACGCGTTACGAGCTGGGCAGGCTCACCGCCGTCCCGCCGACGCGGGACGAGGTCGACGCGGCGCGCGCGTACGCGATCGGGTCGCTGTTGATCTCGCTGGACAACCAGGGCGGCCTCGCGTCGACGATCTCGGCCCTCGCGGCCGACGGCCTGTCCCTCGACTGGATCCGCGCGCACCCCGCCCGTCTGGAGGCCGTCACCGCCGAGCAGGTCGCCGCGGCGGCCCTGCAGTACTTCGCGCCCACGGCGTTCACCGGCGTGATCGTCGGCGACGCGGACGTGATCGGCCCGGGTGTGCGGGCGCTCGGCGGCGTCTCATGACGTTCCGCCTGACGGCTCCCGCGGTGCTCTCGCGGTCCGAGGTCTTCCGGAACGAGACGCTGCGCACCGACCTCGTCCGGCAAGAGGCGGGGTGGGCGTCGGCGCGGCTCGTCGTGGTCGACGACGACGGCCGCACGCCCGTCGAGTGGACCGATGCCCCGTCCTCCGGGTTCCAGGTCGGCGACGCGGGCAGCTGGGACCGCGGCGGCAGCGCGCGGCTGCGCACCCGCCCGACCGCAGGCGCGACACCCACCGAGGGTGCGGTGCTGCTGGGTGAGCTCGACGGCGTGGCGTACTGGACGGTGCGCGGCAAGCCCGACGTCTTCGCGGGCGAGGACCCCAGCGAGTGGGCGGACCTGCGCATGACCGGCGCCGTGCTCGACGCCCTGGGGGCCGGCCTCTTCGTCACCGCCGTGGCCGTCCTCAACTGGCACGACACCGCCCGGTTCTGCTCCCGCGACGGCTCCCCGACCCACCCCGCGTCCGGAGGCTGGCACCGGCTGTGCGAGGCCGCGGGGCACGAGGAGTACCCGCGCACCGACCCGGCCGTGATCTGTCTCGTGCACGACGGTGCCGAAGGCCAGGAGGCTCGTGTGCTGCTGGCGCGGCAGCCGGTCTGGCCCGAGGGCCGGTTCACGGTGCTCGCCGGGTTCGTCGAGGCGGGGGAGTCGCTGGAGGCGTGCGTGCGCCGGGAGATCCACGAGGAGGTCGGGGTCGAGGTCCGCGACATCGGCTACCTCGGCAGCCAGGCCTGGCCCTTCCCGCGCTCGCTGATGGTCGCGTTCGAGGCTGTCGGCGATCCCGACGCGCCGGTCGTCCCGGCCGACGGCGAGATCGCCGAGGCGATGTGGGTGAGCCGCTCCGACGTGCGCGCCGCGCTCACCGCAGGCGACTGGGGCGCCCGCGAAGCGCCGTTGCTGCTGCCGGGAAAGGTGAGCATCGCCCGCAGCATGCTGGAGTCCTGGGCCGCCGCCCCGTAGCCCACCCGCTTATCCCCACCCCCGGATTATCCCCACCCCCGGAGCTCGCACACACCGTGTGGGGCTCACACACGCTGCGGGCGGTGTGTGCGAGCGAGGGACGGTGTGTGCGAGCGAAGTTATCCCCAGGGTGGCCTGCGCACCTGGCGCCGCTGTGGCGTGCGCGCGGAGCCTGAAGGCGTGACCACTCTGTATCTCCGGTCGCGGATGCTCGCCGCGGGCTGGTCGGACGACGAGGTGCGCCGCCTCCTGCGCCTCGGCGATCTGCGCCGCGTCCGGCGCGGCAGCTACGTCACCGGTCCGCTCCCCGAGGAGCCTGCGCGTCGCCATCGCGTCGCCGTCACCGCTGCGGTGGCGGCCCTCGGGGCGCAGGCGGTGGTCAGCCACGTCTCCGCCGCCGTGCTCCACGGGCTCCCGCTGTGGGGCGTCGCCTTGCAACGGGTGCATGTCACCCGGATGCGGGCCTCGGGTGGACGGCGCGGTCGAATCGTGCACGTCCACACCGCACCGCTGGCTGCCGACGAGATGGCGCTCGTCGACGGCATCGCGGTCACCTCGGTGGCGCGCACGGTGATCGACGTCGCCCGGACCGTGCCGTTCGAGCAGGCCGTCGTCGTCCTGGACGCCGCGCTGGCCCTCGAACTCGTCGATGGTGAGCAGCTTGCCGAAGCGCTCCTGCGCGCGACCGGGTGGCCCGGCTGTCCGGCCGCCCGCCGGGCCGTCGCGTTCGCGGAGCCGGGCGCGCAGAGCGTCGGCGAGTCGCGCAGCCGGGTGGCGATCCTGCGGGCGGGCCTGCCGCGGCCGGTCTTGCAGTGGGAGGTCTGCGACGCGGCCGGGCGCAGCCTGGGGTTCACCGACTTCGGCTGGCCGAAGCGGCGCGCCGTCGGCGAGTTCGACGGAGAGGTCAAGTACGGCCGTCTGCTGAAGCCCGGCCAGTCGCCGGGCGACGTCGTCTTCGCGGAGAAGATCCGCGAGGACAAGATGCGCGCCACCGACCTCGGAATGGCCCGGTGGATCTGGGACGAGCTGGGGCCTGCCTTCGCGCCCGTCGCCGCTCGAATCCGGTCTCTGTTCCGTCCCTGGTGAAGATCCCACGTGGTGAAGATCCCGCACACCGTTTCGGGCCCGCGCACACTGCGGGCAGTGTGCGCGGGCCCGGAAAGGTGTGTGTCAGGCGGCCAGGCGGGCCTTCACCTCGGCAAGCGAAGGGTTCGTCGCCGTCCGCCCGTCGGGGAACGCGATCACCGGAACCGTCTGGTTGCCCCCGTTGACGCCCTCCACGAAGAGCGCGGCGTCGGCGTCCCGCTCGATGTCGATCTCTTGGTAGCCGATGCCCGCCTGGTCCATCTGCAGCTTGAGCCTGCGGCAGTAGCCGCACCACGTCGTCGAGTACATCGTCACCATGCCCAGGTCAACAGCGGCTGACCGGACTGTCATCCCGGCTGTCAGGATGACCGGTGTGACGCTCGATGGACTGGATGACGAGCAGCGCGCTGCCGCCACCGCCCCCCGCGGTCCCGTGTGCGTGTTGGCCGGGGCGGGCACGGGCAAAACCCGCACGATCACCCACCGCATCGCCCATCTCGTCAGCACCGGGCATGTCGCAGCCGGGCAGGTGCTGGCCGTCACCTTCACCGCGCGGGCGGCGGGGGAGATGCGCACCCGGCTGCGTGCGCTGGGCGTCGCGGGCGTGCAGGCCCGCACCTTCCACGCCGCGGCGCTGCGCCAGCTGCGCTACTTCTGGCCGCGGGTCGTCGGCGGCCCGCCGTGGCAGCTGGTGGAGGGCAAGCTGCGCATCGTCGGGGTCGCCGCATCCCGCGCCCGGATGGGCACCGACCCCGCCACCCTCCGCGACCTGGCGGGGGAGATCGAGTGGGCCAAGGCCAGCCTCGTCACCGCGCAGGACTATCCGGCTGTCGTGGCCAAGCTGCGCCGTGACGTCCCGGGCCCCGCCGAGCAGGTCGCCGCCGTCTACGCGGGCTACGAGGAGGCCAAGAGCGCCGCTGAGCTGCTCGACTTCGACGACCTCTTGTTGCACGTCGCGGGCGCGCTGGAGGAGCACGGAGACGTCGCGCAGGAGTTCCGCGACCGCTACCGCTGCTTCGTCGTCGACGAGTACCAGGACGTCACCCCGCTGCAGCAGCGGGTGCTCGACGCGTGGCTGGGCGAGCGCGACGACCTCACCGTCGTCGGCGACGCCAACCAGACGATCTACACCTTCGCGGGGGCCAGCCCACGGCACCTGCTGGAGTTCCCGCGCCGCTTCCCCGAGGCGGTTGTGGTCCGGCTGCAGCGGGACTACCGCTCGACCCCGCAGGTCGTCGCCGCCGCGAACAGCCTGATCGGCGCGGCGCGCGACCGGCCAGCAGGCACCCGGCTGCGGCTGGTCGGGCAGCGGCCGCCCGGGCCGGAGCCCGAGTTCACCGAGCACGACGACGAGCCCGCCGAGGCCGCCGCCGTCGCCAAGCGGATCCGCCGGATGATCGCGGGGGGCACACCGCCGAGCCAGATCGCGGTGCTGTTCCGGATCAACGCGCAGTCCGAGATCTACGAGCAGGCGCTCACCGACGCGGGCATCCCCTACCAGGTCCGCGGCGGCGAGCGGTTCTTCCGGCGCCCCGAGGTTCGCCGGGCCATGACCGCCATCCGGATGGGAGGGGCGGGGAGCGGCGCCCTCGCCGATGACGTGCGCGCGGTGCTCGTCCCCGTCGGCCTCACTCCCGAGCCGCCGGGCGGCGCGGCGCAGCGGGCCCAGTGGGAGTCGCTGCGCGCGCTCGTCGAGCTGGCGGAGGAGCTCGTCGCGGTCGAGGAGCAGGCTGATCTCCGCCGCTTCGCAGCCGAGCTCGACGCGCGCGCCGACGCCGCGCACCCGCCTACCGTCCAGGGCGTCACGCTCGCGTCGCTGCACGCGGCGAAGGGCCTGGAATGGGACGTCGTGTTCCTCGTCGGGCTCGTCGACGGCACCCTGCCCATCCAGCACGCCGACGGCGACGAGCAGGCGGTCGAGGAGGAGCGCAGACTGCTCTACGTCGGCATCACCCGCGCCCGGCACCAGGTCCTGCTGTCGTGGGCGCTCGCCCGCCAACCCGGCGGCGCGCGGCGCCGTCGCCGCAGCCGCTTCCTCTACGGGCTGGTCCCCGAACACCACCCGGCGTCGCGGATCGCGGTCGGCGAGCGGGGCGGCGCCAAGCCGCGCTGTCGCGTGTGCGGCTCCCCGCTCGTCGGCGTCGACGCGCTGAAGCTGCGGCGCTGCGCCGACTGTCCGTCCAATGTGGACACCGAACTGCTCGACCGCCTGCGCACCTGGCGCAGCGACGAGGCCCGCGAGCAGCATGTGCCCGCCTACGTCGTGTTCACCGACGCCACCCTCACCGCGATCGCCGAGCGACGCCCCGCCGACCGCGCCGCGCTCGTCGGCATCCCCGGCATCGGGGCGCGCAAGCTCGACCGATACGGCTCCGCGGTACTGGCGCTGGTGACCGACGCGGACTGAGCGGAAACTTTCTCCCGTAAATAGGTTGTGTCCCCATCCGGGATGTCCCTACCGTGTCCTCACGACGGACTATCCCAGCCCGTCGTTCGCCACGACCCGCTCCGGAGGAGGTGTCCGATGACCACTCTCACGCACTTGTTCGTCGGCACCCGTATCTCCGGAGCGCCTCTCGGCGTCCTGATGGTGGAGCGCCCGTGGAAGCCGGCGACGTTCCCGCAGTACACGACTGATAACAGCACAGCAGTGTCCGCTCGGAGGTCTCGCCATACGTAGGCGACACCTCTGGCCCCGAAGAACCAGGCCGCGGACCCCCAACGGGATCCGCGGCCTTTTTGTTTGCCCAGCAGTTGTCAGTGCCGCAGACCCATCTCTCTCGCGGAGGTTCAGTGTTAGTCAGATCAGTTCCGTTGGACGGCGGAACCAGCTATACCGAGCAACTCGGCGGCGCCGCAGGCGCGCTGGGCTCGATCCTCACCGCGGCTACCCGCGGCCTGGACCTGCCCTGTCGCTCGGGGGAGGCCGACCTGTGGTTCGCCGAGGCTCCTGCCGAGCTGGAGCGGGCCAAGGCCCTGTGTGCGCACTGCCCCATCCAGGCCGAGTGCCTGGCAGGCGCGCTGCGCCGTGAGGAGCCGTGGGGCGTGTGGGGTGGCGAGATCTTCGAACGCGGGGTGATCATCCACCGCAAGCGACCCCGTGGTCGACCCAGCAAGGCCGACCTGGCCCGCGACCGGGCCTACGCCGCAGTCAAGTCCGCCTGATCAACCCCTGTAAGTCCCCAGAGGACCGCCTGCCCTGAAGGAGATTCCGATGACCGACCTCATGACCACCGCACCGAACACCGCCACCCAGTCCGGACCGCGCGAGGGAACCGTCATGCTGATCCACGAAGCTCTGGCCAGATCTCGAATGCGCGAGGCCGAACAGGCCGCGCGCGAGCACGCACTGGCCCGCTCCATCACCGCCGGGCGGCGGTGGAGCATGCTCGCCCGCTACGCCGATCGCCGGGCCGCGGTCGCGGCCGAGCGCGCATCCGTCCAGTCGCGCGGCGTGCTGCGCGACGTATGAGCCACCGGCAGCGCTCCGATGCCCGATAAGGGGCCACCGGCTCGGTTCTCGAGCGCGCTGCCCTGATTGACGGCGCCCCGACCCTCCCGCGGTCGGGGCGCCGTCGTTGACCACGCCCCGTAGGTGAACCCGGCGCCCGGCGTGGGCCTCGCCGCGGGCGTCGGCCAGCCCCGGTGTGGCCGGTGGGTCCGCCCCGGTGTGGGGTGCCGCCCGGGGTGGGTCCGCCCCGGTGTGGGTGCAGCCCCGGTGTGGGTGCCGCCCCGGTGTGGGGTGCCGCCCCGGTGTGGGTGCCGCCCCGGGTATGGGTGCTGACCGACGCACCTCGCAGACGGGGTGACGTCGTCACAGGTGGCCGACCGATGGCCGACCGATGGCCGACCGTCTGCGAGGACGCCAGAAGTCCTGCGAGGTCGGGCTCGGGCAGGTGGTTGGGCGGCGGGGTTCGACCTCGCAGACCCTGTGGCGACCTCTTGAGGGCAGGAGCGGCGCCTCTGACCTGCTGCCGAGCGTTGATCGCCGGTTGTGGGACATGAGGGCCATGCATGGCCGTTATGTCCCAACCTTGGCGATCACCGTCCACCGGGAGGCCCGCAGCCTGCCCGCCGCCGGGCCATGATCGCCGAAAATGGTGTCGGCGGCCCAGCGCCGCACTCTTGGCACCACGTGCGGCGATCAGCATGGTGTGCGAAGTCGGACCCCGAGGCAGTCCGCCGTCAGCTGGGCTTGCCCACGGCCTCGTCCTCGTCATCGAAGATCCACGGCTGCCAGTGGTGCACGATGCCGCGCAACGGGACGTCGGCGTCGAGCTGGCACAGCACGCCGAGCGTGCCCATGGTGACCCGGTGGATGAGCAGGTACTGCGGCGGAAGGTTCAGCTCCAGCCCCGTGTGGAAGTCCGGGCTGCGCAGGTCGCCGACCCGACCCGCCTGCCGCTGCAGCCAGCGCCGGTTGAACCGGAACACCTCCGACCGCAACGGCTCGGTGAACGGCGCCAGGTAGGCGGTGGCGTCCGCACCGGTCATCGCCGAGCCCGGCAGCACGAAGCCCTCCCGGCTCAGCAGCGCCAGCAGATCCTCCGGCCGGTTCTCCAGCGCCAACCTGACCATGATCGACAGTGGTCGGGGGAGCCCGTTGGGGACCCGTGCGACCGCGCCGAAGTCGAGCACGAGCAACCGCCCGTCGTCGAGCAGCTGGAAGTTGCCAGGGTGGGGGTCGGCGTGCAGCAGCCCGAGCCGCGGCGGCGACGAGTAGTGCAGCTCGGCCAGGAGCGCCGCCGCGTCGTCGCGCTCGGTCTGGGTGCCGGTGCGGATGACGTCGGACAGCTTCCGGCCCGTGACCCACTCGCTGACCATCGCCTTCGGCGCCGACGCGATGACCCTCGGCACGCGGACCTTGTCGTCGCCGTCGAACGCGGCGGCGAAGGCGCGCTGGTTGGCCGCCTCGTCGCGGTAGTCCAGCTCCTCTTCCATGCGCACGCTCAGCTCGGCGATCAGCGGCTTGATCTCCAACCCCGGCATGAGCGGCTGCAGCACGCGGCTCATTCGCGACAGCTGCCGCAGATCCGAGCGCAGCGCCTCCGCGGCTCCGGGGTACTGCACCTTGACGGCGACCTCGCGCCCGTCGTGCCATGTGGCGCGGTGCACCTGGCCGATGCTGGCCGCCGCGGCATGGTTGTCGTCGAACGCAGTGAACCGAGCGCGCCAGCCCCGGCCGAACTGCTCGGCGAGCATGCGGTGGACGTCGGCGGTGGGCATCGGTGGAGCCGCCGTCTGCAGCTTGACCAACGACTCGCGGAACGGGGCGGCGTACTCGTCGGGGATGGCGGCCTCGAACACCGACAGCGCCTGACCGAACTTCATCGCGCCGCCCTTGAGCTCGCCGAGCACAGTGAAGAGCTGCTCGGCGCTCTTGGCCATGAGCTGCGCGGAGATCTCCTCGCTGTTGCCACCTGCCAGCCTGCGCCCCCAGCCGCCGACCGCACGCCCGGCCACCCCGAGCGGGAAGCTGGCGAGCTTTGCGGTGCGGGCCGCGGTGCGCCGTGGGATATCGCTCACCTCGTGATTGTCTCTCCTCGCGGCTGAGATGCGCGCGTCGCAGCATCGTGTGCTGCCTCTCCCGGCGGAGGTCCGGCCCCGCAGGGGCAGTCGGGGTGGGCAGTCCAACGACGGCGCACGAGGCTGCCCGTCACGACGTCGAGCTCCAGTGTGGCCTCGAGCGTCGGCGGCCGCCCTCCCTCCACCGCGGCGACGGCCTGTGCCACGGCGAGCCCCACGGTGGCCGTGGCACAGGCCGGGTCGGCGGTGCCCGCGTGCCCGGCCAGCCGGGCCGCCACGGCGGGCCATCGCCCCTCGAGCGCGCCGCGGGCGAGCTCGAGGCAGCCCAGGCAGGCGGTGCGCCCGGGCAGCACGAGCGGGCCGACCACCCCGATGCCGTCGCGCAGCCGGACGGCCAGATGCGCGACGCCGTCCGCGCGCAGCGAGGCGACCCGCGCGGGATCGGGCATCTCGTCGGCGAGCACCACCAGATCGGCCGTCACGCGCACCGGCGGCGGCCGGGTGGTCGCCTCGGGAAGCAGACGGCGCACCGCGGCCTGGGTGGCGGTCAACCGCGCGGCGCCGCGCTCGGCGTCGATGTACGCGGTGCCGAGATCGCCGACCCGAACCGCGCCCCCGGTGTCGGTGTGCACGGTGCCGATTCCGCTGTGCAGCAGGCCCGCGACGATCCCGACCGCGAGCGGACCGCGCCCGGACACGACCGCGACACCGTCCGTTCGCGCCCGTGCGGCACGCTCCTCGCCCCCCGCGTCGACGAGCGCGCCCGCGTCGAACAACCGTAGAAGCAGGTCGAGCGTGGTGTCGGGGGCGACGCCGTGTGCTGCGGCATCAGCCACGACGTCGGCGGTGACCGCGCGCCGATCGAGGCGGTCGAGCAGCGCGGGCAACGGGGGCGGAAGGCCGTCGACAACCAGGGCGGTGTCCGGATCGAGCCCGATGACGCGCGCGTCGATGCCGAGATCGAGCACGCTGCGGTGGCGGGCGAGCCGGACGGTAGCGGGCAGGGCGAGGTCCATGACGCGATGATGCGGCGACGAGCCACCGCGGCGCCGGGTCTGTCCACAGGTCGTGAACGCCTGTGGACAACGCTCCACGCGATCGTGGGCTGCACTAGGGTGGACCGATGGCGAACCCCGCGGTCGTCGAGGTCCGACGCAGTGATCGCCGCAGGCGCATGGTCAGCGCCCGGCGCGAGGGCGACACAGTGGTCGTCTTCATCCCCGGTTGGATGAGCGACTCGGAAGAACACCGCTGGGTCGACGAGATGGTGCGCAGGTTGGAACGAAGCGAGGCCCGCCGCCGCTCACCAGCGAGGGCGGGCAACGACCCGCTGCGCCGCCGCAGCCTCGAGCTGTCGCGGCGGTATCTGGAAGGTCGGGCGCAGCCGGTCACCGTGCGGTGGGTGCCCGCGATGCGCACTCGCTGGGCGTCGTGCACTCCGGCTGACGGCACGATCCGCATCAGCGAGCGGCTGCGCGACGTGCCTGCGTGGGTGGTGGACTATGTGCTGGTCCACGAACTCACCCACCTGCTGGAGGCGGGCCACGACGAGCGGTTCTGGGCGTGGGTGCACCGCTACCCGCGCGCCGAGCGGGCGATGGGCTACCTGGAGGGCCTCTCGGCGGCAGCCGGGCTAGACCTCGAAGGCGTCGACGGGGAGGACGTCGACGCTGAGGACGTCGTCTCAGGGGACGACGTCCCAGGGACCGTCTGACCTACCCCTGGTCATCCTTCTTGTCTTCGGCCGCTTTTTCCTCGGTGGCCAGCTTCTCGAGCTCGGCGATCGGGTCGCTCGCGTCGGAGCGCACGACGAACGCCGCCGGGTCGTCGAGGTCGTCGGCCGTCGGCACGAGATCGGGATGCGCCCACAGCGCGTCGCGGCCCGCGACCCCACGCTGCTCGGTGAGCAGCCGCCACAGCTCCGCCGCCGCCCGCAGCCGTCGAGGCCGCAGCTCCAGGCCGACGACCGTGGCGAACGTCTGCTCAGCGGGTCCGCCGGACGCCCGCCTTCGCCGCAGGGTCTCCCGCAGCGCCGCAGCGCCAGGCAGCCGGTCGCTCACCGCATCAGCGACGACCGCGTCGACCCAACCCTCGACGAGCGCCAGCAGCGTCTCCAGCCGGGCGAGCGCCGCCTTCTGCTCGGGTGTGGTCTCGGGCTCGAACATGCCCGACTGCATGGCCTCCTGAATGGCCGCCGGGTTGCTCGGGTCGATGCCGCGGGCCAGCTCTTCGATGCGTGAGCTGTCCACCCGGATGCCCCGCGCGTACTGCTCCACAGCGGCCAGCAGCCGCTCCTTGAGCCACGGCACGTGCGTGTAGAGCCGGTGGTGGGCCGCTTCGCGGGCGGCAATGAAGATCGTGACTTCGCTCGCGGGCCGGTCGAGGTCCCTGGTGAACTTCTCGATGTTCTCCGGAAGCAGCGCGGCGACGCGGTCGGGGCCGACAGGGATGCCGATGTCGCTGGAGGTGAGCACCTCGGCGGCCAGCTGCGCGAGCCCGTTGCCGAGCTGGCTGCCGAACGCCAGGCCACCCATCTGCCCGAGCATCGCCATCATGGGGCCGGCCTGGGCGCGGACCTCCTCAGGCAGCCCTTCCACCCAAGCGGTGGCGACGCGCTGGGCCACCGGGTCGCACAGCCGCCGCCACGTCGGCAGGCTCGCGTCCACCCACTCGGTGGCCGACCATCCCTTCGCTTCCGTGGCGCCTGCCGGGAAGTCGGTGGCTGGGTCCAGCCACAGCTCGGCGAGCTTCACCGCGTCGCTGACCGCGGCGCGCTGGGCGCCGGTCAGCGATGAGGTGGTGGCGGCGAGCTGCTGATGGGCCATCTGTGCGGCGATCTCGTAGTTGACGGGGCCGCCGCCGCCGGACTGGGCCTGGCTGAGCATCTGGCCGAGCTGGGTCAGCATCTGCCCGAGCTGGCTGACGTCGAAACCGCCTACGCCGCCGGGCATCGCGGGCATGCCGGGGATGTTGCCGAAGCCGAACGGGTCCTGCGGCCCGTCGCCGCGTTCCGGCCGGTCAGGATCGTCTCCGCGGCCGGAGGGCCCGAAGCCGAAGGGCACATCGCTCATGCCCCTACGGTACGCGGCCTCTGCGCTGGCCACGAACGGTGCGGGAGCGATCAGCGTCCGGGCGGAGGACGCCCACTAGGCTCTGACGGTGCCCAGCCGGATCTCCACCCTGTTCGCGGGCGGAATTCTGGCTGTCGCACTTGGGGTGGTGGCCGTCACCGTGCCGGCGCCGCTGGTCGCGTTGGGGCCGGGGCCGACGTTCAACACGCTCACCGATGTCGACGGGAAACCGGTCGTCGCCGTGACCGATCTGCCGACCTACCCGACGTCGGGCAACTTGAACATGACCACGGTCTCGGTCACCGACCGGCTGACGCTGGCGACGGCGCTGAGCTTCTGGGGGTCCGCAGGCCAGCAGGTGGTGCCCCGCTCCGCGGTCTACGAGCCGGGCAAGACCGACGAGCAGGTGCAGGAGAAGAACGCGGCCGACTTCACCAGCTCCGAGATCAACGCCGAGTCGGCTGCGGTGCAGGAGCTCGCGCTGCCCTCCGTGCCCGCGGTGGCCGACGTTGTCGAGGGATCGGCGGCGGACGGCAAGCTCAGAGCGGGCGACCGGCTGGTCTCGGTCAACGGGACGGCGGTGGCCTCGCCGGACGCGGTCAACACGCTGTTGCAGACGACGAAGCCGGGGGACACCGCGACGGTCGCGTTCACCCGTGACGACGCCCCGCAGACCGTCACCGTCACGCTCGGGTCGGGCGATGGCCGCGCCCAGGGAGTGCTCGGCGTGATGCTCGCGGCGCTGCCGAAGGAGGGCGACGTGGCGATCAACCTCGGCGGCGTCGGCGGCCCGTCGGCGGGGTTGATGTTCTCCCTCGGCATCATCGACAAGCTCACCCCCGGCCCGCTGACCGGCGGCCGCTTCGTCGCGGGGACCGGAGCCATCGACGCGCAGGGCACGGTGTCCAACATCGGCGGAATCCAGTTCAAGATGGCTGCGGCGCGGGCCGCGGGCGCCACCGTCTTCCTGTTGCCCGCTGGGGAGTGCGCCGAGGCCGTCGCCGCCGCGCCCGCAGGCCTGCAGCTGATCAAGGTGGGCACGCTGCACGACGCGGTGGCCGCGTTGGACGACCTGGACGCAGGCCGGACCCCATCCGGCTGTTCCTGACCGGTCGTCTCAGGCATTCGAGGCCCGAACGGGAACCCCACACGGCGTCCGTAGAGTTGGGAAAGCAGGGCGCGCCGTCGGGCCGCCGTCCGCGTGCGCCGAACCGACGGATCGGCGCCCGGCGTCCGAAGAGAAGAACACTTGGAGCGTGCCCTGTGGCCATGCGGCCCCCGGTGGGACCCCCGACGCTGTCCCGCCGTACCCGGATCCTGTTGATCGTCGCAGCGGTCGTCGTCCTGCTCCTGCTCGGTGGCTCCCGTTTGCTCAACCTGTACGTCGACTGGCTGTGGTTCGGAGAGGTCGGCTTCCGCAGCGTCTTCTCCACCGTGCTGTTCACCCATGTGCTGCTCTTCGTCATCGGCGGCCTGCTCATGGGTGGGCTCGTGGCGCTGTCGCTGTGGATCGCCTACCGCTCGCGGCCGGTGTTCGTGCCGGTCAGCGGGCCGGAGGACCCCATCGCCCGCTACCGCACGGTGATCATCCAGCGGCTACGGGTGTTCGGCATCGGCATCCCGGTGGTGGTCGGCTTCATCACGGGCCTCGCGGTGCAGGGCAATTGGCAGACCGTCCAGATGTTCCTCAACTCCACACCGTTCGGCGTCGCCGATCCGGTGTTCAACATCGACGTCAGCTTCTACACGTTCCAGCTGCCGTTCTACCGGTCGGTGCTGGACCTGCTGTTCGCCGCCGTCGCGATCAGCTTCGTCGCCGCCCTGATCACCCACTACGTGTTCGGCGGCATCCGCCTCACCGGCCGCGCGGGCCAGGTCAGCGCGGCGGCCAGAGCCCAGCTCGCGGTGCTGGCGGGCGTGTTCGTGCTGCTCAAGGCCGTCGCGTACTACTTCGACCGCTACGAGCTGCTGTTCTCCGACCGGCGCCAGGACATCTTCTATGGCGCCACCTACACCGATCTCAACGCGGTGATGCCCGCCAAGTTGATCCTGCTGTTCATCTCGATCATCTGCGCCGCGGCGTTCTTCGCCGCGGTGTTCCGCCGCAATCTGCAGCTGCCCGCGATCGCCACCGTGCTGCTGATCCTGTCCAGCGTGCTGATCGGCGCCGCGTGGCCGCAGGTGCTCCAGCAGTTCGTCGTCGCCCCCAACGCGAACGACCGCGAGGCCGTGCCGATCCAGCGCAACATCGACGCCACGCGCGCGGCGTTCAACATCGGGGCCGACACGGTGAACTACGTCAAGTACTCCGGAACGTCCACGGCGTCGCCCCAGGCCGTCTCGAACGACAAGGCGACGGTGCCCAACATCCGGCTGCTGGACCCCGTCAAGATCTCCTCGACGTTCACGCAGCTGCAGCAGCGCCGCACGTTCTACGGCTTCGAGCCCAAGCTGGACATCGACCGGTACGCGTCCAACGACGGCACGGTGCAGGACTACATCGTCGCCGCGCGCGAGCTGAACTCCAACGGGCTCGCAGGCAACCAGACCGACTGGATCAACCGGCACCTCGTCTACACGCACGGCAACGGCGTGGTCGTGGCGCCCGCCAACCAGATCAACGCCCCGCTGGACGACTCCGGCGGAGGGCAGGGCGGCCTGCCCAAGTTCACCAGCATCGACACGACCACCGAGACCGACACCACGATCCCCGACAGCCTGAAGGTCAAGGAGCCGCGGATCTACTACGGGGAGCTGAACACCGACTACTCGATCGTCGGCGGACAGAGCGGCGCCACTCCGCGCGAGTACGACTCGGACTCGCAGAACTACACCTACACCGGCACCGGCGGCGTGCCGATCGGGAGCTTGTTCAACCGGCTGGTGTTCTCACTGGAGTACCAGGAACGCAACATCCTGTTCAACAGCTCGATCAATCCCGACTCGAAGATCATGTACGTCCGGAAGCCCGAGGACAGGGTGCAAGAGGTAGCGCCGTGGCTCACGACCGACTCCGACCCCTACCCCGCTGTGGTCGACGGGCGCCTCACCTGGATCGTCGACGGCTACACCACGCTGCCGAACTACCCCTACTCGGAGGAGGTGGCGTTCGGCTCCGCCACCACCGACGCGCAGCAGACCGCGCAGCCGGGGCAGGACCAGACCATCAGCTACCTGCGCAACTCGGTGAAGGCCACGGTCGACGCCTACAACGGCAACGTCACCCTCTACGCCTTCGACGACACCGACCCGGTGCTCAAGACGTGGATGAAGGCGTTCCCCGGCTCAGTGCAGCCCAGCTCGGCCATCAGTCCGAGCCTGCGCTCGCACTTCCGCTACCCCGAAGACCAGTTCAAGGTCCAGCGTGAGCTGCTCACCCGCTACCACGTGGGCAACCCGAGCGAGTTCTACGGCGGTGTGTCCTTCTGGGACGTCCCGAGCGACCCGACCGTGCAGTCCGGCTCCGCCGGGGCGGCCCAGCCGCCGTACTACGTGCTGGCGGGCCAGCCGGGCGCCGCGGACGCGGGCACGCCGACGTTCCAGCTCACGAGCGCGTTGGTGTTCAAGAACCGCGACATCCTCTCGTCCTACGTCTCGGCCAGCTCCGATCCGGCGAACTACGGCAAGATCACGGTCTTGCAGCTGCCATCGGACACCCAGACGCTGGGCCCACAGCAGGTGCAGTCGCAGTTCATCAGCTCGCCGACGGTCAGCTCCAACGTCAGCCTGCTGTCGCGCGGACAGACCGCGGTCGACTACGGCAACCTCCTGACACTCCCCGTGGCAGGCGGGTTGCTCTACGTCGAACCGATATACATCGAACGCACCGGCCAGGCGTCCAGCTATCCACAGTTGGCGAAGGTGCTGGTCTACTACGGCAACCGGATCGGCTACGCGCCCACGCTGAAGCAGGCGCTTGACCAGGTGTTCGGGGCGGGGGCGGGCAACGGCACCGCGGGCGCGGCGCAGGCTCCGCCCGCGGCAGGCACCTCAGTGCCCGCCACGGGTGGCGTCGCTGCAGCGCCACAGGTCGCCGCGGCCGCCGCCGCGATCCAGACCGCCATCACCCAGCTGAAGGCGGCGCAGGCCTCCGGCGACTTCGCTGCCCAAGGCAACGCACTGGCCGCACTGGACGCCGCGGTCAAGCAGTTCCAGACGGCGCAGCAGTCGACGGGCGGAGGCTGACGGCCCGGAGCGGCGGCGGGAGCGCAGCGGCTGGCACAACCGGTCGCTGAGCGGCCCGCCGCCGCGCCCCAAACCCCGCCTCGACGGGGCTGCGGGACGGCGGTCCGGTGCGGTCGAGTCCTGGCCTGCAGGTCGCCTGCAGACGCTCCGGATGCCTACCCCCAGCCAAGGTGCGTTTCGGGGGCGTGTACAGTTGGAGTCACAACAGCAACGCGGGGTGGAGCAGCTCGGTAGCTCGCTGGGCTCATAACCCAGAGGTCGTAGGTTCGAATCCTACCCCCGCTACCAGCCGAAACGGCCCTCCGGAGATCATCCGGAGGGCCGTTTGGTCTGTTGGTGACCCGCTCTGTGACCACGGGCTAGAGGGCGGCGGCTTCCGGACCCTCGTCGGGCGGGCAGTGTCTCCGGGATGGGACATGCGGAGCTGTCGCGGTGGCTGTGGTTGCGCCGAGGGCGGTGGGGCCCGCTTCCAGCCGCGGATCGAACCCTACGCCCCGCTACGACCTGAAATACCAGGCCAGAGGCCCTTCAACTTGATCTTAGAGAGGGCCTCGGGCATTCGCTGTGAGCAAGATGTGGGCGGTGGCACCGCTGGCTGCCGGCGGACGCCACCCCCGCGCCGCGAGATCTGGCGCGGCCGACGGTTCGGCGTCCTGGACCTCGCGTCCTGACCCGGCGCGGCTCGGAGCGGACCCGTCAGGGCGGCCCTCGATACCCGGGCGGCGGCCGTTCGCCGACGACCGGGGGGAGCGGGAGCGGCCGGTCTTGGAGGAAGGCGGCGACGGCGTCGAGCAACTCCGCGGGCCGATCGTGCTGGACGTTGTGCCCGGCGCCGGGAAGGTCGATCACCTGGGAGTGCGGCAGGGCCCGGCGGTAGTCGAGGGCCGAGTGCCAGGACAGGTAGTCGCAGGATCCCTTGACGATCAGTGTCGGGGTGGGCAGCCCGTTCAGCGCCGCGCGCGGATCCCGAGGCGGTGGCGCCGTGGCCGATTGTGGGTACTGCATGGCGTAGAAGCCCGAGCCCCGGGTCGGCGGATCGGGCGGGGCGCCGGGGCAGTGCAGCCCGGGCGAGCCGAGGGTGACGATCGTGTCGTTGCGGTCGTCGGCCTCCGGGTCGTCGAGGAAGGCGTGGGCCGCGGCCGGATCGAGCTGCAGGAGCCCGTAGCCCAGCAGCGCCCGCGGCTCCAGCAGCGCCAGGTACAGACGCACTCGTTGGCCGGCGTCGAGCCCGGCGGTGGCCCGATCGCCGCTGGTGTCTGTGGGGTCGAGGGGCCCGGGGGAGACGAGCACGAGGCGGCTGACGCGCTCGGGGTGGGCGGCGAGGTAGGCGGCGGCGAGCGCGCCGCCGTAGGAGTGCCCGAGCAGGGTCATCCGGTCGAGTCCGAGCCGGGCGCGCAGCGCCTCGAGGTCCGCCACGTCGCGGTCCCGGCCGTAGCCGCGCGGGTCGGCGAGGCGGGTGGAGGCGTCGGTGCCGAGCTGGGCGTAGAGGTAGACATCGGCACCGAGCCCGGTGAGAGGGGCGAACGCGCGCACGTTGGCAGCCAGGTCCGGGATCCCCGGCCCGCCGTGCAGCACGACGATCGGCGGTTGCCGTGCCGTGCCCCGAGCCTGCAGGCGCAGCACGGCGAGCCGGGATCCGGTGGCCACGGCCACCTCCTGTTCCCCGGGCAGCGCCGCCCTGGCCGGCACGACGCCTGCTGGCGGGACCAGGGTGGTGACCGCGAACGCGGCCAGCAGCAGCGTCGCGCTCGAGGCGAACAGGGCCCGGCGGGCGCGGCGGCGCCGCCCGGGTGTGGCCCGCCTGCGGGCCACCCAGGCCGCCCCAGCCAGGTCGAGAGCGAGGAAGGACAACACACCGGCGCCCAGGAACAGCCACGGGACGGCCACGAGCAGGGCCACCGCCCCGAGGGCGGCCAGCCCGCCAGCGACCGCGGTCGTGACGACCGCGAGGACGAGCAGGACCGTGAGGACCCGCGATCGGGACGTCGGGGCCGGAGACGGCTGCCGGTTCGTGGTCACTCGCCCCGGTGCTCCGTCAGCGCGCGATCCGGCTCGGCGGTGCGGTCGCGGAAGGGCCGGTCCACGACACGGACGCCTGCGTTGCGCAGGGGCTCGGCGAAACTGTCGAGGATGACGAGCTCCTCGGGGTTCGAGACCCCGGCCGCGGCCGGGTCGCCACCGTCGCGTCCGAGGAGCGCATCGGCCTGCGGGAGGGACATCGGGGACCTCATCTCCGTCTCAGGGCCGCGAGCTGCCGTGGTCGAGGTAGTGGCGCAGGTGCTCGTCGAGCACGGCGACGGCGACGTCGGCAGGCATCCCGGTGGGGTCGGTGAGCATGTGCAGGAGCAGCCCGTCGACCATCGCCACGGTAGCCGCGGCGGCGGCGTCCGCGTCGAGGTCGGCGCGGGCCTGCCCCCGGTCCCGGGCGAGCTGGAAAGCCTGCGAGCAGAGGGTCCGGGACTCGCTCATCAGGGCGTGCTGCACGGCGGCGAGGTTCGGCGCCACGGCTGCGCGGGCGGCGAAGGCGAGGTAGACCCGGGACTCGGTCCGGCGCGTCCCGTCGAGCGGGAGGAACTCGAGCAGTCCCCGGCGAAGGACGTCGCCGACGTCACCGGCCCGCTCGATGCCGGTGGCGCGCTCCAGGATCCGCCTGATGACGTGCTCGAACGTCATCTGCAGCATCTCGTCCTTGCTGCGGCAGTGGTACTGGACCGTCCCGATCGACACCCCGGCCGCCGCAGCCACCTCGCGGATGCTCACCTGGTCGAGTCCCCTCTCGGCGATGAGGGTCATGAGCGCGTCGAGGAGGCGGTGCCGGGCATCGTCGGTCACGGACCCGATCATACACTCGTACTATACGACCGTATAGTACGAGTGTATGATAGCCGGGCATGGCCGACTCGACCGGAACCCGCACGCCACCCTCACCCCACGTCCGCCCAGCCCGGGTGCTCGTCGCCCTGCTGCGCAGGCGCAGCGTCCAACTCGCCGTCGTGGGATGGGTCGCCGCCCACGTCCTGCTGTTCGTCCTGGCAGGCGGACACCTGCCGTTCCACGCGTCGTCACTGACCGATCCACCCACGGTCTCGGCGGTGATGCGGACCGACGCGATGCTCCTCGAGGTCGCCGCCCTGATGGTCGTCGTGCACCTGCTCACGCGGCGGCGGGCCGTCCCGGACCTCGCCGCCCGCGCCCCCGCGAGGCCCCGGGCGCGCGCGGAGACCGCCGCCGTGCTGGGGTACGGGATCCTCGCGAGCGCGGGCGGCGCGGTGCTCGGCACCGCGCTGGGTTGGCACGCCTTCGGGTTCCACCTCGAGAACATGGTCATCCGCACCGATCGGCCCGTGGTGCCCGCCGAAGCGCTGTGCTGGGCGGGCTACAACCTGATCGCCTTCGCCGCGGTGCCCTATGCGCTGTTCCGCCGCCGCTACTCCACCGAAGAGCTGAGCCTGCGCTCGGCGAACCGTCGCGCCGACCTCCTCGTCATCGGCGTGGTGCTGGCGCTGGAGTCGGCGGTCCAGCTTGCCGTGACCAGCCCGTCCGTCCTGGATCTCACCCCGCACCAGGCGCTCGTCGGCATCCCGCTCACGTTCGCGCTCGGGTTCGCAGGCACCGTGCTGCCCACGATGGTGTTCATCTTCTGCATCCTGGCGCCGCGCTATCTCAGGCTGACGGGGTCCGTCCCGGCCACCGTCATCCTCGGCGGGCTGACCTACGCACTGCTGCACCTGGCCGACGGCTGGACCGACTTCGGCACGCCCGCGGACGCGCTGCTCTCGGCGCTCTACGTTCTGCTGTTCTACACGGGGCCGGGCATGTTCAAGACGTTCCTGACCGTGCGCACGGGCAACGCCTGGACCCATGTCTGGGCCTACCACGCCATCGCGCCGCACACGCTCCTCGACTCTCCCATGATCGTCAGCACTTTCGGAATCCGTTGAGCGGCGGTCCGGCATCCCGATCGCGGGGCGCCGGCGCTGCACCGCCTCGCGCAAGCGGATGAGACGTCGCCGCGGTCCGTGCGCTGTACGCGAGCGCCCAACCCGACAGCCGGGTGACGGCCGCCCGCGGCGTTCTGGATCAGTATCGCGGGCGCCGCGGCAGGTCGAAGGCTCTTCGCAGCAGGGCGTGGTGCAGGCGCTGAGGTAGGAGTGTGCTCACGGCGGGGAGCCAGCGTGCTTCGGTGCCGACGCGATAGTGCAGGTGGGGCGTTCGGGCCAGCGCGATCTTCAGCACGAGCGTGGCGACTGGTGCCGGGTCCGTGCCGCGGCGCATGCTGGTGTGCAGGGTGCGGCGGGCGTTCTGGCGGACCGGGTCGTAGTCGGGGATCGATCCGGCGGACTCGGAGGCGGCGTCGAGGACGTTGGTGGCGAACGCGCCGGGCTCGACCAGGCTGACGTCGACTCCGAGGGCCCAGACTTCGTGGTGCAGGGCTTCGGTGTAGCGGGCCAGCGCGGCCTTGGACGCGGCGTAGAACCCCTCGCCGGGTTCGCCGACCCAGGCGGCCAGCGACCCGATGTTGATGATCTTTCCGTGCTGTCGGGCGCGCATGCCGGGCAGGACGGCGTTGGTGACGCGGGCGGTGCCGAACAGGTTGGTCGCGAACACCGCCTCGGCCTGCTCGGGGGTGGTTTCTTCGGCCATGCCCTGGTGCATGACTCCCGCGTTGTTGACCAACACGTCGATGTGTCCGTACCGGTCGAGCACGCTGGTCACGCACTGGGTGACCGAGGGCTGGGAGTTCACGTCGAGGCGCAGCATCGTGACCCCGCGACCGTCGGGCGGCGGAGGCTGGTCGCGGCGGCTGGTGCCGAACACCGCGAATCCGTGGTGGGCGAACCGTTCGGCGATCACCCGGCCGATCCCGGACGAGGCACCGGTGACCAGCGCTACGGGCGCCCCCGCGGGGGTGGGGTCGGCCGCAGGCGCTGTCGACATCAGTGAGGCCTCATTCGGGGTTTCTCCGGCGCCGCGCGGCGTGGGTCAACGCGTCCATGTGCCGCCACCGACCACCCCCGGTGGGCCGGATCTTGGTCCCTAGGACTCGACTTCCTCGCGCCCACTCACGTCGGCCGCCCGTCGACCATAGCCAGCAATCGCGCCGTGATCACGTACACGCGGCCACCGAGGCGACGGGTCGGCAGCTCGCCGGAAGCTGCGTAGCGATAGGCCGACGCCCGGCTGATGCCCAGCAGCCGAGCTGTGTGCGGGACGGTCAGGAGGGCCGGCAGTCGCTCGTCGGTCATCGTGGCGGTCATGGTGTCCTCCCGGGCGGTCGCGTGGTATTTCGTCGCGTGGCGCGGTGGCGTTCGGCGATGGCGTGGGCGAGTTCGCGTTCGGCGTCGTCGCGGTGGCCGTAGCTCCGGGGTGGGGCACAGGTCGAGGAGCAGGTGGTCGTAGACGGCGTCGTCGAGCCGGTTCTCGACGACGTGGGGGTAGTCGCGGTTGTCGGTGTCGTCGGTGAACTCGGGTGGGTCGGGGATGCTGACGGGAGGCGTGGCAGGCGGGGCAGTGCTGGCAGATCCGCCCGGTGGTGTCGAACCAGATGCCCGTGCGCAGGCGTTGCCGTTCGGCCAACGCGGCAACCCGTCGGCGGCGTAGTCGTGCCCGGACGCTGGTGCGCGGCGTGCTGGTCATCGGGTTCTCCGGTAGGCATCCAGGCCGATGACCCGCCCGGTCTGCTGGTCGACGGCGGTGGGTGGGTTGGGCCACGCCGGTGGGCGTTGCAGCCGGTTCCAGCGCTCGACGCGGTCCCGGGTGGCCTTGGGCACCAGGACCGCGGTCCCGATCAGGTGGGCGGCCCCGCAGGTGACGTGGTGGGCGGCGCCAAGGGTCAGCCAGCGTCGCCGCAGCAACTGGTGCACCGCGTCTTCCTCGTACCGTGGGACGCGGGCGACCCGGTCGTCGGCGTCGGTGCGGGTGTAGACGCGCTCGCTCGTGCCGACGAGTAGGTAGCCGCAGCGGGCGGCGTTGGCCGCCACGGTCACCATCAGCTCGACATCGTTGGACTCGATCCGTGACACCGGCGGCGTGCTCGGCGCGGACGCGATGGGGTTGCCGAACAGGTCGCACTGACCGGGCTGGTCGGGGTGGCTGGTCATGGGGACCACCACCACGAGGAGCGGGCTTCGGAGGCCCATTCTTTGGCGAGTTGGCGGATGGCCCACAGCTCAACGAGCACGGCCGCGATGACGCAGACGACGAACCAGCCGGGCGAGCAGCACAGCCAGGCGGCGCCGACGGCGAGCGCGAGGGCGATGCTGATTTTGAGCCAGGTCACGACGGCCCATCCGGTGACGGCCCACATCACGACACCCCCACTGGCGGGCGCTGGCTCGTCGCGGTGTGCTGGTGGGCGGCGCGCCAGGCGGCGGCGGTGCGGGCGTCGGCGGCGTCCTCGATCCGCTCGCGTACGAACCGCACCAGAAGCCGCAAGCACGGTCATCAGGACCGCGAGAGCGCCGAGGCCGAGCATCCCGAGATTCATCATGTGCTCGACGGCCGGGATGACCGAGCCGAGCACGGCCAGCCCACAGATGAGGGCGGTGACGGCCATGACGGCCCGGTACTCGGGGGTGGCAGCAGGGTCGAGGGTTCGCCTTCGGGTGCGCATCACGCCCGCACCCCCACCGGCACACCCGCGGTGCCCTCGTCGCCGTCGTCGTCGCCCTGGTCGTCGTCGGTGTCGGTGTGGTCGCGGCGCTGGGCCAGGTCGATGACGTCCCCGGGCCGGGTCCAGGCGGCGCAGCGGGTCACCAGCTCGTCGATCTCGTCGTCGGAGACGTAGGCGGCGCGGAACCGCACCGGCAACCGCGACCCCTGATCGATCACAAATCCGATCCCGGCGTGCGCTTCGTCGCCGGGGATCTCGTCGGCGAGTGCTCCGCGTTCCCGGGCGCCGTCCCCGAGGATCATGTCGACGTGGGAGGCGGCGGTGACGCCCAGGCAGATGCGGGTGGTGAACAGCTCCCGGACGTCGACGATGTCTTTGGTGGGTTCCTGCACGTAGCCCATGACCGCGATCAGGCAGGCCCGGCCTTGGGTCAAGATCTCCGCCAGGAGCCGATGGCCTCGCGGACGTCGCCGCGGTCGCCGTAGGCGGTGAGCATCGCCATCTCATCGATCATGACCAGCTCCAGCGGCCACTCCGTCGACGCGACGAGCTTGCGAGTGCGGGTGGCCCGCATGTGTTCCTGCCGGGCCTTCATCACATCCCGCACCTCGGTCAGGACCTGAATCGCCGCGGCCATGGTGGTGGCGTAGCGGTGAAACAGCGGGCGACCCCGCTCGGTTTCCGCCCCGCCCTTCAGGTCGATCATGGTGAGGTGGACCAGTCCGGCGGGGATCATCGGCCCGATCGCGCGTAGCGGCGCCCACAGCAGGGAGCCTTTCCCGGCGCCGGAGGCTCCGGCGACGAACACGTGCTTGCCCAGCACCCCGAGGGTGAACGGGTGGCCGTGTTCGTCGTCGCCGACGTCGAGGGCGGTCAAGTCGACCTCGCGGGGGTCGCCGGGGATGTCGGGTGCGGGGACGACTCGGTCGAAGGGCAGTTGTCGTTACAGCCTGATCATGAAGAGAGAGGCTCATCGTCATCGGCGGAGCAAACCCGGAGCGGACGGAATGCAAGCATCCGGCACGACCTGAGACACGCCAGCACGAACGCGCAGTTCAGCAGGCATCCGGCAGCACGGGACGTCACCACGCGGGCCTCCGGGTCCGCGTTGACACAGAAGTGCTCTGCCCTCGCCGGGCGGCAGGTCTCGGAGATGGCGGATCCCGTAGACAGGTGCAGTGTTGTGTTGGGTGCGGGACACGCGCCATCTCCCCGACCTCCCAGAGGACTACCGCACGAGAACCCCGGGCGCACGCTCCGAGTGGCTAGTGCGATGTCCAGAAACGTTCACCGGGTCCTCGCGGGCCCAGACGACGCCTCGCGGCGTTGCCGCCCTCGCGAAGACGCCCGGTATGAGCTTCGGGCGGCGCCTTGCGAGACGCCGCCTGGATCCCGCGATCACCCCGGCAACGTTCCTGGACACCGCACTAGCCAGCGGATGGGGTGCGAAGGGTGCGCCCGAGAACCTCGCACGGTAGGGCGTTGCCAGGTCGAGGAGATGGCGCTCCGGCCCCGCACCGGTCGGGATCAAAGACGGCCCACGAGGCAGCAGGAAGGCATCACGACGCCCGTCACGCCCAAGCACACAACGGCAACACTCATTACGACGACCAAGCCGAACGGCACTGCGCAGCTCCCCGATGCACAGCGCATCCGCGTTCGGGACGACACAGCCTAGAGTGGGCGGCGGTGTCGTGGGTCAGGTTTCGCAGGCCGTGCCGTCGCCATCCCGGTCCAGTGCGGAGCGGTAGCCGGGCTCGCCGCGGTGGAGGGGCGCTGCCCCTGCGGCGCGGGCGGCCGCGCAGTTCGCGTAGTACGCGCTCGCGGGTTCGGCCGGTGCAGGCTCCGGTGCGGGCACGGGCTTCGGTGCCGGTTTCGGCGCAGGTTTCGGTGCGGGCTTCGGCGCCGGTGCCGCGGCGGGTGTGCGGACGTTCCCACGGGAGACCGCGGCGCCAGTCGGTTCCGCGGTTTGTATCGGTGTCGGTGATGGTGTCGGAGATGGGCTCGGCCTGGGCGTGGTCGTGGAGCCCGGCCCGGTAGTCGGGGCGGGGAGGCACCCCGCAAGGGCGAGGGCGGCCGCGAGGAAGACGACGGCGGTGGCGGCTGATCGCATAGCCATGCTTCGTCTACTTTTTCGGGTTTGTTACGAGCTGCGCTGCTCGATCTAAAGTAGACTAGTGCGACTGGTGGGGGGCTCTACGGGCTGGGCGAGGTCGAGGTAGCGGCGCTCTCCGGGCGGATGATCCGTGGGCCGCTTCGATCGATCTACGGTGTCTGCTGCTGTGCAGCTCGGCGACGGTCGACTGAGACCTTACCCCCAGGCGAAAGCTGGCTAGCGAACTCAAGTATTGCATGGTATCGTTTTCTCGTGAAGCAGCGGCGTATCCCTCGCACTCAACTCGCGGAGATCCGTCGCCAGTTCGCCCGAATGCTCGACGAGGGACTGCCGGCGGAATCTATCATGGCGGCGTTGAAGCTGAGCCGCACCACGTACTTCCAGTGGAAGAAGAAGTACCTGAAGAATGGGCTGGATGGTTTGAAGGTTCGTCCGCTTCCCGGCGCTGCGCCGAAGTTGACCGATCAGCAGACCAGTCAGCTGCGGGGATGGCTAGTCGGTCGCGATCCACGGCAGTTCCAGTTCGATTTCGCGTTGTGGACCCGTCGCATCGTGCGGGATCTCATCCGCCAGCAGTTCGACGTGGAGATGACCCCGCAAGGAGTGGGGCTGTTGTTGCGCAGGCTCGGGTTGTCGCCGCAGCGCCCGTTGTACCGCGCCTACCAGCAGAACCCGGAGGCGGTCCGGCGGTGGAAGGAGGAACAGTTCCCGGCGATCCGCGAACAGGCCCGTCAGGAGGGTGCCGAGATCTACTTCGGCGACGAGTCAGGGGTGCGGACCGACCACCACGCCGGCACCACCTGGGCCCCGGTGGGGCAGACGCCGGTCGTGGAGGTAACCGGGGAACGCAAGTCGGTCAACATGATCTCCGCGGTCTCCCCGGGCAGGACGCTCCACTTCGACGTGTTCTTCGGCTCCTGCAACGCAACCGTATTCGTCGAGTTCCTCACCAAGCTCATGCACGACGCGCCCGGGCCGGTCTTCCTCGTTCTCGACAACGTCTCCTTCCACAAGGCCCAGATTGTCAAGGACTACGTCGCCTCCCTCGAGGGCCGGCTGAAGTTGTTCTTCCTACCCGGCTACTCGCCCGAGCTCAACCCCGACGAGTGGGTCTGGAAAAATGTGAAACACGACGATATCAAACGCGCCGGCATTCAGCGGGGATCCGAGCTGTTCGGCATCGCCACGCGGGCGCTGGAACGCCTCCAGCGGCTCCCGGAAGTCATCCGGGGATTCTTCGGAGATCCAGCCTTGGCCTATATCGGAGTCCGCTAGCTATATTTCCCCTTGGGTAAGCCGACTTCGGACGAAGCTCGCCGATACCGACGATGTCGCGGCCGGGCATGTCACGCGGCTTGAACGGGCTGCGCCGGGATCAGATCGTGCGTTGCCGGCAACCAGCACATCCGGTGATCGTTTCCGTTACCGATTTCTCGCGGGTGCAACTCGCGCGGCGATCGCGCTCGTCGGCCGGATTGGGCGGACGGGCGAAGCCGGAACGGGGAGGAGCGCGCACCGTCGTCCCTACCTGTTGCGGAGCGTCGTGCGTTGCGAGATCTGCCGCCGCAAGATGCAGAGCGCACTCGTGCGCAGGCCCACGGTCCACTACCGCTGCATCGCGCGCACCCCGACACCCGGTTCGGCGGCGCCGGCAGAATCCGAAGACGGTTGGCTTGCGTGAGCAGGCCCTGACGAGGTGATCAACGGATGGATCGGTGGAGCTGTTCGGCCCTGACAGTCGGGACGAGACCGTGCGCGCTTCGGGCGATGGTGAGCAGTTCGGAGGTGTCGGCGGCGACCGCGACCAGGGTCGGATCGTCGTGGATCAACCAGATCGAGACCTGGTTCGGCATCATCACCCGCCAGTCCATCCGACGCGGGACGTTCACCTCGGTCACGGTCTTGATCAAGCAGGTCCGTGACTACATCGACCACTGGAACACCGATCCTAAACCGTTTCAATGGACAGCCGCCGCCGATGAGATCCTCGCCAAAGTCAAACTCGTTCAAACCAATATCAAGAAGCTCGTCGACAACAATGCGAAGTAAATACGACGGGATCACGAGACACTAGAAACCCGTCTGTCGATCTCCGGTCGCACCGCGGCGCCCTCTTGCACGGTCGGGTCCGTGCGTGCTCTGTGTCGTCGCCCGTCCGGTGGCGCAGGCGGAAAGCGTCGTACCACAACACCAGAGGGCGTTCAGGCGTTGTACGTCTGGTGCTCGTCGAGCAGGGCCTGGAGGGCTTCCATGTCCGGTGGTCCTCCGACGTTCGTGAGCCGCCCGAGTTCCTCGATGAGCGGCAGCGCCTGCGCGGTGATGATCACCAGCACCCGGGCTGGCGACAAGCCGGTGTTGCTGAACGTGTGCGGAGTTCCGCGGGGAGCAAACACCACAGAGCCTGCGACGCAGTGGTGGGCATCGGCGCCCAGGTGGAAGGTCATCTCCCCCTCCAGCACGTACCAGGCTTCGTCGTACGCACGGGTGCACATGCTGTGGCGGGCCGGGAACGCCCGGCAGAGGGGTGGCCTCGAAGGCTGCGAAGCTTCTGGCCGCAGCCGACTCTATCTTGACGCGGACGTCGGATCGGCCGGTGGAGTAGACCCGGCCTGCTCCTGGAGGCACTACTCGGGCGTCCTCGATGGCTGACAAGTCGGGCTCCTCCGGGCGGACGCTGTGCCGAGCGGCAGTCTCCAAACTTGTGGAGCCCAGGACAAGAGCAATGATCGGAACCGGTGTGTGGGCGGTCCTGGATCTCAGTGATCGTTCGCTGCGCCTGCTGCCGAGCACGTGATCGCCGGTTGTGGGACATGAGCGCCATATATGGCCGTTGTGTCCCAATCTTGGCGATCACCGTCCCCCGGGAGGCCCGCGGCCGGGCCATGATCGTCAAGAGTGGTGTCGGCGGCGCAGCGGCGCACTCGTGGCACCACGTGCGGCGATCACCGTGGCGACCGGGTCGAGCGTACGGTCATTGCGGGGTGTCCGCTCACTGTGCGCACTTCGCCAGCGCAAGCCTTCAGTCAGCGGTCATCACAGCTCGCGTGCTGAAGGGTCCGGGCAACCATCAGCTGCCGAACGTCCCACCTTTAAGTAGCCGGCATTGCTATCAGGTTGGTCCGCAGTCGTTCGTGTTCCTTCCTCGTGGCTGCCGCACATGTTCGCGAACCTCTCCGATGAGGAGGTCTGGACGGTGGGCCAACGTGGCAGTTCCGATCACAGCTTGTCCGCCGGACAGGGCGTGTTCGGTCCCAGCTTGAAACGAGGGGCTCCTCACGGCCTCGCGGTCGGTCCGTTTCAGAACTCGCCCTTGATGAAGTTAGACGGACCGAGGCCGACCTTGTGGGTGCGGACGTACTCCTGCAGGTCGTCGAAGAAGGCCGCGGTGCCTGCCGCAGAGATGTCGACGATGATCGTCTGCACGAGGTAGCTGCCCGCGATCGGCGCCGCGGCCCGCCGCCGCGTCACCGTCTACTGAGCCGGTGATCGCCGGCAACGGTGCCAGAGGTGCACCAGGGCCGCTCTGGCACCACTTTCGCCGATCATGCGACCGGCCACGCCGCGGTCATTCGCGGCGCAGCTCTCGGGCTCGCGGCCGTAGTCGAAGAGCCGAAGCAGCGACATCGGCAGGCCGCCGATCCTCAGCGCCTCTTCGAGATTGGTCTCACCTGACGGGAAGTGAGAGTCTTCACAGGCGTCCTCACCTGGTGCGACCGCAATCGGTCGTTGGGGCAGCTAACGCTAGGTCAGCGCGGGCTCCGATAATGCTGGTGTTATGACTTCACCGTTACGAGGTGCTCCGCCTCCTCCGGCCCCTCCGCCCCCCGCCGCCGCGCCGAAGGCAGGCTTGACCATCAGCAAGGTCGTTGCCGGAGCAGGCGCCGCTGCCACGAGCGCCGTCGCCGGGTCGGTCTTCGGCGCCGACGGCACGGTCGTCGGGGCGGCTGTCGGCTCTGTGGTCTCGGCAGTGGCGGCCGCGACGTACGAACGGTCGCTCGACCGCACACGCGAGGTTGTGGTGTCCCGGGTGCGGCTGCCCAACGGCCGAACCGCCGACGTCACCCAGGTGATCTCCGCTGACGCGACGGCTACCCAGGTGATCGACGCGGACGCTACTCAGATAATCCCTGCCCAGCAGCGAGCTGCGGGCATTCGCTCGGCCGCGGCAGTCGCTCCTGTGCCGCCCCCAGCGCGCTCGCGACTGCCGTTGCTGATCGGGGCCACCGCTCTGATCTTTCTGGTGGGTCTGCTCGTGGTGACCGGTGTCGAGCTGCTCACGGGGGGACCGGTGCTGAGCAGCCAGAAAGGCACCAGCGTGGGGAGGGTGCTTGGCCAAAGCGCTGATTCCGTGGACCCGACCTCCACCGTTGATCCCACAGCCGCTGCCACGACCAGCTCGGCGACCGCGACAAGCTCGTCGACCGCGCCGACCACCGTCCGGCGGGATCCTGCTGCGCAGGCTTCGGGTCGCGCCGCTGCTGACGGCTCGACCGCCCCACGGACGACATCTGCTCGCGTCAGCGAGACGTTGGCTCCTACCTCGGCGGATGCTTCCCGCCCGCGCCCTTGACTCCTGATCGGCGCGGTCCTGCCGACCGACCATCGAGTGATCGTGTCGGTGATGTGTACAAGTACTGATTCGGGCGTGTTTGTCGACGTCGGCGATCAGCGCCAACTCGATCAGGCTTCGTGGTGCAACAGATGGAGAGATCGAGTCGATAGTCCTGGCGTGGGGTGGTCGGAATGATCGGACAGTGGCGGCAGATCGTGGCGCGCCGAATCGTGGGGCAGCGGTCGGGGCGGGATGAGCGACCGGCTGCGCCGGCGGGGCCTGGCGGGTCGGCGCGGTGGGCGGAGAAGCGCCTGTGGGTCCCGAGCGCAGATGGCGGCCGGGTCGGAAGTTCGCGCTGCGGCAGGTAGTGGCGTAGCGGTCCGGTCAGTCGTCGTCGACCTCGTCGCGGAGCAGGAGAAGGGTCCGGAGCACCTGTTCGACGGCGGCGGCGAACGCGTCGCCGCGCAGCTCGTCGCGGGTGGCGAGGTTCTCGGCGGCGAGTTCGAGCATCTGCTCGGTCTCCATCCGGCGCACCAGCAGAGCCGCGACCTCCTCCAGCTCGAGGGCGGGATGGTCGAGGCGGGCCAGCGCGAACGCGACGACCAGCTCGTCCCTTGTCACATCGCCTCCCTGCGCGGCAGCCAAAGCGGTCCTCTCCCGGATCAGGACGTTCTCGCGCCGACCGGCCGAGGACTGTCGATGGTTCACTACGGGGTGATCGGGAAACGAGCGACCGTGACCGAGACCACCCGGCGCGCGACCGAGACGATCCGGGTGTGTCGGCCGGTCAGTAACCGATGTAGCTACCTGCCGCATTGCTGCGCCCGCCCGCCGCCAGGGTCCCGATGCCGTAGTTCGTGATCATGTAGTTGACCCCGGCGGTGATGTTGGCGACGGGGTCGGTGATCGGCCTGTCTGCGACGTCGTGCGCCACGTAGTGGCGGAACGTGGTGGGGATGGTCTGCATCAGGCCCTGGGAAGGCGTGCCGCGACGGGCGTTGCTGTCGGTGAGGTTGATCGCGCGCGGGTTGCCGCCCGACTCCGCCATGATGATCTTTCTGACGCCCGGCGCGAGCGTTTGGGGCAGATTCATGACCTGCAGTGCCTGGGCGATCCACGAGTCGAGGCCGCCCTGGGCGACGACCCCGTCGATCTCTGTCTGCTCAGTCTGCTTGTCCAGCTCCTTCTGGTGCGCTTCGGCGATCTGCGCGGCGATGTCGGTGGCCTTGCCCAGCAGCGCGAGATGCTGGTCGGCGGAGGCGAAACCGGGTCCTGTCGGGCCGAGTGGGACGGGCGTCAGCGCGCCGAGCGCGTCGGTGGTCGGGTTGCGCAACAGCGCGGCCGTGCTTGCCGACAGCGACCCGAAGGTCGTCGTCTCGTCGGCGGCCGCAGTGGGTGCGACCCCGCCCGCGGGGAGCAACGACCACACCGCGCCGGTGGCGACCGCTCCGATGGCTGCCGCGGACGCGATGACCGTGGTGCGCGACGGCGGCGCCGAGGGCGGGGGAGAGCCCGCGATGAGGTGCCGCGCCGGCACCATCTCTGAGGTGCGGCGCGCACGACGACCACGCGGAGAGCGGTGTCCTGCCACGAAATCTGACCCTTCGGCGCTGGGGAGCGATCCGCTCAGAGCGCGGCCCGGTCCGGGGACCGGTGAGCCGGGTGGGGAGTCCCTGCTCGTTCGCGCTCGTGATGGGATCGTGACGCTTGCGGAGCAACCTAGGAGATCAGGCGTCCACCGGCAAGGTCTCATTGCGCCTGTCGGCGCTGGTCGCCCTCCGCTCGGCTCTCCGGCCCCGTTGCCGTTGCCCCGACGAGTGGTCAGCGACGGCGCCCAGCGGCCGATTGGCGGAAAGCAGCAGGCAGGAGTCGCCGAACTCGTGCCACAGGTAGCCCCGATCCAGCGCCGCGGCGTAGGCCCGCCGCACCAGATCCGGTCCGGCCACGGCCTCCAGCAAGAGCAGATGCGACGCCTCCGGCTCGTGCCAGCCGGTGACGAGCCCGTCGACGACCCAGGCGGGCCGGTGCGGGCCGAGCACGAGGTCGGTCCAGCCTGCCCCGACCCGCACGGTGCCGTCCGGGCTCGCCACGGTCTCCAGCGCGCGCGTGACGGTCGTGCCGACGGCAACGATCCGACCACCCGCGGCGCGGGTCGCGTTCACGGCGGCGGCCGCCGTATCGGGGACGGCGTAGCGCTCGGGCAGCGGCTCCTCGCCCGCCTCCAGGGACGCGACGCCGGTGTGCAGGGTCAGCGCGGCGACTCCGATGCCGCGCTCGTGGAGCCCGCACAGCACCGCGGGGGTGAACGGACGGGCCGCGCTCGGCATCTCGGCGCTGGCGAAGCCGTGGCCGTCGCGGCGGGCGAACACAGTGCGGTAGTCCGCGATCGGCCGCGGTCCGCGCAGGTAGGGATAGGCGATCGGGCGGCCGAACGCGGCGAGCCAGGTCGGCAGGCCGTCCGCCACCGGTATGCGGGCACGCCACAGCCTGCTGCCCGTGCGGAAGCCGGGATCGGGGTGCGCGGCGAGCAGGAACGCCGTCACGCCGCCGGGTAGGCGCAGCGCCTCGCCGCTCGTCCCGTCCGACACCCGGTGTCCGTCTGGGGTGCGCAGCTCGACGATCCACTCGCCGCCCGCGCGGGTCGGCCCGGAGACGTGCAGCACGACCGCACGGCCGTCACGGCGTTGCCCGTCGACCGCGGCGGGTTCGGTGTCGGAGGTGTTGACGACGACGAGATCGCCCCGCCGCAGTGCGGCCGGGAGCCCGGCGAACGTGGTGTGCCGCAACGGCCTCCCGGTCCTCGCCACGAGCAGCCGCACCCCGTCGCGGGGCACCCCGCGGGCCTCGGGCGGGGCGTCGGCGGACAGCTCGGGGGGCACGGTGAAGGAGCCGACGGGCGATGCGGTCACGCCCGGCTCCCGGTGAGCAGGTCCGCCGCGCGGTACCGCCCGCTCGGGGGCCGTTCGTCGAGCAGCCGCAGGAACGCGGGGACGACGGTCGCGGGCGTCGGCCGGTCCGAGATGTCCTCGCCGGGGAACGCGCGCTGGTGCATGTCCGTGCGCATGTCGCCGGGGTCGAACGCGTAGACGGCGAGGTCGGGTTCCTCGACGGCGAGCACGGCGGCGAGATGGTCGAGTGCGGCCTTGGCGGCGCCGTAGCCACCCCAGCCCTCGTAGGCCTCGACGGCGGCGTCGGAGCTGAGCGTCACCACGGTGCCCGCGGCGGCGCGCAGAGCGGGCAGTGTGAGCTGGGTGAGCGCGAGCGGGGCGAGCAGGGTCGTCTCCAGCACAGCGCGCAGCGCCTCTGGCGGGTAGGCGGCCAGCCGGGGCAGGGGTGACGGGCCGAGCTCGCCTGCGTTGTGCACGAGCAGGTCGACCCGATCGGCCGCGGCGACGACCGCAGCGCGGTCGGCGGGGTCGTTGACGTCTCCCGGCACGGCTCGCACACCGGGCAGGTCCGCGACCGCGGCCCGCAGGCGCGCGGCGTCCCTGGCGCAGGCGATCACGGTCGTGCCGCGGGTGGAGAGCGCGCGGGTGATGGCGAGGCCGAAGCCGGTGCCTGCGCCGGTGACGATCGCTGTGGTATTGACACTATTGGGGAGATCGTTGGGCATGAACCAACCGTGCAAGCTGAAGTCAGGTTGAGGTCAAGTGGACAGGTCGGATCTGTTGACGATCGGGGAGGTCGCCGACCGCAGCGGCTTTCCGCAGTCGGCGTTGCGGTTCTACGAGCGCGAGGGGCTCCTGCGGGCCACGCGCACCTCGGGCGGGCAGCGGCGCTACGAGCGCTCGGTGCTGCGCAGGCTGGCGTTCATCCGCGCGGCGCGCACGATCGGCGTCGGGCTCGACGAGGTGCGCGAAGGGCTCGACCGGCTGCCCGAGGGCCGCACGCCCACCAAGGCCGACTGGACGCGACTGTCGAGGTCATGGCGGGGCAGGTTGGACGAGCAGATCCAGGCGCTGGTGGCGCTGCGCGACGGGCTCGACTCGTGCATCGGCTGCGGATGCCTCTCGCTGCAGCGCTGCAGGCTCTACAACCCCGACGACTACGTCGCGCGCGACGGTGCGGGCGCGCGGCTGCTCCCGCCGATGCTGCGCCGCGCGCCTGCGGAGTGAGGCTCGCGCCGGGTGGGGCTGGCCCGCATCGCAGCAGGGTGACCCTGCTCCGACTGAGTCGCAGCGGTGTCACCCTGCTGCATACGGCAGGGGCGCCGCCGCACGACCTCAGCTGCTCAGCAGGCGGGGGCGGGCCGACCAGCGGGCGGGCAGCGTGGCGTCGACCCAGGCGTTGAGCTCCTCGTCCGGCGGCCGGGTGCTGATCGCCGACTGCTCGTGCTCTGCGAGGAACGCCGTCGTGCGCTCCTCCCAGCCGACGCCGAGGCACGGCACCCCGGTGGACACCGCGAAGATCAGCGAGTGCAGGCGGAGGCCGAACAGCGCGTCCGCCTCACCCACAATGGCCTTGGCCAGGGCGGGGGGCAGCTGCGGGCCGAGCACAGGGACCTCGCGGCCCAGCCGCCTGCCCAACTCCTCGATCAGCACCTCGTCGCGGCGGGCCAGGCCGAGGCCGTAGTCGGCATGGGTGCCGATGGCCAGGCCCGCCACCGCGCCGCCGCGTTCGATCCACCGGCGCGCGAGCTTCTCGGCCGCTTCCTGCAGCGCGTCGAGCAGAATCGGGTTGGGCAGCGCCTTCGGCGCGACCAGCAGCAGCGGCACTGCCGGGTCGAGACCCGCTGCCGCGAGCGTGCGGCGCGCCTCGCTGGCCGGCGCCGGGGTGAGACCCATCGCGAGGTCCCCGACCACCGGCGCGACGATGGCGTCGCCGAGCGTCGCCGCGGACACCTCGTCGCGCACGGTGATGCGGCCGGGCCTGCGCACCGAGCGGCGCAGCAGGTCCAGCACGCGGTCGGATGTGCCGGGGTAGACGCCGATCGCGACGTAGGCGATGTCGCGGCGGCACGAGGTGGCCGCCCACACGATCGCGGGCAGAATCTTGACCAGCGGTGACGCCCCGGTGCCGAACAGCCCGCCGCCGACCACCGCGACCCCGTCGCACCAGCGCAGCGCCTTCGTGAACGACAGCGCCCCCATCGGCACGGCAGACACGTGGTGCAGCGCCTCGACCATCCGGGGGTTGCGCGACACGACCTTGACCTCGATGGTGGCAGGCAGCTCCTGCAGCGCGCGGGCGAGCATCGCCTCGTCGCCGGTGTTGCCGTTGCCGAAGTTCCCGATCACGAGCATGCGGGTGGCGCGCGGCGACAGCGTGCGTGCGTTCGCCGCTGCGGCGTGCCTGCGGCCCAGCTCGGCGAGCTGCTGGCGGATCAGGCTGGTACGGGGGTCCGTCATCAGGTTCCTCGGGTCGCTGCGGCCACTCCACGACCGGCGACAGAATCCCTCGACGCCCGGGCGTCGAGGGGTGGCGGTGCCGCGGTCACTCTCTTCGGCGCAGCGTACGGGGTGCTGCGATTGCTCCGGACGGCGCGTTGCCCCGCTGCCCGTCCACGAACGACGATCCCCGTCCTGCGTGCGCTTACGATCGGTCCGTGATCGATAGGTGGGTGCGGTTCGAGGGTCTCGACAACGTGCGCGACGTCGGCGGGCTCCCCGTCACCGGTGGCGGCACCACGCGGTCGGGGGTGTTGCTGCGCAGCGCCGCGCTGCATTGGGCGACGCCTGCCGACGTCCGCAGGCTCGTGGACGAGTTCGGTCTGCGGCTGGTACTCGACCTGCGCACGCCGCGGGAGATCGATCGCGACGGGCCGACGCCGGTGGCCGCGGAGGGCGTCGAGACGGTGGCGCTCAACCTCGTCGGGGCCAGTCGCGAGCTGCCGGAGACCGGCGACGACACCGACCCGCTGCTGCGCAACTACCTCGGCTATCTCACCGACCAGCCCGCCAACGTGGTCGAGGCGATCCGGCGGCTGGCCGCACCCGGCACCGGGCCCGCGCTGGTCCACTGCGCCGCGGGCAAGGACCGCACCGGCGTGGTGGTGGCGATGGTGCTGGACGTCGTGGGCGTCGAGCGGGACGCGATCGTCGCCGACTACGCGCAGTCCAGCGAACAGATCGAGGCGCTGTTCCTGCGGTGGACGTCCGCGTCGGGCGAACCGATGCCCGAGGACCTGCGGCCACACCATCCCCGCGCCGAGGTGATGGCCGCGGTGCTGGAACGGTTGGACGCGGAGCACGGCGGGGCGGCGGGCTGGCTGGTCGAGAGCGGGCTGGACGAGGCGGCGCTGGAGCGGCTGCGCGCACGCCTGAGGGCTGCCGCGGGGTGACCCTCCTGCGACCCAGTCGCAGCAGGGTGACACTGCTGCAATGCGGAGCGCGCCCTACGGCAGCTCCTCGATCGTCACGTTGATGTCCAGCTTGCGCAGGACGCCGGGCTCGCCCGTCACCGCGGGCCACCCGCGCCGCCGCGCACAGGCCGCGGCCTGCGCCGCCGCGATGTCGTCCTGACCCGCCGCGGCCAGCAGCAGCCCGGACTCCTGCGCGGACGAGGGCGTCAGCTCGTCGATCACTGTGTTGGGCAGGTCGACAAGCACCTGCAGTGCGGCGTGATGCTCGGGCTCCACCAGACCCCACGCCCGGCCGAGCGCCGCGCTGGGCACCGCCAACACGATGTTGGCCTCGACCGCCGCCCAGACCAGCGCGCGCATGTACACGGGCCGCCCGACAGCGAACGCGGCGAGCGCGGTGCTGTCGAGCACACGTCCCCCGATCACCCAGTGCCCCTTGCGGGCGCCCGGCGAATGAGGGCCCCGGCCCGCGGCGCCCAGGCACCCGCATCGCGGCGTTGCCCCCGCATCCGAGTGCCCCGGCACGAGGACGCGGGGGCGCCTTGCGCTGCAGGCACCGCGGCGCCGCGGGCATGCGGAACCCTCATTCGCCCGACCCCCTAAACCGCTGCGGCCGGAGGGACGAGGCGCAATGCTCTGCGCGCCTCGGCCAGCTGGTCATCGGGTGGGGGGCCGCCGTAGAGGTCGGCGAGGCGGGCCAGCGAGCGCTCACGCAGCTGCCGCGCCGCGACCGCCTCGACGATGTACGCCGAGATGCTCCCCGCCGACCCGCGGCGGACCGCGGTGCGGATCTCGTCCATCAGGTCGGTGGGCAGGCTCACCGTCACCCGCTCGCTGCGCATGGCGCACAGAATACCGTCGGTGAGATCCCCGGTCACGGATTGTTCCCCCACTGATGGGTGCCTCGGTTACCCGTCGGTATGCGATGGTGGACGTGGGTGCTCGAGGAGGGGTTCATGGATCTGACCTACACCGCCGCGGAGGAGCAGTTCCGTGGGGACCTGCGGGCCTGGCTGGGGGCGAACATCCCCGCGGAGTGGCGGCGCCCGACGTTCTGGTCGTCTTTGCCCGACGACGAGAGCTTCCGGCTGCGCCGCGACTGGGAGCGCGCCAAGGCCGACGCGGGCTTCGCGGGCATTCAGTGGCCCGTCGAGTACGGCGGGCGCGGCGGCACCCCCGGCATGAAGGCGATCTATGACGAGGAGATGGTGCTGGCCGACGCCCCGCGCACGGTCAACGCGCTCGGTCTCACGTTCCTCGCACCGACGGTCATGGCGATCGGCTCGGACACACAGAAGAAGGAGATCATCGGGCCGATGCTGCGCAACGAGGTGATCTGGTGCCAGGGCTTCTCCGAGCCCGGCGCGGGATCTGACCTCGCGGCGCTGGCCACCCGCGGGGTCCGCGACGTCTCCGGTGAATCCGACGACTTCGTGGTGAACGGCCAGAAGGTGTGGACCACCAACGCCGTGCACGGCGACAAGATCTTCACCCTCGTCCGCACCGGCCCCGGCAGCGCGCGCCACCAGGGCATCTCGATGCTGTTGATCGACATGCACCAGCCGGGCGTCGAGGCGCGCCCGCTCAAGCAGATGAGCGGGGCCAGCGAGTTCGGCGAGGTCTTCTTCACCGACGCGCGCGTGCCCGCCACCGAGGTGCTCGGCGGGATCGACGACGGATGGCGTACGGCGATGCTGCTGCTGTCGTTCGAGCGCGGCGCCTCGGGGATCAGCCAGTACACCGAGTTCCGGCGCCAGTACGACCAGATCGTCGCGGTCGCGCGTCTGCTCGGCCGCCACACCGACCCGGTGGTCCGCGACCGGCTCGCCCGCGTGCTCACCGACCTGGAATGTCTGCGGCTGCACTCGATGCACGTGCTCACCCAGGTCGAACAGGGCCGCGACCTGGGGTTCGAGGCGTCGATGACGAAGCTGATGTGGTCGGAGACCTTCCAGGACCTCTGGGAGGTCTTCGACGACGTACTCGGCGAGGACGCCACGCTCGACGAGATCCCCGACGGGAACGGCGGCGTGGTTGACCTGCGGCCGCTGCACGCCCAGGCGATGTGGTCCCGCTCGGTCACGATCTGGGGCGGCTCCAGCCAGGTCCAGCGCACGATCACCGCCGAGCGTGTGCTCGGCCTGCCGCGGTAGGGGGACGGGTGTTCTTCGCACTCACCGAGGACCAGCAGGAGTTCGACGCCGCGGTGCGCGCCTACCTGGCCGAGCGGTTCGACCTGGCCGCGGTGCGCGGCGTCGTCGAGGACCCGGCGTCCGCGGGGAACCCGGCGTCGCTCTGGCGCGCCGCAGGCGAGCAGGGATGGCTCGCCGTCACGGTGCCCGACGAGCACGACGGGCTGGGGCTCGGCCTCGTCGAGGCGCAGGTCATCGCCCGTGCGCTGGGGGCGGGGGTCGCGCCAGGACCGTGGCGGGGCACGGTGCTCGCCGCCGAGGCGGTCCGGCTGGCGGGCTCGGCCGAACAGCGGAAGACCTGGCTGTCTCGGCTGGCCACGGGCGACGCGGTCGGCGCGTTCGCCACCCGTGGTACGGCGCCGGGCGCGCTGCCTGCTGTCGAGTACGGGGCGATCGCCGACGTCGTCGTCGCGCCGACCGCGGACGGGTTGACGCTGGTCACCGGGGCGTCTGCGGTGTCGCGCGGCACGTACGACGGCACGGTGCGCCTCGCCGACCTCGCGGCGGACGCGGGTGAAGCGCTGCCCGGCGCGACGCAGGAGGTCGTCGCCGATCTGCGGGCCAGGGCCGTTGTGCTCGTCGCGGCGGACCTGGTCGGCGTCGCCCGCGAGGCGATCACCCGCACCGTCGCCTACGACCGCGACCGCAAGCAGTTCGGCGTCCCGGTCGGGTCGTTCCAGGCGATCAAGCACGATCTGGCCGACCTGCACGTCGCCGTCACCATGGCCGAGCACGCCGCCCTGTACGCGGCGCACGCCGTCGACGCCGCACGCGAGGATGCGGACCTGGCCGTCGCGGTGGCCAAGGCCAAGGCGGGCGACGTCGCGCTGGCCGCCACCGCCGCCATGATCCAGTACCACGGGGGCATCGGGTACACGTGGGAGCACGAGGCCCACTTCTTCTACAAGCGGGCCAAGCGTCTGGCGGGACTGTGGGGCGACGCGGAGGCCCACCGCGCCCGCATCGCTGCGCTGACGGTCGGAGCGTGACCCCGAGAGAGTGGGGCCGCGACCGTCCATCCTGCGCGTTTGCCCGGTCAATGGCACCGTAAGCGCATGCCCGCCCGTCCCCTCCCGGTCAATGCCACCGCCGCCGCCATCCTCGGTCTGCTGCATGCAGGCCCCATGACTGGGGGAGAGCTCGTGGGTGCGGCGGGGGAGCGGTTCGGCGGGTTCTTCTCGGTCACGCGCAGTCAGGTTTACCGCGAGCTGCCCGCGCTTGCCGAGTCCGGGCTGCTGCGCCTGGGAAAGCTGGGCGCACGGGCGTCGCAGCAGTACCGCATCACGGCCGCGGGCAAGCGCTCGTTCCACGCCTGGGTGGCCGGTCCCGGCGGGATCGACGCGCTGCGCAGCCCGCTTGTGCTGCGCCTGCGCTACGCCGAGACCCTGACCGACAGCGAGCGCGACAAGCTGGTGACCACCAGCCGCACGGCCTACGCCGACCGCCTCAAGGTGGCGCAGGAGGCGCTTGGCGCCGCGGCGGATCCGTACGGGAGGGCGGTCGCCGAGTTCGAGGTCGCCCACCTCGAGGCGATGGTCGCGCTGCTCGACGCCGTGCCGACCCGGCAGAAGGACACCGCGTAGCCTGGAGCGTTGTGACCCCCGACGCCGCAGCCGACATCAAGGAGCTTTCCGCCACTCTGGAGAGCATCGAGGCGGTCTCGGACCTGCCGGGGCTGCGCGACGAGATCGCGGACCTCTCCGACCAGGCGGGCCAGCCCGACCTGTGGAGTGACCAGGAGGCCGCGCAGAAGGTCACCAGCCGTCTCGCGCACGCGCAGGGCCAGCTGCGCCGTCTGGACGACCTGCGCCGCAGGCTCGACGATCTCCCGGTGCTCTACGAGCTCGCCGAGGACGAGGCCGACGCGTCCGCCATCGCCGACGCCGACGCCGACCGGGCCAAGCTGCGGGAGGAGATCTCCGCGCTCGAGGTCCGCACCCTGCTGTCGGGGGAGTACGACAAGCGCGAGGCGCTCGTGACGATCCGGTCGGAGGCAGGTGGGGTCGACGCCGCCGACTTCGCCGAGATGCTCATGCGGATGTACCTGCGCTGGGCCGAGAAGCACGGCTATCCCACCGACGTCTACGACACCTCCTACGCGGAGGAGGCGGGGATCAAGTCGGCGACGTTCCAGGTCCACGCCCCGTACGCGTACGGAACGCTGTCGGTCGAGCAGGGCACCCACCGGCTCGTGCGCATCTCGCCGTTCGACAACCAGGGCCGCCGCCAGACGTCGTTCGCGGGCGTCGAGGTCGTGCCGGTCGTCGAGACCACCGACCACATCGACATCGACGACAAGGACCTGCGGGTCGACGTCTACCGCTCGTCGGGGCCCGGTGGCCAGGGTGTCAACACCACCGACTCGGCGGTGCGCCTCACCCACCTGCCCACCGGCATCGTCGTCTCCTGCCAGAACGAGCGCAGCCAGATCCAGAACAAGGCCTCGGCCATGCTGGTGCTGCAGGCCAAGCTCCTGGAGCGGCGCCGCCAGGAGGAGCGGGCCCTGATGGACTCGCTCAAGGACACCGGCACGTCGTGGGGCAACCAGATGCGCTCCTACGTGCTGCACCCCTACCAGATGGTGAAGGACCTGCGCACCGAGTACGAGGTGGGCAACCCCAGCGCAGTGCTGGACGGCGACATCGACGGTTTCATCGAGGCGGGCATTCGTTGGCGGCGCAACAACGCCGCTTAACCGGGAGGGCCCGGGCCGTCCTCTGCCGCGCCAATCGGGGAGCGGTAGTCGCCCGTCGCCAAGGGGGCGAGTCGGATCACGGATTGGTCGCGGCCTGCGGGTAGCGTCGGCGGCCGTGATCCGCCTCGAACGCGTCACCAAGACGTACAAGACCTCCACGCGCCCCGCGCTCGACCGGGTCTCTGCGTCGATCGACAAGGGGGAGTTCGTCTTCCTCATCGGGCCGTCCGGGTCGGGCAAGTCGACGTTCCTGCGGCTGCTCCTGCGCGAGGACCTGCCCACGCGCGGCACGATCACGGTCGCCGACCTCAACGTGGCCAAGCTGCCACGCCGTCGCGTTCCCCGCCTGCGACAGCGCATCGGCTGCGTGTTCCAGGACTTCCGGCTGCTGCCGAACAAGTCGGTCGGCGACAACGTGGCGTTCGCCCTCGAGGTGATCGGCAAGCCCGCGGAGACGATCCGCAAGGTCGTGCCGGAGGTGCTCGACCTCGTCGGCCTCGACGGCAAGGCCGACCGGCTGCCCCACGAGCTCTCTGGTGGCGAGCAGCAGCGTGTGGCGATCGCGCGCGCGTTCGTCAACCGGCCGTTGCTGCTGCTGGCCGACGAGCCGACGGGCAACCTCGACCCCGACACCAGCCAGGACATCATGCTGCTGCTGGAGCGGATCAACCGCACGGGAACCACAGTCCTCATGGCCACCCACGACCATTCGATCGTCGACTCGATGCGGCGGCGGGTGATCGAGCTCGACATGGGCCAGGTCGTCCGCGACGAGGCGCGCGCCGTGTACGGCGTGGGGAGATGAATGAGGCCCGCCGACGTACTTCCTCCCGCGGAGGCGGCATGAGGCCCGCCGACGTACTTGGTCCCGCGGAGGCGGCATGAGGCCCGCCGACGTACTTCCTCCCGCGGAGGCGGCATGAGATCTGACTTCGTCAGGCGCGAGGTCTTCACGGGCCTGCGGCGCAACGTCACGATGACGATCGCGATGGTGCTCACCACGGCGATCTCGCTCGCGTTGGTCGGCACCGGGCTGCTCGCCGTCCGCACGATCGACCGCACCGAGGAGCTCTACAGCGACCGGGTCGAGATCCAGGTGGCGCTCACGTCCGACATCTCGGCCGACGACACCACCTGCAGCCGGCCCATCTGCCAGGGCCTGATGGCGACGCTGAAGAACTCGCCGTTGGTGGAGTCGGTGCGCTACGAGAGCCAGCAGGAGGCCTACGCGCGCTACAAGCAGCTGTTCGCGGGGCAGTCGCTCGCCGACGTCGTGCGGCCCCAGTCGCTGCCCGCGACGCTGCGCGTGAAGCTCAACGACCAGGTGGCGGGTGCGGCCGCGGTCAAGCAGGCGATGACCGGCCAGGTCGGGGTCCGCAACGTGATCGACCAGCGGGACGTCGTCGCGAAGCTGTTCGACTTCCTCGGCGGCGTGCGCAACGTGACGTTCGCGGTCGCCCTCGTCCAGGCCATCGCGGCGCTGCTGCTGATCTCCAACACGGTGCAGGTGTCGGCCTACACCCGCCGCACCGAGGTGAACGTGATGCGGCTGGTGGGCGCCAGCCGCTGGTACACCCAGCTGCCGTTCCTCATCGAGGCTGTGGTCACAGGCGTGATCGGGGCGGTGATCGCCTCGGTTGGCCTGCTGGTCGCGAAGTACCTGTTCATCGACCAACTGCTGTCGGGCATCGTCTCCAACGGGGTGGTGCCCCCGATCCAGCTCGCCGACGTCGTGTGGGTGGCGCCGATCCTGGTCATGATCGGCGGCGCCATCGCGGCGGTGACCGGCTACGCCACCCTGCGCCTGTACGTGCGGCTGTAGACGATCGGCTCCGGCGTAGGCTGGTCGGGTGAAGGAGAAGGGCCGCTCGGTGATCGCGCAGAACCGCAAGGCTCGCCATGACTACGCGATTCTCGACACGTATGAGGCGGGCGTCGCCCTGGTCGGCACCGAGGTCAAGAGCCTGCGGCTGGGTCGGGCGTCGCTCGTCGACGCCTACGCGACTGTCGATGACGGCGAGGTGTGGCTGCGGAGCCTGCACATCCCGGAGTACACGCTCGGCAGCTGGACCAACCACGAGCCGCGCCGCACCCGCAAGCTCCTGCTGCACCGCGGAGAGATCGAACGGCTCATCGGCAAGATCCGCGAGGGCGGGCTGACGCTCGTGCCGCTGTCGCTGTACTTCAACGACGGCAAGGTCAAGTGCGAGCTGGCGCTCGCCAAGGGCAAGAAGTCCTACGACAAGCGTTCCGATCTCGCGAAGCGCGACGCCGACCGCGAGATCCAACGGGCGTACGGCCGGGCGGCCAAGGGGCGTGCGCGGGAGCTGCGTTGATTCCCGCACCGCCGCGCGACGACGCGGACGTCCCCCGCTTCGTCGCCGAGCTCGCCCTCCCCGGCCTCGTCGACGTGCACGTGCACTTCCTGCCCGACCGGATGATGGACAAGGTCTGGGCCTACTTCGACGACGCCGCGACCCACTACCGCATGGACTGGCCTGTCCACTACCGCACTACCACTTCAGAACGCCTGGCCACGCTCGACAAGCTGGGCGTCGACACGTTCGCCCCGCTGGTCTACCCCCACAAGTCCGGCATGGGCCGGTGGCTCACCGAGTGGGTCACGGAGTTCGCCGCGAACACGCCCGGCGCCGTCCCCACCGCGACGCTGTTCCCCGAGCCCGACGTCCTCGACTACCTGGGCGCGGCCGTCGAGGCGGGCGCCAGGGCCGTGAAGGTGCACGTGCAGGTGGGCGGCTTCGACCCCCGCGACCCGCTGCTGCGCCCCGCATGGGGGCTGCTCTCCGACGCGGGCGTTCCCGCGATCGTGCACTGCGGCAACGGCCCGATCCGCGGCGCACACACCGGCCTCGACATCTTCGGCGAGGTGCTCGCGGCCCACCCCCGGCTGCCTGTTGTGCTGGCCCACGCGGGGATGCCCGACTTCGCGGGCGCGCTCGACCTCGTCGAACGCTATGAGCGTGTCCACATCGACACGACGATGGTCGGCACACCCTTCAGCCTGCGCGTCGCCCCACTGCCGCCCGACTGGACGGCCCGGCTCGTCGACGTCGCGGACCGCGTTGTGCTGGGCACCGACTTCCCCAACATCCCCTACGCCTACGCGGAGCAGATCCGGGCGATCGCCGGGTGGGCGGCGGCCGAGGAGCGGTTGGGGGTCGGGTTCCTGCGCTCGGTGCTGCACGACGCGCCCGCACGCCTGTTGGGCGAACCGGGATGAACGCCGCGCGGCGAGGCGTTACCCTGTGGTGGGCTCGTGCTGCGGGCCTAGAGGGGGTGAACGGTTTCGACTCCGGATGTCGATCGTGGTGAAGCGTGCCGAGGAAGGCGACGATGAGCTCGTTAACCAGCCGTCGCAAAACAATAAGTGCCGCTGATAAGCGCACTGCCTCGCAGGACATGTTCGCTCTCGCGAGCTGACCTAGTATGAGGCTGTCGGACCGGGTGCGTTCCCCGACCCGGATCCCGGCATCAGCTAGGGGGACTTACCTGCCCGCCCGGTCGCGGAGCGGACAGGGAAAGCAAACAGCGACTGGGATCGTCACACCGGCTCGTCTGCGTGATCGGTGGATCCGAGTAGAGGCAGAGCAGACTGCGCACGGAGAAGCCCACGTGAAGCGACGGAGGACCCGGGTTCGATTCCCGGCACCTCCACCGACGAGACGCCCAGGTCTCTGACCTGGGCGTTCGTGCTTCTTGGGTGTGCGAGTAGCTGATGTCACGTGGGCGGCGAGACGGATACGCCAGACCTGGCGCCCCTACGGGAACGCGATGAACGCGGGCGCATCGAACAGGCCGACGACGGCCTTCATGACCGACGTTCGCCATCCTTGCGAGATCGAGTCGATACCTGAGGCCCTTCGGATCGTTCTGCCACGATGGGCAGATGCCCACGGTGCATGGCCCGACTCCCCGCTGGCCCGTGTCCGGATTCATGGGGCAGCTCTCACCGGAGGAACAGGAGGCCGCTCTGCGGTTGGGCACTGCGCGGCATGTCGATCCGGGCGAGGTGATCCTGCACGAAGGCGCCCCGTCCAACTGTGTCTATCTGCTGGTCTCCGGCTTGTTCAAGGTGACGGGATCGCTGGGCAGCGGCCGCGAGGCCCTCCTGGCGGTCCGGATCGGCGGCGACCTTGTCGGCGAACTCGGGTCACTGACCGCAGGCCGCGCAGTGCGACTGTGAGAGCCGCCGGAGAAGGTCGTGTCTGTCGGATCAGTGAGCGGGACTACAACCGGTTCCTCAGTGTCTACCCGCAGGCGCAGCGCGCCGCCAACAGGGCGGTGGTCGCGAAGATGCGGTCGGCGACGGCGCGTCGCGTGGAGTTCGCCACGTGCACCGCCACGGCTCGGCTGGCTCGGATCCTCCTCGAGCTCGTGATGGCTCACGGCGTCCCGGCGTCCGGCGGCTACCTCATCGACATCGACCTCACGCAGGTGGAGATGGCAACCCTCGCTGGGGTGACGGAGTCGACAATGCAACGGATCCTGACCGGACTTCGTCGCGACCGCTTGCTGGACACCGGATATCGGCGGGTCCATGTCTTAGACGTGCGGCGTCTGCACGACATTGCCGACCTGTGAGGTCTCCTCTAGTCGTCGGTCGTTACCGTCTCACCCAGCTCCCGCATGCGGACGGCGAGGTTGTTCGCGGTCATGAGGGTGTCAGGGTGGTCGTCGCCGAGGACGCGCTTGCGACGGGCAAGGGTGTCCTCGTCGAGGCTGCGGGCTTGTGCGTGTTCGCCCAGCTCGCTGAGGCGGAGGGCCAGGTTGTGGACCGTGGTCAAAGTGTCGGGGTGGTCGTCGCCGAGGATGCGTCGGCGTCGGGTCAACGTGTCCTCGTCGAGGCGACGGGCTCGCTGGTGATCGCCGAGTGCGGCCAGCTCGACGGCGAGGTTGTTCGCGGTCATGAGGGTGTCGGGGTGGTCGTCGCCGAGGAGGCCTCGACGTCGGATAAGCGTGTCCTCGTCGAGGCGACGGGCTTGTGCGTGTTCACCCAGCTCGCTGAGGCGGATAGCGAAGTTGTGGGCCGAGGTGAGCGCGTCGGGGTGGTCGTCGCCTAGGGTGCGTCGGCGTCGTTCGAGGATGTTCTCGTCGAGGTCATGGGCCTGTGTGTACTCGCCAAGCGCGGCGAGATCTGAGGCGAGGTCGGCTGCTGAGCCGAGGGTGTCGGGGTGGTCCTCGCCGAGGGTGCGTCGGCGTCGGGCAAGGGTGTCTTCGTCGAGTCGGCGGGCCTGCGCGTGCTCACCGAGGGCGGCGAGATCTGAGGCGAGGAGGCTGACCACGGCCAGGGTGTCGGGATCGTCGTTGCCGAGCGCTTGGCGGTAGTGATGTCGGGCGCGCTCGAGCAACGGCCGGGCCGTGCGGGCGTCACCCCGAGTCAGCTGGTAGCTGCCCGCTCGGTTGAGCAACCATGTCACCTGCTCGGCCACGTCGTCGGTCGGTCGTCCGTCCTCGACGGCAGCCAGAACGTGCGGCAGGAGTCGCTGCCATACCGGCCAGACCGACGGGTTATTCCACACATCGCCGGGCAACGCCGCGCGCAACGTCCGAACCAGCACTTCCGACCACCGCTCCGCGTCGGGACGGGCCCTGAGGAGAGCCGTCGGGACCCGATGCAGCAGCACCGAGTCCGGATCAACTGTCGCCATCGCGCGTCGGCGGAGCACGGTGATCACCCGGATGAGGGCGAGCGGATCCGCGCAGGTGCCGCGCAGGGGCTCGGGCAGCAGCTGGGCGTGTTCGGTGAGCAGGCGGAGCGGCACCGGCTCTGGAGCGCACCAAGCGAGCAGCGTGAGCAGGTCCAGCGCGGCCGGGCAGTCCGCGGCAAGCTGGTCGAAGCCAACCATCCACGACGCGGCCACCGTAGCGGGTCTTCCCCCACCGGCGTCGTAGTCGAGCAGATCGTGCGCACGTCCCGCCAGCAGCCGCAAGTAGGCCTCGACGTCGACCGCGGTGTGGGCCAGCAGGGAACCCGCCTGCTCCAGAGCCAGGGGCAGGTCGCCGAGCGCCGCGGCGAGCCGATCCGCGTCCGGCTTCGACAGCTCGGGCGCTTGCTGCCGCAGCAGGGCGACGGACTCGTCCCGGGCAAACTGCCGCACCTCGATCAGGTTCGTTCCTGGCCAGACGGGGTTGCGGGAAGTGACGAACACCCGACCAGGGCCCTCGGGAAGAAGAGCGCGAAGGGCCGTCGGGTCCTCGGCCCCGTCGAAGACCATCAGCCAGCTCGGTCGATCGACCAGCTCCGCCTGCAGCCTCGCCACCGCCGCCCCGACATGGGATCCGGGCTGGACCAGGCCGAGCTCGACGGCCAGCTCCGCGAGGTGCGCCGGGATCAGCGTGGGATCCTCAGCCGGAATCCACCACGCGATGTCGAACTCGTCGCCGTGGCGGTGCGCGTACTCGATCGCCGTGCTGGACTTGCCGATCCCGCCCATGCCCGTCAGCGCGGTGACGGTCGCCCGCTCCGGGGTTCGCGGCGTCGCGTCGATGGCGACGAACGTCTGCTCGCGGCCGACGAAGCTACGGTCGCGCGCGGGAATCGTCCACGGGCGCCGTTCCGCCACCGTGCCCTCAGACGTCGGAGCCCGCCCCCGTCGGGGCAGGACGGTCAACGCGTGAAGCAGCGCGGCCTCCAAGCCGCCGGGGGTGGTGACGGTGGCGGTGGTGATGCCACTGCGGCACAGCTGGCGCCGGAACGCTTCCTGCCGGTCGCCGTAGCGCGGGTCCCAGAACATCGTAGCGGGACCGTCGGTGTTCTCTCCCAACAGGAACACCAGACGCGGGCGCCCGAGCTTCTGGGCGGTCTTGTGCTCCAGCTCGGTGTAGGAGAGCGCGGGCCGATCTCGGACCGGTGACCCGTAGCGGAAACCGGCAATCAGCACGAAGACGTCCGCTTCAGCGACCGCCTGTTGGCACACCTCGACGGGCGGGGTGTCCCGGGCGGTGAAGTACCGCATGTCGATCACCGCGTCACCGGCCCTGGCGACCGCCGACGCCGCCGCAGCCACGAACGAACAGCTTGCCGGGTGCTCGCGCAGCTCGGCGGTATAAGAAAGGAAAACTCGCCGGGGAGACAGGCGGTCACCGGTCATGACGCACAGTATGGACATGGTGATGATCTTCTGGCCACCGGTGGTCAACCGACGGGAACCCCTCATTTGCGGGGTTCCGCCATCGGTGCTCATGCCAGAGTCGCGCGCGTCGAGGCGACCAGCACACGCTGACAGGCTCGCGGAGCCGGGAGGGCAAGACGTTCGTGAGAGACGAAGTTGACCCGACGTGCCCGACTGTCCTTTTCAGTGCCTCTATGCGACCGACATTCCTCGTGCGCATTCGAACGTTCTTGCGTAGACGTGCCGATGGGCTGCTCGGTGGGGTCTTGCCGGTCAGCATGCAGCACCTGAGCACGCTGGTGACGAACGGTCACTCTCGCTACCCCCGTGAGAATCCTCTTTCGCTGTTCTGTACCCCGGCCGTCCGAGATTTGGGGCACACGTTACCCTCCTGCCCTGACGATGAAGCCTCGCTGCCTCAGCGGTTGTCATTGGCATGTCGAGAGCCGGTATTTCCCTTGCCTGCGCTCGAACGTGAGTGTTCGCAGTTACGGAGTCGACACAATGTGGCTTAATCCTGTACACCACACGATCATCGCCACCGATGTGGCCAAGTCCGGATCCCGCAACGACGTTCTGATCGTCCGCATGCGCGCCGACTTGCGTCGGATGCTCAAGGACGTGCTAGCGCAGCAGGCCGTCGACATGGACGCGCAGGCGGTCGCCGACCTCGGCGACGGCTACCGGCTCCTCCTGCCCGCCTCGATCTCGCCCGGGTCGGCGCTGAACCCATTCGTCGCCAACCTGGCGAACGCGCTGCGACTGCACCGCGAAGCCAGCAGCGAGGCCCACCGCATACGACTGCGAGTTGTCGTGCACAGCGGGCTGCTTCACCCCGAAGCGGACGGCTCATGGGCGGGCACCCCGCTCAAAGAAGCTGCGCGGCTGCTCGAGGCGCCCGTGGGTCGCTTGTTCCTCGACGCCTTCCCGAGCGCCGACATGGTGCTCCTCGTTTCGCAGACGATCTACGACACCGTCGTGCGGCACGGGTACACCCTTGATCCGCAGCTCTTCGAGCGCGTCGAGGTCGAGGTGAAGGAGACCCGCGAGTCGGCTTGGGTCCACGTTCCCGGGTCCGGTCCGGCTCCCCCACCGGGGTCGGATCCGGACTCTGATGGCCAACCCGGAACCGCGCCCACCGACTCGACGTCCACTGGCTCGACGCAGCACTCGAGCGTCAACCTGCAGGCCGGTGGCCACACGGTGATCAACGCACCGATCGTCGGTGGCAATTATCACAGCAGATCCACGGGGGGTCGTAGTGCCCGCTGAGCACGACGCGAGCCCGCTCCGCCACAGGCGGAGACACCTCCCGAGTCGCCGTCCTCGCCGTCCTCACATTCGCCCGCCGCGGCGGCGAGCAGCTCGCACTTCGACGACACCGAGGGCAGCGGCGACACTGCCGGGCGGACTGCCGATCGTCGCCGCGAGGTCGTCGCAGGCATGAACATGTACGGCGCACACGCATCCGGGGTGACCTTCGTCAGCGAGCATATGACGATCAACGCACCGGTTACCGGCGGTGACTACAGCGCGGGAGAGGCCCGGGAGGCCCGGCTAAGCTTCGAGACCATTCCGCAGCACGCAGTCGACGAGATAGCCGACGTCTTCGTCCCGCCCGTCGGGTTCGAGATGTTGGGCGAACCGTTCGCGGAGGGCCGTTCCCTGCTGCTGCTCGGCAGCCGGACCCGATGGGGCAACACCGCCGCCGCCGTCCGTGTGCTGGGCTCGATCGCCACTGTGCACCGCCTCCGGTTCGACGGCCCGCTCGCGACGCTGCCGATCGACGGCCTTCCGCGCGGCTGCGGCTTCGTCATGGACATCCGAGACCGCGCCGGGCTTGCGGCCGTACATCTGCACGACGTGGAGCGGCTGGAACGCCTGATCGAAGAGGCGGGCAGCAAGCTCGTCGTGATCGTCGACGCCGAGTTGCGCACTCAGCACGGCAGCAGACCCGTGTGGCGGCAGATCGCCGCTCCGCCCAGTGCGCGGGACGTCGTGCTCGCGCACCTGCGCCGTCGTATCGGCTCTGTGGTACAGGCCGGAGCGCTGATCGACCAGGCCGGGCTCGATGGCGCGTTCAATGAAGTGGACGCTGCCGCGTCGACATTATCCGGCTCGTCGAGTTGGCGTCGGACCTCGCCGAGGTCGCGGATGGACGCGGCACAGTAGAAGACGCCGTCGCCCGGTTCGCTGATCGCGCCACCCTCGCCGTCGAGCAATGGTTCGACGATGTCGTGGAGCTGGGTGACCGGGCGATGGTGCTCGCGCTGGCGGTCCTCGACGGCATGCCCTACGACGCGGTCTCCCGATGGGCCATTAATCTTGACGACGTTGGACGGTGGAAGATCCGAGTGGTTCGGGAGCGGGCGCGGCCGGTCGCCGCCGGAGTCGGCGGGTCCGACTCGCCGCGGCGCGCGCTCGGCTGCGTACCGAGACGTGGCGAACCCGTTACGGGCCTGCTCAACTGGAGACCGCCGCTTTTCTCGACGGCTCCTACGCGAACGCATCCTGCGCCATTACTGGCACGAGCACGACTACGACCGCGAGCTCGTGCTCGACTGGCTGCGGGAGATCGGCGACGACGTCGGGGGCCGCGTCGCGGTGCGGGCCGCGCTCGCGGTGGGTCACCTGGCCACGTTCGCGTTCGACACCGTCCGCCGAGACGTGATCGTCCCGTGGGCAGGCAGCAGCGCGGGGGACGAGCGCGAACTCGCCGCGGTTGCCCTGGCGCTGCCCGCACGCGATCCGGGCACGGCGGGCCGCGCTGTCCGGTTGGTCGCGGAGTGGTCATGGCGCAAAGGCGGAGCGGCACGGATCACTGCGGCCCGGGCGCTCGGAACCAGCGTAGGGCCCGTGCTGAACGGCGGCCCGGACGCCGGCCTGACTCGGCTGGCGAAGGGGCTGATGGGCGCCTGTCGACGGCGCTCGGCGACAGCATCGCCGAGCTGATGGGCGACGCCGAACTGCCTCGCCAGGTCGAGTTGCTCGCTCTCCTCAACGGTTGGTCGACCGAAGGGCGCAACGGCCGCCAACTGGCTGGCGTGCTGGCCTTCCTCGAAGTCGCCTGGACTCTATCGACGACACTCGAAGGCCGCTCGTGGCCGACCTTGCTCTGGCTCGCCGAGCGTCGGGGAGCGCGGCCGACAGTTCGCCGGTCGAGAGACAGGCTCAAGAGCTGATCACCGAA
>CAWGYF010000026.1:0-125264 GCA_963826705.1 uncultured Actinomycetota bacterium
ACCAGGATCACGCATTCTTCTCGTGTAGAGGGCCGCGTGGACGGGCCTGGGCTCCGACGTCGTGTAGGTATCGGAGCACCTGGGTGTAGGAGCAGGTCAGGGTGGACTCGAGGTAAGGCAGGCCACGTTCGAGGCAGAAGTCTCGGATCAGCGGCTGCGCCCGACGCAATGAGTGGCTGGGCATGCTGGGGAACAGGTGGTGCTCGATCTGGTAGTTCAGACCGCCCATGGCCAGATCGATCCATGGCCCTCCGCGGACATTGCGCGAGGTGAGCACCTGGCGGCGGAGAAAGTCCAACTTGTCACCGGGGCCCATCAGCGGCATTCCCTTGTGCGTGGGCGCGAAGCAACAGCCCAGGTAGAGGCCGAACAGGCCCTGCTGGACCGCGATGAACGCCACCGCCTGCGCGGCAGGCAGGACGACGAATACCGCGGCCAGGTAGCCCCCGATGTGGGCGCCCAGCAACACCACCTCGACGCGACGGGTGTTGTCGGCGGGGCGAGCGCGCAGGGCGCTGATGCTGGCGATGTGCAGGGCGAGGCCCTCGAGCAGCAGCATCGGAAAGAACAGGCCTGCCTGGTGGCGAGCGAGCCAGCAGCCGAAGCGGCTCCGCCGAGCGCGGGCCTGCGCCGCGGTGAACACGATCCCACCGCCATCGATGTCGGGATCACGGTCGACGTCGTTAGGATGGGCGTGGTGGCGGTTGTGCTTGTCGATCCACCAGCTGTAGCTCAGGCCGATCAACAGGTTCGCACACAGCATGCCCAACCGATCGTTGTGGCGCTTCGAAGTGAACACCTGCCGATGCCCGGCGTCGTGACCGAGAAAGCCGACCTGGACGAAGACGACCGCGAGAAACGCCGCGACCACCAGCTGCCACCACGACGGCCCGAGAAGCGCGAACACCGTCCACCCGACAGCGAACAAGCCGACGTTGAGGACGATCCGGGACCGGTACAAGCCGGTGCGCCTACCTAGCAACCCGGCCGCGCGCACCAGCCGGGACAACTCGGCATAGTCACTCCCCCGGCCGTCAGCTGGTGACCGCCCGGGTACGGCCGCCACTGCGTCTCCGTGGCCCTGCACGCCCGGCCCTGGACTGCGGCCCACCGGTCGACGACCATGCATGTCACCACGCGCCTCGCGTTCACCGTTCAAGGTGCCGCCGAGGGGTCCGGAGCGGCTAGCTACGACCGACTGTCGCAGATCGATGGGCAGCTGTCCATCTGGGCGCCACCATGATCGACTATCGCACGACCGAGGGTCAGCCGTCGATCGGGCGGACGACGAGGAGCGGGCAGGTCGCGTGGTAGATCAGGGCCTGGCTGGTTGAGCCCAGCAGCATGCCCCTGATCCCGCCACGCCCCCGGCTGCCCACCACGATCAGCTGGGCACGGGCGGCATGTTCGAGGAGGCGCTCGACCGGCTTGCCCTGGGTGAGCACGCGTCGCACCGCGACATCGGGGTATTTCTCCTGCCAGCCTGCCATCCGCTCGGCCAGCACCTCCCCCTCGTTCTGCTCGACCTGCGCCCACGCGGCATCGCCGCGCTGCAGCAGGTCCTTGTCTGCGGCGTCCTCGAGCCAGGAGTGCACAGCCACCAGGTCCACGCCGCGCCACGACGCCTCGTCGAACGCGGTGGCGAGGGCCGCGTCGCTGGTTCTCGAGCCGTCGACACCGACCACGACGGGCCCTTCGGTCGGCGGCACCGCGTCCGGGCTGGCGCCACGGATCACCGCTACCGGGCAGTGTCCGTGCGCGACGAGCGCGACCGCGGTGGACCCGGCCAGCATGCCTCCGAATCCGCCCGTCCCCCGCGATCCCAGTACGAGCAGCCGGGCCTCGTCGCTCTGCGCGATGAGCGTCGGGATCGGACTGGCGGTCTGCAGCTGCACCGCGATCTCCAGATCGGGGTGGTCTCGGCGGATCGCGGTCTCGACGTCTTCTAACAGCCGCTCGCTGCTCGCCTGCAGCTCGTCGAAATAGCTCTGCGGCGGGGCCAACCATGCGCCGTAGCCGAAGGCGACGCTGTTGCTCGCGAACACGAGCCGCAGCGGCAGGTGGCGCCGCGAGGCGACATTCGCGGCCCAGCCTGCGGCGTGCAGGGCTGACGTCGAACCGTCCACACCTACGACAATCGGCATACCCGTGGTGTCTCTGGTCATCGGAGAACTCCCTCACGTGCGTTGTTGGCCTGCAGGTCGTCACCGACGCTAGGTGCGGGGAGCGGCGCGCGCGATGCCGTCGAACTCCGCCCAGTCTGCGACGGAAAGGTACCGGGAAAGCATCCAGTCGCCGAACCCGGCTGAACCGGCGCCCGGCTGGGCCACCACCTGCGTCGACGGTGCCCAGGCTCGTCGGACACTGCTGACCGTGCTCCCGGACGCGACGGCCGCGGCCTGGACGGCGGCACCCCGCGCGGTGGCCTCGTCGGCATCGGCCGGGTCGGCGAGCAGGACGTCGCGGCCGGTGAGGTCGGCGAGGATCTGCCGATAGGCCGACGATCGCGCACCGCCTCCGGTGATCAGGACGCGGCCGTCCGTGGCGACGCCCGCCGTGTTCATGCTCCGCTCTCCTCGCAGGAGCCCGAGAAGCACGCCGTCGTGGGCCGCGCGGGCCAGGTCCTCTCGGGTGGTGGCCGCGGTCAGGCCTGCCAGCAGGCCGGTCGCCAGCGGGCGGTTGGGCTTGCGTTCGCCGTCGAGGAAGGCGGCCAGGACCGGGGCCCGACCTGGCTCGACCGACAGCGCCATCCGGGCCAGCTCGGGATGGTCGACGCCGAGGAGGCGGGCGGCCCAGTCGGTGACCCGCGCGGCGTTGAGGGTGGAGACCAAAGGAAGGTAGCCGCCCGACATGTCGGCCACCCCGTCGACGATCCCGGTGAGGTCGAACACCGGGGTCGGCGAGACGGTGAACACCACACCCGAGGTGGCGATGGTGAACACGACATCGCCGGGCTCGACGGCCAGGCCGAGCGCCGCCGCGTGCTGGTCACCTCCGCCCGCGCCGACGAGCAGATCGGGCCGGACGCCGAGCCTGCGCGCCACCGCCCGGGTCACCGTGCCCGCGGGCTCGTCCGGACCGAGGACGCGCGGAAGGGCGGCAGCCCACGCCCGGTGGGGATCGACCAGGCGCAGGTACTCGTCCAGGTACCGACCCTGCACGCTGCTGTAGTAGCCGGTTCCGGACGCCTCTGAGCGGTCGGTGACGTGCTCGCCCGTCAGCTCCCGGGTCAGCCAGTCGTGCGGCAGACAGATCCGGGCGAGCTTGATGAGATTCTCGGGCTCCTCCTCAGCGAGCCAGGCCAGCTTGCCCAGGGTGAAGGCGGCAGTCGGCAGGGAGCCGACCGCTGCGATCCAGGGCTGATCACCGATCTGCGCACGCAGCCTGGCCAGCTGGGGCGCCGATGTCGTGTCATTCCACAGCTTGGCCGGGCGGATCACGTCGCCCTTGTCGTCCAGCGCGACCAGCCCGTGGCATTGGGCGGCGAACGACAGCGCGACGACGTCCGTCGCCGGGATCCCCGCGGCCGCCACGGCTTGAGCGAAAGCCAGTTCGAAGGCGTTCCACCAGTCGGCTGGCCACTGCTCGCTGCGCGGGCCGAACGCCGCAGGGTGCGGCGCCGCCCCCCGGCCGAGCAGCGTTCCGCCGTCAATCCGCCGCAACTCGACCTTGCACGACTGGGTCGAGCTGTCGACCCCGGCGACGACGGACACGGCTCAGTCGCTCTCGAGACTGCGCAGGGCCCCGTCGACGCCACCGGTGCGCAACGCCTCCAGCGTCTCCAGATACGGGTCGCGGAACCGGGGATCGTCGACGAGGTCGCCGAACAGCTCACGGTTCTCGATGAAGGCGGTCGGACGTTCGCGTTGGCTCCGAGCCGCCCGCGCGAGCTCGTCGGCCAACCGGTCCACGATCTCGATCGGCTCGCCGCGCTCGTCGACGCCCTCGTGGTATCGGGCCCAGCTCGCGCAGATCGCCGCGCCCACCCGCACGGAACGGCCCGCCGCCAGGTTGTCGCGCACAACGGGCAGGAGCCACTTCGGGATCCGGTCGCTGCCGAAGGCCCGGATCCGGGCCAGGGTGTCGGCGATCTCGGGGTTGGAGAACCGGTCGACGACCTGCGCCGCGTAGGCGGCGAAGTCGACGCCCTCGATCGGCGAGAGCGTCGGCAGGGCCTCCTCGCGCAGATAGCGCCGCACGAGCCCGAGGATGCGCGGGTCGGCCAATGCCTCATGCCCGAAGCGGTAGCCAAGCAGCGTGCCGAAGTAGCAGATCGTCTGGTGGGTGCAGTTCGCGCAGCGCAGCTTCATCGCCTCGTAGGGCGCCACGTCTGCCACCAACTCCGCCCCCGCGACATCGAACGGCGGCCGCCCGGCGGGAAAGTCGTCCTCGATCACCCACTGGAAGAACGGCTCGGCGACGACCGGCCATCGGTCGGCGATGCCGAACCGGGCCGCCACCTCCTCCCGGTCCGCCTCGGTGGTCACCGGGGTGACCCGGTCGACCATGCTGCTCGGGAACCGCACATGCTCGGCGACCCAGTCACCGAGTGCGGTGTCCACGAGGCGGGCGAAGGTGACGAAGCTGCTGCGCGCGACGCTGCCGTTGTGGGGGAGGTTGTCGCACGAGAGGACCGCGAACGGCGCGACGCCCCTCGCGCGCCGTCGCGCGAGGGCCGCGGTGACGAAACCGAAGACGGTGACGGGCACGTCGGGGTTGTCGAGGTCGTGCCGAACCCCGGGATCCTCGGCGAGGAACACCCCCGTCGTCGGATCCACGTTGTAACCACCCTCCGTGATCGTGAGCGAGACGATCCGGGTCTCCGGGCGCGCCATCCGCTCGATCACCGCATCCGGATCCCCGGGCGCGAAGAGGAAGTCGACGACGCTGCCGATGACCCGAGCCTCACGACCGCCGTCCGCATGCTTGAGCATGAGGGTGTAGAGGAAGTCCTGCTCGACCAGCACATCGCCGATGCGCTCGTCCTGCGGAAGCAGCCCGACACCGCAGATCGCGAAGTCCTCGCCCCGACCAGAGGACAGCAGCCGGTCGATGGCCATGGCCTGGTGTGCCCGGTGGAAACCACCCACCCCGACGTGCACGATCCCGGTGACCAGCTGCGTCCGGGCATAGCGCGGCACCTCGACGCGCCCGTCTGCGGTCACGGCGCCGAGGTGCTCTTCGTCCAAAGGGACCGGCTCGATCTCCGCCGACCTCACCTCCGCCCTGACAGCACATCCCGGTCACTACGTGCAACGCATCGTTCGCGGACAGTACTTCTTTTCTCGTCACTCGATAGGGTCGCTTAGCAGGCTGGATACGCACTCCACGCTATGGTCAACATATCGGCAACCAGGAGGTGCGTTCGGTGGCCATCTCCGTTTTCCTGCTCGACGACCACGAGATCGTCCGGCGCGGCATAGCCCAGCTGTTCGACGACGAGGACGACATCGTGGTGGTGGGCGAAGCCAGCACGGCAGCACAGGCGATGATGGACATCCCGGTCCTGCGTCCCGACGTCGCCGTCCTCGACGTCCGGCTGCCTGACGGCGAGGGCGTCTCCGTGTGCCGATACGTCCGCTCCGCCGTCAACCCGCCGCCCGCGTGCCTCATGCTCACTTCCTATCTCGACGACGAAGCCCTGTTCGGCGCGATCGTCGCAGGCGCAGCGGGATACCTCCTCAAACAGGTGGCGGGCATCGACCTCGTCGGCGCGGTGCGCACCCTCGCCGCAGGCGGATCGCTGCTCGACCCGCGCGCCACCGCCGTCCTCATGGAACGGCTGCGCCGGGGTGACGTGGCGACCGACCCACGCTACGAGTCGCTCGGCTCGCAGGAGCGGCGCATCCTCAGTCTCATCACCGACGGACTCACCAACCGCCAGATCGGCGACGAGATGTTCCTGGCCGAGAAGACGGTCAAGAACTACGTGTCGTCGTTGCTGCGCAAGCTCGGCTTCGCTCGCCGGACCGAGGCCGCCGTGTACGCGACCGAGATGAGCCACTCGGACAGTCGCAGCCGCTGAGAGGCCCCTCGCTAGAAGGGTGATCAGGCGAGCCAGGGGAAGCGCCGCACCAGCGGGGTGGCCGTCCAGATCCGGCCCAGGCCGAAGGTGTTCCCGGCCCCCAGCAGGGCCAGGTAACGGGTGGCGGTGCCGAGCAGCGCCAGGTCGTTCGCCTCTGGTCTGGCGCGATTACCTCCGGGAATGCTCGACGCCATGAAGTATTGCGGCGACCGGCTGCCCGGGCCTGAAGGGCCGCGGCCGTGGCCGAACAGCTGATCGGCCCGCCGCCTGCCACCGGGCCCGCCGATGCCCGCAGGGGCGCCCGGACCGATCGGCGCGGGTTCCTGCGCACCGTCGGCCTCGGAATCGGCACGCTGGCCGTCGCCGGGGCCGCGGGGGTCACCTGGAGCACCATCTCCGGGGGCGTGTTCGCTACCGGCACCGGGCAGGCCTACGCCGCTTGGGACGAGCTGTCGCCCGCCTCCCACAACCCGCTCGGGCTCGTCCGTGCTGCGGTGCTGGCCGCCAACGCGCACAACGCCCAGCCCTGGCACTTCGCCCTCACACCGAACCGGATCGACGTGTTCGCCGACCCCACCCGCACCCTCGGCACCATGGACCCACTGCTGCGCGAGATGTACCTCTCGCTCGGCTGCGCGCTCGAAAACGTCGTGCTGGCCGGGCCACCGAACGGCCTCGCCACCTCCGTCACCCTCATGCCCGACCCAGCCGACCGCGGCCATGTCGCGCGCGTCGACCTCTCCCCCACCACCGCCCCGGTGTCGCCGTTGTTCGCGGCCATCCCGAACCGGCACACCGACCGCTCCGCCTATGACACCAACCGGCCCGTCGACCCGGCCGAGCTCGCCGCCCTGCGGGCACTCGTCGACGTAGCAGGCACCGACCTGGTCTGGTTCACCAGCACCGCGGATAAGCGCACCTTCGCCGACCTCACGATCCGCGCCACCGAAGCCATCATCGCCGACCCCCAGCAAAACGACGATGACGCCTTCTGGTATCGCGACAGCTGGCAAGAGATCCAGTCGCATAAGGACGGCATCACGGTCGACCCCTCGGGCAGCTCGCCGTTCATCCGCACCTACGCGAAGCTGCTGCCCGTCACTCGGCAGCAGAACAACGACGGCTGGCTCACCGGCACCCGCGACACCCAGATACCCACCGCCACAGCATTCGGCGCGCTCGTCGTCACCGATCCCCGCGATCTCACCTTGCGCCTGCAGGTCGGGCGCCTGTGGCAACGCCTGCACCTCACGGCTACCGCCGCCGGGGTCAGCCTGCAACCCCTGTGCCAGATCCCGGAACGCATCGACCGAGAGCAGTCCGCGGGGCTACCCACCGACATCGGCACCGCGATGGCCGCGCTGCTGCCCGTCGGACAGCACCCGCTCATGACCTTCCGGATCGGGCATCCCACCGCCGACGCCCTACGTAGCCCCCGTCGACCTGCCGAGGAGGTCGTCCTCGCATGACCCGCAGTCTTCAGCAGACCTGGCGCACCGGGCTGGTCGTGGTCCTCGCCGCGCTCTACGCCTGGGTGGGGGTCTCGATGCACGGTCCCGCCCAGCTCCTGGGTCTGATCGGAGCGCCGCTGATCATCGCCGCCATCGCCGTCGCACCGAGATCACGGTCCACCGCCGCGGCCATGCTGCTGCTGGGGACGCTCCCGCTCGCCCTCACCACCTGGTGGAGTGTCGCGACCCCGTTGCTCGCCGTTCTGTGTCTGCTACTGGGCTGGCCCCTTCCCAGCCGCACCAGCCCTGCCGATCCGACCACATGATGACCCGGCCCGTGCGCGCTCCCCTCCCGGTCAGCCGGGTCGCCCTCGCACTCGCCGTGCTGACCGCCGTCAAGGTGCTGGGTCTGCGGTGGATGGCCCGCTGGGGCGCCGATGACGAGGAGTTCGCCGCGACGTTGCCCGGTGACGAGCTCGTCCCGCACCCGGACCTCACCACGACAAGGGCCGTCACGATCGACGCCATCGCCGAACCAGGCCGCGCGCGCCGCTGCCGACACCCGAACAACCAGGCCCATCGGCGCCGCGGGCAGGACGTTCGGCATCTGACTCGGAACGTCGGCCACCGAGCAGCATAGAGGGGGAGGCGACCGAGAGGATCTGGTGAAGCGGTGTTCGAAACGACCTTGCGCGAGTCGGTGATGTCCGCCCAGCAGCAGCTAGAGCGCGCCCAGGTTGAGGCCCAGCCCGCCCAAGTCCACCGGCACGCGGCACGACTGCTCGACCTCCTGGACCGGGCACGGGCCAACGACATCGACACCACGGGCTGGGTCCCGGCGTCGGTGATGGCCGTCGTCATGTCCTCGGCGGCGCCCAAGGCGTGACGCCGATCGAGCCCGTTGGCCGTTGTGCGTCCGATCGACCCGACCGCGGTTCTGTCACGATCATGTGCAGGTCCCATGTTCGGGTCTAGTGTGCGTATCACCGGCTCGGGACCTCGGCTGGCTCCGTGAACCCCGCCTGGGGTTCGAGAGCACCGAGGACGGGCCGATGAGTGCACGTGTCCTGGTCGACGTTCTCAACCGCCGCCACCACGGCGTCATGTTTGTCTAGATGTCGACCATCCAGAGCAGGCCGAACGTCATGGCGACGGCCACGAGGTAGCCGCCGATCCAGCGCCCGGCCCGCCGATGACCTTGGTCAGGCCGGCGTCGAACACGCACGACGACGGGTCGGTCACGATGTCGGAGGACACGATGGGGTCCTCGGTGTAGGTCAGGTAGCCCCGCGGCTACCCCTGGGCTGCGACGCGGAACGCAGCGTTGACGGCCTCGACGGTCGTCGGCGCGCTCACCGTCACCGTGAGGTCGGTCGCCGAGCCGGTCGGCACCGGCAGACGGAGCCGACACGGACCGCGTCGCCCTCGACACGCACGTCGTCGGCGAGTCGCCCCAGGACGGAGTCGCCGAAGCCGTTCAGACCCACGCGAATCCCGGCCTGCGGTACGGGCGAAGGTCCCGACCACGACGGCTGGTCGTCACCCACCGAGGGCGAAGACGGGGTGGCGGTGGGCCTCGGCCACGAAGGCCTCGACAGGATCGCCTGCCGCGGCGGCGAAGAACGGTGCCGTGACCGGCACCCGGGCGACGTAGCGCCGCAGTACGGGTCCGGCCGTCTCGGCGTCGACCTCACGCACGCCCAGCACCGTCGTCGTCCGGCCCCGGCGCAGCGACACCTCGGGGGTGGCGCGGACGTTGCGCACCCAGCCGACCTGGCCGTAGGGCGCGACCAGCCACCGTCGGCCATCGGTCTCGACGAGCGTGACGGGTGTGGTGCGCCGCCTGCCCGTGGTGCGACCGGTGGTGGTGAGCAGGTAGCTCGACGCGGGCCCGAAGCCCCATCCGATCAGCACGGTCATCAGTCGGTTGAGGGCGCGTCGGGCCGGGCCGAGCCGGTAGGTTCTGGATGCCGGAGCGCTCACAGCTCGAACACCACACGGGCGGGGACCCGACCGGCGAGGACGAACGTGCCGTCGACGGAGTAGCCGGAGGTCTGCTGGCGGACGTCGTGCTCGACCAGGTTTCGAGCCGTCCGTGTCATACCTGAAGGGTGACCCTCGCGATCGTGGCGACGAAAGAGCAGAAGGTCCCGCCGACGGCTCCGTATGGCCGGGTCACGACGTGGATCCGCACACCCCCGCGTCGATCACCGCGTGCATGAACCGGGTTACATCGAACGCGACGCCGAACTCATCGTCGGTCTGCAGCTGCTCGACGAGTGAACGCGACGCCGAGCGGCCCTCGATCATGACGGCGGGGAACCGACGGCACGGCCGAGCTCCTCGTCCTACACCGAACACGAACTGTAGATCAGGTCTCGACCGGTCGGACGACCAATAGTGGGCAGGTGGCGTGGCGGATCAGGGCCTGGCTGGTGGAGCCCAGCACCATCCCGCTGAATCCGCCGTTGCCCCGGCTTCCGACTACAACCAGCTGCGCGCCGGCCGCATGTTCGAGCAGTCGCTCGACCGGTCGTCCCTGCGTGAGCACCCGGCGCACAGCCCGCCGTCGACATCTACCACCGGCAGCGCGGTGAAGCCGCGCGACGCGATCTGGCTTGGAAGTCGGTGACGATGGCGGCTCTTATGACGTGTTCCGCGCGATGGCGGCCCGGCCGACGGTCAGATCGTCGTGCAACGTCCGCACGCCCGGCACCGTCCAGCATGAGAGCTCGACCTCCCGGCGCAGCGCCTGGGTCGGCACGGCTCCTGTGAGGGTGACCAGACCGTTGGCACCGGCCGAGACGGTGATGTGGTGGCCGTGCAGTCGGGTGTTGCGGCGGAGAACCTCACCGATCGCGGCCTCGATCTCCGACGCTGCCCGGCCGGTGTCGAGGCCCGCCGCGGCGTTCCAGAGGACGTCGCGGTGCGCGTCGATCGAAGCTGGTGCTGTCTCCGAGGGCATGCCCTGAGCATGCGCCTCAGGGATAGAGGGCGGCAGGGCCCAACGACCCGGATGCGATGCCGATCGACGCGAAGTCACCGAGGTGGCAGGTGACGACACGATGGCTGACCGCCGTGCATGATGCGGTGCTCGACGCGTCCACATTCGGCGCGACGGCGGGGATGCCGTCGCGGGATTCCACTGTCTCGCCGTCCTCGACGATGCCGACCTTCGCGAGACGCACGCGTTCACGCGAGAACGAGCACGCGTCTATGACCCCTCGCTGGGCCAGGTCCAGCCGGAGATCTCGGGTGCGTCCTCGCCGTGGGCGCGGGTGTAATCGCGTGCCCTGACCCGGGCGTCGACCATCTCCTGGCGCAGGCCCGCCATCCGTCCGCGCAGCGAGGGGACGCGGTCGATGACGTCGATGACCAGGTGGAAACGGTCGAGATCGTTCATCATCACCATGTCGAACGGGGTCGTCGTGGTGCCCTCCTCCTTGTAGCCGCGCACGTGGATGTTGTGGTGGTTGGTCCGCCGGTAGGTCAGCCGGTGGATCATCGCCGGATAGCCGTGGTAGGCGAAGATCACCGGCCGGTCCGCGGTGAACAACGCGTCGAACTGGGCGTCGGGCAGCCCGTGCGGGTGCTCGGTGTCCGGTTCGAGGCGCATCAGGTCCACCACGTTGACCACGCGGATGCGCAGCGCAGGCAGCCGCCCGCGCAGGATCGCGACGGCGGCGAGGGTCTCCAGCGTCGGGATGTCGCCCGCGCAGGCCATCACGACGTCGGGAAGCTCGTCGCCGTCCGTGCTCGCAAAGTCCCAGATCCCCAAACCACGGGTGCAATGCAGCACGGCGTCGTCCATGGACAGGTAGTTCAGCGCGGGCTGCTTGCCTGCGACGACGAGGTTGATGTAGTCGCGGCTGCGGAGGCAGTGGTCAATGGTCGAGAGCAGCGTGTTGGCGTCCGGCGGCAGGTAGATCCGCACGATCTCCGCCTTCTTGTTCGCCACGTGGTCGATGAAGCCGGGGTCCTGGTGGGAGAACCCGTTGTTGTCCTGGCGCCAGACGTGGCTCGACAAGATGTAGTTGAGCGACGCGATCGGACGTCGCCACGGAATGCCGCGGGTGACCTTCAGCCACTTGGCATGCTGGTTGACCATCGAGTCGACGATGTGGATGAACGCCTCGTAGCAGTTGAACACGCCGTGGCGCCCGGTGAGCAGATAGCCCTCCAGCCAGCCCTGGCACAGGTGCTCCGACAGCACCTCCATCACCCTGCCGTCCGCTGCGAGGTGGTCGTCCCCGGCGACGGTCTCGGCGTTCCAGGTGCGGTCGGTCGCCTCGAACAGCGCCGTCAGCCGGTTGGAGGCGGTCTCGTCGGGGCCCATGACCCGGAAGGTGCGGAGGTTGGCGCGCACCACGTCGCGCAGGTACTCCCCTGTCACGTGGGTCGCCGAAGTGGACCCCGCCCCCGGGTGCGCGACATCGACGGCGTAGTCGCGGAACCCCGGCAGGATCAGGTCCTGCAGCAGCGTGCCACCGTTGGCGCGCGGGTTCGCGCTCATCCGACGACTGCCGGTCGGCGCAAGCGCGGCCAGGTCAGCGCGCAACGCGCCGTCGGCGGTGAACAGCTTCTCATAGACCTCGCTGTAGGTGCCCTCCAGATAGGCGTTGGCCACGATTCCCGGGCCGCCGTGGCCCGGCCCGGTCACGTACATCGCGTCCAGGTCGCGGGCGACGATCACCCGGTTGAGGTGCGCGTAGAGCAGGTTGAGCCCCGGCGTTGTGCCCCAATGACCCAGCAGCCGCGGCTTCACGTGCTCCGGCAGCAACGGCTCGCTCAGCAGGGGGTTGTCCATCAGCCGCGCCGCGCTTCCTCCGAACCGACTCTTTTGAAGGACCTTCGGCCCTGTCTCGGGCGCGACCCCGCGAGGCTCGCCACCGTCCACACCCTCCGGGTCCTTTGTGGCCTGCAGATGACTTGTGTGCTAAGGGTTCCCGAAGATCAGAGGTAGGCGCCGGGCTCGTACGCGGGCGGAAGGGTTCCCGGTAGGATCTTTCGTCCACTCATCCCTTGCGGGATCAGTCGCATCCAGTGCCCGTGCTCACCCGGCGCCCAGGGATCGGTGCCCGCGGCTCGGGTGCGTTCGATCAGTTTCGCGCGGTGGCTGGCGGTGACCTCTTCGGCGAGGCCACGGACGAGCACGCTCCACCCTGTGCGGTCGCGCTGGTCGATCTGGTCGACCTCGAACGTCACGTTGGCGTGGTTCGCGGCGGCCAGTTTGGTGCCCCTGTCCATGCGCAGCACGATGACCTGACCGTCCAGCGCGTAGTTCACAGGAAAGATGAGCGGGTAATGTTCCGCGATCACGCCGAGGCGGCCGATCTGTTGGCTGCCCAGGAGCCAGTAGCACTCGTCGGTGCTCAGCGTCTGGAGTCGGCGATCGTGCGACGTCGTCATCCTGTGATGGTCGGGTCCGTAGCCTGCTCTGAGCAGAGCCCAAGGTCCCGTCCACGGCGCGATTCGTCCCGGTGCGGGGGCGGAGAGCACAAGTGCCCTACTACCGCCCGCGTGTCCGGGCAAGCCCGCAGGATCGGTCTACTCCTCGGGACGGGACCTTCGACTCTGCCATCTGGCTGATCCGCCGGGCATTATGGCGGCGATGGCCATGGGGCGGGTATGGCGATCATGGCTCACATAGCGCTGCGTTGCCGCCCAACCCCATCCCACGAGGAGTACACGGCGAACCGAACCCTCCATCTGCGAGCTGGGGAGCGGCAGATGGTGCGACCCCGGGGTGGGCGCTCTCGGAGCGCCCACCCCGGAGGCTATTCATCGGCCGCTGACCTCAGAGGGACACGTCGAGGCCCGGCACCTGTACCGGCGATGCAGGCGACACTCAGCCTTGCGCATCACGACAATCCTGAACTCGGTCGGACGCTCCGGGTGGGGGCAGCGCAGCCAAAAGCGCTCCAGTGCTGCCCGGCGCCACCGGACCAGCGACAGCCGAGTGGACCATCCGTGGAATTCGTGTGTCCCGTCAAGCCAGTCGAGGCGCACACAGAAGCCGCGACGGCGTGGCGCGAACGCGGGCGAGTCACGAACCGTCGTCACCGAGGGCACTACCTCATGAGGGACGAGGCCGCCTCCTGATACCCCCGCGCGGACTCGGTCGTCGCCGAGACCAAGGGGGCGGCGGTGGGCGGCGTGGGTTCTTGCAGCAGGGTGGCACTGCTGCGACTGGGTCGGAGCAGTGTCACCCTGCTGCGACTGGGTCGGAGCAGTGTCACCCTGCTGCGATGCGGCGACACTGGCTCGGCGTGAGCCCGGTGTCGTCCTACGCGTCGACGACGGTGACCTCGGCGCGGTTGGCGTAGAACGCCACGTGACCCGCGATCTCCGCGACCGCGTCGTAGGGGTGCTCGTAGGTCCAGACGAGGTCGTCGTGGGTCGCGCCGTCGGGCGTCTGCACGCTGTAGTAGCTGGCATCGCCCTTGAACGGGCAGTAGCTCGTAGTGGCGCTGGGCCGCAGTACAGCCGGGTCGACGTCCTCGATCGGGATGTACTGCACGACCGGGTAGGTCGACTCGGCAAGCGACAGCGCGTTCTGCGTGTCGGCCACCTGCCTGCCGCCGACGGACACCTGCACCCGTGCGCCGGTCGGCCGGATGGTGATCGGGTGCGTGGCGTCGGGAACCTTCACGGTGCGCGTCATTTCGTACGTCCTTTCACTCTCCCGCTGCGGTACGCACGTCACCGTACGCGCGCCGTCGCCACAGCGCCTCGCGCGCGGCTAGGGCTGTCCAACGGGACACCGCCGCGCGAACGTCGTATCGCCATACTGGGAACAAGAGTAACGGCGGCTGCCGATCAGCCGACGTATCGCTGCATTTGTCGACGGCTCATGCCCACCGCTGCGGAGGTTTCGTGGAAGAACGGGAGCGTGCGCGCGTCCTTGGCTCCTGCGCCCTCTTCGCCGATCTCGGCCCTTCGGAGGTCGCCCGGTTGGCCGCGGAAGCGTCGGTCGAGCGCTACCGCCGCGGCCAGCTGATCTTCTCGGCAGGAGACGACGCCGACTCGCTGGCGGTCGTCGGCGAAGGCAGCCTGAAGGCCATCAGCAGGTCGGCGGAGGGAGACGACCAGCTGCTCGCCGTCGTCGGACCGATGGATGTGCTGGGCGAGCTGAGTGTGATCGACGGTGGAGCGCGGTCGGCATCGGTCGTCGCGCTGGACGACGCCACGGTGCTGCGCGTACCCCGCCGCACCGTGCTCGATGTCGCGATCGGCTCGCCCCCGCTGCTGCTGGCGCTGCTGACGTCGATGGCAACGGTGATCCGACACCTCACCGGCGCCGCGGCGGACACAGTGTTCCTCGACATCCCCCGGCAGGTCGCCGAGCTGGTGCTCGGCCTGGCAGGACCCGGCTCTCAGCAGGACGTGCCGCTGTTGACCCCGGCGGAGATGGCCGACCGGGTCGGCGCCTCCCGGCAAAGCCTCAACGCCGCTCTGCAGGAGTTCCAGCGGCGCGGGTGGATCACCGTCGCGGACCGGGCGATCACCGTCGTCGACGCGTCGGCTCTGCGGCGGTACGTCGCCGGGTGAAGGAGGTGCCGTGCGCGGCGGCCGCGGCGGCCGCTAGATCACGCCGCTGGCACATGATCATCGAGGGTGGTGCCTGCGGTGCAGCGCTGAGCCTGCGGCACCACTTCTGGTGATCGCCGGACGGGCAGACGCTCCGAGTCTGGCCGCCCGCCTCGCCGGCCGTGGCGTGCCAGACCTCCGCCGCCCGGGCCCGTCGGTGATCCGCGAGGACAGAGCGGTGCGCACAGCTCCCCCGTCCGGGCGGTGTGTGCACGTCCGGCCAACTCGACGGGGTGGGGCGGGCGACTCGGCGGGGCGGGGCGGGCGACTCGGCGGGGTGAGGCGGGCGACTCACGGGGCGGGGCGGGCGACTCGGCGGGGTGGGGCGGGCGACTCGGCGGGGCGGGGCGGGCGACTCGACGGGGCGGGGCGGGCGACTCGGCGGGGCGGGGCGGGCGACTCGGCGGGGCGGGGCGGGCGACTCGGCGGGGTGGGCGGGCGACTCGGCGGGGCGGGACGGGCGACTCACCGGGGGGTGGGGCGGACTGCTCTCGGCGGTCGCGCGCGGCGGCCCGATAGCCTGCCACCGTGTCGAAGCGCAAGCGGGGATCCCGCACGGCGGCAACTCACAAGCGGAAGACCGTCAGGCGCGAGCCTGCGCGTCAACGGGATTCACGCACGGGGAGTTCGCGCGACGGGTCCGACCTCATTGAACCAGACGAGTCCGACCTCATCGAACACATCGCCGCGGCGCTCGACGACGACAACGACCCCCTTCCGCTGCTATGGCTCGCGAGCTCAATGCTGGCGACGGTGGACACGCGGTCGCGCAGCCCGTTCGAGCCCGCGTCCGACGGTCTGTCGCGCGAAGACCTCCTCGAGGCCTTCCTGGCCACGCCCCTGCTCGAAACCAGCGCCGTGCTCACGGCGGTCGCGGCGCTGTCGGGCGACGAGGTGCTGATGCGCCGCGTGGCGCACGAGGTCGCCGACCGCGCCCATGTGCTGCCCGCGTGGCTCACGGGGCTCTCCCGCGCCGCCGCGGCGCCGGAGGCCGCCGAGGTGACCCACGTGCTCGGCGACGGCGACAACGTGATCGTCGGAGTCGATCTGCCGAGCGGGCAGGTCCTCACGGCGACGGTCTACATCGACCACAACGATGGCACCCTGGTCAAGGACGCCTTCGTCGCGACCGATCCGCTCGACGACATGGTCGACCACATCCGCGCGGCCGCTGCCGACGACCCGGACACGGTCGTCGGGAGACTTGCGCCCGCCGAGGCGAAGGCGCGCATCCGACAGGCCGTCGAGGTCAGCGCGATGATCTACCCGCCGGTCGAGACCGAGACCTGGCCCGCGTGCCGCGCGCTCGTCGAGTGGATGAACGGGCTGCTGCCCGACGGCGGAGTGGGCTACCAGCGTCCCGAATGGGACCGCGAGGCGCTCGCCGACCTGGCGGCGCGGTTCTTGGCCTCCCCGTTCGCAAGCGATATCACTGATCCGGACGACCTGCTCTCGAGCCTGCTGTGGTTCGGCGCCGACTACGGGCCCGGCGACCCGCTGCGCTGGAGCCCGGTCGCCGCCGAGATCCTTCTGCTCGACTGGATCCCGCGCAAGATCATCGCGGACGCCGACAGCCTGGCCTACGCACCGGATCTCCTGCGGGCGTTCGTCCGGTTCTGCCATAACGAGCGCGGCATCCGCGCCGAGCTGACCGCGCTGACCCTCGCGGCGATCGCCGAGTTCACCCCGGACTACCAGCGGCTCATCCGCTCCGACCGACCGCAGGGGCCCGACGCACTGCTCGGGGCGATGGGGTTGCTCGACGACCACCGGGAGCCGCTGCGAGAGATCTCCGACATCATGCTCGACAGCCTCCGCCGCGCGGTCGGCGACGACGCCACGCTTGACCGGCTCGACGCCGAACCGCTGCCGGATGAGCCCTTCGCGTGGGAGCCCATAGCGCCCGACGTCCATAACCGGGTCGGCGAGGTGCTGGCGCTGGTCGAGCGCTGTTGCGCAGAGCTGCTCGACGCGCAGTACCGCACCGCCTGCCGTCGACTGCTGTCCGACGCCGCCGCGGGCGACCCGGAGATCTTCCGCCGCCGCGGGCGCGCGGAGACCGCCGCGGCGGCGATCTGCTGGATCGCTGGCAAGGCCAACTCGCTGTTCGACCACGAACCGGCGCAGCCGAAGCTCATGGTCAAGCAGCTTGCCGAGCACTTCGGGCTGACCGGAAGCAGCGTGTCGCAGCGCAGCGACCCCCTGCTGCGCGCAATCGGCGCCGAGCCCGTCCGGTACGGCCACGTGCACCTCGGCACACCGCGCTACCTCACCGGGCCACGGCGGGCCGCGATCCTCGTCGACCGCGACCGTTACCGGACGATGTACGCGCCAAACCGCCCATGATCGTCGCGATGTCGACGTTCCCGGTGATCCGAGCCCGGTAACGTCGGTCGCGCAGCGATCAGGCATCGGGGAGAACGGGACGGGTGAGGCGGATGTCCGACGTGGGGCCGCCCCGACCAGGCCGCCGCGCCAGCGAGGGCCGGAACGGGTGACTGCGAGCGAGCTTTCACAGACGAGCGCACTGCAACGGCTGGCAGGCGAGCTGCTCGGCGCGACCACCCCGGAGGCGATCGGCGCGCTCGTGGTGACGACCGCGGCCAACCTGCTCGGCGCCGACGCCGCCACCGCGTACTCCCGCGTGGATGAGAAGTCGCTCGAGGTGCTGCACGCCGTGGGCTGGCCCGACGAGGTCACCCGGCCCTACCGCCGCCTCACGCTGCGCCCCGGTCGGCCGTTGTCGGACGCCGCGCTGAGCAGACGACCGGTGTGGCTGGAGAACGCGCAGCAGTGGCGCAGCCGCTACCCCGACATGGCGCCGGTGGGCACGGCGGCCCATATGCAGGCCAGCGCCTGCCTGCCGCTGACCGTCGAGGACCGAGACCTCGGCGCGGTGGTGTTCAGCTTCACCACGGCGCGAACCTTCTCCGCCGACGAGCGCGCGTTCCTGCTGGCCGTCACCGCACTGTGCGCGCAGGGTCTCGACCGCGCCCGCCTCCTGGTCGCCGAGCGGGCAGCGCGCGCCGAGGCCGAGCGGCAGCTGGGCCTGATGACCTTCCTGAGCCGTTCGTCGCGCCTGATGGAGGCCCCGCTCTCGGTCGAGCAGCGGTTGCAGCAGCTCGCCGACCTCGCGGCGTCCGAGATCGCCGACTGGTGTGCGGTGCACCTGGTCCGGGGCAACACCGTCGAGCAGGTGGCCGTGGCCCACAGCGACCCGGCGAAGGTCGCCTTCGTGGCCCAGCTCGAGCAGCGCTATCCGCCCAACCCGAACGCGGCGGGTGGGGCGATCGAGGTCAGCACCACTGGCGAGCCCGCCTTCTTCCCCGAGATCTCCGACGACCTGCTCGTCGCGGCCGCCGTCGACGACGAGCACCTCGCCCTGATCCGGTCCATCGGGATGCGGTCGGCGTTGATCGTGCCGCTGGCGGTGCGCGGGCGTCGACTCGGCGCGCTCACGCTCGTGCACGCCGAGTCCGACCGGCGGTTCGACCGGACCGACCTGGCCTTCGCCCAGCAGCTAGCCGCCCACGCGGCCGTCGCACTGGACAACGCTCGCCTCTACGAAGAGCAGTGGCGAACCGCCAACACGCTGCAGGCCGCCCTCCTGCCGAGGGCGCTCCCCGTGGTGGCGGGCCTGCGCCTGTCCGCGCAGTACCAGGCCCAGAGCCACGACGGCTCCGACGTCCACGTCGGCGGCGACCTCTACGACTTCGTCGCGGGCATCACCCCTGACCAGTGGGGTTTCGTGGTGGCCGACGTGTGCGGCAAGGGCGCGGAGGCGGCCGCCATGACCGCGCTGATCCGCCACACCGTCCGGGCGGAGATCGGTCACGGCCTGGGCCCGACCGCGGTGTTGGAGCGGCTCAACCAGGCGATGCTGCGGGAGACCGGCGGCCGGGCGAGCCGGTTCGCGACCGTCGTCCACGGGCTGCTCACGCTGACTCGCCAAGGCGCGAGCGTGCGGCTGGCGAACGCGGGCCACCCGCCCCCGCTCGTTGTGCGGGACGGGGCCGTCACACCGGTTGACGCACCGGGCACACTGCTCGGCATCTACCCGGACGTCGCGCTCACCGAGGTATCGGTCGAACTGCGGCGCGGCGAAATGATAGTGCTGTACACCGACGGTGTGACGGAGGCACGAGGCGTGAAAGGTTTCTACGGAGCGGATCGGCTGGCCCGGCTCGTCGGCTCAGTGGAGCACCCCGCTGCGGGTACGGTCGCCGATCGGCTGCTCGCCGACGTCGAGGAGTTCCAGCAGGGCAGGCTGCGCGACGACGTAGCGATCCTGGTCATCGAGGCGACACCGTGACCGAAGCGCATGGCGGCGGCGCCGTCGAGGTCAGGCTCACCGGCGAGCTGGACATATCGACGTTCGACCGCGCCCAGCGTCAGGTCGAGGACGCCGAAAGGGCCGCGCCTCGGCTGCTCATCATCGACCTCGCCACGCTGCACTTCGTCGACTCCACCGGCGTGCGGCTCATCCTGCTCGCTGACAAGCGGGCCAAAGAGGCAGGCCGCGGCCTGGCCATCCGGCTCGGCGACGGGCCCGCGCTGCGTGTCTTCTCCGCGCTCGGGCTCACCAGCCAGTTCCAGGTGCTCGACGGCCGCCCTGACGGCGTCGAAGCCAAGCCGATGACACCTTGATGTCCGAGGCGACGGCGGTGCTGCGGGCCCGGATCGACCTCCCCACCACATCAGGCAGCGTGCCGCTGGCCCGCAACCTCGTCGGACATCTCCTGGCCGCCTGGTCGGCCGACACGCGGCGCGAGGAGTCGGTGTTGCTGCTCAGCGAGCTCGTCACGAACGTCGTGCGCCATGTGAGCCCGACGACGACCTTCACCATCGAGCTCATCCTGAGCAAGCTGAAGCTGCGCGTCAGCGTCGTCGACGGCTCCCCGGCCCCGCCGGTCATGCACGACCGCACCGCGGACGGCGGCCACGGCATATGGCTGGTCAACGCCATCGCGGACCGATGGGGCAGCGGCAGAGACAACGGCGGCAAGCAGGTGTGGTTCGAGCTCGACCGGCAGCTGGGTCAACCCGCAGGCGTGTGACGACCTGCGCACACCGCGTAGCTGGGCTGGACGGGGGGCAGTGCGGTCCTGGTGCGGTCTGCGATTGCAGCAGGGTGACCCGGCTCCGACTGAGTCCCAGCAGGGTCACCCTGCTGCAGCCCAGGCGGCACCGGCAACCCCGGCAGCCGGGTGCCTCGCGGCCCCGCCTGCGCCGTCGACAGGCATCAACGGGGGTTGCACCGGGTACCCCATCGGATTGCCCACGAGGCCTGCCCGACGCAGGCCCGCTCAGGAGGTCGATCGTGTCCGAGATGACGATGCTCGTCATCGGCTGGGATATCGCCCGCGACGCGCCGGTGCTGCTGATCCAAGAGTCTGGGCCCGCCCGGCGCGTGCTCGCCGTCGACATCGATCTTCCGGAGGCGATCGCGATCGCGGCCGCCGTTGACGCCGCCGACGACCCCGACGACGAGCCCGGCGAGACCGATGCCGGTCCGCCGCGGCCGACGACCCACCAGCTGATCACCGACGTCCTCGACGCGTTCGACAGCCATCTCGATCACGTCGAGCTCAGCTCCGTGCCCGGCGGGTTCGTCCAGGCGGCGATCGTGCTCGACCACGACATCCCGATCCGGGCGCGCCCCGGCGACGCCCTTGCCCTCGCGCTGCACCAGCACCGTCCGATCCACGCGACCGAGGAGGTGCTGAGCCTCGCCTCCACCGACGAGAACACCGCCCTCATCGCCCTCGCCGAGGAGCACGCCGAGGACCTCGACCGCGATTTCGACGGGCCCGACCCCGACATCACCGAAGCCGAGATTGCGCAGTTCCGTACCCAGCTCGACCGACTGGGTCCCGACGACCTCACGACCGACTGACCGCCCGGGCCCCGCTCAGCCCGACCGCCCGTTCTCATCGGCGACGGCCTCTTCCGGAGCGTTGGCCCGACCGCGCAGGAGGAGTGGTCCGACGCCCCACAGGCCCGCGAAGACAACGAAGACCACAACGCCCGCCACCACGCCCGCGGGCCCGCCAACCACCACGTCAAAGATCAGCGCGGCGACGCCGACGACCGCGAGGCCGAGCGCGCCGAAACCGGCCAGAGCGCACCGCTGACCAACCGACACGAGGAGGCGTCGTGCGTGTTGGCGGAAGAGGACTCTGTGCAAGACGACGGGGCTCAGGAGCAGACCGGTCGCGAGCACCGACAGGCCGAGGACGACCAGGTAGAGGGCGCGCTGAAGGGGCGACAGGTCCGCGAACCGGGCTTGGAACGGCACCGTCAGCAACAGGCCGGTGAACAGCTGCACCCCGGTCTCGGCGACGCGCAGCTCCTGTAGCAGGTCGTCCCAGTTGCGGTCGAGGCGCGCCGTCGGCGTCTCCTTGCGTGCGGCGTAGTTCCAGTCGTCGTCGCCGGGCCGGTCGACGTCCTGCGTCATCGCTTCGCCGACCTCCTCACGCTGCGGTCGGGCCCGTCTTCGTCCGAGGCAACGCCGCATCTTCGCATGGCGGCGGGCGACGTCCAGAGATGGTCAGCTGGAGTGGCTGCGGAAGAAGCTCCACATGAGCGTCGACGCGCGCGGGCCTTCCGGATCGCTGTAGGAGCCGCCTGCGCGGCCGCCGGACCAGGCGTGGCCCAACCGGTCGACCTGCCACACCTCGAGCACCCGCCTTCCCCGCGGCGCGTACCAGCGGACCCGGACGAAGCCGCGCCCTGCCGTTCGCCCCTTGTCCACCCGCGTCCGCGCCGCGCCCACCGGGTCGCCCGCCGCGCTGCTGTAGGCGAGCCACTGCTCGGCGATGCGGTCGGCGTTTGCCGCCGCGACCACCCCGTCCGACCTGCCCTGAACGACGATCAGCGGCGCGATCGCGGCCGCGGGCATGGCAGGAGGCGGCACCGGTGTGCGCGCCGCCATAGCCATGAGGGCCTGGCCCCCGCCCGTCGCGGAACGGTAGGCCGGTGCGGAGTGCACCCCAGCGGCCGCGACGAGATCGGGGTAGGTCGCGGCGAGGGTCAACGCCATCGCACCGCCCGCCGACAGCCCCGCCACGTACACGCGGCCGGGTTCGATCCGCCATCGGCTCGGCTCGCCGAGCACATCGCGGAGGATCGCCGCCAGCACGGCGGGCTCCCCCGCCCCTCGCCGCTGGTTGCGAGACTCATACCAGCGCCAACAGCGCTGCGGGTGGTGGCGGCCTTCCTGGTGGGGCACAACCAGCAGGAAGCCGTTGCGGTCGGCCACCGAAGTGAACCGGGTCGCGTCGGCGAACTCGGCGGGCGTCTGCAGGCAGCCGTGCAGCAGCATGACCAGCGGTGCTTTGGCGCTGCGCCGGTAGCCCTTCGGCAGATACACGTCATAGGACCGGCCGCCGATCGCCGCGGCAGGCCCCCGGACCCACCGGCCTGCGTGAGCAGGCGACGCGGCAGGCTTGCGGGTCCGGCGCTGCGGGCGAACGACCGGCTTCACCGGGCGGAGGCGCCGAGGCCTGCGGCGGGGCGCCAACCACGCTGACAGCGCCGACTTCGGCCCTCGCGCACCTCGACGCGGTGTCACCGTCGCACCACCTCCTCCCGTCGAGTCGCCCGCGGCCGCGGACGGCAAACGCCGCGCAGACTTCGTCACATCCGGGAGGCTGGCGGGAGGCGGCGGCAGGCGGTCGGCGGCAGGCGGTCGGCGGCAGGGGTCGGCGGCAGGCGGTCGCGCAGGCGGGAGGCGGCGGCAGGCGGGTCGCGCGGCGGGCGGTCGGCGGCAGGCGGGTCGGCGGCGGCAGGCTCGCCGCAGGCGGGAGGCGGCGGCAGGCGGATCAAAGGCTTGGGTGTCGTCGCAAAGTGTCGAAAATCTGCGACGGCGCTGCGGGGTCTGCGAGGTGGGCCCAAGGCGAGCGGTGGGCCAGGGCGAGCATGGGGCTGAGCCAGTGATCGCTAGAAGTGGTGCCACGCGTGCGCTGGTGCACCTGTGGCACCACTCGCAGCGATCACCCGGGGCGGCCGGGGTTTGCAGCAGGGTGGCACGGCTGCGACGCAGTCGGAGGAGTGTCACCCTGCTGCGATGCGGACGGCGCCCTGGGTGATCGCTAGAAGTGGTGCCACGCGTGCGCTGGTGCACCTGTGGCACCACTCGCAGCGATCACCCGGGGCGGCCGGGGTTTGCAGCAGGGTGGCACGGCTGCGACGCAGTCGGAGGAGTGTCACCCTGCTGCGATGCGGACGGCGCCCTGGGTGATCGCTCGAAGTGGCGCCACGCGTGCGCTGGTGCACCTGTGGCCCCGCTCGCAGCGATCACCCGGGGCGGCCGGGGTTTGCAGCAGGGTGGCACGGCTGCGACGCAGTCGGAGGAGTGTCACCCCGCCGCGCTGCGCGCGGCGCCGCGCTGCCGCCGCGCCCCGCTCCCGCTGCGCCCCGCTCCCGCCGCGCCGCTCCCGACGCGCCGCTCCCGCCCCCGCCGCCCCCGCCTCTACCGGCGGCGGGCGGCTTTCGCGCGCTTGCGGCGCACCTCCGAGGCGTAGCCCTCGGGATAGCCCGCCTTCATCGCCCGGCTCTCGGCGGCGTTGTCTACGAACGCCGTGGAGAACAACAGCCCGATGAGCAGGCCCATCCCGATCCCGATCCCCAATATGCCGCGGTCGACGGGGACGACCAGCAGGATCACGATGGCGAACGGCAGAAACTGCACGATCCCCCGCACGAGGTGCCGCAGCACCCACGTGCGCGTCGTGACGTCGTGCAGCACCCACGTGCGGTAGCGCTCGGGAAGTGCGGCGCCGTAGGCGTAGCGGATCCAGAGCAGAGGGCCGGGCCGCACGCGATCAGCGGTCTCGTCGACGTCCATAACAGGCGGCCTCCGTATTCCAAGAGCGTTCCCCGCGCTCGACCGCCGAATCCGCAGCGGCGTCATCGGCGCATCACGTCGTCGACCTGACGCTTCAATGATGCCGCGACCGAGCCCCGAACGGGACACGGTCGCGTGCCGCCCTGCTGAGCACCACCGCGCCTTCGGTCGCGGCGATCAGCAGCGTGGCTCGTTGCGCGCGACGCCTCCTCCGCGGCGAGGCCGCCGTCGACCAACAGCTCGCCAGGTGCTGGTTCCACCGGGCGGCGCCCTTGGCCCGCGGCCAGCCGGGATGACCCGGCGGCATTCCGCCAAGATCGCCGGGAGTGGTGCAGTGGGTTCACTGGTGCAGCTGTGGCACCACGGGCGCCGATCACCGGGGGTGATTGGAGCAGTGTCACCCTGCTGCAGCCCGCCAGACCAACCCGAGGTGAGAGGCTGCGCCGGTGACGGACACAGCGCGCGCCGGGGTGGTCCTCGTCCACGGGCTCTGGCACGGCGGTTGGGCGTGGGACGGGGTCCGCGCGCGCCTCGACGCCGCAGGCATCACGAGCGCCGTCGTCGAGCTCCCCTTGACCAGCCTGGCGGACGACGTGGCCGCCACGGTCGACGTGCTGGACGGGATTGACCGCCCCGCCGTGCTGGTCGGTCATTCCTACGGCGGCGCTGTGATCACCGGCGCTGGAGGCCACCCGCGCGTCGTCCATCTGGTCTATCTGGCCGCGTTCCAGCTCGCGGAGGGCGAGTCCATCGGCCGAACTCTCCCCGAGCAGGACTTCGCGCCGACCCGGCTGGGAGACGCACTCCGCTTCTCCGACGACGGTGAGCTGGTGAGCCTCGACCCGGCGCAGGCCGCGGGGCTGATGTATCCCGACGCGCCCGGGGACCAGGCGGCGGCCGCGGTCGCCCGGCTGCGCCCGGTCCACCGCGCGGTGTTCGGGGGGGTGCCGGACGTGATCGGCTGGCGCGGCACCCCCTCGACCTACGTGGTGTGCGCCGACGACACAGCCGTCAACCCGGACCTGGAGCGCGCCATGGCCGAACGCGCGACGTTCCGGCACGAGTGGCCCGGCAGCCACTCCCCCGCCATGACACGACCCGACGCCGTCGCCGAGCTCATCGGCTCGCTCACCGGGTCGAGCTGACGGGTCGCCGCCACGCAGGTCGCCGCCACGCAGGTCGCCGTCAGGTCGTCGCCACCCAGCTCGCCGCCACGCAGGTCGCCGCCACGCAGGTCGCCGCCAGGTCGTCGCCACGCAGGTCGTCGCCACGCAGGTCACTGTGACGACTCCTCGCAGGCCGGGTGTGCGCTTCGCAGGGTCCCCGGACCCTGCGACGTGTACGCCCGCCCTGCGAGGCAGGCGCCCCCGCCGGTCTGGGCGTCTGCCTCCGGCGGCCTCCCCCGATCGGCGGACCCCGGCGCGACCGCTCACTCCGCGACGATGGCGCGATGACCACGCAGGAGCACAGCCGCGACTCCCGCACCCTTGCCCTGTCCGTGGTGGCGTCCAGTGTCTTCGCGGTCGGGTCGCTGGTTTGGGGCCTGCTCGCGGGCTCGCAGATGATCGTGTTCGACGGGCTGTACTCCTTCGTCTCGGTCGCGCTGTCGCTGCTGGCCGTGGTGGCCCTGCGGGCCGCGCGCCAAGGGCCGGACGAGCGCTATCCGTGGGGTCGGGAGGTCTTCGAACCGCTGACGATCACGGTCAAGGCGGCCGCGCTCGCGGGCCTGTGCGGCTACGCGGTGATCGGCGGGATCGAGGAGATCGTCGCGGGCGGGCGTGAGATCGACGCGGGGTGGGCGGTGCTGTACGGCGTCGCGGCCACCGCCGTCGGCGTCGGCGTGTCGCTCGTGCTGCGACGGATGAGCCGAGGGGCCACCGACCTCGTGCGGGCGGAGGCCGCCGAGTGGATGGGCGACGCCATGCTCAGCATCGGCACGCTGGCGGGCTTCAGCCTGGCGCTGGTCCTGCAGGTGAGCGGCCGTGAGGACCTCGCGCGCTACGTCGACCCGGCCATGGTCGTGCTGACCTCGGTGATCTACCTGCGCGTGCCGCTGCGCCTGTTCACCGAGGGCCTGCGCGAGGTTCTGACGATGAGCGCGGGCCCGGCGTTGCGCGAGCAGGTGACGGCGCTCGTCGGGGACGTGGCGCGGCAGTGGACGCTCCCACAGCCTGCCGTCCGGCTGTCGAAGGTCGGCACGCGGCTCGACGTGGACATCGTGTTCCTCGTGGACGCCGCGTCGACCGCGCGGGCCGTGGAACAGTTCGACCTCGTCCGGACCCAGCTGGCGGACCGGCTGCTGGCGACCGGGCTGGAGCCGTCGCTGTCGGTGGGGTTCACTGCCGACGCGCGGTGGTTGGAGTGACCTGACGCTTGCGCAGGCGCCGTCCGGACCGGACGATGACGCCAGGCGGAGATCACGGCGGGGGGACGCGGTGACGGTGACGCGGGCCGCCACCAGTTGGCTGACCGTCCACGACCCGGAACGGCTCGCGCTACGCCGCGCCGGGCGCGTCACGCTCGCCGCCTCCATCGGGTTCTTCGTCTGCCGTTACGCGTTCGACGCCCCCGTCATGTCCACCTACGCGGTGTTCGGTGCCATCGCGACTGGCATGCTGTCGGACGTCAGCGGGCCGCCTGCGCTGCGCACCCGGGCCTTCGCACTGGCGCTGACGGTGGGTCTCGCGCTCGTCGCCATCGGCACCGCGGCCGCCCGCTCGACCCCCGCGGCGGTGGTCGGGATGCTCGCCGTGGGGTTTCTCGTGGCCTACTCCGGGGTCGGCGGCCCACGCATCTCGGGCCTCGCCAATGGCCTGCAGCTGTTCTACATCTTGCCCTGCTTTCCGCCCTACGACCCCGGCTCCCTGCCGCAGCGGCTCATCGGCCTGACCATCGGCATCACCTTGACGGCGACCGCAGACCGTCTGGTGTGGCCAGCGCCCGCCCCTGAGGCCTTCGTCGACCGGCTCACGCGTGCGATCGGCAGCGTGGCTCGGTACATCGCCGTCGTCCGATCCGCTGTCCCCGTCGACGATGCCGAACGGGCAGGCACGGACGCCGAAGCGGCCGTGCAGGCGCTGCGGCCCAGCGCACTGCCCGTAGGGTCGCGGCCGACCGGACCCGGCCGTCGCGACCGGGGCCTCACCCACGCCGCGGCCGAGCTGCTGACGATGACGATCCGCACCCGGCTGATGGCCCGGCTGCGCCCTGTGCTGCGCAACCCGGCCGCCAGGACGGACGCCGACGCGCTCCTGGACGTCGTCGACGAGGCTCTAGCGCACTGCTCCGCCGCCCTGCGCGGCGCAGGCCCGCCACCCAGGAGCGGACCGGTGGTCGAGGGCATCAACCGTTACCTCGACGGTCGCGCCGAGCGCATCGCCGAGCGGGTGGGCACTTTCGACCTGCCGCCGGTGGTGCGGGTCGGCGGGCTCACCGCAGCGGTGGCCGAGTCCGTGCGCGGTCTGGTCGCGGCGACACGCGCCGCGATCGGTGCCCCCGTCGACCCGACCGCGCCCCCGTCCGCGGCGGCCTGGTACGTCGACATGCCCACACCCGTGCTGTGGTGGCGCAGGCTGCGTACCCATCTCACGCCACGCTCGGTCTACTTCCAGAACGCCGTCCGGCTGGCGCTGGGTCTCGCGGCGGCGCGGCTCGTCGCCGACCTGCTCGACCTGTCGCACGGGTTCTGGGTGCTGCTCGCGACGCTGACCCTCATGCGGACCTCGCTCGTCGCGAGCGGGCTCGCCCTCGTTCCCGCCTTCCTCGGCACCTTCGGCGGTGCCGTGGTCGCGGCCGGGGTGCTCCTGCTCATCGGCGACCACGACACGGTCTACGCCGTCGTCCTGCCGCTGGCGATGGTCGTGGCGTTCCTGGCCGGGCCGCTGCTGGGGCCCGCCGCCGGGCAGTTGGGGTTCACCATCGTGGTCTCGGTTCTGTTCGCCCAACTGGCACCCGCGTCGTGGCGGGTCGCCGAGGTGCGGCTCACCGACGTGGTGGTCGGCGGCCTGGTCGGGGCGTTGATCGGCGCCGCGGTATGGCCCCGAGGGGGCGGCGGCGAGGTCCGTCGCTCTGCCGCAGCCTGCCTGGCTTTGACCGGCGCCGACCTCACCACGACGGTGCGGGCGCTGACGGGGTACGGATCGCCCGGCGCGGCCGTCGTGCCGACCCGGCGGCTGACCACGTTGTTCTCTTTCACGTACGCGCAGTTCCGGTCCGAGCCGGGCCACCAGGGGTTGACCCACGACTGGCTGACCGTGCTGGGCGTGTTGCGGCGGGCGTCGTCGGACGCGCAGGCGCTGCGGGAGCACTATCCCGAGCCCGACCCGCTGCCGTGGCCCGCCGTCACCCAACGGCTGAACGCGGCGGCGGAGGAGGTCGCCGCCGCTTACCGGGACGCCGCGCGGGGGGTGCGGGAGGGCGGCACCGACCCGCCGGAGCGGAACCTCGACGCCCACCTCGACGCCGAACCGCCGCGCGCCCCGTTCGCCGACGACGCGCACGCCGCCCTGCGGGTCCTCGACGCCTGGGGATGGCTGCACGGCCTTGCCGAGGATCTGGGTAGGGCGGAGCGCGCAGCGGCGGGCCGTTCAATATAGAAGAGCGGCGGGCCGCTCACGCTGAGACACTCATGTCCCCCGAACCGCTCTACGGTCGTCGCATGTCCACCGCGGTCGAGCTCGAAGCGGCGCGCCGCGCGTTCCTCGCAGGCGAATGGTCGGAGACGCGCGCCGCCGAGGTGGTCCGCCCCGCGGTTGTCGCCTCCTGGAGCCGGTGTCGCCGCGCCGGGCTCGATCCGGACGGGCTGGTCGCGACGTTCCGCGGCGCGGGCCCCGACCTCGGCAAGGAGGTGCTCGACGCGTTCGTGGCGTCGGGCGTGCACTGCAGCCTGGTGATGCTCGACGCCGACGGCGTGGTGCGCTCCCGCGTCGACGGTGACCCGGAGCTCGCCCGGCTGCTCGACGGACTGCGGGTCGTCCCCGGGTACGGCTTCGCCGAGGCCATGATGGGCACGTCGGCGGCGGCGTTGGCGTTTGCCGAGCGGACGCCGGTGGCGCTGTCGGGGCCAGAGCACTTCGCCGCCGGGCTGACCTGTCTGGCCGAGGCCGCGGCACCGGTCGTCGACCCGACGTCTCAGCAGGTGAGCGCCGTGCTCGTGGTGGTGTGTCACCGGTCGGAGGAGTCGACGCTGCAGCTGCCGCTGGCCCGGATGCTGGCCGCCCAGGTCGCCGAGCATCTCGCAGGCGAGCCGGACCGGCGTGTCCGACGGGTGCTGCAGCGCCTGCGCGAGCGCGGCGACGGGCCCGACTGGGTCGTGGCCACCGACGGACAGACGTTGCTGACCAACGCCGCCGCCCGCCAGCTCGACGGTCGGGACCTGCGGGCATTGGGCGACCTGCTGCTGGCCGGGATGGCGTCGGACGAGCGCGGGCACCAGCACGTCGACCTGCCCTTTGCCGGATGCGTCGACGTCGAGCTGGAGCCGCTGTTGCTGTCCGGCGAGCCCGTCGGCTGCCTGCTCGCGGCCGGTCCCGCTGTGGCGACGCGCGGTGGCGGCATCGCGGAAGCGACGCGCAGGCAGGGCTCCCACGTGGCGCCGGTGACGCGCCGCGACCACGCCGAGGACCTGCGCCGCGACCACGGCCCCGAACACGCGAAGGCCCGCATCCGGGCCAACCAAGAGCTGCTCACCCCGTACCTGCGCGCCCGGCACGAGGTGGCGGCGAGCATCCGACACGGCCGCCACCACTTGCTGATCGGCGAGCCGGGCGTCGGGAAGCGCTCTCTCGCGCTCGAACAGTTCCGCAGGGCGCACCCCCGGGGACAGATCACAGTGATCGACTGCGCGTCGTGGGTCGCCGACACCCACGGCGGCGCGGACGGCCAGGCCGCATCCCTGCTCAATCACCGCGACGGCCGGGCCCACCTGGTGCTCCTGCGGGCGCTCAACCTGCTGGGCCCGGTGGCGGCTCGGCAGCTCGACGAGGCGCTGCGCCTGTTGATCGTGCTGCCCGACCCGCCGATCGTCGTCGGCTGTGTGGACACGCCCGCCGTCGACGCGACCCGGCCGTACGGGCTGCTTCTGCGGCACTTCTATGAGATCACCCGCATCCCGCCGCTGCGCTACCGGCTCGACGAGGTCGGGGACATCGCCTGGTCGATCCTGCGGCGGATCTCGCCCCGCCGGTCGCTGCGGCTGTCGCTGCAAGTGATCAGGGTGTTGGAGGGCTACGCGTGGCCGGGCAACATCAGCGAGCTGGAGGACGTCCTGCGCTACGTCGTCGCGCGCAAGCCGCTCGGCGAGGTGCAGCCGCCTGATCTGCCCGCGCTGTGCTTCCAGAGCCACGCCCGGCGGATGTCGATGTTGGAGACGGCGCAGTGCGACGCGATCATCCAGGCGCTCTACGAGGCGAACGGCAACCGCTACAAGGCCGCGGCCATGCTCGGCATAGCGCGCTCGTCGCTCTACCGCAAGATTGACGCGTTCGGGATCAGCTACATCGCCTGACCGCGCCGTGTGGGGTGGGGCGCGCCGGGATTGCAGCAGGGTGGCACCGCTGCGACTCAGTCGGAGCAGTGCCACCCTGCTGCAGTTCAGCTGGACCCGCGCGCCGCTCAGCCCGGCGTGATGACGACCTTCAACGCCTCGTTGGCCGCGGCGTTCTTGAACACGTCGTAGGCCTGGTCGATCTGGCCGAACGTGAACGAGTGCGTGCCCATCTTCTCGGCCGGGATCCGGCCGCTGGCCACCATCTTCAGCAGGGTCGGGATCGAGACCGTGTCCACGAGGCCCATGGTCAGCGTGACGTTCTGGATCCACATGTCCTGCATCGGCAGCTCGACCGGGGTGCCGTGCACACCGACGTTGGCGATGGTGCCGCCGGGCCGGACCATCGACACCGCGGTGAGCAGCGTCTCCGGGTAGCCGACCGCCTCGATGGCCACGTCGACGCCCAGGCCGTCGGTCAGCGCGATCACGTCGGCCACGGCGCCCGGCCCGACCTCGACCGCATCGGTGGCGCCGAACTCCAGCGCTTTCGTCAGGCGGAACTTGTTGCTGTCGACGGCGATCACCTTCGATGCGCCCCACAGCCCGGTCGTGAGGATGGCCGACAGGCCGACCGCGCCCGCCCCGACCACCGCGACCGTGTCGCCCGGTCGCACGCCGCCCGCGAGGACACCGACCTCGTACCCCGTCGGCAGCGAGTCCGCAAGGAAGATCGCCTGCTCGTTGGTGACGCCTTCGGGGATCGTGTAGAGCGAGGTGTCCGCGTACGGCACGCGGACAAGCTCGGCCTGCGTGCCGTCGGTGAGGTGGCCGAAGATCCAGCCGATCCCGCCGACGGTCTGACAGTGCGACGGCATGCCGCGCTGGCAGTACACACAACGTCCGCACTTGGTGATCGCCGGGACCAGCACCCGGTCACCGACGCCGAACCCGCGCACCGCCTCACCGATCTCGGTGATCGTTCCGACGGCCTCGTGTCCCAGGATGCGCCCGTCGGTCACCGCCGCGACATCACCCTGCAGGATGTGCAGGTCGGTCCCGCAGATCGTCGTGGTGTCCACACGCACCACGACGTCGGTCGGCTCCTGGATCGTGGCGTCCGGCACGTCCTCCCATGCCTTGTTGCCCGGCCCGTGGTATACCAACGCCTTCAATCGACACCTCCGTCGCTATCCTCACGCGCGGGCCTGCTTCCCGGCCCGCACACCGGCTCCGACGGTAGTGGTGCCCGTAACGCGCGAGTGTCCGAGAATCGGACGATCCCCGCGGCGCCCTGCCTCCTCCCCACGCCGACCGACCCGGATCCGGGACACTGCGCCGTTGGATGGCCCGGGGTTTTGCAGCAGGGTGACACTGCTGCGGCTCAGTCGCAGCAGTGTCACCCTGCTGCGATGCGGGCCCAGCCGACGTGGCGGGCGCGATGCACGTTGCCGTCCGCCGCACTGGCTCAGGTGCCCACCAGACCCGCCGGCGCCGCCGAGGTGGGCGGGGTCGCGCCCGGGGACTTCGCCTGCTCGATCCGCGTGGCGGTGACGGCCTTGCCGGTGCGAGACCCGATCACTCGGACGGTGGTGCCGACGGGGAACTGCGCCGCCGTCCCCGGTGCTGCCGCGGTGCCGAAGGCGGTCTGGCCGTTGACGGTCACGGTGAAGGCCCGGCCCTTGGCGTTCGTGACCGTCCAGGTCGAGCCGGTCTCCGCGGTGATCTGCCCGCGGACGCCCTTGGCGGCGGCCTGGTGCGCCGAGGTGGGCGGGGCGGCCGTCGGCGCGGGCGCAGGGGGCACGGCCTGGTTGCTGCAGCCTGCCGCGGCGGCCGCGACCACCGCGAGCACACCGACCAGAACTCGAGATCGCATGCCGCGATGGTCGCGGCGCAGTGTTCGGATCGGGTAAGGGCAGCGTCTCCGCGTCGCAAGACCCGGGCCCGGCGACGGTCAGCGCCGCCCGCGGACGATCGTGATGGCGCCCATGCGGAGCCGGAAGGTCGTCACCGGTTCGACGGTCAACCCGGCCGCGACGACCCGCTCGACCATGCCCTCGTTGTCCCGGACCAGTTCGGACCGGGCCATCCGGCGCGACACCGGGCCGTGGCCGTGGATCGAGCCGTGCCCGTCGACGTCCGCCAGCACGAGCAGGCCGTCCGGGCGCAGCACGCGGCGCACCTCGGCCAGCAGCGATCCCTTCGCCTGCGGGTCGAGGTGGTGCAGCATCATGCTGGAGAACACACGGTCGAACGAGCCGTCGGGATAGGGCAGGTCCTGCGCGTAGCCGCGCTGCCACGCCACCGCGACACCGGCGCGGCGGGCCTTGCGCTGGGCCCGGGACAGGGCCCTCGGGTCAGGGTCGAGGCCCGCCAACTCGACGTCGGGCAGGCCGCGGCCGAGCGCCAAGAGCAGGTTGCCGGTGCCGCACCCGACGTCCAGCGCCCGCTGGCCGGGCCGCAGCTCGGCGAGTCCGATCATCTCCGCGTGCATCTTGCCAAGGCCCGACAAGCGGTGCACAACGTCATAGAGTGGGGTGAGCACCCCTGCGCCGAGGCCAGGGATGAACGCAGGCGCCGGATGCGAGATTTTTTCGTCCACCAGCTCAGCATGGCCGACGTTTGAGCTGCTGGACTGTCTGATCGTCGGTCGGAGTGGGACGATCCTGCGGTGCGCACCGTCCGCGTCGACCCCGAGCGGGACCTCCCGCCGACCTACGCGCTCGCGCCGTCGCCCGGCGAGCTGCCGGTGGCCGTGTGGCCGCTGGACCACAGCGCGCCCCCGATCAACCAGGTCCGCGGGGCCCATGCGCACGCGTTCCCGGCGATCACCTACTTCGAGACGGCACACGGGTCGCTGACCACCGGTGGGCAGACCTGGCCGATCACCGCGGGCGACGTGTTCCTCATCGCACCCGGCGACATCATGGGTCCCTTCGACACGGCGCCGCCCCCGGGCAGCCGGGGCTGGGCGGTCTCGTTCACCGCGGAAGCGCTCGGCCCGGACGTGCCGGGCTCGTCACTGGCGTGGCGCACCCATCCGCTCTTGTTCCCGTTCGTCAGGGGCCGGGCGACCGGCGCGCTACGGCTGTCGGTGCCGTCCGCCGCCCGTCCGGAGTGGACGGAGCGCGTCACGACGCTGGCCCGCGAGCTGGCGGAGCGTTCCGACGGCTACCGGGAGGCGGCGCTCGCCCACCTCACCCTGCTGCTGGTCGGGGTGGCGCGGTTGGCCGTCGACGTCGTGGACGACCTGCGGGTCAACCGCGAGCCACTGCTGGCCGAGGTGTTCGCGGTGATCGAGCGCCGTTACCCGGAGGCGCTCTCGCTGCGCGACGTGGCCCGCGAGGTGAGCGTGTCCGCGGGCCATCTGACGACCGTGGTGCGGCGACGAACCGGCCGCACCGTGCAGGAGTGGATCGTCGACCGCCGGATGGTGCAGGCCAGACGCCTGCTGGCGGGCACCGGCCTGCCGGTCGGGGAGGTCGGACGGCGCGTCGGCTACCCCGATCCCGGCTACTTCACACGGGTGTTCGGCGGGGTGCACGGGGTAAGCCCGAGCCAGTGGCGCGCCGCAGGCTAACCCTGCCAAGACGTGGCCACGGCAGGGCCTTGCCGACCCGTCACCCCGAGATTGCAACCACCGGGATTCCGCCCGACCAAAACCCCGCTCACCGCCATCTCGACGCAGCCGCCCCATCGACTACCCCAGCTGGCGACCTCGCTCATTAGAGCAACCCATCGACTTCCAGCACTCATACGTGCGAGTCTGGGCACGCCCCGCACGTCCGTGAGCACGGCCTTACGAAGGTACTCAGATGAGCGAGCCGGTTCCGCTGCGCCTGGACGACCTGGTCCTCGCCGCCACCGTCGCGCGCCGGTACTTCCTGGAAGACCGCACCAAGGTCCAGATCGCGTCGGAGATGCACCTGAGCCGGTTCAAGGTGGCCCGTCTGCTCGACCTCGCCAGGTCCAGCGGCATCGTGCGCATCGCCATCGCCACACCCGGCGCCGTGGACGCCGAGCTCAGCGTCCTGCTGCGCGAGCGGCTCGGGCTCGGCCGGGCGATCGTCGTCAACACGGTCGACGACGGGGACGGCGCGGCACGGGAGCACCTCGCCGACGTGGCCGCGACGCTGCTGAGCGAGGTGCTCACAGCCGCTGACGTGCTGGGGTTGGGCTGGTCGCGGGCCGTGCTGGAGACCGCGGCGCGGCTGTGTCGACCCGACCGGCCCGACCGGCTGCCGCCCTGCGCCGTCGTTCAGCTGACGGGCGGCCTGACCAGCCACGGCGTGACGGCGAGCCTCATCGACGCCGTCGACCGGCTCGCCCGTCGCGGCGGCGGGCGCGGCTACACGTTCTACGCGCCGATGTTCGTGTCCGATCCGGCCAGCGCCGAGGTCATCCGGCGCCAGCCCGAGACGGCCGCGGCGTTCGCGCGCTTCCCGGACGTCACCCGCGCGGTGATCGGCATCGGTTGCTGGCAGCCGGTCGACTCGAACCTGCACGACGCGCTCACCGCCGACGAACGTGCGGCGCTGCACCGCGACCACGTCCTCGCCGATCTGTCCGGCACGTTCCTCGACACCGCGGGCACGCCGCTGACCATGCCGCTGTCCCGGCAGGTCATCGGCATCAGCGCCGAGCAGCTGCACGCGGTGCCCGACGTGATCTGCATCGCCTACGGACGGGACAAGGCACCCGCGGTGCGCGCTGCCGTGGGCGCTGGCTACGTCAGCACGCTCGTCACCACCGCCGCGCTCGCTCAGGAACTGCTCACGGCACCGATCCCACCAACGAAAGGTTGACCCGCATGCCGCGCCGCCTCGACCGCAAGCTGGACTCCATCCTCGCGGGCCGCTACACCCCGGATGACTTCATCATCGCCGACGCGAAGGACGCCGACATGGCGTTCGGCGTCGCCGCGCCCGGGCCGATCGCGGGCCCGCCGACCGCTGTCGGGCCGAGGCAGTACCGCACCCGCGAGACCTACCTCGACGCGATGCGCGCGCTGGTCGCCCACGACGCGCTCGACATCCTGCTCACCTCGGCCTCCAACGGCGAGCGCCTCGCGGGCGACGGCTCGCTGGACGACGAGGTCACCCTGGCCGTGCGCGCCAACGACACCACCGACATCTGGAACCACCGCGCCAGCCGCTACACCGCCTGGCCGTCGCGCCCGTTCCGCAGCGCCGACCTCGCCGCGATCCACCCGTTCTGCGATCTCGTGCTCTACTCGGTCACCTTCAACAACGACCTCGACCACGACGTGGCCACCCTCGAGGCCTACAGCGCGTTCCGCCGCGAGGCGGCCGAGGTGGGGATCCGACACTTCCTCGAGGTCTTCAACCCCAACGCGCCGGTCGATCTGGCGCCCAACCAGTTCGCGGCGTTCGTCAACGACGCCATCATCCGCACGCTGGCGGGCGTGACCGCCGCGCATCGCCCGCTGTTCCTCAAGATGGCCTACAACGGGGCCGACGCGCTGGCCGAGCTCGTCGAGCACGACCCGTCGGTCGTCGTCGGCATCCTCGGCGGCTCGGCGGGCACCACCCGCGACACCTTCGAGCTGCTGCACCGCGCCCAGCTGCACGGCGCGCGGGTCGCGCTGTTCGGCCGCAAGATCCAGCGCGCGGAGTCGCAGCTGGACCTCGTGGGGCTGATGCGGCCGGTGCTGCGGGGCGAGCTGAGCCCCGCCGACGCCGTCCGCGCCTACCATGACGCACTCACGAAGGCCGAGATCACGCCGCACCGGAGCATCGAGGCCGACCTGGAGGTGACCGATCCCGTGATGCAAGCGGAATGAGCGGACCCGGGGGATGGAAACCGGCGGAGCTTGCGGAGCCGGCGGGGCGGGTAAGTGCAGCGCGCGCGGGGGTGGTCTGCGCGGGGTCGGTCGTCGTCGACGTCAGCAAGGTCATCGAGGCCTACCCGCCGCTCGACCACATCACCACCATCGAGGCGGTCTCGCAGAGCACCGGCGGCCCCGGCCTGAACATGGCCATCGACCTGCGCAAGCTCGGGGCGTCGTTCCCCCTCGCGATGCTCGGCGCGGTCGGTGCGGACCAGCACGGCGATTTCGTCCTCGCCGAATGCGCGCAGCTGGGCATCGACACGACGGGGGTGGCGCGGCTGCCCGGCGTCGCCACGTCGTTCACCGACGCGATGGTCGAGCGCGTCGGCGGGCGCCGCACGTTCTTTCACCACGTCGGCGCCAACGCGCTCTTCGACGGCGCGGCAGCCGCGATCGAGACGTCGACGGCCAAGCTCCTGCACATCGGCGCGCCCGGCCTGCACACCCTCATGGACGCGCGCCGTCCCGACGGCGGCAACGGCTGGTCGAGCCTGCTGCGCCGCGCGCAGGCTGCGGGCCTGCGCACCAACCTGGAGCTGGTCAGCCTCGCGCCGGAGCGCCTGACCGAGGTCGCGCTTCCGCTGCTGCCGCATCTGGACACCGTCGTCGTCAACGAGCTGGAGGCCGGAGCGCTCACCGGCATCGACGCGCCCGTGCCCGGCGCCGACGGGCCGGTCGACTGGTCGGCCGTGGCCGCCATGGCGCACGGGCTGATCGAGCGGGGGGTCGCGCGGCTGGCGGTGGTGCACTTCCCGGCGGGCAGCGTCGCGGCCGCACCGGGCGGCGCGCTCTGGCGGCACGGCTCGGTCCGCCTCCCCCGCGAGCGCGTCCGCAGCACCACCGGAGCAGGCGACGCCTTCGCGGCGGGGGTCATCCTGGGCATCCACGAGGAGTGGCCGGTCGAGCACTGCCTGCGGCTCGGCGCGGCGTCTGCCGCGGCGTGCGTCCAGGGGCCGAACACCTCCGACGGCATCGGCCCGGCGGCGGTCTGCCTCGCCGACGCCGACCGAACCGGCTACCGGGAGGTCCCCGCGGGGGGAGGCCGCCCGGAGTTGCAGCAGGGTGACACCGCTGCGACTCAATCGGAGCAGGGTCACCCTGCTGCGACTGGGCGGCCACCCTTCCCGCCCTGACCCCCGGCGTCACCGATCGGTAAGGCGCCGAACACTGAACTGGCGGGGCGTGGCCGTCGATGATCTACGTGTGGACCGCGTTCTGATCGTCATGGCCAAGGCGCCCGTGCCCGGCAGGGTGAAGACCCGCCTCTGTCCCCCCGCCACCCCGCGCCAAGCGGCCGACCTCGCCACCGCCGCGCTGGCCGACACCGTGGCCGCGGCCCGCCGCGTGCCCGCGGCGTGGATCGTCGTGGCGCTGGACGGCGAGCCCGACGACGCGCTCCTCACCGCACTCCGCGGCACCACGATCATCGCCCAACGCGGTGGCTCGCTCGGCGAGCGGATCGCCGCCGCCCACGCCGACGTGGTCGGGTTGGCCCCGAACGCGTGCAGCGTGCAGGTCGGGATGGACACCCCCCAGCTCGACCCGGCCGTCCTCGACCGCTGCCTCTCGACCGTCGCGCTGCCGGGCGGGCCCGACGCCGCGCTCGGGCCCACCGTCGACGGGGGCTGGTGGGCGTTGGGGTTGCGCGATCCGCGGTGCGCCGAGCTGGTGCGCGAGGTCGCGACCTCCCGGGCCGACACCGGCGCCCGGACCCGGAGCGCGCTGGAGTCGGCGGGCCTGCGGGTGGCGACGCTGCCCCAGCTCACCGACGTCGACACCATGGCCGACGCGCACCTGGTGGCGCGCGTCTGTCCGGAGACCCGATTTGCGGCGGCCCTTCGCCTAGTGCCTGCTTCATGAGCGCTCCGGTCTTCGACGCGGCCCTCGCCGGAGCCGCCGCGACGCTCGTCGACAGCGACGGCGGGCAGGCCAGGCTGGCCGTGCACCGGTGGCGGCGCCCCGCCGACACCGACGACGCCTGGCTGATCGACCGCTGCGGCGGCCCCACCGTCGACCTCGGGTGCGGGCCGGGTCGCCTGCTGGAGGCGCTGGCGCAGCGGCGGGTCGCCGCACTGGGCGTCGACCATTCCCCGGTCGCGCAGGAGCAATGCCGCGCCCGCGGGGTGGCGATGGTGCGGCGGGACGTCTTCGCGCGCGTCCCCGGCGAGGGCCGGTGGCAGCACGTGCTGCTCGCCGACGGCAACATCGGGATCGGCGGGGATCCGGTCCGGCTGCTCCTCCGCGCGGCCCGCCTGGTCGGGCCCGGCGGATCGCTGCTCGTCGAGACCGATCCGGCGCCCGACCGGAACTGGCGGGGGACGGTGCGCGTGAGCACGCCGTGTGGGTTGGGGCCGGAGGGGCGGTGGGCCCGCGTGGGCGCGGCCGTCCTCGCCAGGTTGGCGGCGTCCCTGTGTCTGACGGCCGTCGCCGAGCAGGAAGGGCCGCGCAGCTTCGTCGAGCTGCAGCGGGCATGATCAGCGAGGTTGGGACATAACGGCCATATGGCGCTCATGTCCCAACCTTGGCGATCTTCGCGGCTCGGCGGCGATCAACGGCAGGTCGCACCCGTCCGCGTCGGCGGCCGGACAGCCCGGCACGGCTCAAGGCTCGGCGCCCACCCTGGCGGGCCGGGTGGCGACGGCCAGCGTGATCTCGGCCCGGCAGCCGGAGCCGTGGTTGACGACCGTGATCCCCCCGCCTTGGGCCTCCATCAGCCCCCGCGCGATCGACAGCCCGAGGCCCGCCCCGATGTGCTCCGAGGGCGTGCGCGCCCCGCTGCCGCGGTAGCCGATGTCGAAGATGAGCGGGAGGTCCTCGTCCGGGATGCCGCCACATCCGTCGTCGACGCGCAGCCACGCGGTCGCGCCGCGGGCGCCTGCCGACAGCTGCACCGTCTCGCCGGGCCCGGTGTGTCGCACAGCGTTGGAGAGCACGTTGCGCAGCACGCGGGTGAGGTCGGTGTCGCTGCCCAGCACCGTCGGCCAGCCCTCGGGCGCGACGGCCGTGATCTCGACGCGGGCCTCCCGAGCGGCGACGGCCTCCGCGGCGACGGCGTCGGAGGCCGCCTCGGCCAGCGCGAGCGGCTCCAGGGCGAGCTGCAACGTGCCGGACGTGGCCCTGGCCAGCTGGAAGAGGTCCCCGACCATCACGGTCATCCGCGACGCCTCCCTGCGGATGCGGGCCAGGTAGTCGCGGACCTCGTCCGGGTCGCGCACAACGCCGTCGACGAGCGCGTCGGCCATGCCGCAGATCCCGGCCAGCGGTGAGCGCAGGTCGTGGCTCATCCCCGCGACCAGCCTGCGCCGAGCGTCCTCCGCGCGGCGTTCGGCCTCCAGCGCCTCGCGCTGCCACATGGCCTCGTGCGCCACCCGTCGGCCCAGCAGCAACCCGGCGGGCACGGTGACCGCGCCGACCACCAGGCACACCACAACCGTGCCGACCAGCTGCGGGGTGTACATGAACCCGCTCACCCCGAGCACCCCGGCCAACGCCGCCACCAGCGGGACGAGGACGAGCGCGACCATCGTCGCGGTGAGCGACCGACGCCGCAGCCGCACCAGCAGCAGGCCGCCGAGCAGCGCCACGGGGAGGGAGAACAGGATCGCGAGCGGGGCGGCCTGGATGAGCTCGGTGAGCATCACGTGGGCCAGGGGTCGAAGCGGTAGCCGGTGCCCCAGACGGTGGCGATCCGACGCGGACGGGTGGGGTCGGGTTCGATCTTCTCGCGGAGCCGCCGCACGTGCACGGTGACCGTCGACTGGTCGCCGAACTCCCACCCCCAGACCTCCGCGAGGAGCTCGACCCTGGTGTAGGCGTGGCCGGGGTGGGTGAGCAGGAACGCCAGCAGGTCGAACTCCCGCCCGGTGAGCGCCAGCGCCCGTCCGCCGCGGCGCGCCGAGCGGGCGGCGGGGTCGACGACCAGGTCGCCGTCGACGAGCGGGGTCATCGAGGGCACGGCGGCCGACCGGCGTAGGACCGAGCCCACCCGCAGCACCAGCTCGCGGGCGCTGAACGGCTTCGTGACGTAGTCGTCGGCGCCGAGCTGGAGGCCCGCGACGCGGTCGTCCTCGTCGCCGAGGGCGGAGAGCATCACGATCGGCAGCAGCGGATGGGTGTCGCGCAGCGCGCGGCAGACCTCCAGCCCGCTCATGCCCGGCAGCATCACGTCGAGCACGACGGCGTCGGGGGTGTGCTCGCGAGCGGCGCGCAGCCCCGCCCGGCCGTCCGCGGCCTCGTCGACCGCGTAGCCCGCGTCGCCGAGGTAGCGGCGGGTGACCTCGCGCACCGTCGGGTCGTCCTCGACCACCAACACCCGGGCTGTCACACGACCAGGCTACGGTCCGCGGGTCGGCCGGCCTCTCGTCGCGTCTTAGGGCTTTCTTACCGCCCGCGGAGTTCACCCCACTGGGCAGCGGCGCGCTCCTACCGTCTCGACCATGAAGTTTCGGAGTCCACTGCGCGGGCCGTGGCTGACCTCGGTGCTCGGCGTGACGCTGCTCGCCGCCCTGCCGCTCGTGATCGTCACGGGCTTGCTCGACTACGTCGCGTACGGGCCGGGGCAGTCGATCCCCGCTGACGTCGGGCTGCTGCACCTGCCCCCTGTGGACTGGCCCACGCGTCCGGCCTGGCTGTTTCGGCTGACGCAGGGCCTGCACGTCGGGCTGGGGCTGGTGCTCGTGCCGGTGGTGCTGGCGAAGCTGTGGTCGGTGATCCCGAAGCTGTTCACGTTTCCGCCGGTGCGCTCCCCGGCGCACGCGGTGGAGCGGGGGACGCTGCTGCTGCTCGTCGGCGGGATCCTCTTCGAGATCCTCACCGGGCTGATGAACATCCAGTACGACTACGCGTTCGGGTTCAGCTTCTACACCGCGCACTACATCGGGGCGTGGGTGTTCATCGCGGGCTTCGTCTCCCACGCCGCGATCAAGCTGCCAGCCGCGCGGAAAGCGCTGCGGTCCCGCTCGTTGCGCGGCGAGCTTGCCATCCCGGTGTCCGCGACACGGCCGGAGGAGCCCGACGGCCCTCACGGGCTGGTCGCCCCCGACCCCGCGCCGCCCACCATGAGCCGCCGCGGCGCGCTCGCGCTGGTCGGCGGCGGTGCGGTGTTCGTCGCGACGATCACGGCGGGGCAGACCCTCGGCGGCCCGCTGCGCGATCTCGCCGTGCTGTTGCCGCGCGGACGCGAGCCGTTCCCCGTCAACCGGACGGCGGTCGCGGCGGCGATCAACCCTCAGGCCGTCGGTGCGTCGTGGCGGCTCACGCTGGTGGGCAACGCGTCGCGCACCCTCACTCGCGACGACCTCGCCGGGCTCGGCCAGCACACCGCGCGGCTGCCGATCGCATGCGTGGAGGGCTGGTCGACCGTGCAGGACTGGACCGGGGTGCGGCTGCGCGACCTCGCCGCGCTGGCCGGGGTGCCGACGCCCGCGTCCGCGTTCGTCGAGTCGCTCGACGACGGCCCGTTCGGGCGGGCGAGCATCTCGGGCGGGCAGGTGCTCGACCCCGACTCCCTGCTCGCGCTCCAGGTCAACGGGGCGGCGCTCAGCCTCGACCACGGGCATCCGGCCCGCGTGATCGTGCCCGCGCTCCCCGGGGTGCACTGCACGAAGTGGGTCCGCTCGATCACCTTCCGGGCGGCGTGATGGCCCCGTCGGACCTGCCCGGGTCGGATCTGCCTGGGCCGGACCTGTCTGGGTCGACACCGTCTGGGTCGAGCCTGTCTGGGTCGAGCCTGTCTGGGTCGACACCGTCTGGGTCGAGCCTGTCTGGGTCGACACCGTCTGGGTCGAGCCTGTCTGGGTCGAGCCTGTCTGGGTCGACACCGTCTGGGTCGAGCCTGTCTGGGTCGAGCCTGTCTGGGTCGACCCTGTCTGGGCTCGGCCGTCGCATCGGGGCCTCGCCTGCGCAGCTCGCCCTGCTCGTGGCCAGCCTCGGTCTCGCGGCGTACGCGGGGTACTTCCTGCTCGGCGACCCGGCGCTGCTGCGGATGCTGATCTGGTTCGCCGGGGCGGCCGTGGTGCACGACCTCGTGCTGTTCCCCGCCTACTCCGCGGCCGACCGTGCGCTGGTCGTCGCGGCGCGCGGACACGTGCCGTTGATCAACCACATCCGGGTGCCCGCGCTCGGGGCCTGCCTCGCGCTGCTGCTGTTCTGGCCCGGCATCGTGCGCCAGGGCGAGGCCACCCATCTGGCCGCCACCGGGCTGGACCAGTCGCCCTATCTGGGCCGGTGGCTGGGGTTGACGGCGGTGCTGTTCGGCCTTTCGGGGGTGGTGTTCCTGGTGCGCGTCGCGACAGCCGGGCCTTCGACGACGGCGGCGCGAGCACCGGGCGGCGGAGGCGGAGGCAGCGCAGGCAACAGAGCAGTCGGCGCGCGACCGCGGCGCAGGGGGCGGCCCGACGGAGACCGGAAGTCGCCCATGATCGCCAGTTGCGGCGCAAAACGTGCACTGGTGCACGTCTTGCGCAGCTTCCGGCGATCACCGGCCGGGCCCCCCGTGCGCGCCGTCTCGCGCGCACCGCAACGGGCCACGCTTGCGTCCGGTGCGCGGGCGGACGTGCTGGCCATAGCCGGTGTGGTCGGACTCGTTGCGGCGGCCGCGATCGTCGGGCGGCGGCTGCTGGCAGAAGGCTTCCACCTGTTCCTGCCCTTCCCGCCGCTGGCGGCCGAGTGGATGCCGCACGTCGGACCCGGCACACCCGCCGCCGTCGTGGTCGCGGTCGCCGTGGTGACGCGCGGGCCCGCGCTGGCCGAACGGCTGTCGTGGCGGCCGCTGCTCGGGCTGGCCTGGGTCGCCTCGATCGCGTGGACGACGGCGCTCGCGCTGGTCGACGGCTGGCAGCGCGGCGTGGCCGGGCGTCTGACCACGACCGACGAGTACCTGCACGACGTGCCGCGGGCACCGGGGCCTGCCGTGTTGCTGCGGGAGTTCGCCGACCACATCCTGACCAGCGCGGTCGACCCCGGTCAGACCTGGTTCTGGACGACGCACGTCGGAGCGCACCCGCCGGGGGTGTTCCTGCTGTTCGTGCTCCTCGACCGGGTCGGGCTCGGCGGTGGCGGACCGGCGGCGCTGCTCGTTGTGCTGGTCGGGGCGTCGGCGGGCGTCGCGGTCGCGGTGACGGCACGAGCGCTGGGCGACGAGCCGCTGGCCCGCCGCGCGCTGCCGTACACGGTGCTCTTCCCCGGCGCGGTGTGGGTCGGGGTGTCGGCTGACGGGCTGTTCGCGGGTTGGCTGGCCTGGGGGGTCGCGTTGCTTGCGGTCGGCGTGGCGGCGCGCGGGCGGCGTCGTGATCTCGCTGCCGCTGCGGGCGGCCTCCTGCTCGGCTCGACTGTCTACCTGTCGTACGGGCTCGTCCTCGGCGGGCTCCTCGCGCTGGCGGTGGTGGTGGCCGGGCTGCGACGGCGCCCGCTCACACACACCGCGCGGAGCTCACACACACTGCGGGAGGTGTGTGTGGGCGAGGGGCGGTGTGTGTCAGGTGGGTCGGGGCGCGCCACACTGCGCGCGCCAGTGATCGCGGGCGTGAGCGCGCTGGTGGTCGTGGCGGCGTTCACCGCGGCCGGGTTCTCCTGGCTCGACGGCTACGCCAAGGTGCAGGTGATCTATGCGGCGAGCGCAGCGGCGGCCCGGCCGTACCCCTACTTCGTCTGGGCGAACCTGGCCGCGGTCGCCTTCGCGATGGGGCCCGCCGCCGTCGCGGGCCTGCGCAGGCTCTTCGCGACCGCCGTCGCCGCGCGACCGGCCGATGCCGTTGCCGACCGCCTGGCCGGTGCTGTCGCCGAGGGCCGCCGATCGATCGCCCGGCCGCAGCTGATCGTCGTCGCCGCGCTGGCCGCCATTCTGCTGGCCGACCTGTCGGGCATGTCGAAGGCGGAGGTCGAGCGGATCTGGCTGCCGTTCGCCGTCTGGACCGCGCTGGCCTGCGCCGACCTGCCACATCCTCGGCGGTGGCTCGCCGCGCAGGCCGTGGCGGCGCTGCTGGTGAACCACCTGTTGCTCACGTTCTGGTGAGCAGCAGGGTGCCCATGTCGCGGACGGCCCGCGCGGTGCCCGTCACCGATCCGGACACTTTGGACCGCCCGCCTGCGCGGCGCGAGTAGCGCACCGGCAGCTCCTCGATCCGCCAGCCTGCCTTGCCCGCACGCAGCAGGAGCTCCAGCGGGTAGCCGAACGCCCGGTCGGCGACGCCCAGCGCCAGCAACGCCTCGCGGCGCGCGACCCGAACCGGCGCGATGTCGTGCACCGGCACGCCCTGCGCCCGCAGCAGCGCCGCGATCACGGTGTTGCCCACCCGCGCGTGCCACGGCCACACCCCCGGCCCGTCGGGCACCCGGGCGCCGACGGCGAGATCGGCACGGCCCTCGCGCACGGCGGCCACCAGTGTGGGCAGGACATGCGGGTCGAGCGAGCCGTCGCCGTCGAGCACCGCCACGAGCTCGGCCCGCGCGTGCAGGAGCCCGGTGTGCACAGCCGCTCCGTAGCCGGGGCAGGGCTCGACCACCACCCGCGCGCCGAGGGCCCTGGCCACGTCGCCGGTGCCGTCGGTCGAGCCGTTGTCGACGACGAGCACCGGCCACCGGTCCGGGAGCGAAGCCAGCACCGAGGGCAGCGCCTCGGCCTCGTTCAGGCAGGGCAGCACGACCTCGAGATCCACTCGACGATCATGGCGTGCGGTGCGGCGCGCCGACCCTTACGGTTCCGTGGTCCTCGCCGATGGGTTGGCCGCGGAGGCGCGGCGTCGAGCGCGCCGATCTTGTTGCGTTCCGGCAGCTATGACTGGCGAAGCGCAACAAGATTGCCCCTGCGCAGCTGCTAGACCTGGGCGGGGGCGCGCAGGGGGTCGGTCGCGAACGCGGTCACGCCCTCGACGAACCCCACGGCGGCCACGAAGCCCAGCAGTTCGCGGGCGCGGGCCGGGTCGGCGACGACGTGCCGCACGTCGCCCGGCCGAGCACCGCCGACGATCTGCGGCGCCGGACCACCCATCGCCAGCGCCAACCCCGCGGCCAGGTCCCTGACGGTGTGTGGGTCACCGGAGCACACGTTGACCGCGGTGAAGCCGGGCAGCGGCGCGGCGAGGGCGAGGGCGTTGGCCGCAGCGACGTCGGTGACGTGCACGAAGTCCCGCCGCTGGGCACCGTCCTCCATCACGCGGGGTCCCTCTCCGCGTTCCAACGCCGAGCGGAACACCGAGGCGACCCCGGAATAGGGAGTGTCGCGGGGCATACGCGGGCCGTAGACGTTGTGGTAGCGCAACGACCACACCGCGCCGCCGGTCTGGCGGGCCCAGGCGCTCGCCAGGTGCTCCTGGGCGAGCTTCGTGGCGGCGTAGGTGCTGCGCGGGTCGAGCGGCGCGTCCTCGGGCACCAGCCCGGGCTCGAGATCGCGGCCACACACCGGGCACGGCGGTTCGAAGCGGCCTGCGGCCAGGTCGGCAGGCGCCCGCGGGCCCGGCCGCACGACCCCGTGCTCGACGCAGGTGTAGCGGCCCTCCCCGTAGACCACCATCGACCCGGCAAGCACCAGCCGTCCGAGCCCGGCCTCGTGCATCGCGGCGAGCAGCACGGCTGTGCCGAGGTCGTTGTGCCCCGCGTAGGCGGGCGCGTCGGCCGCGTCGACCCCGTGGCCCACCATCGCGGCCTGGTGACACACCGCCTCGACGCCGCGCAGGGCCGTGCGCAGCGCGTCGGGATCGCGCACGTCGCCGCGGATGAACTCGTGATCGGCGCTCCACGGCGGCGCCTGCTCGCCGTGCGCCTGCGGGATCAGGGCGTCGAACACGACCGGCTCGTGCCCCTCGGCAACCAGTCGGTCCGCGATGTGCGAGCCGATGAACCCGGCGCCGCCGGTTACCAAGATCCGCACTGGACGAGCGTAGCCGCACCCGTCGGTCCGCCGACGCCGCTCCCGCGGACGAGGGTGACCTGGGCGGGGTTTCGGCGCGGACAACAAGCCCCCGTGCGCGGATAACACTGTTCCGGCAACCTTTTCCGCGCACGACCGTGCGACCGCCCGGCTTTGACTAACGGTCGGCCCGCATGATCGGCGAAAGTGGTACCAGAGGGGGCCTGGTGCACTTCTGGCACCACTGCTGGCGATCACCGGCTTTAGCCTACGGGGACGAGCCTCCCGGTGGCCACGCCTCCGCCGTGCCCGGGCCACGTCCGCATCGCAGCAGGGTGACACTGCTCCGACCCAGTCGCAGCAGGGTCACCCTGCTGCAAACCCGGGCCGCCGCAAACCCGGGCCGCTATCCCGGTCGCTGTCAAGCGCCTGCCGCGGGTCGCGTGGGCCCGAGCCGCGGCACGCTCCCCGCGGCCAGCGCCGCCGCGACCACGGCCACCCCGGCCAGGAGCAGGAAGACCCCCGGATAGCCCCGCAGCGGAACGGCCAGTGCGGCACCCGCCCAGGGGGCCAACGCCGTCGCGAGTGTGGACGGCGCCGAGACCAGGCCGCTGAGTCGGCCGTAGTGGACGCTGCCCCACCGGTCGGTGACGGCCGTGGCCTGCAGCAGGGTGAAGATGCCCCGCGCGGCGCCCGCGAGCATCGTCGCGGCGACCAGCGCCGCCGTCGGGCCGGGCAGCAGCCCGAGCAGGGTGGTCGTCGCCGAGCACATGGCGAGCACCGCCACCGTCCGGGCCCGCACGCCGAGCACGCGGGCCAGCAGGCCGTAGCTCATCCGGCCGAGCACCTGCCCGACCCCGCCGAGCCCGAGCGTCCACGCCGCCGCTGTCGTCGACATCCCACGTTCGATCATCAGCGGCACCTGGCCGATCAGCACCGCGTACACGGCGAACGCGCCGCCGGTCAGCGCGGCGCCCAGCAGCAGGAACGGCCTGCTGCGCGCTACCCGACCCGGCTCGGCGTGCGCCGGATGGTGCGGCGGGTCCGGCTCCGGCCACGCGCCGCGGAGCCCCCAGAAATGACCCGGAACGGTGACGACGGCCAGCAGCAACGCCAACACCAGGTAGGTGTGGCGCCAACCCAGCGGGCCCAGCAGCGCCGCCGTCAACGGGCCGAAGATCGTGCTGGTCAGCCCGGCCGCCAGCGTCAGACCGGTCAGCGCCACCACCCGCCGCGGTCCCCACCAGCGGGTCAGCGCCGCGAACGCGGGTGGGTAGAGCGTGCCCGCCATCGCCACCCCGGCCAGCAGCCACGCGGCGAGGAACAGCGGGAACGAGCGCGCCGTGGCGATCCCGAGGACCGCGGGCACGGCGAGCACCGACCCGGTCGTCATCACCGGGCGCGGTCCGAACCGGTCCAGCAGGCGTCCGACCGGGATGCCCGCCAGCGCGGAAACGACCAACCCTGCGGAGAACGCGGCCGTCGCGCTCGGCACCGACCAGCCGGTGTCGGCCGACAGCGTCGGGGCCAGCACGGGGAAGGCGTAGTACAGCACGCCCCAACTGACGATCTGGGTGCCGCACAGCACAACGAGCACCCGCCGCCGCAACCCGACACCCACGCCGCCATGATCCGGCCCGACGGTCGCCGCCGCCGGAACAGGCCTCCGAGGAACACGAGTCGACCGCCGACGAAGGCGTAGCCGACCACAGCCACCAGCGGCACTCCGACCACGATGAGCAGCGCCACCGACGCGACGCCGCCCGCCGAGACCGCCGAGCGCGATCAATGGCGCATGCCACCGGCGCGCGGCGGTGAACGCTCCCGTCAGAGGAAAGCGGGTCGTCGAGCGCTTGATCTTCGAATCCCGGGGATTGTGCTCTTGGCGGACCTGGTGGTGCAGTGACCTTGAGGCTGTTCACGACAGGAGGATCCATGGACCGGGATGCGACGCTGCGCGCGGTCGAGAAGCGGGTGTTGTGGCTGTCCACGTCGATCGTCCACCACGCCAACCGCGTGCGGCCCAACCCCGGAGGGCTGAAGGTCGGGGGCCACCAGGCGTCCAGCGCGTCGCTGGTCTCGATCATGACCGAGCTCTGGTTCGAGCACCTGCGGCCCGAGGACAGGGTGTCAGTGAAGCCGCACGCCTCCCCCGTCCTGCATGCCATCAACTATCTGCTCGGTGAGCTGGCCGCGCCGCAGCTGGAGACACTGCGCGCGTTCGGTGGGCTGCAGAGCTACCCCAGCCGGTCGAAGGACCCCGACACCGTCGACTACTCCACCGGCTCGGTCGGCATCGGCGCCACCGCCCCGATCTGGGGTGCGCTGGCCCGTCGCTACGTGAAGGCGGGGACGGGCAGGCAGTACTCCCTCGTCGGCGACGCCGAGCTGGACGAGGGCGCCTGCTGGGAGGCGATCCTCGACCCGATGGTCGCGGAGCTGGGCGAGGTCTGCTGGATCGTCGACCTCAACCGCCAGAGCCTCGACCGGATCGTGCCCAACATCGGCGCTGTCCGCCTTGCCGGGATGTTCGACGCCGCGGGCTGGCAGGTGCTCACCGTCAAGTACGGGCGGCTGCTGCACGAGCTGTTCGCCAAGCCCGGCGGCGACGCGCTGAGGCGGCGGATCGACGAGATGTCCAACCCGGAGTACCAGCGGCTGCTGCGCTGCACCGCAGCCCAGCTGCGGGAACGGCTGCCCGGGGACGACGACAAGCTGGGCGAGCTCGTCGCCGGGCTGGACGACTCCACCCTGCACGCTGCCGTCCGCAACCTCGGCGGCCACGACATGCACTCCCTGCGGGCGGCGTTCGCCGACATCGACGACACCCGCCCGACGGTGATCTTCGCCTACACCGTCAAGGGCTACGGCCTGGCCTCGGAGGGCCACCCGCAGAACCACTCCTCGCTGTTGACCGCCGACCAGATGGGCGAGCTCGCGCAGCGGGTCGGCGCATCCACAGACGAGCCGTGGGCGCGGTTCCCCGACGGCTCCGACGCGGCGACGCTGTGCCGCGAGACGGCCGACCGGCTGCGGCGCGAACCCGTCACCCCGCGACCGGTCCCGGCGCTGCCCACCGACATCGGCCGCACCCCGTCGGGGACCGCGACAACCCAGGCCGCGCTGGGCCGGGCGCTGCTCGACCTCACCCGCGCCGCCCCCGACACGGCCAAACGCATCGTCACCCTCGCCCCCGACGTCTCCTCGTCGACCAACCTGGGCGGCTGGGTGAACAAGGTCGGCGTGTGGTCGGCGCGCGAGCGCGTCGACTGGTTCGCCGACGACCCCGAAACCATCCTGCACTGGCGCGAACGCCCTGACGGGCAGCATCTCGAGCTGGGCATCGCCGAGACCAACCTCGTCGGGCTGCTCGGCGAGCTCGGCGCCACCTGGAGCCGGTGGGGTGAGCCGCTGCTGCCGATCGGCGTCCTCTACGACCCGTTCGTCGAGCGTGCGCTGGAACCGTGGTCGTTCGGGATCTACGCAGGCGGGCAGTCGATCCTGGTCGGCACGCCGTCCGGGGTCACCCTGGCGCCCGAGGGCGGCGCCCACCAGTCGATCACCACGCCGTCGGTCGGGCTGGAGCAGCCGGGCTGCACGATGTACGAGCCCGCGTTCGCGATCGACGTCGAATGGACGCTGCTCGCCGCACTCGCCCGACTGGGCCGCACCGGCGGCCGGTCGGCGTACCTGCGTCTGTCGACCCGCCCGGTCGACCAGACGCTCGCCGCCGTGCCCACCGACCCTGCGGCAAGGGAACGCCGCCGCCGCCAGGTCGTGGCCGGGGCGTACCCGCTGCACCGGGCCACCGGCGAGGCCGCGGTGACGATCGCGGCGATGGGCGCCGTCGTCCCCGAGGCGCTCGACGCGGCGGAGCGGCTCGCCGCCCAGGGCGTCGCCGCCGACGTCGTGTGCGTCACCGGCCCTGGGCTCCTCTTCGACGCCGTGCAGGCCCGAGCAGGGCGCTCGGCAGGCCAGAGCTGGATCCTCGAGTCGACCTTCCCCGCCCGACGCGCCGCACCTCTGGTCACCGTCCTCGACGGCCACCCCCACGCGCTCGCCTTCCTCGCCGGGATCAACGGGGTGCGGGCCGCGCACCTGGGCGTCTCGACGTTCGGCCAGTCCGGCGGGCTGGACGAGGTCTACCGCCACCACGGCCTGGACACCGACACCGTCGTCCGCGCCGCCCTCGACCTGGCGGAGTAGCCGCGCCCGTCCGGAACCGGTGGTGCTACGCGTGCAGATCTGCACCTGCGGCACCACTCCCGCCGATCTTGCCCGGCCAGCGCGGAGGTGATCGCCGGTTGTGGTGGCACGCGTGCAGATCTGCACCTGCGGCACCACTCCCGCCGATCTTGCCCGGCCAGCGCGGAGGTGATCGCCGGTTGTGGTGCCACGCGTGCAGATCTGCACCTGCGGCACCACTCCCGCCGATCTTGTCCATTCCGGGATCTCGGGGGCATCGGCTCCTCTGCGCCCACTTCGCAGAGGATGTGGTTTCGTCGCAGTGATGCGTTGGCCGGGTGCTGGCGCGCGGCGGGAGGCCTTACGCCGCACCAACCCCGTTGGACACGGCTGTTCGACGTAGTCGACACCACCGAACGGGGGACGTCGGTGGCCGGCGGTCGCGTTCGGTTCGCCGCTCGCCGCTGAACTCATGCCCACGGCCAACTTCTGTGAACTACTGCCGGGGTGCCACTCGTGTCGTCCCTGACAGGCTCCACCGCCGAGGGAGATCACGTGACCGCGTCGACGGAAGACAAGCGCCGCAAGCACCCCGCCGTGGCACGGGTCGTCACCGTGCTGGCCGGGCTGCTCGTGTTCTGCGCGCTCGTCATCCCGCGCGAGATCGGCCAGGTCACTCCCCTCGCGTTCGTGCGCATCCCCGTCGAGGGGCTGGTCGGCGTCGCTCTGCTGCTGCTGCTCCCGGCGCGGCCACGGAGGATCGTCGCGGCGGTCGGAGGCGCCCTGCTGGGCCTCCTCACGATCCTCAGGGTCATCGACATGGGGTTTCTGGAGACGCTCGTCCGGCCGTTCGACCCGATTCTGGACTGGTCGCTGATCGGCGACGGCTACAACTTCGTCGCGGCGTCGTTCGGCGGAGCGGCCGCCGTCGGCACGGCGATCCTCGCCTGCCTGCTCGTCGTGGCGATCATGGTGCTGATGACGCTGGCGATGCTGCGGATCACCCGCCTGGTCGTCGCGCAGCGGCGGACCGCGACCAGGACCGTCGCGGTGCTGTCAGTCGTCTGGCTCGGCGCGGCGGTGCTGGGCTTCCAGTTGGTGGCGCCGGTGCCCTTCGCGTCCCGCAGCGCCGCCGCGCTCGCCTACCAGGAAGCCACGCAGGTCCCCGTCAGCCTGCACGACCAGGCGGAGTTCGAGGCGTTGGCGGGCGTCGACGCCTTCCGCAACACCCCGAACAGCGACCTGCTCACCGCGCTGCGCGGCAAGGACGTCATCTTCACCTTCATCGAAAGCTACGGTCGGTCCGCGGTCGAGGACCCGAGCTACGCCCCGCAGGTCGACGCCACGCTCGACCAGGGCACCCAGGCGCTGAAGGCGGCCGGTTTCGCCTCCCGCAGCGCGTTCCTGACCTCGCCCGTCGCGGGCGGCGGCAGCTGGCTGGCGCACGCCACCTTCGGCTCCGGTCTGTGGATCGCCAACCAGCAGCGCGACCACAGCCTCACCTCCAGCGACCGCCTCACCTTGACCAGCGCATTTCACCGCGCGAACTGGGACACGGTGGCCGTGATGCCGGGGACGATCAGCGCGTGGCCGGAGGCGCAGTTCTACGGTATCGACCGCGCGTACAGCCGCGACGACCTCGGCTACAAAGGCCTCAACTTCAGCTGGTCGCCCATGCCTGACCAGTACACGCTCGAGCAGTTCCAGCAGCGGGAGTACGGCAAGCCGGGCCGTCCACCGATGATGGCCGAGCTGGTGCTGACCTCCAGCCACATCCCGTGGACGCCGGTGCCCAAGATGGTCGACTGGAACGCCATCGGCGACGGATCGGGCTACGACGCGCTGGTGCGGGCCGCCGACGGGCCCGACGTGGTGTGGCAGGACACCAACCGGGTGCGCGCGGGCTACCGCGACGCCGTGGCGTACTCGCTGAGCAGCCTCATCTCGTGGGTGAAGACCTACGGGAACAACAATCTGGTGATGGTCTTCCTCGGCGACCACCAGCCCGCGCCGATCATCACGGGGAACAACGCGAGCCGCGACGTGCCGGTGACGATCGTCGCGCACGATCCAGCCGTCCTCGACCGGGTCGCCAACTGGGGTTGGTCAGACGGACTCCGGCCCACCGCGACGGCCCCGGTCTGGCGGATGGACGCCTTCCGCGACAGGTTCCTCACCGCGTTCGGGAACCAGGACCGGCCCATGCACTGACCGACGTCGGAGAAATTGTCGGTGCCCGCGGATAGCTTCCCGATCGGGTGACACGGAGCCACCCGAAGGAGGTTGCGCGATGCGACTCGTGACGGTCAGCGGTATCGACGGGCGGCAGGTGGCCGCGGTCGTCGGCGAGCCCACCTACGCCAAAGCCGTGGAGGCGGCGCAGCAGCGGGCGGTGCTGCACATGGACTGGGACGAGGCGGGGCACGTGCTCTACGCCACCGTCCGAGGCGGCGGTCGCCGGTATGAGACCTCGGCGTACTTCCGCGTCACGGGTGCTGCGCTGTCCTACGCGATCAGCCGCTGCGGATGTCGGGCGACCACGCATTGCGTCCACGCGGTCGCCGCGGTGCTCACCGCCGCGCAGCTCGCCGGGCCCGCCTCGACGGCCACGTGGGAGCGCTCGTTGGACGCGCTCGTCGCGCCCGCACCCGCCCCATCCGACACCGGGGCGGTTCCGCTCGCCGTCGAGCTGTCGCTGAGCGTGCCCCCGCCCGCACCCACGCGATACCGCGGCGCCACCGGGCACCCCCGGCTGCTGGCCAGGGTGGTGCGCCCAGGGCGCGCGGGCTGGGTGGGCGGCAACGTGTCCTGGGGACGGTTGCCGGTGTTGCCTGCCTTCGGCGAGTACGTGCCCGAACACATCCACCTGCTGTGCGAGTGGCACGCGTTGCACCGCACGCGCACCTACAACTCGGGCTACTGGGCCACCGGGGACGACCGCACGATCGATCTCAGCCAGTCCGGTGAGCGCCTATGGTCGATCCTCGACGACGCTGCCCGGCTCGGCGTGCCGCTGGTCCACGCCCGCAAGGCGCTCGGGCCGCTCCCGCCCTACGCCACGGCGGAGCTGCGCCTCGACGTCACCGCAGAGGGCTCCGGGGAAGGTCATGAGGGCGGCGGGCTCCTCGTTACGCCGGTGCTGCACGTCGAGGGGGCCGAGGAGGAGGTGCGCCACCCGCTGCTGTTCCTCGGCGCCGAGGGCCACGGCGTTGTGCATGTCGCCGATGTCGAAGGCGATCCTGCGCTGTGGCCGATCCGGCTTGCCCGGCTGACCACGCCGGTCCCGTCTGCCTTGCAGGAGATGGCGCTGGCCGGGCGCCGGATCCCGGTACCCGCGGGCAGGCGCGAGCGGTTCGCGGAGGCGTTCTACCCCCGGCTGCGCCATCTCGCGCCGGTCACCTCGTCCGACGGCGCGTTCACGCCGCCCACGATCTCGCCACCGACACTCGTCCTGCACGCGGAGTACGGCGACGCGCACGATCTCGGCCTGAGCTGGGAATGGGCCTACACCTTCGGCGAGCAGACGGTCCGGGCGCCGCTCGAGGCGGGCGAGGCCGCTTTCCGCGACCCGGCGGCCGAACACGCGCTGCTGGAGGCGCTCGACCTGCCGCTTGAGGAGTACGGGTTGCGGGGCGACAGCCTCGCGCCCTACCGACACGCCCGTCTGCAGGGGCTGGCGACGATGCGGTTCTCCACCGAGCTCCTGCCGCTGCTGCACGACACCCCGGGCCTGATCGTCGAACGGGCCGGTCAACAGGCCGCGTACCGGGAGGCGGGCGATTCTCTGCGCATCGGGGTGTCCACCGGGGCCGTCGCCGGGGAGACGGACTGGTTCGATCTCGGCGTCACGCTCACGGTGGAGGGGCGGCAGGTGCCGTTCGCCGAAGTGTTCACCGCGCTGGCGGCAGGTGACTCCCACCTGCTCCTTCCCGACGGCGCCTACTTCTCCTTGCAGAAGCCCGAACTGGAAGCGCTGCGCACCCTGATCGAGGAGGCCAGGGCCCTGCAGGACACACCGCGGGGGCCGCTGCGCATCAGCCGCTTCCAGGCGGGCCTCTGGGAGGAGCTGGCCGCGCTGGGGGTGGTCGAGCAGCAGGCGGATGCCTGGCGGGAGCAGATGTCGGGCCTCCTGGCCACGGGCAGCCTCGACGAGGCCGCGCTGCCCGCCAGCCTGCGCGCCACGCTCCGGCCCTACCAGCGCGACGGGTTCGTCTGGCTGTGCTTCCTGCTTCGCCACGGGCTGGGTGGCATCCTCGCCGACGACATGGGGCTCGGAAAGACGCTCCAGACCCTCGCGCTGATCTGTCACGCCGGTGAGGCCCGCCCGAACGGGCCACCGTTCCTCATCGTGGCGCCCACCAGTGTCGTCGCGAACTGGGCCATCGAAGCGGCCCGGTTCACTCCCGATCTCAAAGTGGTGACGGTCACCGACACGCTGCGCCGCCGGGGTCAGAAGCTGGCCGACGCGATCGCGGACGCCCACGTCGTCGTCACCTCCTACACGCTGTTCCGGCTCGACGAGGAGGCCTACAGCGCCGCCACCTGGTCGGGCCTGGTGCTCGACGAGGCGCAGTTCGTCAAGAACCACCAGTCGAAGATCCACCAGTGCGCGCGGCGGCTGCCCGCGCCGTTCAAGCTGGCGATCTCGGGCACCCCGATGGAGAACAACCTGATGGAGCTGTGGTCGCTGCTGTCGGTCACCGCCCCGGGCCTGTTCCCCAGCCCTACCCGCTTCCAGGAGCACTACGCCCGCCCGATCGAGCGCAAGGGCGACGCCGAGCGCATGGCCCGGCTCCGCCGCCGGATCCGACCGCTGGTCAAACGCCGCACCAAGGAGCAGGTTGCCGCCGATCTGCCGCCCAAGCAGGAGCAGGTGCTGGAGATCGAGCTCGAGCCCCGGCACCGCCGCCTCTACCAGCGCTACCTGCAGCGCGAGCGGCAGAAGGTGCTCGGCCTCATCGACGACGTCGAGCGCAACCGGTTCACTATCCTGCGCTCGATCACATTGCTGCGTCAGCTCAGCTTGGCGCCCGCGCTCGTCGATCCGGCGGAGCAACGCCTGGGCAGCAGCAAGATCGACGCATTGGTCGACCAGCTCGGCGACGTGATCGGCGGCGGCCACCGCGCCCTCGTCTTCAGCCAGTTCACCGGGTTCCTGGCCCAGGTCCGCGAGCGGCTCAACGCCGAGGGTGTCCGCTACGCCTACCTCGACGGCCGCACCCGCGACCGGGCCAAGGTCATCGAGGGGTTCCGGGAGGGCACCGCGCCGGTCTTCCTCATCAGCCTGAAGGCGGGCGGGTTCGGGCTCAACCTCACCGAGGCCGATTACTGCTTCCTGCTGGACCCCTGGTGGAACCCCGCCACCGAGGCGCAGGCCATCGACCGCACCCACCGCATCGGCCAAACCCGCAACGTCATGGTCTACCGGCTCATCGCCAAGGACACGATCGAGGAGAAGGTGCTGGCGCTCGCGCGGCGCAAAGCCGAGCTGTTCTCCGGCGTGATGGACGAGGGCGAGGCGTTCGCCACCGCATTGACTGCGGACGACGTCCGCGAGCTCATGGCCTGACGCGCTAGGAGGTCCGTCGAATGAGGGTTCCGCGAGCCCGCGGCGCCGCGGGGTGCTGCAGCGCAAGGCGCCCCCGCGTCCTCGTGCCGGAGCATTCGGATGTGGGGGCAACGCCGCAATGCGGGTGCCTGGGCGTCGTGAGCCGGGGCCCTCATTCGCCGGGCGCTCTTGGCTGCGGCAGGAGCTCATGGGTGGCCCTGCGGCGGGTAGCGTCCGCGGTGTGCTGACGATGGCCCTGGCGGTCCCGCCGCTGACCCTGGCCAGGGTGTTCACGGCCTGGCGCTTCGAGCCTGCCGTGGTCGCCGCGGCCGCCGCGCTGGGCGTGGGGTACGGCTGGGGATTGCGACGGCGCGCGCGTCTGGTCGAGGCCCCACACCGGTGGCCGGTCGGCCGGACGGCGGCCTTCGCCGCGGGCGTGGCGACGATCCTGCTGGTCGGCTGCTCGTTCCTGGGCGTCTACGACGACGCGCTGTTCTGGGTGCGCGCGGTGCAGAACACCGTGCTTCTCATGGTGACGCCCATGCTGCTCGCACTGGGCGCGCCGATCCGGCTGGCCGCCGACATCCTCCCTGGCCGCCTGCGCGCGCCGCTCTCCCGCGCGTTGCACAGCCGGGTGGCGCGGGCGTTGACGTTCCCACTGGTCGTCACGGTCGTGCTGGTAGTGCCGCTGCTGGTGCTCTACCTCTCGCCGCTGTACGAGCTGACGTTGCGCAGCGCCGTCGCATCGGGCGTGGCGGGCACAGTCGTCGCACTCACCGGGTTCGTCTACTACTGGTCGCGGTTCCGCGTCGACCCCACACCTCGTACCGACTCCTATCTGGTCACGCTCTGGATCACGGTCGTGGAGATGATCGGCGACGCGGTGCTGGGCGTTGTGCTCTGGCTCGGCCCGCTCGTCGCGGCGGCCTGGTACGCCGCGCAGGCAAACGGCATCGATCCGCGCATCGACCAGACCATCGGCGCGGGCGTCCTGTGGATCGGCGGCGACCTCGTGGGCCTGCCGTTCATCCTCATCGTGGTCAACCGCCTGAGCAGGGAAGACGCCGCCCGCGCGCGCGTCATCGACGCCGAGCTCGACGCCGTCGAACGGGAGAGCGCCGACGAGGGCGAGGCGGAGCCCAGCAGGCTGTGGTGGGAGAACGACCCGCAGATGGCCGAACGCTTCCGCCGCCGCTAAATGGACTACAGCCCTGGTTGGACTACAGCAGGGTCACCCTGCTCCAACCCAGTCGCAGCAGGGTGGCCCTGCTCCAATCCGCGCGCCGCCCAGCACCGGCGCCCGCGCCGACGCCGAAGAGCGCACGGCACATGAGGCACGTGGCGGGGCGGGACAGGGTCTTCGCAGGGTCCGCTGTCACTTCGCAGGGTCTGTGGACCCTGCGAGGTGCATGCGCGGTCTGCGAAGTGGCCCTGGTTGGCGGCGATCAGCCCGGGCAGGCGGGGGTGAGGGTCAGGTCCCGCCGGGTGCGCGCGCACCCCGTGGACACCGACTGCACACCCATGGGATGTCGCGCACCCCGTGGACACCGACTGCACACCCATGGGATGTCGCGCACCCCGTGGACACCGACTGCGCACCCCCGCGCGGTGACCCCGTGCGCGGCGTGCGGGGTGCCGTTGCGGGGGGCGCAGTGGGCTGACAGCGACCCGACGTGGCGGACGTGGCCGGGGGACGGTCGTGGCGTGATCGCGGGAGGCTCGTCACGTCTGTTGAGCCGGTGATCACCTGCAGTGGTGCCAGAGGTGCGCCAGTGCCCTTGCGGCACCACTTTCGCCGATCATGCGCGGCCAACCGTCAAATTGCCGGGCGCTGTGAAGGAAACGGTCCGTTCGTCCCCTTCGAGACGGCCCACCGGGCCATGGGATCTCTCTGAGCTAAGCGGTCAACAGCGGAAGGGTCGAGCGGCCGGGACCGAGCACCGGGGCCGGGTCGGCGCCCAGCACGTCGGCCAACATCGTGGCGTAGACGTCGCGGAAGTCCATGGTGGGCTTGAGGTCGCCGTCGTCCAGGTCGGTGAGGCTGGGCTGGGCGCCGACGAAACCGCCCCGCACCGGAGCGCCCGCCACGAACACCGGCCCCGCCGTGCCGTGATCGGTGCCCTCGTTCGCGTTGGCGACCACCCGTCGGCCGAACTCGGAGTAGGCCATGAGCACGACGCTGCGCCCACGGTCGGTGCCCGCCATCCGCGTGAGGAAGCCGGAAACGGCCTGGTCGACCTGCGTGAGCAGGCCCTGTTGGGTGCCGCGCTCGTCGGCGTGGGTGTCGAAGCCGCCGAGGCTCACCGAGTACACCCGTGTGGGCGCGCCCGCCTCGATGCAGCGGGCCACGACGTCGAGCTGAGCGGCAAGCGCCCTCCCCTTCTGCGCTACCCCCTTTTGGGCCGCCCCCTTCGCCGCCGCACCTTGGGTTGCCCCGCCCTGCACAGGGTCGACGTCCTTGCCAAACGTCGCCACGGCACGGTGCAGGTCGTCGATCGAGCGCGCGGCGTACGCCTGCAACTGCGACTCGCCGCCTGCGGCCTGGCCGAGCGCGCTGAACGCGGTGCCGATCGGGCCGCGGGGGAGGGCGAGCCCATGCAGCGGCAGCGCGGCACCCGCGGTGGTGGCGCCCGCCAACATGGGAGGCAGCAGGGGCTCCAGCGACACCGCGTTGAGCGGGTCGCGCCCGTTCGCGTCCAGCCAGCGCCCGATCCAGCCGGTTCCTGCGGGATGGTCAGGGGATGCGGTCTGCCAGATGTCCATCGAGCGGAAGTGGCTGTGGTCGGGCTGCGGGTAGCTGACACCGCGCACGATCGCCAGCGTGCCGTTGTCCCACTGCTGCTTGAGGCCTGTCAGGCCGGGGTTGAGCCCGAGGCCCTCGCCGATGTCGAGCACCTCGTTCTCGGCGTAGGCGAGGTCGGGGCGAGCGGACTGGTACGCCGGGTCGGCCGCGGGCACCACGGTGTTGAGCCCGTCGTTGCCGCCATACAGCGTGACGAGGACGAGCACGCCCGTGCCCACGGGCAGCGGATCGCTGCGGGTGCGCTCAGCGAGGTCCTTCCAGCCCACGCCCACGGCCGTCGCCGCGACCGCCGCGGTGCCAGAGGCCAGCAGGAAGCGCCGGCGGGTCAGGGTGTTCATGCGCTCACGCAGCTTTCCGGGGAGGCCAGCGCCGCCGCGACGAGCTGAGGCGGGTTGCCTGCGAGCGGGTTCAGGGCACTGGCTGTGCGCGGGCTGAAGGCGGGCAGGCCGAGCAGAGCGGCCGCGGCGGCCACGCGCCCGGTCGGAGGAGCGTCGGCCACCGGGGAGACGTCGCCGACCGCGACGAGCGCGCGGGCCAGGTTGAGCCGCGCGAGCGCCGACGCGGTGGTGAGCCACGGGGTGCCCGCGGGCCACCCCCCGACGTTCGGCGGCGCGAACGGCACCTGCCCCAACCCGGCCAAGCCTCCCGCGAGCGCCCCGACGGGCACCTTCGACGCGGGCAGGTTGAGCGCCCGTAACACGCCGACCAGCCACAGCACGGGCTCACGGACGATCACCGACGCCGGGTCGCGGAACGCGGGAGCGTGAGCGACGGCCCGCAGCAACGCGGTGACGTCGTGGCCTTGCCCGTAGGCGGCGACGAGCGTGGCGAGCGTCGACGGGTCCGGCGGGGTGTCGGAGACGAACCGGGTCCACACCCGCCCCGCGATGAACTGCGGCGACACGGGCAGGCCCACGAGCTGGTTGACCAGGCTGGGCGCGTCGGTCACGGAGGCGCCGAGCACGGTCTCCGGGCCGGGGTCGTGGCGGCGCGGGACCAGCGATGCCGTCGCTGCCGGCACGTTGACGGCCCAGCCGGTGAGCGCCCTCGCGGCCGAGCGCACGTCGGTCTCGGTGTAGTGGCCCACGCCGAGCGTGAACAGCTCCATGAACTCGCGCGCGAGGTTCTCGTTGGGCTTGCCGACCCGGTTGCCGCCGCCGTCGAGCCAGAGCAGCATGGCCGGGTCGACCACCATCGCCTGGGCGAGCGCGCGGAAGTCGCCGGTACCGAGTCGGCGCTGTGTGGCGTTCTGAGCCGCCATCAGTGGGGCGAAACGGACCTTCTGGATGCTCGTCGCGAAGTGGGTGTGCCAGAACCACGTGAGGCGCTCGGGGAAAGGGCGGTCGACCGCGGCCATCCGGTCGAGCCACCACGTCACGAGCTGCGAGCGCTCGGACGGCACTAACCGGTTGGCCGCGGGGCCCTTCGCCACCGGGTCGATCGGTGCCAGCGCCGGAGCAGGGGTCGCGGCCGCACCGGCATCGGCGCCGGGTGTCGTGAGCGCGTCGAGGGTGGCGGCGAACCCGGCTGTGGCGGCCGCGTCCAGCTCGCCCCGGCGCGGGCCGAGCCCCAGCCGCTGGAGCAGTCGCCGGACGGCGTCGCGCTCACCGATCGGGGTCATGTAGCCATACTGGCTCGGAAATGTTCGAAGAGTGTCAGGGATCGGCGAGCATGGGGCCAAGCCGCGCACTGCTGCGGCGGCTGGTCGGGCAGGCCGGGCTCCCCGCGTCGGGGAGTCGTAGGCGAGGAATACGGTGGGGACATGGCGCGCCCGTCCGCAGTCCTGCTCGCCGCGGCGCTCGCCGTCGGCGCCCTGGCAGCGTGCGACACACCCGCGCCGACGCGTGCCGCCCCGCCCCCGTCCACCTACGCGGCGTCGCTCGCTGACCTGCAGGACAAGGTCGACGCCATCGCGCAGGACAACTGCACCACCCGCCCCGCCATCCAGGCGTACCCCGACTGCGCGCGTTACGTCGCGGAGGTGGGCAATGTGGCGCTGGCGACGCAAGGCGCGGCGACGTCCGCGGCCGGGGCGGCCCAGCTCGGTGCCATCGCGACCCGGTTGGCCGAAGAGGCGGGCCAGTTCAGCAAGGTGGGATGCGTCGCGGCGCCCGGTGTGGCGGGCCCGCCCGCCCAGACCTGCGGCGACGCCCTGCGGAAGATCCAGATCGACCTGACCGCGATGCGCACCCAGCTCACCGCCGCAGCCGCCCACCGGTGAGTCGACCCTCTCACCCAATCGAGTTGGCCGATTCACCACGGCGAGCCCGCCGTCCCACCACACCCCCGCACCGGTGAGTCCGGCATTGCACCACGGCGATTCTGCCGTTTGCCACGGCGGCGCCAGCGTCCTGAGCGTGATGAAACGCCAGACTTGGCGTGACGGAGTGGTGAACTCACCGTGCTCAGCAGGCCGACTCACTGTGCTCAGCAGGCCGACTCACCGTGCTCAGCAGGCCGACTCACCGTGCTCAGCAGGCCGACTCACCGTGCTCAGCAGGCCGACTCACCGGGGTGGGGTGCCGGACTCACCGGGGTGGGGTGCCGGACTCACCGGGGTGGGGTGGCCGACTCGCCGGGGTGGGGTGCCGGACTCACCGGTCATCCGCTGAGGAAGCGTTCCAACGCGGTGCGCGCGGCGGCGTCCCGAGCGGCGATGCGGGTGAGGTCCTCGGCGAGCGCACGGAGCCACTCGTCGATCCCGACGTCCTTGCGGCTGATCACTACACCGCGCACGACCTGCCGCACCTGCGCCTCGACGATCCCGCGCGCGCCTTCACGCAGCTCCAGCTCACGGTCCACCCCGTGCACCACCAGCGCGACCGTGCGACCGTCCCGGCCTGCCATGCGGTCGGCCAGCCCGCGCCGCTGCTCGACCTCGACCATCCCGTCGGGGAGCGCGCCCGCGAGTGTGCCGGTGAGGACGCGGGCGTAGGACGCGACGTCGGCCCGGTCCGCGCGCAGCATGGCCGCCAGCAGCGCGACGTCGCCGGAGGGGCCGAGACCGCTCGGCTCCATCGTCATCGTGGCCGCCCCCGTCGTACGGACGGGAAGGAGCACGATGATCGCGTCGACACCGCCATCCGCGGGGTTCGATCACCGCAAACGTCTGTCTCGGAGTGATCAGGCTTGAGAGGTGCCGCTGTCACGGCATTCAGTCTGTCAGCGGAAGCACGAGCTGGGGCGTCGGGATGTGGTGATCGGCCCGCAGCGGCCGCACGGCGGTGCCGATCGCGAAGAACTCCGTGGTGTGCCCACCCCACCGATGTCCGTGCGAGAGCAGCTGGACCCCGACGATGCCCTCCGCGTGCAGCCCTTCCGCCTCGGCCTGCATCCGGCTCATCGCGAGCTCGCGGGCGTCGTAGAGGGCCTCGGTGAACTGCGGCAGCTCGACGTTCTGCCCGATGTTGTTCATCGCCTGCCAGAACCGCTGGTGGGCGATGTGGTAAACGCACGTGCCCATGACCATGCCCAGCGGGGCGTAGCCCGCCTGGATCAGCGTCCAGAAGTCCTGGCCCGACAGGTCGGACGTGAACGGCTGATTCTGGTTGTTGCGCCACGACCCGCCTTCCGGCGTCGGGTGGTCGGACTTCACCGCGGTGCCGACGGCGATGAACTCGGCGAGGTCCGAGCCGAACTCCTTGAACTCGATCTCGAGGCGGACCCCGACGATCCCGTCGGCACCGAGCTGGTCGGCCTCGGCCTCCATGCGGGTCATGGCGAGCTCCCGGGCGTGGTACATCGCCTGGGAGAGCATCGTCAGCTCCTGGTTCTTGTTCCATCGGCCCATCTGGAACCCGACGTGGTAGATGCTTGAGCCCAGCACCAAGCCCAGAGGTCGAAAGCCTGCCTCGCGGACGAGCAGGAACTCGTTCACCGAGAGGTCGGAGGTGAACAGGCTGCTGGCCTGGCCGGGACGCATCTCGGCGAGGCGGCGCATCGCGTCCTCGGGGATGCCCAGCTGGGCGGCGGGGTCGGCGGTCACGACGGGCTCCTTCGCAAAGGCAGATAGGTCAGGGACCGGGAGGGGGCCGCAGTCGAGGGGTGGAACCGCACGATGGACGTGCCGACGATCGTGGTCTGCGCCAGGTGGTCGGTGTGGCCCTCTGAGGGCTCGATCTCCCACGTGACGAGCCGCATCGACGAGATGATGGCCCCGTCAGCACCCGTGGCCCGCACGTGCCCCTCGAACTGACGGCGGGCGTCGTCGCGGGTGACGTTGATCAGCTCCGTGTAGCCGGTGACCTCGACGTTGCCCGCGCTCCAGGTGCTCTGTTGGCGCGTGTTCCAGTCGTCGTGGCGGATGCCGACCGAGAGACCGAGCACAACGTCGGTGGGCATCCAGCCCGCCAGCACGAGCTTGGCGACGTCCTGGCCGGGCAGATGCGTGGAGAACACGCGCAGCGGGCGACTCTGCGAACGCGCGCGGACCCCCGTGCCGATGGCGGTGAACTCCTGCACGTTGTTGCCGAGCGCACGCTGCGAGAGGCGGACTCCCACGATGCCGTCCGCCCCGATCAACGACGCCTCGGTGACCATGCGCCCGATTGCCGTGCCCCAGCCGTTCTGCAGCGCCTGCGCGTAGGGCGCGAACCCCGAGCCCTGGCTTGAGGTGATGGTGCGGCTGTTGGCCCCGTACCAGCCTGCGGCCCCGCAGCCGAAGTAGCTCGACCAGCCCATGCGCTGGACCATCGAGCCCATCACCTCGCCGACCGGGTCGAACCCGGCGACCTCCAGCCCGGCCGCGGCAGGCGCGGACAGCAACGACGTCCACGCCCCACCTTCGGCCGCACGCCGCACTCGCTCGGCAGCCACCGGGGGCAGGCCCCGCCCGTCCCACTCGGACACTCCACGACACTAGCGCCGCCCAGCCCTCCGCGCTCGGACGCACGTCAGGCACACCTTGGCAGGCACCCATCTGAACGTGTCGCGGAACGCCGAGGCGCCGATCGCCGCACGGAACGGCGCCCCGCCGTCACGCCACCGCCAGCGCGACCGAGGCTGCCGCGCAGGCCAGCCCGCGAGCGTGGTTGGCGACCGTCCAGCGTCGGCGGAACCGACCCCACCCGTCCGCAGCGCCCGTTGGACGGACACGGTCGAGCGCGTTGTTCAGCGGGATGTTCACCGCGGCCGTCAGACCGAACCCGCCGAGGACGTACAGCGCCGCACCGACCACCCGCAGCGCGTCGGTCGGGCGCAGCACAACAAGCGTGACGCCGACAACGGCCGTCCCGAGGAACACCAGCAGGAACAGGGGCGAGACGATCACCCGGTTGATCTCCTGCATGATCGCGACGGCCTCCGTGGCCGGTCGACGGCGCAGCGCGGGCAGCACGGCGAGAAGAGAACGCGAAGAACACGCCACCCATCAGGCCGCTGCCGACGGCGGCGACGGCGGTGAGCACCGTGACAAGGCTGTCCATGTGCTCCACCTTGGCCTGCTCCCCAGCCCCCACACACCTTCGGGGGTCGGCACACATCGCGGGACGTGTGTGCGGGCCGCAGACGATGTGTGCGAGCCCCGGGTGGCAACATTCGGCTCCGCGGCAAGCAGGTACTCGACCACAAGCGGGCGAGACCCGCTACCGTGGGACGCTCCCGAGCTTCTGCATCAATGGAGAGCCCAATGCGCGTCGGCGTGCTAACCGGTGGCGGCGATTGCCCCGGCCTCAACGCGGTCATCCGTGGAATCGTCCGCAAGGGCGTTCCCGACTACGGCTACTCGTTCCTCGGCTTCCGTGACGGCTGGCGCGGCCCGCTGGAGGCGACGACCAAGCCGCTGGACATCCCGGCCGTGCGCGGCCTGCTCCCGCGCGGCGGCACGATCCTCGGCAGCTCGAGGACTAACCCGTTCGCGATCACCGGGGGCGTCGAGAAGATCAAGCGCAACCTGCAGAACCTCGGCGTCGACGCCCTGATCGCGATCGGCGGCGAGGACACCCTCGGGGTAGCGACGAAGCTCTACGACATGGGCGTCAACGTCATCGGCGTGCCCAAGACGATCGACAACGACCTATCGGGCACCGACTACACGTTCGGCTTCGACACCGCGGTCAACGTCGCGATGGACGCCATCGACCGGCTTCACACGACGGCCGAGTCGCACCACCGAGCGCTGATCGTCGAGGTCATGGGGCGGCACGCGGGCTGGATCGCGCTGCACTCCGGCATGGCGGGCGGCGCGAACGCCATCCTCATCCCCGAGGTGCGCTTCGACATCGAGCAGGTCTGCGCCTGGGTCGAGGCGCGGTTCCAGCTCGACTACGCGCCGATCATCGTCGTGGCCGAGGGCGCCAAGCCCAAGGAGGCCGAGGAGTCGCTGCTGACCGGCGATAAGGACGCATTCGGCCACGTGCGGCTCGGCGGAATCGGCGACTGGCTCGCCAGGGAGATCGAGTCCCGCACCGGCAAGGAGGCCCGCACCACGGTGCTCGGGCACGTCCAGCGCGGCGGCACGCCGACCGCCCGCGACCGCTGGCTCGCCACCCGGTTCGGCCTGCACGCCATCACCGCCGTGCACGACGAGCAGTGGGGGCACATGGTCGCGCTGCGGGGCACCGACATCGTCACGGTGCCGCTGGCGGAGGCGACCAAGGAGCTGAAGGTGGTCGACCCTGCCCTGTACGCCGAGGCGGAGGTGTTCTTCGGCTGACATCCGTGCGCGGAAAAGGTGGCCCTGGCGACCTTTTCCGCGCACGAGGGGTTGCCTTCTGCGCGGACGAGCGGTTACACCACAGCCGCGCGCCGGGCCCGCCACGCCCGTAGCCTGCGCCAACCGCGGAGCACGCGCGTCCACAGGAGAACCAGCAGGAGGACGCCGAGCGCGAACAGCACCGCGGCGATCACCAGCGCGGCGGTCGGGTGCAGCACGGCGAGGCTCGTCACGCCTGCCACCGCGACGTCCTCGCCGACGCTCACAGCGATGTTCGACGCGGGTTCCGGCGAGGTGTTGACGACCAGGCGCAGACCGCCCTTCACCAGGTGCGAGGCCAGCGCCGCCGCTCCGCCCGACGCGACCAGAACCGCCTGCTCGAGGCTCGGTGCGTTGTGGGCGATGAGCAAGGCGATCACAGCGCCGACCGTCGGGCGGATCGCGGTGGAGACCGCGTCCCACAGCGAGTCGACGTAGGGGATCTTGTCGGCGATGAGCTCCACGAGGTACATCACCGCCGCCACGATCAGTACGTCGGTACGGGTAAGTCCTTCGGGTACCGCAGCGACGTCACCGAGGCGGCCGATCAGGCCGAGCACCAGCACAACCAGGTAAGCGTTGATCCCGCTCGCCCACCCGCTGGTCAGTACGACCGGCAGCAGCTCCACGGTTCGAGCGTACGGACGCCGAGGTCATGGGGCAGCTCGTGCGCGGATAACGCTGTTCCCGCCGCGCTTCCGCGCATGAGCGTCATGCGCAGCGCTCAGACGATCCCCTGCCGCGTCGCCGTGTAGACGATCTCGGTGCGCCGCCGGACCTCCAGCTTGTCGCGCAGGTTGCGCACATGGAACTTCACCGTGGCCTCGCTGATCAACAGCCGGCGGCCGATCTCGCGGTTGGACATCCCCACCGCGAGCAGCCGCAGCACCTGGTTCTCCCGCTCGGTCAGCATCGCCGCGCCCAGCACGCGTGGGACGGGCAGCGGATCGTCGCGCATCACGTCAGTGATGACCGGCGTCGACCCGCGCGAGTCGAACACGCCCTCGCCGCGCAGCAGCGCGTACACTGCGCGGACGATGTCGGCGGTCTCGGCACCCTTGCGCAGATAGCCGTGCACACCGAGACGGATCGTGCGCAGCATGACGTCGCGGTCGCGGCAGCTGGTGAGCACCAGCACCCGGACGCCTCGGTGGCGCTCCAGCAGCATCCGGACGAGCTCGACGCCCGCCGCGTCCCCGCGGCCGAGGTCGACGTCGAGGATCACGAGGTCGGGCGGACACCGGTCGGCGACCACCAGCGCATCGCGCGGACTCGCCGCCTCGCCGACCACGGTCAGCTCGGGATCCGGCGCGAACAGCTGCCGAAGCCCGAAGCGAACGATCGCCTCGCCGTCGACGAGCAGGAGCCGGGCGGTGCGGCCCGCGACCGCGGTGGGGAGCCCGGTGGCTCGGTCCAGCACGGCGTCCGTCGTCACGGCGGCCTCCCAGCTCAATCGGGGATTATCGGCGCAGCGTAAGTACGGTCACGTTGCCCGGACGTTGCACACCGGGTTGCCGCGTTCGGCGCGGGCGCGGGATGATGGACAGATCCTGGGGCGACGACGCTCGGAGCGCTGATGGCACAATCCGGTGCCCACGATCCTGTGGGGCAAGCCCACGTTCTGCACGACGTGTTCGAGGCCGTCATGGCCGGGGACGCGCCGCGCGTTGCACCGCGCTCGCTGATCAGCGCATCCTGGGAGCGCAGCCTCGCCGCGCACGTCGATCCCGACCGGCGGATGCCCCGCGTTGTGCATCGCGACAACGAGATCGCCGACCGGCGCGCGGCGCACCCGCTCAACGAGGTCATGCCGCTGCTGCGGAGCACGCTGGTGAGCATCGCCGACGAGGCCATGCACGTCATGCTCGTCACCGACGCCGACGGCACGATCCTCTGGCGGGAAGGGGCCACCCGGCTCCTCCACGCGGCCGACGCCACCGGCCTCTCCCCCGGGTTCAGCGTGTCCGAGGCCTCGATCGGCACCAACGCGATGGGCACCACGCTGGCCCTCGACGCGCCCGTCCAGATCCACTCGGCCGAGCATCTGGTGCGCGCCTACCACATCTGGACGTGCGCTGCCGCGCCCGTGCACGACCCGGACACCGGCGCGATCCTCGGTGCGATCGACATCTCCGGGCCCCTGCACACCGTCCACCCGGCCATGGCGCAGCTCGTCTCGGCCACGGCGCAGCTGGCCGAAAACCAGCTGCGGGTGCGGCTGGCCATCGCCGACGAGCGCCTGCGCGTCCGCAACATGCCGCACCTGGACAGCCTCCGCGGCCGGGAGGGGGCGCTGGTCACGGCGTCCGGGCGGATCATCGCGGGCGAGCCGTACGGCGTGTGGCCCACGCGCGTCACCCTCCCCGCCGACGGCGGACGCGTGCGGCTGGACGACGGCCGCGAGGTGGACGTCGAGCAGCTCGCCGAGGGCTACCTGCTGCACGCGCCGCGGCGCGCGACCCCCGTCCGCCACCGCAGCGCTCTGTCGCTGCGGTTCACCGGAGAAGGCGCGCCCAAGGCCACCCTGAACGGCCGGTCCATCCTCCTCACACTGCGGCCAGCCGAGCTGCTCACCGCCCTGGCGCTGCATCCGGACGGGCTGACGGCTGAGCAGCTCGCCGCGGCGCTGTACGGCGACGACGGCAACCCCACCACCGTTCGCGGCGAGGTGCTGCGGCTGCGGGGGCTGATCGGCGCGGAGGTGCTCCGCACCCGTCCCTACCGCCTGGACGCGGCGGTCGACTCGGACTTCGACGCCGCGCGACGGGCCCTGCGCGCGGGCCAGGTGGGCGAGGCGCTGAGGGCGTGCGGTGGCCCGCTGCTGCCCCGCTCGGACGCGCCGGAGATCCGCGACCTGCGCGACGAGCTGGTCGCGGGCCTGCGCCGCGCCGTCCTCGACGCCGACGACGTCGAGCTGCTGGCCGCGTTTGCCGCCCACCCCCTCGGCGCCGACGACCTGGAGACCCACGACCGCCTCGTGGCCGAGCTCCCGCACCACGACCCCCGTCGCCCCGGGGTCACCGCACGGCTGGCCCGGCTGCTGGCCGAGTAAGAGCGCCCAGCAGACGGTTGGCCCTGCATGATCGGCCAAAGTGGTGCCACAGCGGCCCTGGTGCACCTCCGGCACCACTGCCAGCGATCACTCACTCGGCCGACGGCGACGAGCCTCCGCGCGGCCGCGCCGTCGCTCCTGTGGCCGCGCCGTCGCTCCTGTGGCCGCGCCGTCGCCCCTATGGCCGCGCCGTCGCCCCTGCGGCCGCGCCGTCGCCCGCGCCGTCGCCCCTGTGGCCCCGCCGTCGCCCCCGCGCCCGGGCCACCTCCGCATCGCAGCAGGGTGACACTGCTCCGACCCAGTCGCAGCAGTGTCACCCTGCTGCAGACCCGGGCCGTCGCTGTAACACGGGGCTACTCGACTGTGACGCTCTTGGCCAGGTTGCGCGGCTTGTCGACGTCCCGACCCAGCGCCACGGCGGCGTGGTAGGCCAACAGCTGCAGCGCGACGGACATGAGGATCGGGTCGAGCTCCGGCTCGTTGCGCGGCACGACGATGGTGCGGTCGGCCAACTCGATCGGCAGCTCATGGTGCGCCAACGCCACAACGGGGCCGCGGCGGGCCTTGATCTCGCTGAGCGTCGAGGTGTTCTTGTCGAGCAGCTCGTCGTCGGGGACGATCGCGACCGTCGGCATGTCCGGGCTGATCAGCGCCAACGGGCCGTGCTTCAGCTCAGCCGACGGGTAGGCCTCGGCGTGTACGTAGGAGACCTCCTTCAGCTTCTGCGCGCCCTCCCGCGCCACCGGCCAGCCGCGACGGCGGCCGACGTACATCACGCCCGCGCTCTGCGCGATCTCCTTGGCGACGTCGGCGATCGCGCCGGACTGGTCGATGATCTCCTGGATCTGGTCAGGCAGCCGCTGCAGCCCCGCCAGGATGCGCTTGCCCTCGGTCGGCGCGAGATCACGCATGCGCCCCAGATAGAGAGCGAGCAGGGCGAACACCGTCACCGTGCTGGTGAACGACTTCGTGGCCGCCACCGACATCTCCGGGCCTGCGTGGATGTAGACGCCGCCGTCGACCTGACGGGCGATCGTCGAGCCGACGACGTTCACGATCCCGATCACCCGCCCGCCCTTGCGCTGCAGCTCCTGCACCGCGGCGAGCGTGTCGATCGTCTCGCCGGACTGGCTCACCGCGACGTAGAGCGTGTCCGGCTCGACGACGGGGTTGCGGTAGCGGAACTCCGAAGCGGCCTCCGACGTGGCGGGCACGCGCGCGAGGTCCTCGATGAGCTGCGCGCCGAGGTCACCCGAGTAGCAGGCCGAGCCACAGCCGAGGATCTTGATGCGCTTGATCTCGCGGGCTTCGCGCACGGTGAGGTTGAGACCGCCGAGGCGGGCGGTGTCGAAGCGCTCGTCGATCCGGCCGGACATGGCGCGCGCGACCGACCGCGGCTGCTCGGTGATCTCCTTGATCAGGAAGTGGGCGTGGTCACCGATCTCGGCGCCGACGACGTCCCAGTCGATCGTGGAGGGGCTCTTGGCCGTGGAGCGGTCGTCGATCGTGTAGGTGCGGTAGCCGCCCGCCGTGATCGTCGCCAGCTCGCCGTCGTCGAGGTAGATCACCTGGCGGGTGTGCCCGATCAGCGCAGCGACGTCGGAGGCCACGAACATCTCGCGCTCGCCGATACCCAGCAGCACCGGGCTGCCGTTGCGGGCGACGACGATGCGGTCGGGGTGCTCGGCGTCCATGATCGCCAAGCCGTAGGCGCCGACGACCGAGCGCAGCGCCTGCCGGACGGCCTGCTCCAGGTCCGCCGCGCCGTCGACGAACGCCTTGGCGACCAGGTGGGCGACGGTTTCGGTGTCGGTCTGCGACACGAACTCGACGCCGTCGGCCTGCAGCTTGGCGCGCAGCTCGTCGGCGTTCTCGATGATGCCGTTGTGGACGACGGCGATGCGGTGCGCGGAGTCGACCTGGGGATGGGCGTTCTCCGAGGTCGGCTCACCGTGGGTGGCCCACCGCGTGTGGCCGATGCCGGGCGAACCTTTGAACCGGGCGGGGAGGTCGGCGGCGAGATCGGCGACCCTGCCTTTCGCCTTGCGTACCTTCAACCCTGAACGGGTGCAGATGGCGATGCCTGCAGAGTCGTAGCCGCGGTACTCCAAGCGGCCCAGACCCTCGATGAGGATCGGTGTGGCGTCCTGTGGGCCTACATACCCGACGATTCCGCACATGGTGGTGTTCCCTTCTCTCTATCCATAGACGAGGCGGCGCAGCTGGCGGACGGACATGTTCGGGGGGGCGAATCGCCTGCTTGCCAGCTCGGCGGCGATCTCGTCGAAGATCAGATCATTCGTCAGCCCCCGACGCTTGAGCTCGGTGTGGCGGCGGCGGACGTAGTCCGGCACCGCCTCGCCGTAGTACGCCACGACCTCGGCCACCACCCGCGCAGCCTCGCTCGGACTGAGCGGGGTGCTGCGCACAAGGTGGGCGATGAGATCGTCATCGGCGGGCACCCCCGCGATGGTGCATGGAGTGAAGGCGAAACACCACCTCGTTGCCCGAAAGTGGGCACGGAGGTAGGAAAATGTCACCCTCAGGCAACCTCGGCGCTCCCCGACGGGGCACGTCCCCGCTCGTTCGGTGCGGACGCGGGACACGGTGCTCGGAGAGCGCGGGCTGAGCTCAGCCGGGGTCGCTCAGCCGATGGGCTCGGCCGACCACCACTGCAGGACGTGGGTGTCGAGCTGGACCGCGCTCAGGATGACTTTGAGGGTCCGGCGAATGAGGCACGTGGCGTGGCGGGACAGGGTCTTCGCAGGGTCCGCTGTCGCTTCGCAGGGTCTGCGGACCCTGCGACGTGCATGCGCGGTCTGCGAAGTGGCCCTGGTTGGCGGCGATCAGCCCGGGCAGGCGGGGGGTGAGGGTCATGTCCCGCCGAGTGCGGTCGCACCCCGTGGACACCGACTGCGCACCCCGCGGGGTGGACACCGACTGCGCACCCCGCGGGGTGACCCCGTGCGCACCCCGCGGGGTGACCCCGTGCGCACCCCGCGGGGTGACCCCGTGCGCACCCCGCGTGCGCACCCCGCGGGTGACCCCGTGCGCACCCCGCGGGTGACCCGTGCGCACCCTGCGGGGTGACCCCGTGCGCGGTGTGCGGGGTGCCGTTGCGGGTGCGCAGTGGGCTGACAGCGACCGGACGTGGCGGACGTGGCCGGTGGACGGCTGTGGCGTGATCGCGGGAGGCTCGTCACGTCTGTTGAGCCGGTGATCACCTGCAGTGGTGCCCGAGGTGCGCCAGGGCCCTTGCGGCACCACTTTCGCCGATCATGCGCGGCCAACCGTCAACTGCCGGGTGCTCTTAGCCTTGGAGATCCCATGGCTCGGTGGGCCGCCTCGAAGGGGACGAAACGGACCATTTCCTTCACAGAGGGTCCGGCGAATGAGGGTTCCGCGAGCCCGCGGCGTCCAGGTGCCTGCCGGGGCCCTCATTCGCCGGGCGCTCTCATCAGGCAGCGGGCTCTAGCTCACCCGCCTCCCAGAGATCCGCGTAGACGCCGCCCTTGGCGAGCAGCTCGGCGTGGGTGCCCAGCTCGACGATCCGCCCGCCGCTCAGTACGGCGATGCGGTCGGCCCGCGCCGCCGTGGTGAGCCGGTGGGCCACGACGAACGCGGTGCGCCGCGCGGTGACCTGGTCGCCCGCCGCCAACACCGCGGCCTCCGTGGCGGGGTCGAGCGCCGCGGTGGCCTCGTCGAACAGGAGCAGGTCAGGATCGGCCAGCTCCGCCCTGGCCAGCGCGATGAGCTGGCGTTGGCCCGCGGAGAGCCCCTGTCCGCGTTCGCCGACGGGATGGCGGAAGCCGCCGGGCAGTGCGCGCACCAGCTCCAGCGCGCCGACCGCCCGCGCCGCCGCCTCGATCTCCGCCGGGGTGGCGTCGGGGCGGGCGTAGGCGATGTTGGCGGCGACGTCGCCGGTGAACAGGTGCGGCTCCTGCGGCACGATGCCCAGCCGGTGGCGGAAATCGGCGAGCCGGAACCGCCGCACGTCCACCCCGTCGACGAGCACCGCGCCCGCTCCGACGTCGTAGAAGCGGGCGAGCAGTTTGACCAGCGTGGACTTGCCCGCACCAGTGGCCCCGACCAGCGCGACCGTCTCCCCCGGCGCGACGTGGAGGGAGACATCCTCGACGGCAGGCTCCGCCGTGCCCACGTAGGCGAACGACACGGCGCGCAGCTCCACCTCTCCGCGCAGCCGGGCCGGGACGGGCACCGGCTCCCCCTCGGGCTCGGGTGGCACGGTGGTCGGTGTGCGCAGCAGCTCGGCGATGCGCGTGAGCCCGACCTTGGCCTGCTGGTAGCCGTCGAACACCTGCGAGAGCTGCTGGACCGGGCTGAAGAACATGGCCAGGTACAGCAGGAACGCGGTGAGTACACCCGCGGAGAGATCGCCGGTGGCTAGCCTGGCGGCGCCCACGCCGAGCACGGCGGCCGTGGCGATGTCCGAGAGCAGCGTGACGCCGGGGAAGAACGTGGCGATGTAGCGCTGGGCCCGCAGGCGGGAGCGGCGGTAGGCCGCGCTGCGCTCCCCGAAGGCGATGGCGCTGTACTCCTCCCGCACGTAGGCCTGCGCGATCCGCACGCCCGTGACGTTCTCCTGCAGGTCGGCGTTGACGATGCTGACCTTCTCGCGGGCCTCCGCGTACGCCCTGGAGGACATCCGCCGGAAGACCACGGTCGCGAGGCTCAGGATCGGCAGTACCGCCAGCGCGACGAGGGCCAGCTCGACGTCGGTGACCAGCAGCGCCACCGTGACGCCGACGACCGTGAGCAGGCTGACGATCGCCTGCGCCATGCCGGTCTGCAGGAAGGTCGACAACGCGTCGACGTCGGTCGTCATGCGCGTCATGATCCGGCCGGACAGCTCGCGCTCGTAGTAGTCGAGCCCCAGCCGCTGCAGGTGGGCGTAGCTGCGCACGCGCAACAGGTAGAGCACGCTCTCCCCGGCCCGCGCCGTGGCCACGGTCTCCAGCGCCACCACGAGGTAGCCGAACGCCACGACCCCCACACCGAGCAGCACGGCGGTGAGCAGGACGCCGGGGGCGTGCGCGGTGATCCCGCTGTCGATGGCGTAGCGCGCGATGTTGGGGAACGCCAGCGCGCTCAGCGCGTCGAGCGCGACGAGGACCACCGCTGCGGTGACCAGCCACCGCACCGGACGCAGCAGCCCGGCCAGCCGGAACCCAGGGTCGGGGGCGGTCGGGTCGACGGCAAGGTGCGGCTCGTCGCGGGGCGGCGGCAGGGCCGAGACGGCGGCCAGCAGCTCGGGGGTGGCCACGAGGCTCGCGGCCATCGTCGAGGGGCCGCCCATCCCGGCTCCGCCGCCGCTCTCCTGACGCGCGACCCGCTCGGCCTCGGGCACTTCCTCCGGCCACAGCTCCGGGGTGACCGCTTCCGCCGACGCCGGGGCCCCGACCGCTGCCGCGCCGATCGCGAACAGCTCTCGGAACATCGGGCTCCGGATGGAGAGCTCGGCCTCCGTGCCGACGTCGACCACGTGGCCCCGGTCGAGCACGGCGATCCGGTCGGCCAGGGCCAGGGTGGAGCGCCGGTGCGCGACGAGCAGGGTGGTGCGCCCAGCCGTCAGCCTGCGGAGGGTCTCGTGGATGGCGGCCTCGGTGGCGGTGTCGACCGCGGAGGTGGCGTCGTCCAGCACAAGCACCCGCGGATCGGTGAGCACGGCCCTGGCCAGCGCGACCCGCTGGCGCTGCCCGCCCGACAGCGTGAGCCCGCGCTCGCCGACCAGCGTGTCGTAGCCCTCGGGGAGGCCTTGGACGAACGTGTGCACCTGCGCCGCCCGCGCGGCGGCCAGCACCTCGGCGTCGGACGCGCCGGGACGGCCGTAGGCGATGTTGGCCCGAATGGTGTCGGAGAACAGGAACGCCTCTTCGAACACCACGCCGAGCTCACTGCGCAGATCGGCGAGGCGCAACGATGGCAGTGCCACCCCGCCGAGGCGCAGCTCACCGCCCTGCGGATCGTAGAAGCGGGGCAGCAGCAGCCCGACCGTCGACTTGCCCGACCCCGGCGGACCGACCAGCGCGAGCGTCTCCCCCTCCGCGACGCTGAGACTGACGCCGTCGAGCACCGGTTCACGCCGGGAGTATCCGAACGTGACGTTGTCGAGCTCGATCCCGATCGGCCCCTCGGGCAGCGTCAGGGGATGCTTCGGGTCGACGATGTCGGGCTGCGAATCGACCAGGTCGTACACCCGCTCGACGCCTGCCCGGGTCAGCTGGGCGGCGACGACGAGCGCCCCGAGCAGCCGTGCGGGCCCCACGAGCCCGGCGACGTAGGTGGTGAACGCGAGGAAGGTGCCCAGGCTGATCGACCCGGACAGCGCCAGCCACCCGCCGAGGCCGATCACCGCGACCTGCCCCAGAGTGGGCAGGCTCAGCAGCGCCGGGTTGAGCCGCGCGGTCATCCTGGCCGCCCGCAGCCGTTCGCCGAACAGCCGCCGCGCCCTGACCTCCAGCGCCGCGACCTCACGCTGCTCCTGCCCGAAGCCCTTCACGACCCGGACGCCGGTGACCGTCTCCTCGACCTGCTGGGCGATGTCGGCCGCGCGTTGCTGCGCCGACCATGTGGCCGGGAACAGCGACTTGCGGCTGCGCAGCGTGATCCATCCCGCCAGCGGCAGCAGCACGACTGCGACGAGGGTGAGCAGCGGTGAGAGCCACAGCATCGCGGCGAGCGACGCCAGGACGAGCACCACGAAGCCGAGCGCGAGGGGTGTGATCGACAGCAGCCCCTGCAGAAGGTTGAGATCGGTGATCGCGCGCGACACCACCTGCCCGGTGCGCAGCGAGTCCTGCCGCTCTCCGTCGAGCCGCTGGACCGCGGCGAAGACCTGCCGCCGCAGGTCGTGCTGGACGTCGAGCGCGAGCCGCCCGCCCAGGTAGCGCCGCAGGAACGCGGCGACGAACCGCACGAGCGCCAGCCCCAAGATGGCGATCACGATCGGGACCAGCGTGGCCGTGGACCCCGCCACCGCCTCGTCGACAGCCGAGCGCGTGAGCAGTGGCCCGATCGCGTCCAGGCTCACGCCCAGCCCGGAAGCGACGAGAGCGGTGATCGCCACGCCGCGGTGGCGCAGCGAGGCTCGGACAAGACGGCGGATCCAGCCGGGGGTCGGGGAGTCGGGCACATATCCACGTTAGGCCGCGTCCCCGACATTTCTCATTCCAGCAACGCGGAGGTGATCGACTCCACGGTGAACCGCTCCCACTGTTCCGGCGTCCACCCGCGGTCGGCGAGCACCCCGTAGACCTCGGGGCCGTGCAACGCGCACAGCACGTCGACGGCCTCGTCGACGGGGCGGCGCAGCCCACCCCGCTCCTCGAGCATCGTCGCGAGCATCCGGAAGGCCACAGCCCGTTGCGCATCGTTGGTCGCCCACTGCACGGCCATGTCCGGGTCGGTCACCGCCGCGTCCCGCACGACCCGCATGATCGGCCCGACCCGTTCGTAGATCTGCCTTCCGTGCGCGGCCCACAGGGCGACGACCCGGCGGGGGTCGGCCTCGGCACGAACCTCCTCCAGCCACGGCCGCTCCAGCAGCGCCACCTGCCGGGTCTTCGGCGCCTGGTTCGCGCCGGTGGCCGCCCACCTGCCGGGCCGGGTAATCCGGATGCTGCGCGCGGGCCACACCGACGATCCGCCGCCCGCCATCCTGATCGGGATGGCCGAGCACGCCGCCCACGCAGCCGCCCTGCTCGACGCGCTGGACGCAGGCCCGGTGGCCGTGGTCGGCCACTCCTCGGGATCGGTCATCGCGCTACAGCTCCCGGCTGGACCCCGGTCGATCCCGAGGGCATCGGCGTGCCCGTCCTGCTCGTCGAGGGCGCGCACAGCCCGGCCGCGACCCATCGGCTCGTGGCCCGGCTCGCCGGACTGCTCGGCGACGCGCACGTCGCGCGGATCGAAGGCGCAAACCACCTGCTGCCGCTCACTCATCCAGCCGAGCTGGCCGACCTCGCCGCGACCGGCAGCATCACAACAAGAAGTGTCGTCCCCGCCCGGTAGCGTCTCGAGCCATGACCGGCGTACCTACGATCGAGCTGAACAACGGCGTCTCCATCCCCCAGCTGGGCTTCGGGGTCTTCCTCGTGCCGCCCGGCGAGACGGAGGTCGCGGTCGCCACGGCACTGGCGACCGGTTACCGGCACATCGACACCGCCCGCCTCTACGACAACGAGGGCGAGGTCGGTGCGGCCATCGCGAAGAGCGGCATCCCGCGCGACGAGCTGTTCGTCACCACGAAGGTCTGGAATAGCGACCAGGGCTACGACGCCACGCTCGCCGCGTTCGACAAGAGCCTGGAGCGGCTCGGGTTCGACTACGTCGACCTCTACCTCATCCACTGGCCGCTGCCCAAGGTCGACCGCTACGTCGACACGTGGCGCGCGCTGGAGAAGCTCGCCGCAGAAGGCCGGGCGCGGGCGATCGGCGTGTCGAACTTCCAGATCGCGCACCTGCGGCGACTGATCGACGAGACGGACACCGTGCCCGCCGTCAACCAGGTGGAGCTGCACCCGAACCTCACCCAGGCGCCGCTGCGCGCGTTCCACGCCGAGCACGGGATCGTGACCGAGGCGTGGAGCCCGCTCGCGCGCGGCGGAGCCGTGCTCACCGACCCAGGGATCGGTGAGATCGCCGCCCGGCATGGCAAGACCGCGGCCCAGGTGATCCTGCGCTGGCACCTGCAGGTGGGAACCGTCGTCATCCCGAAGTCTGTCACACCGAGCCGGATCGCTGAGAACCTCGACGTGTTCGACTTCGCCCTCGCCGACGACGAGCTGGCCGCGATCGAGGCGCTGAACACCGACAGCCGCGTCGGCCCCGACCCCGACCGCTTCAACCGCACCTGAGCTTCGCCCCGTCCGGCAGTGATCGGCAGAAGTGGCGCCGCAGGTGCAGTGGGGAAGCGACACACACCGTCTGGCGCTCGGGCCCACTGCGGGAAGCCCGACACGGTGGGGGCGGCGCGCCGCACACGATCAGCGGCAGACGCTCAGCGCCGTCAGGGCTCAAGCACCCCGTTGTTGTCGAGCGCGGTCGCGGCGACCTGCGGGATGCCCGCGGGCGGGGTGGGGTCGGAGCTGGGAGCCGGGTTGTCGATCGCGCCGACCATGATTCGTGCCCACGCGGCGTGCCCCACGTCGCCGAGCCGGATAACCTCGCGGCCCCGCGGCTGCACGCCGGGAACAGTGCCGAGGTCGGCGAGGCGCAGGCCATGCCGCACGACCTCATCGCGGATCACCGCGTTCGCGGCGTCGGCGGCGTGGCCGGTGAGCGGCACGGTGGCGATCACCGCGCCGCGGGGCATGGCAGCGAGCATCGAGCGCAGCGCGACGTCGACGCCCGCGACGCGCCTGGCGACGTCCTCCGCACCGACAACGCAGGTGACGAGCGCGGCGGGCTCCTCCTCGGTGAGGGCGGCCAGCTCGGGCAGCTGGCGGCCCAGCACGTCGGTGATGGCCGCCCCCGCCCGCGACAGGTTGATCACCCGCCAGGCGTCGCGGCGGCGCAGCACCTCGTGGACGACGCCGACGTAGCCCGCCTCGCGCGTAGTGGCGCCGATCCCCTGGCTCGCCGAGTCGCCCAACACGACCCACAGCGGCCCGGTGCTGTGCTGCGCGACGATGTTGGCCGCGGCCCAGTCGTCGGCGAACGCCCTGGTCTGCAGCCTACGGGCGGTGGCGCCTGCCATCACACCACCGAGGAAGCGCTCCCCGCCTGCCTTGACTCTGCGCAGCGACGCACGCACTTGGCTGGATTGTGGTATCGACGTCATCGGGTCTCCGACCAGTCGTCGCAGGCGCGGGGAGCAGCATGGACTGGAGGTCAGGGTAGCGACCGCGACCTGTCGAGGGCGCGACCGGGTCGCCTAGCCGCGGATACGATCTCCCGCGTCCGACCGTGACCCACGCCACAGGAGCGACCATGGCCAGCCCTCCTCTCGACATCACCACGGTCATCGAGGGCTGGGCGGCCGAGCGACCGGACGCGCTCGCGATCAGGTTCGGGGACGTCGACCGGACGTGGGCGCAGCTCCTGAGGCGGGTGCGGCAGCTCGCCTGCGCGCTGCGGGCGTCGGGGATCGGGCCGGGCGACCGCATCGCCGTGCTCGACCTCAACCATCCCGCCGCCGTCGAGCTGACGCTGGCGTGCGCCCAGATCGGGGCGGCCTGCGCCGTGGTCAACTTCCGCCTCGCTCCGGCGGAGATCGTCTACGTGGTCGCGGACTCGGCGGCGCGGCTGCTGCTGCATGGACCGGAGCTCGCGGCGACGGTCGGCGAGATCCGCCACAAGCTCGGCGACGTCGAGCGCGTCATCCCGATCGGCGGGGACGGCGACGGGTACGAAGCGTGGCTGGGCGCCCGCGAGCCGGACCCCGACCACCACCTGAACAGGCCAGACGACTGCTTCCTTCAGCTCTACACGTCGGGCACCACGGGGTTCCCGAAGGGCACGATGCTCACCCACCGCGGCATGCTCGCGCACTCCGCGAACGTGGTGGCGGACGCGGCGCTGGGGCCTGCCGACGTCCTGCAGGTGGCGATGCCGCTCTTCCACGTCGGCGGCATGAGCTACTCGATTGTCGGCCTGTCGTGCGGGGCCGCGCTCACGATGCTGCGCACGCCCGACCCGGTCGCGGTCCTGGACATGCTCGAGCACGACGGCGTCACCCACACGTTCCTCGTGCCCGCGCTGCTGGCGGTGATGATGCGGGTGCCAGGGGTCGGGGACCGCGCCTTCCCCACGCTGCGCGGCGTCTACTACGGGGCCTCCCCGATGCCGCTTCCGGTGCTGCTGGCCTGCCTCGCCGTCTTCCCAGGGCGGATGGCGCAGGTCTACGGCATGACCGAGGCATCGGGCGTGGTCACCACGCTTCAGGCAGGCGACCACAGCGACCCGGCCGTCGCGCATCGGCTGGTGTCGGCGGGCACCCCGATCCGCGGGGTGGAGATCGAGGTGCACGACCCCCTCACCGGCAGGCCGATGGCGGTCGGCGAGCCTGGGGAGATCTGCGTGCGCACCGAGCAGCTGATGAGCGGCTACTGGGGCAAGCCAGAGGCCACGGCCGCGGCGGTCACCGCGGACGGCTGGCTGCGCACGGGCGACGGGGGCCACGTCGACGCCGACGGCTACGTCTACGTCACCGACCGGATCAAAGACATGATCATCAGTGGTGGCGAGAACATCTATCCCGCCGAGATCGAGCGGGTGCTCGCCGAACATCTCACGGTGGGTGACTGCGCGGTGTTCGGCGTGCCCGACGAGCGATGGGGCGAGGTGCCCAAGGCGGTGGTCGTCCCCGCGCAGGCGCAGACGGTCGACGCCGACGCGCTGCTGGCCTACTGCCGTGAGCACCTTGCGTCGTTCAAGTGCCCGAAGACGGTGGACCTGCTCGATGAGCTCCCCCGAACCCCGACAGGCAAGATCCTGAAGAAGGACCTTCGCGCGCCCTACTGGGCGGGCCGCGCCCGCCGGACCGTCTGACGCCTTGTGAACGTGCCAGCGTCGCCTCGCGCGGCGGCTGGGCCATGTCCGCATCGCAGCAGGGTGGCACTGCTCCAACCCAGTCGCAGCAGTGTCACCCTGCTGCAAACCCGGGCGGCGATCACTACTGACTTAGAGGGTCCGGCAGTTGACGGTTGGCTCGCATGATCGGCGAGAGTGGTGCCACAGGGGCGCTGGTGTACCAGTGGCACCACTGCTGGCGATCACGGGCTCAACCGATGGGGTGATCAGCCTCGCCTCCGTCACGCCGCCGTGGCCGGGCCACGTCCGCATCGCAGCAGGGTGACCCTGCTCCGACCCAGTCGCAGCAGGGCCACCCTGCTGCACACCCGGGCCGCTGGGGGCCCTCGCCCCGCGGGAGCCGCCGCGCCCGCCGGGCCGACGGCGCCCACCTGCCGGCGGCCTCGCCGACCACCCCGGCCCACGTCGCACCCCGCAACGCCACCTCGCAGGCCGCGCGCGGGGGTGCGAGACATCCCGGCGGTGTGCGAAGTCGACCTGGGCGGGGTGCGACGTCACTCCGCGGGCGTGCGCAGTCGGGCGCAGTCGGCCGGGCCGGGCGCGAGACGGGGTCTCGTCCGGTGGCGACCTCACCCGGGGGGAGGTGGCGACCTCACCCCGGGGGGAGCTGACCTCGGCCCCGCCTGCCCGGGCTGATCGACGCCATCCGCACAGCGCCACCCCGCCCAGCCCACCCCACCCCCGCGCGGCGCGCGGCGATCTCGGCGCCGGACCGCGACCACCCACCGCCCGACAACGTCAGCTCCACCCCACCCGAGCCCACTTCGCAGACCGCGCACGCACCTCGCAGAGTCCACAGACCCTGCGAAGCGACAGCGGACTCTGCGAGGACCCTGTCACGCCACGCCACGTGCCTCATGTGCCGGGCGCTCTTAGAAGCCGAAGGTCGTCACGGCCGGGAGGGGGCCGTCCTTGAGGTGGTCGAGCACCCACCGCTCGTGAGGGACGACGGGGTCGGGGAGGGCGTCGAGGGCCCACCAGCGCAGGCCCACCGCCTTCCGCGGCTCCCGCACGCTCGGCTCGCCCGACCACGCCTCACAGGTGAAGAAGAAGTCGACGCGCTCGTCGACCGGCTCACCGTTGCCGTGGGTGCGGTGCATGGCGGTGAGCGGCACCAGCGCGGCGGGCGCGATGGTCACGCCCAGCTCCTCGACCGCCTCCCGGCACGCCGCGGCCACCACCGACTCACCCTTCTCGACGTGGCCCGCCGCGGCGGCCGCCCAATGCCCGTCGCGGTAGCCGGTGTTCTGCCGAAGCTGCAGCAGCACCTGATCGTCGCGCCGGAGCAGCACGTAGGCGGCAGGGACGACGCTGAACCTCATCGGCCGGACCCTAGCTTGGCGGGGCAGGGGTGCAGGCTCGCCCCCATGGCGACACGCGTACAGGATCTCCTGACGGCCGGGCTGGACAGCCTGCGCTACGAGCCGACACCGCGGCGGATCCGGGCCGAGCTGGCCGGGAAGACCGCGCTCGACTCCACGTCGGCGATGCTCGTCTGGGAGCCGGGACGGGTGGTGCCGCAGTACGCCGTCCCGGTCGAGGACATCATCGCCGACCTCACCGAAGCCGGACCGGACGCGGGCGACCGCCGGGGGCCGGGCCCCGTCCCCTACGGCCCGGGGGGACACCAGGTCCTGACGCCCGGCACCGGGTTCGGCGTCCACACCACGGAGGGCACGCCGCTGACCCTGCGCATCGGCGACGTCGAACGCCCCGGTTCGGCGTTCCGGCCCGCCGATCCCGCGCTCGCCCACCCCGCGGTCCTGGACTTCGCCGCGTTCGACACGTGGCGAGAAGAGGAAGAGGAGGTCGTCAGCCATCCGCGCGACCCGTTCCACCGCGTCGACGTCGGGCGCAGCTCGCGGCATGTGCGCGTGGAGTTGGACGGGCAGGTGCTCGCCGAGTCCGATCGTCCCTCGCTGGTCTTCGAGACCGGACTGCCGGTGCGCCACCACCTCCCGCCCGAGGACGTCGACACGTCGCTGTTGGAGCCGAGCGCCACTGTCACGGCGTGCGCGTACAAGGGCGTCGCGGCCTACCGGTCGCTCGTGCTGCCCGACCACACCGTCGCCGACCTCGTCTGGACCTACGCCGACCCGCTGCCCGACGCCGTCGTGATCACCGGGCTGCTGTGCTTCTTCGAGGAGCGCGTCGACCTGATCGTCGACGGGGTGCGCCGCGGGCGGCCGGTCAGCCCCTGGCCGGCAAACCGTCAATCTTGACTGTCTTGACTCTGGTGTCGGCTTGAGTTAGAGACGCCGCATGAAGCTCTCGACACAGCTCCCCTACGGCGACGACCCGATCGCCCAGGCCGAGGCGGTGGTCGCGCTGGAGCAGGCGGGGCTGGACGTCGTGTGGGTCGCCGAGGCCTACAGCTTCGACGCCGTGTCAATCATGGGGTACCTCGCGGCGCGCACCGAACGGGTCGAGATCGGCTCCGGCATCCTGCCGATCTTCAGCCGTACGCCCACGTTGACGGCGATGACGGCGGCCGGGTTGGACGCGCTCTCGCGTGGCCGCGCGATCCTGGGGCTCGGCGCCTCGGGGCCGCAGGTGATCGAGGGCTTCCACGGGGTGACCTACGACAAGCCGGTGGCGCGCACCCGGGAGATCATCGAGATCTGCAGGCAGGTGTGGCGACGCGAGCGGGTGGAGCACCAGGGCCTCTACACGATCCCGCTGCCCCCTGAGCAGGGCACGGGGCTGGGCAAGCCGCTCAAGCTGATCAACCATCCGCGGCGTTCCGACATCCCGATCTGGATCGCGGCGCTCGGGGACAAGAACCTCGAGCTCACCGCCGAGCTGGCCAACGGCTGGCTGCCGCACGCCGTGCTCCCGGAGAAGCTGAAGGAGGTCTTCGGCCCCGCGCTGCAGGCGGGTTTCGCCAAGCGAGCGCCGGAGCTGGGCCCGCTCCAGATCACCGGCGGCGGCTTCCTCGCACTGGACGAGGAGTTGTTCGCCCCCGCACGACAGGCGGCCCGCGACCTGTACGCGCTCTACATCGGCGGCATGGGCGCGCGTGGGCGCAACTTCTACAACACGGTCTTCCGGCGCCAGGGCTACGAGGCGGAGGCCACGCTCGTCCAGGACCTCTACCTCGACGGCAAGAAGGCCGAGGCCGCCGCCGCGCTGCCCGACGACTTCATCGACCGGGTCACGCTGATCGGCCCGCCGTCGCACGTCAAGGAGCGGATCGCGGCCCTCAGCGAGGCGGGCATCACCCATCTGCACGTCAGTCCCATCGGGAGTGACGCTCCGAAGCTCATCGCTACGGTGAAGGAGTGGATCTCCTGAAGCAGGGGGGTCGGTCGCTGCGACGATCGGTCACCGGTCGACACTGTGAGGTGAGACCCCCGTCCCCGGAGCGGAGCGTGACGTGCCCGACCTCCCCCTTGCGGTGTCGGACCGGCCCCTGCGGCCGGATCAGTACGTTTGCGTCGAGACGCATGCCTGGTGGCTGGGCACCCACGGGCCACACCAGCACCTGGACGAGCACCGCCTCCGCCAGTGGATCCCCGCCGACACCAACCGCGAGTGGGTGCTCGACCGAGAGATCACCGGGGCGCGGACGTGGATCGCGGGCTCCGCGGAGGAGGCCATCGCGGACGGCTACGACCTGCGCCCCGCGGTGCCGGTGGGACGCTTCCGGGCCCGACACGGCGCCTTCGACGTGCTCACCGACGGTGACGAGCCGCACTGCCTGGCGCCGTCTCGCAGGCGTGGGAGCTGGCAAGCGCCGACGGTCGAGTTCTTCACCCGCCTCCCCCGCGATCCCGAGGCGCTGGCCCACCGGCTGCGGGAAGAGAACACGGGCAGCTGGTTCGGCCCCTTCGCCGCCGGGGTGACGGCACTGCGCACCTGCCTCGTGCCCGCCGACCTGCGCGCCGCCCTCTGCCTTGCGCTCGCCTGCCTCCCCGGGGTGCGGGCGACCGAAGGCGTCGAGAACGTCGACGGCGTGGCGTGCCTCGCGCTCGTGCACGACGCCGGGCGCACCCGCACGGAGCTGATGCTCTCCCCGGCCGACGGCCAGTTCGCGGGCGAGCGCGACACCGTCCGCACCGGGTCCCGCACCGGCCTCGCCGCGGGCACCGTGATCAGCTCGACCGCCGTGCGCACCACGGTCGTCGACGAGGCGGGCGCGACCCCCGCCTGACCCCGCGGCACGCCTGGCGCCCAGGCAGCACCCTTCGACCTCGCGGGTGCGCGGGAGTCCGGGCGGCCCCGCCAAGGGCGCGGGAGGGGCGGGGGCGGCAGGCCGCGCCGGTCGAGGCAGGCCGGTCGAGGCAGGCCGGTCGCGGCAGGCCGGGCAGGCGGCCGCGTACCGCAACGGCCACCTCGCACCCTTTACCAGCACCTCACACCCCGCAGACGGCATGCGAGGTCGCGCGGAGGCATGCGAACGTCGGGCAGCTGATGGTTGTCCGCCAGACAGCACCCGAGCTGTGATGATCGCTGACTGAAGGGCGCACCGGCGAAGTGCGCACAGTGAGCGGGCCCCGCTCGACCCAGTCGCCAAGGTGATCACCGCAAGTGGTGCCAAGAGTGCGGAGGTGCGCCGCCGACACCACTCTTGACGATCATGGCCCGGCCGATGGCCTCCCGGGAGACGGTGATCGCCGAGGTCGGGACATGACCGGCGATCAACGCTCGGCAGCCTGCCAACATGGCGATCCTGCCCTCGTCCGGCTGGACAAGATCGGCAGAAGTGGGGCCCCACGTGCACAGGCGCACCCCTGCCACCACAACCAGCGATCACTGATTGGCACCGCGTGCGAGGTCGCGGAAGGCTGCGGGCTGCACGCCCCAACGGACCTCGGCGCAGCGGGGCGCGGACCTCGGAAGGCGGGGCGCGGACCTCGGCGCGGACCTCAGTAGGCGGAGCACGGACCTCGGCGCGGACCTCAGAAGGCGGGGCGCCGACCTCGGCGCGGACCTCGGCGCGGACCTCAGAATGCGGGGCACGGACCTCGGCGCGGACCTCAGTAGGCGGGGCGCAGACCTCGGCGCGGACCTCAGAAGGCGGGGCCACGGACCTCGGCGCAGACCTCAGAAGGCGGGGCACGGACCTCGGCGCAGACCTCAGAATGCGGGGCACGGACCTCGGCGCGGACCTCAGAATGCGGGGCACGGACCTCGCTGAGGCGGAGTGCACGCGCGGCGCGCAGCGCCCCGATGTGATGAGGTGCATCGTCGCAGGACTTGACATGTTCTCCCGAGCGTCGTGCGGGGGGACTAACCTGAGTCCTCGAGTCCTCGGCGAAGACGATGTGATCCGATCAAGGCGGTCCTGAGCGTGTCCAACAGCGGTACCACCAGCACCACCGACCAGTTCGGGCCGAACGAGTGGCTCGTCGAGGAGATGTATCAGCGTTTCCTCGAAGACCCCCGGAGCGTCGACCCGGCGTGGCACGAGTTCTTCGCCGACTACCGCCCCGGTGACGCCTCGCCAACCTCGGAGGCGGCGCCCCAGGCAGCCGCCGACACCGTCGCTGCGCCGTCTCCGCTCACGCCGACCGGCAACCCGGCCCGCAAGGTCGAGACCCGCCCGAGCCGCCCCGACGCCGAGGGCGAGGCTTCGCGCTCGGCCTCGCCCAACGGAACGATGGCCAAGCCCGCCGCGGGCACCACCTCGCGGGCCGCCGCCCGCCCCGCCGCCACGGCGGCGCGCGCCGACGGCGCCAGCACCGCGTTGCGCGGGGCCGCCTCCGCCGTCGTCAAGAACATGAACGCCTCGCTCAGCGTGCCCACCGCCACGAGCGTGCGCGCCGTCCCGGCCAAGCTGCTGGCCGACAACCGCGTCGTCATCAACAACCAGCTGCGCCGCACCCGCGGCGGCAAGATCAGCTTCACGCACCTCATCGGCTACGCGGTGGTCAAGGCGCTGCACCAGTTCTCGGTGATGAACCGCTACTTCGCCGAGGTCGACGGCCGTCCCACCGTCGTGCAGCCCGACCACGTCAACCTCGGTCTCGCGATCGACCTGCCGGGCAAGGGCGGGCAACGCTCCCTCGTCGTCGTCTCGATCAAGGGCTGTGAGGCGATGAGCTTCGCCCAGTTCTGGTCGGCCTACGAGGAGATCGTGCGCAAGGCCCGCGGGGGCTCGCTCACCGCGGAGGACTTCGCGGGCACCACGATCAGCCTCACCAACCCCGGCACGCTGGGCACCAACCACTCGGTGCCGCGGCTGATGCAGGGCCAGGGCACGATCGTGGGCGTCGGCGCGATGGAGTACCCCGCCGCGTTCCAGGGCGCCAGCGACGAGCGCCTGGCCCAGATCGGCGTCAGCAAGATCATCACCCTGACCTCGACCTACGACCACCGGATCATCCAGGGCGCCGAGTCGGGCGACTTCCTGCGTCGCGTCCACGCGCTCCTGCTCGGCGAGGACGGGTTCTACGACGAGATCTTCCAGTCCCTGCGGGTGCCCTACGAGCCGGTGCGCTGGGTGCAGGATCTGCCCGACGACCCCGTCGACAAGGTCGCCCGGGTCATCGAGCTGATCGACGCCTACCGCACCCGCGGGCACCTCATGGCCGACACCGACCCGCTGAACTACCGCCAGCGTCGCCACCCCGACCTCGACGTGCTCTCCCACGGCCTCACGCTGTGGGACCTCGACCGCGAGTTCGCCGTCGGCGGGTTCGCGGGCATGGAGCGGATGAAGCTGCGCGACGTGCTGGGCGTGCTGCGCGACGCGTACTGCCGCACGATCGGCACCGAGTACATGCACATCTCCGCTCCCGAGCAGCGCGCCTGGCTGCAGCAGCGGATCGAGGTGCCGCACCAGAAGCCGCACCCCAACGAGCAGAAGTACATCCTGTCCAAGCTCAACGCGGCCGAGGCGTTCGAGACGTTCCTGCAGACCAAGTACGTGGGGCAGAAGCGGTTCTCCCTGGAAGGCAGCGAGACCGTCATCCCGCTGCTCGACGCGGTGCTGGACAAGGCCGCCGAGCACGAGATGGACGAGGTCGTCATCGGCATGCCCCACCGGGGTCGGCTCAACGTGCTGGCCAACATCGTCGGCAAGCCGATCAGCCAGATCTTCCGCGAGTTCGAGGGCAACCTCGACCCCGGTCAGGCGCACGGCTCGGGCGACGTCAAGTACCACCTTGGCGCGGAGGGCAAGTACTTCCGGATGTTCGGCGACGGCGAGACCGTCGTGTCGCTGGCGTCCAACCCGAGCCACCTCGAGGCCGTCGACCCGGTGCTGGAGGGGCTCGTCCGCGCCAAGCAGGACCTGCTCAACAAGGGCGACGGCGGCTACACCGTGCTGCCCCTGATGCTGCACGGCGACGCGTCGTTCGCGGGCCAGGGTGTGGTCGCCGAGACCCTCAACCTCGCTCTGCTGCGCGGCTACCGCACCGGCGGCACCGTGCACGTCGTCGTCAACAACCAGGTCGGCTTCACCACCGCGCCCGAGCACTCCCGCAGCTCCACCTACTCCACCGATGTCGCGAAGATGATCGACGCTCCGGTGTTCCACGTGAACGGCGACGATCCCGAGGCGTGCGTCTGGGTGGCCAAGCTCGCGGTCGAGTACCGGGAGCGCTGGCACAACGACGTCGTCATCGACATGGTCTGCTACCGCCGCCGCGGCCACAACGAGGGCGACGACCCCTCGATGACGCAGCCCGCCATGTACGACGTCATCGACGCCAAGCGCAGCGTCCGCAAGCTCTACACCGAGTCGCTCATCGGCCGGGGCGACATCTCGATCGAGGACGCCGAGCACGCGCTGCGCGACTTCTCCAACCAGCTCGAGCACGTGTTCAACGAGGTCCGCGAGCTGGAGCGCACCCCGGCCCGGATCAGCCCCTCCGTCGAGTACGAGCAGCGCGCCTCCACCGACCTGGACACCTCCGTGCCGCTGGAAGTGATCCACCGCATCGGCGACGCGCACATTGAGCTGCCGGAAGGATTCACCGTGCACCAGCGCGTGAAGCCGGTGCTCCAGCGGCGCTACACGATGTCGCGTGAGGGCAAGGTGGACTGGGCGTTCTCCGAGCTGATCGCGCTCGGGTCGCTGCTGATGGACGGCAAGCTCGTGCGGCTGTCGGGCCAGGACACCCGCCGCGGCACCTTTGTCCAACGGCACTCCGTGATGATCGACCGCAAGACCGGCGAGGAGTACTACCCGCTGCGCAACCTCTCCGACGCCCAGGGTCGTTTCCTGCCCTACGACTCGGCGCTCTCGGAGTTCGCCGCGCTCGGGTTCGAGTACGGCTACTCGGTGGCCAACCCCGACGCGTTCGTGGGTTGGGAGGCCCAGTTCGGCGATTTCGTCAACGGCGCGCAGTCGATCATCGACGAGTTCATCGCGTCCGGCGAGGCCAAGTGGGGCCAGACGTCCGACGTTGTGCTCCTGCTCCCGCACGGCCTTGAAGGCCAGGGCCCCGACCACAGCTCCGGGCGCATCGAGCGCTTCCTGCAGCTGTGCGCGGAGGGGTCGATGACGGTCGCGCTGCCGTCGGAGCCCAGCAACTACTTCCATCTCCTGCGCAGCCACGCGATGGACGGCGTGCGCCGCCCGCTGATCGTGTTCACCCCGAAGTGGATGCTCCGCGCGAAGCAGGTGGTTAGCCCGCTGGCCGACTTCACCGGTGGCCGGTTCCGGCCGGTGATCGACGACCCGCGCTTCCGGGACTCCGACGTGCCCGCCACGGGTGTGCGCCGGGTCCTGCTGTGCAGCGGCAAGATCTACTGGGAGCTGGCCGCCGCGATCGAGAAGCGCTCGATCACCGACATCGCGGCCGTGCGGCTGGAGCAGCTCTACCCGGTGCCCGACCGCAGGCTCGCCGCGGTGCTGGACCGCTACCCCAACGCCGCCGACGACATCCGGTGGGTGCAGGAGGAGCCGGGCAACCAGGGCCCCTGGCCGTTCCTCGGCCTCGTCCTGCCGGAGAAGCTGCCCCGGCTGGTCGGGATCAAGCGGGTCTCGCGGCGCGCGATGGCCGCCCCGGCCCCCGGCTCGTCGAAGGTGCACGAGGTGGAGCAGAACACGCTGATCGCCGCCGCCCTCGAGGAGGAGGAGGAGGACTAACGGCGTGTACTCCACGGACCGGGGCATCGAGGAGCTCGCTGAGCGCCGCGGTGAAGAGCAGGTCAGCGTCGAGTGGCTGGCCGGGCGGCTGCAGGTGTTCGTCGACCGCAACCCGGCGTTCGAGGACGCGGTCGAGCGGCTGGCGTCCTTCCTCGCCCGCGACGACGAGGACTGACCCTTCGTCAGTGTCCGAGGTGGCGCGGCGCGCAGGCGGTGAACCGTTCCAGGCGCGATCAGGACGTGGGGCGGGTGAGGATGATTCCGCCCGCGAGCAGGCAGGCGCCGCCGATGAGCAGGAAGACCGTTGTCACGTCGAGAGCGGCGCCGGGGTCGGCCGCTCCCCCTGACCCCGCCTTGACGCTGCGCGGCGCGGGTTGGGACGGCGCAGCTGCGGCGACGGTCGTCGGGACGGCGGCCTCAGCCGAGGGTGCGGTCGCGGTGGTGGCTCCGGCCGGAGCGCTGGGGACGCCCGCGGGCGGGGCAGCCGCGGTCGCGACCGCCGTGGGCGCGGTCGTGTTCCCCGCGTTCGACGCGGTGCTTGGTGCGCAGGAGACCACGGCGGCGATGATGGCGATGATCACGACGACGGCGCCGATGACGAGACCGATGATCCGCTGTCGCGGCCTGCCGGACGAGGGTGGAGCGGGCTCAGACGGCGTCCCGTAGCTCATAGCGGGGCCTCCCTCGTCGTGACGCGCTGACGGACCCCCCGGGAAAAGATCGGCCATTGGCGCCATCGCGTCAATCGACCATTGGTAGGCGCGGCGGGGCCCGAGTGCGACACTGTGGGCGATGCCGCAGACGCGCCTTCGCGCACCGCACATTGTGTGCGCCGTCGGATTGTTGCTGCTCGGATGGGGAGTCGTCCGGGTGGTCGGACCCGCACGTGCCGAGCTGCCCGCGCCGACACTGACGGTCGCCACAGAACACGATCGCCCTCCGCCCCACGCCCCACAGCAGGCGGCGACCACGGCGCCTCCTGTACGGCTCGATCTGCCGACGCTCGGAGTGCGCGCGCCGATCGTGCCGGTGGCGGTCGACGGCGGCGGAGCGCTCGCCGTGCCCGAGGACCCGCACATCGTCGGCTGGTGGGCGGCGGGCGGCGGGCTCGCCGCACCTGGCGGGGCGCTGGTTCTCGACGGCCACGTCGATACCGCGGCAGCGGGCCCGGGCGCGCTCTTCCATCTGACGGATCTCGCGACCGGTGACGCGATCGGGCTCACGGCGTCCGACGGCGTCGCCGCGAGGTTCACCGTCACGGCCGTGCGCGCCTACCCCAAGGCCGGGCTGCCCGCTGACGTCTTCCGGCCCTCGCCAACCCCCCGGCTGGTGATCATCACGTGCGGCGGCCACTTCGACCGGGGCACGCGGCAGTACGTCGACAACATCGTCGTTTATGCAGAGCCTGGCTGACCTCTCAGCGGCGCAACGTCCTCAGCCCACGCCGCGCCACCTCGGCGCGCAGGTCCGCCACCCGCGCCTCGACCTGCGCCATCAGCTCCGCGGGATCGCCCTTGGCGAACCGGTCGGGCTTGGGGAAGGGGCGCATCGTCATCCACGACTCGACCCAGAGGATCTCCAGAGTCTGGTCCCACGCCAGCAGGTTCCCGGCGCGGGCGAGGATGTGCTGGTCGCTCGCCGCTCTCAGCTCCCTGCCGAGCTCAGCCACCAGATCCTCCAGCTGCGCCACCCGGTCGGTGTTGCCTACGGCGTCCTCGTCGAACCCCGCCGTGCGGCGGGCGATGACGTCCTTGTACTCCTGGGCGGCGGACTTCTGCCGGGCGGTCATGCCACCTCCTCGTCCTCGGAAAGGTACGGCGCCGAACCCGGCACCATGATCACCTGTGGCAGGGAGTGCTGCGCGCGGTCGAAGAACAGCGCCCGCCCCGGCCGCGGCGACCAGGTGAGCAACGTGCCCGGCAGCAACGGCTGCAGCTCGGCGCCCTGCACATCGAGCGCGACCCAGGCCCCGACGTCGTCGACGACCGCTCCCATCATCAACAGCGCCTTGAGCCGGGGTGCGCTGCGCCACCAGCCCAGCACGTGCAGCCCGGTCTCGGGGCCGAAGTGCACCAGCGCGCGCAGCGCTTCGGTGCCGCTGCGCCCCAGCACCGGATCGGCGGCGTCGGCCCCGAACAACACCACCACCGTCTGGCCCCGCTCGCCCTTCCCGAGACGCTCCTTGGTCTGTTCCGCCAGCCGCTCGACCTCGTCCTTGGCCCCGTCGAGCCGGACGACCCGCGTCGCGTGCCCCGCCCGCGCCAGCCACCGGGCCAGCCCGGCGACCGGCTCCTTCGCCTCGTTGACGAGCGGAGCCAGCACCACGTCCGTCTCGCCCGGCGGGTAACCCCCGACCAGCCCGGCCGCCGCCGTGGCGAGCACCCGTACCGCCGCGCCCGCTTCCGCGCCGAGCACGGCGAGGTTGCGCCCCGGCGCGTCGGGCAGCTCGACGATGGCGGAGCTGGCGTGCAGGTCGATGGACTGCCCGACGGGCGCGCGCCGCTGCTGGGGCCCGATGCCCGCGAGCAGGTCGTCGAGCCGGGGGGCGCGGCTGCCGTCGAAGAGGCGCGGCTCCGCGCGTCCGGCCCAATCCTCGAGCATGCCGTGTTGGACCGGGTCGAACAGGCCGCGGCTGCTCGCGTTCGGAATCCGGGCGGTCCGGTTGCCGTGCCGCAGCCCGGACTCGTGGTTCAACACGGCGTGCCAGCGCGGGAGGTCGAGCGTGGCGTCGTTGCGGTCGTCGAGCACGCGGCGCGCCCTGGGCAGCGCGAGCCGGAGCACGAACTGCTCGAAGATCGCGGGCCTGCCCCAGAACGCCGCGATCCCCGACACGTCCTGGCTGGCCAGGACGAGGTGGATGCCCTGGGAGCGACCGCGCCGCGCGATGTCCTCCAGCAGCGTCAGAGCCGCGCGGCTGAGCGGGTCGCTCTCGGCGAACAGGTACTGGAACTCGTCGATCATCGCGACGACCCGGGGCCATCGGCCGGTCGTGTCGATCTCGCGGAGATCCTCCAGCTTCGTGACCTCGTGCTCCTTGGCCTGGGCCGCCCGCCTGCGCATCTCGTCGGAGAGGTATTGCAACAGCGCCAGCCCGAACTCGCGGTCGTCGTTGACGTTGATGCCGATCAGCTTGGCGTGCGGCAGCCAGGTGGTGTCCCGACGGCCCGGCGCGAACTGCGCGAAGGACACACCTTCTTTGAAGTCGAGCAGGTAGAGCTCCAGCTCGTCGGGGCTGTAGCGCGTGGTGAGCGCGGCGATCCAGGCCAGCAGCAGGTTGGTCTTGCCGGAGCCGCTCGGGCCGCCGACGAGGGCGTGCGGGGACGAGTCGTCGAGAACGATCTCGACCTTGCCCGCGTCGTCGAATCCGACGGGCGCGGTCAGGCCCGACTTCGAGCTCGCCCTCCACCGTGCTCCCGTCGGCGCCAGCAGCTCGTCGAAGGTCGCGACGCGGCTGCGCCAGCTGTCGTGCTCGGCAGCGATCGCGTGACAGCCGTTGCCGACCTCCGCGAACCGCTTCTCGGGCACGACGTCCACGTAGCGGCCGGTCATGGACGTGCGGGCGATGCCATGGGCGTCGATGTCGATGGTCTCGACGGGCGCGCCGATCGCCATCGGCACGTCCACCATCACGAGCTGGACACCGCACGTCAGCCCACCTCTGGCGATCCGGCCGAGCGCGCGGTGCTCCTCCTCGCGCAGCGCCTGGCGGTTGCCCACCAGCAGGGCGACGACCCACGGCTCCGTCCGCGTCTTCTCCGAAGCGGTCAGCCCGGCCAACGTCGTCTCGCCCTTGGCGAGCACCTCGCTGTGCACGCGGCGGATCCGGTCGGCGAGCTCCTCCAGCAGCTGCGGCAGCCCGGCGGGGTCGTGCACCTGCAGGATCCCGGTGCGGGTGAGCGGATGCAGCCGCGGCAGGGGCCCGGTGAGGTGCTCGACGTCCCAGAGGTGCAGCGCCACGAGCCCCGGCCGGAAGTGGCTCACCACGCGCATGAGCAGGTTCTCCACGAGGCCCAGCGCGGTGGCCCGGACCTGCGGCCGGGCGCTGATCTGCAGGTGCGACTCGTCGAGCAGCGGCACGGCCACCTCGAACGGGTCACCCGCCGGGCGGATCCGTCCGGTGCCGATGCGCCACAGCTGCGGCACGTCGCGGACGCCCTCGTGCTCGCCGTGCTTGCCCAGCCAGTCCTCGGCGTTGCCCGCGGAGCCGGGGGTCGACCTCGCGACGATCTCGTCGAGCTCCGGGACGGCGGTGGCCGTGCGATCGGCTTGGACGGCCCGCACCAGGTGCGCGAACTCCGGGTTGGTGAGCAGCACGCGCAGCTCGCCGGAGTCCGCGACCTTGTCGAGGCCCTCCTCGCGCAGCCACAGCTCGACGAGCGCGTCCAGGTGACGGCGGCGCACCTTCTCGGCCGCGACGTACGACCCGCCGTCGGCCGCGGCCATGGCGGCGCAGAGGGCGTCGTAGGCGGCGCGGATGCGCCGACGCCTGCCACCACCGAAGAGGGCAACCACTAGAGCCGCGCCGCGATGTCGGAGACCGTGCTCTCGCCCGCCCCGATCAGCGACAGGCCGCGGTCGAGCTCGTCGGCCGCGCGTCGCAGCTCCGGGGGGACGAGCGGCTCACGGTGCTCACCCAGGCTCGTGAGGACGCCGACGGCATCGTCGATACGCCCGCGGGCCACGCCCGCGTACTGCCTGGCCTGCCCGATCTCCTGGATCGCGCCGAGCAGCATCTCGCGTACCTCCTCCAGAGAACTCATCTCTCGCTCACAGGCGCCCCGCCACGCCCTCGGCGGCCTGGATGGCGGCGGTGACGGCCTGCTGCACCTCCGTGATGCTGCTGATCGCCTGGGTCAGCAGGCCGGTGGCCTCCGGCGCGTCGGCCTGCGCGCTGCCCTCCGTGGCCTGCATCAGCAGCCCCTGTGCCTGCTCCAACGACGAGTGCGCCTGTTGCAGTGCACCCAGGCTCTCCGACGCCTTGTCCGTCGCCAGGCCGATGCCCGCCCGGACCTCCTCGATGCTTGCCATCACCGCTCCCGTCCCGCTTAGTGCCGTTCGCGGGCAAACCTATCCCCGTCAGTGGACAACATCCGTGCACTGGATGCCAATTGCAGCGTGTCGGTCACACTGAGCTGTTCCTCGACGTCCAGAGGGAGGGGACCATGACGAGCCAGGTGACCAGCCCGTGCGCCCTCTTGCCCCAGACGGGTGCGGCGTTCGAAAGTGTCCCCTTCTACGCGAGAGGCGGGGCGGATGGCGAACGTGGTCAAGGCAGCACTCCTGCAGGCGAAGTGGACCGGCGACACGGCATCCATGATCGACGTCCACGAGGGCTACGCACGCGCGGCGGCCGAGCAGGGCGCGCAGATCATGGGCTTCCAGGAGGTCTTCAACGCGCCCTACTTCTGCCAGGTGCAGGAGAACGAGCACTACCGCTGGGCCGAGGCGGTGCCCGACGGCCCGACGGTGCAACGCATGCAGGCACTGGCGCGGGAGACCGGCATGGTGTTGGTCGTGCCGGTGTTCGAGGTGGAGTCGGCGGGCAACTACTACAACACCGCCGCAGTGATCGACGCCGATGGCACCGTTCTGGGCAAGTACCGCAAGCACCACCTCCCGCAGGTCAAGGGCTTCTGGGAGAAGTTCTACTTCCGGCCAGGCAACCTCGGCTGGCCGGTGTTCGACACGGCGGTCGGCAAGGTCGGCGTCTACATCTGCTACGACCGGCACTTCCCGGAGGGCTGGCGCGCGCTGGGTCTCGCGGGCGCGCAGATCGTCTACAACCCGTCCGCGACCAGCCGCGGCCTCTCGTCGTACCTGTGGCAGCTGGAGCAGCCTGCCGCGGCGGTGGCCAACGAGTACTTCGTCGCGGCGATCAACCGGGTCGGCGTCGAGGAGTACGGCGACAACGACTTCTACGGCACGAGCTACTTCGTCGACCCGCGCGGGCAGTTCGTCGGCGAGGTCGCGAGCAGCCACGACGAGGAGCTGGTGGTGCGCGAGCTGGACCTCGACCTGATCGACGAGGTGCGTCAGACGTGGGCGTTCTACCGCGACCGTCGACCCGACGCCTACGGCCCGCTGGTGGAGTCATGAGCGAGCTTGCGAGCGAATCAATGACACAGCGTCCGCGAAGCGTACGGCCGAGCGTCAGCGAGGGCGTGCGATGAGTCTCCTGGATCGCACGCGGGCGGTGCTCCCGTCCTGGCTCGCGATCTACTACGAGGACCCGCTCGAGATCGACCGCGGCGAGGGCCGCCGCGTGTGGGACAGCCACGGAAACGTCTACCTGGACTTCTTCGGCGGCATCCTCACCACGATGACGGCGCACGCGCTGCCGGAGGTGACCAAGGCTGTCACCGAGCAGGCCGGGCGGATCATCCACAGCTCCACCCTCTACCTCAACCGGCCGATGGTGGAGCTGGCCGAGCAGGTCGCCACGGTGTCGGCGATCCCGGACGCCAAGGTCTTCTTCACCACCTCGGGCACCGAGGCCAACGACGCCGCGCTGCTACTGGCGTCCTCGCTGCGGCGCTCCAACCAGATCCTCGCCCTGCGCAACAGCTACCACGGCCGCTCGTTCTCGACGATCGCGATCACCGGCAACCGCAGTTGGTCGCCGACGTCGCTCTCGCCGTTCCAGACCTACTACGTGCACGGCGGCCAGCAGTATCGCTCGCCCTACGCGGGCCTTCCCGACGGCGAGTTCATCGCGGCCTGCGTCGCGGACCTGCGCGAGGTGCTCGACCAGGCGGGCGGCGACGTCGCGGCGTTCATCGCGGAGCCGATCCAGGGCGTCGGCGGGTTCACCTCCGGGCCCGACGGCCTTCTCGGGGCGTTCGCGGAAGTGCTCCGCGAACGCGGGATCCTGTGGATCTCCGACGAGGTGCAGACCGGATGGGGCCGAACCGGTGAGCACTTCTGGGGCTGGGAGGCGCACCGCGGCGGGGACCCGAACCTGACACCCGACATCGTGACCTTCGCCAAGGGCGTGGGCAACGGCCTGTCGATGGGCGGCGTCATCGCGCCCGCCCCGATCATGGACTCGTTGGGCGCCAACTCGATCTCGACGTTCGGCGGCTCCCCGCTCACCTCCGCAGGCGCGCTGGCCAACGTGCGCTACCTGCTCGAACACCGCCTGCAGGAGAACGCCGCCCGGCAAGGTCCGATCCTGCTCGACGGCCTGCGCGCGATCGACAACCCGCACGTCGGCGACGTCCGCGGGAAGGGTCTGATGATCGGCGTGGAGCTGGTGCGACCCGGCGGTCCCGACGACGGCCCTGGCGACCCCGCCCCCGACATCGCCAACGCGGTGCTCGATGCCGCGAAGCGCCACGGCGTGCTGATCGGCAAGGGCGGCCTGCATGGCAACGTGCTGCGCATCGCCCCACCCCTGACGTTGACGAGGGCCGAGGCCGAGGAAGGCCTCGCCGCGCTCGTCGCATCCATCGAGGAGGTCACACCGTGACTCGTGCGCGGAAAACACTGTCCCGACCACCTTTTCCACGCACGGGCGCCGGAGACGCACGATGCGGACGCTGATCAGCGGCGGGCTCGTCATCACCGCCTCCGACGAGCTGCCCGTCGACGTGCTGATCGAGGACGAGACCATCGTCGCGCTCGGGACGGGCCAGGGCTGGACCGCCGACACGGTGATCGACGCGACCGGGAAGTACGTCATCCCCGGCGGGGTCGACGGGCACACCCACATGGAGATGCCCTTCGGCGGGACCTTCGCGGCCGACACGTTCGAGACGGGCACCCGCGCGGCGGCGTGGGGCGGCACGACCACGATCATCGACTTCGCGATCCAGCAGGTCGGCGGCTCGCTGCGGGATGGCCTCGACGCCTGGCACGCCAAGGCCGACGGCCGGTGCGCCATCGACTACGCGTTCCACATGATCCTGGCCGACGTCAACGACAGCTCGCTGAAGGAGATGGAGGCGCTCGTCGGCGAGGGCGTCACCAGCTTCAAGATGTTCATGGCCTACCCCGGCGTCTTCTACTCCGACGACGGCAAGATCCTGCGCGCGATGCAGAAGGGTGCCGAGACCGGCGCGCTGACGATGATGCACGCCGAGAACGGCATCGCGATCGACGTGCTGATCAGCCAAGCGCTCGCCCGCGGGCAGACCGACCCGCGCTACCACGGCGTCGTCCGCCACGAGCTGCTGGAGGCGGAAGCCACGCACCGGGCGATCAAGCTCGCCCAGGTCGCGGGGGCGCCGCTCTACATCGTGCACCTCTCCGCGGCGCAGGCCCTCGCCGAGATCGCGCAGGCCCGCGACGAGGGCTTCAACGCCTTCGCCGAGACCTGCCCGCAGTACCTCTTCCTCTCCACCGACGACCTCGCGCGGCCCGACTTCGAGGGCGCCAAGTACGTCTGCTCGACGCCGCTGCGCCCGGTGGAGCACCAGGCCGCGCTGTGGCGGGGACTGCGCACCGACGACCTGTCGGTCGTGTCCACCGACCACTGCCCGTTCTGCTTCAAGGGGCAGAAGGAGATGGGGATCGGCGACTTCTCCAAGATCCCCAACGGGCTGCCGGGCGTCGAGAACCGGATGGACCTGCTGCACCAGGGCGTCGTCGACGGGCACATCTCGCGGCGGCGCTGGATCGAGATCGCCTGCGCCACGCCCGCGAGGATGTTCGGGCTCTACCCGCGCAAGGGCACGGTCGCCCCCGGCGCCGACGCCGACGTCGTGGTCTACGACCCGGCCGCCACGCAGACGCTGTCCGCCGCGACGCACCACATGGCCGTCGACTACTCCTGCTACGAGGGCAAGAAGATCACCGGCAAGGTCGCGAAGGTGCTCTCCCGGGGCCGGGTCGTGGTCGACGGCGACCAGTACCTGGGGTCGGCGGGGCACGGCAGGTTCCTGTCGCGTGACACGTGCGGGTACCTCCGATAATGGACATCGGGCTGGTCCTGCAGACCGATCCCCCGGCGCAGGCGGTCGTGGACCTCATGGTCCGCGCAGAGGGGCTGGGGTTCAGCCACGGCTGGACGTTTGACTCGCACGTGCTCTGGCAGGAGCCGTACGTGATCTACCCGAGGATCCTGGAGCGGACACAGCGGTTGGTCGTCGGGCCGATGGTGACCAACCCCGGCACCCGCGACTGGACGGTCATCGCGTCGATGCACGCCACCCTCGACGAGCAGTTCGGGCACCGGACGATCTGCGGCATCGGGCGCGGCGACTCCGCCGTGCGCGTGCAGGGCCGCCCCCCGACGACGCTGGCGCGGCTGGAGGCGGCGATGGGCGTCATCCGGGAGCTGGCCGCCGGGCGCCGCGTCGACCTGGACGGCACGCAGGTGCGCATCCCCTGGATCGCCGACGGCGTGCCCGAGCTGCCGATCTGGATGGCCGGGTATGGGCCGAAGGCGCTGGATCTGGTCGGGCGCTGCGCCGACGGGTTCATCCTGCAGCTCGCCGACCCCTTCCTGGTGGAGTCGACGGTGAAGACCGTGCGGGCCGCGGCCGAAGCCGCAGGCCGCGACCCGGCGTCGATCACCATCTGTGTGGCCGCGCCCGCGTACGTGGGCGACGATCTCGCCCACGCTCGTGACCAGTGCCGTTGGTTCGGCGGGATGGTGGGCAACCACGTCGCCGATCTCGTCACCCGCTACGGGGCCGAGTCGACGGCGGTCCCGGCCGAGCTGACCGGCTACATCAAGGGCCGCGAGGGCTACGACTACAGCCACCACGGCCGCGCAGGCAACCAGACGACCAACTTCGTGCCCGACGAGGTCGTCGACCGGTTCTGCCTGCTCGGCCCGGTGTCGGCCCAGCTCGAGCGCCTGGCGGGCCTGCGGGCGCTGGGGGTCGACCAGTTCGCGATCTACGCCATGCACGACGCCAGGGAGGCGACGATCGAGGCGTACGGGGCGTCGGTGATCCCTGCGCTTGGGTGATCCCTGCGCTTGGGTGATCCCTGCGCTTGGGTGATCCCTGCGCTTGGATGATCACAGCGCTTGGATGATCACAGCGAGTGCGACGTTCGCGGGGTTCGATCCGGGAACGGCGCACTCGTCGCGATCATGGGGACGTCTGGGCCGCGCGCCCGGCCAGGATTCTCGGGTTGGGTTCAGGGATCGCGAGCGCCTTCGCGCTGCGGCGGGCCGACCAGCGCGTCAGGCCGGGCACTGCGGCGATGATTCTCAGGGGGAGAGCGGGGCTGGGGTCGGACCTGGCCGTGAGCCGCTGGGCCGTTGCCCGCTCGACCCGCACCTGGAAGTCCTGATCGCGGTCGACCTTCGGCCTGCACACCCGCTCCACCTCGGCCGTCGCGCCGTCGACAGCCACGGGGTCGACGGGCTCTGCGGTGAGCGGGCCGATCAGCCGGTTGCCTGCTTCTGCGGCGTCGACGATCGCGAAGTTGATGCCGTTGCCGCCAACTGGAGAGATGACGTGCGCGGCGTCGCCGATCAGCAGCAGGCCCGGCTCGCTCCATCGGTCGAGTCGGGTGATGCGGATCGGCAGGAGCGTCAGCTGGTTGGCGTCGGCGAGCAGGTCGATGCGGTCGGCGAGCCAGGGAGTCCGGCGGCGCAGCAACGCCTTCAACGGCTCGACGCCTGCCGCCCTGATCTCGCCGAACGTCCCGGCGACGATCGTGAACCCGATCTGCCAACCGCCGCCCTGCCCGAGAACGGCGATGTTGCTCCCGGGCTCGGCCATCAGCTCCAGGCCCGACAGCGCCGGATCGTCGTCGCGGCGGGGCACCTCGATCCAGGCGATGTCGATGCTGGAGTTCAGCTCGGTGGCCTCCAGCGTCGACAGCTGGCGCACCTTCGAGTTGCGCCCATCGCTGCCGACCACAAGATCAGCTCGCAGCAGGTGACGCTCGCCAGCCTGGACGTAGCCGACGCCGACGACCCGGCCTGTGTCGTCGCGCAGCAACTCGGTGATCCGCGCGCCCATCCGCACGTCTAGCCCGTACGGCCGCGCCCGCTCGACCATCCACGGCAGAAAGCGCGCCTGCGGCACGAGTGCGTAAAACGGGAACTTCTCGCTCGCGTCGCGATAGTCGGCCAGCACGTACCGCTTCTCCGGGGTGCTCCACACGAACTTGTCTGCGCGGACGTGTGGCACCTCGGCCAGCAGCGACGTCGCCAGCCCCAGCCGGTCGAGGTGGTCGAGTACGGGCGGGGCGATGGAGTCGCCGCGGAACCGGCGGTCGAAGTCGCCGCGCGACTCCAGCAGCGTCACCCGCGCCCCTCCCCGCGCCAGCAGGTAGGCCAACACGACCCCGCCCGGGCCGCCACCGACGATCACGCAGGTCGGCTGGTCATCCATATCCCGAGGGTAGGGATACATGGCGCGGCGCGCGCGTCAGGTCAGGATCTCGTTCCACTCCCGGATCTCGTGGCCACCTACAACGCCGTGCACCACGAAGGGATCGCCCGCGACGAACTCCTCCGCGGACGCCCGCGTGCGGAAGATCGCCATCGAGCCCTGGGACTGGGGATCGGCGAAGGTGCCGACCATCAGGAGGTCGCCGCGGGCGTGGAACGCGTCCAGCCGCTCCTTGTGCGCGGGGAAGTGCGGCGGTGCGCGGTGGGCGACGTCGTCGGCCGAGGTGTAGAGGACGACGTATTTCACCGCTGCGTCCGGGCGGCGTACGCGGCGAGCGTGGCGGTCCAGGCACCCTCGTTTTCGAACGTGGTGTGCATCTGGGCCGCGTCGGCGCCAAAGGCGTCCAGCCCGCTGTGCTCCAGCACGACGCGGGTCCGTTCGGGGCCGTCGGGCTCGAACCGCACCGAGACCGACGTGACCAGGTCGGTGTGGTAGCGCCAGTCGGCGCCGATCTGCCAGGTGAGGACCACGAGCCCCGGCGGCTCCCACACCGTGACCGCGCCGGTGTCGGTCTCGGTGCCGTCTTCGTGGCGGGTGTACCAGCGCCCACCCACCCGCGGCTCGATCACGATCTGCTCGATCGGCGCTGAGCCGATGTGGTGGGCCGGCGGCCACCAGGAGGTCATGTCGGCGGTGAAGATCTCAAAGGCCGCGGCCTGTCCGATGTCGACCACAACCTCCCGTGAGATGGCCTCGACGACGGTATCCATGCTGTGCTCCTCGGTGCGTCGGACGAAAGCAGCCAACGAGCGCTCCCAGAAGGAGTCGAGGTGGGCGCGCAGCTGCGCGAGCCCCTCGGGATCGACCTGGTAGAGCCTGCGCGTGCCCGCCTGCCGGTCGAAGACCAGCCCGACGTCCTTGAGCACCCGCAGGTGCTGGGACACCGCGGGCCGACTGACGGGCAGCGCTCCGGCGAGCTGCCCGACCGCCAGCGGCCCGTGCGTCAGGCGCTCGAAGATGGCCTGACGGGTCGGGTCCCCGAGGGCGGTGAGCATCGCGCTTACGTTAGCCATGACGAACGGTAAGCTATCGCTAACCGTTGCTGTCCGCAAGACCTCGCGGTCAGGCGCGCTGGTAGCGGCCGACGGGCGCGCCGTCGGCGTCCAGCAACACGAGCGTCGAGACGTCCAACCCGATCCTGCGAGCCGCGCCCACCTGCGGGGCCACGCCGACACCTGGGCACGCGACGAAGGGCATCACCGAGGACGCGGTGGCGAGGAACGCGCCGTCGGGGCCCGCGAGCCACGCCCCGCCTGTAGCGGTGCAGCTGTCGGACCCGGTCCAAGTGCCGTTCGCCGCGAACTGCACGAAGGCCCCTCCCGGCCCGGGCTGTTGGACGGGGACCCATCGGCCCGTCAGGTCGTCAACCGGTCGCAGCCCGGCCGGGAGCGGGGCGGCCTGACGGCTCGCCCGTCGTTCGGCATCCGATGGCGGACGGCTGGGGTCGGCGGCGCCGCTGACGACGCCAGGCGCCTCGGGAACGAGCCGGGCCACGGGGTTGCCCGCGCGGTCCAGGAGCACGCGGTCGGCGCCGTCCACCGCGAACCCGGCCGCCGCCCCCAGCCAGGCGAGTGCGCCTGCGCCCGAGGGCGGACCGTAGGCCCGCGCGAGGAAACGGCCCGCGCTGTCGCCCACCCATGATCCCTCGGCCACACGGCCGCCCGCGCCAGTCGCCGTGCCTGGCGTCGCCGTGCCTGCGCCCGCCGCTGTGCCTGGGGTCGCCGCCGTGGCTGTGACCGCCGCATCGGGGTCGCGCACTTCCAGGCGTGACGGGTCGATCACCACGATCTGCCCCGTCGCGACCTCCCGCCACCACCCGACGAGCGCGAGCGGGTCAGCGGCCGTCGCCGCCGGGCGCGGCGCAGACCCGCACACGGCGACCAGGGCGAAGATCAGCAGGTAGCGCAGCACACCGTCAAGACGTAACCACCGCGCTGGACGGTTGCATCAACGGCGCAGATCGCGCCCGAGGTGTGCACGTGCGGGGTTTCGGCGCCGCGCATCCCCGCTGGTGTTGAGCTCGACCGCACCCCTTGGATGACGAGCACGCCGGGACGCCGAGGAACCGGTCGCCCGCGGCAACTGATCGTCAGGAGTGGTGCGGCCAGGTCACCTCTGCACTCCTGGCACCACTTCTGGCGATCATGGACGGGTTGGCGGGCGCGTCGGCAGGTTCAGCTCAGGCTGTTGGCGCTCAGCCAGTTCTTGGCCACCGTCTCCGGGTTCGGCTTCGCGTCCGACGAGGCCTCGGCGTTGAGCTTCGTGAGCTCATCGGTGGTGAGCTTGGCCGAGATCGCGTTGAGCGTCTGGCTGATCGTGTCGGTCACCTTGGACTTGTTGATCAGCGGGACGACGTTCTGCGCCGCGAAGTTGCTCTTCGGGTCCTGGAGGACGACGAAGTCGTTGGCCACGATCGACGGGTCGGTGGTGAAGATGTCGGCCGCCTGCACGTCGCCGTTCTTCAGCGCGGCCACGGTGAGGGGGCCGCCTGCGTCGAGCGCCTTGTAGTCCTTGAACGTGCAGTTGTAGTTCTTCGCCAGGCCCGGGATGCCGTCGGGACGCGTCTTGAACTCCGGCGGGCCGCCGAAGGTGAGCTCGCCGCAGTGCGCGGCGAGGTCCGTGATCGACGTTGCGTTGTACTTCGTGGCGGTGGCCCGGCTGACGACGATCCCGTCCTTGTCCTCCGCGCTCGACTTGTTCAGCACCGTCAGGTTGGACGGCACCGCCTTCTGCAGCGCCGCGTAGACGTCGTCGGCCGTGCTCTCGGCGGCCGACTTGTTCAGGTACTGCAACAGCACGCCGGTGTACTCGGGGATGAGGTCGATCGAGCCGTCCTGCAGGCCGGGGAAGTACGCCTCGCGGCTGCCGATGGACAGCTTCTTGGTCACGGTGACGCCCTTGGCCGTCAACGCCTGCGCGTAGATCTCGGCGAGGATCTCGTTCTCGGGGAAGTTGGCCGATCCGACCACGATCGTCGACGAGGCGGCACTGCCGCTGGGCGCGGCGCCCGACCCGCCGTTCGCGAGCGGGTTGCCCCCGCCACCGCAGGCGGTGAGGGCGAGGCACGCGCCTGCCGCGATGGCCAGGGTTCTAGCGATCAGGGAGCGTCTCATGAGGGTTCCTCCAGCTCGGATAACTCAGGTCAGGCCGCGGCTACGGCGTCGGCGAGGGGGTTGGGCACCGCGCGCGGCCTGGGTGCGCCGCGGGACGGCACCTGCAGACCAGGTGACACAACGACCTTCTGCAAGGCCGCCAACAACAGGTCGGCGACGATCGCGAGCAGCGCGACCAGCACCGAGCCGCCGATCATCTGCGGGAAGTCGCGCTGAGCGAGGCCGTCGAAGATGAAGCGGCCCAGGCCGCCCAGCCCCACGTACGCCGCGATCGTGGCCGTGGACACGACCTGCAGCACGGAGCTGCGCACACCGCCGATGATCAGCGGCAGCGCGTTGGGCAGCTCGACGTGCAGCAGCACCTCACGTCCGCGCATGCCCATGCCGCGCGCCGCGTCGACCACCGCGGGATCGACGTTGCGGACGCCCGCGTAGGTGCCCGCCAGCAGCGGCGGAACGGCGAGCACGATCAGCGCGACGAGCGGGCCGAACAGGCTCAGCCCGAAAGGGAACACCAGCAGGATCAGCACACCGAGCGTCGGCAGCGCGCGCAGCGCGTTGGCCGACCCGACGACGAGGAAGCCGCCGCGCCCGGTGTGGCCCACCCACGCGCCGAGGGGAACCGCGATCACCAGCGCCACAATCATCGTGAGGGCGACGTATCCGAGGTGCTCGACGAGCCGCTGCGGGATCCCGTCTGGACCTGACCAGTTGACCGGATCGAACAACCAGCCGAAGTAGGTCATGCCGCCTCCTCGCTCGTGCTCGGACGCCGCGTCGGTGCCGTGGTCGATGGGGTAATCACGTCGGCCTCCCCGCGCTCGGGCCGACCCGGGTCCACGGGGTGATCGCGCGCCCGGCGAGCAGGATCAGCCCGTCGAGGACGAGCGCGAGCAGGAGGACCAGCACGATGCCCGCGATCGTCTCGGCGGGGATGTCGCGCTGGAAGGCGTCGGTGAACATCTTCCCCAAACCGCCGAAGCCGATCACGGCACCGACGGTGACCAGGCTGATCGCTGACACCGACGCCACCCGCAGCCCGGCGAGGATCACCGGAACGGCCATCGGCAGCTCGACGCCGACGAACCGGCGGAACGGGGTGTAGCCCATCGCCGTGGCGGAGTTGACGACGATCGCGGGCACCGCGGACAGCCCGTCGGCGACGGTGCGCACGAGCAGCGCGACCGTGTAGACCGTGAGAGCCACGATCACGTTGGCCGGGTTGAGGATCCCGGTGCCCAGCAAGGGTGGGAGCAGCACGAACAGGGCCAGCGACGGGATGGTGTAGAGCAGCCCCGAGATGTTCAGCAACGTGCTGCGCAGCACCGGGTTGCGGTTGGCCAGCCAGCCGAGCGGGATCGCCAGCACCAGCCCGATCACTACCGGCGGCAGGGCGAAGGCGAGATGCTGGAGCAGCAAGCCCCAGATCAGGTCGAGATTGCCGAGCACCCAGGTCATGCGAGCCTCAGGCCGCCGTCTCGTGGCGTCGGGCCTCATCGAGCACGCGCAGCACGTCATCGGCGCTGACCGACCCGACGACCACGCCCTCGTCGTCGACCGCAACGCCGACCCCGGACGGCGAGGACAGCGCGGCGTCGAGCGCGCTGCGCAGCGACGCGGACGCCGCGTCGTACAGCGAGCCGCCGGGGACGAGATGCTCGGTGGTCACCTGGGCGCCCGATGCGGACTGGGCCGTGTCGAGCCAGCCCTGCGGACGCCCTTCGGCGTCGACGACGAGCACCCACCCCGCGTTCGCGGGCACCGGTTCGCCGAGCGCCACCCCGTGCAGCTCACCCAGCGTGAGCGCGGCCGACGAGCGAAAGCCCAGACCCCGGTAGCCGCGATCGCGCCCGACGAAGGTGTCGACGAAGTCGTCGACCGGCCGGGTGAGCAGCTGCCCTGGCTCGTCGTACTGGGCCAGCTTGCCGCCGACGCGCATGACGGCGACCTTGTCGCCCAGCTTCACGGCCTCGTCGATGTCGTGGGTGACGAACACGATCGTCTTGCCCAGCTCGCCCTGCAGGCGCAGCAGCTCCTCTTGCAGGCTCTCGCGCACCACCGGATCGACCGCGCTGAACGGCTCGTCCATGAGCAGGATCGGCGGATCGGCGGCCAGCGCCCTCGCCACCCCGACGCGCTGCTGCTGGCCGCCCGACAGCTGGGTGGGGTAACGCTTGGCCATCTCGGGCACCAGCCCGACCGTGGCCATCAGCTCGGCCGCCCGCTCCCGCGCGCGGGCCTTGCTCCAGCCCAGCAGAATGGGAACCGTGGCGATGTTGTCCAGGATCGTGCGGTGCGGGAACAGGCCTGCCTGCTGGATCACGTAGCCGATGCCCCGGCGCAGCTGCGCGGCATCGCCCGCCATGATGTTCTGCCCGTCGACCAGGATCTCCCCGTCGGACGGCTCGATCATGCGGTTGATCATCCGCAGCGATGTGGTCTTGCCGCACCCGGACGGGCCGACGAAGACCGTGATCCGCCCCGCTTCGATGGTGAGGTCGAGATCGTCGACGGCCACGGTGCCATCCGGATAGCGCTTGGTCACGCCTCGGAACTCGATCACCCGGGGCCTCCCCGATCACCGCGGCCACTCGTCGGCCGTCGTGTCGGGTGAGGCTATCCCGGCCCCCCGACAGTTTGCGACCGCTGTGATCCTTCCGCGACGAAGATGAAGAATCGCCCCCGTGCCGCAGACCGAGCCGCTGGATCCCGTGATCATCGACGGAAGGCACATGCGACGGGCGGACGTCGTCACCGTGGCCCGTGGGCGGCCACCGGTGCATCTGGACCCGGCCGGTAGGGCCCGCGCGAGCGCCGCCAGCGAGCTCGCGGCCAGGGTCGCGGCGGTTCGGCCGATCTACGGACGCTCGACCGGCGTGGGCGCCAACCGCGTCGAGGCCGTCACCCATGACTCGGCAGGACACGGGCTGCGCCTGCTGCGCAGCCACGCGAGCGGCGCAGGCGCGCTGGAGCCACCCGAGCGGGCCAGGGCGATGATGGCGGTGCGGCTCAACCAGCTCGCGGCAGGCGGGTCGGGCGTCGATCCCGCGGTGCTCGACGCGTTGGTCGACGCGCTGAACACCGGCGCGGTGCCCGCCGTGCACCAGGTCGGCGCGATCGGCACCGGCGACCTGTGCGCGCTCGCCGACCTCGCATTGGCGCTGTGCGGGGACCGCCCGTGGCTGACCGGAAGCGCCCCGGCCGTCACCCTGACCAGCTCCGACGCCCTTGCCATCATCAGCAGCAACGCCGCGACGATCGGCGAGGCCGTGCTGGCGCAGGCCGACCTCGACGCGCTGCTGCGGGCGAGCGAGGTCGTCGCCGCGCTCTCCTTCATCGCGCTCGGCGGCGCGGCGGAGGCCTACGGCTCACCGGTGCAGAACGCGCGCGGCCATCCGGGGCAGCTGCTGGTGGCGACCCGGATGCGCAGGCTGCTGGGCCTCGGGCCGATCTCGCGCGCCGGGCGCCGCCTGCAGGACCCGTTCAGCCTGCGCGCGGTGCCCCAGGTGCACGGCACGGCGGTGGACGCGGTCGACCGGCTCGGCAGCGTGCTCGACGTCGAGATCAACGCCAGGGCGGAGAACCCGCTGCTGGACGTCGGTACGTCCGACGCGTGGCACAACGCGAACTTCCACACCGGCTATCTCGCCCATGCGCTCGACTCGGCCCGTGCGGCGGTCTACCCGGTCGGCGAGCTGTCGGCCGCGCGGCTGGGCGATCTCGTCGACCCCGACTTCACGGGGCTCGCCGCGTTCCTCGCTGACGGGCCGCCGGGCAGCTCCGGCGTGATGGCGCTGGAGTACGTGGCGCAGGACGGGGTGGCCTCGCTGCGCCACACCACACTGCCCGCCACGCTCGGCAGCGCGGTGATCTCCCGCGGGCTGGAGGACCACGCCAGCTACTCGACCCACGCGGCGCGGCTGGCGACCGTCTGCGTGCCTGCGCTGCGCACGGTGCTGGCCGCCGAGCTGGTCGCGGCGGTGCGAGCGGTGGCCATGGACGGGGGGCTGCCCGCCAACCACCCCTTGGGCGCCGCCTACGCCCACGTCACGGTCGTGCTCGACCAGCGGACGGTCGACCGCTCCTTCTCCGCCGACCTCGCGGCGGCGCAGCAGGTGCTGGCGCGACTCGGACTCGGCCACCTGCCGCGCTGATCGGAGAGGTCAGGTCAGGTCTGGGCCGCCGCCGGTGTCTCCAGGCGTCCCGCCGCGAGCAGCTCGCGCACGCGCCCTCGCGCGACCGGGCGGGAGAAGAGCCAGCCCTGGTAGGCGTCCACGCCGATGCCGCGCAGAACGTGGAACTGCTCCGCGGTCTCGACGCCCTCGGCGACCGTGCTGCGGTCCATGGCGCGGGCCATGTCGACGACGGCCCTGGCCACGGCGAAGTCGACGGCGTTGTCGGCGATCCCGGTGACGAAGGCCCGGTCGATCTTGATGGTGTGCGCGGGCAGCTCCTTGAGCCGGGCCAGCGAGGAGTGGCCGGTGCCGAAGTCGTCCACGGCGAACCTGACCCCGCGGTCGGCGAGGCCCGCCATGGCCGCCAGCGCGTGCGGCGGGAGGGCGACGAGGCTGGTCTCCACGAGCTCCAGCACCAGCCGGTCCCAGCTGAGGCCGCCGATGCGGACGGCCTCCGCCACCTCGGCCGCGAAGTCCACCTCGCCGGGCAACAGACCCGCGAGGTTGACCGCCAGTGCGGGCGCCGCGCCCTCGTGTCCGGGCCACTGCGCGGCTTCGGCCGCCGCCGTCCGCAACACCCAGCGGTCCAGCTCTCGCAGCAGCCCGCTGCGCTGGGCCACCGGCAGGAAGTCGCCGGGCGGGATCACGCCGCGCTCCGGGTGCGGCCACCGCACGAGCGCTTCCAGCGAGAGGATGCGCCCGTCCGGCCCGACCACCGGCTGGTACTCGAGCACGAGCCCGTCGCCCGCGATCGCGGCCTGCAGCTCGGCTTCGAGCTCCAGCGCCCGCGTCGCCAGGCTGACGACGCCGTCGGTGGCCACCGCGATCCCGCCGCGCCGCTGCGTGCGCTTGACGTCGAGCATCGCGGCCTCGGCGAAGCGCAACAGGTCAGCGGCGCGCACGTCGCCGGTGGGCGTCGACATGGCCACGCCCACCGACGCCGTCATGTGCACCGGCCTGCCGTGCACGGTGATCACGGTGTGCAGGAGGTCGGCGACCAGACCGGCAAGCTGGTCGGGGCCGCCCACCTCCGCGTGGTCGGAACAGATGACGACGAACTCGTCACCGGAAAGGCGCGCCGCCGTGCAGCCGACAGGCAGGTCGCGCTGCAGCCGCCCGGCCAACGTGACGAGCAGGTCGTCGCCCGCCTCGTGACCGAGGGAGGAGTTGATCCGCTGGAAGTCGTCGAGGCCGCCACACACCACGGCGACCCGGTCGCGCCCGGGTCCGGCCAGCATCCGGTCCACCAGGTCGAGGCACGCCGCCCGGTTGGGCAGTCGGGTGAGCTCGTCGACCGTGCCCGCGCGGCTCAGCAGCTCGGCGGCGCGCCGCCGCTCTGACAGGTCGGTGACGACCATCAGCCACTGGTTCTCGCCGTCCTCGGCCGGAGTGGCGGCCACGTCCAGCGCGCACCAGACCGTCGTCCCGTCGGCCCGCAGCAACGGCGTGCCGTCCACCCGGTAGCCGTGCTGGGCACCGGGCGGCACCGGGCGCAGCCAGCTCGGCAGCCCGCCGATCGGCGGCTCGGCCGCGAGCGTGAGCACGGATACCCCCCGCAGCTGCTCGGCCGAGGTGCCCAGCAGCTCACACAGGCCCGGGTTGACCTCGACGATCCGGCCTGCGGTGTCGAGCACCGCGACGCCGTCGGGCATGAGGGCCATGAGGTCGGCGAAGCGCTGAAGCCCGCGCATGGCGGTGACGTCACGCACGACGCCGACGACGCGGACGGGTGTTCCGTCGGCTGCGCGCTCCACTTCGGCCCGGCAGCTGAGCAGCACGTCGCCTGCCAGCCGCAGCTCGGCGTGGTGGTCGGGGTTGACAACACCCGACCGGAGCGCCGCGTGCAGCGTCTCGGCTTGGCGGCGCTCGATGCCCACGGCCGGGTCGAGCTCGGCGTCGCCGACCCCAGTGGCGCGGTAGAGTTCCTCCAGCGTGTCGCTGCGGGCGAGGACGCCGGTGGCGAGGTCGAGGCTCCAGGTGCCGACCCGCGCGAGGCGTTCCAGCTCGGCCGCCCAGGTGCGGTCCACGCGACCCTCCGTGCTCCCGGGCTCATCCCGCTCGACCAGCGCCACGACGGACAGCTCGTCGGCCAGAGGACCGAACCGCACGACGCCGACTTCCACGGTTTTCCCGTCGGTCCGCAGCAGACTGGCGTGACCGCAGGGGGCGGTCGGAATCTGTGAGAGGCACATCCCGAACAGGTCAGCGTCGCCTGCGGCAGCTTCCGTGCGACGAAAGGCAGTTTCAGCAACACCGGGTGAGGGCTCACACACACCGGGTGGGGCTCAGACACGGTGCGGGACGTGTGTTCGGGCTAGCTGAGGTGTGTGCGAGCACGCAGGCGGCGGGGGCGGGGCCACAGGCGCGCCAGCACAACGCCCTTCACCTGTGCGGGCCCCAGTGTGCGCGAGTCGGTCGAGCCGAACGGGTTGTCGCCGAGCACCCACCAGCCCTCGCCTGCCACGCGCACCGCGCGCTTGACCGACAGCTGTCCCGGCCGGGCGACCCAGCCGACGAGCACCACGTCACCCGGCCGGGGCGGGGCGCCGAAGCGGGCGAGCACAACGTCGCCGTCCTGCAAGGTGGGTGACATCGAAGGGCCGCGCACTCCCACCCGTCGCCACCGCACGCCGTCCCCCTTCGCCCCTGCCCGGCCCGAGCTGCCGGAGTAGTGTCGGGCCAGCCAGAACGATCACCTTCCAGGGAGGACCCATGCGGACACTGTCCCGCATTCTCCGCCCGCGGCTGGAGGCCACCGCGCACTGCGACCTCCCCTGCGGCGTGTACGACCCGGCCCAGGCGCGGATCGAAGCCGAGTCGGTCAAAGCCATCCAGGAGAAGTACCACGGCAACGACGACCCGAGCTTCCGCGCCCGCGCGATCGACATCAAGGAGCAGCGCTCCGACCTCGTGAAGCACCACCTCTGGGTGCTGTGGACGGACTACTTCAAGCCTCCGCACTTCGAGAAGTACCCGGAGCTGCACGAGCTGTTCAACAAGGCCACCAAGGCCGCGGGGGCGAGCGGCACGAAGGGCTCGAACGACCCGGCCACCGGTCAGGCTCTGCTCGACCTGATCGCGCAGATTGACAAGATCTTCTGGGACACCAAGGCCTCGGCCTGACCAGAGCACGAGAAACGGCGCCGACCAGCGGATACACCATCCCTTGGCTGGCGCCGTTTCTCGTTCTCGGCTGGCCCCGCGATCGGCCAAAGTGGTGCCCCAAGGGCGCTGGTGTACCTCTGGCACCACTGCTGGTGATCACCGGCCCAGCCGGCGGTGACGAGCCTCCCGACGGCCACGCCGCCGCGCCGGGGCCACGTCCGCATCGCAGCTGGGTGACCCTGCTCCAACCCAGTCGCAGCAGTGCCACCCTGCTGCAAACCCGGGCCGCCCTCACCCCCCGGACCTGTCCTCCGCCCGCCTGCCCGGGCTGATCGGCGCCATCCGCACACCAGCAACCTGCCCAGCTCACCCAAGTGCGGCTCGCGGCGATCTCGGCGCGCGGCCCCGGCTGAGCTGAGTCAGTCCAGGCAGAACTCGTTGCCCTCCGGATCGGTCATCACAATGAAGCCCGAGCTCATCGGGGGTGCGGGCTCGTCGCGGCGCACCCGCTTCGCCCCCAGCGCCACGAGGCGCTCACACTCGGCCTCCAGCGCCGCCATCCGCTCGTCCCCCTGCAGGCCGGGGGCCGCGCGGACGTCGAGGTGGACGCGGTTCTTGGCGACCTTGTCCTCCGGCACCTTCTGGAAGAACAGCCGTGGGCCGTGCCCGTCGGGGTCCTCGACGGCCGAGCCCGCGTCGCGCTGCTCCGGCGGTACGCCGACCCGCGCGAGGAACTCGTCCCACGCGGCCAGCGGATCGGCGCCCTCTGGCAGGTCGACTCCGGGCGGGCCGGGGTGGATGTAGCCCAGCACGTCACGCCAGAAGAACGACAGCGCCCGCGGGTCGTGGGCGTCGAAAGTGATCTGGATGTGGCGGCTCATCGTCTCTCCGTTCATTGCGGGGTGCATTCAGGCGACCCCGGTCTCACTCATGGTCGGGCAGCCCTTCGACGACGTGCCCAGCGGCTTCGAGCGCCTCGCTCAGTAGGCGCCGGACGTGGCCGCCGCGGGCGCGGTACAGCACGCGACGGCCGTCGCGGCGGGTGGTGACGAGCCCGGCGAGGCGCAGCTTGGCCAGGTGCTGCGAGATGGCGGGGCGGGCCGCGCCGACCTGCTCGGTCAGCGCGCCGACGTCGTGCTCCCCGTCGCAGAGCAGCCACAGGATCCGAAGGCGCGTGCCGTCAGCGAGCATCCGGAACGACTCGACCGCCGCGTCGACGTAGTCGGCCGGAGGCACCTGCTGCCACCGGTGGGCCGACTTACTCTCGTCATGTGCGTACACGAGCACATATACTTGCGGCATGAGCGGCGCGGCGCAACACGGCCACCAGCACCCGTCCCCGGAGCATCCGGTCGACCAGGGCCACGGTCATCCACGGGGATGCCTCTCCCGCCTGCGGCACCTCGTCATCCCGCACAGCCACGACGCCGCCGACCGCGTCGACTCGGCCATGGAGGCCTCCCACCAGGGCATGCGGGCGCTGTGGATCTCGCTCGTGGCGCTGGGTGTAACGGCGGTGTTCCAGGCGCTCGTGGCGGCGACGTCGGGGTCGGTGGCGCTGCTGTCGGACACGCTGCACAACGTCGCCGACGCGCTCACCGCCGTGCCCGTCGGCATCGCCTTCCTCATCGGCCGCCGCCCGGCCACGCTCCGCTTCACCTACGGCTACGGCCGCGCGGAGGACGTCGCGGGCATCGTGGTGGTACTGGTTGTGCTGGCCTCGGCGGTGCTGGCGGGCTGGGAGTCGATCCGGCGCCTCGCCGAGCCCACCGACATCCGGTTTCTCTGGGCGGTGGCGGTCGCCGGGCTGGTCGGCGCGATCGGCAACGAGACCGCCGCGCAGGTGCGCATCCGCACCGGGCGCCGCATCGGGTCGGCCGCGCTCGTGGCGGACGGCCTGCACGCCCGGACCGATGCCATCACCTCGGCCGCGGTCCTGCTGTCGGCGGGCGGTGCGGCGCTGGGCTGGCGCTGGGCCGACCCCGTGGTCGGGCTCGCGATCACCCTCGCCATCGCGTCGGTGACCTGGGGTGCGGCCCGTCAGGTGCTGGCCAGGCTGATGGACGCCGTGGACCCCGCGTTGGTCGAACAGGCGACGGCCGCGCTGCGCGACGTCGAAGGCGTGGTCGCGGTCGACCGCGTGAGGCTGCGCTGGATCGGGCACGCGCTGCGGGCCGAGGTGGACCTGTCGGTGCCCGGCGGCGTCACCGTCGAGGACGCCCACCGCACCGCGCACGCCGCGGAGCACGAGATGACCCACGCCGTGCCCCGGCTGACCGCGGCCACGGTGCACGCCTACCCCGCTGCTCCATCCCCCGTGCGCGGATAACCCCGTGCGCGGACAACGCTGTCCCGACCGCTCTTTCCGCGCACGAGCTATTTTCCTTCCGTGTCCACACCTCGGGTTCTGCTGCTCCGCCACGGCGAGACGGAGTGGTCGCGCGACGGGAAACACACCAGCCGCACCGACATCCCGCTGACCGACCGCGGGCGGATGCTCGCGAAGGCCACCGGCGACGTCGGGCGGCACCTGCTCGGGGACGTGCCCGCGCTCGTCTGGTGCAGCCCCCGCTCCCGGGCCCTCGACACCGCGAAGCTCGCCGGTCTCACCGTCGAGCAGGTCGACCCGCGTCTTGTCGAGTGGGACTACGGCGACTACGAGGGCATCACCACCGAGGAGATCCGCGAGACGGTGCCCGGCTGGACGATCTGGACCCACCCGTGCCCGAACGGCGAGACCGCCGAGCAGGTGGCCACGCGCGCCGACGCAGTGCTGGCCGACGCGCGAGCCACAGGAGACGACATCGTGCTCGTCGGCCACGGGCACTTCAGCCGCGTGCTGGTCAGCCGCTGGCTCTCCCGCCCCGCCATGGACGGGGTGCACTTCGCCATGGACGCCGCAGGCTGGGCCGTCCTCGGCGACGAGCGGGGCGTGCCGCGGGTGGACGGGCTCAACTACGGTCCGCTGGCGTGATCCGTTCCGCAACGACAGACGACGTCCCCGAGATCGTCGCGATGGTGCACGAGCTCGCCGATTACGAGCGCGAGCCGCAGTCCTGCCTGCTGACCGGGGCGCAGCTCGCCGCGGCGCTGTTCGGCCCCTCCCCCGCGCTGTTCTGCCACGTCGCGCTCGTCGACGGCGCCGCAGCGGGCTGCGCGCTGTGGTTCCGCAACTTCTCGACCTGGCGCGGCGTGCACGGGCTGTACCTCGAGGACCTGTTCGTGCGGCCGAGCTTTCGCGGCCACGGCCTCGGCCGCGCCCTGCTGGCCCGGCTGGCGGCGGAGTGCCGCGAACACGGGTACGGGCGGCTGGAGTGGTCGGTCCTGAACTGGAACGAGCCGTCCATCGGCTTCTACCGGTCGCTGGGCGCCGTCCCCATGGAGGAGTGGACGACCTTCCGGCTTGACGGCCCGTCGCTCACCGCTCTGGCGGGTGCGGATCAGGGGAATACGGGGCGAGCGCCCACATCCGAGACCGCTCGCTGATGAGCAACAGGAACGTGCCGATGACGTAGACGCCTGCCGCGATACCCAACACGAGTTGCTGCGACGGCCCGATGAGCGAGTAGACGACCGGCAGCAATAACAATTGAGTGACGATTGCCGGAGTGCGGGCGCCGCGCCGACCGGTCAGCAGCGCCACCCCGATGAACGCCACCGCGAGCCCGATCACGATGAAATAGCCGATCTCGCCCACCACTGATGTGATGGTCTGCCTTGGCGCCTGCAGGCCCACGACAACGGCAAACACCAGCGCGCCGACGCCCTGCAGTCCCACCAGTACACCCGCCAGGCGGACCTGACGCGGAGGCCGATCGGTGCTCACGCCCTCCACGATAGGCCGCCGTTGCGGGACGGACGATCACGCGCAGTAGGTTGCCGCCGTGCGCGCGCTGCTGGTGGCCAACCCCCACGCGACGACGACGACGGCCGCGGGCCGCGACGTCATCGCGCGAGCCATGGCGAGCGAGGTCAAGCTCGACGTCGTCGAGACCGAGCGCCGCGGCCACGCCGCCGAGGCGGCGGAGCAGGCCGCGCGGGACGGGATAGAGCTCGTGGTGGCTCACGGGGGCGACGGCACCGTCAACGAGGTGGTCAACGGTGTGTTGGCCGCCACCGGCGGGCATCCGGGCGAAGTGCTCCATGGACCATTCGTCGGCATCGTGCCTGGCGGATCGGCCAATGTGTTCGCCCGCGCGCTGGGTCTTCCGGTGGACCCGATGGCGGCCACCGCGCGCATGCTGGAGACGGTCGGGCGCAGGCAGAGCACCCTGGTCGGGTTGGGCCACGCGCAGCCGGCCGGGGCGGCACCGGGACGCTGGTTCACCTTCAACGCGGGCCTGGGCTGGGACGCCGAGGTCGTCGCGGCCGTCGAGCGGGCGCGGGCAGAGGGCCGCGAGGCCACCCCGATGCGCTATGCCGCGACGGCCCTGCGCCAGTACGTCGGCCAGCGCCGCACCCCCCGCGCGATGACCGTCGAGATCCCCGGAGCGGCGGCGGTCGACGGCGTCCGTGTGGCATTCGTCAGCACGACCGACACCTGGACGTACCTGGGCCCACGGGCCGTTCGGACCAATCCAGGGGCGGTACTCGGAGCAGGGCTGGGCGTCTTCGGCCTCCGTGACCTCGGTCTCACCACCATCGCGTCGACCCTGCGCCGGATCCTGCAGCCAGGTGGTGACCCTCGCGGCCGGAATGTCCTGCGCCAGGATTCCGTTGCTCACCTTCGGGTGTGGGCGGCTGAGCCGGTTGCGCTGCAGCTCGACGGGGAACATCTGGGTGAGCACCACCAGGTGCGGTTTCGATCGGTAACCGATGCACTACGGGTCGTGGTGTGAGACGAACGGTCGAGTCGTCCCGAGCCCTGTGTCATCACACGCACCGGTGACGGTTCGGGGCCATTCACCGCGCTAACCGGACCGTCGAGCCAATAAGGGCTCGCACCTGGACAAACGGTGCCCCAAGGTGATGCAGGCGAAACAGAACGGCTGTGGGGAACGATTTCCCGCATGGTCCGTTGGCTACAGGGGCAACCCGGTAGCCAACGGGCGACCGAGGTCGAGCCACCGCGAGGCGTAACCGTAGTGCAGGTCACTCGTCGCGGTGAGTAGGTGGGAGCTTTCACCTACCGGGTTAGGTCTCGGCCCTTGAAGATCGAGCGCGCTCGTGAAACCCTTCACAAGCGCGGAAACACCGTGACGGACGATCGGCGCGACCCCGATCGCGCAAGTACGAGGAGCAGAGCACTATGGACTGGCGTCACCGCGCTATCTGCCGCGACGAGGACCCCGAGCTGTTCTTCCCCGTGGGGACCAGCGGGCCTGCGCTGCTGCAGATCGCCGAGGCGAAGACCGTATGCAGGCGCTGCCCCGTGGTCAGCGAGTGCCTCACGTGGGCACTTGAGAGCGGCCAGGACGCAGGCGTCTGGGGCGGCATGAGCGAGGACGAGCGTCGCGCACTGAAGCGCCGCAACGCGCGCACGCGCGCACGCACGGCCTGATCTCGCGCAGGCAGCTGAAACAACACCATCTCACCCATCAACCAACACGTCTCCCCACCGCGGGCCCGTAACCGGACAGCACCCGGTTGCGGGCCCGCGGTCATTCCACCGGGCGCACTCGAGAGCAGCACCGGCGGGGTACCGCAGCCCCACTTGCGGCGACCGGAGCCACGGTCACGGTGAAGAGGTTAACGCCCGCGCAAAGAGAGCGTGATGAGGGCCTCGGTTCCCCCACCCGGCCGTGGCCGGACACACAGCGTGGAGTCCAGCTCCGACTCCAGCAGCGTCCGGACGATCGATAGGCCCAACCCCGCGGAGGCCTCGATGTCGAAGCCGGGGGGCAGGCCGTTCCCGTCGTCGGCCACCACCACGTCGAGCCCGGCGGCCGAGCGGCGCGCCGTCACCACCACCTCGCCCGTCGTCCCGGGGTCGAAGGCGTGAGCGAGGGCGTTGTGCACCAGCTCCGTGAGCACCAGCACGAGCGGGGTGGCGAGCGCGGCGGCCAGCGTGCCGAAGCTGCCATCCCGGCGCACCTTGGCCCGCACCTCCGCCGTGGCCCCGTCGCCGATCGCGGGGAGCACCTTGTCGACGAGCTCGTCGAGATCGACCATCTCGGCCACCGACGCCGAGAGCGACTCGTGCACGAGCGCGATCGAGTTGACCCGTCGGACGCTCTCCTGCAGCGCGCGGCGGGCCTCCGGGATCGCCGTGCGGCGGGCCTGCAGGCGCAGCAGCGCCGCCACCGTCTGCAGGTTGTTCTTCACCCGATGATGGATCTCGCGGATGGTGGCGTCCTTCGACAGCAGCGCCTGGTCGCGGCGGCGCAGGTCGGTGACGTCACGCACGAGCACGAGGGCGCCTGCGGAGTCTCCTCGTGGGCGCAACGGCAGGGCCCGCACGAGCATCGAGGCCCCCCGCGCGCCCACCTCCATGCGCAGCGAGTGCCGCCCCGCGAGCGCCGCGCCGATGCGGGACGCGATCTCGGCGGAGTCGAAGGGGTCGGCGACGAGCTCGCGGGTCTCGTGGGCGAGCGACAGGCCCACCAGATCACTGGCGTGCCCCATCCGGTGGTAGGCCGAGAGCGCGTTCGGGCTGGCGTAGGCGACGAGGCCGAGCGCGTCGAGCCGGATGACGCCGTCGCCCGCGCGGGGGCTCGTGTCGGCGCCGACGACCGACGCCTTCGGCGGGAAAGTGCCGTCGGCCACCATCTGGCACAGGTCCGACGCGCTGCCCAGGTAGGCGATCTCCAGCGGGCTGGGGACCCGGGGCATGGCGAGGTTCGCGTCGCGGGAGAGAACGGCGACCACCGTGCCGTCGTAGCGCACGGGGATGGTCTCCGAGCGCACGGGCACCTCCAGGTGCCAGCGGGGCTCCTCGTCGCGGCAGATGCGGCCCTCGACTACCGCACGGCGCAGCTGCGGCCGCTCCAGCACCGTCGCGCGCCTGCCGACCGCGTCCTCGGGGTGCGCGGTGGGACCTGTGGTGGGCCGCGCCTGGGCGACACACAGGAACGCGTCGTCGTTGAGCGGGATCCAGAGCAGGAAATCGGCGAACGACATGTCGGCGAGCAGCTGCCACTCGGCGACCACCCGCTGCAGGTGCTCGACGGTGCCGCCGTACAGCTCCGTGTGATCAGCGAGCAACTCGCTCAGTGTGGACACTTCACGGCCTCCCCCGCGCCCGTTGTCGGTATCCAACCACGTGCGACCATGAGACCAGGTCAAGCGGAGGGAGGAAGATCATGTCGAAGCGGGCACGGAAGCGGCGCGACCGGAACAAGAAGAGCGCGAACCACGGCAAGAAGCCCAACACCTGAGTCGGGGCGGAGCCGGGCAGGAAGCGCCTGCCCGGCGTCAGGACCGCTCGATGTGGGTGGTGCGCACCTCGACCCTGGTGAAGGTGGTGCCGTCGGCGCTCTCGGCCACGGTCACCTCGGCCTCGCGCAGCACCGCCGAACGGATCTGCTCCCGCAGCGCGGCTGGCGCCTGCTCGCCCCCACACTTGGTGGCCAACAGCTTCTTCAGCTTCTCCTCGAGGCCGTACTCGGCCAAGCACCCCTGGCACTCCTCCAGGTGCTGTGCCAGGAGCTGCCGCTGCCTGCCGTCGCACTCGTTGTCGAGAAACAACCACACTTCGGCGAGCACCTGAGAGCAATCGGTCTCATGCGGTTCGCCGCAGCTCATGACGCCGCCTCCGTCCGCTCTCCGCGGAGGAAGCCCCGCTCGGCGGCCGTACCGGTCAGCATTTCGCGCAGCTGACGGCGACCGCGGTGCAACCGGGACATCACGGTGCCGATCGGCGTGCCCATGATCTCGGCGATCTCCTTGTAGGCGAACCCCTCGACATCCGCGAGGTAGACCGCCATCCGGAAGTCGTCGGGCAGTTGCTGCAGTGCGGCCTTGACGTCGTCGTCGGGGAGCCGGTCGAGCGCCTCGGCCTCCGCAGAGGGCAGGCCAAGGGACGTGTGCTCGCCCGCCTGGGCGATCTGCCAGTCGGTGATCTCGTCGGTCGGCGACTGCAGGGGCTGGCGCTGCTTGCGGCGATACCCGTTGATGTAGGTGTTGGTGAGGATTCGGTAGAGCCACGCCTTGAGGTTCGTGCCCGCGCGGAACGTGCCGAACGCGGAGAACGCCTTGAGGAACGTCTCCTGCACCAGATCCTCGGCGTCGGCTGGGTTGCGCGTCATCCGCAGGGCCGCACCGTAGAGTTGGTCGAGCAGCGGCATCGCGTCGCGCTCGAACCGGGCAGCGCGCTCCTGCGGCGTCTCGTTCTCCTGGTCCACGGCCTCTGGCGCCGCGGTGTCGTCCCGACGCTCGCTGTGCAAGCCCTGTTCGGGCACCGCGCTCCCTCCGAGCCGGATCGCGGGGTACGCGACCGCGGTGGCGGTCGCCAAATCGGCAACCGGCTGACGGAATGAGAATACGCGCCCCGCCTCGACGGGGCCCGCCGGAACGTCCAGCAGTGCTTGCATCACGGCCGGGTCAACGCAGGTGGCGGCCCCAGGATTCCCTATCGTGGCGGTTGTGGCAGGCACCGCAACCCCGGCGACCGCGCTCCTGGTCAAGGCGGGCGTGTCCTACCGGCTCCACGCGTACGAGCACGGCTCGGGCGCGGCGTACGGACCTGAGGCCGCGCACGCGCTCGGCCTCGACCCGGCGCGGGTGTTCAAGACGCTGGTGGCCGACGTCGACGGCGCGCTGACCGTCGCGATCGTGCCGGTCGCCGCCAAGCTCGACCTGAAGGCGCTGGCCGCCGCGGCGGGCGGAAAGCGGGCGAAGATGGCCGACGTCGCCGCCGCCGAGCGGGCCACCGGGTACGTCGCGGGCGGCATCTCTCCGCTGGGGCAGCGCAAGCGGCTGCCGACGGTGCTCGACGCGAGCGCGCAGGGACTGGAGACACTCTTCTGCAGCGCTGGGCGCCGCGGGCTCGAGGTGGAGCTCGCGCCTGCGGACCTGGCGCGGCTGACGGGCGCGACCTTCGCCGCGATCGCGAGCTGACCGGGGCCCGAGCTCGCAGACCCTGAGGCGTCGTCGCAGAGGTTGGGCCACAATGCCGGTTGCTTAGAGATCCCATGACCCGGTGGGCCGCCTCGAAGGGGACGAAACGGACCGTTTCCTTCACAGCGCCCGGCACATGAGGCACGTGGCGTGGCGGGACAGGGTCTTCGCAGGGTCCGCTGTCGCTTCGCAGGGTCTGTGGACCCTGCGAGGTGCATGCGCGGTCTGCGAAGTGGCCCTGGTTGGCGGTGATCAGCCCGGGCAGCCGGCGGTGAGGGTCAGGTCCCGCCCCGCCGGGTGCAGTCGCACCCCGTGGACACCGACCACGCACCCCGGCGCGGCGACTCGCACCCCGTGCGCGGCGTGCGGGGTGCCGTTTGCGGGGTGCCCAGTGGGCTGACAGCGACCCGACGAGGCGGACGTGGCCGGGGGACGGTCGTGGCGTGATCGCGGGAGGCTCGTCACGTCTGTTGAGCCGGTGATCGCCTGCAGTGGTGCCGGAGGTGCACCACTGCCCTTGCGGCACCACTTTCGCCGATCATGCGCGGCCAACCGTCAACTGCCGGGTGCTCTTAACTTGATCTTTAACCTCAGCCGAGTTGGCCGATCAGTTTTGTCCAGGTTGGACGGCGTGTCGGCGGGACATGGCACGGCCACCGTTTGATCCTCTTCGGGTTCCTTCCACAGAGCGCGAAGAGAAAGACGGTGGCCGTGGTGGGCAGTGTGCCGGAAGGTCTGGTGCGGGGCCAGGGCGAGTCCGGGGTCGGTGTGGGTGATCTTGCCCGGTTTCGGCGGGCGTTCTACGGCTGTTTGAGCGCGCGGGCGGATGCGTTGTTCGAGTTGACCGATGCGGTGTTGTGTTCGGGTGGGCCGGTCACATCGTTGCCGGAGTTGTCGCTGTGCGGGGTGCATCGGCGTGGGCATGGGGGGATGTATGACGGGTTGGCGTGCGGTCGGATCGAGTTCGCCCGGTTGCGGATGAGCGTGGCGGGGTTGGGCCTGCCGCGGGACACGACGGGCCGGTTGCGGCTGGCGGTGGATGTGACGAGTTGGCCGCGCCCGGACGCGGAGTGCTCGCCGGGGCGTTCGCACGGTCATCGGTACTGCCGCTGCAACGGGACCCGGCAGACCATCCCGGGCTGGCCGTACTCGGTGATCGCTGCGCTGGAGACCGGTCGCACGTCCTGGACCCGGCTGCTGGATGCCGTGCGGATCGAGCCCGACGCCGACGTCACCGAGGTGACCGCGGCCCAGATCAGGGACCTGCTGGCTCGGCTGGTCACCGCCGGGGCCTGGCAGGCGGGACAGGCGCCGGTGCTGCTGGTCATGGACGCCGGTTACGACGTCATCCGGTTGTCGCATCTGCCGGCTGATCTGCCGGTGGTGCTGGTGGCCCGTATCCGCGGTGACCGGGTCATGCGCGGCCCGGCCGGGCCACCCCCGCGTCGGGGTGGACGCCCGCCCCGGCACGGGGCACGGGTCGAGTTGGCCGATCCGGCAACCTGGCCCGATGCGCAAGCCGAAGGCGTGCAGACCCATTCCCGCTACGGCCGGGTGCACGTACGGGCCTGGGGTGGGCTGCATCCCGAGCTGGAACGCCGGGCCGCCTGGGCGGATCACGCCGGCCCGTTGCCGATCATCGAGGGCAGCATCATCAACCTCACAGTTGATCATTTGCCCGGGGATCGGGCACCCAAGCCGATGTGGCTATGGTGCAGCGACCCGCAGGCTGCCGCGGCCGATGTGGACTGGTGGTGGCACTCCTCCCTGCGCCGCTTCGACATCGAACACACGTTCAGGTTTCTGAAGCAAACCCTCGGGCTGACCCGGCCCCGGCTGCGTTCACCCGAGCAGGCCGACCGCTGGGTCTGGCTGCTGATCGCCGCGTACACCCAGCTATGCCTGGCCCGCGACCTGGCCCAAGACCTGCGCCACCCCTGGGAACGCCCGCTGCCCGCAGACCGGCTCACCCCCGGGCGGGTCCGGCGGGGGTTTCCCCGGATCCGCCGGAAAGCCGGCATTCCCGCCCAACCGCCGAAACCCTCCCGGCCCGGACCAGGACGACCCCCAGGCGCCACATCCAGCCCCGCACCCCGCCACCCAGTCGGGAAGAAAACCCCCAAAAGGGACACCCCTCGCCGTGGGAGCCAGCAAGCACCAGGTTAAAGATCAAGCTTATGCTGGCGTGGTGAGCCCCCGCGGACGGCCGCCCCGCCTTGAGGTCTACCAGCGGCTCGACTTTCAGATCGCCGAGCTGCGGCACCGCATGGGCGGCCTGCCGAATCCGCAGGAGCGGCGGACATCTGGCGCGGAATCTGGTTCGAGGAAGCACACCACTCGACCGCCATTGAGGGCAACACCCTCGTGCTCAAGGAGGTTGAGCAGCTGCTCGCGGAAGGCCGTGCGGTCGGCAACAAGGAGCTGAGCGAGTACCTCGAGGTCAAGGGCTACGCCGACGCGGCTGAGTGGGTGTACGGCCGGGTGCGCTGGTTGTCCTCCTCAAGACCCTGGCGCATTGAGGGGTCAGGGGGCGTTGAGACCCTGGTTTGCCCGCACCGCATCGGAGAGGGTCTTGGCGAACACCGCGGGGTCGCGGCTGCCCCGGTAGGTGGCGATCGCATCGTAGAAGCCTTGCTGGAACGCGGGGCTCATCGCCTCGCCGTGCACGATCGAGAGCAGGAACGTCTTGTCGCGCAACGCTTGAGCCGCGCTCTGCTGGTAGGCCGACAGCGACTTCAGCGGCACGTCGGTGCGCACCGGCACCGATCCCTTGATCGCGTTGAACTTCAGGGTGGCCTCCGGTGAGGCGACGACCTGGAGGTAGTCGAGGCCGTTGCGCCCGTCGGCGGCGTCGCGGGCCACCACGAACGCGTCGATGACGGCCAGGTAGGCGCCTTCGGTGCCCGGGAACGGCACAGCACCGATCGTCTGTTCCGTGGCGCCGTCTGCTATCAGCTCGCCGTAGGCCGAGTCGTTGAACGACTCGAACGCGCACTGGCCGCCCGCGAGCTTCTTCGTGGCCTGGTCCCAGGTGAGCCCGTCGCTGGCCGGGTCGGCGTAGGTGAGCGCGCTGCCGAAGCCAGCGAGTGCCGACCGCGCCTGGTCGCCCGACCAGTCGAAGCGGTCGGACTCGATGCGGCTCCACCCGTCGGCGCCGACGGTGGACAGCAGCATGTTCTCGAACAGCTCCGCGGAGGCGAACGCGTCCTTGCCGCCCAGGCACAGTCCGGTGCCGCCGGACTGGCCGACCTTCGCGAGATCGGCGAGGAACGCGGGCATGGTGTAGCCCGCCGCTGGCGGCGTGACGCCCGCCTTCGCCAGCGCCGTCTTGGAGAAGAAAAGCACGTTGCTGCGGTGGCTGCCGGTGGGCACGCTGTACTGCTTGCCGTCGACGGTGACGGCGTCGAGCACACCCTTCGGGAGCACGGCTGCGAGGTTCGTGCTCGCGTACACCGAGCTGACGTCCGCGATCCGGCCTTTGCGCGCGTACGCCTGGGTCGACGAGCCGACGAACGTCTGCCAGACGTCGGGGGGATCGCCCGCCTGCAGGCGGGAGGCCAGTACGACCGAGACGTTGCTGCCCCCGCCGCCCGCCACCGCGCCGTCGACGACGGTGACCCCGCTGTGCGCGGCTTTGTAGGACTCGAGCAGCGACTCCAACGCGGGCTTCTCCGACGCCGACGTCCACCAGGACATGACCTCGAGCCGGTTGGTGGGTTGCTGCGCGGCGAGGTCGCCGCCGCTGCCGCAGCCCGCGACCACCAGCGCGACGGCGGCGGTGATGGCGGAAGAGAGGGTCGCGAGCCGCCTGCTCACGACGCTACCTCGTCGGCGGCCGATCGGATCGGCTTGACGGGCTTGGCGCGCAGGTCGTACACGGCGTACGCGGTGACGACGGCGAAGCAGATCGCCGGGACGATGAACGAGATGGCGGGGGTGGTGGCATCGAGCACCTTGCCCTGCACCACCGGCATGATCGCCCCGCCGACGATCGCCATGACGAGGCCCGCGGCGCCGAATTTCGTGGCCGGGCCGAGCCCTTCCAGCGCGACGCCGTAGATCGTCGGGAACATGAGCGACAGGCAGATCGAGATCGCGACTAAGGCGGCGACCCCGAGCGCGTTGGGCGACACCATGGCGAACACGCACAGCGCGACGGCGAGCCCGCCCATGAGGGTGAGCACCTTCGCCGCGCGGATCTTGCCGATCACCCACGTCATCACGAACCGTGAGATGAGGAAGATGATGAGGCTGATCTGCAGCAGGTAGCCGCCCAGCTCCAGTGATCCGTTCACCGCCTGCTCGACGTACTGGATGATGTAGGTCCAGGTGCACACCTGCGCGGCCACGTTGAAGAACTGCGCGACCACGCCGAACACGTAGCGCTTGTTGGACCTCAGCATCCGGAACGCCGCCCGCACACCGGTGTCGCCCGCGTCGGGGAACTCCTCGACGATCGTCGGCGCTTTGCGCATGGCGACGACCAGCCAGATCGCCACCAGCAGCAGGCCGAGCCCGAGGTAGGGGCCCATCACCGCGGCTAGCTCGCCTGCTCGGATGACCTGCAGCTGCTCGGGCGTCAGCTGCGCCATGTTCACGGGGTCTTCGAGCTTGGGCAGGATCAGCGTGGCAGCCAGCAGCACGCCGATGTTGGTGCCCAGCGGGTTGAACGCCTGCGCGAGGTTGAGCCGTCGGGTCGCGGATTCTTCCGGGCCCAGCGAGATCACGTACGGGTTGGCGGAAGTCTCCAGGATCGAGCAACCCGCGGCGATGGCGAACAGCGCGAAAAGGAACGCCTCGAACGTCATGATCTTGCTGGCCGGGTAGAACGCGAACGCGCCCAGCGCCGCCAGCGCCAGCCCGCTGAGCAGTCCCGCCTTGTAGCCGAACCGCTCGTTGATGAACGCGGCGGGCAGCGCGAGCAGGAAGTACGCGCCGAAGTATGAGAGCTGAACGAGCGACGCCTGGAACGTCGTCATGTCGAAGATGCGCTTGAACCCCGCGACCATCGGCGTGGTCAGGTCGGCCGCGATGCCCCACGAGAGGAAGCAGCAGACCAACACAATGAACAGCACACCCATGCCGGGGTAGACCAGCCGGGCCTTTCCGCCTTGGGTCCGTTCCTGGGTTTCCGCAGTCATGGCTATTCGGCCCCCGAGCCCCCGGCCTATTGTGGTCCACGTCACGGCCGGCGGCCCGACAATAGCCCGGCGCTTGCGTGCCCGCCAGACGGGAGACGGTGTATGCCGAACCCGTTCGTCGGCAATCAGATGCGAGGGGCTGCGTAGTTCGCGGATCCGCGAGCTACGCCCTCCGGCGCTTCCCATGCCATGAACGGGCTTTACGCGATCAAACCCTGGTACACGCGCAGGCCGCGGCGCCTGGTCGACCTGGCCGTGCGCGGCGGATCTCGCCCGACGTATTCACGCAAGGCGGGTCTCTGGGGCTCGTCGGCGTCGTCGCGGCAGGGGCCGCGGCGGTGTGCGGCGCGCAGGGCTGGTGGCTCGGGGCGCTGGCTGCGCTGGCCGCGCGGCTGGCTGGGGGCCAACCTG